>DASVQD010000063.1:0-63155 GCA_036389345.1 Allosphingosinicella sp. | reverse complement strand
TCCACCATGCTTCGCATGGTCCCCCTCCCCTGCAAATGCAGGGGAGGATGTTCTCACGCTCACTCCCCCAATATCTTCCCAAGGCCCTTGCGAAGCTTCTCCTTCTTCGTCGGCGGACGTTCCGACTGCTCCTCCCCGCCGTCGTCATCGTCTCCCATTCCCGGCATCGTCATCCCGAGCATCCCCATGTGGGTCGACTTGGTTCGAAGCTTCACCGTCCATTCCGGGCGCCAGGCGCGCGCCGCTCCGGGAGGCCTGGGCTCGGACAAATTGCTCTCGCCGCCGAAGGCGGTGAGGATCAGCATCGATTGCGGCGCAGCGCGCGCGACCTCGGCGGGCACCGTGCAGCGGTCCGCCGCGGCCGGCATCAGAACACGGACCTGGACCAGACGGGCGATGTCGGAATCGGCGACATAATCGGCGGCCATCATCGGCACCGCCGCCTCGGACGAGGTCCAGACGATCATGTCGCCATTCTGGCCGGAGCCCATGACCGAGCCGAACCAGGCGCGGGCGCCTGGGACGGGCCTCCAGACGAGCGGGATCGAGCCCGAGGCTCCGGCGCTGTTCGACGTCAGTGCGACCGGCGCCAGGAAATCCTGTCCGGCGCCGAGGGCGAAGCGGATCTCCGGCGAATAATTGCCGCGGACCATGTGCTCGCCGACCAGCGAGCCGCCCGCGGGCACCCGCGCCTGCGACCGGCCGTTGGGCCATTCGCCGTAGGTCGCCGAAGTCGCCGCCGAGGGCGGGACCATCGGCTTGAGAGGCGTGTTGGCAAGCGCCGGCGGAACCTTGCCCGCCGCCATCGACGCGAAGTCGATGACGGTCGGCTGGCCGGGCCGTGCATGCTCTCCGCAGCCCCAGTAGATCAGCATTCGCCCCTTCGGCCTTTCCCCCTGGCCCCAGGGCCGGACCGGGCCGGTCGCTGCCGAAGCGGACTGTGGAGTGACCAGCGGAAGGCTCGGCCCGGCCTGCAGGCCGGCGGGCGGGAGATGCTCGGCCTGCGGCGCTCCCGGGGCCCGGCGCGGGCTTCCCAGTTGGAGAGTGAGAGTCCGGGCGAAGGCGGAGCGGCCGCCGCCGCCGGCCATCGCGGCCAGGCCCGACGAGGTGTCCGCGCTCATCCAGTAGACGGTCGTGCCGCCGCCCCGCGCCTGGCTCAGCGCGGTTCCGGCCGTGGCGAGCGCGACGATCCCGGCTCCAGCCCAGACCAACTTCTTCCTCATGACATCACCCCTGTCGATTTTCGCTTCGGGCCGACGGGCCCGCGGGCCACGTCGACTGCGCCGGCCGTATTGCCCGACGATGTCGAATTCCAAGGAGAAGTGTTTCAATCGTGTCCGGACGGACATCCCGTCATCCCGGCGAAAGCCGCGACGACCCGGCCGGCCTAACCGTACCGGTTGCGAAAGGTCCGCCGGGAAGAACCCCCCGTCGCTCGCGAGGGAACGCGGACAACGTTTTTTTCGCTGAGCCCCCATGAGCGATGACGCCGCCTTCCTGAGGGAGCAGGCCCGCCGTTGCCGCCGCCTCGCCCGAGGAGTCGCTACGCCCGACGTGGTGGAGACCCTCAATCAGATGGCGGTCGACTATGATGCGCGCGCCGACGAGATGGAGAAGCGAGGAGCCTAATCCTCCCTGCCGCGAAGCGGTGGGGAGGGGGACCATGCGAAGCATGGTGGAGGGGCGATTGGCAGGGTTCAGGAGGGTCCAGCGCGAGACGGCGGAGGCCTTCGCCTTCTACCCCTCCACCACCCTTCGGGTGGTCCCCCTCCCCGAGCGAGCTCGGGGAGGATCGGTCAGCGGCACTTGGCCTGCGTTCTCGCCGCCGGGAGCCTCGACTTGATCCAGTCGCGCATCGTCGATCCGTAGACGTCCTGGAGCTCGTCATAGGCCTTGCAGGCGTCGGCGGGCTTGTCGAGCGCGACCAGGGCCTGGCCGAGGAAGTAGAGGCTGTCGGCGGCGCGCTCGCCCTTGGGGTTCGACTGGTAATTGGCCAGGAAGGCCTTGGCGGCCGTCGCCGGCTTGCCCCCGTCCAGATAGGCGCGCCCGGCGAGGTTGCTTGCCCAGCTTGCCCATTTGCTCTTGGGGTAGCGCCTGGCCGCCGCCTCGAGCGCCTTCTGGGCCTCGGTGTAGCGCTTCGACTCCCACAGCCGGAAGCCCGCATTATAGGCCGCCTCGGCGGCGGCATCGCCGCTGGCCGACGGGGCGGGAGTGGCCTCGGGCTCGTCGTCGGGCTCGGGCTCCGGCTTGGGCTTGGGCCTGGTCGTGGAAGAGGTGGTGGGCGCGCGGTTCGGCTCGGAAGCCGGAACCCCTGCCCGCTCGAGGACGTCGAGCCGGGCGCCGGTGCTGTCGCGAAGGCGGTTCATCCCCTCCTCGATCTGTCGTAGGCGGTTGCCGTTCTGCTCGATCTGGCCGGTCAGCTCGCGAAGCTGGGCTTCGAGCGAGTCGACCCGGGCGGTGAGGTCCGCGACCGCGCTCGACGCCGGGGCCCCCGGCAGGAGAGTCGCGGGCTGCTGCCGGTCGATCTCCGGAGCCACCTCGGCGCCGTTGGGGAAGACCCGGCGCTGGACGGCCCGAAGCTGCTGCTCGAGCCGCTCGATCCTGCGCTCCGCGCTCTCGCCCCGCTGGGCCGCCGCCGGGACCGCGACGCTCGCCAGCACAAGCATCGCAACAAGATGAAAACGCATGTAAAATCCCCCGCCTTTCGGTCCCGGATCATCCTAACCGGCTTGGGGCCGGCATTGAAGAGTGAAATATTACGGGGTCCGTACCGTCGGCGCCGCCGGCGTCGCCGCTCCGACCGCGCCGCTTTGAGTCCGGGCGATGAGATCGGCGGGCGTCAGGCTGACGTTGGAGATGGTCGTCTCCGGAGGCCCGAGCGGAGCGACCTGGGTCCCGCCGACGCTGACCTTGAGAACGTTGGCCCGGGCCGTCCGAACCCGGGGCGACTGGGCGCCGGGCGGAACCTGGAAGCTCTGCCCCGCCTTCAGGGTCCCCATGTAGAGCGGCGCTCCGCCCCCGGCCTGGTCGATCCGGAGCCAGACGTCCTCGGTAGCGGTGAGGGCCACCGGGCCGTTGCTCGGAGCCGGCGCCGGGGCGGGCTGAGCTTGGCGCGGTGCCGCCTGGTTGGCGACGGCGGAGTCGTCCGACTGGGTGATCGCGACGTCGGCCGGGCTGTCCTCGCCAACCGCGTTGCTCCTCCAGACCAGATAGCCGATGACGAGAAGCACCGCGATCACCGCGGCGGCGATGGCCAGCATGCGGGGCGGCACGCGGGCCGGATCGGCTGGTTCGTAGAAGGGCGCGGCCGCGGTTGTCCCGGCCCGCACTCCGCCGAGCTGCTGGCGGACCTCGGCGCCGATCTGGGCTCCGTCGAGATCGACCGTATTGGCATAGCTTCGGGCGAAACCGACGCTGTAGGTCAGCGCCGGGAGCGCCTCCCATTCCCCGCGCTCGATATGCTCGAGATGGCGGACCGGGATCCGGGTCTGGCGGGCGACGTCGTCCAGGCTCAGCTTCTTGGCCTCGCGGGCGGCCCGAAGCCGCTCGCCGACCGACTGGCCCAGTAGATGATCCTGGTCCGCTTCCGCCATACCGCTTCCGATTTCCCCTCGATCTGGATTAATCCATAGAGCCGGGGAGAGCGGACAAAGTCAACCGGACTGCGGCACGGCTGGTAGTGTCACCACCGTCATCCCGGCGAAAGCCGGGACCTCAGGTCGAGAAGTCTCGGCGGGTCTCGCCGAGGTCCCGGCTTTCGCCGGGATGACGAGTTACACCTTCACCCCCGCCCCTTCCGCCCACTCGGCAAGCGCCCCGCGCATGTTCGCGGGCGGTCGGGCGAGCAGCCCTTCCATCACCGGCAACAAAGCCGTCCGGTCGAGCGAGCGGATCATCGCCTTGATCGGACCGACCGCGGCGGGGGTGATCGAGAAGCGGGTGAGTCCGATCCCGATCAGAGCCATCGCCTCCAGGGTCCGGCCGCCCATCTCGCCGCACACGCCTACCGGCACTCCCGCGCGATCCGATTCCCGGACGATCCGCCTGAGGAAGCGGAGGATGGACGGGCTCAGCCAGTCGTAGCGCTCGGCGAGCTTGGGATGGGCGCGGTCGGCGGCGAACAGGAACTGGGTGAGGTCGTTGGTCCCGATCGACAGGAAGTCGACCTTGGGAAGCAGGATGTCCAGGGTCTCCGCCAGAGCCGGCACCTCGAGCATAGCGCCATAGCGGATGTTCGTCGGAAGCGGCTTGCCCTGGCCGGCCAGCCATTCGCGCTGCTGTTCGACCAGCGCCCGGGCCTCGTCGAACTCCCACGGCTCGGAGACCATCGGGAACATCACGTTGAGCTCCCGCCCGGCGGCGGCGCCGAGCAGCGCCCGCGCCTGCGCCTTCATCAGGTCGTCCCGGTCCAAGGCGAGCCGAAGCGCCCTCCAGCCCATCGCCGGATTTTCCTCGGCGCCGTTGTCCCCCATGTCGATATAGGGGAGCGCCTTGTCGCCGCCGACGTCGACCGTGCGGAAGATGACCGGCCGGTCGCCGGCCGCGTCGAGCACCGACTTGTAGAGGCGCTGCTGGCTTTCGCGGCTCGGCAGGGTGGCCGAGATCAGGAACTGGAACTCGGTGCGGAACAGTCCGATCCCGTCCGCGCCCATCAGCTCGAGCGCTGCGACGTCGTCGCGAAGCCCGGCATTGACCATCAGGGTGATCCTGAGACCGTCGCCCGTGACCGGCGGGACGTCGCGAAGCGCAGCGAACTCGGCCCGGCGCTTCCTGGTGATCGTGAACTTCGCCTTGAACGCCTCCTCGACCGCGCCCGTCGGCCGGACGAAGGCGACTCCCGCGTCGCCGTCGAGAAGGACCTCGTCGCCCTCGCCGATCATCCGGCGGACGTTGCGCACCCGTCCGAGCATCGGAACGCCCATCGCCCGGGCGACGATGGTGACATGGGCGGTGAGCGAGCCTTCCTCGAGGATCACGCCCTTAAGCTTGCGACGATCATATTCGAGAAGCTCCGCGGGCCCGAGATTGCGCGCGACCAGAACCGCGTCGTGCGGAAGGCCCATCTGGGCCGCGGTCCCGAGCTGGCCGGCGACGATCCTCAGAAGCCGGTTCGACAGGTCGTCGAGGTCGTGCATCCGGTCCTGGAGCAGAGCGTCGTCGATCTCGCGCATGCGCATCTGCATGCGCTGACGGACCCGCTCGATCGCCGCCTCTGCGGTGAGGCCGCTGTCGATCGCCTCGTTGATCCGCCTCGACCAGCCCTCGTCATAGGCGAACATCTTGTAGGTCTCGAGCACCTCCTGATGCTCGCCCGCCGTCCCGAACTCGGCGAGGTTGGTCATGTTGTCGATCTGCTCGCGCATCTTGCGGAAGGCGGAATAGACGCGGTGGCGCTCGGCCTCGATGTCCTCGGCCACCGTATGCTCGATCAGGATCCGGGGCTGGTGGTAGACCGCCTGGCCGCGCGCCATCCCGGCGACGAGCTTCAGCCCGTCCAGCCGCTCCGGCCCCTCCCCACGCTCCGCCGTCCCGGCCTTGGCCGCCTTGTCGGCGAGGCCGGCATTGGCGATCAGCTCGGCCAGCACCATCGCCACCGTCTGGAGCGCCTCGATCTCGAGCGCGTCATAGGCCCTCGCCTCGGCGTGCTGGACCGCGAGCACCCCGATCGCCCGCTCGCGGCGGATGATCGGCACCCCCGCGAAGCTGTGGAACAGCTCCTCGCCGGTCTCGGGCCGATAGGCGAATTCGGGATGGCTCGGCGCCTCGGCGAGGTTGAGGATCGAGACGTCCTTGGCGATCGTGCCCACCAGCCCCTCGCCGAGCGCGAGCTTGGTGACGTGGACCGCGCTCTGGTTGAGCCCGACGGTCGCGAACAGCTCGAGCACTCCGTCGCGAAGCAGGTAGATCGAACAGACCTCGCTCGCCATCGCCTCGGCGATGATCTTCACCACCTTGTTGAGCTTCGCCTGGGCGCTCGCCCGCGACGCCATCACGTCGTGCAGCCCGGTCAATATCTCGCGGGCTGAAGCGGCGGACTGGGCGGGCATTGGGGAGCGGTAGCAGGAAGGTGCGGCGCCGTCATCCCGGCCAACCATGTCATTCCGGCGAAAGCCGGAAATCCATGAACACGAACGATCGGGCTTACCCGCCGGACGCCATGTTCATGGATCCCGGATCAAGTCCGGGATGACGGCTGTTGGGCCCCTCCCCCGTCATTCCGGCGAAAGCCGGAATCCATGAACACGGACATTCGAGGCTGATCTCAGTCCTCTCCGCCATCTCTCTCGACCGGCTCGAACCCAAATCCGAGGGCAAGGTCCCGCCAGTCCGGATTCTCCGCTTCGATCAGCTGGACTTTCCAGTCCCGCTTCCAGTCCTTTATGCGCTTCTCCCGGGCGATGGCGTTGTCCATGTCGCCGTGCATCTCGAACCAGACCAGCCGCCACACCTTATGGCGTCCGACAAACCCCTTGGTGATGCCGTTGCGATGCTGCCAGAGACGCCGGAAGAGGTTCGAGGTGACTCCGGTGTACAGCGTTCCGTGCCGCCGGCTCGCAAGGATGTACACGCAGGGCTCGCGCTCCATGCGCCCAGCCTAGGCTTGCGTCACCGCCACCCAAAATCCGCATACGCCCATGTTCATGGCTCCCGGATCAAGTCCGGGATGACGGCCGCGACTTCCCCTCCCCGTCATTCCGGCGAAAGCCGGAATCCATGAACACCGAACGACCGGGATTACCCGCCGGCCCCCGTGTTCATGGCTCCCGGATCAAGTCCGGGATGACGTTCAGGCCGACCGCCGCTCCAGCGCCTGCGCCGCCTCGTTCACCAGCTGGCGCAGGATGTCCGCGACCGGCGCCTCCTCCTTGACCATCCCGACGGACTGGCCGGCCATCACCGAGCCCGTCTCGACGTCGCCGTCGATCACCGCCCGCCTCAGGGCCCCGGCCCAATAATGCTCGATCTGGAGCTGGGCCTCCATCATCTCGACCTCGCCGCTATCGAGGCGCTGGGCCACCTCCCGCTGCTTGGCGGCGAAGCTTTCCATCTCGCGGTTCTTGAGCGCCCTCACCGGGATGACGGGAAGCCGCGGGTCGATCTGGACGCTGGTGATCGCGTCGCGGGCCGAGGCCCGGATGAAGGCTTTCTTGAAATTCGGATGGGCGATGCACTCGGTCGCGCAGACGAAGCGGGTCCCGAGCTGGCAGCCGACCGCGCCCATCTCCAGATAGCCGGCCATCAGCCCGCCATGGCCGATCCCTCCGGCGACGAAGATCGGGATGTCCGCGGCCAGCGGCGGCAATATCTCCTGGGCGAGGACGGAGGTCGAGACCGGCCCGATATGGCCGCCCGCCTCCATGCCCTCGATGACGAGCGCGTCCACGCCGGAGCGGGTCAGCTTCTTGGCCAGCGCAAGCGCCGGAGCGAAGCAGATCAGCTTGGCGCCGTTGCCCTTGATCCGCTCGATCGATCCCGGCGGCGGGAGCCCACCGGCGAGGACGACGTGGCTGACCGAGTGCCGGGCGCAGACGTCGATCAGCTCCGACAGCTGGGGATGCATGGTGATGAGGTTGACACCGAACGGCCGGTCGGTCCGCGCCCCGGTCTCGGCGATCTCGGTGTCCAGCAGCTGGGGGGTCATCGCCCCGCAGGCGATCACCCCGAACGCCCCGGCATTGGAAAGCGCCGAGACCAGGTTGCGCTCCGAGATCCAGCTCATCGCCCCGCCGAGCACCGCGACCTCGCAGCCGAGGAAGTCGGTGCCGCGTTTCATCAGGCGAGCGAGGCGGTCGTGGCCGAGGCTTGGGGGGCTCGTGTCGATCATGAATGCTCCGTCGCCCCAGCGAAGGCTGGGGCCCCAGGGGGTGAAAGGCGCCGGCGTTCTTCACCCGCCGGGGCCCCAGCCTTCGCTGGGGCGACGAAAAAGCTCAAGCCCCGTCTCCCGTGTCGTCCAGCCCGAAGGCGGTGTGAAGCACCCTTACCGCCAGCTCGGTATAATCCTCGTGGAGCAGCACCGAGACCTTGATCTCGCTGGTGGTGATGGCGAGGATGTCGATCTTCCGGTCGGCCAGCGTCGCGAACATCCGGGCCGCGATCTCCGGATTGCTCCTCAGGCCCACTCCGACGATGCTCAGCTTGGTCACCGCGCTGTCGGTGAGAAGCTCCTCGAACCCGATCTGAGCCCTGCGCTTCTCGATCAGGTCGGCGGCAAGCGCCAGCGACGCGCGCGGCACGGTGAAGGTAAGGTCCGTGGACTGGCCGGCGCGCGGAACGCTCCTCACGATGAGGTCGTAATTGACCCCGGCCTCGGCCAGCGGAGTGAAGACCGAAGCCGCCACTCCGGGCGAGTCGGGAAGGCCGGTGAGGATCATCCGGGCCTCGTTCTTGTCGTGAGCGATCCCGGTGATGAGCTGCCGTTCCATTCCATATTCCTCGATTTGGTCTTCGCGCACGATGAGGGTGCCGGGCCGGTCGGCGAAGGAGGAGAGGACCGCGATCGGGATGCCGTGGCGCATCGCGAGCCCGACCGAGCGGGTCTGGAGCACCTTGGCCCCGACCGAGGCGAGCTCGAGCATCTCCTCGTAGGTGACGATCGGGAGCTTGCGCGCCCTGGGGACGATCCTCGGGTCGGTCGTGTAGACCCCCTCGACGTCGGTATAGATGTCGCAGCGGTCGGCGTTGACCGCCGCCGCCAGGGCCACCGCCGAAGTGTCGGACCCGCCGCGGCCCAGGGTGGCGAGGCTTCCGTCGGCGGCGACTCCCTGGAAGCCGGGAATGACCGCGATCCCGCCCTCGCCGAACACCCGCTCCAGGACGCTGGCGTCGATATCGTCGATCAGCGCCGAGGCATGGCCGGAAGTCCGTATGGGGAGCTGCCAGCCCATGTAGGAGCGCGCGTTCAGCCCCATGCCCTGCAGGGTGATGGCCAGAAGCCCGCTGGTCACCTGCTCGCCGCTCGCTACCACCACGTCATATTCGCGCGGATCGTAGAGCGTCGACGCCTCGCGGCAGAACTGCACCAGCCGATCCGTCTCCCCCGCCATGGCCGAGACGACCACCGCGACCTGGTTCCCCGAATCCGCTTCTGCCTTCACCTTGTGAGCGACGTGGCGGATTCGCTCGATGCCCGCCATCGAAGTGCCGCCGAATTTCATCACGATGCGAGGCATGACGGCGCTCTTTTCGAGTCGGGGCGTTCAGTGCAAGGAGATTCCGAATGCAGCGACAGGATCGGCCATGAGCAGCACGACCACGATCGACCCCCGAGAAGCTGCCCATTTCGGCGCCATGGCCGCCGAATGGTGGGACCCGAAGGGGTCGTCGGCTATGCTCCACCGGCTCAACCCGGTGCGGCTCGCCTACATTCGAGACCGGATCGACCAGCATTGGGGCCTGGACGAATGCAATCTGCGCCCGCTCGAAGGACGGAAGGCGGCAGACGCCGGCTGCGGGGCCGGGCTTCTCGCCGAGCCGCTCGCACGGCTCGGCGCGACGGTGACTGGGGTCGATCCGGCGCCCGAGAATATCGCCGCCGCCCGCGAGCATGCGCTCGGCCAGGGGCTGGAGATCGACTATCGGGTGGGCGGAGTCGAGGCCCTGGAAGGCCGGTTCGATCTGGTCACCTCGCTCGAGGTCGTCGAGCATGTCGCCGAGACCCGGAGCTTCGTCCAGGGCCTTGCTGACTCGCTCGCCGACGACGGGCTGCTCATCCTCTCCACCCCCAACCGGACGGCGATGTCGAGGCTGATGCTGATCCTGATCGGCGAGGGTACCGGACGGATCCCGAGGGGCACCCACGACTGGGACAAGTTCCTGTCCCCCGAGGAGCTGTGCGCCCTGCTCCGCGACTGCGGCCTGGAGATAATAGACTGCCACGGCCTCGCCTGGGGCCCGGCCCGCGGCTTCCACCTCTCCGACAACAAGAGCCTCGATTATTTCGTGACCGCGCGCCGGCGTTCCGGATCGGGTCGCGGTTGACGAATCTCCCGTCATCCCAGGAGGGACCCCAAAAAAGTACTACTTTTTTGGGGACCTGAAAGCCGGGATCTCAGGCCGCAAGGTCGCGGCGGCTCGCCCCGAGGCCCCGGCTCTCGCCGGGGTGACTCGGGTTCCGGCCGGGCCGGGGCAGGGCCCGGTCCAGAGCGGCCCTCAACTTCGGCTCAGGCACTCGCGTCACCAGGAACGCCAAGGCGAGCACCAGTGCCAGGGCGAGGCCCAACGCCGGGAAGGCGCCGAGCCCGGCAGTCGCGCCCATTGCCGCCCGGCCGATCTGGTTGTGGAGCAGATAGAGCGGGAAGGTGGCGAGTCCGGTCGTCCGTATCGGCCCGCTCCACCGGCCCAGCTTCTCCTCGATGAACAGGCGGTAGCGAAGCGAGGCCGCGATCGCAGCGACCGTCGCGAGCCAAAGCGCACCCTCCGCCACCTCGCCGATCGCGAGCAGTCCGGCCAGGCCGAAGGCCGCTGCGGCGGCGAGTCGGCTCCGGTCGGCGCCGCCCGCCGAGATCGCCCAGATCGTCATTCCAAGCCCGAAATAGCAGCCGTTCGAAAGCAGCAGCAGCCGCGCGTCGTCGTGCAGCAGCCAGGAAAGATCGCCCTGAAAGGCGCCCCCGGCGGCGCCGTCGACGAAGACGATTGCGAGCGTGAGCGTGCTCGCGGCGCCAAGGGCAAGCCCGGCCCGTTCCAGCTTCGCCGGGCCGAATCGGGCCAGAACCGCCGCGACGTAGGCGTAGAAGACGATCTCCACGCCCAGCGTCCAGAAGACCTCGTCGATCCACGGGCCGGTCGGCGACAGCGCCATGCTCTTGAACCAGCGCGACGCGAGATGGGGCTCCGCGCCCGCAAGGCAGACGAGGGCCGTGATCGACCCGCAGATCCAGGCGGTCGGATAGAGCCTCAGGGCCCGCCTTCGAAGGAAATCGGCCCAGCCCCGCCCGGCCGCCGAAGCGGAGATCACGATTCCCGACAGCACGAAGAAGATTGGAACGCCCACCCAGCCCGTAGCGGCGAACGGAGCGACCGGGGCGAGCTGGCGACGGAATTCCTCGGCCGGAGCCGCACTGTCCAGAGCCCAGGGAAAGAAGGCGAGGTGATAGAGGACGACGAGGCTTGCGGCCCAGAAGCGGATCAGGTCGAGGCCGAGAAAAGCGGGCTTCGCCTTGGAAGCGGGAATCGGCCCGGGAAGCGCGATTTCGAGATCGATCGGCGAAGCCGTCCGCTCCAGCAACGCCGCCTGGTACATCGTCCCTCCCCCGCGCCCGAAGCGCCGGGAACGAGGACTAGGCCGCTATGGCTAAGGCCGGGTTAAAGACCCCTCCTCCGTCATCCCGGCGAAAGCCGGGACCTCGGCGAGGAAAAGGCTCGGCGGGTCTCCCCGAGATCCCGGCTTCCGCCGGGATGACGCTCGCTTACGTGAGCGTCAGAAATCCACCTTGTCGTAATGCGCGGGCGGCGAGATCACCTCCATCCGCTCGGCGAGCAGCGGCCGGAAGCTCGGGCGCGATTTCATCACTCCGTACCAGTCGGCGGTCTGCTTGTGTCCGCGCCAGTCGATCCCGCCCAGATAATCCGCGACCGACAGATGCGCCGCCGCGGTCAAGTCGGCGAGGCTGAGCACCGGCCCCGCCAGCCAGCGCCGATGGTCGAGCAGATAGTCGATATAGTCGATATGGTTGTTGGCGGTCTTCATCGCCTCGCGAAGGATCCTCGTGTCGGGCGCGTCGCGGCTGACCAGCCGCTTGGTCATCCGCTCCTCGATCAGCGGGGCGACCACCTCGCGGTAAAGCCCCTCGTCGAACCAGGACACCAGGCGCCGGACCTCGGCCCGGTTCGGAGCGGTCCCCGGGATCATCGGCGAGCGGTCCACCGTCTCCTCGAAATATTCGCAGATCGCCTTGGAATCGATGAGGACGATCCCGCGCGATTCCTCGACCAGCACCGGGGTCTGGCCGGCGGGATTGAGGTCGGTGAACTCGTCGCGCTTGAGCCAGGGCGATTCGCGCACGAGCTCGTGGGCGACCCCCTTCTCGGCCAGCATCAGCCGGACCTTGCGCGAGAAAGGGCAAAGCGGGAATTGGTAGAGCTGCCACATGCGAGGGCGTCTAGCGCCCGCACGGCAATCGCGCCACCACCGTCATTCCGGCGGAGGCCGGAATCCATGAACACCGAAGGCGGAAATGCCGTAGAGGCCCTGTTCATGGATCCCGGATCAAGTCCGGATGACGGCCTAGCGCGGCTCGTAGTCCCGCTCGTAATCGTCGCGGGGATCGTAGTCGCGATCGTAACGCTCATCGTCGCGGCGGTCGAAGCGCTCGTCGTAACTGCGGTCATGGCCGCGCTCGTAAGAATAACGTCCCCGCGCGATCGCGTCCTCCATCCGGCGGGTCGCGTCCTCGAGGCTCCGGCGAAGGATCGGCGTCATCACCGCCATCTGCTGGACCGCGGCTCCAAGGCCCACCGTAACCGCGCCGATCTCGCCCCGGATCCGCTCGCGCGCATAGGGGTCGCGCCGGCCGCCGGCGAGGTCGCCAATCGTCTCCGGCCCGCGACGATAGCGGCGGTGATAGGGATCGAGGGCGTCGACCACCGGGCCGATGTCGACGTCCATCAGTGCGTCGGTCGCCCGGCCGAGCGAGTCGCCGATCCGCTCGACCTCCTGGGGCGGCGGAAGGCGGCGGACGAGATCGTCCCCGCGCGGATCGTAGCGGGACTGGGCGAATGCGGGCGAGGCCGCGGCGAGCGCCGTCATGGCGATGATAAGCTTACGCAATTGAGGCCTCCTCAAACCATTGGCGCACCGGCGAAAACGCCCGGGGGTGCGACTCGGTTGCGGTTTATGGGCGAGGCAGGCTGAGCCTAGTCTGAACGCGCCGCGTCATCCCGGCGAAAGCCGGGACCTCGGGGAGACCCGCCGAGCCTTTGCCGACCCGAGATCCCGGCTTCCGCCGGGATGACGATCACTCCACTCCGGCTTTCCCGGTCCTATCTCGCCAGAAGCCACACCAGAGCCACCGTCCCGACCACGATCCGGTACCAGGCGAAGGGCGCGAAGCCGTAGCGGGTGACGATCCCGATGAACGCCTTGATGACGACGATGGCGACGACGAACGAGACCGCGAAGCCGATCGCGATGTCGCCGAGCTCGCCCGCCCCGAGCTTCGCCCCCGACTTCAGCATGGCGTAGGCCGAGGCCCCGATCATCGTCGGGACCGCGACGAAGAAGCTGAACTCGGCCGCGGTCTTGCGCTCTACTCCGAGCGCAAGCGCCCCCATGATCGTCGCGCCCGACCGGCTGACTCCCGGGATCATCGACAGGCACTGGATGAGCCCGATCCCGAGCGCCGTCTTCCAGCCCATCTCCTCGACGCTGGTCGTCGTCACCCGCTTGGTCATCCGCTCGATGACGAGGATCGCTATCCCGCCGAGGATCAGCGCCACCGCGACGATCTCCGGGGTCTCGAGCATCCGCTGGATCGCCTCGTAGGCGACCGCTCCGATCGCCATCGACGGAAGGAATCCCAGGAGCACGTTGCGGGTGAAGGCGACCGGCCCCGCCGACCAGCTGAAAAGCCCGGCGAGCACCTCCCAGAAGCGCCGCCAGTAGAGGACGATGACGGCGAGGATCGCTCCCAGCTGGATGACGATCTCGAACGTCCCCTCGGCCGCGCTGTCGAAGCCGAGCAGTTCGGCGGCGAGCACCAGATGCCCGGTCGAGGAGACCGGGATGAACTCCGTCACCCCCTCGACGATCCCGAGCAGGATGATGGTGAGGAGCGAGGCGTCCATCAGTTCGTCATCCCGGCGAAAGCCGGGACCTCAGGTCGGTATGTCACGGTGGTTCCTTGAATCGTCATTCCGGCGAAAGCCGGGACCTCAGGTCGAAAAGTCACGGTGGGTCTCCCCGAGATCCCGGCCTTCGCCGGGATGACGCTGCGGCGCGACACGCGCCTTCGTCAATAAGGCGATTTCGCCGCGAACCTTCCGGCCTGGCGGTAGCTGGTCAGCCAGCCTTCCGAAACCGCCGCCAGCGGCGTGCCGCGCAACCCGAACGCCTCGAGCCCCTCCGCCCCGTCGGCGACGACGTTGTCGCGCCTCAGCATCAGCCACTGGTCGAAGGTGATCGGGGCGCCGGGCAGCCAGCCCGTCGTCCGGGCGATCAGCCGGCCGACCGGATCGGGGATGTCGATCAGGGCCCGCTTGCGTCCGGTCGTCTCGTTCACCCACTCCATCAGCTCGCGCATCGTCATCACCTGGGGCCCGCCGAGCTCGAACGTCCTTCCGCCATATCTGCGCGGATCGAGCGCGGCCGCGGTCACCGCCTGCCCCACCTCGGCTGCGTAGACCGGCTGGAGCCTGGTCCGGCCGCTGACCACCGGAAGCGCCGGGGCGAGCCGGGCCATCCCGGCGAAGCGGTTGACGAAATTGTCCTCGCGCCCGAACAGCAGGGAGGGCCGGATCACGGTCGCGCCCGGAAAGGCCGCGCGGACTGCGGCCTCGCCTTCGCCCTTGCTCCGTCCGTAGGCGGATTCGCTCTCCGGATCGGCGCCGATCGCCGAGACGTGGACCAGCGCCCCGGCCCCGGCCTCGGCCGCCGCCTCCGCGACGTTGCGGGCGCCGGCGACGTGGAACGCCTCGAAATCGCCCTTCAGGATTCCGACCAGGTTGATGACCGAGTCGCTGCCCTGCACGGCGGCCCGGACCGCTTTCGGGTTGCGGATGTCGACCGGCAGCAGCTGCATCTGGCCGACCGCGGCCAGCGGGTGGAGGAAGTTCGCCGAGCGCGGGTTGCGCTGGGCGACCCTGACCCGGGCGCCGGTCTTGAACAGGGCCTGCGCGGTGTAGCGGCCGAGGAAGCCGCCGCCTCCGAACAGGGTCACCACGCGGTCTCTCGCGTCCATCGTCATCCTCGGGAAAAGCGCTTCGAATGTGCGGCGCTCCCATGCCCCGTCGGCCCCGCGTTGACAAGCGCGGGCACGCCCCCTAGTTCGCGCCCCCTACCCCGTGCCCAGGTGGCGGAATTGGTAGACGCACCAGCTTCAGGTGCTGGCGCTCGCAAGGGCGTGGAGGTTCGAGTCCTCTCCTGGGCACCAGGGACCCGTTTAAGGGCGCCCAGCCAAGTTCAAAAAAGGCAGAAATCTGCCGTTTGACGAGTTGATCGAGCGAGACAGCGAACGGACGGCTCAGTCTCCCGCCAGCTCCTCCTGCAAGGCCGCCAGCGTCCTGGGAATTCGCCGGGCCAGCGTCGCGTCGCCGATCCTCTCCATCGTGGCCCTGGCAGCGCGGAGCTTGGCCGACGCCTTGTCCAGGGGTCTGCCGGTCCTACTCTTGAAGTCATATCCGGCTTTGATCATTCGGTGCTCGACGATCAGGGCTTCCGCTTCCAGCCAGGCGCCCAGGCCACGAGCCGGTTCGGCTTCCAGATAGTCCGCCATCCTCCAAAGATCGTGAGCGGCAATTCCCGCCCAGGTGAGCGCTTCCTTCAGCTCGTCCGGCCCCTCGATAAGACCGTCGAGCGCCGCTTCGACATATCGGAGATTGGCCTCCGACTGAACGGCGAGCACATCGAGCTTCCCGGCATAGCTGACGCTGCCGCTGAACGCGCGCCGCTTCGCCGCATCCGTCAGGGCCCGCGAGGCGATGAGATGCTTCTTGTGGCTCGTCCGGTCCCCGGCCGCGCCCGCCACGCCGGCTTCAAGCAGATGGAGGCGCGCGCGATCGAGCATGACCCCCACCCGCTCCGCACCCGAATATTTGCAAAGCCTCGACGTATTTTCCGAAAGCAGCCCTCGAACGCGTCGCAGCAGCAGGTCGATCTCTCCGCTTTCCAGATGAGGAATTGCGTTGGCGTCCGAAAGGAGCCATCGAATATAGCGCCGGCCGGCCCTCCCGCTCAGCACCGCGGGATCGTAGCGCCGCTCTATTTCCGCACACTTGGGAAAAAAAGGGACAGTATACATTTTCGACTCCGTCGAAATGACGTCGCCCAGAAGCGAAAATATTACTGTCCCCTTTTTTTGAGTCACTGACCAAACCCGCGATGATCTAGTTCACGTTATCGCGTGGAATATGGGCGGTCTTCGTGCCGCCCGCGTCCGATGGGTTGCCCTCAGGTTCGTGGACGATGATCTGCGCGAGAGCTGTGGCCAGCTGGCGTGCCGTTCCAGAATTGATCGCTGCGATAAGGGCCGCGACTGCAAACAGAAGGTACGCCAGCGCCCGAATGCACTGCGCGACGTCGATATGGATCGTCGTGCTGCGCGTTGCCTGAACTTGCTTCGAAGACGCTACGCGCGCGGGGAAGAGGCGAGTAAAGAAGCCCATTTTTGGACTGTTTCCCTCGGAGGCCGAATCGCCTCATTCCCACCCCCCGGATAGCATGTCTGCCTCGCCGCCGCAACGGGCTGGCCTCACCCCAACCAGCGCTGCGGCGATGGTCAATCGAAAAAGCTCGAAAAATGCACGATTACCTATCTGTTCTTTTTGTGTTCTATAATAAGGATGGACAGAACCGATTCGCGCTTGGCGCACTCGCCCGAGCCGGCGTCCGACGACGCCGCCTCGCCCTTCAACCCTTCGGTCCCCAATCGGCGGGACCTGCTCGACTTCGAGCCCGTGCCGCTGAGGCAGCGGCGCGACGGCCTGACTCCCGCGAAGCAGCGCGAATATGTCGAGGCTCTCGCCGATTGCGGCGTGGTCCGCGAAGCCGCGGCCCGGGTCGGAATCAGCGAGGCGGCGATCAACCGCGCCCGCCGCCGCTCCGACGGCCGCGACTTCGACCGGGCCTGCGAGGCCGCCCACATGTTCGGCGCCCGCAGGCTTCGCTCGATCGCCTTCGAGCGCGCCGTCGAGGGAACGCTCAAGAGCCATTATTATCGCGGCGAGCTGGTCGGCCAGGAAAGAATCTTCGACAACCGGCTTCTCATCTACCTGCTCGGCAGGACCGGCCAGCGCCTCGAGCCCGACCCGGAAAGCCTGCAAGTCTGCGAGAATTGGGAGGCGAGCCTCGACGCGCTCGAACAGGGCCGGCCGGTAACGGCCCCGACCCCGCCCGCCCCGGGCGATCCGGAAGCTGAAGAAGAGGAGGATCCGCAGGTCTGGCGGGAGGACGGCGCCTGGTGGACCTTCTTCCCTCCGCCCGAAGGCTTCGACGGAATCGAGGAGGAATGCCCCGAGACCGGCTACCGCCGCACCCTGGCTGACGAGGAGGTCGCGGTGATGCAGGCGCGGAACCGGGCCGAGAACAGCGCCGAACTGGCCCGTTGCTGCGCGGTTCGCGACCGCTATTTCGCGCTTCCGCCCCGCGGAGTGGCGGAAAGCTTCCACCCCGAGGTAAACCGGAACATCGGAACTTCCGAAGATCCCGCCCCGCCCCCTGCCACCCGTAATCCCGGGAGGGAACCCGAAAGCCGGGACGAGGCGGGCGCGGATGCTTGCGAGCCGTCATTCCGGCGAAGGCCGGAGCCGAAGACGACCGCAGGTCAATCCATGAACACCGGGGTGCAAGAAGCCGACCGGCCGTGTTCAAGGATCCCGGATCAAGTCCGGGATGACGAAAGTCGCGGCGGGCCTCCCCGAGATCCCGGCTTCCACCGGGATGACGGAACCTCCGACATCCAAACGCCCCCCTCCCGGCATCCTGCCTATTGAACCACCGGGAGAGCCCATGTGAAACACCACCCCCGACGCCAGGGGCCGCTTCGGATCTTCGACGAGGACAAGGACCGCCTGGTCATCCTGTTCCTCGCCAAGCACGCGCTATCCGGCGGAGTCCCGGACCCCGAGGACGGGACCCACGCCGTCTATCATCACGAGCTGCTCGAGACCCTTCGAACGGCCGGCTTCTTCGTCTCCGCGGCGAAAAGCTACGAGCAGATCTGGGAGCGGCCCGAGGCCGACTTCGTCGTCCCGCTGCTCAACCGCGGCGGCTTCCTCAGCTCGGAGATGCTGGCGCCGCTCATTCTCACCCGCCACGGCCTGCCCTTCCTGGGCGCCGCTCCGATGCTCCGGGGCCTTTCCGACGACAAGCATCTGATGAAGACCGCCGCCCGGCTCCGCGGAGTGCCGGTCACCGACTGGGCGATCGTCCGCCGCGGCCAGGGCCCGGTCGAGCCTCCGCCCTTCCGCTGGGAGCGGCTGGTGGTGAAGCCCAACGCCAGCTCCGCCTCCTGGGGAGTCGGGATATTCGACGGCTGGGCCGAGGCCAGGGCCCATGCCGACCATATCCTCGCCTTGGGCCACGACGTCATCCTCGAGCCCTACGCGCCCCTGATCGACATCGCGGTCCCGGTGGTCGGAGCCGACGGCCCCTGGCTACTTCCGCCCATGGGCTATTTCCCGGACGTCGCCGGAACGCCCCGAAGCTACGAGGAGAAGCGCGGCCTGGTCCGGGCGGCGGACGAGGACCCCTTGCGGATCGTCGACGACCCCGAGCTGACCGGTCGGCTCGATTCGGCGGTCCGCTCGCTCCTGCCCGAGCTGTGGCCGTTCGACTATGGCCGCTTCGAGTTCCGCTACGACCCCGCAACCGGCGAAATCCGGTTCATGGAGGTCAACCTCTCGTGCAACCTGTGGTCGAAGAAGACCATCTCCCGCTCCGCCCGGACCCTCGGGGTCGGCCACGCCAGGCTGGTCGAGACCATCATGGCCCACAGCCTGCTTCGCCAGGGCGTCGTGAAGAACGTGGTGAGGCTCTACTGATGGCGGGCGCCGCACGCTTTCATCCCTCTCCCGTCCTTACGGGAGAGGAGGGGCCCGCCGCGAAGCGGTGGGAGGTGAGGGTCTTTCTGTCTCAGCGGTACAGACCCTCACCTCCCATGCCTGGCTTGGGCCCCTCCTCTCCCGCGAAGAGCGGGAGAGGAAAAAATAAAATCTTCTATCCACTCCCCCTCCCCTCATCCAAACTGCCCCCCGCCGGCATCCTCACTCTTGCCGGCACCAACCGGGGAGAGACCGCAAGTGGATCAGCAACTGCTACTGGCGTTCATGGCGGCGGGCCTGTTCATCGCGGCCTTCCATTTCATGCGCCTTCGCCACGACAACCAGGACCAGAAGACCCTGCAGGAGGCGATCCGGGCCGATTCGCCGATCGCCACCGAGCTTTTCGAGCAGATGCGCGACCGGCCGAGGCGCCGGAGCCAGACGACCGGGATCGTGCTCGTCGCGATCGCCGTTGCGATCATGGGCTCGGGCCTCATCCAGGGCGGCGAGCAGAATATCCGGAGCGCGGCATCGGCGGCTCTGTTCCCGGCGCTGATCGGGATCGTCATCTACTGGCGCTCGCTCCTGAAAAGGCCGGGTGGCTGAGCTCGCACTCCAGGCGGACGAGGCGCTTGCCGCCGCGGCCGCGCTCGGCGACGGCGCCGCGTTCGAGGTCCTCGTTCGCCGCCACGAGCGGGTCGTGAGGGGGTTCCTCGCCCGGCTCGCCGGCTCGGCCCGAGCCGACGACCTCGCCCAGGAGACCTTCCTCACCGCCTGGACCAGGGCCTCCGCCTTCAGCGGGGAGGGCCGCTACAAAGGCTGGCTGATGCGGATCGCCTGGCGCAGCTTCCTGATGGACTCGCGCGGCCGGAGCCGCCGGCTGCCCGAGCACAAGGGAACAAGCGAGCCCCCGGAACAGCCCGACCGCAGCGATGCGGAGCGCGACCTCATCGTCGAGGACGCGCTCGGCCGGCTGAAGCCGGAGGATCGCGCAGCGGTCGTCCTGTGCCTGGTCCTGGGCCATTCCCACTCCGAGGCGGCGCAGATACTCGACATGCCGCTCGGAACGTTGAAGACGAGAGTCGCGAGGGGCAGCGCCAGGCTGCTCGAGCTGCTGGGAGACGATGATGACTCCGACGCCTGATGCAATGGCCCGGCTCGCCCGGCGGCTCGCCTTGCCCGAGCGGGCGCCCGACGAAGCCTTCGTCGCCCGGATCCGGCTCGCCCGAAGCGCAGCCGACCTCGCCCGCCAGGCCGAGCGAAGCCGGCGCGAACAGCTCGTCGTCGAGGTCGGCGGCGGCGGCGCCCTCCTCTTCGCAGCCCATCAGCTTGCCCAGGTCGGCGAGCAGGCGGCGACCCTCCTCGCCCCCCTCGCCACCGGCCTCGGCGGCCTAGCCTTCCTCGGCCTCGCCGCGGCGATCATGTTCACCACCTTCGCCGGAGCGCGCGAAGGTCTCGCCTAGACCCGGCGCGCGCGAGCGCAGGTCGTCCCTCCCGTCATCCCGGCGAAAGCCGGGACCTCGGGTCGAGAAGTCCCGGCGGGCTTTCCCCGCCGCCCCGGCTCTCGCCGGTGCGACGGACTGCGCCTGTAATATCCAAATTCCCTATTCCCTTTTTGTTCTCTTTCTGTTCTATGATCGGGACGGGCCGAATCGCGGTCCGTCCGGAGGGAGCGGCCATGGGATCTTCTTGCCGTCCACCACCCGCTCGCGCCGAGGTTCGGCCTGCTCCGGCTTATCGGGTTTTTGCATAGGAGTACCGAACTTGAAGACACGCTGACCTCTGCAACTGGCAATGACGTATCCATCTTTGGTTTTGTCCGTTCCGAGCCCACCAAAACTACGCACTTGTGGATAATACGCTCCTCGCGTGCAGCGATTTAGGAACAATCTGCTCGAAAACGGATGAAAGGACGATGTTATTCCGGACGGGCTCTCGCCGTGGCTTTCACGGGAAGCTCTAACCGCATCGTTCGAAAGGCTTAATCGCCGCCTTTAGGTGTGATTCGCGCCGTCACTGTCGTGCAACCAAAACGACGACCAGTAAGACGCTGCCAGTTTGCTATCTCCTCTGACCGCCTACGCTGAATTGCTGGGCGCAGCAGTGAGTCGAGTCAGCGGCCTTGCCGAGCGGCAAGCATCGGCGTAGTCCCGTTTCGCGCTCTAATCTTGATCGTGATGAGCGCCCGCACTCGCGGTGAACACAGGCACCGGCTTCGGTCGGGTGGCCTGCGGAATACAAGACCTTTTAGGGAACACGCAGGGCGCGGTTCCCTGTGTTCACGCGCGATCAACCGCCCGGCTTGTCGGGCGCAGCGGAAGAACGTGACGCAGGGGAAGCCGTATGCAGGACGAGGCTGAAGAGCCGACCATCGAAATTCACAGGGGCAAGCCGTCCCGGGCCGAGATCCTTCTTGTCGGGGCCGCCTGGGCGCTGCTCGTCTTCACGCTCGCCGCGGCCCTCCAGATCTGGTCCGGAGGTTCGCATTAGGATTCCCTTGTCCCCGCCCATGAGCAGAATGGCTTCCTCTGCGAGGCGGGGGCGGGGGTCGGAGCGTAGGACCACGGGCGTTCCGGCCCCCATAATCTCGCTCGCCGAGCGGCTTTTGTTCCTGTCGCAATGGAGCCGCGAGACCGGCCTCGAGCTCGTCGTCGCCAGGGGCTCGGCCGCCAAGGAGAAGAGCCTGCGCGGCCGCCGCCGGCCCGGACCGGCCGAGGAAAGGCACTGGATGCCCGACGAGGATTCGAACCTCGATTGACGGAGTCAGAGTCCGCTGTCTTACCGTTAGACGATCGGGCAGTGCGGGCCGCGAAATAGGACCCGGCCTGTCGCGGGTCAAGGGCGAGCGTGTCGCCGTTATTCGGCCGGGACCGCGGCGCGGGCCGGGCGGCGGCCGATCAGCCGGAGAAGCCGGGGCAGCGGAGCGTTCCTTTCCATCCACGCCGCATAGTCGCGATAGGCCGGATCCGCCGACAGATGACGCTCCTCGGTCCGCGCCCGCCAGTAATAGACGCCGGCGACGACCGCCATGACGAAGCTGTTCCGGATCATGTCCGTCATGTTGCCGGTCGTCGCGAAGAAGGGAAGGGTCGCGATCCACCAGAACAGGTTCTTCGAGACGTAGGCCGGATGTTTGGTCCAGGCGTAGGGACCGTGGGTGAGGATCCCGCGGTGGGTGAGGTTCGAGAAGCGGATCCCGAAAGCGACGGTCGCCCAGGCGTAGATGCCCGTCAGGGTCACCATCAGGAAGGCGACGAACGTCATCAGCATCGGGTAGCCGTCGAGCCAGTAATTCCAGCCGCCCTCGCCCATCGTCCCGGGATGGTAGTCGAGCGGCCCGCCGGGCCCCATCAGGGTGAAGGGCGGGTAGCAGATCAGGGCCGCGGTCCAGCCCGCGGCGTAGGGATTGGCCGAGCGGATATGGGCGTCGAGCGGCTTCATCGTCAGCGCATAGCCGACGGTTGCGAAGGTCGTGTCGATCATGAACATCGCGGTGATCAGCCAGCGGGTCAGGTTGACCAGGTTGGCGAGGATGTCCTGCGAGGGAGTCGCGACCGTATAGGCCCAGTTGCCCGGCACGATGGCGATCATGAAGGCCATGAAGAAGCCTTTGACCGCCCAGCTTCGCAGATGCTCGTAGACCTTCTCGCGCTCGACCAGGCTCGACTTGCCGATCAGAAGCTGGCCGAAATGCCAGGCGCCGTCCCTCGGCTCGACGAGCCGGCGGTCGAGCCAGATCACGTAGGGGATCGACAAGGCGAGGAGCGGCCCGGCGGCGAAGCCCAGCACCTCCATCGAGAACAGATAGACTCCGCTCCAGTACCAGCGGCCCACGCAATAGAGGAATCCGATCGCCGCCCAGGTCGCCCACAGGCCGGCGATCTTGACGAGGCTGAAATCGAGCGCCTCGGAGAGGGAGCGGGGCGGCCCCTGCCAGTCGATCCCGGTCGAGGGGCGGCGATGGACCTTGTCGACGAGCACGGACCACAGGACCATCGGGATCCCGCAGGCGAGCAGAGCGGCGAGAGCGCCGGAATGGCCGGAAAGGCCGAATGACCGGGCGGCCGCGACCCAGGCGAACAGCCCGGCGAGCCCGGCCAGCCCGACCCCCGCGCTGACCGCGGACACGGGCCTCGGATCGGCCTGGGTTTCGGTTTCGATCTTGGCCTCGGCGTTCATGGGCCCGGGCTTAGGCCGGAAATGGTAAGCAAGCCGTGAACGATTTGGATGGCCGTCCCAGCCCGTCACCCCGGCGAAAGCCGGGTCTCGGGGAGACCGGCCGGTTTCTCGTCCGGAGGTGCCGGCTTCCGCCGGGACGACGGATCATTGACTCGCCCCCGCTTATTACCTCCATTCCGGCTGAAATCCTCAACTCTCCAGTAAGCAGTTCTTAAACGTCTGGACCGCTATGTCTTTTCGTCGGCGAAGGCACGTGGGGGCGAGCTTCGCGAGACGATGGCCGGGAGGGACGATGCTGTCGAACGAATGCCACGAGGAGACGACCTTCTCCTTCTCGCGCAAGGCTCCGCAGCCGCCCGAGCGGAGGCGCGCGACCCGGCACCTTACGATCCTTCGCGTCGGAGCCCTCATCGGCCCTGGCGGCCGCGAGCTCTGCCTCATCCGCAACATCTCGGCCGGCGGCCTCATGGCCCACGTCTATTCGAACCACGCGCTGGGCTCGGCGGTCGCGATCGAGCTGAAGAGCAACCAGCCCGTGACCGGGAAGGTAGTCTGGGCGGACGAGTCCAACCTCGGAATCGAGTTCGACGTTCCGATCGACGTCGAGGAGATGCTGTCGAGCCAGTCCGCGCTCGAGACCGGCTGGAGGCCGCGCCTTCCAAGGGTCGAGGTCGACCGGCTCGCGACCCTTCGCTGCGGCTCGAGGCTCTACGGAGTCAACACCCGCGACATCAGCCAGGGCGGGGTGAAGGTCGAGACCGATCAGCCGCTCGAGGTCGGCCGGGAGATCGTCCTCACCATGGAGAAGTTCCGTCCGATCGCCGGAGTGGTGCGCTGGTGCAGGGACGGGCTCGCCGGAATCGCCTTCAATCACCTCATCCCCTTCCACGAGCTGATGCAGTGGCTGAGGCCGGAGGGCGCGCCGAAGCGCTGAGGCAGGCCCAAAGCCCCTCTCCCGTCCTTACGGGAGAGGACACCGCTTCCCCACGTTGACAGCCCCCGCCCCTTTCGCCAATGGGACGCCCTCCCCGATTGGGTGCCTCCTGGACAGGTGGCCGAGTGGTTAAAGGCAGCAGACTGTAAATCTGCCCGGGTTTCCCGTACGCTGGTTCGAATCCAGCCCTGTCCACCAGGTTCTCATTCCCCGACATGCGCGCACGTTCGGACGGCCTGGGCTTCCTGGGCTTTCTCCTGTCGGCATTTTCGTCGGAAGCCGTGGGTGTTGGCCCGGCCGCCCACGTTGTGGGAATATCCGGGGGAGAGGCGCCTTTTTTCTGATACGGGATGTCTCTTCCCGAATTTCCTGCCGTTCGCGACTGTGCGGATGTCCGGTTTCGCCCGTTGCGGACATGCGACGGGCAGAGGCGAATGGCCCGCTCCGAGGGACTCGAACCCCCGACCCTCAGGTTCGAAGCCTGATGCTCTATCCAACTGAGCTAGGAGCGGTGAGGAAAAAGCTGTTCCAGCGCTAAAGCATGAAATCCGTTACTGGGTTCAGCGGATGCCCATCTGCGACGATGACGTTGAGAATGAAGTCGGCACTGCCGTTGCCGTCCGTATCGCCCGCCACCAACCAAAATCCGGGTCGGGCCGCATCTTCATAGATGAGCAGCTCCCCCGCGCTCGCCAAACCCGTTCCTGTGAAGCTCTGCCCCGGTATGTAGTGAAAGGGCTGATCCGTGGGAGCCGACTCATTTGCATCGATCCCGGACAGGTCGATTTTGTCACCCGTATGGAAGTCGGTTATCGTATCGGACGATGCGGGCGACGAATAATTTGCAGAATAATACACAAAGATATCGTTTCCTGATCCGCCCGTCAGCGTGTCCGCGCCTCCGTTGCCGAAAAGGCGATCGCCGCCGCCGCCTCCCTTGATGATATCCGCCCCTGCGCCGCCGATGATCTCGTCGTCTCCCGCCCCCCCGAACACTCGAAATGACCCGTCGCTTTCGGCATTTCCGATGAAGGTAAGATGCTCGTTCGAGCGAAGCAGTGCGGCATCGATCGTCATCTGGATGCCGACGACGTTGCCGTCGTTCATAGTCAGGATGTAATCGTAGCTGTCGCCAAGGTTGCCGAAACGGGTGTCGAAAGCGGAGACGAGGGCGATCTGCTCGATGCTGGTCAGCTGGTTCGCCCCGAACGTGATCGTGTAGTCGCCGCGAAGCGCGAGCTGGTCGATCCCGCCGCCGCCGGCGAGGACGTCGCTCGAGCCCCACTGGCCCTGGGCCCCGAACAGGAAGACGTCGTTCCTGGCGCCTCCGGTGAGGTCGTCCGTCCCTCCGCCGCCGTAGATGAAGAAGCTTCCGTCGATCTCGGCCGACCCGTTGAAGGTGAAGTCCTCGCCGAGCCGAAGGCGATTGGCGTCGATGATCATCTGGACGCCCGCGGCGACGTTCACGTCGAGCAGGGTCAGTTTGTAGTCGTAGAAATTGCCGGCGGAATCGCCGAAGCGGGTGTCGTTGCCGGGAAGGATGGCGAGATTCTCGATCGAGACCACGTCCGAACCGAAGGTCAGCCCGCCCGAATAATCGCCCTGGAGCGCGATCTGGTCGATCCCGTCACCGCCGTCCACCTTGTCGGCCGAGGTCATGGCGGCGCTGAACAGGAAGACGTCGTTGCCCGCTCCCCCGGCGGCCTGGTCGTTGCCGCCCTGGTTCAGGTAGATGAAGTCGTTGCCCGAACCGCCGACGAAGACGTTGTCGCCCGGATTGCCGTGGAGGACCGTGTTGCCGGTGCCTGTGTAAGTCAGCTTCTCGACATTTGCCGCGAGGGCGTAGGTGGAGAGACCAGTGCGTACTTCGTCGAAACCTTCGCCGTCATTCTCGATCACCTGGTCGCCAGCGTCATCGACTTTATAGACGTCGTTTCCGAGCGCCCCGCGCATGATGTCGGCTCCCGCCCCTCCATCGAGGATATTGTCGACGGAATTGCCGATGAGCGTGTCGTTGCCCGCTCCGCCAATCGCATTTTCAATCACGGCAGTGAAGGCAATGCCCAGATTATTCTCCCAAGTGTACATGTTAGGTGTATTCGTGGTGTTAAGCGGGACCGCCCAATCTATGAACCCAACCGTCTTATTGTAGTAAGCGATTTGCTCCTCTCTCGTCCAAATCCCGAGACTTGAATAGGCGCCAGGGTTGAGATCGATAACGCTCTTGCGCGTGAAATTGGAGATATCGATAGTGTCGTTGCCGCCCGCATCGTAAATCGACGATATGTCCCTTGCGCCTTCAACAAATCGATAGACATCGTTGCCGGTACGCGTGGTAAGATCAGGTTTGTAGAGAGATTGCACCGCCTCGATATCGAGCACCATCGGAGTGGAAGCGTACGCGTAGACTGTCGTGGCGGAAAGCCGCCTGTCACCTTTGTCGTCCAAATATGAATAGGGTGTCACGATCAGATAGGCGGGATCTTCCCTGTAGGACATCACGCTGTAAGAGAGATAATCGTATGCCGGTGGAATCACGCTGTAAGGCTTGTCCTGAGTGCCGGCCTCGTGCGTATGCTTCAGTCCGAGGGAATGGCCGATTTCGTGCAGCAGGGTGCGGAATTCCACTGTGCCCGGGTCAAGGCTCTTGCTCCCCATCTCCGCGTTGTTGAGCCAGACATCGGCGAACGGCTGACCGAACGTGTCGCCTGCGCCGCCGAGCGATATCCCGGCGGCGATGCCCGTAAGATTCGTGGTGGCGAACCGCAGCTCGCCGAAGCTCGTCCCCGAATCGGCCACTTCGGTGAAGTTCGGAGCAATGAGTTCATCGAAGGCCGCCATCGCGGCACGTACATTCGCCGCTTGCTGGGCATTCAACGGCTGGTAGCTGTTTCCCGCGGTGGGATAAAGGTTCTCGGGGGGCGCGAGCAGCGCGTAACCAGGCCATGTGCTCGTTTGCGTCGCAATCGAGTACGTAAACTGCCCGAGAAGCGCGCTCAGATACACTTTGCCATTGTAGGTAAGGCCGGCGTCGATCTCCGCACGCGTAAGATTCACGATAGGCACGTTATGATTCCCCCCCTCGAGGACAAGCGAATCGCGCTTGGCCTCCCCAAGCGAAATCGTATCCGACGGAAGTCCGGATTCCTAGACGAAAAACCTGCGATCTCCGCGCGTTACGGCACAAGTATCAGGCCGGATTTCCGAAGCCTGAAGCCATCAGCCGTCAGGCAGCCCGCCGGAAATCCAAGGCTCGACAGTCCAGCCGCCATCCTTGCCCTGAGCGGACAGCCGCTCCGCTTTCCGGCCCTGTCCACCAGACCGCGCTCCTGACTGAGCTTCGGCCGGCAAGCCATCCGGGCGCGAACCTCATCGCGGGCTTGCCCGCCGGAGCCGGGTTCGCCTAAAGGGTGAAGCTGGCGCAGGCGGGTGTAGCTCAATGGTAGAGCAGAAGCCTTCCAAGCTTACGACGAGGGTTCGATTCCCTTCACCCGCTCCAGCGCTTGCTTCAACCGTCACCCCAGCGAAAGCTGGGGTCCATGCCGGGTCGGAGCCTTGGCCAATTCGGCATGGATGCCAGCCTTTGCTGGCATGACGACCTAAGCGTCGCCTTGGCGACCGCGCCCTAGGCCGCGGTCGTCCTTACGCCGCTCGCGCCGATCACTCCGCGCAGGTCGAACTCGCTGGTGAAGCGGACTCCGATCCTTCGGTCGCGGCACCATTTGACCTCGACCTCCAGCAGGTTGAACCCGTTCATCTCGAGCTTGGCGCTCGACCCGGGCTCGAGATCCCTCGGAGCCTCGATCAAGGCGCCGCCCGCGGAGAGGTTGCGGACGTTGACCGGGAGGCTCTGGCCGCCGGCGTGAAGCGTGGCGCGCTTGATCAGCCGGTGACGGGGCGCCCGGCTGACCGCGAATCCCTCGGCGTCGACCGGGCAGCTCTTGCCCGCCAGCGCGAGCGCTTCCTCGGGCGGAACCGCTCGGCCGAAAATGAAGCCCTGGATGTAGGTGCAGCCAAGCGAGCGGATCAGGTCCAGCTCCTGGTGGGTCTCGGCGCCTTCGGCCGTGGTCTGCATGCGCAGCTTGTGAGCGAGCCCGACGATGGCCTCCAGGATCGGCAGGTTGCGGGTCCCGGGAAGCGAAGCGCCTTTGACGAAGGCCCGGTCGATCTTGATCTTGTCGAACGGCGCCCGCTCCAGATAGGCGAGGCTCGAATAGCCGGTTCCGAAATCGTCTAGCGCCAGCCGGACTCCGATCCTCTTGAGCGAGGCGAAGGTCTCGTCGATCTTGGGATCGTCGGCGAGGAACACCGCCTCGGTGATCTCGAGCTCGAGCCGTCCGGCGGGCAGCCCGGCGCCGGCGAGCGCATGGAGGACAAGCGAGGAGAAGCCCTTGCTCGCGAACTGGGTGGGCGAGACGTTCACCGCGACGAAGAGGTTCTCGGGCCATTTCGCCGCCTCCTGGCAGGCGACCCTCAGCACCCATTCGCCGAGCTGGTTGATGAGGCCGGTATCCTCGGCGATCTGGACGAAGGCCTGGGGCGAGATGAACCCCTGCTCCGAATGGTCCCAGCGCACAAGTGCCTCGAATCCGGCCAAATTCTCCGAGGTCCCGGACACCACGGGCTGGAAGTAGACCTCGAGGTCACCGGCGGCCATGGCCAGCCGCAGGTCGTGCTCGAGCGCCTGGCGGTTGGCCGAGATCATCTCCATCTCGGGCTCGAAGACCCGCGAGGTGCCGCGCTCCGCCTTGGCCGCGTAGAGCGCGAGGTCGGCCTTGCGGAACAGCGATTCGGCGTCTTCGGCCTGGGGAAGGGAATAAGCGATCCCGACCGAGGCGCCGATCGAGATGCTCCGCTCCCCGACCTTGAAGGCCTGCGACAGGTAGACGATGCACCGGCGGGCGAGCTCCTCGACCGTCTCCCTTCGCGTATCGGCCGAGATGACGATCTCGAACTCGTCCCCGCCGAGCCGGCCGACCGTTCCGTGCCTTCCGAAGATCTGCTCGATCCGGACGGCAGCCTGCCTGAGGACATCGTCGCCGACGAGGTGGCCGAGCGTGTCGTTGACGTCCTTGAACCTGTCGAGGTCGACGATGAGAAGGGCGCATTCGGTCCGGCTTTGGACCCGAAGCGCATCCTCGAGGCATTTGAGGATCGTCGCCCGGTTGGGCAGGCCGGTCAGCGAATCGAATCGGGCGGCGCGCCTGAGCTCCGCTTCCGCCCTGGTCTTCTCCGACAGGTCCGACCCGAAGCCGCGGAAGCCGGCGAGCTCGCCGGAGTCGGATAGGATCGGCCTTCCGGTCAGGGCCCAGAGGATGTCGGGATTTTCGGCGCTCCTCACCGTCAGGTCGGTGAACGGGAGGGCCCTCGAAAGATAGAAGCTCAGGCTCCGCTCGCTTCCGATCGCGTCCCCGCCCTCGTCCCGGCAGTCCAGAGCGAGGTCGGTCAGCCTTCGGCCGACCAGCGAGTCGGACCGCGCGGCCTCGCCGCCGAACCCGGAAAAATAGGTCAGCCGGCCGTCGCTTCCGACTTCCCAGAACCAGCCCTTGCCGCTGTCCTCGAACAACTGGGCGAATCGGGAGCAGTCCGCTGAAGCTTCGGCTTCAGCGGGCGCTGCGACTTCCGTCCCCTTGCGTGCGAAGCGGCTGATCATATCCGGCGCTATACTCCCGCCGCGCGGTCTAAACCCGGTCGGTTAACATAGGCTAAGCATGGCGATCGGTGCTGCGCATTCAGCTTCCGAGGCGCCTGGCCCGTGCCGCAAGATAGGCATGGAGCGCGTCGATCTCGGCGTCGGTCAGGTGGGAGAAGTCGGCCTTCGCAACGGTCGCCATCAACCCCAGGTCCCGGCCGCCGGGCGGCCGCCCCGTTCTCATCAGGGCCCGGAACTGGGCCGGGTCGTAGCCGGCCGCGATCCGCAGATCGGGCGCGTTCTGGTCCGGCCCGGCCGAACCGCCCATCAGGGCCGGTCCATGGCATTCCGAGCAGGCGGTAGCGGCCAGGTGTCGAGCCGCCTCGTGCTCCCGGCCGACGGCGATCGGGGCCTGGCTTCGATATTCCTCGACGCCCGACGGGCCCGGCCTGAACGCTCCGGTCACCAGTCCGAGTCGGCCGATCGGGCCGGCGCTCAGGCCCCTGGTCCGTCCCTCGGCCCTGGGCAGCGTTCGGATCCATCCGACCAGGGCGGCGGTCTCGCGGTCGGTCAGTCGCGAATATTGCGGCGAGGGCATGATGAACAGGCCGCGGCCGTCATGTCCGATGCCCTGGCGGATCCCGGCCGCGAGCTGCCGGTCGCTCGCTTTCGCCGCGATCTGGGTGATGTTCGGAGCAAACACCCTGGCGACTCCGGGAGCGTCGAACATCAGCTTGCCCTTGAGCCCCTCGCCGTGACAGCCGAGGCAGCCGAGCACCCTTGCAAGCCGCGGCGCAGCGGCCTTTTCGGCAGCGGAGACGGCGGGTAAGGCTTCGGTTGCCGGAGCATAGTCCCTGCCCAGGATCATCTCCGACCAGACAAAGATCGCGATCGCCGCGACGACCAGCAGCCCGATCAGCGTTGCGAGACCGATTCCGGCCCAGCGCAAGGCTTTCCTCATTGGCGACTCCCCCGAATCCCGGCAGATTGGTCTCATGAACCGGAGTTTCGGACAAGGGGCAGGCCGATGAAGCGATTGGCTCTAATGCTCGTCGCCGCTCTTCCCGCCGCCTGCACCGCCGAGGTGCGCGAGAGCGACCTCCTCCGGCCGCTTCGCGGCGGCGCTCTCACCGCCGAAGCGGTCGCCGCCGCGGCGCCCGCTTATACGCTCACCGAACATCGGATCGCCGGCGCCGGCGGGGACCGGCTCTACGCCGTCCACCTCCGCCAGCCGGGCGCCCGGGCGACGATCCTCTATTTCGGAGGCAATGGCTATGTCGTCGGCGGCTACGGCGCCTGGACCGCCAGCGTCTTCGCTCCGCTGGGCCTCGACCTGATTCTCGTCGACCATCGCGGCTACGGCCTCAGCGAGGGAAGCCCGACCGCGGCCGCGATCGAGGAAGACGGGCTTGCCGCCTTCGACTTCGCTCGCCGGCTGGTGGGCGAGAGCGGGCGGATCGTCGTCCACGGCCACTCGCTTGGAAGCTTCATCGCCGGCCACGTCGCCGCCAACCGGCCGGCCGCTGGCGTCGTCCTGGAAAGCTCCGCCACCACGACCGAGCAGTGGATGGAGGCCCGCATGCCCGGGGCGTTCAAGCCCTTCGTCAGGAAGGTCGAGATCGATCCCGGGCTTCGAGGCCGGGGCAATCTTGCCAATATGGCACGGATCGCGGAGCCTTTGCTCCTCCTGGTCGGAGCGAAGGACTCGACCACGCCTCCGCGGCTGTCGCAAAGCCTCTATGCCGCCTCGCCGCTGCCCGGCACTCGCAAGACCCTTCGCGAGATCGCCGGAGCGGGGCACGAGGACGTGATGACGAAGCCCGAAGCGAACTGGGCGTACCGCGACTTCCTCGCCAGGCTGGACTGATCTGCTTCACCCGCCGTTCACGCTTGGAAAGGCGAGGTTCAGCTTGGCGGGACGATCCGAGCGCACCCGCCGGTCGAAGCGTGCTTTCGTGGGCGGAACGAGCGCGGGAACCCGGCCGTTTCCTTCTTGTGAATTACAGGAGACCCGCCATGCGTAACCTCATCCTGCTCGTCGGCACAGCGGCGCTGGCCGTCGCCGTCCCGGTCGCGGCCGAAAAGGGCGGCAAGGGCGGCGGCGGCGGCGGCAAGCCTGGCAAGGTCGAGCATGGCGGAGGCGGCCATGGCGGAGGTGGCCATGGCGGGGGCGGCCACGGCGGAGGGGGCCATGGCGGCGGCAAGCCTCCGAGGATGGAACATGGCGGCGGCGGCCATGGGATGCGCACCGCGAGGCCGCCCGGGGCAGAGCGCCACGTCTTCCGCGCCGAAAGGAAGGCGGAGCGCCATGCCTATCGCTCCGAACGCCCCGACCGGCAGGTTCGGCGAGCGATCCGCGACGAGCGCCGCCAGGATCATTTCGCCCACCGCTCCGGCGAGGACCGCCGCGATTTCCGGCGGGTCGGCCGCGACCTGCAGCGGATTCCGGAATTCCGGCCGGACAGGCGCCGCTTCGCCGACTACGGCGGCTCCTGCCCGCCGGGCCTCGCGAGGAAGGGCAATGGCTGCCTTCCGCCGGGCCAGGCGAAGAAGCTTTTCTCCCGCGGCGAGCGGATCGAGCGCGACTGGTTCGACGGCTATCGGGTGCCCGTCGCCTACCAGAGCTTCTACCAGGACAGTCCGGACTATTATTACAGCTACGACGACAGCGGCTACATCTACCGCGCCGACCGCGGCAGCGACCTGATCGACGCGATCATTCCGCTGTTCGGCGGCGGCTTCGGGATCGGCCAGCCGCTTCCGGCCGGCTACGACGCCTACAACGTACCGATGCAGTATCGGGACGATTATTACGACACCGACGAATCGTCCTACCGCTACGGCGACAACGCCATCTACCGGGTCGACAATCAGTCCGGGATGATCGAGGGCATCGTCGCACTGCTCGGCGGAGGCCTCAACGTCGGCCAGCAATTGCCCGACGGCTACGACGCCTACAACCTGCCCATGGACTATCGCGACGAATATCAGGACAGCGACGAATACAATTATCGTTACGCCGACGGAAACATCTATCAGGTCGACACCAAGACCCAGATCATCCAGGCAATCATGGAGATGGTCGCCTGAAGGAGCCGAAGCCATGAAGACAAAGCTGCTCGCCGCCGCCTTGCTCCTCGCCGCTTGCCAGCAGGAAGGCGGCGGCAACGGCTCGTCCTCGGAGTCTAACGGTTCCGCGCCGGCCGCCGATGCCCGCGGCGATCAGAAGAAGACCAGCCTGATGCAGGCCATCGAATCGTCGGGCGACCACAAGACGCTCGCCAACGCGGTCAAGGCGGCGGGGCTTTCGGAGACGCTGTCGGGGGCGCAGCCCTACACCCTTTTCGCTCCGACCGAAGGGGCGTTCCAGAAGCTTCCGGCCGGAGCCGCCAACGGCCTTCTCGCGCCCGAGTCGAAGGGCCGGCTGGTCTCGCTCCTCACCGGCCACATCGTTCCGGGCGTGGTCACCGCCGAGGATCTCGGCAAGGCGATCGAGCGCGGCAAGGGCAAGGCCCAGCTCGCCACCGTCGGCGGCAGCAATCTGAGCTTCGCCCGCAACGGCGATTCGATCGTCGTCACCGACGCCTCGGGCGGCCGGGCCCTGGTCACCGGCGCCGAACGGCTGGCCTCGAACGGCGTGATCCACAGCGTGGACGGGGTTCTGCAGGGCAAATAGTCGTCACCCCGGCGAAAGCCGGGGCCTCGCGGAGACCCGCCGAGACTTTAGCGGCCCGAGGTCCCGGCTTTCGCCGGGATGACGGTTTGCCCCCAAAGCCACTCGTCGCCCCAGCGCAGGCTGGGGCCCCGGCGGGTGAAGGGTGCAGGTGCATTCCACCCGCTGGGATGCCAGCCTTCGCTGGCATGACGGCCTGCACGGAATCTGCACACACTTCGCGCCGCCAATCGAAGCCCGGCTCATTAGGGCTCGACGCCGCTGCTTCATCGAAGCCGGATGGAAATCACAGCCCCAGCCCCCGCCGCCGCGCCCGCGCGCCTCCGCCTCCGTCGGTTCAGCTTCGTCCAGAAGCTGGCGCTCGCCACAGGCCTCGTCGCGCTCGCCGACCATCTCTTCTTCTTCCAGCGGGCGGGGTCGACGATCGGCCTGTTCGCGGCGGCGCTTCTGATCGCGATCCTGCTCGCCACCCCGGCCATCGGCCGCAGCCGCGCGGCGCTGACCTCGGCCGCGACCGCCCTGGTCTTCGCCGCGATGCTCGGCGACGATCCCTCGACCCTCGGCGCTTTCCTGTTCCTGACCGCCGCCGCCCTCGCAGCTTTGCTTCCCCGGACGAGCGCCTTCGACGACGGCTGGCGCTGGACCAAGCGGCTACTCCTCCACTCGATCCTTTCGATCCTCGGGCCCTTGCTCGACTGGGGCCGGCTTCGCACCGCCCGCCGCCGCCGGGGCCCCGCCCGGCTCGCCGCGGCGCTTCCGCTGCTCGCGGTCCCGGTCCTCGGCACCGGCCTGTTCCTCGCCCTGTTCAGCGCCGCCAACCCGATCATCGCCGACGCCTTCGCCCGGCTCGACCTGCTCGCCGCAGTGGGCGGCCTCTCGATCGCTCGGCTGTTCTTCTGGCTTGCGGTCACGATGCTCGTGTGGAGCTTCCTTCGTCCGCCGCGGATCCTGCTCGCCCCTCGGGCGGTTAGCGAGGGCCCGCTGCCGCTCCCCGGAGTCACTCCGGCCTCGATCGCGCTCTCGCTCGCCGCCTTCAACCTCCTGTTCGCGCTCCAGAACGGGCTCGACATCGCCTTCCTGTGGAGCGGAGCGCCACTGCCCGGCGACATGAGCCTTGCCGAATATGCCCATCGCGGCGCCTATCCCCTGGTCGCCACCGCCCTTCTCGCCGCCTTGTTCGTCCTCATCACACTTCGCCCCGGCACTCCGACCGCCGAAAGCTCCCTCGTCCGCCGGCTGGTCTACGCCTGGATCGCCCAGAACATCGTCCTCGTCGCCTCCACCATGCTTCGAACCCTGGACTATATCGAAGCTTATTCCCTCACCCGACTGAGGATCGCCGCTCTGATCTGGATGGCGCTGGTCGCGGTCGGCCTCGTGCTCATCTGCATCCGCCTGTGGCGCGGGAAGAGCGCGCCCTGGCTTATCAACTCCAACCTCGCCGCCGCTTTGCTCGCTCTGACGGCCTGCTCGGCGATCGACCTCGGAGCGACGGCCGCGCGCTGGAACGTTCGCCACGCCCGCGAGGTCGGCGGCTCCGGAGTGCGGCTGGACCTGTGCTATCTTGGCGATCTGGGCCCCTCCGCCCTGCTTCCGCTCATCGAGCTCGAGAGCCGCCCGATCAAACCGCGCTTCCGAGAGCGGGTGAGCTGGACCCGCAACCTGATCATGGACAGGCTGGCCACCTCCCAGGGCGACTGGCATGGCTGGACCTACCGCAACGCGCGCCGCTCGGCCGAGGCGAAGCGGCTGATCGCCGAGCGCCGGCTGCCGCGCTTCTCCGCCGAAATCCGCGGCTGCGACGGCCGGCCGGCCCAGACCTCAGGCTTTGACAGCCGCAGCCCGGGGATGTGACATGTACGCGATGAGCCACAAGATCCTCCTGGTCGACGACGACGCCCACATCCGCCAGCTGCTCGCCTTCGCGCTCGGCAAGGCCGGGATGAAGACCTCCGAGGCGGAGGACGGCGAGGCTGCGCTGAGAGAGGTCGAGCGCGACCGGCCCGATCTCATCATCCTCGACATCAACATGCCCCGGATGGACGGTCTCGAAGTCTGCCGCCGGCTTCGAGCCGAGGGAGACCTGCCGATCCTCTTTCTGTCCTCGCGCGACGACGAGATCGACCGGGTCCTCGGCCTCGAGCTTGGCGGGGACGATTATGTCGTGAAGCCTTTCTCCCCGCGCGAGGTGGTCGCCCGGGTCAGCGCCATCCTGAAGCGGGGCGGCCGGGCGCTGGCCGAGGCGGGCCCAAAGGCGGCGCTGGTCCACAACCGGCTCCGGCTCGATCCGGAGGCTTGGGAGGCGCATTGGGACGACGTGCCGGTCCCGGTCACCGTCACCGAGTTCCAGCTCCTCCAGCTTCTCGCAAGCCTCCCCTCGAAGGTCTTCAGCCGAGACTCGATCATCGACCGCCTTCACGGTCCGGGCTTTGCCATCACCGACCGGACGATCGACAGCCACATCCGGAACCTCCGCGCCAAGTTTGCCGTCCTGGGCGGGGGCGACCTGATCGAGACCAGGGCGGGAATCGGCTACCGCATCGGCCGCTGCGAGGGGGTGGAGCCTTGATGGAGGGCGGGCAGCAGGGGTCTGGCTTGCCTAATTCCTCCCCCGCATTTGCGGGGGAGGGGGACCGCGCGAAGCGCGGTGGAGGGGTTCTTCGGAATCGGCAAGGCCCCTCCACCACCCTTCGGGTGTCCCCCCTCCCCTGCAAACCCAGGGGAGGATTTAGAAAGGCCGAGCTCGCAGAGCGCCGATCCAGTCCGGAACGGGCTTCCGCTTGATCCGGCCGCTCAAGGACTATGCCAAGCGCCACTGGCCGGCGCTCAGGCTGCGAACCCTCCTCTTCCTCACCCTGCTGTTCGTCGCGGCGCTCCCCGGAGTTGGCGCCGTCTTCCTCCGGGTCTACGAGAATACGCTGGTCCAGCAGACCGAGGCCGAGCTGATCGCGCAGGGCGCCGTCCTCGCCGGGGCCTATCGGGCCGCCTGGCCGGAGCCCTTCACCGATCCGCCGCCCGGCCCGCTTCGGCCGGAGCGTCCGACCATCGACCTTCGCTCGATGCCGGTGCTGGCCGCTCAGCCCGACGCCTTGCCGTCGCATTGGCCTCCCGACCCCCGCGCGGCCCGAACCGCCTCGGCGCTGAAGCCGGTCGTGATCGACACCGCCCGAGCCACCCTGGCCTCGATCCGGGTGATGGACTCGCACGGAACGGTGCTGCTCGGCCGCGGCGATGTCGGCCGTTCCTACCTTCAACTGCCCGAGGTCGCGCCGGCCGCGACCGGCCAGACGCGCACCGTCCTTCGCGAGCGCGGCGACTACCAGCCGCGCTATGCGCTCGAATGGCTGAGCCGGGCCTCCAACATCCGGGTCCATTACGTCCGCCCCGTCCTCGCCGGCGGGGAGGTCGTCGGAGTCCTGATGCTGAGCCGCAGCCCGCGCGGCCTGTTCCTCGGAATCTACCAGGACCGCGGCAAGATCGCGATCGGGGTGGCGCTCATCTTCCTGACCTTGCTCGTCCTGGCCGGCTTGCTGTCGCGCGGGATAGCGCGGCCGATCGAGACCCTGAGCGAAGCGACCCAGAACGTCGCGCGCGGCGCCGTCGCGGTTCCCGAGCCACCGCCGACCGCGGCGATCGAGATCCGCAACCTCTACGTCAACTTCGCCCTGATGGCCGACCGGATCGAGCGCCGGTCGCGCTATCTCAAGGATTTCGCCGCGGCGGTCAGCCACGAGCTCAAGACTCCGATCGCCGGGATCAAGGGCGCGCTCGAGCTGCTCGCCGAGCATCCCGAGATGAGCGAGGAGGACCGGCGCCGGTTCCTCTCCAACGCCGGCGCCGGCGCGGATCGCCTCTCGCACCTGCTCAGCCGGCTGCTCGACCTGGCGCGGGCCGACATGGCGGTGGCTCCTCAGGACGTGGCGACCGTCCCCGAAGCCCCGGCACTCAAGGTCGCCGATGCCCATCGCCGGTCCGGCTTCGCGGTCGACGTCCGACTCGCCGGGCTTCCAGCCGTTGCCGCGCCGCCCGAGCTTCTCGAAGCCGTGCTCGAAACCCTTGTCGAGAACAGCCGCCAGGCCGGTGCGAGCGCCCTGACGATCGACGGCCGGGACGAGCGGGTGAGGGTGCGGATCACAGTGGCCGACGACGGCCACGGAATCGCAGAGGCGGATCGGGAGCGGATCTTCGAGCCCTTCCACACAAGCCGCCGAGGGCAGGGCGGATCCGGCCTCGGCCTGTCCATCGCCCGCTCGCTCCTGGCCGCCTGCGGAGGAAGCATCTCCGCCCCGCCGAGCGAGCGGGGAGCGGTGTTCGAGATCTGCCTGCCGGTTGCGAGCTCCAACGGTAGGAGCGGACAAACTCCTCTCCCGCCTTCGCGGGAGAGGGGGGATCCGCCGCGAAGCGGTGGGGGGTGAGGGTCTGTACGCCAGCGTCAGAAAGACCCTCACCTCCCAAGCCTGCGGCTTGGGCCCCTCCTCTCCCGCGAAAGCGGGAGAGGCGACTCCTGGTCTTATTCGAACTCCAGGATCACCGCGTCCACCGCGAGGCTGTCCCCCGGCCTGGCCGACACCGACTTCACCACCCCGGTTTTCTCGGCGCGAAGGATATTCTCCATCTTCATCGCCTCGACTACGGCGAGCGGTTGCCCCGCCTCGACCTTGTCGCCGGCGCCGACGTTCAATGCCGTAAGAAGGCCGGGCATCGGGCAGAGGAGAAAACGGGAAAGGTCCGGCGGCACCTTCTCGATCATGAACCGGCTGAGCTCGGCGACATGGGCCGGAAGGGCCTCGACGAGATGGGAGGCGCCGCGGGTCGTCAGTCGCCATTGCCGGCCGCGCCGGGCGACCTGGACGAACCGGCTCCGGCCGTCGATCACGCCCTTGAACAATCGCTGGCCCGGTTCCCAGCGCCCGATCAGCTCGCGCCCCTCGCCCGCGTCGAGATAGGCGAGCAGGCCTCCGTCGAAGCCGTCGAACCGGATCGCGAAGCTACGCCCGGCGAGACGGACGACTCGCTCCTCCGGGGGAGTCACCGGATCGCCGAGCTGCCCGCTCACCGAGCAGGCATGGGCCTCGGTCTCCATCGCGACCATCGCCGCTATCGCCGCGAGGTCCTCGACCAGCAATTCGTCCGCCGGCGCGCCTTCGAAGCCTTCCGGATACTCCTCGGCGATGAAGCCGGTGGTCAGCCGCCCTTCGCGGAAGCGCGGATGCTGCATCAGCGCGGAAAGGAAATCGACATTGTGGCCGATCCCCTCGACGACGAAGGAATCCAGCGCCTCGATCTGCCGGTCGATCGCTTCCTCTCGGGTCGGAGCCCAGGTGATCAGCTTGGCGATCATCGGATCGTAGAACATCGAGACCTCTCCGCCCTCCTCGACCCCGTCGTCAACTCGGATGACGTAGGGGCTCCTTCGAGACGGGCCTTCGCCGAAGCTCAGTCCCTCCTCAGGATGAGGGGCTGAATGCTGGATCCGCTCATCCTGAGGAGCCGGCGAGCCTGTCGAACCGGCGTCCCGAAGGACCTCGCGCGGGCGCCGATACCGAACCAGCCGCCCGGTCGAGGGAAGGAACCCCCGGTACGGATCCTCGGCATAGACCCGATTCTCGATCGCCCACCCGTTCAGCTTCACCTCCTCCTGGCCGAACGGCAGATTCTCGCCGGCCGCGACCCGGATCATCAGCTCGACCAGGTCGAGACCCGTCACCTCCTCGGTCACCGGATGCTCGACCTGAAGCCGGGTGTTCATCTCGAGGAAGTAGAAGCTGCGGTCGCCGCCGGCGATGAACTCGACCGTGCCAGCGCTGAAATAGCCGACCGCCCGAGCGAGTGCGACCGCCTGCTCGCCCATCGCCTTGCGCATCTCCGGAGTGACGAAGGGCGACGGCGCCTCCTCGACCACCTTCTGGTGCCGCCGCTGGACCGAGCATTCCCGCTCCCCGAGATAGAGGAGGTTGCCGGCCTTGTCGCCGATCAGCTGGATCTCGATGTGGCGCGGATTCTCGACGAACTTCTCGATGAAGACCCGGTCGTCGCCGAAGCTCGCAAGCCCCTCGCGCCTGGTCGCCTCGAAGCCTTCGCGCACGTCCGTCTCGCTGTAGGCGAGCCTCATCCCCTTGCCGCCGCCGCCGGCGGAGGCCTTCATCATCACCGGATAGCCGATCTCGCCGGCGATCCTCACCGCATGCTCGGTATCGTCGATCTCGCCGACGAAGCCGGGCACGACGCTGACCCCGGCCTCGAGCGCGAGCTTCTTCGACTCGATCTTGTCCCCCATCGCCGCGATCGCACCCGCCGGAGGCCCGATGAAGGCGATCCCGGCCTCTTCCAGCGCCCGGGCGAAGCTCTCGCGCTCGGAAAGGAAGCCGTAGCCGGGATGGACCGCTTCGGCGCCGGTCGCCCTGCAGGCGTCGATTATCAGCTCGGCGTTGAGATAGCTCTCGCTCGCCGGCGGTGGCCCCAGCCTCACCGACTGGTCCGCCAGCTTCACGTGCGGCGAGCGGGCGTCGGCGTCCGAATAGACGGCGACCGTGGCGATCCCCATCTTCCGGGCGGTCCGGATGACCCGGCAGGCGATCTCGCCGCGATTGGCGATCAGGATTTTCTTGAACATCAGTTCGGGATCCTCGTCATGCCGGACTTGATCCGGCATCCACCTTTTTCTTCCGAAATGCGGTAAACAAGGTGGACCCCGGATCAAGTCCGGGGTGACGCGGAACGGTCATTCCGCCGCCACCCGGGCGGGCTCCCCGGCCGTCATCGCCGTGAGGCCGAGCTTGGCGAAGAGAGCCGAGTCCGCGCCCGCGCCGGCATTTCCGGTGGTGAGCAGCTTGTCGCCGGTGAAGATGCTGTTCGCTCCCGCCAGGAAGCACAGCGCCTGGGTCGCCTCGCTCATGCTCTCGCGCCCCGCCGACAGCCGCACCATCGAGCGCGGCATCGCGATCCGGGCGACTGCGACGGTACGGACGAACTCGATATCGTCGATCCGCGCCAGCGGCGTGTCCGCAAGCATGTCGCCGAGCACGGTGCCCTTCACAGGCACCAGCGCGTTGATCGGAACGCTCTGGGGATGCTCGGGAAGGGTCGCCAGAGCGTGGAGGAAGCCGACCCGGTCCTCCGCGGTCTCCCCCATTCCGACGATTCCGCCGCAGCACACCGCCATTCCCGCCGACCGAACGTTGTCCAGCGTATCGAGCCGCTCCTGGAAGGTGCGGGTCGTGATGACGTTGCCGTAATTCTCCGGCGAAGTGTCGAGATTGTGATTGTAATAGTCCAGCCCGGAGCCCGCGAGCCGGTCGGCCTGGTCCCGGGTGAGCATTCCCAGCGTCATGCAGGTCTCGAGGCCCATCGCCTTCACGCCCGCGACCATCGCGCAGAGCTTGTCCATGTCCCGGTCCTTCGGCTCGCGCCAGGCCGCCCCCATGCAGAAGCGGCCGGATCCGGCCGCCTTGGCCTCGGCAGCCGCGGCGAGGACCCCGGCCACGTCCATCAGCTTCTCGGCCTTTATGCCGGACCTGGCAGAGGCGGACTGGCTGCAATAGCCGCAATCCTCGGGGCAGCCTCCGGTCTTGATGGACAGCAGGGTCGAAAGCTGGACCGCGTTGGCCGGATGGAATTGGCGGTGGACGCACTGCGCCTCGAAAAGGAGGTCGGAGAAGGGCAGTTCGAAGAGGGCGCGGATCTCATCGCGGGTCCAGTCGGAGCGGCATTCGGTCATAGCGTTATATGTCACCCGTGAACCTGTTTCAGGCCCTCTATCCACCCGCGAGGCCCATGGCGAGTGGGATGCCGGAGACGATTCCGGCTTGCGCGCGATCGGCTCGGCCATCAGCTCAGGCTGTCCACGAACATGGCCAGGAACATGCCGACCCCGATCGACAGGGCGCCCGGCGCCGCCCGGCGCAGGAATTCGATCGACCGGCCCGGGGCCGCTCCCGTATAACGGGCCTTCACGATTTCGCTCGATCCGCTGAACGCGAGGATCCCGCTCAGGCTGATGATGGCGATGTCGATGATCACCATGAGGGGCTTCACGTCCTTGGGATCGACGTCCTTGATGACGATGAGGAGCCCGCCCAGGGTCAGGAGCGCGAGCGAGGTCAGATGCTTGAAGAAATCGTAGAGCAGAAGGTCGCCTTCGCCCTTCCCAGCCGCTTTCGGCAGCTTCGGGCCCTCTTCCTCGTCGATCATTCGCAATCTTCCTCGAACATCAGCGATCCGCCCTTCTGCCAGACAGTCTCGCCGCGGTAATCAGGGCAACGAGACCGCCGACCCAGGCGGCGGCTCGAAGGCCCATCCGCCCGGCCTCGCCATGGCATTGGGCGGCGAACTCATCGTTGCTGGGACAGATTGCAAGGCTGCCGACGAACCAGCAGGTGAACAAGGCGAGCACGAGGGCGATTGTCATTCCGATCGCCAGGCCACGCCCGGTCCGGCCGAGCCTCTTCACTCGGCGGCCTTGTCCAGCGGGGGCATGTTGTGGCCGAGCAGCTTAAGCACTTCGCCGGCCGCCTCGACCAGGTTGGTTCCCGGTCCGAAGATCGCCTGAACTCCCGCCTCGCGGAGCATATCGTAATCCTGGGCCGGGATGACCCCGCCGACGACCACCTTGATGTCGGGCCGGCCGAGCTCGCGAAGACGGCCGATCAGCTCCGGGACCAGGGTCTTGTGCCCGGCGGCGAGGCTCGACGCTCCGACCAGGTCGACGTCCTTCTCCACCGCCAGCCGGGCGCTCTCCTCCGGAGTCTGGAAGAGCGGGCCCGGAACCACCTCGAAGCCCAGGTCGGCGAAGGCGGAGGCGACGAGGTTGGCGCCGCGGTCATGCCCGTCCTGGCCCATCTTCGCGACCAGCATCCGCGGCTTTCGGCCGAGCCGACGCCCGATCGCCGCAACGCCCTCGCCCGCCCGGTCCCAGCCGGCATCGCCTTGATAGGCCCCGCCGTAAATCCCCTTCACCGGCTCCGGAGTGGTTCCGTAGCGGCCGAATACATCCTCGAGCGCCCCGCTGATCTCGCCCAGGGTCGCCCGGGCGCGGGCGGCCTCGACCGCCAGGGCCAGCAGGTTGGTCTCCAATACGGCCCCGGACCGCTCCCCGCCCCGTTCGGGCTGAGCCTGTCGAAGCCCTTCACTTTCCTGAGCCGCCGTGGAGAAGGAAGGCCCGTCGACAGGCTCAGGGCGAACCGGGTGCCGGGCACCTTCGCGAAGCGCGTCGAGCGCCGCCTTCACAGCCGCCTCGTCGCGCTCCGAGCGCACCTTGGCGAGCCTTGCCACCTGCCCGGTCCGGACCTTGTCGTTGTCGATCTGGAGGATGTCGAGATGCGCCTCGTCCTCCAGGCGGTAGCGGTTGACCCCGACGATCACGTCCTCGCCTCGATCGGCCCGGGCCGCCCGGGCCGCGGCCGCTTCCTCGATCCGGCGCTTGGGCAGCCCTTCCGCGACCGCGGCGGTCATCCCGCCCATGGCCTCCACCTCCTCGATCAGGGCCCAGGCCTTGTCGGCAAGCTCCTTGGTCAGGCTCTCGATGAAATAGGACCCGCCGAGGGGGTCGACGACGTTGGTGATCCCGCTCTCCTCGGCAAGGATGAGCTGCGTGTTGCGCGCGATCCGCGCGGAGAAATCGGTGGGAAGGGCGATCGCCTCGTCGAAGCTGTTGGTGTGGAGCGACTGGGTCCCGCCGAGCACCGCCGCCATCGCCTCGACCGCGGTTCGGACGATGTTGTTGTAGGGATCCTGCTCGGTCAGCGAGACCCCGGACGTCTGGCAATGGGTGCGGAGCATCAGCGACTTGGGGCTCTTAGCTCCGAACTCGCTCATGATCCGATGCCACAGCGTGCGCGCCGCGCGCAGCTTGGCGATCTCCATGAAGAAGTTCATTCCGATCCCGAAGAAGAAGCTGAGCCGGGGCGCGAAGGCGTCGACGTCGAGGCCTTTGGCACTTGCCGCCCGGACATATTCCATCCCGTCGGCGAGCGTGTAGGCGAGCTCCTGCACCGCCGTCGCCCCGGCCTCGAGCATGTGATAGCCGCTGATCGAGATCGAGTTGAAGCGCGGCATGTGCTGGGACGTGTAGGCGATGATGTCCGCGACGATCCGCATCGAAGGCGCCGGCGGGTAGATGTAGGTGTTTCGGACTGCGAACTCCTTGAGGATGTCGTTCTGGATGGTGCCCGAAAGCTGCGCCTGGGCGACCCCCTGCTCCTCTGCGGCGACGATGTAGAAGGCCATGACCGGAAGCACCGCGCCGTTCATCGTCATCGACACCGACATCGTGTCGAGCGGGATTCCGTCGAACAGGATCTTCATGTCCTCGAGCGTGTCGATCGCCACTCCGGCCTTGCCGACGTCGCCCGTCACCCGCGGATGGTCGCTGTCATAGCCCCGGTGGGTGGCGAGATCGAAGGCGACGCTGAGCCCCTTCTGCCCGGCCGCCAGGTTGCGCCGGTAGAAGGCGTTCGAATCCTCGGCGGTCGAGAAGCCGGCATATTGCCGGATCGTCCAGGGCCGCCCGGTATACATCGAGGCGTAGGGCCCGCGCGTATAGGGCGCGAAGCCGGGAAGGCCGGGGTCGATCCCCTCGACGTCCTCCGCCGTGTAGAGCGGCCTGACCTCGATCCCCTCGGGCGTGTGCCAGACGATGTCCTTGCCCTTGACCTCTTTCGAGGCGGCGGCCTGCCAGTCGGAGCGGGTGGGCTTGTCGGTCATCTGATTTCACGGCTGCTTTGAACGCGCAATATTTCGATCGCGCCGGGCATTACCCGGTAGTCGATCACATATTGGATGTCAGCAATCGAAAGTCGGCGGGTTCCTTCTTCTCTGTGCGGGCGCCCGTCCGACGGCGTCTGCGCGAGCGCCCGGATCCGCGCGAGCAAGCGGCGTTCGACTCTCTCGGCCCAGTCAAGGCTTCGCTGAATGTTGAAGATATATATGCGTTCGAAATCCGCTTCGGCCTCCGCCGAAAGATGGCAGCGCACTACTCTGCCGCTTCGGACCGGTAACGACGCCGTCGCTCGGCAAGCCGGGCTTCAACCTCCTCCAGGGTGTAAAAGGGGCCCTTCATCCGCTCACGCAGGTCCGCGACATCGGCACGGACGTAGCGCAGATATTGCTGCAGGGCTTCTTGCAGCAGATCGCTGACGCTGCACTCGCTGTTCCGCGCCCATTCCTCAAGCTCGGCAAGGTCCCCGGCGGCAATCTCCAGAGGTACGGTCGTGCTCTGCTCGCCCATAGCGTCACCTTCTCGCTCGTCGCACCAACCTACTCCCGTCGCCCCGCGAATACCAAATCCGCTTAATGGTCCGCGTTGGGGCTCTCCATGATCTCGGTGAGAACGCCGCCCATGTCCCTGGGATGCACGAAGAAGATCATTGTCCCGTGCGCTCCCATGCGCGGCTCGCCGAGCACCTTGGCGCCCCTGGCCTCGAACCAGGCCTTGGCCTCGTTGATGTCCGGCACCTCATAGCAGAGATGATGCTGCCCGCCGGCCGGGTTCTTCGCCAGGAAGCCGTGGATCGGGCTCTCTGCGCCGAGCGGCTCGATCAGCTCGATCTGGGTGTTGGGCGTGTCGACGAAGCAGACCTTCACGCCCTGGGCCGGAAGATCGAACGGCTCGTGGATCTTCGTCGCCCCCATCACGTCGCGATAATGAGCGATGGACCCTTCGATCGACGGAGTCGCGACTCCGACATGGTTGAGCCGCCCGAGCTTCATAATCCCTCCTTCAGGCCGAGCTGGAAAAGCAGGTCGGCGGCGATCCCGGCGACCACCACCAGGCTGAGCGCGTGGAGCCCGAGCAGGAGCGCGAACTTGCTCCCCTCGTCGCGGCCGACATAGGTCCGGTAGAGCGGCAGCCGCCCCTCCCTGAGCCCGCGCCGAAGCCGCCAGGCGATCAGCGGGACGAGCGCGAGGGCGATCAGGCCGGCCAGCAGGTCCTCGCCCGAGGCCATCAGCAGGTCTCCATGAGCGACTTGCCGCCGGCGACGGCATAGCCGCCGGGCCCCCGGACATAATGCTCGCTGAAGGCGCGCGAGCCCGAATAGACGACGTCGAAGGTCTGGTTCTGGACGATGTTGAGGATCTTCCCTTCGATCGACCGCCCCGATCCGTCCTCCTTGGCGCCCGAATCGTCGTAGACGAGCGGGACATCCGCAAGCCTGGCCGGCCCGTCCGGGCGGAGCTCGGTCAGGGTGAGCCAGGAGCAGGTATAACCCTGCGAAGTGCTCCCGCCCTCCGCGGCGATCACCGGCCAGTTCGAGAACCGGGGATTGAGCGTCCAGCGCGCGACCTGCCCGAAGGAGCCGGTGGTGACCGCGGCCGGAAAGGCTCGAACGACCTCGAACCGGTCGCCGGCGGGCTTCAGATAGTGGACCGCGATCTTGCCGGCGCTGACATGGGCGGGATCCTGGACCTTGCCTTCGCTGATGAGGACCGGCCCGAAAGCCGGCCAGATCAGCCGACCCGGGGCGTAGCGAACGCCCTCGTCCTGACCCTCGCCGGGCACCGAGAGCACCGCCTCCCCCCGGCTCCCGAACGCCGCCTCGAACGCCCGTGCGAGCTGCTCCGCCGGAGCAAGCGCCCGGACGTCAGGCAGCGACTTGGCCTCGACCAGGTTCGACTCCGCCGCCTCATTCTCGGTGGGCATCGGAAGATCGATGATCCCATCGTCCCCGCCCCCCGACATCCGTCCCAGAAGCAGGCCAGCGACTATGGCGACGGCCAGGCCGGCAAGCCCGAGGATGATCCACAGCCGCCGCCACGAAGGCTTTCGAGCCTCGACCTCCACGGCCGGCCCGGCCTGACCGACCTCCTTCTCGAGAACAACGCTCTGGTGCCCGAGCAGCCGCCTCTTCTCGGCCTGGAACTCCTCGTCGGTCAGCGCCCCGCTCTCGCGAAGCCGCTGAAGCCGCTCGAGCTCGTCGTAGCGCGAGCTCACTCTTTTGCGACCGCTGAAGCTTTTGCCATGATACGATCCCCCCGACACTCCGTGACAAAGCTGAATGCGAGCGGAGTGGGGGTAATCATCGTGATCGAGACGTACACCGCAGCTGATCGATGAACGTATATCGATCTAGTTACTAAGCTTAATGACTGTAGCAGTTCGAATGACATCATTCGACTGAATACTTTCATATTAGGCTCAATGCCAGTAAGGCGATGGTCACCATCTTTTTCGATAGAGTATTCCACTGCCTCTATAAGAAATCCCTCATTTTCTTCCATTTCCATAAATTTTTGACAAACAATTTTTGCAGTCTCATCTGTAGAGTCGCTAGTGAGAAGAGAAAAGAAACTGGCCATTGACGAGCTAGTCGCAAATCGTGAAGCAAAATTATGTGAGGCAAATTTAATCGTCGGGTGACTACTTTCTAAGTATTCGGTTGAATACTCCTTGCTTATTAAATCCTCCAGTATTATGACTTCTGAAGGTCCAATTTTAGCAAGAATATCAATAAATGGAACTTTTGCTTCAGTGGGCGATTCCATTGCGCTTGCGAGAAGATTGGCCCATCTCACCGTCATTTCTGAATCATCGTCTTCTAACGATGATTTTTCCATGAAAGGAATGAGGAACTTGAGCGGAACCTCATTCACCTCAAGTTTGTACTCTGCGGCTATTTCCCGTGCCTTTTGCAGAGTTTTCAAGGAAGACTGCCACCGATAAAATCGTATTTTGTCTGTTAGAAATTCACCCGCCTCACCGACAGGGCCGAGCAGCTTCTGAAAGAAGGCCAACGCGGCTTGGCCAATGGGCTCCGGAAGTGTCATATCTTCCTCACAGCGGGATATTGTCATGCTTCTTCCAGGGGTTTTCGAGCTGCTTGTCGCGCAGCTTCCTCAGCCCCAGCGCGATCCGCCGCCGGGTCGAGTGGGGCATGATCACCTCGTCGATGAAGCCCTTGCTCGCTGCCACGAACGGGTTGGCGAACCTCTCCTCATATTCGCGGGTCCGATCAGCGATCTTCTCCGGGTCGCCGATATCCTTGCGGAAGATGATCTCCACCGCGCCCTTGGCGCCCATCACGGCGATCTCGGCGGTCGGCCAGGCATAGTTCAAGTCGCCGCGAAGATGCTTGGACGCCATGACGTCATAGGCCCCGCCATAGGCCTTGCGGGTGATGACGGTGATCTTCGGGACGGTCGCCTCGGCATAGGCGAAGAGCAATTTGGCGCCGTTCTTGATGATCCCGCCATGCTCCTGGGCCACTCCGGGGAGGAAGCCGGGGACGTCGACGAAGGTCAGGATCGGGATATCGAAGGCGTCGCAGAAGCGGACGAACCGTCCCGCCTTCTTGGAGCTGGCGATGTCCAGCACTCCGGCGAGGACCATCGGCTGGTTCGCCACCACACCGACCGTTCGCCCTTCCACTCGCCCGAAGCCGACGATGATGTTGGCGGCGTGGTTCGGCTGGATCTCGAAGAAGTCGCCCTCGTCGAGCACCTTCCTGAGCAGCTCGTGCATGTCGTAGGGCTTGGCGGCGCTGTCGGGGATCAGCGTATCGAGGCTCGGCTCGGCCCGGTCCCAGGGATCGGCGGTCGGCCGCTCGGGCCCGTCGTGGCGATTGGAGAGCGGGAGGAAGTCGAAGAAGTCGCGGGTGGCGAGAAGCGCCTCGATGTCGTTCTCGAAGGCGACGTCGGCCACCCCCGACTTGGTCGTGTGGGTGACGGCTCCGCCAAGCTCCTCCTGGGTCACGACCTCGTTGGTGACGGTCTTGACCACGTCGGGCCCGGTGACGAACATGTAGCTCGAATCCTTCACCATGAAGATGAAGTCCGTCATCGCCGGCGAATAGACCGCGCCGCCGGCGCACGGGCCCATGATCAGGCTGATCTGGGGCACCACGCCGCTCGCCAGGACGTTCCTCTGGAACACTTCGGCATAGCCCGCGAGGCTCGCGACCCCCTCCTGGATCCGGGCTCCGCCGCTGTCGTTGAGGCCGATGACGGGCGCCCCCACCTTCATCGCCATGTCCATGACCTTGCAGATCTTCTGCGCATGGCGCTCGCTCAGCGAGCCTCCGAAGACGGTGAAGTCCTGGGCGAAGACATAGACGAGCCGGCCGTTGATGGTGCCCGAGCCCGTGACCACCCCGTCCCCGGGAAACTTCTGGGACTCCATCCCGAAGTCGGCGCAATTGTGCTCGACGAACATGTCATATTCTTCGAAGCTGCCCTGATCGAGGAGCACCGTCAGCCGCTCCCGCGCGGTCAGCCGGCCCTTCCTGTGCTGAGCCTCGATCCGGGCCTCGCCGCCGCCGAGCTCGGCGCGCCGCCGCCTTGCCTCGAGTTCCTCGATCGTCGTCGCCATGAAGGTTCCGTTTGCCAATTGCAGAGGGCGTTTTCCTTAGGCTGGGGCAGAGGGTGAGGCAACGGTGTCCGGCCCGGTCGTCCCGGCGAAAGCCGGGACCTCGGGGAGACCCGCCAAGACTTCGCGTCCAGAGGTCCCGGCTTTCGCCGGCCGGGATGACGGCTCAGCGCCCCTCGAACCGCGGCTGCTGCTTCTGGAGGAACGCCATCACCGCGCCCTTGAAGTCCCGGGTCTCGCCGGCCTCGCGCTGCGCAACGCGCTCCGCGGCCAGCGCCTCGGTCAAAGGCACGTTCCCGGCCTCGCGCGCAAGCTTGCGGATCAGCCCGAGCGCCACGGTCGGCCCCTGCGCCAGTCGGGCCGCGAGAGCCGCAGCCTCCGATTCCAGGGCTTCGTCATCGACCACCCGCGAGATCAGGCCCCATTCCAGCGCCTGCTCGGCCGGCACGCGCTCGCCGAGCATCATCATCTCCATCGCCCGGGCCCGCCCGGCCAGCCGCGGCAGAAGCCAGGTCGCCCCGGCATCGGGGATGAGGCCGATATTGACGAAGGCCTGGAGGAAATAGGCGGACCGCGCCGCGACCACGATGTCCGCCGCGAGAGCCAGCGAGCACCCGGCGCCTGCGCACGGCCCGTTGACCGCCGCGACGACCGGGATCGGCAAGGCGAAGATCGCCTCCATGAGCGGGTTGAAATGCTTCTCCAGCGACGCGCCGACATCCTCGGGCAGTCCGCCGGAGCCGGCGAGGTCAGCCCCGCTCGAAAAGCCGCGGCCCGCTCCCGTCAGCAGCAGGCAGCGCGCGCCGGAGCCGGCGGTTTCCTCGACGGCGGCGCGCAACTCGTCGACCGTCTGTCCGGACAAAGCGTTCAGCCGGTCGGGCCGCGCAATGGTGATCGTCGCGACGGCGGCAGGGCTCTGCTCGAGCCGGATATGCTGATAGGCCATGGCCGGCTTACAGCACCCGCGGCGCCCGGACGCAATTGCCCGCGGTTGACTCGGGCGGCCGATCGACACAGCCTGCGCCGGCACAGGGAGGCATCATGGGCAAGTTCTGGAATCTCGCGGCCGCGGTCGTCCTCGTCGCCTGCGCCATCCCTTCGCGGGGCGAGGCGGCGACCGTCGCCAAGGTCGGCAAGCCCGCTCCGCCTGCGACGATAACCTTGTTCGACAAAAGGAAGGTCGCCCTGGCGGACCTGAGGGGAAAGGTCGTGGTGATCAATCACTGGGCGACCTGGTGCGGACCCTGCAAGGCCGAGATGCCGATGATGAGCGCCTTCCACGCCCGCTACAAGCAGTCGGGCTTCGAGATATTCGGAGTCACTACGGACGATTCGCTGCCCGCCTTCCAGCTCAGGAAGCTGGCCGGAGCGCTCTCCTATCCCCTGTCCCGCGGGATCAGCGGCAGCAGCTATCCCTTCCTCGGCGGCCTGCCGACCTCCTATGTGATCGACCGCTCGGGGATCGTCCGCTACGCCAAGGCGGGCTCGTTCCAGCCGGCGGAATTCGCCCAGATCATCCTGCCGCTGCTTCGCGAGCCCGCGCCCTGAGGCATCGCCTTCCGCCTGAAGGGGATGCCTGGATTCGCGACCGCCGCCCTGGCCTTCAGACCGACATTCCCTAGCCCTCTCCCGCCTTCTGCGGGAAAGGGTGCAAAGCCATGCCGCCAGCCGGAAATGTCGATACAGCCCGGTTTCCGACGGTATCGCCCCTATTCTTCGAAGGCGTTTTCCGGCGGCGCGTGGAGCCGGAGTCGGGTCACCCGCCGGGTGTCGCTCTCCGTGACCTCGAGCCTCCACCCCGACGGATGCTGGACGATCTCGCCCGCCTGCGGCACGTGTCCGGCGAGAACGGTCGCCAGGCCGCCCAGGGTGTCGACATCCTCCTCGACCGCTCCGAGCCTCGCGTCGATCGTCTCGGCGACGTCCTCGAGCTCGGCCCTCGCGTCCGCGTCCCAGATTCCGTCCTCGAGCGGGATCAGCATTCCGGGGGCCTCCTCGTCATGCTCGTCCTCGATCTCGCCGACGATCTCCTCGACCACGTCCTCGATCGTCACCAGGCCCTCGGTTCCGCCGAACTCATCGACCACGATGGCGAGATGGACCCGCTCCGCCCGCATCCGTGCCAGCAGGTCGAGGACTCCCATCGATTCGGGCACGTAGAGCGGCTTTCGGAGAAGGCCGGATATGTCGTCCGGCGGCTCGGCGCCGGACACTTCGACGGTGAAGACGTCCTTGATGTGGGCCATGCCTATGACGCTGTCGAGGCTCTCCTCGTAGACGGGAAGCCGGCTGTGCCCCGCGTCGGCGAAGGCCGCCACCAGGCCGTGGAAGGTGATGGTCGAGGGCACCGCGATGATGTCGCCGCGCGGAACCGCGATGTCGGCGACCGTGCTTTCCCCGAAATGGAGCAGGTTGCGGAGCATCTGGCGCTCGATCGGCGACAGATCGCCGACGATCGGGGCCTCGCCCTCGTGACTCTCGATCGCCTCCTCGATCTCCTCGCGAAGGGTCGCCTCGCCCTCGTCGCCGAACAGCATCGCCCTGATTCCGCGCCAGATGCTGCGCTCGCCGTTGGATTCGTCAGCCATCAGTGGTGGATCTCGTAAGGATCGGCGATGCCGAGCTCGGCGAGCGACCGCCGCTCGGCCTCCTCCATCGTCTCGGCATCCTCGTCCCCGCGCTCGTGATCGTACCCGAGCAGGTGCAGGGTGCCGTGAACGACCAGATGGGCGGCATGGGTGCAGACCGCGATGCCCTTGTCGGCGGCTTCCGAGGCGCAGACTCCGCGCGCCAGGACGATGTCGCCGAGCAGCGCCTCGCCTTCCTCGGTCCGGGCGAGCGATTGCAGCTGCTCCGGCTCGGCCATCGGGAATGAGAGGACGTTCGTCGCCTTGTCCTTGCCGCGCCAGTCGGCGTTCAGGCCCCTGACCTCCTCGTCGGACGCGAACCGGACCGAGACTTCGGCGGCGATCCCGCTGGTCAGAAGCTCCGGCAGGGCGCTCTGGGCGACCGCAGCCTTGACCGCCGCCTTGGCGAGCTGCGCCCAGTCGGTGCTACTGTCCCATTCCTCCGAGATGTCGGCCTCGACGACGATCATCGCCCGTCGCCCCAGCGAAGGCTGGGGCCCCGTCGGGTGATGAACGCGGGCCCCTTTCGCCCGTTGGGGTCCCAGCCTTCGCTGGGACGACGCATATTCGACCTCACGCCGCCTTCCCCTCGTAAGCCTCGACGATCTTCCCCACCAAAGGATGGCGAACGACGTCGCCGGCGCTGAAGCGGACCGTGGCGATCTTGGGGATTCCTTCGACCTTGGCGACCGCGTCGGCGAGGCCCGACTTGCCCGGCTCGGGCAGGTCGACCTGGAGCGGATCGCCGCAGATGACCATCCGGCTCCTCATCCCGAAGCGGGTGAGGAACATCTTCATCTGCGCCGGAGTCGTGTTCTGCGCCTCGTCGAGGATGATGAAGGCGTCGTTCAACGTCCGGCCGCGCATGAAGGCGATCGGCGCGATCTCGATCTCTCCGCTCGCGATCCGGCGCTCGACCTGCTCGGCGGGGAGCATGTCGTAGAGCGCGTCGTAAAGCGGGCGGAGATAGGGATCGACCTTCTCCTTCATGTCGCCGGGGAGGAAGCCGAGGCGCTCGCCGGCCTCGACCGCGGGCCTCGACAGGATGAGCCGGTCGACCGACCCTCCGATCAGCTGCTGAACCGCCTGGGCGACGGCGAGATAGGTCTTGCCGGTACCGGCCGGGCCCAATGCGAAGATCATCTCGTCCCGGCCGAGCGCCTCCATGTAGACGGCCTGCATCTTGGAGCGCGGGACGATCGTCTTCTTGCGGGTCCGGATCATCACCTTGGGCGGCTCGGCCACTTCCTTGGTGATGATCCCGTCGAGGGTCGGCTGGCCGGACATGGCGATGATCGCGTCGACCATCCCCGAGTCGATGTCCTGCCCCTCGTCGAGGCGGTTGTAGAGTCCGAGGAGGACGTCCCGGGCGCGGGCCGCGTCCTCGGGCTCGCCCTCGATCTGAACCTTGGCGCCGCGCGCCGCGATATAGACGCCGAGCCGGTCCTCGATGGCGACGAGGTTGCGGTCGAACTCGCCGAACAGCGGCCCGAGCAGATGCGGCTGCTCGAACTCGAGCTCGAGCCGCGCGCGAGGGGCTGCCGAGGGCGCGAAATCGGGGGCTTTTTTGGGCGGCATTACAGCGTCGCCCGAGCGAAGGCTGGGGCCCATGCTGAGTCCGGATGGATGCCAGCCTTCGCTGGCATGACGGCGGCCAGGCTGTTCGGCCCCGCGGAGACGATTTCCACCTCGATCATCGCCCCGATCCCCGCCTCGGTCTCGACATGCACCGACTGGAGCCAGGGGGTCTTCCCGATCATCTGCCCGGGCCTCTTGCCGGGCCGCTCCAGCAGCACGTCGCTCCGACGCCCGACGCTCGTCCGGTTGAACTCCAGCTGCTGGGCGTTGAGCAGGGCCTGAAGCCGCTGGAGCCTCTCGTCCATGATATCGCGGGGCAGTTGATCCTCCATTGCGGCCGCCGGAGTGCCCGGACGCGGCGAATATTTGAACGAGTAAGCCTGGGCGTAGTTCACCGAGCGGATGATTTCGAGGGTCGCTTCGAAGTCCGCCTCGCTCTCGCCCGGAAAACCGACGATGAAATCGCCCGAGACCGCGATATCCGGGCGGGCGGCCCGGACCCGCTCGATCACCCGAAGATAGCTTGAGGCCGAGTGGCTCCGGTTCATCGCCTTCAGTATCCGGTCGCTGCCCGACTGAACCGGCAGATGCAGGAAGGGCATCAGGGCTCCGACTTCGGCATGAGCCCGGATCAGGCCCTCGCGCATGTCGTTCGGATGGCTCGTCGTGTAGCGGATCCGTTCGAGCCCCGGGAGGCGGTCGAGCGCCCGGATGAGGCCGTCGAGCCCCTGCTCGCTTCCGCTCTCGTCCTCGCCCGCCCAGGCGTTGACGTTCTGGCCGAGCAGGGTGATCTCACGCGCGCCGCGGTCGACCAGGGACCGCGCCTCGTCGAGCACTGCGGCCCAGGGGCGCGAGATCTCGGCGCCCCGTGTATAGGGCACGACGCAATAGGTGCAGAATTTGTCGCAGCCTTCCTGGACCGTCAGGAAGGCGCTCGGCCCGGGCCTCCGCCGCGCCGGGAGCGCTCCGAACTTGGAGAGCAGCGGCATGTCGGTGTCGATTCCCCGAACGCCCCGCCCAGCCTCCGCGACCAGCTCGGGAAGCCGGTGATAGGCCTGCGGGCCGACGACGATGTCGACGTTCGGCGCCCGCCGAGGGATCTCCGCGCCTTCGGCCTGGGCGACGCAGCCGGCGACCGCGATCATCGGCCTCGATCCGTCCTCGCGCCTCAGCCGCCCGATCTCCGAATAGACCTTCTCGGCCGCTTTCTCGCGGATGTGACAGGTGTTGAGGACGACGAGATCGGCCTCCTGGGACGAACTCGCCGGGGCCATTCCCCGGCCCTCGAGCAGCCCGGCCATGCGCTCGCCGTCATAGACGTTCATCTGGCAGCCGAACGACTTGATCTGGAAGGTTTTCGGAGGCGTCCTGGTCATCGCGCGGGGCTATAGGCGATCCGCCCCGCCGCCGGAAGGGCCGACCGGGGCCCCGAGCGCTTCGACGATGTCCTCCCGAGCCGAGCGCGCCAGCGCCTTGCGGTCGCCGGCCTTCGGATCGATGGGCTCAAGGAAGCGGATGACGACCTCCACGGTGCCTCGGCGGGAAAGCACCTTGCGCACGTTGACCAGGCCGGGCTCGTTACCCACCCAGGCCAGATCGGGCGCCGCCGCCCCGTAATCGAGCGCGACCGGCTGGACCATGAGGCCCGGGATCGGCGGGAACAAGGCGGCCAGGAGGCTTGCCCGGAAAGGCAGGACATCGGCGCCGCCGTCGGTCGTCCCTTCGGGGAACAGCGCGACCGGCTGGCCGGTGACGAGCGCCCGGCGAAGCGAGTCCGCCTGACCGCGGACCGCGGCCCGCTCCGAACGGGCGACGAAGACGGTGTTGTTGAGCCCGGCGAGCCACCCGACCACCGGCACCCGCGCCACCTCCGCCTTGGAGACGAAGGCCGTCCCGCTCGCTCCGGCGAGGACGAGGATGTCGAGCCAGCTCAGATGATTGGCGAGGAACAGCACGTCACGGGGGAGCGGCGCCCCCGCCGTCCGGACCTTCATCCCGGCCGCCCGGGCCACCCAGCCGAGGAACCGGCGCGGCCAGGGCGAGGGACGGCCCGACAGCCTCCACAGATAATGGAGCGGCAGGCAGGTCAGCAAAGCTGCGGCCATTGCCAGGATTCGGAGGGCGGTGCGGACCATCGGCCGAGCAGGTCTAGAGCAAGCCCGCGACCGGGCCAAATCCCGCCTCGAGTCCCATTTTCGAACGGGCATTGCATCCAGAATGGACATTTCGCTCCCGGAATAGCATTCCTTCGGCGCGAGTCGCTGCCCGTGGGGGGTGCGAGTCCGTGTCCGTGACAATCTGGACCAGAAAAGGAGCCGCAAATGGCGATCACCAGCTATATCGTCGACGACCACCAGGGCAAAGGCAAAGGCCATACCCAGCACGGCAACGGCAAGGGCCTCGGCCACCTCAAGCATGCCGACGAGGCCGCGGCGGACGGCGTCTACACCATCCGCGTCGCCGGGATCGACCATGTCAATCATAGCAGTGTCGATCAGACTCGCCCGCAAACCACTCTGGCCGACGGCTCCAAGCTCAACACCGAGGTCCGCGCCGGATCGATCACGATCGATTCCGCGCCCGGCGGCGGCGAATCCCTCCACCTCGTGACCGACAGCAATAACGGCCGGCTCCGGGTCAACGTCGAGAACGACGCCGACCAGAGAATTACTTTGGGCGATCTCGATGAGCTCAGCTTCGATTATTATATCGACAGCTCGACCCGCAGCGACGTCATCCCGGTCATCCGCCTGCTCGTCGACGCCGACGGCAACCTGGCGACGACCGGCGACCGCGGCGAGCTCGTCTTCGAATATTCCTATCAGGGCTTCGGGCCGACCACCCAGGACAGCTGGCAGCATGTCGACCTGGTCGGCGGCGACTGGACCGCCTGGCAGCGCTCGTTCGGCCAGAATCGCGACCAGATCGTCAACATGACCGAGTATAGCGACTGGGCCGACGCCAACGGCTTCACGCCCGTCGGCGGTCTTCACTTCGACCAGAACAGCCTCATCCTCGGCTATTCGATCGCTCTCGGCTCCGGCAACGGCACCGCCGACATCTATGTCGACAACGTCAAGGTCGACGGAGTGACGATGGACTTTTACGGGTAAGACGATGGCGTCGCCCCAGCGAAGGCTGGGGCCCCGGTGGGTGAAGAGCGCAGGTGCCTTTCACCCGCCGGGATGCCAGCCTTCGCTGGCATGACGGTGCTTCTATTCCTTGCGCCCGAGCGCCACTCCGTAGAGCTCCATCCTGTGGTCGACGAGCCGGAAGCCCAGCTTCTCGGCGATCCGCCGCTGGAGCATTTCGAGCTCCTCGTCGACGAACTCGATGACCTTGCCGGTCTCGACGTCGATCAGATGGTCGTGATGGGTGGCGTCGGCGGCCTCGTAGCGGGCGCGGCCGTCGCCGAAATCGTGGCGCTCCAGGATCCCCGCTTCCTCGAACAGCCGGACCGTCCGGTAGACGGTGGCGATCGAGATTCCGGAATCGATGGCTGAGGCCCTGGCGTGGAGCGCCTCGACGTCGGGATGATCCTCGGCTTCGGAAAGGACTCGGGCGATGATCCGCCGCTGCTCGGTGATGCGCAGCCCCTTCTCCGCGCACAGCGCTTCGATGTCGATCCTGCGGGTCATGCCTTACCCGCTTTAACGGAATCGGCGACGCGGTAAAGCCGCCGGGGCGCGTGCCCCGGCGTCTTTTCGATTCATTTGGCGGCGCGGGCGGTCCGGCGGCGCTTCGTGCCCAGGCCGATCTTCTTGGCCAGGGTCCGGCGCTGCTCGGCATAATTGGGCGCAACCATCGGATAGTCGCCGTTCAGGCCCCACTTCTGCCGATATTCGTCCGGGGTCATCTGATAGTGGGTCATCAGATGCCGCTTCAGCATCTTCAGCTTCTTCCCGTCTTCAAGGCAGACGATATAGTCGGGCTTGATGGACGAACGGACCGAAACGGCCGGCTCCGGGCGAACCGGGGCTTCCTCGGGCGTGGCGCCCAACCCATTGAGGGCACTATGCACATTCGCGATCAGCTGGGGCAGGTCGTTCACCGCCACGCTGTTGTTGCTGACATGGGCGGAAACGATATCCGCAGTCAGGGTGATTAGAGTCTCAGTGAGTTCGTTGTTCTCAGCCATGCTTTCGCCTACAAAACTTTCTTCCACGGATGGTTGCGACTTGGCCCCTGGCCCTCCGAATGATCCGTTTTGGTGGTTTTTACAAGCGAAAATTAAACCGAATACAAATTCGGGTTATCTGTGCGAGTTCTTGGCGAGGGTAAGCGCGTCGAAAAGCTGGCCGCCCGTGCCGCTATAATAATTCCTGCGACGTCCGACCTCCCGGTAGCCGTTTCGGCTGTAGAGCCTAACCGCATGATTTCCTTCGCGCACTTCGAGATGCAGTTGTTCGGCTCCTTTACTGGCGGCGACCGCTCCAAAGCGATCGAGGAGCAGCTGGCCGACGCCCATGCGCTGCGAAGACCGGTGAACCGCTAGCAAAAGCAATTCGGCTTCGTCGCGGACGACCCGGCCGAGCGCGAACCCGACCACGGTCTCGCCCCTGCGGGCCAGCGACAGCCAGACGCCGGTCATCGGGATCAGCCCGGCGCATTGCGGCGCGGTCCACCCCTCCCCGAACGCAGGGTCGAAACTGTCCTCCATGACCCGCATTACCGCCGCCAGGTCCTCGGCTGTGCCCTCCGTTACGACGATTTGCGAAGTCACGGCATCGGCCCTTCGGCGCCGCCCGCCGCGCCGCTCGGGACAGGCTTCGCGTCGGGAGCCCGGCCGTAGATCGGCCGGGGCGCGAGCGAGCGCAGGAGCGGGGGCAGAAGTCGGGCGTCGGCGGCCCGGGGCAGAGCGTCGATCGCCTCCCCCGAGCCGCGCGCCGAGACGAGAGCGAAGGCTCCCGAGCCGGCGACCCGGTGCGCGCGGATGGCCGCGGCCGCCTGCTCGGGCGTCAGTGAGCGGAGCAGGTCCAGCGGCCGCATCATGTCCTCGCCAAAAGTCTGGACGAAAAGCTGCCCGTGTCCGCCCTCGAGCGCAACCGCGATCTCGTCGCCCCGGGCGGCCGCGGCTGCGACGACGGCCGTCGAGGAATAGCCGGACAGCTTTATGCCCCAGCCGATCGCAAGTCCGTGCGCGGCGGCGAGGCCGACCCGAACCCCGGTAAAGCTTCCAGGGCCGCAATCGACGAGTATCGAGTCGGGCCGCCGGCCGGCGAGCAGGGACTCGACCATCGGCACCAGCCGCTCCGCATGGCCTCGCCCGACCAGGGCATGGCGCTCGCCGACCACAGCCTCGCCGTCGAGAAGCGCGACCGAGCAGGCGGCAGTGGCGGTGTCGATGACGAGGATCATTGAGCTTCCGTCATTCCCGCGAAGGCGGGAATCCATACGGCGGTCGGGACGGGCTCGAGTTCAGCATGGATTCCCGCTTTCGCGGGAATGACGGCCAAGGTCAAACCGCCTCGACGGCCTCGACCTCCGGAACGTAATGCTTGAGAAGGCTCTCGATCCCGTGCTTCAGGGTCATGGTCGAGGACGGGCAGCCGGCGCAGGCGCCGTGAAGCGCCAGATAGACGGTGCCGCCCCGAAATCCGCGGTAGACTATGTCTCCGCCGTCCTGGGCGACGGCGGGCCTCACCCGGGTCTCGATCAGCTCGCGGATCTCGGCGACCAGCTCGGCGTCGGCCGGATCCTCGCCATAATCCTCGTCCCCGGCCACTTCGATCCCGGCCGCCGAGGCCGCCCGGAACAGCGGCGCGTCACTCGAGAAATGATCGAGCAGGATGCTCAATATCTCGGGCTTGAGGTCGCGCCATTCCACTCCGGGCGCGGCGGTGACGGAGACGAAGTCGCGTCCGAAGAACACCCCCTCGACCTCGCCGGTGGAGAAGATCGCCTCGGCGAGCGGAGAGACTTCGGCGTCCTCGGGCGTGGCGAAATCGCGCGTCCCGGCTTCCATCACCCCCCGCCCGGGCAGGAACTTCAGGGTCGAGGGATTGGGAGTGGATTCGGTCTGGATCAGCATCAGTCGGATGTGGGCCGATGTCCGCGAGGGATCAAGTGGGCTCCCCCTCCGTCATCCCGGCGAAGGCCGGGATCCACGAACACGGACGGTGTAGAACCGGCGATGCCTCCTCGCCTCTCTTGCCAGCATCGGCATTCATGGATTCCGGCCTTCGCCGGAATGACGCGGCTAATAAGCCGCCGCCCTAAGCGGGAGGCGGAGCACTGGGCGGTGCTTTTCGTCCTCCACTTCCACCCAGCCGTCGTCGGAAAGCTCCTCGGCCCGGAGGCGCTTCTGGAGGACGGCGCTGGCGACCCGGAGCGCTCCGCTCAGGGCGGCGACGTCGTTGGGGCAGGATTCGCCCACGACATCGGTGGATTCGAAGCCGTCGCAGGACACATTGAAATAATAACGAGGCATCCGCCCTGAACGCTCCAACCGGCTTTCAGGCCTCATTGGGCACTGCAACAAAGCTGTCAATCGGGGTCGCGCAGTCCTCACTTCGTGCGGTCCCCCGCCCCACCGCCTTCGACGACGGGGAGGACTGAAGTCGGAGCCAGGTCCTAGCCCCGCCCCCGTCCGGACAAGGCCCCCGCCGATAGCGGGAAGGCGGTCGTGCCCTTGACCAGCTCCATGGCGAAACGCGAGGTGACGTTCTTGATCGGCAGGTCGGCGATCAGCCGGCGGTAGAAATCGTCATAGGCGGTCATGTCCGCGACCGCGACCCGCAGCAGATAGTCGACGTCGCCGGCCATCCGGTGAACCTCCATCACCTCCGGCATCGCGAGCACCGACTCGGCGAAGCGGTCGAGCCACGCCTTGCTGTGGTCGCCGGTCTCGATCTCGACGAAGACGGTGAGGCCGAGGCCGATCGCCTTGGGATCGAGCAAGGCGACGCGGCCCCGGATCACGCCGCTTTCCTCGAGTCGCTGGATCCGCCGCCAGCACGGGGTCTGCGACAGCCCGACCCGGCCGGCGATCTCCCCGACGGAAACCGAAGAATCCTCCTGGAGGATGGCCAATATCTTGAGATCCGTTGCGTCCATCTAATTCATCCGCGGGATTGAGTAGATTCTTCTAATAAACAAGGCAGCTTGGCAATAATAGCGTCTTTTGCGGCCGGCCATTGAAGCAGGGCTTTTCGGCGGATAACTTAGCTTTTCAGAGCGAGAACGAACCGATCCGGGATGCAGCACGAAGTTGCGCCCCTTTCCAGTGGATTAGAAGGATTTTCTAATTGTGACCCGGTTGCCAGCCTTCCTGCCCAGCCCGCGCGAAGCGCTCCGGGCCTCGGCATGAACGCTTTCACGCCTCTTTCCGCAAGCTCCGGAGCGGTAGACCCCGGCGAACGGCTCGACGGCCTGAGGGCGGGTATCGAGGGACGGATCGTCTTCACCACCAGCTTCGGGATCGAGGACCAGGCCGTCGCTCACTTCATCTTCACCAGCGGACTCGACATCGAGGTTTCGACGCTCGACACGGGCAGGCTCTTCCCCTCGACCTACAAGGTCTGGGAGGAGACCGAGCGCCGCTACGGAGTCCGGATTCGGTCCTGGCATCCTGACCAGGCGGCCCTTGCCGACTTCGTCGCCGGCTCCGGAATCAACGGCTTCTACGATTCGAAGGACGCCCGGCTCGGCTGCTGCCAGGTTCGAAAGATCGAGCCGCTCGGGCGGGCCCTGGCGGGCGCGGCCGCCTGGGTGACCGGGCTGAGGGCCGACCAGTCGGCCGGCCGCTCCGTCGTCAAGCTCGCCGATTGGGACCCTGAGCGGCAGCTGGTCAAGTTCGCCCCCCTGTTCGACTGGACGCGCGAGCGGGTCGCCGCTTTCTGCGCGGCCGAGGGCGTCCCGGTGAACGCGCTCCACGCTCAAGGCTATCCTTCGATCGGCTGCGAACCCTGCACCCGGGCCGTCGCCGAGGGCGAGCCGGAGCGCGCCGGACGCTGGTGGTGGGAGGCTGACGAGGCCAGGGAATGCGGACTTCACGTCGGCCCCGACGGCCGGCTCGTCAGGAGCAAGTCGGCATGACCCAGGCCCGCGACCTTGATCCGCCGAAGCGCGAGCCGTCGGCGGCCCCCGCCCGGATCGCTCCGCTCGCCAACCTTCCGCTCTTCCACCGGCTCGCGGGCCGCAAGGCGGTCGTCGCCGGCGGGTCGGACGGCGCCGTGTGGAAGGCCGAGCTGCTCGCCGCCGCCGGGGCCGAGGTGCTCGTCCTCGCCGGCGAGGCTTCGGAGAAGTTCGCGGCGATACCCGCGCTCACCGTCTTTCCGCGCGGCTGGACCCCCGCCGATCTCGAAGGCGCGGCCCTGGCCGTCGGCGATCCGGGAAGCCGCGAGGAAGCCCTGGGCTTCGTGGCCGCCGCCCGGGCCGCCGGCGCCGCGGTCAACGTCATCGACCAGACCGATCTGTGCGACGTCCAGTTCGGGACCATCGTCAACCGCTCGCCGGTCGTCGTCGCCATTTCCACCGGCGGCGCCGCTCCGATGCTCGGCCAGTCGATCCGCGCCCGGATCGAGGCCGTCCTTCCGCTCGGTCTCTCGGCCTGGGCGAAGGCCGCCTCGACCCTCCGCCCGCGGCTCAAGGCCCGGGTGAAGAGCTTCGCCGACCGACGCGCCTTCTGGGAAAGCTTCGTCGAGCGGGCGTGGGGCGGAGGCGAGCCGGACGGCTCCGAAGCCTTGCTCGACTGCCGGCCGCGCCGTGAGGGCCGAGTCACCCTGGTCGGCGCGGGGCCCGGCGATCCCGAGCTTCTCACGCTCAAGGCCGTCCGAGCCCTGCAGTCGGCCACCACCATCCTCTACGACGACCTGGTCGGTCCCGAGATCCTGGAGCTGGCCCGGCGCGAGTCGAAGCGGGTGGCGGTCGGCAAGACAGGGCGCGGCCCCTCCTGCCGGCAGTCCGACATCAACGCCCGGATGGTGTCGCTGGCGCTCGCCGGCGAGAACGTGGTCCGCTTGAAGGGCGGCGATCCTTTGGTCTTCGGCCGCGCCACCGAAGAGATCGACGCCTGCCGGGCGGCGGGCGTCGAGGTCACCATCGTCCCCGGGATTTCCGCCGCCCAGGGGGCCGCCGCCGCTTTGGGCTTCTCGCTCACTGAACGGAAGGAAGCGCGGCGGATCCAGTTCGTCACCGGTCACGGCGCCGACGGCCGCCTCCCCGGCGATATCGACTGGGCCGCGATCGCCGACCCCGCCGCGACCACCATCGTCTACATGCCCCGGGCCACGCTCGGCGAGTTCGCCCGCTCGGCCGTCGCCGCCGGGCTGTCCCCCGACACGCCGGCGGTCGCGATCGCCTCGGCCACCCTTCCCGCCCAGGCGCACGCCAGCGGGACCATCACGACCGTCGCCGGACTTGCCGGGTCGCTTCCCCCGGGGGCGCCGGTGACGGTCGTGATCGGCCGGGTCGCCCGGAATCGCGATGCCGTCACCCCGGCGAAAGCCGGGGCCTCGGGGAGCCCCCCCGTGACTTCTCGGCCTGAGGTCCCGGCTTTCGCCGGGATGACGGTGTGCCCCAAGCTGAGGGCCGCCGCATGAACGCGCCCGCCACCTTCCGAAGCCGCGGCCTCACCCATCTCGAGCAGCTCGAGTCGGAGAGCATCCATATCCTGCGCGAAGTGGTCGCCGAGGCCGAGCGGCCGGTCATGCTCTATTCGGTGGGCAAGGACAGCGCGGTGATGCTCCACCTCGCGCGCAAGGCCTTCTTCCCGGCGCCGCCCCCCTTCCCGCTCCTCCATGTCGACACGACCTGGAAGTTCCGGGACATGTACGCTCTGCGCGATCGGGTCGCCCGGGAATCGGGAATGGAGCTGATCGTCCATCGCAACCCGGAGGCGGAGCGCCGCGGGATCAACCCGTTCGACCATGGCAGCCTCCACACCGACCTTTGGAAGACGGAGGGGCTCCGGCAGGCCCTCGACCTTCACGGCTTCGACGCGGCGTTCGGAGGCGCCCGGCGCGACGAGGACAAGAGCCGCGCCAAGGAGCGGATTTTCAGCTTCCGCTCGGCCCATCACCGCTGGGATCCCAAGAACCAGCGGCCGGAGCTGTGGTCGATCTACAATGCCCGCAAGTCGAGGGGCGAGACGATGCGGGTCTTTCCGCTCTCCAACTGGACCGAGCTCGACGTCTGGCAATATATTTACGCTCAGAACATCCCGATCGTGCCTCTCTACCTCGCCGCTCCGAGGCCCACGGTGGAGCGCGACGGGATGATCCTGATGGTCGACGACGACCGCTTCCGGCTCCGCGACGGCGAAGTCCCGGTGCAGCGCTCGGTGCGGTTCCGCACTCTCGGCTGCTACCCGCTGACGGGAGCCGTGGAGAGCCGGGCGACGACTCTTCCGCAGGTCATCCGCGAGATGCTCCTCGCCACCACCTCCGAGCGCCAGAACCGCGCCATCGACCATGATGGCGCGTCCAGCATGGAGCGCAAGAAGCAGGAAGGCTATTTCTGATGGAGGCCGTCCTGCCCGTCGCCCCAGCGAAGGCTGGGGCCCCAGGGGGTGAAGACCACCTTGCCGTCGCCCCAGCGGA
>DASVQD010000062.1:0-33424 GCA_036389345.1 Allosphingosinicella sp. | reverse complement strand
CTGCGCAAAGCCGCCGAACGCTCCGTCGACGCAACATGGAAACGCATCGGCACGCTCCTCGACGCCTTCCCACCCCACGAATGCGCCAACTACCTGCGAAACTCGGGATACGCTTCAATATGAGCAGAACAGACTCTAGAGATCCGCATTCCCCCCCGGCTTGCTGGGGGAGGGGGACCAAGCGAAGCCTGGTGGAGGGGCGAAACGGAGCCGGATTGCCCCTCCACCACGGCGCTTCGCGTCGCGGTCCCCCTCCCGGGCAGGCTCGGGGAGGAATTCAGTGCCTGAAGTGGCGCATTCCGGTGAAGATCATGGCGAGCCCCGCCGCGTCTGCCGCCTCGACGACCTCGTCGTCGCGGATCGAGCCGCCGGGCTGGATCACCGCGGTGGCGCCCGCTTCGACGGCGGCGAGCAGGCCGTCGGCGAAGGGGAAGAAGGCGTCGGAAGCCACCGCCGAACCGATCGTCCGAGGCTCGGGCCAGCCCGCCCTGCCGGCGGCGTCGCGGGCCTTCCAGGCGGCGATCCGGGCTGATTCGAGGCGGTTCATCTGGCCGGCGCCGATCCCGGCCGTGGCCCCGTCCCTGGCGTAGACGATGGCGTTCGACTTGACGTGCTTGGCCACCGTCCAGGCGAACAGGCAGTCGGCGAGCTCGCGTTCGGTGGGCGGCCGCCTGGTGACGACCTTCAGCTGGTCGGGCCCGACCCGGCCATTGTCGCGGGACTGGAGAAGATAGCCGCCGGTGATCGACTTGAGGACGAGGCCGGGCCGCGCCGGATCGGGCAGGTCGCCGGTCAGGAGCAGGCGCAGGTTCTTCTTTCGGGCGAAGATCGCCCGGGCGGCCTCGTCGGCGCCGGGCGCGATGACGACCTCGGTAAAGATCCGGGTCATCGCTTCGGCGGCGGCCTCGTCGATCGGGCGGTTGACCGCGATGATGCCGCCGAAGGCCGAGACCGGGTCGCAGTCGAAGGCGGCCTGATAGGCCTCGGCGAGACTCGCTCCGACGGCGACCCCGCAGGGATTGGCGTGCTTGACGATGACGCAGGCAGGATCCGAATCGCGGAACTCCGAGACCAGCTCGAGAGCCGCGTCGGCGTCGTTGAAATTGTTGTAGCTCAATGACTTGCCCTGGACCTGTTCGGCCTGGGCGATTCCTCGGCCGTGAGGGCCGGCGGGGAGGAAGAGGGCCGCCTTCTGGTGCGGATTCTCGCCGTAGCGAAGTTCGTCGCTGCGATTGAGTGCGAGCGGCAGGGTTTCGGGGAACATCTGGCCCTGGTCGGCGAAGGCGAACCATGAGGCGATCGCCGAATCGTAGCTCGCGGTCGCGGCGAAAGCCTTTGCCGCCAGATACTTGCGGAACTCCAGTGACGTCGTTCCGCCATCGCGGCCCAAAGTGGTCAGAAGTGTAGGATAGTCGTCGGGATCGACACAGATCGCCACGAATCGATGATTCTTGGCGGCCGACCGCACCATCGAGGGGCCGCCAATGTCGATATTCTCGACGATCTCGTCCCGTGCGGCGCCGCGGGCCACGGTCCGGGCGAACGGGTAGAGATTGACGACGACCAGGTCGATCGCGCCGATGTCGTGCTCGGCCATCGCAGCGACGTGGCCGGGATCGTCGCGGACGGCGAGGAGGCCGCCATGGACCTTGGGGTGGAGGGTCTTCACCCGGCCGTCCATCATCTCGGGAAAGCCGGTGAGGTCGGAGACGTCCTTCACGTCCAGCCCCGCCTCGCGGAGCGCCGCGGCGGTGCCTCCGGTGGAGACCAGCTCGACCCCGTGCCCGGCCAAAGCACGGGCGAGCCCGACCAGCCCGGTCTTGTCCGACACGGAGAGCAAGGCCCGTTTTATCTTCACCTGGTCCGTCAATTTCGACTCCACATCATTTCACCCACCGTCATTGCGAGGAGCGAAGCGACGAAGCTTCGCTCGCAATGACGGCGATCAGCCCGCCCGGCGGAAGATCCAGGCGATCGCGGTGCCTTCCGGCGGGCTTTCGCCGGCGACGACGAGCTGCGAGGTTTCGCGAAGCGCGCAGTCGCCGTCGATCCAGAGGCTGTCCTCGATCGCGAGCCGGCCGCCCCGGCAGCGGAATTGCCAGACCGTCCGGCCCCGCACCCGCAGAAGCGCGCCCTGGCCGTCCGCGGTGGTCGCGGCCTCGACGTCCGGGTGAAGGTGGAAGCGGACCGCATAGGGAATGGGCTCGGCCCGGCGGCGGCGGCCCTGGAGAGTGAGAAGGTCCTGGCCGCGAAGCTCGCGCCCGTCGGCGGCGAGGGTGAGCTGGCGCTGATGGACCAGGCCGAAGCGGCGGACATAGCCGTCGTGGCTCGCCTCGACCATGACGATCCCGGCGGTCTCGTCGCGGACCAGCTCGACCTCGGAAACGCCCTTGCCGAGACTTCCGTCGTCGTGGACGGCGGTCGAATTGCGGTCGCCGAGCGTGAGCGTCGAATGGGCCGCGCTGCTCCTCAGCGCATGGACGAGCTCGGCGGGAATGGCGCCGGCGGCGGGGCCCGGGCCGCCGCAATTGACGACGAGCCGGTTGGCGCCTTCCGACAGCTCGAAGGCGAGGGTCGAGGCGCAGCCTCCGGCGAAGGCCCGGGTCGGCGGCGGCGGGGCGGCGTCGAACAAGGCGACCGTGCCCTTCGCCTCCAGCCTCTGATAGCCCCAGCCGCGCGGCTGGCGGAGCGGGCGGACCCGGACCCCGCTGCCTTCCACGGCGGCCGCGATCCGCCGCTTCGAGGCCATGTTGCCGCCCTGCCAGCTCGACAGGGCCTCGTCGCCGAGCATCGCTCCGAGCAGCGCTCCGACGGCCCCCGACAGCGCCTCCGCCAGCGGCTCGGGCATTTCCCGGTCGCCGGCAAAATAGACCGCCCGAAGCTGGGCGAGGAGCTCGACCAGCATGAGCTGCTCGTCCGGCGAACGGCTGACGAGGCCGCCGTCGTCGTGGAGCGAGGCTGAAAGCGCGCGCAGCAGCCCGGCCTCGCCCCGCCCGAGCCGCGCCGGGCCGCCCTGGACGACCAGCGCCGCCGCGATCACGCCCGCCCAGGCGGTGATCCGGGCAAGGCCGGGGAGGGCCTTGTCGGCGGCCTTGTCGAGGTGCCGGGCACCGCGGGAAAGCGTATTGAGCAGGACCGCCCGATAGGCGGGGTCGCGGCTCGACAATATGTAGGGCGCGTAGGCGGTCCAGAAGAGGATCCGGCGGCCCCACAGATCGGGGCGCCAGGCCCGCTCGGTGACCGAATCGGCATAAGCGGCGAGCCATTTCTGGACCAGCTTCTCGGCCGGCTTGGAGGCGCGCTCGCGGGTCGCCGCGGCGGCGAGATCGCGGAGCCACTCGAAGCTCTGCAGATAGTCGGAAAGGTCGGCGGGCAGAGCAGGGTCGTTGAAATCGATGCTCTCGGCGGGAAAGCTCTCGCCCCGGCGGACGAAGCGCCCGCTAAGGATGGCCTCCCCGGCGGCCTTGTCGCCGGCCACCGGATCCTTGGGGACCGCGAGCAGCTTGAGCGGGTGGCGGCCGCGAAGCCGAAGCGCGTGGAACGGGGTCCGCCAGGACAGGCGGTGAAGCATGGAGGAGAGCTGCTCGCCGAGCGAGGCGCCCTGGCCTCCGCCGACCCGGATCAGCCGCTTGCCGGGCTCGATCTCGTCGCTTTCGGGGCGGTCTATCTTCTCGACCAGGCTCATCGGCGGAGATCTTCTATGTTCGCCGGATAGCGCGAGGGGCCGCCGCGGAAGGTCGCGGTCCCGGCGACCAGGACGTCGGCTCCGGCGTCGATCGCCCGCCGGGCGGTGGCGGCGTCGATTCCGCCGTCCACCTCGAGATCGACTTCGAGCCCCTGCTTGTCGATCTGCTTCCTGACCGCCTCGATCTTGCGGAGCTGGCTGTCGATGAAGCCCTGGCCGCCGAAGCCCGGATTGACGCTCATCACGAGCACCAGATCGGCCTCCTCGAGGACGTAGTCGAGCATCTTGGCGGGAGTCGCCGGGTTCAGCGCCACTCCGGCGCGCTTGCCGAGCGAGCGGATCGCCTGGAGCGTTCGGTGGAGATGAGGGCCCGCCTCGGGATGGACGGTGAGGATGTCCGCCCCCGCCTCCGCAAAGGCTTCGAGGAAGGGGTCCGCCGGCGAGATCATCAGATGGACGTCGAACGGCTTGGCGCTGTGCGGCCGGAGCGCCTTCACCACCGCGGGTCCGATGGTGAGGTTGGGAACGAAATGCCCGTCCATCACGTCGACATGGATCCAGTCCGCCCCCGCCGCATCGACGGCGCGCACCTCCTCGCCGAGCCGGGCGAAGTCGGCCGAAAGGATGGACGGGGCGATGCGGACGGGCTGCTGCACGCCCGAAGTGTTAACCCTGCCCGAGTCGCGCGGCAAGGAAGCGCCGCGACTTATCCCCGCTTTGTTGAGGGTCGTGGCGGCGCCTTGGGCAGGCTTCCCTTGCGCCTCGCTCGGCATCGGCGCCGGATTTGGTTCACACAAAGGCACGAAGGCACAAAGGGGCCGAGGCGGGCCGCGCGCAGCGCCTCGATCGGGGAGCCAATCAGGCATGGCGGCTCCGCGGTCGCCTTTTCGTGGCTTGGCGTCTTTGTGTGAAACCAATGCGGCGACTGCCGCGACAACGCGTCGGGAAGGCACGCGGCGACTAGGAGCAGCCGCCGCCGATTGAACGCTTTCGGACCCAATGAAGCTCGCGCCCGCCGCGCGCAGGCCTATCATTGCGGGGCGGGGCCGATCGTTCGAGCGAATCGCGCCGGGAGAGTCCCGCGAACCGTGGAGACAGACGATGGGCAAGCCTCTCGACCCGAAAAATACGGCGGCGCTGGCGTGTGCGGTGGCGGCCGCGAGCCTGATGGTGCCCGCGCCCGCCCAGGCGCAGGTCTGGTACGACGAGGCCTGCGTCCAGTATTACATCGATCATTGCGAGGCCAACTGGCAGGCGCTGGGATTTCCCTCGCCCGCCAAGTGCGCCTCCCATCACAAAGAGACGGTGTGCAGCTACGTCTATGATCCGGGCGGCGACGTTCCGCAGCCCGTGGCGATCGAGTCGACCGACCCATCGAGACCGGCAGGCTGACACCGAAGCCGCGAGATCGAGGTTCATGATGAGGAGGAAGGCATGAAGAGGATCAAGGAAAGAAACAGTTTTGCGCTTGCGACCATGCTGACGCTGGCGTCGTTCGGTTTGTTCGCGCCCTCCGCCGCGTCGGCGAGCGGCGGCTATTATCCCGACCTGCGGTGCGAGCAGCGCATGCGCAATTTCTGCGCTGCCAACTGGCAGGCGGAAGGCTGGTCTTCGTATCAGGAATGCAGCGACTATGAGATTTTCTGGACCTGCTACGACGGCGGCAATTATCCCGGCTATCCCCGCCTGACCGCGCCGGCGGGCGGGCGCGAGCGCCAGGCCTGGTAATCCCGGCATGGAAGAACCGCTGGGGTCGAATCGAGCCTGTTCCTCGGTCCGGTCGCCGGGGCTCAAGACTATCGCCGCAGGATCTGGACGAGGGTTCGGGCGAGTCCGGACCGGGCGGTTCGACCCCCGCCGGCGGAACGAAAGCATCGGTCGGCAACGTGGAAGAGGAGAACAGGGATGATCAAAGGGATCAAAGCAAAAGCGCGGGGACTGGCCGCGGTCTCGCTTTCGCTCAGCCTCGCCGCAGTCGGCTTTATCGTGCCGGCGCCCGCGCAGGCTCTTCAGCCTTGCAACTACCAGGTCGTCCGCGACTGCAAGGCCAATAGCGGCGCCCCCTACCGGTCGGTCGAGGAATGTATCGACATCGAATCCAGCTACGTCTGCCCGGGCTGGGTGCCGCAGCAGTGGGGATTCTAGAATCGGGGATTTGAAACAACGGCGGACAGAGGCCGAAGGGCCGCGCCGTTCAACCGTGGGAGATCGAGGATGTTCGGAAAACCTGGCTTGAGGAAGAAAATGGCGCTCGCCACGTCGCTCGCGCTGACGGTGGCCACGATCGGCACTGCGGCCTCCGCGGCGGCCCCTCGCCCGAGGGACCCGGTGTGCGACCAGCAGGTCGCCGACGGATGCGTCGTCTTCTGGCAGGACCTCGGCTACGCGCAATATTCGGATTGCGTCAGGAACGAGCAGTGCCTGAAATGCCCTCCGAACTACGGCTATCTGTGCGGCTACGACCCGCGGTTCGCCTACGATCCCGCCATCAAGCCCGACCAGCCCTGGTAATTTCGGGCGGAGGGTTCGGGACTCCCGGACCCTCATGCCGGCCGGCTGAACTTGTTTGGTGATTAGTCCCTTCGAAATGGAAGGGTGCTCGAACCCGTAATCCCGGCTTGACCCGCGATCCATGAACACCGCCGCAACGAGGGTTTCGACCGACCCTGTCCATGGGTCCCGGCATCCGCCGGAATGACGAGTGGGGCGACATCCGGAACGCCGGGCGATCATCGATTCCGGCCTTCGGCCAGGCGGCGTTTCGTCGCACCGATTGGACGCTTTCGGACCCAATCACTGTCGTTCCCGCCTGGGCATGGGCCTATCGTTGCGGCGCCGGGCCAACCGTTCGAGCGAGTCGCGCGGAGTCCCGGCGAACCGTGGGAGAACGAGGATGCCAAGGAAACTCAATCTGGGAAGGACGGCCGGGCTGGCGGCGGCGCTGGCGATGGCGGGGCTGTCCGGGCACGCTTCGGCGCAGAGGCTGCCGGCGCCGCGCCCGGAATGCATGCAGGAAGTCAGGGCTTATTGCGCGGCCTATTGGAACGCCTCGTGGCAACGTCCTTTCGCGTCCGAATCGGCGTGCGTCGAATATTATAGCGACCAGTGCTATTATGACTGGAGCTATTATGTCGAAGCGGCCGCTCCAAAGGCGGCGGTGACCGTTCGCCGGGGCTGATCCGTCATCGAACCGGGCCCCGTCGAGGTCGACTCGGCGGGGCTCCATCCAGGTCGCGCCCGTCATCCGGGCGCCTTGACCCGATTGAACGCTTTCGGACCCAATCTACGTCGCGCGATCCCGATGCGGGCCTATCATTACGGGGCCGGGCCGGCGTTCGAGCGAGTCGGGCGGGGTGCGGCCAACCGTGGGAGAATGAGGATGCTCAGGAAACTTCAAATGAGGAAGAAGACGGCTCTGGCCGTCTCGATGGTGCTCGCCGGCGCCGCGATCGTCGCGGGTCCGGCCGGGGCGCGCGGCCCGCTTCCGCCGGACCCGGCGTGCGTCGCCGCGGTCCAGAACGATTGCACCACCACCTGGCAGACCCGTGGCTACCGGAATTACGACGACTGCGTCGCCGACCGGACCTGCACGGTCTGCAACGTCTATCTGTGCGGCGGCATCTATTACGCGACCGAGAGGCTCGACCTCGGCAAGCCGGAGTAATTCCCGGCGGGAGGGTCCGGGCTTTCCGGACCCTCCTACGCCGAGGACGATCCTTTGCAGCCGTAATCCAGGAACCGGCGGGCGAGGGCGCATGTAGTTTCCAGATGTTTGTCAGAACCGATGCAAATCGGCTGCTTTGTGCCGTAGATCTCGCAATCCATTTACAGCCGTTTCGGTTGTAAAGAATCGCCAAGGCGGAGGAATTGCTATGTTGTCGGGCGGCTCTACCGCTTAGTCTTCATGTAGCGACTCGCCGACGGCATATCCCATACGCACCGTCTTGAGGCGCGGTCGAACGTGGAGAATGGACATGCCGAACGGATTAAAGAAAACTCTTGGCAGTTTTGCCTCATCCCTCTTGCTGGCGGCTTCGCTGACCGCGTCGCCCGCCATCGCGAAAAAGCCCCCGCCGCCGCCGCCGCCGACCGACCCCGATCCCTGGGCGGGATGCACGCCCTACGGCTCGTACGACGTCTTCACGGACTGCTGCGGCTATCCCGAGCTGATCGTGCCCTGCGAAAGCCGGCCCATCGACCCGACGCTGCGTCCCGAGGACGTGTCCGGGCGCTCGGCCGGGCAATGAGCCGCCAACCCCTATCGAGAGGAGAGTGAACATGCCCGACAGACGAAACAGAGTGCGCGGCACCCTTGCCGCTTCGATCCTGCTGGCCGCCTCGCTGGCCGCGGCCCCGGCGATCGCCAAGAAGCCCCCGCCCCCGCCGCCCCCGCCGCCGACCGACCCCGATCCGTGGGCGGGATGCACGCCCTGGGGGCCCGTCATCTACGGAGTCGACTGCTGCGACTACCCGGAACTGGTGATCCCCTGCACCGAAGCGCAGGCCGCCTTGCAGCCCGCCCGACTGTCGGTGATCAGGCTGGCCGACCCGGCGAAGGGATAAATCCGAAGGATCGTCCGATCGACGGTGCAGCTGGCGCCGCGCCTCGATCGGACCTCCGGCGACGAAAGGGAGAATGACCATGTCGAATCGAAGAAAGAGAATGCTCGGCGCCTTCGCGGCGGCCGTATTGGCGGCGGCAGGCGCGCCGGTCGCGGCGCCGGGCGCCGCCCAGACGGGGGCCGAGAGCGGCGAGGAGAGTCCGCCCGTATGCTCGATCCGTACGGACTATTATTCCTGTTGCCGTCCCTACGATCCCTGCACCCAGATCTTCATCGATGCTCCGCTTCCGCCGCCGGAGCCCGCGGAGCCGGCGGAGCCGCCGAAGAACTGAAGCCGGCCCTTCCGCCCGCGGCCGGCCGGCCTTCCAGGGGGAGGCCCTCGACGGCGGCAACGATCAGGAGAATGAACATGCCGAACGGAAGAAAACGAATGATCTCCGCCCTTGTCTCCTCGGCGCTGATCGCGGCGGCTTCGCTGGCGGCGACGCCGGCACCGGCCCAGACGGGCGGCGACGGCTATGGCGTCGGCCAACCCTGCAGCCCGTGGGGCGGCGGCTATGGCGGCCTCGAATGCTGCTATTATCCCGGCCAGGGCTGGTATTATTATTATGATGTCGTGGGCGGCGGTTATTGCGGCGGCTATTATCAGGCCCCCGAAGAGCCCGCCGACCGCCCCGCCGAAGAGCCGGCGCAGTCGCCCGGGCAATAGCCGATCCGACCATCCGCTTCGAAATCCGGACATATTCGTGGAGAAGGCCATGACTAGGAAGCTTGAAACGAGAAAGTCCGCCGCGCTGTGCGCCGTCGTCGTCGCGTCGGCCGCATTGTTCGCGCCGGTGCCGGCGCAGGCCGCCCGCTCGTGCTGGTCGTTCGTCAGAGACGACTGCATCCGGTTCTGGGAGGATTACAGCCAATTCTACCCGAACATCGATGCCTGCGTCGAAGGCGAATATCCCAAAATGTGCCCGCAGGGCTTCGACGCTCCGATCCAAAGCCAGCCGATGGCCGGCCGGATCGAGGAATGAGATCGAAAGCACCAAACCACGCTAATGGGAGAGTGACGATGATGAAGATCGAGAGCCTCGGGAAGACCGTTCGGCTTCTTGCCGTGTCCGCGACGCTCGGCCTCGCCGGCCTGTCGGCGACGGCGCACTCCAACATCAAGCCCACGAACCAGTGCGAGCTGGACGCCCGGGCCTGGTGCACGGCCTACACCTATACCGAGGGCGCGGGCCGCGACGAGGCCATCGAGGCTTGCGTGAGGTGGGAAATGTACCAGAGGTGCCCGAACGAGGTCTGAGCCCGGATCTCGGCCGGACAGGCTCCGGACCGGAACGGCGCTGGAGCCTGCCGGCCCGAAGCGGTCAGGTACGCCGGAAGCGGGCGATGAAGAAGCCGTCGGCGCCGCCGGCCTCCGCGAACAGTCCGGGCAGGATCCGGACGCGGTTGCCTTCGACGGGGATTTCGGGCGGGAGCTCGCCGGCTTCGATCTGAGCCGCCTCGAAATCGGGACGCCCGGCGAGGAACGCCTCGACCACGGCCTCGCCCTCCTCGGGCTCGAGCGAGCAGACCGAATAGACCAGGGTTCCGCCCGGCTTGAGCCAGCCGGCGGCCCGGGCGAGCATCGCCTTCTGGCCCTCGGCGAGCTCGGCGATCGCCCGTGGCCGGACCCGGTGGAGGACGTCCGGGTGGCGGCGGTAGATTCCGGTCGCCGAGCAGGGCGCGTCGAGGAGGATCGAGTCCACCCTGGCGGGCGGCGACCAGCGCAGGATGTCGGCAGCGATCACTTTCGCATTCAGGCCGGTGCGGGCGAGGTTCTCGGAAAGTCGTGCAAGACGACTTTCCGACGAGTCGACGGCCGTCACGTCGAAACCCGCGCTGGCCAGCTGCATCGTCTTTCCGCCCGGAGCGGCGCACAGGTCGAGCGCGGTGCGGCCCCGGCCCGCGCCGAGCAGCCGCGCCGGAATCGACGCGGCGATGTCCTGGACCCACCAGCCGCCTTCGCCATAGCCGGTCAGGCCCGGCACCGCGGTGCGCGCCGGAAGCCGCAAATGGCCCGGCATCAGGCTGACTCCCTCCATATCGGACGGGGGCTGGGTCCCGGCGGCGAAGACCAGGTCGAGGGGCGGAGGCGCTGCGAGCAGCCTGGCCGCCTCGGCCGCGACCGACTCCCCCCAGTTGCGGGACCAGCGGAGCTCGACCGCGGCGGGAAGCGAGGGCAAGGCGGGCAGCCTGGCTTCCCGGCGGACCAGGGTCCCGAAGACTCCGTGGACGAGCTTTCGTGGGCCGCCGTCGACCAGCGGAAGGACCGTCGAGATCGCGGCGTGCGGCGGCGTGTCGAGGGCGAGCGCCTGGACGAGGGCGATCCGAAGGGCGAAGCGCGCCTTGGCATCGTCGGGGAGGCGGTTGCGGGTGGCTCCGTCGATCAGAGCGTCGAGATCGCCGAGGCGGCGAAGGGTCTCGGCGGCGATGGCGTGGGCGAGGCCGCGGTCGTTCGGAGCGAGGCCTCGGGCCGCGGTGTCGAGTGCGGCCTCGAGCGGAAGGCCCTTGCGCAGAACCGCGTCGAGCAGGCTCAACGCCGCCCGGCGAGCGGGCAGGCCCGCAGCCTCGACTCTCCCCTGGGCCACGCTAGAAAAGAAGCCCGCGGAGCAGGGCCGCGATGGCGATCGTCCAGATCCCGCAGCCGATCAGGGTGGCGCCGAAGGTGCGCAGCACCGGCCTTCCCTCCTCGGGCAGCCATTCGTCCTCGTCGTTGAAGGGCTCGATCTGGAAGCGGCCGAACGATCCGACGGTGGCGACCGCGACGCCGGTGGCCCAGACCAGCCAGTGAAGGGGCCGGACGATGATTTCGCCCACGATGTCGCCGACGACTCCGCCGATCGCATCTCCCACCACGTCGCCGATGAAATCGGCCATCTCAGCGCCGCCGGCCGAGCGGGTCGAGCGCGCTGGCGCCAACGCGGCGACTCCTGGGCGCGGCCGGTGCGCGCGGCGCGAATTCTGCCGCCATCGCCTGAAGCGCGGCGATCCGGTTGCCGGTATCGGGGTGGGTGGAGAAGACGCTGTCCCGGCCCGTGCCCGAAGGCACGATGTAGAGCGCCGCGGCCGCCGGGTTGCGCATCGCCACCGGGCTCGGCACCCGTGCGGCGCCCTGGTGGAGCTTGGCGAGGGCCGAGGCGAGGGCCCTGGGATTGCCGCAGATCTCGGCCCCGGCGCGGTCGGCTCCATATTCGCGGGTTCGGCTGATCGCGAGCTGGACGAGCATCGCCGCAAAGGGCGCGAGGAGGACCGCAGCGATCATCGCCAGCGGGTTACCCCGGTCGCCGCCGCGGAAGAAGAAGCCGAAATTGGCCAGCATCGAGATGGCGCCGGCGATTGTGGCCGTCATCGTCATCACCAGGGTGTCGCGGTTGCGGACGTGGCCGAGCTCGTGCGCCATCACCGCCGCCACTTCCTCCCTGGTGAGGAGGCCGAGCAAACCGGTGGTCGCAGCCACCGCTGCGTGGGCCGGGTCGCGGCCGGTGGCGAAGGCGTTGGGATGCGGCGAATCGATCACGAAGACCCGCGGGTTCGGAAGGCCGGCCCGGGCCGCCAGGTCATGGACGATCCCGACGAATTGCGGGCAATCGCGAACCGTCATCTCCTTCGCATCGTGCATGGAGAGGAGGATCCGGTCGGCGTTCCAATAGGTGACGAGGTTCATCGCCGCGGCGACGACGAGAGCGACCGCGGCCCCGCGCGGGCCGCCGATCGCGAAGCCGAGCCCCATGAACAAGGCGGTCAGCGCCGCCAGCATCATCAGGGTCCGAAACTGGTTCATGCCTTGCGTACACGCCTCCGTCTCCCGAAATGTGGGGGATGAGCGATCCATCTTCAATCGGCAGGCCGGGGCGGCGGCCCGGGCACGTGAAGCCTCCGGCGCATCTGTCCCCGAGCCCGCCGCTTCCCGAGCCCGGCCCGGCCGGCGATTGCGAAGAGCATGGCGGACCCAAGGGCGAGGAGCCGACGCGCTACGGGGACTGGGAGAAGAAGGGGATCGCCTGGGATTTCTGACGCCGCGAAACGCGGCGTCGCCCCGGCGGAAGCCGGGGTCTCGGGGAGACCCGCAGCGACGTCTCGACCCGAGGTCCCGGCTTTCGCCGGGATGACGATCAAATTCCCTCGCTCCTCAGCGGCCTCGACAAAATCCGCTCGACCACCTCGTCGACGCCAGCTTCCCCCGCCAGCAAAGCGCAGACGGCGGACACGATCGGCATGTCCACCCCCGCCTCCCGCGCCGCCCGGGCCAGGACCGGAGCGGTATGGGCGCCCTCGGCCACCGTCCGCCGGTCGGCGAGCAGGTCCGACGCCGGCCGGCCTTCGCCGAGCCCCTTGCCGAGGCTGAAGTTGCGCGAGCTCGTCGACGAGCAGGTCAGGACCAGGTCGCCGAGGCCGGAAAGTCCGGCGAGAGTCTCGGCGCGGGCGCCCCGGGCGAGTCCGAAGCGGGTCATCTCGGCGAAGCCGCGCGAGATCAGGGCCGAGCGGGCATTCTGGCCCAGCCGGCGGCCCTCGACGACGCCGCAGGCGATCGCGAGCACGTTCTTGACCGCGCCTCCGATCTCGGCGCCGACGACGTCTTCGGCCGCATAGGGGCGGAAGGTCGGCCTCGCGACCTGGCCGGCAAGGCTCCGAGCGCGTTCGATATCCTCGCAGGCGAGCGTGACCGCGGTCGGCAGACCGGCCGCCACCTCGTGCGCGAAGGTCGGACCCGACAGAACGGCGATGGTGGAGCCCGGATGCTCCTCGAAAGCGACCTCGTGCATCAACCTGAGGCTTCCGGCTTCCATGCCCTTCGAGCAAAGGATCAGAGTCTGGCCATGGGCCGGAAGGTCGTGCAGCACCGATCGCATATGCTGGGCGGGCGTTACGACCAGGACCGGATCGAGCTCGGCCACGGAGGCCAGGTCCCCGGTGGCCCGGATCGCGCTCGACAGCTCGAGGCCCGGGAGGAAGAGCGGATTCTCCCGCTTCGTGTTGATCGCCTCGACCACCTCCGCTTCGCGGGCCCACAACTCCACCGGTGTTCCGTCGGACGCCAGGACCTGGGCGAGCGCGGTTCCCCAGGCGCCGCCGCCCAGGACTCCGATCGCGCGCGCAGTCACGCCTTGACCCCCGCGCCGCGCACCTTTTCGGCGTCCGGATCGAGCGGCCAGCGCGCCCTGGCCGGGGCGTCGAGCGGGTCGATGAGGCCGGATTGGAAGCGGAGCGCGCCCGCCCAGGCGATCATCGCCGCATTGTCGGTGCACAGCCAGAGCGGCGGAGCGACGAAGGGAAGGCCGTGCATTTCGGCGAGCCGGGTCAGGGCGGAGCGAACCTCGCCATTCGCGGCCACGCCTCCCGCGACGACCAGGGCGGTCGCCTCGGGCACTCTATCGAGCGCTCGGCGAGTCCGGTCGACCAGGCTGTCGACGACGGCCTGCTGGAAGGAGGCGGCGATGTCCTGCGCGGAATAGCGACCGCTGTCCCGCGCCCGAAGAACCGCGCTCTTGAGGCCCGCGAACGAGAAATGCGGCTCGGCCGAACCCAGAAGAGGCCGGGGCAGCGGAACTGCGGCGGGATCGCCCGTGAGCGCCGCTTTCTCAACCGCGGGCCCACCCGGAAAGCCGAGTCCGAGCAGCTTGGCGGTCTTGTCGAACGCCTCTCCGGCGGCGTCGTCGATGGTGGTGGCGAGCCGCCGGTAGCTGCCGAGCCCCTCGACGTAGAGCAGCTGGCAATGGCCGCCGGAGACGAGGAGGAGAAGATAGGGAAAGGCGAGGTCGGGATCGCTCAGCATCGGCGACAGCGCGTGGCCTTCGAGATGATTGACCGCGACGAGCGGCTTGCCGGCGGCGAGCGCCAGCCCCTTGGCGGCGACGAGGCCGACCATCACGCCTCCGACCAGGCCCGGTCCGGCGGTTGCCGCTATCGCATCCACCTCGCCGACCTTTAGCCCGGCTTCGGCCAGTGCCTGCTCGATGAGCGCCGGAAGGATCTCGACATGGGCCCTGGCCGCGATCTCGGGGACCACGCCGCCATAAGGCGAATGGGCGCTCTCCTGCCCCGCCAGGCAATGGGCGAGGATCCGGCGGTCCGAGGTCACGAGCGCGGCCGCCGTCTCGTCGCAGCTCGATTCAATGCCCAGGATGAGGCTCATGACCGCTTCCCTGCCACCCCCGCACCCGCTAGCACAAGCCGAATGCAGCCGATCCTTCGCCTCGGAACCCGCGGATCGCCGCTCGCCCTCGTCCAGGCGCGGCTGGTTGCGACCGCGCTTCGCGACGCCCACGGCTGGGGGCCGGAGCTGATCGAGATCGAGCCGATCGCGACCAGCGGCGACCAGCTCCGCGACCGGCCGCTCTCGGAAATGGGCGGCAAGGCCCTGTGGACCAAGGAGCTGGACTCGGCGCTGATCGAGGGCCGGATCGACCTCGCAGTCCATTCGATGAAGGACGTCGAGACGATCCGGCCGCCCGAGCTCGCCATCGCGGCGGTCCTGGAGCGCGCGGACGTCTGCGACCGGCTGGTCGGGGCGCCGAGCCTGGCGGTCCTGCCGGAAGGCGCCCGGGTCGGGACCTCGTCGCCTCGCCGAGCGGCCCAATTGCTTGCCCGGCGGCCGGACCTCGCCATCGTCCCCTTCCGGGGAAATGTCGAATCCCGGCTTCGCAAGATCCGGATGGGCGAGGTGGACGCGACCCTGCTCGCCGCCGCCGGCCTCGACCGGCTCAACCATCCGGAGGTCGGGGTCCTGCTCGACGATTTCCTGCCCGCGCCCGCCCAGGGGGCGATCGGGGTCGAGGTCCGGAGCGCCGATCGCCGGGTTCGGACCCTGGTCTCGGCGATCGACCACCGTCCCACCCACCTTTGCGTCGGAGCGGAGCGGCGGCTGCTCGAGGGGCTCGGCGCAAGCTGCCGCTCGCCGGTCGCGGCGCTTGCGACCCTGGAGGGCGACCGGATCAGGCTGCGGGCGGAGATCCTGACCGAGGACGGAGCGGAGGTCGAACGGTGCGACCGCGAGTTTTCGAGCGAGGACATGAATGCGCCGCTCGATCTCGCCCGCGAGATGCTCCACCGGGCGCCGTCGCGGCTCAGGGCGCTGTTCGCTTCGTGAAGCTGCTCATCCTCCGGCCGGAGCCGGGCGCGTCCGAAACGGCGGCACGGGCGGCCGCCATGGGCCTGGACCCGGTTGTCGCCCCTTTATTCGCCATAACCGCGGTCGCCGGACCGCCGGTCGAGCCGGGGCGCTACCAGGCGGTGCTTCTGACGAGCGCCAACGGTGCCCGCCACGCTCCGGCCGGAGCGACCGCCTTGCGCTGCTTCGCCGTCGGCGAAAGGACGGCCAAGGCGGCGCGCGCCGCGGGTTTCGCGGATGTCGCCACCGGACCGTGCGACGGCGCTGCGGCGGCCGCGATGATGGCGGCGGCGGGAGTCGCAAGCGCGCTCCATCTTTGTGGGCGGGACCATGTCGCGATCGAGGCGGAAGGAGTCGAGATCGAGCGGCGAATCGTCTATTCGGCCGATCCGGTGCCGCACGAGCGGTTCGAGGGACCGGCCGCGGCGATGATCCATTCGGCCCGGGCCGGGAGCCGCTTCGCCGAGCTGGCCGGCGACCGCGCCGGGATCGCGATCGCCGCGATCAGCCCGGCGGCCGCGGCCGCGGCGGGGGCCGGGTGGGCCGCCAAGGCGGTGGCGGCGGCGCCCCGCGACCAAGCCTTGCTGGAGCTTGCGGCGAAGCTGTGCAATCATGGCGTGGACGTGGTGAGGGACGGCAATGGAATATGAGCCGGGACGGGTGACTGCAAAGCCGAAGCGGCCGCTCTGGACTTTGCTCGCGCCTCCGCTCGTCGCCTTCCTGGCCGGGCTCGCGGCGATGGGCTGGCTGCTCGCCCATTGGAGCACCGGCGCCGCCCTTCTCGGAGTGGCCCAGGCGCCGCCGACGGCCGGGCCGGCGCCTCAGCCGATGACGGTCCTGCGCGAGCCGGAAATCGCTCCGGCCGGCGAGCCGCAGGCCGGCGAGCGGCTCGTCATCGATCCGGAGACGACCCGGCGGGTCAACCGGCTCGAGGAGAGGCTGGCGCTTCTCGACGTCCAGTCGCGTGCCGCGGTCGGCAATGCCGATCGTGCGGAGGGCCTGCTCGTCGCCTTCGCGGCCCGGCGGGCGATCGATCGCGGAGTCGCTCTGGGCTATATCGAGACCCTGCTTCGGCAGCGTTTCGCGGCAACCGAGCCGCAGGCTGTGGCGACCGTCCTCACCGTCGCCCGGGCGCCGGTCACCGCGCAGAGCCTTCAGAAGCAGTTCCAGGAGGTCGCGCCTCATCTTTCCGGCGGCGGCCAGGGGCAGACCTGGTGGGCGGCCTTCAAGACCGAAATGGCGGGGCTCGTCACCATCCGGCGCGAGAACACGCCCTCGACCCAGCCGGCCGAGCGGGTCCGCCGCGCCCGGCAGAGCCTGGAATCGGGACAGGTAGAGGTCGCGCTTCTCGAAGTCTTGAGGCTTCCGGGCCACGAACGGGCCGACCCCTGGATCGCCAATGCGCGGCGCTACGTCGCCGCCCACCGGGCGCTGGACCGGCTGGAGAGCGCGGCCCTGCTCGAGCCCAGGGCGCCGGCGGTTGCGGCGGGGGGGATGCGTTAATCTAATCCTCCCCCGGATTTCCGGGGGAGGGGGACCGCGCGAAGCGCGGTGGAGGGGTCTTGGGAGTCGGCAAGGGCCCCTCCACCAGGCTTCGCTTGGTCCCCCTCCCCTGCAAATGCAGGGGAGGATTAGGCGTTCAGACCTCCAGAAGCGCGTAGGGCCGCCCGAATTCGGGCTCGACCACGAACTGCGCGACGTTGAACACCGGGACCCCGCCCGGCGTGTGGCCCGAATAGGCGCCGCGGTGGGCGTGGCCGTGGACGACGGCGCTGACATTGTCGAAACGGTCGATGGCGTGGGCGAGCCTCGACGAGCCGAGGAAGGGATAGATTTCGAGCGGCTCCCCGACCACCGTCTCCGGGATCGGGGCGTAATGCAGGACCGCGACGACCCGCTCCGTCCGGAGCGAGCGCAAGGCGTTTTCCAGAAGCCTCGCTTCGTTGCGCGCCTCGTCGACGAAGGTCTTGATGGCATCCTCGCCGAAGGCGCCGAGCTCTCCCCGGCCGAAGCCGCCGATGAAGCCTTTGGCACCGGCGAAGCCGACGCCTTCGATCACCGTCGCCTGCTCGCCGAGCAGGATCACTCCGGCGGCCTGGAGGATCCTGACGACTTCGTCGGCCTCGCCCGCCTCGTAATCGTGATTGCCGAGCACCGCGACGACCGGGATGGTGCAGGAGCGGAGGTCCTCGGCGAGGATCTCCGCTTCCGCGACCTTGCCGAAATTGGTCAGGTCGCCGGCAAGGACCAGGACGTCGGCGGCCTGGCTGATTTCCTCGAACATCGCGCGGTAGCGGCCGTGGCACGTCTCGGTGACGTGGAGGTCCCCGATGGCGGCGACGGTCAACGTCTCAGTGGGGCTCATGCTTCTCGTCCACTCCCTTGCCCACGACGTCGGCGAAACCCCATTCGCTGACGTCGACGACATAGTCGGTCGGGCTGATCAGCCGGCCGCGGCAGATCCTGACGCTTGCCGGGGGCATCTGGTCCTGGGCCTTCAGCCGCTCGAGCAGCTCCTCGTAGAGCCAGCGCGGGATCAGCTCGCGCTCCGTCGGGTAGACGAAGCGGAAGTTGAGGACGTTGATCAGGAGCACTTCCCAGTAGAGCTCCATGTTCGAGAGCAGCCATTTCCAGTCGATCTCGTCATGCTTGATCAGGATCGTGTGGACGATGTCGGCGCCGTCGTAGCGGTACCGGGTCTGGAGGAAGAGCTTGGAGAGGATGAACTGGGTCGGCGGGGTCACCCGGACGATGGTCCCGTAGACCTCCGCCTCATAGACCTCCTGGAACCATTCGTCGGTGATCGGGATGCTGGCCGACGAGATGTTGAAGATCACGTCGAAGAAATTGTCGCCCTGCCACACCTTCCCGATCCAGCGCTCGTCCTCCATCTCGATCTCGAAGCCGCGCGACTTGAAGAAACCGAGGATCTTGGGCGCGTCGCTGGGCTTGCAGAACACGTCGAGGTCCTTGGTCGGCCGGGTGATTCCGGTGAAGCACGACAAGGCGTAGGTGCCCGACAGGAGGAAGGGTATTCCCGATTCCTGGAGGAGCTTCAGGCTGTCCGTATAGAAGCCGATCGCTTCTGGCGGCGGCTCGAAGGCGGACGAATCGAAATTGTCGAGTTTGGTGCTCATCTTTTCCCCCGGCCGGAGTGGGCACCTTCATGGATCTGCATCGCCGGAGAACGGGGCGCGGGAAGATGCGTTCCTTCCGGGGCGGACTCTCCTCGTCGCCCCAGCGAAGGCTCGGGCCCCGGCGGGTGAAGAGCGCGGCGTTTTTCACTCCCTGGGGTCCCAGCCTCCGCTGGGACGACGGGTCTACGGCTTCGGCTGCGGCTGCGGCTGGTCCGCGGCGGATTCCGCGGCCGCCTCGGCGGCGTTCTTCATGTCGATCAGGGTGACGATGAACTCGAGCTCGGAATTGGGCGGGATCGCGCCGGGGATCCCGGCGGTTCCGTAGGCCAGAGCGGACGGGATCCAGAAGCGGTAGCGGCCGCCCTTCTGCATCAGCTGAAGCGCCTCGGCGAAGCCCGGCACCACTCCGTTCACCGGAAAGGCGGTCGGCCGAGGGCCCGCGTCGAAGAGGGTGCCGTCGGCGAGGTGCCCTTCGTAGGTGACTAGGACCAGGTCGGCGGTCGTCGGCTTGGCGCCGATTCCGGGCCTGAGGGTCTCGAAGCGGAGGCCGGAAGGGGTCGTGACGACCGATCGAACGGAGACCGGCGGAACGAACGAGCGGGGCGGAACCGGCTTCGGGGCCGGTGCGGCGGCGGCGAGCAGAAGTGCGAAGCTGAGCATGATGACTCCCGGCCGCCCGGTCCGGCCGGCGAAAAAAATGGAGCGGGCGAAGGGATTCGAACCCTCGACCCCAACCTTGGCAAGGTTGTGCTCTACCCCTGAGCTACGCCCGCTCTGAGCCGCGCCGGCCGCGCACTTGGCGCCCCCGGCTGAGGTAAGGCGGCGGCTGCTAGCATGGGGTCCGCCACCCGGCAAGGGGGGTTGTTCCCCGGCGAAGGCCGGGGCCCGGCGGGCAGGCGGAAGGCTGGGTCCCGGCCTTCGCCGGGAAACGACGGGCTTGGCATGGGGCCACACGATCCCACATAGGCGCGATAGGCGACCTGTATCGGAAAGGCGAAACGTGGCGACACTGGGCATGAGCGCGGCGGAGAAGGAGGCGCTCGAAAGCTTCCGGCGTGACGTCATCGAGCCGTCGATGACGTCGCTCGTCATCGTCGACTTCTGGGCCGAATGGTGCGGCCCCTGCAAGCAGCTGACCCCGATCCTCGAGAAGGTCGCGGCCGATTATGCTTCGAGGGGCGTCAGGCTGGCAAAGATCGACGTCGATTCGAACAAGGTCATCGCGGCCCAGTTCCGGGTCCAGTCCATCCCGACCGTCTACGCGATTTTCCAGGGCCAGCTCGTCGCCGACCTGACCCCGGCCCGGACCGAGGGTCAGTTGACCCGCTTCCTCGACCAGATCCTCGAACAATTGCCGGTCGAGGGCGAGGCCGGGCAGATCGAGGCGGAGATCGAGCCGCTGATCGCCATGGCGGAGGAGGTGCTCGCCGGCGGAGACCCGGAGCGGGCCCAGAATATCTTCGCCCAGATATTGGAGATGGCGCCCGACCATGCCGGAGTGATCGGCGGCCTCGCCCGAGCGCTGATCGCGGCCGGGCGGACGGACGAAGCCCGCTCGCTGCTCGACGGAACGCCGGAAAGCGCGGCCAAGGATCCGGCGCTCGCCCGGGCCCGGGCCGCGCTCGAGCTGGCTCAGGTCGCGCCCGCCGGCGTCGACACGGCCCAGTTCGAGCGCCGGATCGCGGCGGACCCCGGCGATCATGAAGCCCGATTCGAGCTCGCCGGGGCGCTGATGGCCGCGGGCGACCGCGACGGAGCCGCCGACCAGCTGCTCGAAAGCATCGCCCTCGACCGCGACTGGAACGAAGGCGCGGCGAGGAAGCGGCTACTCCAGCTGATGGAGGTCGTCGGGCTCGAGGACCCGTGGGCGGGCGCCCAGCGCCGCCGGCTCTCCGCGATCCTCTTCACCTGATGGCCGGGGACAAGCCGCTCCGGATCCCCGTCTTCCCGCTCGCCGGGGCGCTGCTTTTCCCGCGGGCGCAGCTGCCGCTTCACATTTTCGAGCCGCGCTACCGGGCGATGGTCCGGGACTCGATCGCGGGCGAGCGGCCGATCGGGATGGTCCAGCCGCGCGGCTCCGGCGAGCCGCCCGCCTTGTTCGAGGTCGGCTGCCTGGGCCGGATCGAGGCCGCCGAGGAGCTGGAGGACGGCCGTTTCAACATCGTCCTCGAAGGCCTCGGCCGATTCCGCATCGTTCGCGAGGCGAGCGTCGACACGCTCTACCGCCAGGTCGACGCGGAGCGCGGCGGCTTCGACGACCTTGCCGAGCCGGAGCCGCTCGGGCTCGCCCAGCGCGCCGAGCTCGAGCGGGAGGCGCGCCGCTATGCCGACGCGCTCGGTTATTCGGTCGACTGGGACGCCGTCACCCGACTCGACGACGAGATGCTCGTCAACGCCATCGCCCAGGTCGCGCCGTTCGACGTCGGCTCGAAGCAGGCCTTGCTCGAGGCGCCCGACATAGCCGAGCGCTGCGACCTGCTCGTCCAGTTCATGCAGTTCATGCAGATGGTGCCCGGAGGGGCGGAAGGCCCGGAGACGCTGCAGTGACGGAGGCGCTGCTGGCGCTTCTCGTCTGCCCGGTGACCCGGACTGCGCTCAAGTGGGACGAGGACCGGCAGGAGCTGGTGTCGGAAGCGGCCGGGCTGGCCTATCCGGTGCGCGACGGGATCCCGGTGATGCTGGTCGAGGAAGCCCGGGTGCTGGAGCCGTGAACGCCCCGCCCGACATCGACCTCAGCGGCCGATGGACCGGCATGTTCAATTATCCGGGCCCGTTCCCGCCGGTGGCCTTCGAGGCCGAGCTTCTCGACCAGGGCGGGTCGATAAGCGGGACGATCTCCGAACCTGACGGAAGCGCCGGCGGCGGCGCCGGAATCCTCCATTCGATCGTGGACGGGGCGCGCGACGGCGCCGCCGTCAGCTTCACCAAGGTGTACGAGGACGAGGACCGGATGCCCGAGCCGGTCTTCTACAGCGGATCGGTCCAGCCCGACGGGAACGAAATCTCCGGGCGATGGGAGATTGCCGGCGAGTGGAGCGGGACCTTCCTGATGGTCCGAAATCCCGGAGCGGCGGAGCCGGCGGAAGAGGCCGTCGGCGAAGAGGTTGCGGGGTCGGAGCTTTAATTCCTCCCCCGGATTTCCGGGGGAGGGGGACCGCGCGAAGCGCGGTGGAGGGGCTTTTCGGAGTCTGAAGAACCCCTCCACCAGGCTTCGCCTGGTCCCCCTCCCCTGCAAAAGCAGGGGAGGAGTTTCCTTCAGATCGTCAGCCCCCTGAGCAGCAGCGGCAGCTCCCCGCTCTCGCCGCGCGCCTCGGCCATGAACTGGCTTTTCAGCGGCCCGACGCGCTGGACCATGCCCATTCCGAAGCGGCGGATGGCCGAGGCGGCGCGGCCGGGCACGCCGTAGATCCGGGTCAGCCCGTCCGTGGCCGCCGCGACGGTGAGGGTATCGAGGCTTCGCCAGCGCTCGTAGCGGGACAAAAGCTGCGAATCGCCGAGGTCGAGGCCCAGGCGGGCGCCGTCGACCAGCACCTGGGTAAGCGCGGCGACGTCGCGAAAGCCGAGATTGAGGCCCTGCCCCGCAATCGGGTGGATTCCGTGCGCGGCGTCCCCGGCCAGCGCCAGCCGCTGCGCCGTCATGGTCGCGGCATGGTGGAAACCCAGCGGGTAGTTCCAGCGGGGCCCGGCAAGCTTCACCTCGCCGAGGAAGCCTCCCATCCGCTTCCAGATCTCGTGGGCCATGGCGCGGTCGGGAAGGTCGATTACCGCCGCCGAGTCCGGTGTCGGAACCGACCAGACGATCGCCGACCGGGTCCCCGGAAGGAGCGGCAGGATCGCGAACGGGCCGCTCGGATAGAAGATTTCGTAAGCCGCGTTTTCGTGATGCCTCTCATGCTCGATGGTGAGGACCACGGCGCTGTGATCGTAGCTCCAGCGCGCGAGCGGGATGTTGGCCGACTCGCGGATCGGGGAATTGCGGCCCTCCGCGCCGACGAGCAGGGCCCCGGCCACCGCCCGGCTGCCCTCCAGCGCGACTCGAACTCCGGCCGAATCGCGGACCACCTCCGCCGCCTGCGCCGGCATCAGCAGCTTCACCCTGGCGCAATCGGACGCGGCTTCCCGAAGCACCTGCCGAAGCCGCCGGTTCTCGACCATGGTCCCGAGCGGATCGTCCGCCTCCGGGGAATCGAACACGATGCCGCCGGGCCGGAGCCCGTCGCTGACCCGGATCGAGCGGATCGGGCAGCCTTCCCCCTCGAGCCGCCCGGCGACTCCGATCGCCTCCAGCATCCGCCACGAGGCGCTGGCAATGGCGGTGGCCCGGCCGTCGAACGCCGGAGCCAGGTTCCGCTCCGGATCGGCCGGATCGACCACGATCGACGAGAGCCCGTGGCGGTCGAGCGCGATGGCGAGGGTGAGGCCGATGAGCCCGCCGCCCAGGATGATGACGTCCGCGCGATCCATATCCGTGCCTTCCAACGATTTTCCAGCCCTACCGATGCAAAGCTGCAACGCCAAGCGCTTGACCGCAGACTCCGGAGGGGCGCATTGTCCGTCTCAGAACATTTGGGGCACGGGGTATGGCGGCTTCAGCAGCGCAGAGCGCCCGTCAGCTGAGACTGGCGCAGTGGCGGACCGGAGTGAAGAACGGCATGCGCCGGAGCTGGGCGCTGCTGATCGGCGGAGCGATCGGCGCCGCGGCGCTGCTCATGCTCCTGGCGCTGGCCAGCTACGAGCCGACCGACCCTTCGCTGAACACCGCGGCCGCCGGCCCGGTCGGGAACTGGGTTGGGGCTCCGGGCGCCTGGATCGCGGACCTGCTACTCAGCCTGTTCGGGCCCCCGGTGGCGCTGCTTCTTCCTCTTCTCGCGCTGCTCGGAGTGCGAATCGCGACCGGCGCCCCGGCCACGCGCTGGCTCCGCTCGCTCGGCCTCACCCTTCTGGGACTGACCCTGGTCGGCGGCGCCGCCTCGCTGCTCGTCGGCGAGGCGGTCAACGGGCTCCCGGCCAGCTGGGGCGGGGCCGCCGGCCTTGCGCTCGCCAAGCTCGTCGAGGTCGCGCTCGGAGCGATCGGCGAGCCCGGGATCGTCGAGCCGTTCAAAATCGTCGCGGTCGGCCTTTTCGGGGCGCTCGGCCTTGCGTCCTGCTGGTTCGGGCTCGGGCTTCGCTCCGACGAGCGGGCGTGGATCGCCTCGCGCCGGCTGCCGCGCCGCGAGCGCGCCTTCGCCGCCGGCGAGCAGGACGAGCTTCCCGAGCCCGAGGACCGGCCGGCCCGCGCTCCGGTCATAACGCCCGCCGAGCCGCCGAGGACAGTCATCAACGACCGGGTCCGAACCCCGGCGCAGGCCAAGCGTCCGCTTCGCGAGCGCCAGGCGTCGCTCGCGCTCGGCGACAGCTACCAGCTGCCGGGTCTCGAACTCCTCGCGCCGGCGCCCCCGCCCGTCGGCGGAGCGCTCGACAAAGCGAGCCTGGAGCGCAACGCCCGGCTTCTCGAATCCGTGCTCGACGACTTCTCGGTGAAGGGCGAGATCGTCGAGGTCCGACCGGGCCCGGTGGTGACCATGTACGAGCTCGAACCGGCGAGCGGGATCAAGGCGAGCCGGGTCATCCAGCTCGCCGACGACATCGCCCGCAACATGTCCGCTTTGTCCGCCCGGGTGGCGACCATCCCGGGCCGAAGCGTGATCGGGATCGAGCTTCCCAATCCGAAGCGCGAGATGGTGGTCCTTTCCGAGCTGATCGCCAGCCACGCCTTCGAGGACCAGGTCGCCCAGCTTCCGATCGTGCTCGGCAAGAACATCTCCGGCGATCCGGTGGTCGCCGATCTCGCTCCGATGCCGCATCTGCTCGTCGCCGGAACCACCGGCTCGGGCAAGTCGGTCGGGCTCAACTGCATGATCCTGTCCCTGCTCTACCGGCTGACGCCCGAGCAGTGCAAAATGATCATGATCGATCCGAAGATGCTCGAGCTGAGCAGCTACGACGACATCCCGCATCTGCTCGCGCCGGTGGTGACCGAGCCGGCCAAGGCGATCCGAGCCCTCAAGTGGACGGTCGAGCAGATGGAGGAGCGCTACCGGATGATGGCCTCGGTCGGGGTCCGGCAGCTTTCAAGCTTCAACGCCAAGGTTCGCGAGTCGAAGGCCAAGGGCCAGTCGATGGGCCGGCGGGTGCAGACCGGCTACGATTCCGAGACCGGCCAGCCCAAATATGAGATGGAGGAGCTCGACTACGAGGTCCTTCCCCAGATCGTCGTCATCGTCGACGAGCTCGCCGACCTGATGATGACCGCGGGCAAGGAGGTCGAGTTCCTGATCCAGCGCCTCGCCCAGAAGGCGCGCGCCGCCGGAATCCACCTGATCATGGCGACCCAGCGCCCGTCGGTCGACGTCATCACCGGAGTGATCAAGGCGAACCTTCCGACCCGGATCAGCTTCGCCGTCACCTCGAAGATCGATTCCCGAACCATCCTGGGCGAGCAGGGCGCCGAGCAGCTGCTCGGCAAGGGCGACATGCTCTACATGCCCGGCGGAAAGCAGATCGCCCGGGTCCACGGCCCGTTCGTCTCCGACGAGGAGGTTCGAGCCGTCGCCGACCATTGGCGCGCGCAGGGCCAGCCGAGCTACGTCCAGGCGGTGACCGAGGAGCCCGAGGACGGCGGCTACATGTTCGAGGGCCAGCCCACGGGCGAGGACGATCCCGAGGCCCAGCTCTACCGCAAGGCGGTCCAGACGGTGGCCGAAAGCCAGAAGGCCTCCACCTCCTACCTCCAGCGCCAGCTCCGTGTCGGCTACAACAATGCCGCGCGACTCATCGAGCGCATGGAGAAGGACGGAATCGTCAGCGCCCCCGACCATGTCGGCCGCCGCGAGGTCCAGGTCGATTCCGAGGGCAGGCCGCTTTAAGCGGATTTCGGATGGTCGCACCCTCGATTCCGCTCGCCGCAACTCTTCTCGCCATCCCTTGGTATCGTCGGCGGATTGTGCGATTCTGCCGATGAGCCGAGAGGAATGTCGATGGACGTAGAGCGCCAGCGGAAAGAGGTGGATCGTAACTACGACGCATTCACCAGAGTGCTGGGGACGATCCTCTCCGACCACCGTGACAAGCTTGCGCTTATGCGTGACGGCCGCATCGTCGATTATTTTGACACGCCGCGCCAAGCGTTAGAAGCGGCGTATGAGCGTTTTCCGGACGGGTTCTTCTCAATACAGGAAGTGACCGACGAGCCCATCGATCTGGGCTTCTGGTCCCATGTTGGTTCTTGAGTGGGAGCGGGAGCCGCGGCGTGTCCTGTTGCCGGTCCAGATTCTGCGTCCGTTCCCAGTCACCGAGCTGACAGGAGTTGGCGCAACTGCTCTGCTTGATACCGGCTCCTCGGTTAGAGGCATCGCCTCCGGTCTGGCGAAGCGGCTCGGTCTGCATGGTATGGGCAAACGGCCTCTCGTCTCCGCTCAAGGCGAAGGACAGGTGGAACGTTATGCATTTCGGATAGGCTTGCAGCCCGATCGTTCGCCTGAGGAGGCGCCCAGATTTCCCTTCGTGTTCGAGGAGGTCATTGGAATCGGCTCACAAATGCTTTCGAGTTCGATGCTCTCCTCGGAATGGATATACTGCGCCAGTGCGACTTCTCGATGAAGCGGTCTGGCGATTGCACCCTCTGCTTCGGTTGAAGGCTGGAACCGGCGGGTTCAGAGGGCATTCAAGCTGGAAAGGCTAGCGCCTGCCCAAACTTCCACCTGATGGAGACTTTTGAAATGTTGCGTTTGAAGACGCTTGCCCTTGCCGCCGGGTCGGCCGCGGCGGTTGCGATGCTGGTTCCGCAGGCTCCGGTCGTCGCCCAGGCCGCCTCCCCGCTCGCCCAGGTGTCGTCGCATCTGAGGGCCGTCAACACGATGACCGCGAGCTTCCGCCAGACCGACCGCAAGGGGCGCGCGCTGACCGGCACGATGACCCTCAAGAGGCCGGGCAAGCTCCGATTCGAGTATCAGAAGGGCGTGCCCATGCTGATCGTCGCGGACGGGCGGAAGCTCAACATGATCGATTACGAGACGGGCCGGGTCGACGGCTGGCCGATCGGCAATTCGCCCCTCGGCGTCCTGCTGAACCCGAACCCCGATCTCGCCCGGATCGCCAAGGTGGTCCGCAACGACTCACAGACCATGCTCGTCCAGGCGCGCGATCCCCGCAAGCCCGAATTCGGGACGATCACGCTCGGCTTCGCGAAGGTTGGAAGCGGCCCGGCCGGGCTTCTGCTCCAGGGCTGGACCGTGGTCGACGCCCAGAACAACCGAACCACCGTCAAGCTTTCCGGCCAGCGCTTCAACGTGCCCGTGGCGGACAGCGCCTTCACCTTCCAGCGTCCGGCGAAGCGCGGCAAGGCCTAGGGGCAAGCAACTTCGTCATTGCCGGCGAAGCGAAGCAATCCAGCCCTGCCTGCGAAGGCCGGCCGGATTGCGCGTCGCTTCGCTCCTCGCAATGACGGTTGGGGCCTTCTATTCATCGCGGCGACAGGAATGAGACACTAAAACATCAATTGCGATTGCGGGTGGTCGCTGTCGGGTTTTCCCCCTGTTGCCCGGTGGTCCGCCCCAAGCGCGCCTCGCGTAGACCACGCTTGGTTGGCCCTCGCTCCACGCCCCCGGAGCGGGGGCCTTTACCTGTCCGGGAGGCTCCCCACATCGACAGCAAAGGCCGTCCCGGCTAGAGCCTCGAACCATGTCCTCCACCCTCAAGATCGCCTCCTGGAACATCAATTCCGTCCGCGCCCGGCTCGAGATCGTCGAGAAGTTCCTTCGCGACGAAAGCCCGGACATCCTGTGCCTCCAGGAGACCAAGGTCTGCGATCCCGATTTCCCGGCGGCGATGTTCCACGGCCTCGGCTACGTCCACCAGATCCTGTGCGGCCAGCGGATGCACCATGGAGTGGCGATCCTCAGCCGGCTCCCGGCGCGCGAGGAGGAGCGGCACGACTGGCAGGCCAATGGCGAGGCCCGCCATATCGGCGTTCGGCTGGAATGCGGGATCCGGCTCGAGAACGTCTACGTCCCCGCCGGCGGCGACACCCCGGACCGCGCGGTCAATCCCAAGTTCGGCCAGAAGCTCGACTTCATCGAGCGGATGACCCGCTGGTCCGAGGCCTGCCGCTGCCCGACCATCGTCGTCGGCGATTTCAACGTCGCCCCGCTCGAATGCGACGTATGGAGCCACAAGCAGCTGCTGAACGTGGTCAGCCATACGCCGATCGAGGTCCAGGCCCTGACGCGGCTCCAGCGGAGCAATAACTGGGTCGACCTCGGCCGCCATTTCCACCCGGCGCCCGGGCGGCTCCACACCTGGTGGAGCTACCGCTCGCCGGACTGGACCAAGAACGACCGCGGCCGCCGCCTCGATCATATGTGGGCGACCGCCGACGTCGCTGCCTTGGCGGTCCGCCACGTCGTTCACGAGCCCTGCCGGAACTGGACCCGGCCCTCGGACCATGTTCCGCTGGTCACGGAATTCAGCATTTGACCGGAGGGCGCGACGTCGCTCGGGCGATCGACTCGCTTCGGCGCGGCTGGCCCGTCCGGATCGACGGAGTGGGCTTCCTCGCTGTGGAGACCGCCGACGAGGACTCGCTTGCCGCGTTCGACGCGCGGCGGCCGGCCGACCTGCTCGTCTCAGGCCACCGGGCGGTGACCTTGAAGCTCGCCAACCAGCGCGACGCGGTGCCCAGCGGTCCGGTGCGGATCGAGCGGATGGCGATGAGCCTCGCCGAAGCCACGGCCGTAGCCGACCCGGCGCTCGACCTGTCGCGCCCGCTCAAGGGCCCTTTCCGAGCCAAGGCGGTGGAATTCGACCGGGCCGCCGGCGCTGCCATCGCGCTGTCGCGCCGGGCCGGCCTTCTCCCGGCCTTGTTTCTCGACGGTGAGGCTGGAGTGGATTCGGTTTCGCTCGCTGCGGCCGACGTGGACGCGTTCGAGCAGGCCGCTTCGATCAGGATAGCCTCGCGTGCCAGGCTTCCGACCCGATTCGCCGAGAAGGCGGAGATCGTGGCGTTCCGATCCGACGAGGACGGCGCCGAGCATGTCGCGTTGCTGATCGGCGCGCCCTCCGGCGGGGCTCCGCTCGTCCGGCTGCACAGCGAATGCCTCACCGGGGACGTTCTGGGCTCGCTGAAATGCGACTGCGGGCCTCAGCTCGACTCCGCGCTGGAGGCAATCGCGGCCTCGGGCTGGGGTATCCTGCTCTATCTGCGCCAGGAAGGGCGAGGAATCGGACTCGTCAACAAGCTGCGCGCTTATGCGCTTCAGGATCAGGGCTTCGATACGGTCGATTCCAACCTTCGCCTCGGCTTCGCCGACGACGAGCGTCATTATACCCTCGCCGCCCGGATGCTGGCCGCTCTCGGGCAAAGCGAAGTGCGCCTGCTCACCAACAATCCGCGCAAGGTCGACGGGCTGGAGTCGGCGGGAATCCGGGTGGCCGAAAGGGTCCCGCTCAAGGCGGGCGGCAATGCGCATAATCGCGATTATCTCGAGACGAAGCGCACGCGAAGCGGCCACCAGCTCTGACGCCATGACGCCCGTCGTCGTCCCGGCGAAAGCCGGGACCCATAAACACCGCGGGCCGAATACCGGCTCCGCCCGTGTTCATGGATGCCGGATCGAGTCCGGCATGACGAGCTTGAGGACGTGGTCATAGCCGGGTGCGATATGGTGTGCCCCCGCCGCCCGCAGCCGCTGGCCATGGCCGGGGCCGCAATGAAGCCCGGCGCACAGGCCCACCACCGTCATCCCCGCCGCCCGGGCCGACTTCACCCCGGTCGGCGTATCTTCGATAACCAGCACGTCCTCCGGCCGCACCCCGAGCGCGAGCGCCGCATGCAGATAGATGTCCGGATACGGCTTGCCGCGCTCGACATGCTCGGCGGCGCTGAACAGCCGGTTGCCGAAATGACGGGCCAGCCCGAACCGTTCCAGGGAGGATCTCAGCCAGCGGGTCGGGCTGGACGAGGCCACGGCCTTGGGAACGGGCGGAAGCGAGTCCAGGAAGTCCGCGACCCCCTCGACGGCCGTGACCTCGTCCAGCCGAAGCTCGAAGGCCTCCTTCGTCCGCGCCCGGAAGCCGTCGGGGAGCGGGCGCCCGATCTCCGCCTCGATGACCGCGCTCGTGTCGCGCCAGTTGAGACCGATATAACGCTCGACCGCCTCACCGAACGAGGTCGGGTGGCCGAGCTCGGTCAAGGCCTCGGCGAGGATGGCGTTGGCAAGGATCTCGCTGTCGACGATGACTCCGTCGAAATCGAAGATCAGTGCGGTGAACCTCAGGACCGTTCCCCGAACAAGGCGGTGCCGACCCGGACATGGGTGGCGCCGACCGCCACCGCCGTCCCGAAATCGGCCGACATGCCCATGCTGAGGCCGTCCAGCCCGTGCCGGCGCGCAAGCTTGGCGAGCAGTGCGAAATAAGGTGCCGGCTCGACCTCCGCGGGCGGGATGCACATCAGTCCCCCGATCGGAAGGCCGGCCTCGCGGCTCGCCTCGATCATGGTGGGCAGGTCCGCGACGGCGCAGCCGCCCTTCTGAGGCTCGTCGCCGATATTGACCTGGACGAAGCAGTCCGGTCGGCGGCCGGCCTTCGCCATCGCCTCGGCAAGAGCGGCGACCAGGGAGGGCCGGTCGACCGAGTGGATGGAATCGAACAGCTCGACCGCCTCGGCCGCCTTGTTCGACTGAAGTCGGCCGATGAGGTGGAGGCGGAGGTCCGCAGCCTCGGCCTTGAGCGCCGGCCACTTGGCCTGGGCCTCCTGGACCCGATTCTCGCCGAAGTGGCGCTGGCCCGCCTCGATCAGCGGCCGGATCGAGTCCGGGCCCTGGGTTTTCGAGACTGCGATCAGGGTCACCCCGGCGCCCGGCCGGCGGGCAAGCCGGGCCGAGCGCTCGATCGAGTCCCTCACCTCCTGAAGCCGCTGTGCGGGCGATACGCCGGTCATTCCGGCTGCTATAGGAAGCGCCATGCTCCGCCGCCAGCCTCTGCCGCGCCTCTGGCTGATGACGGACGAGCGCCAGGGCGACGACCTGTGGGAGGCGCTGGAGCGGCTTCCGAAAGGCTCGGGCGTCGTCTTCCGGCATTACCGGCTGGCGCCGGCCGAGCGGCGCAGGCTGTTCGACCGGGTCCGGAAAGTGGCCAGGCGGCGGAGGCTGCTCCTCCTCACCGGCGGCGCGGGGCCGCGAGGCGACGGAGTCCATGGCGGCCGGCACGGCGGGTTCAGCGCTTCAGCGCACGGCATGCGCGAGCTCAAGGCCGCCGAGCGCAAGGGGGCGAAGCTCATCTTCCTCTCGCCGGCCTTCCCGACCCGATCCCATCCCGGCGCCCGAACGCTCGGGCCGGTGCGATTCGGCCTGATCGCTCGGCAGGCCCGGGTCCCGGTGATCGCTTTGGGCGGAGTCGATTCGCGCACCGCGCGGCGGCTGCCCCATGCCTATGGCTGGGCGGGGATAGATGCCTGGGGTCGAATCCCGAAATCGTCATTCCGGCGAAAGCCGGAATCCACGGACACTGCCGGCCGGAATCTGCCGGCGGCGGTGTTCCTGGAGCCCGGGATGACGGGAAGGCGTGGCGCCGAGCGCGACCTCAGAACCTGAAGGCGGTCCCGACGTAGACGGCCTGGCTGTCGCGCCGCGGGTCGGCGAGCGCCTCGAGCCGGTCGCGCTGGATCTTGTAGCGGACCCCGCCGGTGACATCGAGGTTGCGGGCGATCCGGTAGGACCCTCCCACTCCGACCGTATAGGTCTCGTCCTCGGCGATGATTCGCGGCGTGGTCGGATCGGCCTTAGCCACGCCCGCCTCGGCTCGGGCGGTGAATCGGCTGCCCGAATAGCTTACCCCGACTTCCGCCGCCTTGCGGCCGCCGGGGATCGTCCCGCCCTTCACCGAATCGACGTCGCCCGACAGCGCGAACCGCTTCCAGCCGACCGAGGCGCCGAGATTGTAGACGGTGGGCGTGATCGCCGTGACCGGGGTCGCCGACACGTCGGCCGCCCGGCGGGTCGCCGCCGCGGTCGGAGCGGCGGCGCGGGCCCTGATCGCGACCCGGATCGACTGGCTCCGGTTGACCGAGGTCGGCGCCGGGGTGAATCGGAAGCTGTTGGCCTGGACTCCGCGGCGCGCGAGCTCCGCGGCGAGTCGGGGATCGGCGACCGCCGGAGTGAAGGTGCCGGCCCGGAGGGACGCCGCGGGCTTCAGCTTCCTGGCCTGCTGGCTGCTCGCGGCGAGGGCGGGGGTGAGCACCAGCGACAGCGCGACGAGCGCCGCGCTTCCTGCTGCACCGATACCACCGAGCTTCACAATCACTGCACGCGACTCCCGTATCGCAGCGGATGTAGTACGTCCCGGGCGGTCAAACCAGCGAAGCGGAAGGCGCGGACACGAATCGTTCCGGCATGTTGCATGTTTTCCACAACCCCGCATTGGTGGCCCGCATTGGTGGACCGCATCGACGGCCGCTCGACGTGGCAGCAATACGCTCATCCCGGCACTTGGCTCCCTTCAGGGTCCGTACTCGGCCCAGAGACGGCTTGCCGCCCGCGTGGCGCGTTCTATAACGGCGCTCGACCCCTGTAGTTTCCGAGGACACAAGCTTGATGCGACGCGCTGCAATTCTGGCCCTGACGATCGTCGGCGCCCTTGGCCTCTCCGCCTGCGACTATGTTCGCGAGGACGTGAACAAGTCGCTCGGGCGGGGCACCGGCAACCGGGTGCGCGAGGCGGACCTGGCCGCGTCCAAGGTGACGACGATCGGGGTCAATTCCTACCTCTGGCGCGCCGCTCTGGAGACCCTTTCCTTCGCGCCGATGGCTCAGGTCGATTCGAACGGCGGAGTGATGGTCACCGACTGGTACAGCAATCCGAACTCCCCCAACGAGCGGGTCAAGGTCACCGCGACCATCCTCGACCGCGATCTTCGAGCCGACGCCCTCCGGATCGCGGCCTCCAGGCAGGTCCTGAGCGGCGGCCAGTGGGTCGACGCTCCGGTCGCCGCAGCGACCGTCCAGAAGCTCGAGGAGATCATCCTCACCCGCGCCCGCGACCTTCGCCGGAACGCGATCGCTAGCTAGGGGAGCGCATTTCGACATGGCGGCGCGTTTCAACCCGCTCGAGGCCGACGCGCGCTGGCAGAAGCTGTGGGAGGAGCAAGGCACCTTCCACGCTTCCGGCGACGATTCCCGCCCTCGGACCTATGTCCTGGAGATGTTCCCTTATCCGTCGGGGCGGATCCACATGGGGCATGTCCGCAACTACACGATGGGCGACGTCCTCGCCCGCTACCGGCGGATGAACGGCTTCGACGTCCTCCACCCGATGGGTTGGGACGCTTTCGGGATGCCGGCCGAGAATGCGGCGATGGAGAAGAAGGTCCATCCCGGGGAATGGACCCGCTCGAACATCGCGACCATGCGCGCCCAGCTCAAGCGGCTCGGTTTCGCGCTCGACTGGAGCCGGGAGCTCGCCACCTGCGAACCCTCTTATTACGGCCACGAGCAGGCGCTGTTCCTCGATCTCTACGAATCGGGCCTGGTCTACCGCAAGCAGAGCGAAGTGAACTGGGACCCGGTCGACATGACGGTCCTGGCCAACGAGCAGGTCATCGACGGCCGAGGCTGGCGCTCGGGCGCCCTGGTCGAGCGCCGCAAGCTCAGCCAGTGGTTCCTCAAGATCACCGAATTCGCCGAGGATCTGCTCGACGGCCTTGGCGAGCTCGACCAGTGGCCGGACAAGGTCCGGCTGATGCAGGAGAACTGGATCGGCAGGAGCCAGGGCATGCGGTTCCGGTTCGAGCTTGCCGGCGCGCAAGGCAAGGAAGGCCCTTCGACAGGCTCAGGGCGAACGGAAGGGCTCTCCGAGACCG
>DASVQD010000061.1:0-18366 GCA_036389345.1 Allosphingosinicella sp. | reverse complement strand
AGGCCGGTTGCTCCCTGATCCTCCCCGCTGGCGGGGAGGGGGACCGCACGAAGTGCGGTGGAGGGGGTTATCCATTTGGCACTGCGCGCCGGAGTCGGCGGCTCAGTTCAGGTCTCGGAGCCCCCTCCACCATGCTTCGCCTGGTCCCCCTCCCCATCGCTTCGCGACGGGGAGGACTAGGGGTTGCGCGGCTGGGGCGAGGGGGCTAGGGGCGTAGTAACGTATTAACACGTTGGAACAAAACCATGACCCTGCTCTCCTCAGTGGCTCCGACCCGGGATCCCGACGCGCTCACCGCCGATCTGTGCTCGGCGCTGCTCACGCCCGGAAACCCGACGGAGATGGAGCGGCTCCTGCAGGACCTGTGCACTCCGGCGGAGATCCGGACTCTCGCCGAGCGCTGGCACGTCGCCCGGCTGCTCGACGGGACCGGGCTTTCGTACCGCGAGATCCACGACGCCACCGGGGTAAGCACGACGACGGTCGTCCGGGTCGCCCGGTTTCTTCGCGAGGAGCGCAACGGCGGGTACAGGCGGGCGCTGGATTCGATGGGAGACGGCGATTCGATCGGAGGCGGCGATGCTGGTTGACGAGACCCGGCTGCACATCGCCATCCAGAAGTCGGGGCGCCTGTCGGACCTCAGCCTCGGCCTGCTCAGGGATTCTGGGCTTCGGATCCAGAACGGCCGAAACGCGCTCACGGCCAGGGTCGAGAATTTCCCGGCCGACCTGATGCTGGTTCGCGACGACGATATCCCGACCTTCGTGGGCGACGGAGTCTGCGAGTTCGGCATCGTCGGTGAGAACGTGCTCCAGGAATTCGAACTCGGCGAAGCCGAGCCTCGGGTCGAGGTGGTCGCTCCGCTGGGATTCGGCCGCTGCACGCTGAAGCTCGCGGCGCCGGAAGCGGCGGGCTATTCCGGGCCCGCTTCGCTGGAAGGGCAGCGGATCGCGACCACCTATCCGCGCATCGTCCAGCGCTTCCTCGACCGAAATGGAATCGCCGCGACCGTGGTGAAGATGAACGGGGCGGTCGAGCTTGCGCCCCGGCTCCGGATCGCGCCCTTCATCTGCGACCTCGTCTCGACCGGGGCGACGCTGGAGGCGAACGGGCTTCGGGCGGTCGAGACCGTGTTAGACAGCGAGGCGGTCCTGATCCGGACGCGGAAACCTGTCCCGCAGCCGAAGAGCGAGCAGGGGGAGCGGCTGCTCAGCCGGATCGAGGGAGTCCTCGCCACCAAGGAATCCAAATATATCATGCTGAACGCGCCGGGCGAGTCGCTGAAGGCCATCACCGCGCTTCTCCCCGGGGCGGAGGCTCCGACGATCCTCCCGCTCCACGGCCGGGCGGGGCATTTCGCGGTCCACGCGGTGTGCCAGGAATCGGTCTTCTGGGAGACCCTCCAGAAGCTCAAGGCGGCCGGGGCGTCCGCGATTCTCGTCCTCCCGATCGAAAAGATGATGATGTGAAGACGTTCGACTGGAGCCGGCTCGACCCGGCGGGCCGGACCGAAGCCCTGGCCCGCCCGGCGCAGCGAAGCGATCCGCGACTGCAGGCGGCGGTGCGCGGGATCGTCGAGGACGTGCGGAGCCGCGGCTGGGCCGGGCTTGCCGCCTCGGCGCTCAGGCTGGACGGCGAGGTGCCCCGCCGCGTTCCGGTCGCTCCCGTGGCCGCCGAGGCTCGGCGGCGCCTGGCACCCGAGCAGGTCGAGGCGATCGAGCTGGCCGCGGCCAATATCCGCAGCTTCCACGAGGGCAGCCTTCCGGCCGAGCACCGGGTGGAGACGATGCCGGGCCTTTGGGTGCGCAAGATCTGGCGGCCGATCGACCGGGTGGGGCTCTACATACCGGGGGGACGGACCCCGCTCTTTTCCACTTTGCTCATGCTGGCCCTGCCGGCCCGGGCGGCGGGCGTAAGCGAGATCGTGACGGTCACTCCGCCGAGGCCGGAAGGCGGGCTCGACCCGGTCATCGCTCTGGCCGCCGAGATTTGCGGGATCGAGGCGGTGTGGACGGCCGGCGGGGCCCAGGCGATCGCGGCCCTCGCTTTCGGCGCGGGCGAAATCGCTCCCGTCGACAAGATTTGCGGCCCGGGCAATGCCTGGGTCGCGGAAGCCAAGACGCTCGTCGCCTCGCTTCCGGGCGGCCCCGCCATCGACATGCCGGCCGGGCCGAGCGAGCTTCTGGTCGTGGCCGATTCCGCCGCGACGGCCGCCACGGTCGCTGCCGATCTCCTGAGCCAGGCCGAGCACGATCCTTCCGCCCAGGTGCTTCTGGTGACCCCGTCGGCCGGGCTGGCGGAAGCGGTGCGGGCCGAGGTGGAAGTGCAGCTGGACGACTTGCCCAGAAGCGAGATCGCCAGAGCCTCGCTCGCCGAGGCCCGGATCATCCTGTGCTCCGACCTCGGCGAGGCGGTGGCGATCGCCAACCTCTACGCGCCCGAGCACCTTTCCCTCGCGGTGGAAGAGCCGGAGCCCCTGGTCGCGCTGGTTCGCAATGCCGGAGCGGTGTTTGCCGGCAGGGGCGCGGCGGAGACGTTCGGCGATTACCTGGCCGGGTCGAGCCACGTCCTCCCGACCGACGGAGCCGCCCGCGCGTGGAGCGGAGTCTCGGTCCACAGCTTCCTCAAGGCGATCAGCGTCCAGACCGTGACGGCCGAGGCGGCGCGGCGGATCGCGGGTCCCGCCGCGGCGCTCGCCCGGCTCGAGGGGCTGGAGGCTCACGCCCGTGCGGCCGATGCGCGGCTCGAGAAGGCATTGTCATGACCTCGCTGGCCGCCCGGCTCGCCCGGCCCGAAATCCTCGCTTTGCCCAACTTCGACATCGCGGCCAACGCCAACGATTCGTTCGGGAGCGACGCGATCAAGCTCGACGCCAACGAGAATCCCTATGCGCCGCTGTCGGAAGGGGCTCTTGCCGCCGGTCTCAACCGCTACCCGGAGCCGCAGCCGACGCGGCTGAAGAAGGCGATGGCCGCGCTGTACCAGGTTCCGGCCGAGAGCCTGGTCGTGACGCGCGGCGCGGACGATGCGATCGAGATCCTGGTCCGGGCTTTCTGCCGGCCCGGCGAAGATTCGGTCGCGATCAGCGTCCCCACCTTCTCCGCCTACGCGCATTTCGCCCGGCTCCAGGGCGCCCGGGTGATCGAGGCCCCGCTCGACGGGAATTTCGACTTCCGGCCGGAGCTGCTTCTGGCGGCCGTTGGGAAGGAGCCGTCCCTGAAGCTCGTCTTCCTGTGCTCCCCCAACAATCCCACCGGCAACCCGGTCGACCCGGCCGACGTCCTTCGGGTGGCGGACGCACTGCCGGATTCGATCATCGTCCTCGACGAAGCCTATCTCGAATTCTCCGAGACCCGGAGCCTCGCCGGAGAGGCGACCCGGCGCCCGAACCTGGTCGTGCTCAAGACGCTCTCCAAGGCTTACGGCCTCGCCGGAGCCCGAGTGGGAGCGCTGATCGGCGATCCGGAGCTCGTCGCCCTGGCCGCCCGGGCGCTCCCGCCTTACCCGCTGCCGAGCCTGTCGGTGGAAGCGGCGATGGCGGCGCTCGCCCCTTCGCGCCGGGCCGTCCATCGCGAGCGGATCGCCCGGATCAAGGCCGAACGGGAGCGGCTCGCCGGCCTGCTCGAGGGATCGCCCATCGTCAGCCGGGTCCGCTCGGGCGGCGGCAATTTCCTGTTCCTCGAGGTGAACGACCCGGACGGGCTGGCCGCGAAGCTCGGGAGCCTCGGGATCCGGGTCCGGTTCCGGCCCAATGCCGCGCCGGGCGGCCTTCGGCTCACCATCGGGACCGAAGCCGAGAACGAGGCCGCGCTCGCCGCCTTCGAAGTGGCAGGCCCGGCCGTTCCGGGCCGACGCTCGGAGCTTGTCCGAGACACGAAGGAGACAAGGATCGCGGTCGCCGTCGATCTCGACCGGGCCTCGCCTCGAAGGATAGAGACGGGAATCCCGTTCTACGACCATATGCTCGACCAGGTCGCCGCCCATGGCGGCTTCTCGCTCATCCTGTCCTGCGAGGGCGACCTCGACATAGACGGGCACCACAGCGTCGAGGATTGCGCGATCGCGCTCGGCGGAGCGCTGTCGCGGGCGCTCGGCGACCGACGTGGGATCGGCCGGTTCGGATTCTCGCTTCCGATGGACGAGACCGAGGCGCATGTCCTCATCGACCTTTCCGGACGTCCGTACAGCGTCTTCGAAGGCGGGTTCGAGGCAAGCCATATCGGCGCCTATCCGACCGAGATGACCGCCCATGTCTTCCGCAGCCTCGCCGACAGCCTGGCGGCGGCGATCCACGTCCGGGTCGAGGGCGAGAACGACCACCACAAGACCGAAGCCTGCTTCAAGGCCTTCGGGAGGGCTTTGCGCGGCGCGCTGGCCCGCCACGGGGACTCGCTGCCGAGCACGAAGGGGGTGTTGTGAAGCTCGCGATCGTCGACGTCGGTTGCGGCAATATCGGCTCCGTCGGGATCGCGATGGAGCGGTTCGGGATCCTTCCGGTCGTGACCGGGGAGGCGGACGAGATCGCGGGCGCCGACAAGGTGATCCTGCCGGGGGTCGGGGCGGCGGGTTTCGCGATGGAGCGGATCGAGGCGCTCGGGCTCGCACCCGTGCTCCGCGGGCTTCGCCAGCCCGCGCTCGGAATCTGCCTCGGGATGCAGCTGCTCTTCGAGGGAAGCGAGGAGGAGGATACGGACTGCCTCGGGCTGATCCCCGGAAGGGTGCGAAAGCTCGAACCGGCGCCGGGCCGGCCGGTGCCGCACATGGGCTGGAGCCGGATCGAGGTCCGCGACGAGGCGATCGGGCTTCGATCCGGCGACTACGTCTATTTCGCCCACAGCTTCGCCTGCGATTCCGGCCCGGACACCGTAGCGAGCGCCGATTACGGGCGGGAGATTCCGGCGGCGGTCAGGCGCGGCAACTGGCTCGGCGCGCAATTCCACCCGGAGCGGTCCGGCGAGGCCGGCGCCCGGTTCCTCGGCCGCTGGCTGGGCCGATGATCCTCTACCCCGCAATGGACCTGATGGGCGGCCGCGTCGTCCGCCTCGCCCAGGGACGGTTCGAGCAGTCGACGACCTATCCCGCCGATCCGGCCGAAGCCCTTGCCCGCTTCGCCGAGGCCGGTGCGCAATGGGCCCATGTCGTCGATCTGGACGGAGCCCGGGCCCGCGAGCCGGTGCAGCACGCGCTGATCGCGGGCCTCGCCCGGGTCTCGGCGCTCGAGCTTCAGGTCGCCGGCGGGTTCCGGACGCGCGACCAGCTGGAGCGGATGTTCGACGCCGGAGTCGGCCGGATCGTAATCGGAAGCCTCGCCGTCGACCGGCCGGACCTCGTCCGAAGCTTCCTCGGGGAATATGGCGGGGAGCGGATCACATTGTCGCTCGACGTCCGGCTGGTCGAGGGGGTGCCGGTCGTCGCGACGGCGGGATGGACCGAGGATTCGGGCCGAAGTCTGTGGGACGTCGCTGCGCTCTATCCGGAGGCCCGGCACCTCCTCCTCACCGACATCGGCCGCGACGGAATGCTGGCCGGGCCGAACTTCGAGCTGCTCGAGCAGGCCGCCGAGCGCTTCCCGCACCTCGCCATCCAGGCTTCCGGCGGAATCTCGTCGATCGAGGACCTGCGCCGGCTTCGAACCGCCGGAGCGATCGTCGGCAAGGCGCTGTGGGAAGGCCGGATCGACCTGGCGGAGGCGCTCGATGCCTGCGCGTAGGATCATCCCCTGCCTCGACGTCAAGGACGGCCGGGTCGTCAAAGGCGTTCAGTTCCGCGACCATCGCGACGCCGGCGACATCGTCGGACATGCGATCCGCTATCGCGAGGAGGGCGCCGACGAGCTGGTCTTCTACGACATCGGCGCGAGCGCGGAGGGGCGGAGCCTCGATCTCGAGTGGGTCCGGCGGATCGCCCGGGCGATCGACATACCTTTCGCGGTCGCCGGCGGGGTTCGAAGCCGCGACCAAGCCGCCGCCTGCCTCGATTCGGGCGCCGACAAGGTCTCGATCAACTCGCCGGCCCTCGAGCGCCCGGCGCTGATCGGGGAGCTCGCCCGGGACTTCGGGAGCCAGTGCGTCGTCCTGGGGGTGGACAGTTTCGAGGCCGGCGGCGACTATCGGGTCAAGCAATATACCGGCTCGCCGGAGGCCATGCGCGATTCGGGCCGGCTGACGCTCGAGTGGGTCACCGAGGCGGCGGACCGGGGCGCCGGGGAGATCGTGCTCAACTGCATGCGGCGCGACGGCGTTCGAACCGGCTACGACCTCGCCCACACGGCCGCCGTGATCGAGGCCACGACCGTCCCGGTCGTCGCTTCGGGCGGAGCGGGAGCGCCCGAGCATTTCCGCGACGCCTTCGCCGCGGGCGCGAGCGGCGCGCTCGCCGCGACGGTGTTCCACGACCGCCTCATCGCGATCGCCGACCTTAAGGAGTATCTCGAATCATGCGGGATCGAAATGCGCCGCTGAGCGCCGCCGATATCGACTCCCTCGACTGGGAGAAGATGGGTGGGCTGTTGCCGGCGGTCGTCCAAGATTCGGCGACCGGCCAGGTGCTGATGCTCGGCTATATGAGCCGCGAGGCGCTCGCCGCGACTTTCGAGAAAGGCCGCGCAGTCTTCCACAGCCGCTCCAAGGGCAGGCTCTGGGAGAAAGGCGAGAGCAGCGGCAACGGTCTGACGGTGAGCGAGGTCCGGGCCGATTGCGACGGCGATGCGCTGCTCGTGAAGGCCGAGCCGGCGGGCCCGACCTGCCATCTCGGAACCGCGAGCTGCTTCGCAGGCGAGGCCGATGGGGCGGGCTTCCTCGGCGCGCTCGGCCGGATCGTCGCGAACCGCGCCGGCGGCGATCCCGCGACAAGCTATACCGCCCGGCTTCTCGCGGAGGGACCGTCGAAGGTCGCCCAGAAGGTCGGCGAGGAAGGGGTCGAGCTTGCTCTGGCCGCGGTCTCGCGCGACCGCGAAGGGTGCATCGAGGAGACGGCCGACCTGCTCTACCATGTGACGGTGCTGATGGAGGCTCGGGGCTTCGGCTGGGCGGACGTCGCGGCGGTGCTCCGGGCGCGGCACGAGGCTTAGGCTTCCGGGAGACAACGGACTTCGGGCCTCCGAAGCGAGTTATTCGCGCCCGAGCAGGCCGCACGCCTCTTCCAGCAGCGGCTCGCTCGCCGCCGCCACGATCTGACCGGCGCTGAGGTCATTTCCGCCGCTCCAGTTCGACACTGCTCCGCCCGCGGCGCGCACCAGCGGCACCAGGGCGTTCCAATCGTGCGGCTTGAGCCCGGATTCCGCGACCAGGTCCAGGCTTCCCGCGGCGACCAGCGCATAGGCATAGGCGTCGAGCCCGTAGCGGGTGAGCCGCGCCGAGCGCCGCAGCCGTTCGAAGCCGTCCGCCTCGGCGCCTTCGAAGAGATAGGGATCGGTGGTCGACAGCCGCGCCTCGCCGATCCGGCGGCAGCCGCTTGTCCTGAGCGGCCGCTCCTCCCGGGCTCCGAACATCCGCGCGTCGCCGCCATGGCCCAGATAGAGTTCCTCAAGCCTCGGGACGTCGACCGCTCCGAGCACCGGCTCGCCCTTGTCGAGCAGAGCGATGAGAGTGGTCCAGCTCGGCAGGCCGCACACATAGGCGCGGGTGCCGTCGATCGGGTCGAGCGACCAGGACCATCGCCCCGCCGCCGGGCGGTCGGGGAACTCCTCGCCGGCAATGCCATGGTCCGGGAACCGGGCCTCGATCAGGCGGCGGATCGCCAGCTCCGAATTGCGATCGTACGTCGTCACCGGATCGAAACCCGCCGCGAGCTTGTTCTCGACTCCGGCGAGCCCGCCGCCGCAGCCGGGCAGCGTCTCCCGCCGGGCGGCTTGGGCAAGGTCGCGGGCGAAGACGGCGAAAGTCTCGAGATCGTCGGACATGAGCGGCGCCATACTAGAGCTTATCCTGCTCGGGTATCCGTTTCCCGACGAAGGCCGGGACCCAGTCGCACCTTCCGCGCCGCTGGACCCCGGCCTTCGCCGGGGAACGATCCAGTCGAACAGGCCCGGCTTTAAGCTTCAGAAGTCGACGTGCAGGCGGGTGCCGAAGGCGTCGCCGGCGGTCCGGGCGCCGACGGGGTCGAGAGGCGTGTTCGTGCCATTGAACCGGACCCAGTTGAAAAGCACCTTGGCGTAGGGATTGAGATACCAGTTGAGCCCGAAGGTGAAGCTCTCGGCGCGGTTACCGGCGCGGGCGAGGACCGGGGTGTCGGAGAGGTCCAGCCGGTCGTAGCGGACGGCCAGCTCGAAGGCGCCTGCGCCGCCCTTGGCGAAATTGAAGCGAGGCTTCACTCGGTCGAAATTGCCGTTCTTGAACGGCCTCGGCTCGCCGGTCAGGAACCAGGTGGCGTAAACGTAGAAGCCGTCGAAGCTCGGATCGGAAAGGCCCGGGCGGTCGAGCCAGAGCCGGCCATATTCGCCGGCCAGAGTGACCGGCCCGAAGACCGCCGCAGCCTCGGCACCCGCATAGCGCAGGGACTCGACCCCGGGGACGACTCCGCTGTCCGCGATGTTGCCGTTGTCGATCCGGATGTTCGGTCGGTCGCTGAGACGGACCGAGTCCGCGACGTCGCCGGACTTCAGCCCCGTGCGGTAATAGCCCGAGGCTCCGAGGTGGAGAATCCGGCCCTTCTGGAAGACCGGCTCCCAGGCGATCCGGGCATTGCCGCCGAAGCTTTCATCGGGCGAGTTTGTGACCGGCGAGCCGGTGGAGCGGGAAATGCTTTCATTGTCGCCGAACAATCCCGCGGCGATATTGAGATTCTCCTTCGGAGCGAAGGCGACCGAGAGCCCCATGCGGCGCTCGGCTCCGGCATTGCCGAAGGCGTTTGTGAACATGCCGCGCTCGAGGAAGATGTTGTAATTGTCGCTGTTGTTGGATTCGAGGCCGAACGGCGCCTTGTGCTGGCCCGCTGTCACCAGAAGATGCTCGATTCCGGCATATTGGAGATAGGCGTCGGTGATTCCGACCTGGTTGCCGGCGAAATCGACCTCGATCCGGTAGTTGAAGACCTTCATCGCGGTTCCTTCGAGCCCGATCCGGGCCCTTCGGAAGGCGGTTCCGTCATTATAGTCGTAGCCGCCGGCGCGCTCGTTGAAGAGGGCGTAATCGGCGTCGATCACGCCGCGCGGCTTGAAGGTGAAATCGCCCTTGTCGTCGGACAGGGTCGGGGCGAATCCGAACTGGACCTGCTTGGCCTCGCGCTTCTCGGCGGCCTCGACCCGGGTCTGGGTCGCCGAGGCGCGCTGCTCGAGCTCGGCGTTGCGGGCCTCGAGCTGCTTCACCCGCGCCTCCAGCGCGTTGAGGCGGTCGAGGACCGGGTCCCCGGTGGGAGCGGGGACGGGCTCCTGGCCGAAAGCGGGGCTTCCGGCCAGAGCGATCAGTGCAGTGCCGGTCAGGAGCAGGAAACGCATAGATCCTCCGTTGGTAGAGGAGGCGTTCGGCACGGCCGGAACCGCAGTCAAGCCTTCGACCCTCTCAAGTTTCGCTTTTGCTTCAGAATCTTTTCTGAATTGTGACACCCCAGGTTCGAGGGTCGCCGGGCTGCCCGACGATGAGGCCGGTGCTGCCCGACTGGGTGGCCAGTACGTCGTAATATTTCGCTCCGAAGGCGTTCCGGACCCAGGCGAAGCCGTTCCAGCCGTCGTCGGTGCGGAAGCCGAGCCGGAAGCTGGCGAGCGCGTAGCCTTCGATATCGGTATAGGCCGATCGGGACGGGTTGGAGGAGAAGCGCGACCTGTAGCTTCCGTCGGCGCCGAAATAGGCCTCGCCGGAGCGCCCGAGCAGCTTCGCCTTTCGGCTGTACTCGCCGCCGAAGGAGAAGGCCCACTTCGAGATACCCGGCAGCCACTGACCGGAAATGTCGCAATTGGCCGGACTGAAACCTCCCGGGGTTCCAGGCGGGCTGGCGGGATTGGCAGCGGTCGCCGCGGCTCCGCCGGCAAGCTCTGGCGGGCAGGGCGCGTCGACGAAGCGGACATATTCGTGGTCGGTGAAGGCCCCGCTGACGTACAGGTTCAGCCCCCGGGCCGGCCTGATCGAGAAGTCGGCCTCGAGCCCGCGCACCCGCACCTTGTCCGCGTTGGCGAGGTACCCTCGGAGCACTCCGAGCTGTCCGTTGGTGACGGTCGCCTGATAATCCTCGATGTTCGTCCAGAAGGCGGCGAGGTTCAGAGTCGCCCGGCGGTCGAGGAACTGGGTCTTGAGGCCGAGCTCAAAATGATCGACCTTCTCGGGCTTGACCGTCGCCGCGCTCACGATCGGATTGTTGGAGGCGTCGAGCGGAAGGCCTGCCAGGTTGATTCCGCCCGACTTGAAGCTCTTGGCGTAGGTCGCGTAGGCGAGCACGTCCGGAGCGAGATCGTAGGCGATCGTGAAGTCGCCCGAGACGTTCCAGTCGCTGAACTTTGCCTCGTAGCTCTGCGGGGCGAGGATCCCCCGCTGGTCGTTGTTGAGGACCGTGCTTCCGGTCCCGGTCGTCACGACCGCGACGTAGGAGCCGATCTTCCTGTCGTAATTGACCCGGAGGCCAGGCTGGAGTCGAAGCCGGTCGGTCACCCGCCAGCCGATCTGGCCGAAGGCCGCGAGGCTGGTCGTCTCGAGCCTGATGTCATTTTCCGACCGGAGGCCATTCAGGACCGCGGGATTGTTGGCGTTGGCGCTGGTCGGGTTGAGAAGCCAGCGGCTCGCCGCCGGCCCCTGCTCCTGGGCGCCGGTGGTATGCTGGTTCTGCCGGTAGGCGAAGAGGCCGCCGACATAATCCAGCTTTCCGCTCGAGCCCGAATAGCGAAGCTCCTGCGAATATTGGTTCTGCTTGGACGGATTGGCCGAGACGGTTGTGATCGGGAGGCCGGTGAAGTCGCGGTCGTTCGACGGGCCCCAGTTCCAGAAGCGCCAGGCGGTGACCGACGTCAGGGTTCCGGGGCCGAGGTCCCATTTCGCCCGGACCGCCACTCCGCCGAGCTCCTGGAAGGCGTCGAGGGGAGTGTCGAGGTCGGTGAGCCGGTCGAACGGGTCGGTGCTCGGAGGGGCATAGTTGAAGGCCTTGGCGAGCGCCGCATATTGGCGGCTGAGCGGTCTCTGGGTCGCTCCGGTGCGGACGTAGATCTGGGCGCAGCATTCCGGGTTCTGCCGGTTGTAGTCGGCCGAGAGGGTGACATCGAGATCCTTGCTCGCGCGCCACAGCAGCTGGCTGCGAAGGCCGAGATTGTCCTGCTCGTTCACCCAGCGGTCCGAGGCCAGGTTGAAGATGGTGCCGCGCCTCCGGCTCTTGGACGCGGCGAGGCGAACGGCGAGCTTGTCGTCGACGATCGGGCCGGAGACCGAGGCCTTGGCCGCGATATAGTCGAGATTGCCGAGCGACAGCTCGATCCGGGCTTCCGGCCGGAAGGTCGGCGCCCGGGTGACGATGTTGATCGCGCCGGCGGTGGTGTTCTTGCCGTAGAGCGTTCCCTGCGGGCCCCGGAGCACCTCGATCCGCTCGACGTCGAGAAAGTCGAACGTCGCGACCGCGATCCGGCTGTAATAGACTTCGTCGATATAGATTCCGACGCCCTGCTCGATCCCGTCGTTGGTGAGGCCGAACGGCGCTCCCAGCCCGCGGATGTTGGCCGCCGAGTTGCGCGGATTGGTGCTGAAGAACTGGACCGACGGCTGGATCTGCTGGAGCCGGCCGACATTGATGCTTCCGGTTGCGTCGAGCTGGGCTCCGCCGAGCACCGAGATTGCGAGCGGGACGTCCTGGAGCTGCTCGTCGCGGCGGCGGGCGGTGACGACGATGTCGTCGCCCTGGGCGGCGGGGCTCTGGGCAGCGGGGGCCGCCCCGGCCGGGTCGGAGTCGGCCGCCGGCGCCGCGGGTTCCGGCGAAGTCGACTGGGCGTAAGCCGGGGTTGTGGCCAGCGCGGCGCTGGCCAGGAACAGGAAACGCATCGATGTTCTCCTTCGAATGTCGTGGAGCCCCCGGGGACCGGAGCCCGGGTCAGCGCTCGGCCTTCACCTTTTCGCCTGCTTGAATATCCGGTCGAACTCGCCGCCGTCGGCGAAATGGGTCTTCTGGGCCCTGGCCCAGCCGCCGAAATCCTTGTCGATGGTCAGCATCGCGACGGTCGGGAACTGGGCCTTGTGGCGCTCGGCGACCGAAGCATCGCGCGGGCGGTAATAATGTCTGGCGATGAGCTCCTGGGCCTCGGGCGTGTAGAGATATTTGAGATAGGCCTCGGCGGCGGCCCTCGTGCCCTTCTGGTCGACGACCTTGTCGACGAGCGCCACGGGCGGCTCGGCCAGAATGGAGAGGGAGGGGACGACGATCTCGAACTGGCCCTTGCCGAGCTTGTTGACGGCGAGGAAGGCCTCGTTTTCCCAGGAGAGGAGGACGTCGCCCTGAGCCCGCTCGACGAAGGTGGTCGTCGCGCCGCGGGCGCCGCTGTCGAGCACTGGAACGTTGCGGAACAGCCGGGTCATGTAGTCGCGGGTGCGCTCGGGCGAGCCCAGCTTGCGCTCGGCATAGCCCCAGGCGGCGAGATAGTTCCAGCGGGCTCCGCCGCTCGTCTTCGGATTGGGAGTGATGACCTTGACGCCGGGGCGGATGAGATCGTTCCAGTCTACGATCCGCTTCGGATTGCCCTTGCGCACGAGGAAGACGATCGTCGACGTATAGGGGCTGCTGTTGTCGGGCAGCCGGGACTGCCAGTTGGCCGGGAGCGATTTGGCGCGCTGGGCGATCTCGTCGATGTCGTAGGCCAGGGCCAAGGTGACGACGTCGGCGGCGAGGCCGTCGATCACCGAACGGGCCTGCTTGCCCGATCCGCCATGGCTCTGGCGGATCTCGAGGTCCTGGCCGGTCTCCGCCTTCCACTTGCGGGCGAAGCTCTCGTTGACGTCGCGGTAGAGCTCGCGGGTCGGGTCGTAGGAGACGTTGAGCAGCTCTCCGCCCATTTGCTGCTTCGGGCCTTGGCCGCAGCCGGAGAGGAGCAGGGCGCCGGCCAGGCCGACGGCGGCGATGCAGGTTCGGACGGTTCTCATGGCGCTTATCCCTCTTATTTACTTAATTAATTTAGTAGACAATTTGTCGGCACTTTTTCCCCAACCAGCGCATTTGCGCCGGCACGATATTTCGCTCCTCAGATTATCGGATCTATCCGCCCCGGGATTTGCTGTTCGCTGGCCAGGTAGGAGACCCGCTCGACGAAATCGCCGAGCCGCTCGCCGAGGCGCCGCTCGCCGGCGTAACGGCCGAGCAGGTCTTCAAGCACGTTCAATATTTCCGCCTCGCCGATATTCTCGCGGACCATGCGGGCAAGCCGCTCGCCGTGGAAGCCGCCGCCGAGGTAGAGATTGTACTTGCCGGGCGCGCGCCCGGTCAGCGCGATCTCGGCGACGTAGGGGCGCGAGCAGCCGTTGGGGCAGCCGCTGATCCGGAAGGTGATCGGCTCGTCGCGAAGGCCGTGGCGGTCGAGGATCGCCTCGATCCGCCCCAGGATGTCGGGCAGATAGCGCTCGGCCTCGGCCATTGCGAGGCCGCAGGTGGGGAGCGCGACGCAGGCGATCGAGTTGCGCCGGATCGCGCTCTCCGGGGTGCCGGAAAGGCCGTGCTCGGCGAGCAGGGCCTCGATCTTGGGCCGATCGTCGGCGGCGATCCCAGCCACGATCAGATTCTGGTTCGGGGTGACCCGGAACGTGCCGCCATGCTCCTCGGCTACGGCGCGAAGGCCGTCGAGCCAGGGGCGGTTCAGGCGCCCGCTCTGCACATAAAGGGTGCGATTGAAGCGCCCGTTTTCCGTCTCGCGCCAGCCGAAAGTATCGCCGTTCGAGGTGAAGTCGAACGGCCGGGCCGGCTCGAACGGCGCCCCCAGCCGCGACTCGATCTCCGCCTTGATCCAGGCCAGGCCCTTGTCGTCGATCGTATATTTGAAGCGGGCGCGGTTGCGCTCGGCGCGGTTGCCGAAGTCGCGTTGGACCGACATCACCGCCCCGGTCGCCGCCACCAGGCGGTCCTTGGGTATGAAGCCTATGACGTCGGCGAGCCTGGGGTAGGTGAGCGGCTCGTTCTCCGTCCGGCCCATTCCTCCGCCGATCGCGACATTATAGCCTTCCAGCCCGTCTGCGCCGGCGATGGCGATGAAGCCGAGGTCCTGGGTGTAGACGTCGATGTCGTTCGACGGAGGGACGACGAACCCGATCTTGAACTTGCGGGGCAGGTAGGTGGCTCCGTAGATCGGCTCCACCTCCTCGTCCCCCGAGCTCGCGACCTTTTCCTCGCCGTACCAGATTTCGTGATAGGCCCGGGTCCTGGGAAGGAAATGGTCGCTGACCTCCTGCGCCGCCGCGACCACCTCGGCGTGGACCGCCGAATCTTCCGGATCCGCGGCGCACATGACGTTGCGCGAGACGTCTCCGCAGGCGGCGATCGTGTCGAGCAGAACCTCGTGCAGGCCCTGGATGGTCGCCCGGACGTCCTCCTTGAGCACCCAGTGGAACTGGAAGGTCTGGCGGGTGGTCAGCCGAAGGGTCTCGCCGCCATGGGCCCGGGCGAGCGCGTCGAGCTTCAGCCATTGCTCCGGGGTGCACGTTCCGCCGGGAAGCCTGACCCGGATCATGAAGCGATAGGCGGGCTCTAGCTTCTGCCGCCGCCTTTCGTCGCGCAGGTCGCGGTCGTCCTGCTGGTACATCCCGTGGATCTTCATCAGCCGGGTGTCGTCGGTGGCGACGGCTCCGGTGATCCGGTCGAGAAGGCCGGTGGAGATCGTCCCGCGCAGATAGTTGCTGGCCTTCTTCAGGCGTTCGTCCGCGCTCAGCCGGTCGAGCGGCTGGGAGAGGTCCTTGCTCCGGTCGAGGGTGAATCCGGCGTCGGCCATGTCAGTAGACGTCCCTCTGGTAGCGGTGGCTGCGCTGGAGGTCGCGCACATAGTCCTCGGCGCGCTCGCGATCGAAGCTGCCTTCCTCGGCGACGATCGAGATCAGCGTCTCGTGGACGTCCGGAGCCATCCGGGCGGCGTCGCCGCACAGATAGAGATGGGCTCCGTCCTCGATCCAGGCGAAGAGATCGCCTGAGCGCTCGACCATCCGGTGCTGGACATAGGCCCTGGAGCCCCGGTCGCGCGAGAAGGCGACGTCCATCCGGCCCAGCACGCCGTCCTTCAGCCAGGCCTGCCATTCGGTCTGGTAGAGGAAGTCGCTCCGGAAGTTGCGCTCGCCGAAGAAAAGCCAGGATTTTCCGGTAGATCCGCGCGCCTCGCGCTCCTGGAGGAAGGCTCGGTAGGGAGCGACCCCGGTGCCGGCGCCGATCATGATGATCGCCTTGTCGTCGTCGGGAAGCCGGAACTGCTCGTTGGGCTGGATGTAGACGGGCAGGGTGTCGCCGACCCCCGAGCGGTCCGCCAGATGGGCGGAGGCGACTCCGTGCCTCGGCTCGCCGTGGAGTTCGTAGCGTACCGGGGCGAGGGTGATGTGGGCCTCGTCGGGCATCGCCGAGAGGCTCGACGAGATGGAATAGAGGCGCGGCTGGAGCGGTCTCAGGCCTGCCACGAATGTGGAGGAATCGACATTCTTTGCCGGAAATCGCCTCACTATGTCGACGATGTGGTGGGCTCTGAGCCAGGCCTGGCGCTCCGACTTCCCTTCGTCTCCACTTAGCCGCCGGAGCTCCGCCGCGCCGGTCACGGCCGCCCAATGTTCGAGGAATCGGGGCGGGGTGATCGCGATCTCGAAATGGCTTTCGAGCGCTTCGGCGAGGGTCGTCGGCTCACCTTTCACATTCAGCTCGGAATCTCCCGACAGGCCGGCGGCCTCGATGAGCGCGGCGACGACGGCGGGATCGTTGCGGGTGACAATTCCGAGTGCGTCGCCCGGCTGGTAGGTCAGGCCGGAGCCGGCGATGTCGAGCTCGACATGGCGGGTCTGCTTCGTCGAATCGCGGCCGACGATCGCGAGGTTGTCGATGATCCGGGCCGGGAAGGGGTTGCGCTTGTCGTGAGCGGCCGCCGCCGTGGAGGCGGGGTCAGCCGGGGCGGACACCTCGCAGCCCGCCCCGGCCTGGGCAGCAAGCAGGGCCAGCGCCTCGGCGCGCCACTGTGCTGCCGTCTCGTCATAGTCGACGTCGCATTCGGCCCGTTCGGCGAGCCGGGCCGCTCCGAGCGCCTCGAAGCGCCGGTCGAGGCGCCGGCCGGCCTCGCAGAAATGCTCGTAGGTGGAATCGCCGAGCGCCAGGACCGAATAGCGAAGGTCGGGGAGCTTCGGCGCCTTGGGCCCCTCGACATATTCGAAGAAGTCGAGGGCCGGCTGGGGGGGATCGCCTTCGCCGTGGGTGCTTACGATGAGGAGCAGGTCCTGCTCCTCGCGAAGCCGCCGGGGCTTGTAGCGCGCCATGTCCTCGACCTGCGCGACGAGGCCCTGGTCGGCCGCCGCCGCGGCGAAGGCCTTGGCCAGGCCGGCGCAATTGCCGGTCTCGCCGCCGTGGAGGACGGTGAGGGTTCGGACCGCGGCGGCCGCCCCGGCGGGAAGGGCGCCTTCGCCGGCGAGCCGGGCGATCCCGGCCTGCAGTCCGGCGAAATAGCCGCTGATCCAGCGCGCCTGCTCGGGCGTGACCGAGCCGCTCAGGGCTTCGACCTGGCGGCGCTGCTCCTGGCTGAGCGTGTCGGCCGGGAACGGGTTCAGATGACCCATTCGGCGTCTCCTTCCTGCTCGAGGTCGCTGGGGTCGATCTGCCGTCCCGGCCAGGCCTCGGCGGCCGGGACGTCCGCTGCGACGATGACGTGGAGCCCGGCCCGGCTCATCAGGCTCGCCACCGCCCTCACCCGGCGGACATGCTCGGCCGGGTCGCCGCGCCCGTCGGCGAGGTCGCTGTTGAGCTGCTCCCGGATCGAGGCTTCGTCGAGGACGAAGCTCATCCGGCCGCTCGCCTGGAGCCTCCGCTGGGCCTTGGCCGCGACCCCGGCCCGCTCATGGGACGGCACTTCGCTCAGCCAGACGATCCGGTCCGACTCGCCGGTCGCCCGGTCGAGGCCGGAGCGGCGCGAGAAGCCGTCGATCATCCCGGCGGCGGCCGTCGCGTTGCTGAGCTTGTCGATGAGGATGAAGGACCCGAGCTCCCGGCCGCGGGCGTAGGGGATCGCGGCGACCTCGCGGTCGAGCCGAAGCGCGCAGCGGCCGATGTCGTTGAGCGACAGGAGCCGGGCAGCCGCGGGCCGGCCGGAATCGACCTCCACGATATGCTCGACCCTGCTCACCGTCGCCGAGACCGTGCTGGCCCCGATCTTCAGCCAGTAGGAGCGGCCCGGCGCAAGCGCCTCGTCCGACATCCACACGAGGCTCGCCACCAAGCCGTCGGCGACCTGGGGCGGCGACTCGGCGGAGGCGATCACCTCGCCGCGCGAGCAATCGACCTCGTCGGCGAAGGTGAGGGTGACCGACTGGCCGTCGACGGCGCGGTCGAGGTCGCCGTCGAACGTGACGATCCGCTCCACCCGCGAGCGCCGGCCCGAGGGCAGGATGACGATCTCGTCGCCCGGCCGGACGGTCCCGCCGGAAATCCGGCCGGCATAGCCCCGAAATCCGCTGTCGGGCCGGTTCACCCATTGCACCGCCATGTGGAAGGCGCCGGACTCGGGCCGGGCGGCGGCGATCGGAACGGTTTCGAGATGCTCGAGCAGCGCCGGACCGTCATACCAGAGGGTGGCCGGGCTCCGCGAGGCGATGTTGTCCCCCGACAAGGCGGCGATCGGGATTGCGGTGAACGCGCCGATTCCGATCTCGTCGGCGAAGGCGCGATAGTCGGCGACGATCGACTCGAAACGCTCCCGGTCGAAGCCGACCATGTCCATCTTGTTGACGGCCAGGACGACGTTTCGAATCCCCAGCAGGTGGACGAGGTGGCTGTGCCGCCGGGTCTGGGTGAGGACTCCCTTGCGCGCGTCGATGAGGATGATGGCGAGGTCGGCGGTCGAGGCGCCGGTCACCATGTTGCGGGTGTATTGCTCGTGGCCCGGAGTGTCGGCGACGATGAACTTGCGCCGCTCGGTCGCGAAGAAGCGGTAGGCGACGTCGATGGTGATGCCCTGCTCGCGCTCGGCGCTGAGGCCGTCGACGAGAAGGGCGAAGTCGAGATTCTCCCCCTGGGTGCCGGACCTGCGGCTGTCCGCTTCCAGAGTCGCGAGCTGGTCCTCGAACAGCATCTTGCTGTCGTAGAGCAGCCGCCCGAGCAAGGTCGACTTGCCGTCGTCGACCGAGCCGCAGGTGAGGAGGCGGAGGAGGGACTTGTCCTGGCCGGCGAAAGCGGGGGAGTCGTCGTCTTCCGTCGCCCCAGCGAAGGCTGGGGCCCCGGGGGGCGAAAGGCTCCGGCGGTTTTCACCC
>DASVQD010000060.1:0-114152 GCA_036389345.1 Allosphingosinicella sp. | reverse complement strand
CTTTCACTTTCGACCCCGCCTCGACGCCTTCGGGAAGGACATCGCTGCACGGCTCTTCGGTAGACGCGAGCTCAAACGTTCCCGGATGACTTCGCGCCGGCCGCCGGTTTCAGGGCAAGCCCCTACGCCGGATTCCCGCCTCCGCCGGGTGTACGGGCCGACTCGGGCAGGCCTTCCATTTAGCGCAATGATGAGAACAAGTCAAGAACATATCAGTCACGCAGAAGTTCGTTGATGCTGGTCTTGGAGCGGGTTCGGGCGTCGACCCGCTTGACGATGACGGCGCAGGCGAGGCCTGGGCCGCCGTCCTTGCCGGGAAGGGTGCCGGGGACGACGACCGAATAAGCGGGGACCCGGCCCATATGGACCTCGCCGCTTTCGCGGTCGACGATCCTGGTCGAGGCGCCGAGGAAGACTCCCATGGAGAGGACCGCGCCCTGCTCGACGACCACCCCTTCCGCGACCTCCGAGCGGGCGCCGATGAAGCAATCGTCCTCGACGATGACCGGGCCGGCCTGGAGCGGCTCCAGCACTCCGCCGATCCCGGTGCCGCCGGAGATGTGGACGTTGCGGCCGATCTGGGCGCAGCTTCCCACCGTCGCCCAGGTGTCGATCATCGTCCCCTCGCCGACATAGGCGCCGATGTTGACGAAGCTCGGCATCAGGACGGCGCCCTTGCCGATGAAGGCGCCCCGGCGGACGATCGATCCGGGAACCGCCCGGAAACCGGCGCCGGCGAACCGGTTCGGCCCCCATTCGGCGAATTTCGACGGCACCTTGTCCCACCAATGGGCTCCGCCCGGTCCTCCCTCTATCGACTCCATCGGAGTCAGCCGGAAGGAGAGCAGGACGGCCTTCTTCAGCCACTGGTTGACCGTCCAGCCGCCGTCGGCCTTCTCGGCGACCCGGGCCTCGCCCGAATCGAGAAGAGCGATCGCCGACTCGACCGAGCGGCGCACCTCGCCTTCGTCCGGCCCGAGCGATTCGCGCCTTTCCCAGGCCTCCTCGATCACGGTCCTCAGCGCGTCCGTCATGCCGCCTCTCCTCGCGTGATCTCGCTCAGCCAGTCGCCGATATCGGTAATGCGATAGTCGATAAAGGCGGGATCGAAGTCGTGGCTCGCCTGCTCCGATCCGTTGTCGACCCAGACCGTCGTCATTCCGAGCCGCTTGGCGGGTACGAGGTTCCTCGCCATGTCCTCGGCGAAGAGGGCGCGCTCGGGGACGATCCGGTGGCGCTCGCACATCGCCGAATAAGCGCTCGGATCGGGCTTTGGAACATAGTCCATGGCGTGGATGTCGTGGACCGCGTCGAAGGCGTTGGCGAGGCCGAGCCGGTCCAGCACCCGCCGGGCATAGGTCTCGTCGCCGTTGGTGAAGACGAACTTGCGGCCCGGCAGCCGGTCGAGCGCCGCGACGACCCGGGGGTCGGCGGTCAGCCGGGCGAAATCGATGTCGTGGACGAAGTCCAGGAAGTCGCGCGGCTCGACTCCATGCTCCTTCATCAGCCCGGCCAGCGTCGTTCCGTGGTCCCGGAAGAAACCTTTCTGGATCGCCCTCGCCTCGGCGCTGGTGCAACCGAGCCGTTTGGAGATATATTCGCCCATCCGGATGTCGATCAGCTCGAACAGGTTGGTCGAGGCCGGATAGAGGCTGTTGTCGAGGTCGAAGATCCAGCAGTCGATCGACGAGAGTGCAAGCGGGAGCATGGGGCCTCATAGGGCGGCGGCGGGCTTCAGCAAATTGAAAGCTTCGGCGGGGTAGGGACAAGGTCGAAAAATTCCGACATCTGAAATAGTTAGCTGAGGACCGCGGATGAACGCCAGGCCTACACGCAATCTGCTTCTGCTGACCGCCTGCGCGGCCGCGCTCGTCCTTTCCGGCTGCGGCGGGGGCGGCGGGGGCGGTCCGGCGCCGATCGCGGCGCCCCAGCAGCCGCCGCCCGCCCCGGCTCCTCCCCCGCCGCCGCCTCCGCCTCCGCCCCCTCCTCCGCCGCCACCGGCATCGGGGGGGGGCAATTACAACGATGCCGAATATGGACGGTCGAACGGCGGCGGAGCCCATCTCGCAATCTCCGCCTACAACAAGGGCGCGACCGGGCAGGGCGTGAAGATCGCGATCGTCGACAGCGGCATCAATCCGAACCTCCCCGAATTCGCGGGCAAGATCGACCCGGCCAGCAAGGACGTCGCCGGCAATCGCGGAATCACCGATACGGAGGGACACGGAACGGCGGTTTCGGCGGTCGCCGCCGCGGCCCGGGACGGCCTCGGGACGATGGGCGTCGCCTTCGACTCGACCATCCTCTCCTTCAACACCGCGACCCCGGGAAAATGCGATCCCGACGACGGCTGCGACCATAGCGACCCCAACATCGCCCAGGCGATCGACCTGGCTCGGACGAACGGCGCCAAGGTGATCAACATCTCGCTTGGCGGCGACGATCCGAGCGCGATCGTCAACGACGCGATCGCCCGGGCCGCGGCTGCCGGGATCCTCGTCGTCGTCTCCGCCGGAAACAGCGGCAAGGAGACCAGTGGCGGCAATCCCGAGGGCTTCGCCTTGTCGGCCTCGGCGGCGGGCAACGTCATCATCGCCGGGGCGATGACGGGCGGTCGGCAGGTCGCGGATTTCTCGAACAAGGCCGGGAGCGGAGCGGCCGCCTATCTGACGGCGCTCGGAGTCGGAGTGCGCGCCCCCGACCATACCGGCGCCACCTTCCTTTGGTCGGGCACCTCCTTCTCGGCGCCGGTGATCAGCGGCGCGGCGGCCTTGCTCGCAAGCGCCTTTCCTAACCTCAGCGGCCAGCAGATCATGCAGATCCTGTTCGCGAGCGCCGACGATGCCGGAGCGCCCGGCACCGACTCGATCTTCGGCCGGGGAATCCTCAACATCGACCGGGCCTTCCAGCCCCAGGGCAGCCTGAGCCTGCCCGGCGGTCAGGCGGCCGACGTCGCCGCGGCGTCCGGACCGGGGTCTACGGCGATGGGCGACTCCAAGACCAGCCTCGGCGGGATCGTCGTCCTGGACGGTTTCTCGAGGGCCTATACGATGACCCTCGCCTCGGCCGTGCAGCGGGCGGAGCAGGACCGGCCGCTCGGCCGAGCGCTCCAGCCGGGCCTCAGCACGGCCACGGCCGGAGCTCGCGGGGTCGCGGTCTCGATCAGCGTCGACCGAAGACTGACCGGCCAGCCGCAGGTCGGCCTGGCCCAGCTCGGCCTCACCTACGAGGACGGCCGGCGGGCCCGGGTGCTTTCGGGGATCGCACTGAGTCGGCTGAGCCCGCGCCTGTCGGTGGCGCTCGGGCTCGCCGAGAGCGGCAAGACGCTCGAGCGGCGGCTTACCGGGCAATATGGAGACGCCTTCCTCGTCGCCCGGGACCCGATGAGCCGGATGGGCTTCCAGGGGGATTCGGCCGGGGCGCTTGGAGTCCGGCAAAGGCTCGGGCGAGTGGGCGTGACCGTCACCGCCGAGCGCGGCGAGGTCCTTCAGCCGGGCTTCGACCGGTCGATCGTCCAGCCGCGCTACGCCACGCTCTCGATCGCCGCCGATCGCCGGGTCGGCGGGGCGAGGCTCAGCCTCGGCGCAACCCGGCTCGACGAGGAATCGACCGTGTTCGGAGCGCGCTTCTCGCCCCTGCTCGGAGCGGGCGGAGCGGGCAGCTGGTTCGCCGACGCCGGGGCCGCTTTCGAACTGGGCGGGGGCTGGGACGCCTCGGCCGGCTACCGTCTGGGCTGGACGGCGGTGCCGGCGGCCGCCGGGCTCGCGCAAGGCGGACGCCTGCGGAGCGACGCCTGGTCGGTGGACCTGGGAAGGCGCGGGATCCTGCGCCGGGGCGACCGGTTCGCGCTTCGGCTGATGCAGCCGCTCCGGGTCCGCTCCGGCGGGTTCGATCTCAAGGTTCCCGTCTCCTACAGCTACGACACCCTCAGCGCCGGCTATGAGAGCCGGTTCATGAACCTTGCCCCCACGGGCCGCGAGATCGACCTGGAGGCCGCCTATTCAATCGCCCTGCTCGGCGGCGACGGCCATCTCAGCGGCAACGCCTTCGCTCGACGCCAGCCCGGCAATGTCGCGGCGATGGACGCCGACCTGGGGGCGGCGATCCGGTTCACTTTGGGGTTTTAGCCCCCCTCGTCATTCCGGCGGAGGCCGGAATCCACGCACACGGTCGAAGGTCATTTCGTACGTCGGTGTTCATGGATCCCGGCCTTCGCCGGGATGACGGGGTTTCTTACCTGGCTTCCTTATCGCCGCCCTCGCCGCGCCGGCGCCAGGGCCAGCGGCCCTCGATCTCGGTCTCCAGCGAGAAGCTGAGGAAGGTCCGGATGAGGATGATCAGGCCGAGCAGCCCGACGCTCTTGAAGGTCAGGGGCGCCGTGACCGTGGCGACGATGTCGGCGCCGACGAGGATCTCCAGCCCGAGCAGGATCCCGCGGCCGAGATTGGCCCGGTAGCGCTCATAGGCCCGGACCGGATCGCCGGAGCGGAGGTCGCGCAGAACGAACCTCGCGGTGGCCCAGAGGATCCCGCCGACGATCACCAGGACTCCGAACAGCTCGAGACCGGTGGCGACCGGCTCCATCAGTCGGGTAACGGAATCGCCGCCGATGGCCTGCTGCTCCACTCTCAATCTCCACCGAGCCGGGGCTGGACGACGAGGATCCTGAGATCCCGGTCGGGACGCCAGTTCTTCTTCCGGATCTCGAATCGGGTCGGCGAAATCTTGCGGACGCCGTCGCCGCAAAAGCTGACCAGATTGCCCGGAGCGCCCTTGTCGACCACGAGCCGGAAGTCCCCGATCGGGCTTCTCCAGTTGCCGCCGGTTGTGAGGATGTAGCCGATCCGCTGCTCGGGCGTGGCCTGGCTTCGGCGGCGCAGCCGGTCGAGGCCGGCGAGGAAGGCCGAGTCGACGCAATAATCGCGGATCATGGCCTTGCCCTCTGGGCTCGTCCGGAATTCGGGGAAGCCCAAGGCGGCATCCACGCTCCCGCCGGTGCCCGGAACGTAAAGATGCTCGACGACGAGGTCGCGCCCGGCCGGGAAGGCCTGCTCCCAGAACCAGCTTTCCTTCACCGTCCAGACCGGGACGAGCTGAGTCTGCCAGCCCCGGCCGGCGTCGAACTCCTCGCTCTCGGCGAGGCCGAGCCTGACGAGCCTCGCCTTGTCCGCCGGCTTCAGCCTGTCGAGCATCTCGGTCCCGGAGTCGGGTGCAAGCCCGAGGCTCGCGAGCAAGGCGGTCCGGTCGGCCCCGCCGAGCACCGCCTTGCGCTCGACCTTCATCGCGATCCGCCGACCGTCCACCCGTGTCTCGAAGCCCGACGGATAGGCGACATCCATCTCGCGTTCCTGGCGGAGGTCGCGGTCGGGCATCGGGAAGGCGACGACGGTCCGGATCTCCCGGGGCGAGCGGTTGCGGAAGACGTAGCGGACCCGAACCTGCCCGGCGGAGACGAACAGGTCTTCCGAGACCATGTCGATGTCGGAGGTGCGGGTGAGGACGAGCCCGCCGGCCGAATGCTCGGCGGTGCTGTCGTTGGCCGCGGCGGGGGCGGCGAGGGCGAGGAAGAGGGGAATAAGACGAGTGGGTTTCATGGGGGGAGCTTATCGAAGCGTGGGGCGACCGTCACCCCGGCGAAAGCCGGGCCTCGGGGAGACCCGCTGTGCCTTTGCCGGCCCGAGGTCCCGGCCTTCGCCGCGATGACTCCTTCGGAGTCAGTTGATCGAGATCACTCCGTCCACCGCGCGCCATTCGGCGGGGCGGATGAGGTGCTGGTGGGCGACCCGGACGGAGTGAAGCACCGCCTCGATGTCGGTCCGCCAATGGTCGAGGAATCGGTGGAGGACGGGGAAGCGGGGAGCGATGTCATATTGCTGCCAGACGAAGAGCTGGATCAGCTTGGGATGGTCGGGAAGGTAATAAGCGACCTCGGCGGTCATCAGCCCGTAGCCCTGGACCTGGGCCAAGAAATCGCGGTCGTTCATCGCGCCCTCCGAACCTTTACGGGCGCAGCATAGCGCAGGCGGCTTAACGAAAAACTAACCATGTTAGGGGACCGCACCCGCTCGTCATGGTCAGACCGTGAAGCTCTCGCCGCAGCCGCACTGGCCCTTGGCGTTGGGGTTCTCGAAGACGAAACCGGCGGTGAAATCGTCCTCGCGCCAGTCCATGGTCGAGCCGATCAGGTAGAGGATCGAAGCCCCGTCGACGAAGAAGGGGCCCGCCGGCGTGTCAATCCGCTCGTCCATGGCATTGGCCTCGGCGACATAGTCGACGCTGTAGGCGAGGCCCGAGCAGCCGCGCCTCGGAGTGGACAGCTTCACGCCGAGAGTGCCTTCGGGAGCTCGGGCCATGAGGGCCGCGACCCGGGCCTCGGCCGCGGGCGTGAGTGTGAGCGCGGCCCGGCGGGCTCGGCGGGGGACGGTGGTCGTCTCGTTCATCATCTCGTTCCTCCTCCCCTCCCCTTAAGGGAGGGGCTGGGGGTGGTCCGGCGAAGCCGGGCGAAACTGCGGCGCTGCTCAGTCCCGCTCGCTCGCCTACCCACCCCTTGATCCCCTCCCTTCCAAGGAGGGGAGATTACAGCATTCCCAATTCAAGCTTGGCTTCGTCGCTCATCCGCTGCGGATCCCAGGGCGGATCCCAGACCAGCTCGACCTCGGCATGGCCGATCCCGGGCACCGAGCCGACCCGCAGCTCGACCTCGCCCGGCATGGATTCGGCGACCGGGCAATTGGGGGTGGTCAGGGTCATCTTGATCAGCGCATGGCTGTCCGGCGTGATCTCGACGTCGTAGATGAGGCCGAGATCGTAGATGTTGACCGGGATCTCCGGGTCGTAAATGTCCTTCAGGGCGTCGAGCACGGCCTCGTAGAGGTCGCCGCCCGCAGGCTCGGCCGGCTTCCGCTGGGCGAGGAAGCCTTCTAGATAGTCCCGCTTGCGCTCGAACGTGTCGGACACGCGCGCCTTGGGCGGCGGAGCGACTCCGTCCACTTCCTCGACCTCGATCCTGCGCTCCTCGTTCACCCGAAAATCCTTCTCACCCGCTCCAGGCCCCGAACCAGCGCTTCGATGTCGCGGGCCCCGTTATACACTCCAAAGCTCGCCCGGGCCGTCGAGTCGACCCCGAGCCGGGCCATCAGCGGCTGGGCGCAATGATGGCCGGCCCGGATCGCGACCCGGCTCTCGTCCAATATGGTGCCAATGTCGTGCGGATGCACCCCTTCCATTGCGAAGCTGACGATTCCGGCGGAATCCTCCGGGCCGAGCAGCCGGACGCTGTTCACCGAAGACAAGGCTTCGCGGGCTTCGCGCACCAGCGCCCTTTCGTGGGCGCCGATCGCTTCCGTGCCGATCCGCTCGACATAGCCGACCGCGGCCTCGAGCCCCAACACTCCGACGATGTGGGGAGTTCCGGCCTCGAACCGCGCCGGAGGCGGAGCGAAGGTCGTGCCTTCGAAGCTGACCTTGTCGATCATCGCCCCGCCGCCCTGCCAGGGCGGCATCGCGGCGAGAAGCTCGGTCCGGCCCCACAGCACTCCGATCCCGGTCGGGCCGTAGAGCTTGTGCCCCGAAAAGACGTAGAAGTCGCAGCCGAGCGCGGCGACGTCGACGGGCATTCGAGGCACGGCCTGGCAGCCGTCGAGAAGGAGCAGGGCGCCGCAATCGTGGGCGAGCTTCGCGGCCCGGCGGGCGTCGAGGACCGAGCCGAGCACGTTCGAGACGTGGGCGAGGGCGACGATCCGGTGCCGCCCGGTGAGCATCGCGGCCATGGCGTCGAGGTCGATCCGTCCGTCCCAGGTCAGCGGAGCGACGTCGATCTCGGCTCCGGTCCGCTCGGCGATCAGCTGCCAGGGGACGATATTCGAATGATGTTCGAGCACCGAGAGCATGATCCGGTCGCCCGTCTTCAGGGTCGAGCCGCCCCAGCTCTGGGCGACGAGGTTGATCCCCTCGGTCGCGCCCCGGACAAAGACGACCTCGTTGGGCGACGGAGCTCCGATGAAGGCCGCCACCCTTCGGCGCGCCGCCTCGAAGGCGAGGGTCATCTCCGAGGAGCGCTGGTACACGCCGCGGTGGACGGTGGCGTAGGTCTCGGAATAGCCGCGCTCGATCGCCTCGATCACCGCCCGCGGTTTCTGCGCGGTGGCGGCGGTGTCGAGATAGGACCAGCCCTCGGGGATGGCCGGGAAGTCGGCGACATGGTCGAGCGGGCGGGCGGAGACGGCGATGTCCATCAGCTCGCTCCGTCCCCCGGCCCTGATCCGTTCGGGCTGAGCCTGTCGAAGCCCTTTCCTTCGACCTCCGGTTTCAAGGAAGGAAGGAAGGCCTTCGACAGGCTCAGGCCGAACGGTGAGGGAGCGTGAGCAGAAATCATCCTCGGCCTCCGAACCAGCCCTCGGCGTCCTTGTGCAACGCCTCGCGCACCGCCTCCTCGCCCGCCCGGTCGAGGGAGTCGGCGACGAAGGCGCGGGTGAGGAGCGCCTTGGCCTCCGCTTCGGGGACCCCGCGGCTCGCCATGTAGAAGAGGGCGTCGCGGTCGAGCTCGCCGACGGTGGCGCCGTGGGCGCATTTGACGTCGTCGGCGAAGATCTCGAGCTCGGGCTTCGCGTTGATCGTCGCCGAGCGGGAGAGGAGCAGGCCTTTCAAGGACTGCTCGCCGTCGGTCTTCTGGGCGCCGCGGGCGACCTCGACCCGGGCCGCGACCGAGCAGGTCGCGCGGTCGTCGGCGACCGAGCGCCAGACCTGGCGGCTGGTCCCGAGCGGCTGCTCGTGGCGGAGGACGAGATTGACGTCATGGCGCTGCCGGCCCCGGGCGAGCAGCGCTCCGCCCGCCTCCGCATAGGCGCCCTCCCCGGCGAGTCGGATTTCCGAGTCGAGCCGGGTGTCGGCGCCGCCTCCCGCGAGGGTGGTCACGATCAGGCTCGCGCCTTCGCCGACCGCGGCGCGATCGGTGAAGCTTGCGAAGCCGGAGCCGGCCAGAGAGCGCCGGGTCAGCATCAGCCGCGCGCCCTTGAACAGGCTGACGGCGGTCGCCCGGTTGGACCAGCCCTGGCCGATGAAGGTTTCGAGCACCGAGGCCTGGGCGTCCACGTCGAGCTCGATCCGAGCGGCGATATGGGAAGCTCCGCCGGTCGCGACGTGGACGATCTGGACGAGGCCCGGGGCGGCGCTCTCTCGTCCGAGCCGGAGGCTCCACCCCCTGGCCCCGGCGAGCCGGGCGAGCGGATGGTCCGCTCCGACCGCCTGGACGGTGCCGGTCGCGACCGGACCGGGATCGCTCCGGCTTTCGTCGAGCGTGCCGTCGACGAAAAGCAGCCGGGGGCCGGGGCCTTCGAGCCAGGGAAGTTCGCCAAGCGCGTCGGGGGCGGCCCCCGTCGCCGGCGCTTCGGCCAAGGCCGGAAGCGCGGAAAGGTCACTCCAGCGCCAGCCTTCGGTCTTCGGCGAGGGGAGATCGAGGAGGCTCATGCGCTATCCCCGCCGTCATGCTGAACCTGTCTCGGCAGCCAGCTCTCCGCAGCTCGCGCGGGTGACCGGCTGGACCCTGAAACAAGTCCAGGGTGACGGATCGTAAGGCGAGAATGCCGGATCACGCCGCAACCTCGGCATAGCCTTCGCGCTCGAGCTGATGAGCGAGCTCCGGGCCGCCCGAGCGGACGACGCGGCCTTCCGCGAGCACATGCACGAAGTCGGGCACGACGAGGTCGAGAAGCCGCTGATAGTGGGTGATCAGAAGCACCGCCTTGTCGGGCTTGCGCATGATCCGGTTGATCCCGTCCGACACCACCCGAAGGGCGTCGATGTCGAGTCCGGAATCGGTCTCGTCGAGAACCGCGAGGCGCGGATCGATGATCCCCATCTGGACCATCTCGTTGCGCTTCTTCTCTCCGCCCGAGAAGCCGACGTTCACGTTGCGCTTCATCATGTCCATCGACACTCCGAGCGAGTCGCCCTGCTGGCGGGTCAGCCGAAGGAAATCCCCGGCCGAAATCTCGGCCTCGCCCCGCGCCCGGCGCTGGGCGTTGAGAGCGGTCCGGAGGAACTGGACGTTGGACACGCCCGGAATCTCGACCGGATACTGGAAGCCGAGGAACAGGCCCGCGGCGGCGCGCTCGTCCGGGGTCATTTCGAGCAGGTCGCGGCCGTCGAGGGTCGCGGACCCTTCGGTGACCTCGTAGCCGGGGCGGCCGCCCAGCGTGTAGGCGAGAGTCGACTTGCCGGCGCCGTTGGGACCCATGATGGCGTGCACCTCGCCCGCGTTCACGGCGAGGGCGAGGCCCTTCAGGATCGGCTTGTCGGCGACGGTGGCGTGGAGGTTTTCAATCTGAAGCACTTCAAATCCTACGCAAAGCTGTGGTGGACCGCTTCGACGTTGCACCCGTCCGGGTCCAGCGCGAACGCCCCGTAATATCCGGGATGATATTCCGGACGGACGCCGGGCCGGCCGTTATCCCGTCCGCCATTCGCCATTGCCGCGGCATGAAAGGCGTCGACGGCCTCGCGGCTTGGAGCTCGAAATGCGATGTGGAGCCGACCGGCGATCGGCCCATTCCGCCCCAGCCAGAAATAAGGGAAGCGATCGTCGCCATAGCCGGCGACGCGGATTCTTCCCGCATCGTCGCGACGTTCCATCAGCCGCTTGATGCCGAGCGGCGCCAGCGCCGCCTCGTAGAAGGCCATCGAGCGCTCAAGGTCGCCGGTGCCGAGATTTACGTGATCGAGCATGTCAGCCGACCTTCACGGCGAGGGTGATGGCCTTCAGGACCGGCTTGTGAGCGATCGTGGCGTTCATGTCTTCAGTGTCGGGCATGTTCGGGGGGTCTCGGATCGGGAGGGCCGGGCGGCGGCAGCGGCGCCGGCCTCGCGTCGTTCAGTTCGAGTTGATAGGTGACGATATCGTCCTGGAAATCGGACAGGAACTTTTGCACCCGCCAATGAGGCCCGGGGGGCGAATAAGGGGCGGCATCCTCGGTCGGAAGGCCGGCCTTTCGCCTCAGAACCGTCCGCTCGGAAGCGCAGCGGGCCTCCGAGTCCTTGCGTGCGGCGGCGATTGCGGAATGGTCCCGCGAGAAGGCTCCCGGATGCCTGCGGAAAGCCGTTTCGAAGCAGGAGAAATAGGGAAGGAGCATTTCGGTCGCTGCATAAGGGCTGCCCGATTGTGGAAAGGCCCTCGCCGGAGAACGGGCCTCCAGCGCCTCCTGGAGGAGCGCCGACCGATAGGTTTGCTGCAGAGCGTTGAACTTGCGCCACCGGACCAAATTCGTTTGCCCGCCGAGCGCCGACGGGGTCGGCCTGACGATCCGGAGCTTCGCCATGGCCGCCTTCAGGGCAGGATCGCACGCTTTGTCCGCCTCGCCCCCGCGAGCCCTGATCGACGCCACCGCATCGCCGTCGCGCGCGTCGGCGGCGTCGGGGCCAAGCCCGGCCCTGAAGCACTGGAAATAGGGCCGCAGCCCGTCGAAGATCGCGACTTGCCGCGCCTCGGGCCGGTCCGGCGGCAGACCAGCCCCGGGCGCTGTCGCCAGCAGAGTTGCGAGAGCGAGCCTCATCCTACGCTCCCATCCGGACCAAGGCCCATCGGCGGCGGCGCCTCGCTTCGGACAGGCCCCACCCCAAACCCTCTCCCCTGAAGGGGAGGGGCTTCGGGGCGGCGGCCTTTGTCGTGATATTGCGCTTTCATTGGGCACTTCCCCGGCGTCGCATCTCGGAGATCCGAGCGGGAAGCTGCGCCCACCGAGGCTCGAGGCAGGCCTGCATCGCCGCCTTCGTGACGATGTCCGGTCTCACGCATGGCCGCGCGGTGTCGCAGGCGAGCCGGTCGATCTCCACATCGCCGCTGCTCCGGGTAATCCGGCAGACGACCTCGCCGGCCTTGTCGAGCTTCATCCTGAACTTCAGCTTCCGGACCCGCTCGCCGATGATGACGATGTCGCTCTCGGGCGCGGGCAGCGCGGCCTCGCCCGCAACGGCCGGCTGGGCGGCGACAAGGAGTAGGGCGCCGATCATCTGGAGCTGGTCCCCCCGCCCGCCGCCATGGCCCGGTGCACCCGGTCCCAACCGTCGAAGGCTTCGGCGACCGCCGCCCGGCGGCGCGTGGGATCGGAATAGTCGGACGTCCTGGCGAGCCTGGCGTCGGCCGCCCGCTCCAGGAATACCTTCTCCTCGGCACAGGCGGAGATGGCGCGCTCTGTTTCCTTTCTGAGACCCGCTTGGTCGCGCACCCGCGCCACGTCGAACTTCTTGTCCCAGCAAGCCCCATATTGATTGTGGAGGTCGAGGATCGCGTCCGGAACCTCGATGTCCAGCGGCCCTTTCACGAAAGCGGCCTGCGCAAGCAGAGCGACGACCAGGGTGGAGAGACCGGCTCCGATCACCCGACGCTCCCCTTGCCGGTCATGCCACGCCGCTTCCGGGCCTCATCCTTGCATGCCGGTCGAGCCATGTTCTCCGGCATGCCGGTCCAGCGGTAGATCTCCGTCTCGAAAGCACTCCAGCAGATTTCCAGTTCGGGGCTGAAACCCGGCACTAGGCGCCGTATCGAGCGGCGGTGATTGGCGTAGTAGGTCAGCCGGGCCTTGCCATGCTCCTCCCACAAGGACGTGCAGGCCCGTCTCGCCTCGGCCTGCAGCTCTTCCGCGCTTTCCGAACGGGGCACCCATTGGTGGGTGAGATAATGCCCTTCGCAATCCTGAGCGGCGAACTGCGCGTCAAAAACCGCATCATAGGCATCGACATGGGGGGCGGCCGCAAGGAGCAGGGCGGCGATCACCCGACGCTCCCCTCGAGGCTGATCCCCAGCAGCTTCTGAGCCTCCACCGCGAACTCCATCGGGAGCTGCTTCAGGACCTCGCGGGCGAAGCCGTTGACGATGAGTGCGACGGCATCTTCCTGGGAGAGGCCGCGCTGCATGGCGTAGAAGAGCTGGTCGTCGCTGATCTTCGAAGTGGTCGCCTCGTGCTCGATCTGGGCGGTGGGGTTGCGGACCTCGATATAGGGGACGGTGTGGGCTCCGCACTGGTCGCCGAGGAGAAGCGAGTCGCACTGGGTGAAGTTGCGGACGTTCTCGGCATTGGCGAGGACCCGGACGAGGCCGCGATAGGTATTGTCCGAGCGCCCGGCGCTGATCCCCTTGGAGACGATGGTCGACCGGCTGTTCGCGCCGATGTGGATCATCTTGGTTCCGGTATCGGCCTGCTGGCGGTTGTTGGTCAGCGCCACCGAATAGAATTCGCCGACGCTGCTCTCGCCCTGGAGGATGCAGGAGGGATATTTCCAGGTGATGGCGGAGCCGGTCTCGACCTGGGTCCAGCTGATCTTCGAGCGGTCGCCCCGGCACGCCCCGCGCTTGGTCACGAAGTTGTAGATTCCGCCCACGCCGTTCGAGTCGCCGGGATACCAGTTCTGGACGGTCGAATATTTGATCTCCGCGTCGTCGAGGGCGACGAGCTCGACCACCGCGGCGTGGAGCTGGTTCTCGTCGCGCATCGGGGCGGTGCAGCCTTCGAGGTAGGAAACGTAGCTCCCCTTGTCGGCGACGATCAGGGTTCGCTCGAACTGGCCGGTATTGGCGGCGTTGATCCGGAAATAGGTGGAAAGCTCCATCGGGCAGCGCACCCCTTCCGGGATGTAGACGAAGGTGCCGTCGGAGAAGACCGCGCTGTTCAGGCAGGCGAAGTAGTTGTCGCGCTGGGGAACGACCGATCCGAGATGTTTACGGATGAGCTCGGGATGTTCACGAATCGCCTCGGATATGGACAGGAAGATGACTCCGGCGCGCTTCAGCTCCTCGCGGAAGGTGGTCGCGACGGACACCGAGTCGAACACGGCGTCGACCGCGACCTTGCGGGCGCCCTCGACACCGGCGAGCACCTTCTGCTCCTCGATCGGGATTCCCAGCTTCTCGTAGGTCCGCCGGATCTCGGGGTCGAGCTCGTCAAGCGAGGCGAGGGTCGGCCTGGCCTTCGGCTCGGCGTAATAATAAGCGTCCTGGAAATCGATCGGCGGGATGTCGAGCTTGGCCCAGGTGACCTCCTCCATGGTCAGCCAGGCGCGATAGGCCTTGAGCCGCCATTCGAGCATCCATTCGGGCTCGTTCTTCTTGGCCGAGATGAATCGGACCGTGTCCTCGCTCAGGCCCTTGGGCGCGAAATCCTGCTCGATGTCGGAGCTGAAGCCCCATTCGTAATTGGAGGCGCGGTCGACCGCCTCCTGCGCTTCGCGGTTTCGGATGTCGGTCATGACAGATTGCTCCCGGCATCCGTTCGGGCTGAGCTTGTCGAAGCCCTTCCCTTCTTTTGTGCCGCTACAAGGGAAAGCCCTTCGACAGGCTCAGGGCGAGCGGAGGGAGCGGAGGCGAGAGTGGCGAGGCTGACGCCTTGGAGGGCATTGCGGACCGCATCGTTGGCGATATGGAGGTGCGGCTTGACCCGACAGCTGCCTTCGAGCGCGCAATCCTGGACCGAGCCCTCGACGCAGTTGGTCATCGCGATCGGGCCTTCGACGGCTTCGATGATGTCGGCGAGGCTGATCCCGGCGGCGGGCCGGGCGAGGCGGAAGCCGCCGCCCGATCCCCGAGCGGAAAGCAGAAGCCCCGCCGAGGCGAGCCGCCCCATCACCTTCTGGGCGGTCGGAAGCGGAACGCCCGTCTCCTCGGCGAGCAGGCCCGCGGACAGCGACGCCCCGGCCGGGCGCCGCGCCGCCGCGGCCATCACGACGACGGCATAGTCTGCAAGGGAGGTGAGGCGCATGCTAATCGGACCGATTCATTCCGATTTGCATGTGGCGAGGATGCATCCTGGAATCAACCCCTGTACGATGGTTCGAAGGCAGTGCGGAGGGAAGCGAAATGGAAAGACTGGCGATCGTCGGCACGGCCTCGCTCGTCGCCGCCGTGCTCGCGTCCGCGGCGCCGGCCCGGCCGGAGCCGCCGTTCAGCGGCACCTGGGTTGCCGATCTCCGGACGCAACAGGGCCTTCCGACCGACCTGTACGTCGTCAAGGACGGCATCTATTCCTGCGACAGCTGCGAGCCCCGCCGCCGCTATCCGGCTGACGGGCGGCTTCGCCCCGTCCCCGGCGCGGCGGGGATCTCGGAATCGGCCGCGATCGTCGATCGGGCGACCCTTTCCACCCGAATCGTCCAGCCCGACCTCGGCCGAACCACGAGGATGAGAGTGGCCGGCGACGGGAAGACCGCGACCTACGTCTCGGTCGACCGCAGGCGCGGCATTAGCGGACCGCTCCGAACGGAGTATCTGGCCGAGCGGGTGGCGCCCGGGCCGGCGGGCTCGCATGCCGTGTCCGGCGCCTGGAAGGGGGTGCGCTACGTCTCCGTTCCGGTCCAGCTTCGAACGACGATCCTGACGGAGCGCGGCGAGACCCTGAGCTATCGGACCGGCACCGGCTATTCCTACACCGCGCGTTACGGCGGCCCGTTCGTCCCGATCAAGGGCCCCTATGACGGGAGCCTTTCGGTTTCGGTGCGGAAGGACGGGCCCAATCGGGTGGTGGAGACCCGCCGGCGGGGCGGCCGGGACGTCCAGGCCCGCACCTACACCGTGGCGAGCGACGGACAGCGGATGGAGATGGCCACGACGGACCTGGCGACCGGAACCACCTTCCGGGTCGCGGCGCGGAGGCGGGGCCCGCGTTGAGAGGATCTGCCTGGACGTCACCCTGAACCTGTTCAGGGTCCAGGTTTCCGCCCGCGGCGGGAAGATAAATGGGGACAGTATACATTTTTTCGAGTGGTCGCTGCCGGGGTGGCAGTCGCTAAAATGTATACTGTCCCTGTTTTCCCGAGGAATGAGGGGTTAGCTTTTGGGCGCCTCTTCCTGGCATGCGGCACCGCCTTCCCCATGCGGACATGGCGGCGAAGATGCTGCGTCAACCATGTTTCGCCGGGATCGTTTCTCGGCGCGACGTTGCGCTTCCCGCAGCCTGACCTTGTCCCAATATGCTTCGTGCCGCTTGCCCCAGCGATAGTTGCGTATCGCAATCGGAACCGGGACCCACAGGCCAGCGAACAGCAACCACTCCAAGGGCCCACCGCGCAGCAGAAACAGGCTGCACGGAATTGTGACGAGCATGCGGACTGCGGCCGGTCCTCTACCGTTCCCTTCGAGTGGGTTTCCAAGGCACCGTTCGAACAGGGAGAGGTTTGACGAGGAGATGGTGATCATTGCGAAAAGGAACATGAGAATCGGCCACCATCGGCCAAATGGAATGCCGCGCCCGCCGCGGATTTCGCGTTCTTCATTCGTCAGTCGCCGCCGCATGAGCATCCTTCTCGCACGGGTTCCGGGGAGCCGCAATCGGGCGCAGCCGGGGGCCGGCAGCCTGTCGATGCAGCGCTGACTCCATGATGCGGCCCGGCCTTTGCCGGGGAAGAACGTGACTTTTTGACCGCCCCCCACACCCCTGCCATAGGCCCCGAATGGCCCTTTATCCCCTGGTCCGCCCGCTCGCCTTCGCGCTCGACGCGGAGCGGGCGCATCGGCTGACGATCCGTGCTTTGAAGGCCTTGCCGCCGGGCGAACCGGCGCGGGAGGATCCCCGGCTCGCCGTCCGGGTCGCCGGGCTCGACTTCCCCAATCCGGTGGGGCTCGCCGCGGGCTTCGACAAGGACGCCGAGGTTCACCGGCAAATGCTCGGCTTCGGTTTCGGAGCGGTCGAGATCGGGACCCTGACTCCGCTCGCGCAGCCCGGCAATCCCAGGCCGCGGCTGTTCCGGCTTGCCGAGGACCAAGCGGTGATCAACCGGATGGGGTTCAACAATGGCGGGTTCGAGGCCGCGAAGCGCCGGCTTGCGGGACGCCGGGGCGGGATCGTCGGAGTCAATGTCGGGGCGAACAAGGACAGCGCCGACCGGATCGCCGATTATGCCGCGGGCGTCCGGGAGATGGCGCCGTTCGCCGACTATCTCACCGTCAACATTTCGTCGCCCAACACGCCGGGGCTTCGAGCGCTCCAGGACAGGCGTGCGCTGGCCGGGCTGCTCGCGGCGGTCGGCGAGGCCCGGAGCGGCGACATTCCGGTCTTCCTCAAGGTGGCGCCGGACCTGGAAAGCGCCGAGGTCGACGCGATCGCCCGGGCGGCGATCGAGGCCGGGATGGATGCGCTCATCGTCGTCAACACGACGGTGTCGAGGCCGGACCTGAGATCGAAGCATCGGAGCGAGGCGGGCGGCCTGTCCGGCGCTCCGCTCAAGGCGCTGGCGCTTCGGCGGCTGAAGGATTTCCGATCGGCGACGGGGGGCGCGCTGCCGCTGATCGCGGTCGGCGGGATCGAGAACGGTGCGGACGCCTATGCGCGGGTCCGGGCCGGCGCCAGCCTTGTCCAGCTCTACACCGCCCTCGTCTACCGGGGACCGGGAGTCGCCCGGGCCGTCCTGTCTGAGCTTCAGTCACTGCTCGAGCGAGACGGCTTCACCGGCGTGACGGAGGCGATCGGCGCCGATCCGCCTTAGACCGCATCGACATTCCCTGAGGTAACGACCGCAGCCCGACCCTCTCCCGCTTTTCGCGGGAGGGAGGGGCCCGCCGCGAAGTGTGGGAGGTGAGGATCTGTACTCCGGACTCGGCAAGACCCTCACCCCCCAAGCCTTCGGCTTGGGTCCCCCCCCTCTCCCGCGAAAAGCGGGAGAGGAGACCGCGGCCATCGAGGCTCGGGTAGAGATTCGTGAAGGGATGCGTCCTAGCCCTTGCGGCGCGGGAGCATAAGGCTAGTGTCCCCGCCCATGCTGAACCGGCTTCCCCGCCTCGCCCCCTTCGCCATCCTCCTCACTCTCGCCGCCGGCCCAGCCGAAGCGCGAAGGCCCGCGCGCGCCGCGGCTGCGCCCTCGGCGACCGCCGCCCCGGGAATGGTCTCCGCCGCCGACCCGCGAGCCGCCGCGGCCGGGGTGGAGATGCTGCGGAAAGGCGGAAGCGCGACGGATGCGGCGATCGCGACGATGCTGGCACTGAACGTCGTCGAGCCGCAGAGCGCAGGGATCGGCGGCGGCGCCTTCTTCGTCCGGTTCGACGCGCGGACCGGGACGACGAGCACGATCGACGGCCGCGAGGCGGCGCCCAGGGCCGCCGACCCGCGCTGGTTCTACGGGCCGGACGGAACGCCCCTCGCTCACCGGGACGCCGTTCCGGGCGGGCGCAGCGTCGGAGTGCCGGGAACCCTGCGGGCGATGGCGATGGCCCACCGAAGCGGCGGCCGGCTGCCTTGGGCCGCCTTGTTCCAGCCCGCGATCCGGCTGGCCCGGGACGGTTGGGTGCTCAGCCCGCGCTTTGCCGACATGTTGGCGCGCTATTCCGGGTTCATCGACTCCGGTGCGGCGAAGGTTTTCCTCGATTCGGACCGAAGAGCCCTTCCCGCCGGCACTCGGGTCCGGAATCCGGAGCAGGCGGCCCTGTTCGAGCGGATCTCGAAGGCGGGGCCGGGCGCCTTCTATGGCGGCGCACAGGGCCGCAAGCTGGTCGCGACGGTCAACGGCGCGGCGCGCAATCCCTCGAAGATGAGTCTCGCCGACCTCGCCGACTACCGGGCCAGGCCGAGGCCGCCGGTCTGCGGCACCTACCGGGTCTACAGGATATGCAGCATGGGGCCGCCCTCGTCGGGCGGGATCACGGTCCTGACCATCCTGAAGCAGCTCGAGCGGTTCGACATGGCCGGCCTCGGACCGCGCTCGCCGGTCGCCTGGCACCTGTTCGCCGAATCGTCGCGCCTCGCCTGGGCCGATCGCGACCTCTACATAGGCGATCCGGATTTCGTCGAGGTGCCGGTCGCCGGGCTGCTCGATCCCGCTTACATCGCTTCGCGCTCGGCGCTCATCTCCGCCGACCGGACCCTGCCGGCGGTCGCTCCGGGAATTCCGCGCGGCGCCCCGAAGCGGATGCGCGCCCCGCCCGGGGAGCGGGCCGGTACGACGTCGCTCACCGTCGCCGACCGCAACGGCAACATCGCCCAGGTGACGACCACCATCGAGAGCGTCTTCGGGTCCGGACTGTCGGTCGACGGAACGATGCTCAACAACGAGCTTACCGATTTCGACACCGTTCCGGAGAAGGAGGGCTATCTTGTCGCCAACCGGGTGCAGGGCGGAAAGCGGCCGCGAAGCTCGATGGCTCCGACGATCGTCTACGGGCCCGACGGAAAGGTCAGGATCGCCCTTGGAGCGGCCGGCGGGCCGACGATCATCTCGCAGATCGCCAAGGCGCTGGTCGCGGTGCTCGACTGGAAGATGAGCGCCCAGGACTCGATCGCCCTGGGCCTGCTCTTCTCGCCCGGCGACACGGCGATCGTCGAGAAGGGCACGGCCCTGGAAGCGCTGGCGCCCGGACTGCGCGCGCTCGGCCACAAGGTGCAGGTGGCGCCGCTCGGGCTCAAGGCGAATGCCGTGGAGCGGGTGAACGGCCGCTGGGTGGGCGCAGCCGACCCTCGGAGCGAGGGCGTCGGGATGAGCGAGACCGGCGAAGTGACGCAGATCGCCCGCGCGGGGTCCGAAGAGCGTCCGCCGGAATGAGCGGGGCGCCGGGGGACGGAGGGAAGAAGGCCATGCGGCTGCTCGAGCATTTCCCCAACCTCGTCGCCATGTTCTTCGCCCGCGCCGAACAGAAAGGCGAGGCGCCGTTCCTCTGGGCGAAGAAAGAAGGGCGCTGGCGCCCGGTGAGCTGGCGCGAGGCCGCGGAGCAGGTCTGCTCGCTGGCCGCCGGACTGAAGGCGATCGGGCTGAACCCGGGCGACCGGGTGATGCTGGTCTCCGAGAACCGGCCGGAATGGTGCATCGCCGACCTCGCGATCATGACCGCGGGCTGCGTCACCGTCCCCGCCTACACCACCAATACCGAGCGCGATCACCAGCACGTCCTCGACGACAGCGGCGCCCGGGCCGTCATCGTCTCGACCCAGAAGCTCGCCCGCCCCCTGCTCCCGGCCGCGGTCCGGTCGAGCAATTGCGAGCATGTCGTCGGGATCGAGGCGCTTCCGGGCGGCCAGTCCGGCAATGTCTGCTTCCACGACTGGAAAACCCTCGCGGCGGCCCATCCGCCCGACGTCGCCGCGTGCACCGCGGCGGCCGCGAGCGTCACCCGCGACGACCTCGCCTGCCTGATCTACACGTCGGGCACGGGCGGCGCCCCGCGCGGAGTGATGCAGCATCACGGCGCGATCCTCCATAATGTCGAGGGCTGCGTGGAGGTGATCGCCGAGGATTTCGGGGTCGGCGACGAGGTCTTCCTGTCCTTCCTCCCGCCGAGCCACGCCTACGAGCATAGCGGCGGCCAGTTCTTCCCGATCGGAATCGGCGGGCAGATCTATTATTCCGAAGGGCTGGAGAAGCTCGCTTCCAATATCGAGGAGGTGAAGCCGACCTTGATGATCGTGGTTCCCAGGCTCTTCGAGGTGCTGAGGCAGCGGATCCTGAAGAATGTCGAGAAGCAGGGCAGGCTCGCCAGTTACATGATGAAGAGGGCGCTGGAGATCGGCGCCAAAGATTATGCCGGCACCAAGAGCCTTTGGGATATGCCGATGGACCTGCTGCTCGACCGGCTTTTCCGGCCCAAGGTCAGCGCCAAGTTCGGCGGAAGGGTGAAGGCGATGGTGTCGGGCGGGGCTCCGCTCAACCCGGACGTCGGGATCTTCTTCCACGCGCTCGGGCTCACCGTCCTTCAGGGCTACGGCCAGACCGAGGCCGCGCCGGTGATCAGCTGCAACCGGCCCAAGGCTGGCGTGAAGATGGACACGGTCGGCCCGCCGCTTCGAAACACCGAGGTCCGGATCGCGGAGGACGGCGAGATACTGGTGCGCGGCGAGCTCGTCATGAAGGGCTATTGGCGCAACCCGGCGCAGACCGAAAAGGCGATCGCCGACGGCTGGCTCCATACCGGCGACGTCGGCCATGTCGACGAGGCGGGGCGGATCGTCATCACCGACCGAAAGAAGGACCTCATCGTCAACGACAAGGGCGACAACGTCTCGCCCCAGAAGGTCGAGGGGATGCTGACCCTCCAGCCCGAGATCCTGCAGGCCATGGTGACGGGCGACCGGCGGCCCTATCTGGTCGGAGTCATCGTGCCCGATCCGGAATGGACCGGGGAATGGGCCAGGGCCTCGGGCAAGCCGCGCGACCCGGACGGGCTGCGCTCCGATCCGGACTTCCACCGGGCGCTGAGCGCCGCCGTCGACCGGGTCAATTCGGACCTTTCGGTGATCGAGAAGGTCCGCCGCTTCATCGTCGCCGACGAGCCCTTCTCGACTGAGAACGAGCAGCTTACGCCGTCGATCAAGATCCGCCGCCACGTCATCCGCGACGCCTATGGCGAGCGGCTGGATGGGTTGTACAAGAAGTGATTTGCCTCCCCATCTTCGATGGGGAGGGGGACCATGCGAAGCATGGTGGAGGGGTGACCTGGCCGAACCACCGGAGGTTAGAAGGCGACCCTCGAAGACCGGGCCTTGTTACCCCTCCACCACCTTCGGCGGTCCCCCTCCCCACCGCTTCGCGGCGGGGAGGCAAGTTACCCTTTCACCCGCCGATACGGCTCGAAGTCGCCGAGGCCGCAGCCGCCATATTCGATCCGGGCGACGGGATCGAAGACGGTCGCGATGTCGCCGCGGCACAGCCGGGTGCCCGTGGTGCGCGTCTTCAGGGCGCGGCTGAAGCCCAGATCCGGGCAGCCCGCGGCGGGGCGGTTGACCCATTTGCGGCCGCCGATCCCGGAGAAGACGATAGCCGTCTCCCCGGCCGAGCGGTTGCCCCGAAGGTCGCGCGTGTTGACGCAGCTGACCGGCGGTCCGTCCGGCGCGTAGCCGCTCAGCTGGGCGGCGAGGGTCGCTTCGTCGTCGGCGCGCATGTCGGCCCTGTCGCCGGGCTGGTCGTCGGTGGTGCAGCCTGCGGCCAGGCAGGCCGCGGCAATCAGTAGAAGATGTTTCATCCCAAGGCTCCTCGAAGCTGAAACGCTCGGCGGGCCGGGCGGTCGCTCAACTCCGAAAATTATCCTTGGCCCGGCGCAATTCTCCAAGCTCAAAAGCCGATGAAGCGCGCATGAACGGGTTGGTCGACAGCTCCAGGGCGATCGTCGTGGGCACCGTCGCCTCGCCTTTGGCCCTGGCCGCCTCGACCAGCGCCATCCGGTCCGCGAGAGCGCAATTATCCGGCTCCACCGTCACAGCGAAGCGGCCGTTGGAAAGCGTATATTCGTGGGCGCAATAAGCTTTCGTCTCCGGCGGCAGGGCCGCGAGCCGCTGAAGATTGGAATGCATCTGATCGGCCGTGCCCTCGAACAACCGGCCGCAGCCCATCGCGAACAGGGTATCGCCGACGAACACGGCCGCCTCGGACGGCAGGTGGTAGGCGATGTGGCCCGCGGTGTGCGCCGGAACCTCGAGCACCTCGGCCTCCACAGGACCGAGAGTCACGCGGTCGCCTTCGCCGACCAGGCGGTCGAGCGTTGGGATCCGGGCGGCCTCGGCGGCGGGGCCGGTAACCAGGGCTCCGGTGGCCGCCTTGATCGCCATATTCCCGCCGGTATGGTCGGGATGCCAGTGGGTGTTCCAGATCTGGGTGATCCGCCATCCGCGAGCCTGCGCCTCGGCGAGCACCGGCTCGGCAACGGCCGGGTCGATTACCGCCGTCTCGCCCGAGGCCGGCTCGTGGACGAGCCAGACGTAATTGTCGGAGAGGACGGGGATCCGGGCGATTTCGAGCATGGCCCGAGCCTAGGCGCTCGAGCCGATCCGCGCCAGCGCCTCAAGGGCAAGACGCTCGGTAAGCTCGCGCGCGGGCAGCGGCCGGCCGAGGCGCGCCGATTGCCCGGCCCACATCGGCCGGAAGCCCGACTCGCCCCGCTCTCCGGCGGCCTCGGCGAGCGGCGCGAGCGCCGCCGCGGCGAGCGGGAAGGGTGGCACCTCGGTTCGAACCGGCCCGAGCGCCCCCATCGGCTGGGTCCAGAGGCCGCGGGCGAGACGGCCGGTGAAGATGTTGGTGAAGACGCTGTGCTCCGCCGCCGCGGATGCGAGCGCCGAGCGGTGCGCCGGCGAGACCAGGCTCTCCGGACAGTGAAGATAGGCGGTCCCGATCTGGACGGCCGCCGCGCCCAGGGTCAGTGCCGCGGCGATGCCGCGGCCGTCGGCGATCCCGCCGGCGGCGACGATCGGAACGTCGACGGCATCGGCCATCTGAGGCAACAGCGCGAACAGGCCCATTTGCTCGTCGGGCCGGCCGCCGAGGAAGCGGCCGCTATGCCCCCCGGCTTCCCAGCCTTGGGCAATGATGCCGTCCACCCCGCGCTCCGCCAGCCATCGCGCCTCGTCGAGGGTGGTGGCAGTGGCGATGACCTTCGCGCCCGTGGCGCGCACCCGATCCAGAAGGCCCGGCTGGGGAAGGCCGAAATGGAAGCTGACCAGTTCGGGCCGCACCGCTTCGACGGCGGCACACATCTCGGGTCCGAACGGTTGCCGGACGGGGCCTGTCTGGCCGGCGGGCTGCCCGTACGCCTCGTAGAATGGCTCGAGCAAGGTCCGGAAGCGTGGCTCCGGGACCGGGGAAGGGTTCGCATGGCAGAAAAAATTCAGGTTGAGCGGTCCCGCGACGCGCGCGCGCAGTTCGGTCGCCTGCGCCCGAACCTCGTCCGGAACGAGCATCGCGCAGGGCAGCGAGCCGGCCGCACCGCCCTCGATCGCACCGGCGGCTAAGCCGACCCCGCCGGCCCCGGCCATCGGGGCGAGGAGGATGGGGTGCCGGCTTTCGAGCAGGGCGGCGAAGCGCCCGTCGGGCCAGCCCGCCCCGGTCATCCCTACCAATGCCCCGTATTGGGCATCGACGCCCACGGCTCGGCCGGGGCAAGCGGCTCTCCGGCCTGGAGGAGCTCGATTGAAATATTATCCGGGCTTCGGACGAAGGCCATATGGCCGTCGCGCGGCGGGCGGGCGATGGTCACTCCGCCCTCCATCAGCTTCCGGCAGCTCTCGTAGATGTCGTCGACCCGGTAGGCGAGGTGGCCGAAATTGCGGGCTTCGCCGAAGCCTTTCTCGTCCCAATTGTGGGTGAGCTCGACCTGGGCGTCCTCGTCGCCGGGCGCGGCGAGGAAGATGAGGGTGAACCGTCCGGCCTCGACGTCGATGCGCCTGACCTCCCTGAGGCCGAGCAGCTCGAAGAAGCGCAGGCTCTCCTCGGGGTCCGAGATCCGGATCATGGTGTGCAGGTATTTCATGGCCCGCCACTACAGCGCCGGCCCGTCCGAGTGAAGCTCTTGGCGGCGGCCCCCGCCTGCCATAGGCTCAGCCCATGAAGCCGTTTCGCCTCGCCGCCCTCGCACTCGTCCTCGCAGCGGCGGCCGAGCCGCCCTGGGACTGGGGGGATTCGAATGACCAGTGGGCGAGCTCGCCCGAATTCGAGACCTCGAAGGCGATCTGCCGCAAGGTGCGCGGCCGTGAGCCGCCGGCTTCCGACCGGCCCGATCCCGCCGCCGTCCGGTCGCTGAAGGGCTGCGATTCCGAAGCGCTCTATTACGGAATCGGAATGCCCGCCGACCCGGTGCGGGCGCGACAATGCGCCTTCCTGGAGGCCGAGCGCGACCAGGGCGGGATCTTCTGGGGCCGGACGATTCTGATGACCGTCTACGCCAACGGCCGGGGCGCGAAGCGCGACCTCGACGTCGCGACTCACCTCGCCTGCGGAATCGAGGGCGCTCCGATGGAGTCGCACGGGCGGGTGACCCACCTCGCCGAGCTCAAGTCGAAGGGCTGGAAGGGCGACGACTTCCACTTCTGCGACGACATCACCAGCGGCCTCGCCATGGGCTATTGCGAAGACCATGAGGCCGGCCTCGCCGGCGCGCGGCGCGAGTCGGCCCTGGCGGCGATGACGGCGGGCTGGACGGCGGCCGAGAAGCAGGCCTTCGCCCGTCTGCGCTCGGCCCATGAAGCTTATGCCGAGGCGCACGGGTCGGGCGAGGTCGACCTCAGCGGCACCGCCCGGGCTGCGATGGCGATCGCGGCGGAGGAATCGCTTCGCAACGAGCTGGTCCAAGTCCTGGAGCGGCTCGGGTCGGGACGGCCGCTTCCGACTTCCGCGGCGAGCCTCGAGTCGGAGGACTCGGCGCTCAACGCGGCCTATCGCAAGCGGCTCCGGGAAGTGGGCGGGGAGGATTCGGGGATCGGAGCGGTGACTGCGGCCGGAGTGCGCTCCGCCGAGCGCGCCTGGCTGCGCTACCGCGACTCGTTCCTTGCCTTCGCCGCGGTCAAGTATCCGCGGGTGCCGAGAGCCGCGCTCGCGGCCTGGCTTACCCGCCAGCGCACGGCGGTCCTCGCCCGGGAGGAATGAGGTTGCCGCGTGTTCCGTCGGCGTCCTGCGAACCTGTTTTTTTGGGGAAGGCACGAAGGTACAAGAAGGCAGTCCGCGCGAAGCGCCTTTTCGTTCTTGTACCTTCGTGCCTTCCCTCAAAAAATATTATGGCCTGCGGTCATCCGGACTGGCGGCAGCTGCGGCGCCAAGCGCTTGCCTGTTTCATTTCGTCGTTATAAATGCACGGTTCATCGGCACCGTAACAAAATGACGGAGCTGCAGATGGAGGGCGAAATGGCTGAGCGCTGGATCGATGACCGCAACAACGTCCTCCTGCTCGGCGCCGCGCTCCTCGCGCTGGCCATCGTGCTTGGAGGCTATCTGCTCGGCGATGGGCTGAGGCGGGCGCGGATGGCGGACCGGGCGGTCACCGTGCGCGGGCTTGCGGAGCGCAACGTCATGGCCGACCTCGCGAGCTGGACGATCGCTTATTCGGAGCAGGGCACGGAGCTCGGCCCGGTCCAGGCCGCCGTCGACGAGAAGAGCCGGGCGGTGCGCGCCTTCTTCAAGCGGCATGGCTTCACCGACAAGGACCTCGCCGACACCGGGGCTTCGGTGAGCCAGTTCTTCGACAACAACAGGGGCCAGAACAGCGTCACCGTCCGGCAGCGGATCCAGCTTCGGACCGGCGACGTGATGCGCGCCCGCGCCGCCTTCGCCCGGCAGGCCGACCTGATCCGCGGCGGAGTGGCGCTCGAGGAGGGAAGCTCGATGGTCTACAGCTTCACCCGGCTGAACAAGATCAAGCCCGAGATGATCGCCGAGGCCACCCGCAACGCCCGCGACAGCGCGCAGCAATTCGCCCGCGACAGCGGCACCGGGGTCGGCGGAATCCGCTCCGCCACCCAGGGCTATTTCTCGATCGGCGCCCGCGACGGGGACGTCGACGGCGAAGGCGGCTCGTCGGCCGGCGATTCGCCCTTCCAGAAGGTCCGGGTGGTGACGACCGTGGATTTCTATCTGGACTGAGAAAGAGGGCCGGCGACCCTGACCGTCACCCCAGCGAAGGCTGGGGTCCCAGGGGGCGAAAGGCGCGGTGGTCTTCACCCGCCGGGGCCCCAGCCTTCGCTGGGGCGACGAAAGGCGCGGTGGTCTTCACCCGCCGGGGCCCCAGCCTTCGCTGGGGCGACGGAGAGGGCTACTTCGCTTCGTTGGCGGCGATGGCGGCCTGGGCGGCCTTGCCGGCTTCCGAGCCGGGGGCCGTCCGCGCGGCGCGGGCGTAGAGACCGAGAGCCGCGTCCTTCTCGCCCGAAAGGCCGGCGATATTGCCGGCCTCGAGCAGGATCGCGGCGTCGTCCGGGGCGAGCCCGACCGCCTTCGCGATATGCTCCTTGGCCGTCGCGAGGTCGTTCTGCTTCCTCGCGAGCGCCGCCGACAGGTACCAGCCGAACGCGTCCTTCGGCACCAGGGCCAGGCCCTTGTCGATATGGCCGCGCGCGACGGCCGGGTCGCCCAGCGCCACGGCGGCCCGGGCCAGATCGAGATGAACCTCCCCCTCGAGCTGCGGGATGAGCAGCTTCGTGGCGAGCGCCGATTCGAACGCCTTGCGCGCGCCCGCCGCGTCGCCTCCGGCGAGCCGGGCATTGCCGGCCTCGACCCACAGGTCTCCGGCCCGCTTGTCCTGCCTCGCCTCCGCGTCCTTGGCGCCGGCCTCGAAGGCCGCCGCGGCCTCCGCCCATTTCTCCTGCGCCGACAGGGCCAGGCCGAGGCATTGCGCCGCCATCACCCCGCCGCCTGAGCCGAGCCAGGCCTGGGCCTGGCCGACGGCCCGTTCGGGCGCGGTCCGGGAAAGCGCGAGGCAATTGCGGTAGCGGTTGGCCGGAGTGTCGACCGGTCCGGCGACCTGGGCGGCGGCCGCGAGCAGGAGGATCATCATTGCGGAAGCTTAGCACAGGTGCGGCTGCACGGTGAGTGAACGACAACGCGTCATCCCGGCGGAAGCCGGGACCTCGTGGAGACCCGCCGAGACTATCCGGCCCGAGGTCCGGCCTTCGCCGGGATGACGGGGCCGCCCCTTCCGGCTTACTCCGCCTCGAAAATCGCCTCGACGGGCAGGTCGAACAATTTGGCGATCCGGAAGGCCAGCGGGAGGCTGGGGTCGTAGCGGCCGGTCTCGATCGCGTTGACGCTCTGGCGCGAGACCTCGAGCCGCTCGGCGAGGTCGCCCTGGCTCCAGTCGCGCTCCGCTCGGAGCACTTTCAGCCGGTTCTTCACTTGGCGAACCGATTGGCGCAGCCGCCGACGCCGAGACCGAAGAACCAGATGATCGCCGCCCAGTAGAAATCGACCCGGGGGACCTGGTCGAACGACTGGAGGAAGCCCCAGCAGGTCGTCACGATCAGCATGAAGCCGGTCGCGATCAGAGTCTTCCGGACCATGAGCGAGCGAAGATATTCGTCGCCTTCCTCGACCAGGTAGCGGCCCATGGCGAGGAATATCGCGACCAGTGGAAGCGCCGGCAGAAGCGCCAGCGCCCAGGCGAGGGGACCGGTCGGCGGATCGTCGCGGAACACGAAGCTCACCCCGATCAGCGCGCCCGCATAAGCGAGGCTGAGGCCGAGGGCGCGATGATTGTAGCGGCGTTTCGCAGTGTCGCGGACGGGCATGTCAAGGCTCCTTGAGTTTCAGTCAAGCGAGCTTTACACAATCGTTTCGCACCCTGTCAAGCGTCCTTGTCAGGCACCAGTCCCTCCACGGTCTCGATGAGCAGGGCGATGTCGCCGGGACGGGAAAGGCGGTGGTCGCCGTCTTTCACCAGGATCGTCCGGACGTCCGGCGATTCGAGCCGCTCGACGAGGCGAATCGAGATCCGCCAGGGGACGTCGGAATCGTCGAGGCCGTGGAGCAGCCGGACGGGACAGTGGATCGGGATGGCGCCGCCCAGAAGCTTCAGGGCCTCGCCGCTCTCCCAGAAGGCTCTGGTCGTGACGTAAGGGGAATTGCCGTAAGGCGACGGCTCCTCCACCCGGCCCGCCTCGCGGAGGGTCCGCTTCTGCGCTTCGTCGAATCCCCAATCGGTAAAGTCGGGCGCGGAGGCGATCCCGACCAGGGCCGCGACCCGTCCGGGCCGGGCAAGCGCCGCGAGCAGCATCAGCCAGCCGCCCAGCGAGGACCCGACCAGGACGACCGGCCCCTCGACGCTGTCGATCATGGCGAGCGCGTCGTCGCGCCAGCCGGGGAGGGTCTGGTCCTCGAACGCACCTTCGCTCAGCCCGCAGCCGGCATAGTCGAATCGAAGCATCGAGCGCCCGTTCGACCCGGCCCAGGAATCGAGCGCCGTCGCCTTGCCGCCCTCCATGTCGGACATGTAACCGGGCAGGAAAACGAGGGTGGGGCCGCGGCCGCGGCGATGGCGGAAGGCGAGGCGGCGGCCGGGAGCGGGGTAGAGAAAGTCGGGAGGGTTCATGGGCCGGCTCTAGCAAGGATGCCGGCCGCGTCTCAAACCCTCTCCCGCTTTCGCGGGAGAGGAGGGGCCCGCCGCGAAGCGGTGGGAGGTGAGGGTCTGTACGCCGGACTTGGAAAAGACCCTCACCCCCCAGGCCTTCGGCCCGGGTCCCCCCTCTCCCGCGAAAAGCGGGAGAGGAACTCCAGTTGGGGTGGAGAAGCCGCGAGCGTGACGCTACATGCACCGGGTCATGACAGAGCATTTCAAGATCAAGCTTCCCGACGGCTCCGTCCGCGAGGTCGCGCCGGGCACCACTCCGGCCGACATCGCCGCTTCGATCGGGCCGGGACTCGCCAAGGCCGCGATGGCGGCTCGGGTCAATGGCGAGGTGCGCGACATCAACCGCCCGATCGAGGGCGATTCGGAGCTCGCGCTGATCACCGCCCGCGACGAGGCCGACGCGCTCGAGCTGGTCCGGCACGATTACGCTCACATCCTCGCCGAGGCGGTCCAGAACCTGTTCCCGGGGACCCAGATCACGTTCGGCCCGGCGACCGACGACGGCTTCTACTACGATTTCGCGCCGGCGCCGGAGCGCGGGCCATTCACCGACGAGGACCTTCCGGTAATCGAGGAGGAGATGCGGCGGATCATCGCACGCGACGAGCCCCTCGTCCGCGAAGTGTGGACCCGCGAGGACGTGCGCAAGCTGTTCCTCGAGCAGGGCGAGAGCTTCAAGGCCGAGTGGGTGATGGAGCTGCCCGAGCACGAGACGATCACCATGTACCGCTCGGGCAAGTGGCTGGACCTGTGCCGCGGACCGCATCTCGCCTCCACGGGGAAGGTCGATCCCCAGGCCTTCAAGCTGACCCGGGTCTCGGGCGCCTATTGGCGCGGCGACCAGAAGAACGCGATGCTGTCGCGGATCTACGGCACGGGCTGGCTCAACAGGAAGCAGCTCGAGGCGCACCTCACCCGGCTGGAGGAGGCGGCCAAGCGAGACCACCGCCGGATCGGCCAGGACATGGACCTGTTCCACCTCCAGTCCGAGGCCCACGGCTCGGTCTTCTGGCATCCCGCGGGCTTCGTCGTCTGGCGACAGCTCGAAGCCTATATGCGCCGCCGCCTCGACGCCGCCGGCTACGAGGAGGTGAAGACTCCGCAGGTGATGGACGCCCGCCAGTGGGAGCAGTCCGGCCATTGGGGCAAATATCGCGAGGCCATGTTCGTCATCCCCGACGAGGTGCCCAACACCGAGGACGAGGGGCCGATCATCTCGGGCGAGGGCGACTGGATGGCGCTGAAGCCGATGAACTGCCCGGCCCATGTGCTCATCTTCCGGCAGGGCATCAAATCCTATCGCGACCTGCCGATCCGGCTTGCCGAGATGGGCGTATGCCACAGGAACGAGCCGCACGGAGCGCTCCACGGGATCCTCAGGGTGCGCCAGTTCACCCAGGACGACGCCCATATCTTCTGCCGCGAGGACCAGATCGTCGAGGAGGTGCGGCTGTTCCTCGACCTTCTCGACACCGTCTACAAGGATCTCGGATTCCCCGACTACGCGATCAAGCTCGCTCTCCGGCCGGAGAAGAGGTTCGGAAGCGAGGAGATGTGGGACTGGTCGGAGCAGTCGCTCCGCGACGCGGTCAAGGCGGCGGGACGCGACAGCGAGGAGTTCGGCTGGGAGGAGCTTCCGGGCGAAGGCGCCTTCTACGCGCCCAAGCTCGAATTCCACCTGACCGACGCGATCGGCCGGACCTGGCAGGTGGGCACCATCCAGACCGACACGGTGCTGCCCGAGCGGCTCGACGCCAGCTACGTCGCCGAGGACGGCCAGCGCCACCGCCCGGTCATGCTGCACCGGGCGATCCTCGGATCGTTCGAACGCTTCATCGGGATCCTCATCGAGCATCATGCCGGCCGGTTCCCGCTCTGGCTCGCTCCGGTCCAGGCGGTGGTCGCGACGATCGTGTCCGAAGCGGACGATTATGCGCTCGAAGTCGCTTCGAAGCTGAGGGCGGCCGGACTTCGAGTCGAGACCGACCTTCGAAACGAGAAGATCAACTACAAGGTCCGCGAGCACAGTCTCGCCAAGGTCCCTAATCTGCTCGTCGTCGGCAAGCGCGAGGCGGAGGAAGGGACGGTGGCGCTCCGGCCGCTCGGCGAGGGGGCGCGGCAGGAGGTCCTGGGGCTGGACGAGGCGGTCGAGAGACTTCGAACCGAGGCGCTTCCGCCGGATCTGCGCTGACGGCCGGCCAGACTCGTCACCCCGGCGAAGGCCGGGGTCCATGAACACGGCCGGTTTTCAATTACGCACATCAGTGTTCATGGATTCCGGCTTTCGCCGGAATGACGGGTGCCCTTGCGCAACAGACGCTTCACAAAAGCGTTCGCGCTCCGTCCTTCGTCTTTCATTCGGCTTGCGGAACCACTAGGTGAGGCGCTGAACTTCAACGTCAGGAGACATTGTTATACGTCCGCCCATGATCCGGCGCCCGCAGGCGCCGCCCCTGAACGGCCCCCGCTTCAATGAATTCATCTCCGTGCCCAAGGTGCGCGTGATCGATGAGAATGGCGAGAATATCGGGGTGCTCCTGACCGCCGAAGCGATCGAGCAGGCCGCCGAAGTCGGCCTCGACCTCGTCGAAGTCTCGCCCAATGCCGATCCGCCGGTGTGCAAGTTCCTCGACGTCGGCAAGTTCAAGTACGAGGCCCAGAAGAAGGCCAATCTCGCCCGCAAGTCGCAAAAGACGCAGGAGATCAAAGAGATCAAGATGCGTCCCAACATCGACGACCACGATTACGACACCAAGATGAAGAAGGTTTTCGACTTCATCAAGGAAGGCGACAAGGTGAAGATCACCCTGCGCTTCCGGGGCCGCGAGCTTGCCCATGGCGAGCTCGGGATGCGGCTACTGCAGCGGGTCCAGGCCGACGTGGCCGAGACCGCCAAGGTCGAACAGCATCCGCGCATGGAAGGCCGGCAGATGCTGATGGTGCTCGCGCCGAAATAGGCGCGGCCCCTGGTCGTCATGCCAGCGAAGGCTGGCATCCATGCTGACTTCGAGGTGGCTGCGATGCCGCTTGGACCCCAGCTTTCGCTGGGGTGACGGAAGCTCGCAACGGCAAGCTTGCCGCCTTCCCCTTACGGAAACGTCAGCTTTCCGTAACGGCACCCGTTTATTGCAAGTTTCGTTTCGAAACTGTATTGTTGCGCGATTGCCATAAGGCCCGGAAACCCGCAGAAAAGTGCGGATTCCGGCTGGCAGGCCTTGTCCCTTTTCAGTAGCTCTGGCCCCAAACCCAAAAGGGAGAGGGGAATATGTCGAAGTCCTTCTGGCTCGTTTCGGCCGGCCTGTGTGCGCTCACCGCGACTCCTGCCTTCGCTCAGGATCAGACCAGCCCCACGGGCGAGCCGAGCCCGGTCGAGGAAGCGGGCGAGGTCAATGCCGACGCCGACGTCGCCCCGGCCGATCCGGTCGCGGCGGAGGCGAATCCCGAGACCGACATCGTCATCACCGCCCAGGGCCGGACCCAGATCCTGCAGGACGTTCCGATCGCCGTGTCCGCGGTCTCGGCCCAGTCGCTCCAGAACAGCGGCGCGTCGGACATCCGCCAGCTCAACCAGCTCGCCCCCTCGCTTCTCGTCTCCTCGACCGGCAGCGAAGCGAACGGCTCCGCGCGAATCCGCGGCATCGGGACCGTAGGCGACAATCCGGGCCTCGAAAGCTCGGTCGCGGTGTTCGTCGACGGGGTCTATCGCTCGCGCAGCGGAGTCGGCCTCAACGAGCTCGGCGAGATCGAGCGGATCGAGGTTCTCCGCGGACCGCAGGGCACCCTGTTCGGCCGCAACGCCTCGGCCGGCCTGATCCACGTGATCAGCAAGAAGCCGAACATGAACGAGTTCGAGGGCTTCGGCTCGCTGACCTACGGCAATTACGACTATATCCGCGCCGACGCCGGAATCACCGGCCCGATCGGCGAGTCGCTCGGCTTCCGGCTCGACGGGGTCTATGCCCGCCGCGACGGCTTCTACAAGGACGTCAACAACGACGAGCGGGTCAACGACCGCAACCGCTTCTTCGTCCGCGGCCAGCTGATGTTCCAGCCCAATACCGACCTGTCGGTGCGCCTGATCGGCGATTATACCCGCCGCGAGGAAGCCTGCTGCGGCGCCGTCTATATCGGCCGCGACTTCAACCCGGCGATCGGCAACCTCAACGAGCCGGCGACCCCGCTCCTGCAGCCCGGCGCCAATCCGGCCCGAACGAACGACCAGGGCAACAACATCATCAACGTGCTTCGCGATCTCGGCACTCCGCTGGTCGCCTTCAACGACCCGTTCAGCCGCAACATCTACGTCTCCCCGGGCCGCACCTACGAGGGCGACACCAGGGATTGGGGCCTGTCGGCGGAGGTCAATTACGACCTCACGCCCGGAATCAGCCTCACCTCGATCACCGCCTATCGCGACTATGTCTCCGGCCAGCCGGGCGACATCGACTACAGCCCGGTCGACATCCTCTACCGCTCGCCGGTCAACGGCGGTCTCGAGCGGCAGTTCAAGACCTTTACCCAGGAGCTCAGGCTCCAGGGCAAGGCGTTCAACGACAAACTCGACTGGCTGGTCGGCGGCTATTTCGCGGACGAGAGCCTGACGGTCACCGACAATCTCCGCTTCGGGACCCAATATGGCCGCTTCGCCACCTGCCGGCTGCTCTCCGGCACCGGCCTCGCCGGCTTCTACAGCCCGACCACCCCGGGCTGCATCAGCCCGACCGGGCGGGCGGTGATCAGCGGCGCTCTCGCTCCGAACGTGCCCTCGCCCTTCGGCCCCGCCGGCCAAAGCGTCCTCCAGGCCTTCGATCGGCTGGAATCGGTCAACGACCGCGGAAGCACGCTCGACACCTATAAGCAGGACAGCCGAAATTACGCGATCTTCACGCACAACATCTTCCACCTGACCGACAAGCTCGCACTCACGGTCGGCCTTCGCTACACGAACGAGAAGAAGAAGCTGAACGCCAACTTCGGCAACGACAACACCGCCTGCGTCGCCCAGCAGACCGCGCTCACGCCCTTCCTCGCCAATCCCGGCCTCGCGGCGCTCGCCGCCGGCCTGATCGGCCTGACCTGCCAGGGCAATTCGACGGCCGAGCTCAACGGAGTGTCGATCAGCGACCAGCGCAGCGAGGACGAGTTCACCGGCACCGGGATCCTGTCCTACAAGATGAACCGCGACCTGATGGTCTATGCGAGCTATTCGCGCGGCTACAAAGCGGGCGGCTTCAATCTCGACCGCTCGGCGCTGAAGGGTCCGATCACCGCCGTGAACGGCGTTCCGACCACGACCTTCGCCGCCCTCGGCGGAGCCCAGGCGCTGGTCGGCAATCTCCAGTTCGATCCGGAGATCAACACCGCCTACGAGATCGGCGCCAAATATTCGAACGGTCCGTTCACTCTCAACGCGGTGCTGTTCCGCCAGAACTTCAAGAACTTCCAGCTGAACACGTTCAACGGTTCGGTCTTCCTCGTGCAGACGATCAACGGCTGCGGCGCCGACCTGGCCGGAGCCGACCGCGACCAGAGCATCCTTCCGGGCGCTCCGAACTACACCCCGCCGCCGGCGACGGTCCCGTTCGCGAATCCGGCCGCCGCGACGGGCGCCTGCCCGGCCGGCGAAGTCGGCTACGGGGTCCGCTCGGAGGGTCTCGAGCTCGAGAGCGCGCTTCGCCTCCGCCGCGACCTCAACGTCACGCTGGGATTGACCTTCGCCAACACGCGCTACCGGTCGCAGCTGGTCGGCAACGACACCGGCGCTCCGCTCGACCCGGCACTGCGCAAGCTGCCCGGCGACAACCTCTCCAACGCACCTGAGATGGTCGCCACCACCTCGCTGTCCTGGACCCCGCGGATCGGCAGTTCGGGGATGACGGGGCTGTTCTACGTCGATGGACGCCTGACCGACGACTTCAACACCGGCTCCGACCTGTTCCCGCAAAAGGAGCAGGACAGCTTCGCCATCTTCAACGCCCGGGTCGGAATCCGCGGCAAGGGCGAGCGCTGGGCGATCGAGGCCTGGGCGCAGAACATCTTCAACGTCGGCTACACCCAGGTCGCCTTCAACTCGCCCTTCCAGGAAGGCGCCCGCACCGCGGCGTTCGCCGACCCGCAATTCCCAGGCGGGCGTCAGATCTTCTCGGCCTTCCTCGCCGAGCCGCGCACCTTCGGCCTGACGGGCCGGTTCCGGTTCTAGGGGCTTGCCTCCCCATTCGCGAAGCGGATGGGGAGGGGGACCGCCGAAGGCGGTGCAGGGGTGACAGGTCGCAGCCGTGGCCGGTTCGCGCCAGATCCTCGGCAGCTTCCGCCAATTACCCCTCCACCACACTTTGTGTGGTCCCCCTCCCCATCCGGCGATGGGGAGGCAAGTCAGCTCGCGAAGCTCGGGTCCAGCCGGTAGGCCTTGCGCAGGAGCGCGGGCCAGGCGAGCGCCCGGGCGGCCATCTTCAGGCCGACCCTGCCCTGCTGGGCGGTGACCTCGGGCGAGCCCTGGGGCGGGTTGCTGAGATTGCCCTCGCCGGCGGACAGAGCGAGGATCTGGGCCTCGCAGGCCCGCTCAAGGAAGTAGATCTTCACGAAAGCCTCGCCGATCGTTTCGCCGACGGCGAGGGTGCCGTGGTTGCGAAGCAGCATCGCGCCCTTGGAGCCGAGGTCGGCGACGATCCGCTCGCGCTCGTCGAGGTCGACCGCCACCCCTTCGTAATCGTGATAGGCGACCTCGTCGCGGATCAGCATCGCGGTCTGGGTGAGCGGCAGCAGGCCCTCCCCATGGGCGGAGACGGCCTGGCCGTGGGGCGTGTGGAGGTGGATGACGGCTTGCGCGTCCGCGCGCGCCATGTGGATCGCGGAGTGGATCGTGAAGCCGGCCGCGTTGGTCATGAACGGGGTCTCGCCGACCGGATTGCCGTCCATCCCGACCTTGACGAGGCTGGAGGCGGTCACTTCCTCGAACATCAGCTGATACGGGTTGAGCAGGAAATGATGCTCCGGCCCCGGCACCCGGGCGGAGAGGTGGGTGAAGATGAGGTCGTCCCAGCCGTAATGCGCGACGAGGCGATAGGCGGCGGCGAGATCGACCCGGATCCTCCATTCCTCGGCCGACACCCGGTCCTTCATCGGCGGGATGTCGAGCTTGTCCAGAGGCGCCACGTCCATGTCCCGTCCGATCGCGTCAATGCGTCCCATCATCGTCTCCCGGCTAAGCTTGCGCTCTATGCCCCGACGGCGCTGCAAATTCTATCCTTGCGCGCGACCTCGACATCTTCATGCTAGGATAGCCTCGAACGTGGGGAGACGGGGGAATGGACGACAAGGCCGTCATCAGCTCGGACGTGGTCAACCGGATCCTCTACGGTTGCGGCGACCGGCAGCGCTACACACAGGAAACGCCGATCCTGGTCGAGGTCTGGCAGAGTTACGCCGCCGCGCCCGGCGCGGCCCAGGACCTGCTCATCACTCCGCTGGATTCGACCTCCGCCGTCGCCCTGCTTCGCGACCTCCTCGCCGCGGAGGGCGACGACGACAAACAGGCGCTTCGCCGGGAGGCGCGCTTCGCCCCGCTCCAGAGCTTCCTCGCCGCGAAGCTGACCTTCGGGCAGCTCATCCATTATCTGCTTCCCAGAACCGAATGGGCCGGAAAGGCCTGGGATATCTTCGAGGAGAAGGCGATTCCCGGTTTCGCCAAGACCGCTTTCCACCAGGTCGTCGTCTCGGCGCTGAGCGTCGACGAATATAGGATCGCCTCCGCGCTTGCCGACGAGCGCGAACCGCCGCTTCGCGGCCAGCTTCTCGACATCGCCCGGATCCTGACCATGACCGCGACGATCCTTGTCGCCGAAGAGTCCGGCTTCAAGAGGATCAGGGAGGTCCGGGAGCTCTACGACCACCGCGAACAGATCGCCGGGCGGATCGCAGACCTGCTGAAGCGGCTGCCCGGGATGGCAAGGCCGGACAAGGACGGCTCGCCGCTGATCTGGAGGATCGCGAGCAACCGCCCGATCCGACTCGCGGACGAATATTCCAGGGCGACGGTCAAGGCCGACGCCGCCTTCCGGCTGTTCGACGTCAAATGCTCGAAGATCACCTGGGCGGTGGTCGATTCCGGAGTGGACCGGGACCATCCGGGGTTCCGCCGCGATCCCAAGGATCCGGATTCGCCGAGCCGGGTCGTCAGGACCTACGATTTCTCGATCCTTCGCGAATTGCTCGATCCGGCCTTCGACCCGGGCTCGACCGACGAGGAAAGCGGCGCCTTCAAGACCGCGCTCGAACGAAGCGGGCTGGAGCCGAGCGAGGCGAGGCGGCTGCTCGCCAACATCCACCAATCCTTCGAGACCGAAATGCTGGACTGGTCGTCGATCGAGCCGCTTCTGATCTGGAAGAAGCCCGAGGCCCCCACCGACGGCCACGGCACCCACGTCGCCGGGATCATCGGCGCCGACATGCGCGACAGGGACGATCCGGACAAAGTCGTCGTCCAGGGCCTATGCCCGGACATCGCGATCATGGATTTCAGGATCATCTCGGACTCGATCGAGAATACCGAGTTCGCGGTGATCGCGGCGCTCCAGCTGATCCGCTACCTCAACAGCCACAACCAGTATATCGTCGTCCACGGCGCCAATCTCAGCCTCTCCATTCCCCATGTCGTGGAGAGCTTCGCCTGCGGGCGAACCCCGGTCTGCGACGAATGCGAGCGGCTGGTCGGCACCGGAGTCACCGTGGTCGCGGCGGCAGGCAATTACGGCTATCACAAATATCTGACCGAAAAGGGCACGTTCGCCGGCTACGCGACCCTCAGCATCACCGATCCCGGCAATGCGGACGGGGTGATCACCGTGGGATCCACCCACAGGCGCGATCCCCACACCTACGGGATCTCCTATTTCTCGAGCCGCGGGCCGACCGGGGACGGGAGATTGAAGCCCGACCTGGTCGCGCCCGGCGAGAAGATCCACAGCACCTTTCCCAACGGGGAGACGGGATCGCTCGACGGGACCAGCCAGGCGGCGCCCCACGTCAGCGCGGCGGCGGCGATGCTGATGGCGCGCTACCCCGAGCTCAACCGCGATCCAGCACGCATCAAGCGGCTGCTGTGCGACAGCGCGACCGATCTCGGCCGCGAGCGGGCCTTCCAGGGCCACGGGCTGCTCGACACGCTGCGCGCCCTGCAATCCTATTGAAGGAAGATTTATGGCCGGGGAATATTTCACTCTGGAGGCCGTGCCGGCCCGCTATGGCGACTGCCTCCTTCTCCACTACGGAAGCGAGGACGAGCCCGGCCTGGCACTGATCGACGGCGGCCCCGACCAGGTCTGGAAGCCGTTCCTCGAGAAACGGCTCGCCGGCCTGCGCGACCGGCGCGGGGAAGACTTCCGGATCGACCTACTGATGGTCAGCCACATCGACGACGACCATGTCGTGGGTATCGTCGAACTCACCGCCGACTGGCGCTCGGCGAAGACCGCGGGCGAACGCTGGCCCTATCCGGTGAAGCAGGCCTGGTTCAACAGCTTCGAGCGGATCTCCAATGCCAGGAACCTCGGCGCAGTCACCGCGTCCGTGACCGCCTCGACCGGAGCCGCGACCCTTGGCGACGTCGATCTCGACCGGCCGGAAATCCGCAATTCCAACAAGGACGAAGCGCTGGCCGGGATCAAGGTGCTCGCAAGCGTCGCCAATGCGAGCAACCTGCGCAAGGACCTGAAGGCGCTCGGGGTGCCGATCAACCGGGGCTTCGACGGCGACCTGGTGCGGCCCGGGGCGGGGCCGAGCGTACCCTTCAAGCTCGGGCCGGAGCTCACCCTCCACGTCGCCGCTCCGCTTCCCAGGCAGCTCGAAAGGCTTCAGGCCAAGTTCGCCCGCGACCTCGCGCCGGAGGACGCGCTCGCGGCCTATACGGACGGCTCGGTGCCCAACCTGTCCAGCATCGCGGCGCTCGCCCGCTTCAAGGGCAAGACGATCCTCCTGACCGGGGACGCACGCGGCGATTACCTGATCGAGGGGCTGAAGGCGGAGGGCCTCCTCGCCGAGGGGGGCACGCTTCACGTCGACATATTGAAGATGCCCCATCACGGCTCGGACCGGAACGTCGACCCGGCCTTCTTCGAGACGGTCACCGCCGACCATTATGTCGTCTCCGCCGACGGCACCTTCGGCAATCCCGACCGGCCGACGCTCGAGATGCTCATCGAGCGGCGGGGTAAGCCGGCCGAGTACGTCATCCATCTCACCTATCCGCTCGACCGCATCGATTCTCGCCGGAAGGAGATATGGGAGAGGAAGGAGAGCCGGCGCGCGTGGGACCCGGACAAGGACGACCTCGCTGCGCTCTTCCGCCGGAAGTGGGACGAAGGCTTCAGGTTCAAGCTGTCGGCCCCCGCGGCGGCGGGGCAGTCGGAGACTGTGGACCTGCTGGAGCCGCTGGGGTTCTGAGCTCCCCGGCGAAGGCCGGGGCCCAGGGGCTCGAAGGAGGGGCTGGGTCCCGGCCTTCGCCGGGAAACATCGGCGTTACTGCGCAACCCTATCCGGATGCGCCGCTGCGAAGGCGTCGAGGCCGCGGGCCGCCTCATCCACCCGGACCAGCGTGGGATAATCGTCCAGCGGCACGTCGAAGCGGCGGGCGTTGAACATTTGCGGGACGAGGCAGATGTCGGCGAGCGTCGGAGAGTCGCCGAACAGGAACCGGCCCGCCCTCGGCGCCGCCATCGACTCCAGCGCGGCGAAGCCCTCGCCCACCCAATGGCCGTACCAGGAGTCCCGCTCCTCCTGCGGCAGGCCGAGCGGGCCGGAGAGATATTTGAGCACCCGCAGATTGTTGAGCGGATGGATGTCGCAGGCCACGGCAAGCGCCAGCGCCCGGACGTGGGCGGCGTCGGCGGGATCGGCCGGAACCAGCCGCGGCTCCGGCCGGGTCGAGTCGAGATACTCGGCGATCGCAAGGCTCTGGGTCAGGAGCCGCCCGTCCATCTCCAGCGCCGGGATCAGGCCCTGCGGGTTTACGGCGCGATATTCGGGCGCCTTCTGCCCACCCTCGACGAGGTTGACCGGAACCGCCTCGTAATCGACGCCCTTGAGGTTGAGGGCGATCCGAACCCGGTAGCAGGCGGAGGACCGGAAATAGTCGAACAAACGGGGCTTGGCCATTGCAGCAGGCTAATATCTGCGGGGCCGGGCGGGAAGCCTTTGTTCGCCGGGTTGCGCTTCGGCCGCCGCCGCGGTTACGGCTCGGCCTCGACATGAGGAGCTTGGCACTTGTCCGGGACTAAAGCGAAGAAGACGGTCTTTTCCGGAATCCAGCCGACCGGCGGGCTCCACCTGGGCAATTATATCGGCGCCGTGTCCCTGTGGGTCCGGGAGCAGGACAAGCATGACAACATCTTCTGCATCGTCGATCTCCATGCGCTGACCATCCCGGAGGCGATCGAGGCCGCCCGGCTGCGCTCCAACTCGCTCGACGTCGCCGCGCTCTATCTCGCCTGCGGGATCGATCCGGAGAAGTCGCTGGTGTTCATCCAGTCGCACGTCCGCCAGCACAGCGAGCTGGCCTGGATCCTTACCTGCGTCACTCCGGAAGGCTGGATGAACCGGATGACCCAGTACAAGTCCAAGTCGAAGGGCGCGGACAGCACCGGCGTCGGCCTTTATTCCTACCCGATCCTTCAGGCGGCCGACATCCTCCTCTATCATACCGACCTCGTTCCCGTCGGCGAGGACCAGCGCCAGCATGTCGAGATCACCCAGGACATCGCCCAGCGCTTCACCCACCTGTTCGGATATCGGTTCACCCGCCCCGAGATCATGGTCCAGAAGGTCGGAGCGCGGATCATGGGCCTCGACGACCCCGAGGCGAAGATGTCGAAGAGCGCCGACAAGCCCGGCCATGCCATCGGTCTCCTCGATCCGCCGGCCTCGATCCTGAAGAAGCTCAAATCGGCCAAGACCGACTCGCGGACCGCGGTCGACGCCGAGGATCCGGGCCCGGGCGTCCGCAACCTCGTCACCATCTACCAGGCCTTCGCCGGCGGCAGCTGGGAGGATGCGCTGAAGCGCTTCGACGGCCAGGGCTACGGCGCCCTGAAGACCGGGGTCGCCGAAGCGGTGATCGCGGGCCTTGAGCCGATCCAGAGCCGCTTCGCCGAAATCCGCGGCGACGAAGCCGGACTCGTCGCTTTCCTCCGCCGATCGGGCGAGGCCGCCGCCGAGCGCGCGGAAGCGACGATGAAGGACGTCAGGGCGGCGGTGGGGGTGTGGTAGCAATCTGTTCCCCGGCGAAGGCCGGGGCCCAGTATTCGAGCGCTGCCCCCTCGCCGTTCCGGGCCCTGGCCTTCCGGGGAACAGGGGTTCCAATCCGGTTCGAGCAGGGCTTAGGAGCAGTAATGGATTTCGCCACCCGCTCCTGGAACCACAGCTTCCCGTTCGATCCGATCGTCCGGTCGCTGCTCGATACCGATTTCTACAAACTGCTGATGCAGCAGTTCATTTGGGAGCATTATCCCAACGAACGGGTGACCTGGCGGCTGGCCAACCGGACGAAATCGGTCCGGCTGGCGGACGAGATCGAGCTCGAGGCGGTGCGCGAGCAGCTCGACCATGCGCGAACTCTGCGATTCACTCCGACCGAGATCGTCTATCTTCGGGGCCAGAGCTTCTACGGCCAGACCGGCATCTTCAAGCCGGGCTATCTCGACACCCTGCGCACCTTCAGGCTGCCCGATTACGCGCTTTCGAGGACGAAGGACGGCCAGATCGAGCTCGTCTTCGAAGGCCATTGGTGGGAAACCACGCTCTGGGAGATATATGCCCTCGCCATCGTCAACGAGCTGCGCTCGCGCGCGCTCCTCAGGGCGACGTCGAGGGGCCAGCTCGACATCCTCTACGCCCGGGCGAAGGTGAAGCTCTACGCCAAGCTCGAGCGGCTGAGCGAGCTCGAAGGCCTCAACCTCTCCGATTTCGGAACCCGCCGCCGCCACGGCTTCTTGTGGCAGGAGCATTGCATCCTCACGGCCCGCGAGCTTCTCGGCGACCGCTTCACCGGAACCTCCAACGTTTTCCTGGCGATGAAGCACGGCCTCGAGGCCAAGGGCACCAACGCGCACGAGCTTCCGATGGTCTTCGCGGCCCTCGCCCGCCAGCGTTTCCCCGGCGACGAAGAGGCCCTGCGCCAGTCCCAGTACAAGGTGCTTCAGCAATGGCAGAACCAGTATAGCGGCAACCTGCTGGTCTTCCTTCCGGACACGTACGGCACCACCCAGTTCCTCGCCGGGGCGCCGCAATGGGTCGGATACTGGACCGGAGCGCGGCCCGATTCCAAGGCGCCGGTCGAGGCGGGGGAGGAATTGCTCGCCTTCTGGGACCGGGTCGGGGTGATGCCGGAAACGGTGGCGGCGAAGAAGCTGATCATCTTCGCCGACGGGCTGGACGTAGCCCTTCCCGGAGCCGAGCCCAACGGCTCCGACATTCCCGCGATCCACGGCCACTTCGCCGGCCGGGTGCAGTCGGGCTTCGGCTGGGGGACCAATTTCACCAACGACTTCATCGGCTGCCACCCCGAAGGCGCGGACCGGATGAAGCCGCTCTCCCTGGTCTGCAAGGTGGCGGCGGTGAACGGCGAGCCGGCGGTGAAGCTCAGCGACAATTATGGAAAGGCGACCGGCCCCGCCGAGGAGATCGCCGCCTATCGCGCCGTGTTCGGAAGCGAGGGCGTCAAGGACGCTCCGCTGAAGGTCTGAGGAGGATTTGAATGAACGGCTTCGAGCCCCGGGCGGGCGATGCCCTGATCGTCATCGACCCCCAGATGGACTTCTGCCCCGGCGGAGCGCTCGCGGTCGCGGGCGGCGACGAGATCATGGCTCCGATCGCCGGCTTCGCGGCGCGCTTCGCGCTGGTGGTGGTGACCCAGGACTGGCACCCGAAGGGCCACGCCTCCTTCGCAAGCAGCCACCAAGGCGCCGCGCCGTTCGGAACGACTGAGATGCCTTATGGCGAGCAGGTCCTCTGGCCCGACCATTGCGTCCAGGGCAGCGCCGGGGCGGACTTCCATCCGGCGCTGGCTCCTGCGCTCGAGCGGGCGCATCTCATCCTGCGCAAGGGCTTCCACCCCGGCGTGGATTCCTATTCGGCCTTTTACGAGAACGACCGGACGACCCGGACCGGCCTTGCCGGCTACCTGCGCGACAAGGAGGTGAGGCGCTGCGTCCTCGTCGGCCTCGCCTACGATTTCTGCGTCGCTTATTCGGCTGTGGACGCGATCCGCGAGGGCTTCGAGGCGCTGGTCCTCAAGGACCTCACCCGGGCCATCGCGATGCCCGGCGCGGCCGGCGGGACGACGGCGGACGAGGCGGAGGTTCGCTTTCGCGAGGTTGGGGTGGCAGTGGCGTAGTCGAAAGGCCTGCGGGGCTGTTCCACGCCGTCATTGCGAGCGAAGCGAAGCAATCCAGACGGGCTCGGAAGCCTGGATTGCTTCGTCGCTACGCGCTCCTCGCAATGACGGGGAGGGGGCGTTACTCCCCCTCTTCCTCCTCGAACTGGACGGCGACATCCCCATTGGCCGAAAGCCGGACCTTGTCGCCCTCGACGTCGGCGACCAGGCCGAGCGAGATATAATGGTGGTGGCCCTGGTGTGACCCCTGACCGCTGTCGGCCTTGGTCAGCTTGATCCGGCCGCCCTCGACCTTGTCGACGGTCCCGACATGGACCCCGTCGGCGCCGATCACTTCCATATGCTCTCTGATCGATTCGGCTGCGCTCATGTCAGGCTCCTTTTTCACGGTTGGTCGGGAACGAAGCGCCGAACCCATTCGGCCAAGGCGGCGAGGTAGCGGGCCAGATAGCGGCCGGTCTCCGGATCGGTCAAATTGCCCTCGGTATCGAACTTCTCGTGCGCCCTGGCGACGAGCAGCTCCGGCTGAGGCATGCAGTAGCTGGCGGTGAACTCGAAGGCTTGGCGGAGCTGGCTCTGGCCCCGGGCGGTGCCGGTGCTTCCCGGAGAGGCGCCGATGATCCCGACGGGCTTGCCGCCGAGCGGTGCGCCGCGGGGCGGCCTCGACGCCCAGTCGACCGCGTTCTTCATCACCCCGGGGACTCCGTGATTATATTCCGGGGTCGCCATCAATATTCCGTCGGCGGCGGCGATGGCCTGCTTGAAGCGGGCGACCGGCTCCGGATCGCCCTCGGCCTCGACGTCGCCATTGTAGAGCGGGACGTCGGCCAGGTCGAATATCGAGATCCGCATTCCCTCCGGGGCGATTTCGGCCGCCGCTCGAAGCAGAGCGCGGTTGAAGGACGCCCGCCTGAGGCTTCCGGCGAAACCCAGGATCGAGAGTTCCGTCATCGGGCCGGAACCGCCAGCGGCTCAGCCGCGATCTGCGCGGGGAAACGCGCCAGATAGGCGTGAAGCGCGGCGACGACCTGGGCGCCGTCGCCGACCGCCGCGGCGACCCTCTTGACCGAATGGGCGCGGACGTCGCCGACCGCGAAGACCCCGGGCCGGCTCGTTTCGAGCGGAAGGCAGCCGGCGCGGGCCTCCGTGCCGGTGAGCACGAACCCGCCCGGATCGAGTGCCAGGCCGGATTCGGCAAGCCAGTCGGTATTGGGGTCCGCGCCGATGAACAGGAACAGGTGCCGGCAGCCGCGTCGGGTCTCCGCTCCGGATGCGCGCGAGCGCCAGCGGATCGACTCGAGCGCCCGGTCCCGCCCTTCGAGCGCGGACACTTCCGCTCCGTCGATCACCTCGACGTTGGGGAGGCCGGCGATCCGCTCGACGAGATAGGCCGACATCGTCTCCCGAAGCGGGCGCCGCGCCACCAGTGTGACCTGCCGCGCGTGGCCGGCGAGGAAGACCACCGCCTGGCCGGCTGAATTGCCGCCCCCGACGAGAGCGACGTCGCGGTCCGCCACCAGCTTCGCCTCCAGCGGCGAGGCCCAATAATGGACGGAGGAGCCCTCGAAATCCTCGAGATTGGCGACCTCGAGACGGCGGTAGCGGGCGCCGGTGGCGAGGACGACGGCTCGGGCCCGGATCCGCTCCCCGTTGGCGAGGGTGAGCCGGCGGTTGCCGCCGTCGTCGCATTCGAGCTTCGCCGCCTCGTCGGGGATCGCCATCTCGGCTCCGAACTTGCGCGCCTGGTTATAGGCGCGGCCCATCAGCGCCATTCCCGAGACTCCGGTCGGGAAGCCGAGATAATTCTCGATCCGGGCCGAGGCGCCGGCCTGGCCGCCGAAGGCGCGGCAGTCGAGCACCAGGACGCCAAGCCCCTCGGAGGCGGCGTAGACCGCCGTCGCGAGCCCGGCCGGTCCGGCGCCGATCACGGCGACGTCGAACAACCGGTCCGGGTCGATCGGGCCGACAAGGCCGAGGCAGCGGGCGAGGCAGGCCTCCGCCGGGTTTCTCAGCAGCTGGCCGCCCGGGCAGAGCACGATCGGAAGCTCCTCCGAAGCGATATGGAACCGCTCGATCAGTGCGCGCGCGTCGGGATCGGTCTCCGGGTCGAGCTTCTGGTGAGGATGGCCGTTCCTCGACAGATAGCTTTCGAGCCGGAGCAGGTCGCCGTCGCCTTCGCGGCCGATCAGCACGGGCCCGCCGGTGCCGGTCTCGATCAGCCCGACCCGCCGAAGGATGAGGGCGCGCATGATCCGCTCGCCCACCTCCGCCTCGGCGACGAGTAGCGCCCGGAGCCGCTCGGGGGGGATGGCGACGGTTTCGACAGGCCCTCGCGCCTGGGCGTCGATCAGCGAGGGCTGGCCCGACAGCTGGGCGAGCTCGCCCATGAAGGCGCCGGCCCGGTGGGTGACGATGAGCTCGCCCGGCGCTCCGTCCCGGCCGTGTCGGGAAATCTCCACCTCGCCCGACAATATCAGGCTGAGCCCGTGCCCGCTCTCGCCGACTCGGGCCAGCATCTCGCCCGGCCCGAAGCTGCGCCGGGAGCCGAAGCGGGCAAGGCGGTCGAGCTCCCCGGGAGTCAGCGAAGGATAGATTTGCGCGCGGCGGTTGTCGTAGGTCGGCGAGCTCAGCTCGGCCCGGAGCGGGGGTTCGGCCATCGGGGACCATTACGCCGCCGAAGCGACGAAGGCGAGAGCGGCTGTGCGAGTTGTCGTGAGACGATGCGGGACGTTGGCTGCCCCCTCCGTCATCCCGGGCTCGACCCGGGATCCATGAACACCGCCGCATGACGTTTCGGGCGGCCGTGTTCATGGATTCCGGCCTTTCGCCGGAACGACGGAGGGGCTGTGGCGGCAGGCACCTTGTAACCGGTCGTCTTGAACCCGAACTTGAACCCAGCACCTTCGAAGGAAGCCGCCCATGACCGCCGCAACCTCCCGCTCGGGATTCGACATCCAGCCGCTCGATCCGGCCCGGCGCGACTCCATCGCCGCCCGGCTCACCGAAGAAGAGCGGCGCGTGATCCTCGACCAGGGCACCGAGCCCGCTTTCTGCGGGACGCTGCTCAACAACAAGTCCGCCGGAATCTATGCCTGCCGGCTGTGCGGGCTTCCGCTGTTCCGGTCCGACGGCAAGTTCGAGAGCGGCACCGGCTGGCCGAGCTTCACCCGCCCGTTCGATCCCGAGCATGTCCGGGAGATCGAGGACCGCGCCTACGGGATGGTCCGCACCGAGATTCGCTGCGCCCGCTGCGACGGCCATCTCGGCCACGTCTTCCCCGACGGCCCGCCGCCGACGGGCCTGCGCTACTGCTTGAACTCGGTGTCGCTCGAGTTTTTCGGGGCGGAGGGGGAGATCGAGCAGCGGACGAATTCGGGAGGCGGTTAGTCTTCCTTCGTCATTCCGGCGAAGGCCGGAATCCATGAACACCGACGCTGCCCGGTCCGGCCAGGGCCGTGTTCATGGATCCCGGGTCAAGCCCGGGATGACGGGCGGGCTCAAGCCGCCCGCGATCTCTCCATCGCTTCGGAAGCCTCGAGCCAGCGCCGCTCGGCGTCGGCGAGCTTCGAGCCCGTCTCGGCGAGGAGCTTCATAAGCTCGCTCATCGTCCGCCTGGAATCCTCCGGGCCGGCCGACGCTGGATCGAACATCGCCCGCTCGATCTCGGTCTTGCGCTTCTCGAGACGGGCGATCTCCGCCTCGGCGGCCTGGGCCGTCTTTCTCAGCGACTGCCCCTGGGCGCGGGCCTCCGCCTCGGCCCGGCGCTCGTCCTTTCGGCTTCGCTTCGACGCAGCCTTGTCGCCGCCGCCGCCTTCCTGGTTCCGACCGAGGATGAGGTCGGTATAGTCGTCCAGGCTTCCCGAATATTCGCGGGCAGTGCCCCCGTCGACGAGCACCAGCCGGTCGGTGGTGAGCTCGAGCATGTGGCGGTCGTGGCTGACCAGCACGACGGCGCCGCCATAGTCGTTCAGCGCCTGAACGAGGGCCTCGCGGGCGTCGACATCGAGATGGTTGGTCGGCTCGTCAAGGATCAGAAGGTGCGGAGCGTCTCGGGTGATGAGCGCGAGCGCGAGCCGGGCCCGCTCTCCGCCCGACATGTCGCCGACCCGCATCACCGCCTTGAGCCCGGAGAATCCGAAGCGGCCGAGCTGGGCTCGGACCGCCGCGGGGGTCGCCTTGGGCATGAGCCGGGCCATGTGCTGGAGCGGAGTCTCGTCGCCGTTCAGCTCTTCGACCTGATATTGGGTGAAATAGCCGACCTTGAGCTTGCCCGAGGCGCGGATCTCGCCCTCCATCGCCGGCAGCTGCGCCGCGAGTAGGCGAGCGAGCGTCGTCTTGCCGTTGCCGTTCCGGCCGAGCAAGGCGAGCCGGTCGTCCGGGTCGAGCCGGAGGTCGAGGCGCTGAAGCACGGGCTTGCCCGGGGCGTAGCCGACCGCGGCCATGTCGAGCTGGACCAGGGGCGGTTTCAATTCGGCCGGGCTCGGGAAGTCGAAGCTTAGGCTCGGATCCTCGGCGACCGCGGCGATCGGCGCCATCCGGGCAAGCGCCTTGACCCTCGACTGGGCCTGCTTGGCGGTGCTCGCCCGGGCCGAGTTGCGGGCGATATAGTCCTGGAGCCGGGCGCGCTGGGCGGCCTGGTTGGCACGGGCCGATTCCAGTTGGGCGAGCCGCTCGGCGCGCTGGGTCTCGAACGCGTCGTAGCCGCCCGGGTAGAGCGTGACCTTCCCCTGCTCGAGGTGGAGGATGTGGTCGGCGACGTTGTTCAGGAGATCGCGCTCGTGGCTGACGATCAGCATCGTCGCCCGGTAGCTCTTGAGGAAATTCTCGAGCCACAAAGTCGCTTCGAGGTCGAGGTGGTTGGAGGGCTCGTCGAGGAGGAGAAGGTCGGGCTCCGAGAAGAGCAAAGCGGCGAGCGCGACGCGCATCCTCCAGCCGCCGGAGAAGCTGTCGAGCGGCCGTTGCTGCATCTCATCGTCGAAGCCGAGCCCGACGAGGATCCGGGCCGCCCTTGCCGGCGCGGCATGGGCGCCGATCGCGTTCAGCCGCTCGTGTATGTCGCCGAGCCGGTGGGCGTCCTCGGTCCGCTCGGCCTCGTCGAGCAGCCGAGCGCGCTCGACGTCGGCGGCGAGCACCGTCTCGAACGGGGTGGCCGCGCCCGCCGGGGTCTCCTGCGCGATATAGCCCATCCGCGCCGAGCGGGGCATTTCCGCGGCCCCGCCGTCCGGCTCGAGGAGCCCGGCTACGACCCGCATCAGGGTCGACTTCCCCGCCCCGTTCCGCCCGATCAGCCCCACGCGCCCGCCGGGCGGCAGCGAAGCGGTCGCGCCGTCGAGAATGGTCCGCCCGCCGAGGCGGACCGTGATCGCGTTGAGATTGAGCATGAGGGGCGTCTAGCAGGTGGGGGCGGGGAGCGGAAGGTGGCCGTTCTAATCCTCCCCTGCATTTGCAGGGGAGGGGGACCATGCGCAGCATGGCGGAGGGGCACTTTGCCTCGTCGAAAAGAACCCCTCCACCGCGCTTTGCGCGGTCCCCCTCCCCGCGAAAACGCGGGGAGGACTGGGCGACCTACGCGGCCATCGCCGTCATCATTACATAATCGAGCTTGCCCGTCCCCAGCACCGGCAGCGCCTCCAGCACTCGGATTTCGCGGGGGATCATGAGCTCGGTCACTCCGTTCGCCCGGGCCCAAGCCTGCAGACCCTTCGAATCCGCATCCCGGCGGGTGGTGAACAGGATGAGCTGCTCGCCCTTCTTCGGATCGGGGCGGGCGACCACTGCATGGTCCGACTCCGGCCACAGCGCCGCTGCATAGCCCTCGACCGCCGGAAGCGAGACCATCTCGCCGCCGATCTTGGCGAAGCGCTTGGCCCGGCCCTTGATGGTGACGAAGCCTTCGGGGTCCAGCTCGACGATGTCGCCGGTATCGTGCCAGCCCCCCTGGGGAGGCTGGAGCAGGCCGGGCGAATCGACCTTCAGATAGCCCGCCATCACATTGGGCCCCCTGATCCTCAGCCGTCCCCCGGCCTCGATCCCGGGAACCGGATCGAGCTGAGCCTCGATCCCCGGCAGGAGCCGCCCCACGGTTCCGGCGCGATAGTGCATCGGCGTGTTGACGGCGATCACCGGGCCCGCCTCGGTCGCCCCATAGCCTTCGAGGATCCTGAGGCCGAACTTCTCGGACCAGGTCTTCCGGGTCTCGTCCCGGACCCGCTCGGCGCCGGCGAAGATGTAGCGAAGCGAATAAAAATCGTAGCTGTGCGCCATCCGGGCGTAGCCCGCCAGGAAGGTGTCGGTGCCGAACAGGATCGTCGCGTTGGAATCGTAGGCGAGCGCCGGGACGATCCGGTAATGGAGCGGGCTCGGGTAGAGCAGGGTCTTCACGCCGTTGAGGATCGGAAGGAGGGTGCCCCCGGTGAGTCCGAAGCTGTGGAAGACGGGAAGCGCGTTGAGCACGGTGTCGGATGCGTTGAAGTCGATCCGGGCGGCGAGCTGGTGGCAATTGGCGAGCAGGTTGCGGTGGCTGAGGACGACCCCCTTGGGAAGCCCTTCCGACCCGCTGGTGAACAGGATGACGGCAGGCGCTCCAGGGGCGACCGCCCTGGCTCCGCGGCCCGGCGCGAAGCGGCCGGCGAGCCACGCCCGAAGCTTTGCCGGCCGGCCGATGGCGGCTCCAATGTCTTCGAGGTAGCGGACGGCAAGGCCCTCCGCCTCGAGGCCGGCCACCACCTCGCCCAGCTTCGCCTGGTCGACGAAGGCCCGGGCGGTAACGATCGTCCGGATCCGGGCGGCGGTGCACGCCGCCTTAAGGTTGGCGAGGCCCGCGGTATAGTTGAGCATCGCCGGGACCCGACCGCGGGCCTGGAGCGCGAAGAAGGTCACCGCCACTCCGGCGACGTTGGGAAGCAGCACGCCCACCGCTTGGCCCGGCTGCGCGACCCCGGCGAGCGGCCGGGCGAGCGCGAGGCTGGAGGCGACGAGCCGGTCGTAGCTGAGCGGCGAGCGCTTGACGTCCTCGACCACCGCCGTCCGGCCGCCGTGGATCCGCCGGGCGTCGAGAAGGGCCTCGAACAGGGTGCGCTCGACGTTGGACGTGGCGAAGATCATCTCGCTCAATTCATCGTAGAGCCGCCGGCCGGCGATCGCGCGCCGCTGGCGGGCGCTCATCTCGCCGGGGATGGCGAAGCGGCGCGGGGACAAGATGGTCAGCCGGATCTTCGGGAAGGTTCGAAGCCTCACCTTGCCTCTAAGCCGCGAGAAGGGGGAATATTGGGCCCCGTCGATCCGCACGGGTACGATCGGCGAATCCGATTTGTCGGCGACCATCCCGGGCCCGTCGAACACCTTCATGAGCGCTCCGGTGACGGTAATCCGGCCTTCCGGGAAGATGACCAGGGTCCGGCCTTCCTTCACCGCCCGTACCATCGCCTTGGCCGACATCGGGTTGGTCGGATCGACCGGGAAAGCCTCGAACAGGCCGAGGAACGGCCTTACCCACCAGGCCTTGGCGATCCGGGTGTGGATCGCGAAGGTCGGCTTGCCGGGAAGGAAGGCGGCCAGGAGGAGAGCGTCGAGGAAGGAGACGTGGTTGACGACGACGACGGCGCGCTCCCCGGGCCGCGGCATGTTCGACGCGCCGTCGACCTCGACCCTGTAGAGGAGCCGAAGCAGGCCTCTGACCAGGCTCTTGATCACCGTCTCGGGAAGGAGCCAGCAGGAGACCAAAGCGACCGCCAGGGTCGCCGCTCCGAGTATCCCGACGATCGAGGGGATCGAGACCCCGGCGGAAAGAAGCAGGATCAGTGCTCCAACCATCGCAACGCTGACCGCGGCGTTGACGACGTTGTTCGCGGCGATGGTCCGCGAGCGCTCTCCGGCCGGGCTGTGGGTCTGGAGGATCGCGTAGAGCGGGACGATGAACATTCCCCCCGCAAAGGCGATCCCGGCGAGGTCGACGAGGATCCGCCAGCTCCCGCCGCCTGCCAGGAACTGCCCGACATCGGCCCCGGCGGCGGCCGGGACGTAGCCGCTTGTGGAAAGGCACAGGTCGATCATGAAGCCCGCCAGGGCGAGCGCCGAGGCCGGGACGTAGCGCGCCGACACCTCTCCGGCCAGCAACCTGTTCACCGCCATCGAGCCGAGTGCCACGCCGATCGAGAAGACGAGGAGGAAAAGGGTCGCCACCTCCTGCCGGGCGCCGAGGACGTTCGAGACCAGGGGCGCGAACTGGGCGAGGAGGACGGCTCCGACCGCGAAGAACCAGCTTATCCCGAGGATGGACAGCCACACTGCGCGCCCGTGCCGGGCCGACTTGAGGATCCGCCAGGTGCCTCGGAAGACGTTGAGGTCGATCCTCAGCCCCGGCGCCGCGGCCGGAGCGGCGGGCACTGCGAGGCTGGCGAGGAATCCGAGGGTCGCGAGCCCGGTCGCGATCAGCCCCGCCTCCCAGGGGGGCACGATCCCGCCGAGCAGCTGCCCGCCGACGATCGCGACGAAGGTGCCCGCCTCGATGAGCCCGGTGCCGCCCATGATCTCGTCCTTGCCCAGATGCTGGGGAAGGATCGAATATTTGACCGGTCCGAACAGGGTCGAATGCATGCCCATCAGGAACAGGCTTCCAAGCAGGATCGGCACCGACTGGAGCCAGAATCCGGCGAGCGCGATGCCCATGATCGCGATCTCGGCGAGCTTCACCGCCCTCACCAGCTTCGCCTTGTCGAGCGAATCCGCGATCTGGCCGGCGAGCGCCGAGAAAAGGAAATAGGGAAGGATGAAGAGGCCGGTGGCGATCGTCGCAAGCATCTCGGCCTTCGCCGGCTCGGCCGCGTAGAGTCCGAAATTGGCCAGGAACAGGAGCGCGAACTTGAGCAGATTGTCGTTGAAGGCGCCGAGAAACTGGACCGCGAAAAGCGGGCCGAATCGGCGCTTGCCGAGCAGGGACAGGTCGGGCGCGGACATCGGATTCCTCATGAAGCGATGGGTGAGGTCGGGGCACGGGCGGGGCGAGGCCGGACCGTGATAGGGCGTTTGTCTTTTTTTTCCGTTCAGGCCGAGCTTGTCGAAGCCCTCTGCCCGCCGGCCGGGGACCGGCTGTAGAGCCAGCCGATCCCGATCAGGCTGAAGCCGAGGGCGACGAAGGAAGCGATCCGCATCAGCCCTTCCAGCCCGGAAGCGTCGAGCAGGAAGACCTTGGCGACCGCCGCGAGCATCAGCACCAGGGAGCCGATCCGCCAGTCGATCGAGCCGATTCGAATGCCCCGCAGGAGGAAGCCGACGGCGAGCCCCACCGCCACGACCGACCGGGCGATGTCCTCGGCCTGCGACAGGCCCGGCACCGCCAGGATCGAGCCGTGGACGAGCTGGCGCAGGGTCGAGAAGGCGAGCAGGACCAGGAGCGCCATCTGGAGAACCGCCCGGGGGCGCTCGAAGCGGGGGAAGAGGCGAGGCTCGATCCGGCCCGCCGCCGCTAGAATGGCGAGCGGCAGGCCGTAGAGGCAGGCGAGCAGGTTGAGCATCGGAAGCGACCCGACCGCCTGCTCCGCCCACAGCGGATTGTGGAGGACGAGGCCGTACCAGCCGAGATGGGCGAGGGCCGCGCCGCCGAGGCCGTAAGCGGCGCGCCGAGAGCGAAGCGTCCACGCCGCGGCCGCCCCCGCGAGCAGGAGCAACTCCCAGGCCGAGCGCTCCGCCAGGCCGTAGCTCTCGAAACCGGCGGCCTCGAGGCCGATCGCCTGCTTGAACAGGATGTGCGCCGAGACGAAGCTGAGCGCCCCCGCGGCGGCGGAGGCGGCCAGGCGGGCCCGGGTTCCGGCCTGCCCCGCCGCGGCCCGGGCCGACCCGGCGATGAGCAGCGCCGGGACAAGCAGCCGCTGGATCGAGTCGCGAACCGAGGGAAGCTCGGCGGCGAGCAGCGGATCGCCGGCCAGCGATGCGAGCGCAGCGCCGGTCCAGAGCATCAGCGGCGCCGCTGCCCAGCACAATGTGATTGCAATCATCACCGCGAGCGCCGGCCGCAATGACTTCGACTCGAACCGGCGGGCGGCAAGAGCGAGACCGAGCAGGGCCGCCGGGGCGACCAGCGACAGATAATCCGCGAGAACGGCCTGCGCCGCCGCTCCGTAGGCGAACATCGCGGCGCAGGCCTGGGCGCCTTCGCGCGCCTCCCGAAGCCGGGCATGGCCGGCGAAGACGAGAGCCGCGGAGCCGAGCCCGACCCAGCGCACAAGCGCCATTGCGAGGTCGACCGGGGCCCCGAGCCCGATCAGCCGCTTCGCTTCGGCCTCGAACCCGGCCGCTCCGGCGAGCAGTGCGACGGCGGCCACTCCGGCGGCCCAGGCGGCGGGCTCGATCCGGGCATCTTCGGCCTCTAGGGCGAGGATCAGCAGTCCGCAGGCAATGGCCGCAATGGCAAGTGGAAGGGTCTCGATGGGAATGGCGAGGCAGGCCGCGGCGGCTCCGAGCAATGCGGCGGCGCAGACGAGAAGCGAGAAGCGTTCGTCGTCCTTTCGCCCCGCCTTGCGCCAGCCGAGCGCCGCCGCGGCGGCCGGGAAAGCGCCCGCGGCCAGCGAAGCTGCGGCGAGCGGCAGGTCGGCGCTGCCGTCGGCGCGATGGAAGTGGACCCAGGCGAGGAAGGCGCCGGCCAGCGAAACGGCCGCGATCTGGCCGGCCTCGACAAGCCCGCCCTTCGATCGCCACAGGTCGTTGAGCGCGGCCCCGCCGAAGATCGAGGCTGCACCGGTCAGGACGAGTGCGAACCGGAGCGCGCCCGGATCCGGCCAGGCCGCGGCGAGCAGAAGCGCCAGTGCGAGCCCGACGGCCGGAAGCCGCCGATAAGCCTCTTCCCGCCGCGAAAGCCAGACGATCGCGATCGAGATCAGCCCGAAGAGGCCCCAGTGGAGCATCGCGAAGCCGCCCGTCGCGACGAGCGCGGCCATTTGCGCGGCGGCGGCGAGGCTCCCGCCGATCCTCATCAGCCTGGCCGCAGTCGACGGCAGGGCGAGCATCGGCAGAGCGATCCCGACGACGAGCAGGTAGAAGCCGACGGACAGCGTGTCGGCGGTCCCCAGCACTCCGCCGACGGCGAGCACCAGCCCCCAGCCGAGGCCTCCGGTCAGCGCGCCCACCCCGAGCCACATCCAGCGCTTCGCCCGGGACAGCACGGAAAGCCCGGCCACGGCCAGCGCGAGATAGAGGGTGAGGAGCGGGACGTTCGGCTCCCCCGCTCCGACCAGTGCGGGTGCGGCGAGACCTCCGACCAGCCCGAGCAAGGCGCTCGGTGCTCCGAACCGAAGCGAAAGGACCATCGCCATCGCGGTGATCGCGGCCATCGCCGCAAAGGCGGTCATCGGCCCGATCAGGGCGTAGAGGTTCACTCCGACGAGGATGCTTGCGTAGAGCGAAGCGATGCCGGCTCCGGCGAGCGCCTGCCGCACCCTCGGGTCGCGCACCCGCTGCTCGAAGCGCAAAGCCAGCTCGGCGCCGGCGATGAGCGCTCCGCCGAAGGCCAGGCCCGCGACGAACCGGACGAGTGGCGAAAGCAGCCCGGCCTCGATCGAATAGCGGACGATGAGCACTCCGGCGACCGCCAGTGTGACCCCGCCGGCCCAGATCGGAAGCCGCCGGCCGAACAGTTCCTCGAATCCGAAGCCGCGCGCCGGTTCGGGCGTGAAGCCTGCGGGCGCCGGCTCCGGATCGGCCGGTGCCTGCAGATCCGGTTGGGCCGCTTCGGCGATGGCCAAATCGGGCACTGGCTCGGCCTTGCGCTCGGCCTCCGCCTCTGGCTCGGCCTCGCGGATCGGCACCGATGCCGGCTCGCGGACGGGCGGCAGGTCCCACCATTGTTCGGTCCGGGCGGACGCCGCCTCGGCGGCGGGTGCCTGGAAGCGCTCGGGCGCCGGGCCGGCGGGCCGGAAGCCCAGCTGGTCGAGGCGCTGCTCAAGACCCTGGAGCCGAAGCCACATCCGGCCGAGGATGACGAACAGGACGATGAAGACCAGGGTCTGGAACACGCGCTTTCTCCGCTCGGGTCCGGCTTCGATAGCGCGTAAATGATCACTGTTCAATTAAAATAATAGACAGTGTTCATTTTTTTGGGCAGGCGATCGCCATGGGCAGACGATCGGACCACAGCCGCGCCGAGCTGGAGCGGATGATCATCCTGGAGGGACACAGGCAGCTGGCCGAGGTCGGCTTCGCGCGCTTTTCGGCGCGCGAGGTCGCCAAGCGGATCGGCTATTCGATCGGAACCGTCTACAACGTGTTCGGAAGCCACGACCGCCTCATCCTGGCGATCAACACCCGCACCTTCGGGCTCTGGGCCGACCATCTGCGCGCTCGGCTCGACCAGTCGGGCGACGACCGCATCCGCACCCTCGTCGAGGGCTATTTCAGCTTCGCCCGCGAAAATCCCAACCTGTGGATGGCGATCTACGACCACCGGCTCCCGCCCGACGTGACGATGCCCCCCGAATTTGACGAGGAGCGCCGCCAGCTCACCGAGATCGTCGCCACGGAGATCGCCGGCGCCCTCCCCGAGCCCCGACGCGACGAAGCCCCCCGCCTCGCCCGCTCCCTGGTCGCCACCGTCCACGGCCACTGCACCTTCGCCCTGAACGGCAGCTTCGCTTTGATGGGCGAGACGGAACCGATGGAGCTGGCGCTGGCTCGGGTACGGGAGTCGCTGGCGGCGGCGGCGCGGTGATCCTCGACTGGCAGCTGCGCCTCGAACTCTCGGCGGGGCATTTATCTGCCCGTGATGATATCCTTGTAGGCTTGGACCGCCGCTTCGCTTGCTCCGATGAGCAGCTGCCTCGAGCGGGCGGCCGTCTCTACGTTGAAGGCGTTCCCTTCCCAAGGCTCCAGGGTGCGATCGCCAATCGTGTCCGGGACAGGGTTTTCTTGAGGCCGGATCAATAGCGCCTCGCGTGGCCCGACGATGATCGTCCACCCCAAATGGCTTTCTCCCCGTTCCAGGAGAATACCGGCGTCCCCGATGAGAAGGGACGGCTCGGCCGTTCGCGCCAGGGTCCACTCCATTCCGAGCAGCACTGAGCTGATGGTCGCCCGGCCGGAACTGTCTCGAATGACGTCGCCGAAAGGAAGCTCCGGGTTTCCGCCGGGCGAGAGGGCGGCATCGAATTGCGCGCCAATGGCCCGATCCCGAATCGCCGGTGGAAAGGCCTTCATCTGTTGGAACTCCGCCTCCGTCACCGGAATCGCCCCTTTGCCGCGGGCGATCAGTTCAGCGTGAAATTCGCACAGCGTGTTCGAGATTTGCAACGCGTCGAGAATGGCCAGATGAAGTTCCGCCGCTGCCTGCGGGTGCCGCTCGACCGTCGTCGGATGGCGCAGGACCATGACGGCCAGGAAGTCTGCCATCCCCTCCCTCAACGCCGCCCCGCGCTCCCCGTGGGAAAGCTGCCGGAAAAGCTCGGAGCCAATCCGGTCGGCGTCCCCGAAATCCTTCGTCTCAAGGCTGTAGTCGGGTCCGGACGAAGTCTGTTGCGTGTAGAGATCCTGCTGTTCCATCAGGTTTCTGACTGAGCGCTGCTTCACCTTGTCCTCTTCCCAGTCATATGACCAGACGAGCGTGTGCCCCGTCGGGGAGAAACGCTTCAGCCAGAATTGCGGGATGTAGTGGTGGCTGCGTGGCGGGTTCATGCGCTTCCTTAATCGCTCTGACCGCGTTCCGGCAGCGACCCGGCGCTCGAGCTTCCGGCAATGGGAAGTGAATATGCGGATCAGAAGAAAAAATGGTCGGGGAGAGAGGATTCGAACCTCCGGCCCCTGCCTCCCGAAGACAGTGCTCTACCAGGCTGAGCTACTCCCCGACCGGATCCGGCCAAGAGGCCGCCCGGGAGACAGGGGGCGCTCAATAAGGGAGGCTTCCGGCGAGCGCAAGCTTTGCCGCCCGTCCCCTCTATTTGACCCCGGCGCTGCTGCCGGGGACGCGTGATCCCGCGAACGGGACGAGCCCGTCCCCGTTCCGCCCTGAGCCTGTCGAAGGGCTTTTTCCCCTTGGCGCCCAAGCAGGAAACGACGGCTTCGACAGGCTCAGCCCGAACGGAACCGCGACCGCAGGGGCATCCATTCGTCTCACAATGTCAAAGAGCCCCTGCCAGTCCGCGACTCGGCCAGGGAAACAATATAGGAACATCGATCCCGCGATTATCCTACAGTCGCATCCGTTCCGGATGTTGCAGCCCCCGCTTCAGCGCCCGAGCGCGGCGATCATCTCGGCGATGCTCGTGAACTTCTCGCGCGGGCTGCCCTCGCGCGCCCGGCCGGTCTCCGCGGATTCGATCCGCTGCCAGTCGCGGAAGGCGACGGGCTCGACCCCGCGGGCGTTGAGAAGGGTGTCGAGGCCGGGGCCGCCGGTCTTCCCGTCGCCGCCCGGCGGGAAGGCCGAGTGGATCCTCTCCGCGACCTCGAAGCCGTCGGGACGGTTGGTTCCGATCGTGCCCGTCGGACCGCGCCGCGCCCAGCCAACGGCATAGAGTCCGCCGCCGATCACTCCGTCGCGGTTTGCGAACCGCCCCCGGCCGTGCTCGTAGGGCACGCCCTCGATCGGGGGGGTCTGGTAGCCGATGCAGCTCACCACAAGCCCGCAGGGAATCGAATAACGCTCTCCGGTCCCGACGGACCTCAGGTCGTCGGTGAGCCTGGTCCGTTCGACGACCAGCCTTTCCACCCTTCCCTCCCCCTCGATCGCCACGGGCATCGCGAAGAAGTCGAAGTCGATCGTCTTGGGCTTGTCCTGCGGCAGGTTCGCGAAGTCGCGCAAATGGGTGACCGACTTGCGCATCCCCGGCTCGAGCAGGGCGTCGTCGGCGGCCGGCGGGAAGTCGGCGAGGTCGACCCGGGGGGCCGCCGCCTCGAGATGGCCGAGCTCTCCGAGCTCCTTGGGAGTCATCGCGATCTGGTGAGGGCCTCGGCGGCCGAGCACGTGGATGGTCCGGATCGCGCCCGCCTCCAGGGCGTCGAGGGCCCGGCCGACGATGTCGGAGCCGGCGAACTCCGCCCGGGTCTTGGCCAGGATCCGGGCGACGTCGAGCGCCACGTTGCCGTTGCCGATCACCGCGGCGGCGGCGACGTCCAGCGGCGGGTCGAGGTCGGCGAAATCGGGATGGCCGTTATACCAGCCGACGAAGGCGGCGGATCCGACGACTCCGTGGAGCCCGCTTCCCGGAAGGTCGAGCGGCCGGTCGTTGGGAGCCCCGGTGGCGAGGACGACGGCGTCGTAGAGGCCGGTCAGCTCGGCCACGGTGACGTCGGGCCCGACGCAGACATTGCCGACGAACCGGACGTTGGCCGACAAGGCGACCTTCTCGTAGCGCCGGTACACCGCCTTGATCGACTGATGGTCGGGCGCCACCCCCGAGCGGATCAGCCCGTAGGGGACCGGCAGCCGGTCGATCATGTCGATCTGGACTTCGTCGCCGTACAGCTTCTGGAGCGCTTCGGCGGTGTAATAGCCCGCCGGCCCGGAGCCGATGATCGCCACATGCCGCATCTGCCCGAGCCCTCCTCCGCCGTCCAAACTCGATGCTAGCGCCGCGCGGCAGGGAGGCAAGCCGCCTTCGTCATTGCCGGTTCAGGGAGCGGGGCGCATGGGCAAAGCCATGAAGACCCGCCTCTCCCTCCTTGCCGCCGCCCTCGCCGCCCCGGCCGTGGCCGCGCCCGCCCCCAGGCCCGAGCAGGCCAGCATCCCGTTCGCCAACCACGCCCGCGCGATCCGCAACTTCGAGGCGCCCAGCGACGACATCGTCTATCTCCAGGACCGCCGGCGCCGCTGGTACCGGGCGGACGTGGGTCCCTGCTTCGGCCTCAAATGGGCCCAGGCGATCGGCTACGACACGCGCGGCGGGATCAGCCTCGACAGCTTCGGAGCGATCCTGGTGGAGGGCCGTCGCTGCCCGATCGTCTCGCTGACCCGAAGCGAAGGCCCGCCTGGGAAGAGGGGGAAGAGGAAAGCCGCTTAGGCGCCCGGGGCCCGTCATTCCGGCGGAAGCCCGGATCAAGTCCGGGATGACGATCTCAGCCCTTCTTGCTCTTGTCCTCGAGCATCGCAGCGCCCTGGCTTCGGATCAGGGGCTCGATCATTCCGCGGAAGAAGGTCAGCGCCGGCGGGAGCATCACGGTCATCCGGACCACCGTCTCCTGGATGTCGATCTGGGTCTTCACCTGCTGGCCCATGGCTCCGATGTCGAGGTCGAGCCGGTCGCCGGTCCAGCGCGAGCCGACCTGGGCGCCGCCGGGAATGTGATCGCTCAGCTTCCCGACGTTGCGCTCGATCCGGCGCCGGGCCTCCTCGGCTCCGAGCTTGTGGGGAAGGTCGACGGTCAGTGGAGTGCTCATCCGACCGCCCTTAGCCGGGCGAAGCGGCCCCGACCAAGGCTTTTTGCGCTGTGGTGCGGCGGGCACACTCGCTCGGCCATCTTTGCGTTGCGACGGAAAACCCTTCCTTGCCGCCGCGATTGACATAAGCTGGGACGCGACGGCGGCGGGGGTCGCCTTTTCAGGGGGAATTCAAATGGTTCGAACGTCGCGCGTCGCTCTTCTGACTGGACTTTCGGCGCTCGCGCTGTCGGCGGGCCCGGCGCTCGCCCAGGATTCGCCTACCGCCCAGGAGCAGGCCGCCGCCCAGGACGAGGCCGACGCCGAGGCGGATGCCCAGCCCGCTCCGGACGCCACCATCATCGTCACCGGGTCCCGCCGGAGCGACCGCACCGTCGCCGACAGCCCGGTCCCGGTCGATGTCATCGGCTCCGAGGCGATCATCAATTCGGGCCAGACCGAGACCAACAAGATCCTCAACCAGCTTGTCCCCTCGTTCAACTTCCCCCAGCCATCGATCGCCGACGGCTCCGACGCGCTTCGCCCCGCGACCCTCCGCGGCCTCAGCCCCGACCAGACCCTGGTGCTGATCAACGGCAAGCGCCGCCACGTCTCCGCCCTCCTCAACATCAACGGGACCGTCGGCCGCGGAAGCGCCGCGGTCGACATGAATCTCATTCCCGGCCTCGCCATCGGCCGGGTCGAGGTGCTCCGCGACGGCGCCGCCGCCCAATATGGCTCCGACGCGATCGCGGGCGTGATCAACATCCAGCTCAAGAATTCGAGCAACGGGGGCCGGGCGTCCGTCACCTGGGGCAAATATTTCACGACGATCGACAACGTCGCCAACGTCACCGGCCTCCAGCTCAACGGCAACGGCCAGCCCCAGCTCGACCCCGCCGACAACCGCTACCTGCTCGCCAACAGCGACGGCTTCCGCGACGCGGACGACGGCCGCCAGGTGACCATCGGCGCCAATATCGGGATCCCGATGGGGCCCAACGGATTCTTCAACATCACCGGCGAGTTCCGCGACCGCAACCGCACCAACCGCGCCGGCTTCGACCTCAGGCCCAATTACAACCGCCCGGCGCCGCCCGCCTTCGACGTGCGCGAGGCCGGCTTCAACCGGCTCCAGTTCCGGTTCGGCGATCCGGACAGCTCCGACTACAATCTGTTCGCCAATTTCGGGCTCGAGCTGGGCGGCGACTGGGAGCTTTACGGTTTCGGCTCCTACGGCCACCGGGACACGGTCAGCGCCGCCAATTACCGGCAGGCCGGAGCCGGCCAGAATCGCGATTTCAGCGTGCTCGCGCCCAGCCAGGTTCCGAACGCCGCCAATTTCGTGGCCCTGACCCCGGACGGTTTCCTGCCGCTGATCGACACCGACCTCGACGATTTGGCGGGCACGATCGGGGTTCGGACGAGCCTGGCGGGCTGGAAAACCGACCTGTCGTTCGGCCACGGCCAAAACCGGTTCGACTATACGGTGCGCAACTCGCTCAACACGTCGTTCGGGCCCCAGAGCAAGCGGGTGTTCGACGCCGGCGGGCTGTTCTACGCGCAGGATATCGCCAATCTCGATTTCTCGAGGGAGTTCGCGATCGGCGGCTTCGCCAAGCCGCTCTCGGTCGCCGCGGGTACCGAATATCGTCATGAGCATTTCGAGATCCGGCCCGGCGAGCTCCAGTCCTACGCCATCGGCCCGTTCTTCCGCGCCGCGATTCCCAACACCACCCTGGCCAATTGCACGGCGCAGCAAGGCCGGTTCACCCCGGCGACGAACCTGTGCGACTTCCCGGGCCGAGGAGCGGCGGCGGGCGCTCAGGGCTTCCCCGGAATCCCCGAAGCGAGCGCCACCGACGTCGGCCGCCACAGCTGGGCGGCCTATGTCGAGCTCGACACCGATCCGATCGAAGGGGTTACCGTCACGGTCGCCGGCCGCTACGAGCATTTCTCCGACTTCGGCTCGACCTGGAACGGCAAGCTCGCCGCCCGCTGGGAGCCGGTCGAGGGCTACGCTTTGCGCGGCTCGATCTCGAACGGCTTCAGGGCGCCGTCCCTCCACCAGCAATTCTTCTCGACCACCTCGACCAACTTCATCAACGGCGTTCCGGTGGACATCGCCACCCTCCCGGTCAGCGCTCCCGCCGCGCGCGCCCTCGGATCGGAGGATCTGGAGCCCGAAAAGTCGCTCAACATGAGCTTCGGCGCGACCGCCAACCCGCTTCGCGGCCTCACCGTCACCGCCGATCTCTATCAGATCGACATCGACGACCGGATCGTCCTCACCGAGACTCTCGGCAACGGCGGCACCGGCAATACCGGAGCGGTGCAGCAGGCCGTCACCAACCTTCTCGCCTCCAGCGGCTTCCCGCAGGTCGCGGCGGCGCGCTTCTTCATCAACGGCCTCGATACGAGGACCCGGGGCGTCGACGTGGTCGCCGTCTACCGGCGCAGCCTGCAGAGCCTCGGCACCTGGTCGCTGAGCGCTGCCTACAATTACAACAAGACCAAGATCGAGCAGCGTCTCGCCACGCTCGGGCCGCTCGCCCAAATCCCCGGCCTCGTCCTGTTCGGCCGCGTCGAGGGGCTTCGGTTCACCAACGGCCAGCCGCGCGACAAGATCGTGTTCAGCGCCGACGGCGACATCGGCAGGTTCGGGATCACGGCGCGCACCACCCGCTACGGCAAGGTCGTCTCGCCCGGGGCCCAGGCGCCGCTCGCCGACCCGCTCAGCCTCACCGCCTTCGGACCCGACGACATCTTCCTCAAGGCCAAGTGGATCACCGACCTCGAATTCCGCTACAAGGCGGTGAAGGGCCTGGAGCTCGCGATCGGCGCCAACAATTTGTTCGACGTCTATCCGACCCGGTCCCCCTTCGGCCCGCGCCCTGCCTCGGTCGGCGGGGTCTACCCGGCCAACCAGGAATATATCCCCTTCTCGATCTTCTCCCCCTTCGGCTTCAACGGCCGATTCCTCTACGGACGGGTCGGGATCGAGTTCTGATCGTCCTCCCCATGCTGCGCATGGGGAGGGGGACCATGCGAAGCATGGTGGAGGGGTAGCTGGCGCGGCTTTCTAGGTTGGCCGGAAGGCGCCGTTAGCCCGTCCCAACTACCCCTCCACGACCCTTCGGGTGCCCCCCTCCCCACCGCTTCGCGGCGGGGAGGACGAACCCCTCCTTTAGCACAGGGTGGCGAACGCCGGCGTCGTTCCTACATTAGAGGCCCCTGAAAGGTCTCCCAATGTCCGATTCCCCAGTTTCCAGGCGCGGCTTCCTCGGCTCGGCGGCGGCTCTCGCCGTCGCGGCCGGAGCGGGCTTCGCCATCTTCGGTCGCAACGGCTCGCCCGCCGAAGCGGCCGAACGGTTCGAAGTCACCAAGGCCCCCGCCGAATGGCGCCGGCTGCTCGGCCCTCAACGCTACGCCGTCCTGCGCGAGGCCTCGACCGAGCGCGCCGGCTCGAGCCCGCTCGACCATGAGAAGCGCCGCGGCACCTTCCTGTGCGCCGGCTGCGACCTCCCGGTCTACAGCTCGGCCGCCAAGTTCGACAGCGGCACCGGCTGGCCGAGCTTCACCGCTCCGCTTCCCAACGCCGTGCGGACCCGGCCGGACCGGGGCCTCTTCGGGACCCGCACCGAGGTCCATTGCCGGCGCTGCGGCGGCCATCTCGGCCACGTCTTCGACGACGGCCCGAGGCCGACGGGCAAGCGCTTCTGCATGAACGGCCTCGCCTTGAAGTTCCGCCCGGCATGACCCGCACCGTCCAGGCCCTGCTCGGCGCTTTGCTGCTGCTCGTCGGCTTCGCGATCGCGCTCCAGTCGCCCCACCCGGCCGGGGCGGCGCCCAATAACAGGCTCGCCTCGGCGGTCTTCGCCGGTGGCTGCTTCTGGTGCACCGAATCGGACTTCGACAAGGTGCCGGGCGTGGTGTCGACCATTTCCGGCTATTCCGGCGGCAGGATCGCGAACCCCAGCTACGAGCAGGTCTCGTCCGGCGGCACCGGCCACATCGAGTCGGTGAAGGTGACCTACGATCCGGCGAAGGTCAGCTATTCGAAGCTCGTCGCCCACTTCTTCCGGACGGTCGATCCGCTCGACGGCGGCGGCCAGTTCTGCGACCGGGGAAGCCAGTACCGCTCCGCGATCTTCGTCGCCAACCCCGCCGAGCGCCGGATTGCCGAAACGACCAGGGGCAATGCCGCAGCCTTGCTCAAGAAACCCATCGCCACCCAGATCCTCCCCGCCGCCCCCTTCTACGCGGCGGAGGACTATCACCAGAATTACTACAAGAAGAACCCGACCAAATACAAATACTACCGCTGGCGCTGCGGCCGAGAAGCCCGCCTGACCCAAGTCTGGGGCAACGCCGCCGCCCATTGAGTCCGCCGCATCGAGTGCTCTTCCTCGGGCCGCAGGCCAATATTTTTTGAGAGAAGACACGAAGGGACAAGAAAGAGGGGGGCGGTCGACCGCATGTGATTTTTGTATTCTCGCCAAAATGGGACAAGCCCTAGCAGGCAAGGAAAAGGCGCGGGTGCCCGCCCTTCTTCTTGTCCCTTCGTGTCTTCGTGCCTTCTCCCGAAAAATGAAAGGCTGAGGACCGGGTCATTGGACGAGGAGGTAGACCATGTCCGACATCGAGAAGCTGACGGCCCTGGCAATCGACTGCGGCTATCGGATCCATCGCGACCTCGGACCCGGCCTGCTGGAGTCCGTTTATGAGACCCTGCTCGCTGCCAAGCTCGCGCGTTTGGGACTTTGTGTTGAGCGGCAGAAACCTATTGCCTTCGAATATGACGGGATACGCCTTCCCGAGGGGTTTCGCGCCGATCTGCTGATCGACCGCTGTCTGGTTATCGAGGTCAAGTCGGTGGAACGGCTTGCAGCCGTTCATTCGCGACAATTGCTCACCTATCTGCGGCTTCTCGAACGGCCCCTGGGCCTTCTGATGAACTTCGGCGGCGGCACCTTCCGCGAAGGAATGAGGCGCGTGGTCAACGACCGGACAAAACAGCCCTAATTCGACGGTAACCATTGCGGTCAACGAGTCGGCAATCCCGCGGGCCTAGTTCGGTCCCCTCTAGCTGCGCTTTGCACCGAAGAGGAATGGGACGATGAGGGCATTGAGCTGGCTCAAGGATCTGGTTTCGAGCGAACGCGGGAACGTGTTCGTAGTCGCGGCGGCGGTGATGCCGCTGCTCCTGGGCTCCGCCGCCTTCGCGGTCGACACTATCCAGCTCAGCGTCTGGAAGCGCCAGCTCCAGCGCGCCGCCGATTCGAGCTCGATCGCCGGCGCCTATGCCGTGTCGCTCGGCGACAACGAGCATGACGCCATCCACCGCGACCTCGACAAGAACAAGTTCCCGGTCCTCACCGAGGAGGAGCAGATCGTCGTGGCGCCCCGCCTCCCCGACTATACCCAAACCGTCCAGGTCACCCTGACGGCGACCCGAACACTGCCCTTCCTGTCGATCTTCACCAAGACCCCGACCAAGATGGTCGCGACAGCCACCGCCGCGCTCGTCCAGGACGGCCAATATTGCATGATCTCGCTCTACAACGGCCCGGACGCGGGGATCGACGTCAACGGCAATGCCGACATCAATCTGGGCTGCGGGATGAAGAGCAATTGCACCGGGACCCAGTGCGTCACCGCCGGCGGCGCCTCGTCGATCACCGCCTCGCCGATCGCGGCGGTCGGCGGCCTCAACGGAAAATCGAACAATTTCGTCGAGCCGACGGTGCTCCAGCCCTATTCGGCGGCGCAGGCCGATCCGTACGCCTATCTGGCCAATCCGGCGCCGGACGCGTCGAAATGCACCGCGAACGGGACCCTGACCGCCTCGACCAACTTCGCCACGCTCGGCCCGAACCCCTGCTTCCTCGCCGCGAGCATTCCGCCGAGCGCAGCGCTCAACATCCCGGATTCCGTCGAGTCGATCACGATCTACGGCGGCGATATCGACTTCAAGGGCGACGTCACGGGCAAGCAGCTCACCTGGATCATGACCGGGCCCAACGGCCAGGCCGGCGACCTCATCATGAACTCGCAGGCGAACCTCAACCTCAGCGCGCCCGACAGCGGCGACCTCAAGGGCATCCTCTTCTACCGCGACCGGCGGGCCTCGAACATCGAGATCAAGATCAACGGCGGCTCAAGCTCCAACCTGACGGGAGCGATGTACTTCCCGACCTCCGACATCACCTACGCCGGGAATTCGACAATGACCGTGAACTGCCTTCAGATGGTGGGCCAGAAGCTCAGGTTCCGCGGAGGCGCCCGCATCAGCAACCAGTGCGACGGCACCGGCTCGTCGTCCGTCCGGCAGACCGTCGTGAGGCTGATCGGATGAGGCTCCTTCCAGCACTTGCCCGGGACGAGCGCGGCACCAGCCTGATCGAATTCGGCTTCCTCGTGCCCTTCCTGGCGCTACTCACCATGGGCGTGATCGACCTCAGCCGGGGCCTCGCCGACCGCTTCGCGCTCCAGCAGGCGGTGAATCGCGGGCTCGAGATGATCCAGTCGCGCCCCGCCGTCGCGGCCGCGACCGGCAACGACGTCGACTATTCCTACGTCAAGACGGAGGTCGCCAAGGCCGCGGGCAAGCTTCCCGAATCCCAGGTCACGATCGAGCGCTGGCTCGAATGCAATGGCGGCGATCCGCTGCCCGTCACCGATACCTGCACCGGGACCCAGGCCGCCGCGCGATACATCCGGGTCAAGGTTACGAAAACTTTCACCGGTCAGTTCTATTACAAGTCCATTCCGATGGGTGCCAGCGGAACGCTGAGGACACAATGATGCTCGAACTTCCACTCGAATGCGAAAGCCCGGTCGTCGAGGAGCAGGGGCCCTGCGAGACCAAGGCGGAGCTGTTCGGACCGACGATCCTGAAGCGGCTCGGCCGGAATATCAGGGGGATCGGAGCGGTCGAGTTCGCCCTGATCGCTCCGGTGCTGATCACGTTCGTGGTCGGAGTGGCCCAGATGGGCAAACTCTTCTACGCCAACGCCGACATGAAGAACGCGGTCGCCGCCGGCGCCCGGGTGGCGTCGATCTGGCCGGTTCCCGAGGACCCGGCCATCCAGGCCGCGATCAACGCCAGGATCTCGCGCACCAACGGACTTGCCGGTTCGAAGCTCGTCCTCACCCGCGGCCAGGACAACGGCAACAATTTCGTCGACATCGAGATGGACACCCAGGTCCCGCTCGACTTCATCTTCTTCAAGCTCGGGCCGATCACGATCCGCGAGAACCGCAGGGTCTACACGCAGATGGCCGGGGTGCTGCCGCCGCCCCCGCCGCCGGGATCGTCGCCGCCGCCCTCCTCGCCGCCGCCGTCGTCGCCGCCGCCTTCGTCGCCGCCGCCGCCTTCGCCGACGCCGCCTCCGCCGCCGCCGCCGCCGCCGCCGCCTCCGCCGCCGCCGCCGCCTCCTCCCCCGCCGCCCCCTCCGGGCAACGGAAATGGCAACGGCAACGGCAACGGGCACGGCCACGGGAACTGCAACAAGAATTGCGACTGAGCCGGCCCTCCGTCGCCCGCCCGGCCAACCCCGCTTTGCCTCGGCCCGCCGCTCCTCAGGGGGACCCAGATTAACAACCTACGTTAGTCGGCTTTCGCCCGAGGAGGGGAGTGTATGCATATGACCGACGGCCAGACCCGGCTCGAGGCGGCCGGCTGCTGGCTTTCCGAGAAAGCCGCCGATTCCTCTGCCCATCCGTTCGCCCAGATCGGGCTGGTCCTGCTCTGCGCCTTGTGGTTCGCCTTCGCCTGGCGGGTCGACTGGCTGACGGCGGGGCTTTCGATCCTCGCCATCACCCTCACCCAGATGGTCCTCAACCAGCAGAACCGGCGCGAGAAGGACGCCCACCGCCGCGACGTCGCCCGCCACGCCAAGCTCGACGAGCTGCTCATCGCCTCGCGCCGCGCCCGCGACGAGATCGCCGGGATCGAGGAGCTGGAGGAGGAGGAGATCGAGCGGCTCAAGGAGGCCGGGCGGATCGCCTCGCTTCGCCCCGGCCTGCGCAAGGCGGCCCGCTGACACGATCGGCCGGACCGTCGTCGCGAGGCGACGAGCAATCCGGAGATCCGCCGATCGCCTCCGCGATCCGACGCTTGACTCCGTACCATGGTACGGCCGCTATAAGGCGATTCGCGGCCGGGCACGACGCTCCGGCCCGAGAGGAGAAAGACCATGACGAACAACGCCAAGACCCGCGGCGGCTGCCCCTGCAACCCCTGCACCTGCAAGCCCTGCAACTGCCGCTGAGCCGGCAAGACCCCTCTCCCGCCCCGGCGGGGGAGGGGCGATATTTCGCGAAGGGACTCCAATGCCCGAAATGACCATCGCCAGGCTCGCCGCCGCCGGCGGGGTCGGAGTCGAGACCGTCCGCTACTATCAGCGCCGGGGACTCCTCGACGAGCCGCCCAGGGCCGGCTCGGTCCGCCGCTACGGCGCTCCCGACCTTCGCCGCCTGCTGTTCATCCGCCGCGCCCAGGCGGCGGGCTTCACGCTGGAGGAGATAGGCGAGCTGCTCGAGCTCGATTCCGGCCACGACCGGCCCAGGGTCCGGGCGCTCGCCGCCGAGCGCCTCGCCGCCCTCGAGTCGAAGATCGCCGAGCTCGAAGCCGCCCGCGCCGCTCTCACCCGCCTCACCACCGCCTGCGCCGCCGGCACGAAAGGACCCTGCCCGATCCTGGAGGCCTTCGAGGCCTGAGGGGCCCGGGAGCGGCGAAGGCGTTGCGAAGCAACGGCGGGCAGCGAACGGAGTGCCGAAGGCCGCCGGCGGGCGGCGAAGCCGGGCCCGTCCGAGGACTCAGGTCGCCCTGCGTCCTCTTCTCCCAGCCCCGAGCTTCCAGTGCTCCTCCCCGGGCGGCAGGCCCGGCTGAATTTTTCAACGCAAAGACGCAGAGACGCAAAGATACCGCGAAGCGGCCAATCCCCGGCCGACGAAGGCGCCGCGCTTGCGGAAAGGCTCCGAGCCAGGAGAGCGCTCCGCGCTCTTCGCGTCTTTGCGCTCAATAAATCCAGCCCGCACCGCGAACCCGAACTGCCGCCGGACGCTCGCCCCTACACCTCGTCGAAATACAAATGCCTCGGCCACACGTCCCGGTCCCGCGCCGCGGCGATCTCCGCCTCGACCGCCTCGAGCTCGGCCTGCTCGGGCGGGTCGATCAGGAGCGGAAGGTCGCAATCGTCCGGCTCCTCGAGGTCGATCTCGGGATGCGCCTCGGCGAAGTCCGCCCAGTAGCGGCCGAGCAGCGCCCAAAGCTCGGTCATCCGCTCGAACCGCTCGCAAAGCCATTCGAGCCTGGCCTTGGCCCGAGCCTCCGCCCGCGCCGCAGCCGCCGCCGCCGCCTTCTCGGGCATCCCCAGTGCGACGTCGTCGGCGATGAGGTTGCGCCGGAACTGCGCCCAGTCGGCCTCGGTGACTCGATCCTCGAAGCTCATCCATTGCCTCCCATCCGCCGGTTGAAGTCGGACAGCTTCTGCTCGATGCGCTTGCGCAGCGCCTCCCCTTCCTCGCGAAGGATCCGCCTCGGCCCGAGCTCCGCCCGAATCTCGGCCTCGATCCTCGGCCTGAGCTCGCTCTCGATCCTGGCCCGAAGCGCCTTCACCTGGGGCCCGTAGCGCCCCGAATCGCCGCCCTCGAGGAGCATCTTGAACACCGAATCGGAGCGCCGGCGCCGGGTCCCGACCACCTTGCCGCCCTGGACCACCTCCTCCTCGATCCCGGTCACTCCGCGCTCCCATGCCATGATCTCGAGCCCCACCGTCCCCGCCGACCGCGCCCTCGCCGCCCGGCACAAAGACGCGAATTCCGGATCCTTCTTCTCGTGCTTGTAGAAGGTCGTCGGAGAGATCGCCGCCTCCCGGCACGCCTCCGCCACCGTCACCCCGCGCCCCAGCGCCTCCAGGCAGGCCGCCTTCTTCGCCGGATCGAACCCGCCTTTCTTCCATCCCAGAGCCATGACCAAACTCCCTGCTGGAGCCGGCGAAGGCCCCACCTTCGCCGACTCGATTCGCCACCACGCGATTGTCCCAGAGCTTTTCCTACATTGGAAGTTCTTTTTTTGTTCCGCCCGAGGCGCCCTCGTCCAACGCCGGGATCGCAAGGCGATCGCGCCGTTGAGCGCGGAGTCGCCGAAGGCCGGCCGGCGGGTCGGCCGGCCAGGCCGGGCGAACCCGTCCGACGTCACGGCCGCCCGTGACCTCCTTCCGCACAGGGCGAGCCTGGCGAAGCTGCGCATCGCCCGGACTCGCCCCCGCGCGGCCGGCGGGGCGGCCGGCTCCGCGGCCGAGCCCGTCCGACGACGCAGGCCGCCCTGCGTCCATTTTCTTCACTCGCATCCGAATTTGGGATGACGCGGCGAACCCCGTACCCTCGGCCACATGGCCAAACGCCCCAAACCGCTCCTCGCTCGCCCGACCGAGGCACCGATCGACACCGTCGCGTTGGTCGACCGGATATTGCGCCGCTATCCGATAACGATGGCGCGCCTTCGCGAGGCGGAGCTGCGAGAGGCCGAGGAACAGTCGCTGGAGCGCCACGAAAGAGGCTGGGACGAAGGTCTAGCCTCTTCCCAGTCTCCCGTCCCCCGACGGCGAACATAACCGCCGGGCATCCGCCTTCAGCGTGGCCATCCCCCGCTCCCCGCCGGTGAGCTCCCAGCCTCGCTCGTCCACGGCAAGCCGCCCATGAGCAGCGAAGCGATTGCGCAGCAATCGCAAGCAGCGAGTGGAGTCGGCGCAGCGCCCGGCCGGCGGGGCGGCTGGCCTAGGCAGCCGAGCCCGTCCGACGACGCAGGCCGCCCTGCGTCGCTTCACGCCTTGGGACACAACCGCCGGGCATCCGCCTTCAGCACCCTCATCCCCCGCTCCCCGTCGGTGAGCTCCCAGCCTCGCTCGTCCACCACCAGCGCGATCTTCACCCCCAGCGCCGCCAGATCCGGCGCCGGGGTCCGCATCACCCTCCGAACCGCATTGCAGGTCGCGACGAGATAATCCCCGAACCGATCGTCCATCTTCCTCTGCTCGGCGAACGACCGCCCCCGAGGCCCGGCAGCGGCCTCGCGCGTGGCGAGATCGAACCGATCCTGCGCCGCTTGAGCCTCGCGATAGGCAGTGAGGGCGTGCTGCCAACGCGCCCGCCTTTCCGTCGTTGCGACCCCGGCGCCAGGCCGGGGGCGGCAATCCAGCACTGGATCGCCACGTCGCTCCGCTCCTCGCGATGACGAGACAGTAGCCGCCGCCGGCACGGCAACCGCAGCCCCCAGAACCGCCCGCCGCGTAAAACCCGAACCGCCCTCGCCGCCTGCATTGGCTCGGTCACCATCCACAGGTGGAAGTGAAGCCCGCACGCCGCTATGCTCCCTGGAAGCCATGACCAAGGGTCTCCCGCCGATCGGGTTGGGGTTCTGCAATTATGGCTGAGAATATGACAGGCAGCGAGGACGCTGGCAAGTGTTTTTTGCTGGAATTGTGACAAAATGAATGTGCGCCAATGCCGAATGGCCCGGGCGGCGCTCGATTGGTCGCAGCAGGATCTCGCCGCCGCCTCCGGCGTGAGCGCTCGTACTGTCATCCGCTATGAAGCCGGCGAACCAGTCCTCCCGGCCCGCGTCCAGGCCCTGCGCCAGGCCTTCGAAGCAGACGGCATATTCTTCATCGACACCGGCCCTTTTAGTGGAGGCGTTATCCCACCTAAGCAGTGACGCGCACTGGCACACGCGCTGGCGGGCAACCGCATCCCTCCTGGCAGCTAACTCCGAGCAGGGAACCATTCCTCTTGCTGTGCTACCTTAGTGACCTTCGGCGTCTTTCGGAGGACGATGGAAGCCAACGTCTGCTCGGCCAGCGAGGCTATAGCTATAGGGTAGCGTGCCGGGTCATCTAAAACATCTCGAACAGCCGCCTCACTCATAGGTGCGAACGCAGCCAAATGCCGTAAGCCTTCATCTTGACTATGCGAACCAGTATCTTTCAAGAGGCGTAAACCTTCTTCCCAATCAATTGAACTATCCCGAATAGCATTAAAAGTCATCCTCTGACAAAACTGCGCAATTATGCCATCGTCGGTAACGCAGCTAGCAAAGTTGTGCCGCCAAGCGCCAAACGCAGCGCTCTGCGTCAGGCGATTGGACACCAAGACAGTAAACCTCGGCGATAAGATCTTTACCTCAGGTTTAGTGCCGGTTTTGGGCGCACAGGAAGCGTTTGTGACCGAGGACACCGAGTCAGCCAGCCAGTGCCACCGATCAACAGGTAGCCCGTGTAGCAACGGAATAACTTCATCAGCAACGGCCTGCAACGTCCGCATAGTCGCCCAGCAAAACAAATTCAGTAAAACCCAGTCTTGCTCAGGTTGTGACGAAGCTCGTCGTATCTGCGCGAGCCACCACTGGATATTTCCAGAACTGAGGCGAGCATATCTTGCACGCTCCGCCAGAAATCCGCTTCGGTCAAGCAAATCATCATACCCCGCTTTCTTGCCATCCTTCGAGCGTATACCAGCAGCCAAAACCGCTAGCCGGTCCAACGCTGGGCGCTCTCCGAAAGACTGTCTTCCTGCTTCAATAACCGCATTCCATGGGACCAGCGTGCTGGCCCACTGGGTAACGGGCATATCGAGCGCGTCGTCTGCGGCACCCATGAAGCTTCGCACCGCCTTAGGAACGTTGGAGGTGACCAAACGCTTGTGGCTAATGCCGTAATTCTGCGAATAACGGCTCAAAAAGTGGATTGCAGGCGTGCTAACCGACCTATACTCAAAAAACGGGTAGTACAGGCGCGGCGACAGTATCCCCGCAAATTCCCCAGTACGAGCTACTCCGCGATGCCACTGTCTATAATAGGGCATGCGCACCGCCCAGGGATCGCCATGAAGCCACCGTTCAGCGATTGCTTCGGCTAGGCAAGTTGGGCCAACATTGTCCCATATGCCTTGAGACGACATTAGACGAAAAAACGAGTCCCCGAATTCCTTATACAGAGCGACCTGCTCTTCATCCGAAATCGCCTCGGCAATCTGCAAGGCTATCCCGTACACATCCGCATTATCAGGATCGCTACGCGACACTTGCAGCCAGAGCTCCATCCGTTCCGGAATCGAGGAGTTAAAGGCTACAATCCTACCTGCCCGGCTCGCCACGTCGGAGCGTGAGGTAGCGACGAGTACCTTCTGGGCCTTTTCGCACAGTCCCTCCCGACCACATTTTTCTGGGAGCGCGAGCGGGATCTGCGAATTCTCATCGATTGCAGCCAAAAGAAGATAGAAGCCCCGATCATCGGACAACAGCGAACTCACATCACGAATAGACCGCGGCTCCTGCGAAAAGACGTAATCCGAGAGAAGCATCAGCGCCAAAACTCTGGGCAGGCTTATGGACGCATAGGGCTCCGCTTCAATCAGGCTTGCCAAGCCGTTTACCAGCGAGCCCAGCTCGCCCGAACTGTAGCAGCCGCAGTAGAACCGGACGACGTTGACCCAATAAGGATGCCTAGCCATCGCATCGAAACGCTGCGGCTTCGTCCCTCCCTTTTCCGCTCCAGCAGGAGAATAAGGGGCGCTCTCATACAAGTAGCGGCCAGTAAAATACTCACGTAGCGGCTGCACCTCAAACTCATATTTGCCCTGAACCCGCGACACGAGCGCCCCAACGCGCTCAACAATCCCCGTAAACAGCTTCTCTATGTCGGCATACTCATGGCCAACCTCTTTGACATACTCCTTAACCAACTCAACAAGCCGGTCATGCGAGACCGATCCCGTGCCTTGCCCCGTTTCTGCTTCCGAGTGGAGTACCCATGCCACATACTGGTGCAACTTTACCAATAAGTCCCTATTGTTGCGAACCGTCTCATCCTTCTCCGCTTCGCGGCCGAAGAAGAGGTCCATATAGCTGTCATATAGGGCGGTTCTCTTATCGGGAAGGGAGCGCCCTTTAGTGCTGATGAGTGTAAGCAGAATAGCTAGCTGCATCGGATTCTGAGCGAGGCTGCTAATATGCGGTTGATCTAACCGGTCGACCAGAACGCTTTTGAAGTCGGCCGTATCACGGATGCCGAACGCACGGGCTCGTAGCCAGCGGTCAGCGTACTCGACGATCTCCACACGTCGGAGCGCGGTGAGACTATGATGGTCCCATTCCGTGCCCGGAAATCCCGGAGACAATGCAAAAGCCGCTGGTCTACTAGTTACTATAATTTGTAGCGACCGAGAGATTCCCTCTAAGCGGTTAGAAGAGTCTCGGATTTGGCCCAAAAGTCTGGCACGGGTATTGAGATCGGCAACTTCGTCAAAGCCGTCTAGAACTATAAGAATATGATTTTTCCGGTAGAATACCACCAGATCGTCTACAGAAAAGGATTGCCCGCCCGAAAGCACGTGAACTTGATGAGCTAAAAAGGACTCGAGAGTATCTAGTCCGGATGCCGGGCGCGGCGTACGTGCGTCCGCTGAAAACGGGTCATATCCCATTAGCCAAGTTGCGTAGTCGCGTAGGTCGACGCGAAACGGCATCCTTAGAAACGAATTTAGATGCTGTGGCGGAACGCGATCGATGTCCGCTGTGAGGTCCAACAGACGCATGCGATGCACTTGGCATACGTATTGAGTCACGGTCGACTTTCCCTGACCAGGTGCACCCTCTAGAACAAGGCGCAGAACCTTCGGGGTTGATCGGGACAATAGCCACTTAGCGGCCAAGGCCTGCTGTGGGGCGTAAATAGCAGGGGTGGCCGGCGGAAGCTCTTCAACATCGTTAGGTGATTCGCTGTCGTCTATCTCAAGCAACTCAAGCCTCACCGGTGTAAACCTGGACTGAGACACCGGAATGTCAACAAACAGGTCGAGCAATCCACTCTGGAGCTGAGCTTGGCGAAACTTTACCTCCCGATCATCCGAATACTGCTGGCGTACATATGATCGATATTTCTCGGCTATCGGTAACAGGTCTCGTTCATCTACCAATAACTGTAGGAAGTCCAGTCCACGAAGAACTTGCGGATAACTCCACTTAATGTCAGAATGCGCGTCTAAACTACGATCTATCTCATCTCGCCACCAACAAAAAGTCGGTATCGAGAACTCGTCGGAAAGTTGCTCGTTGATGCGATCAATCGATCCATTGCCCAAGTGAGACGTGCCGGCTATATTCGTAAAAAAGTGATACTCAGCAGCACCCTGTTCCACGAGAAGGTTAATCTTGCTTTTCTCTGACGCTATTAGACTAGAAACCGCGTCGCGCTCCGACCTGATACCCGGATTACGAGAAAACTTTACTTGATAGACTATAGACGAACCCTTGGAACGACGAACTGCATCTCGACCGCCATCTGGTTGACCCACAGGGAGGCACTGCACGCGGGGGTATTTGGCGGATAGAATTGCTTGGCAGAGCTTTTGGAACAGCTGCTCGTCGAGCGCCTCGTAATTATAGTCCACGCTGGCCTCTTGCTCGTCGCTACTGGGGTTCTGGTCTTTATCAGCTGGCGGCGAGCATGTCCCATGTCTCCCACGTTCCATCTGTGATTTTGCCGAGCTTACCTGAGGGCTGAGCAATTGCGGTCACCCTTCCCCCCTCGCCCCCACCTTGCTAGAGCCCCCGCAACCGCGCCGGGCTCCCTCCCACGCCCGGCTCTAAGCACGTGAGAGCCCCTATGACCGCCGTCGGCAACAACTCCCTAAACACCCGCTCCACCCTCGCCGCCGCCGGCGAGACCACCTGAGCGCCGCTCATCCCGCCCACGCTTCCACCGCCAGCCCCTCCACCCGCTGGAACTCCCCGACATTGCGAGTCACCACCGTCAGCCCCCGCGCCCGCGCCTGCCCGGCGATGAGGAGGTCGTAGGGCCCGATCGGCGTTCCTTTGCGCTTGAGGTCGGCCCGGATAAGTCCAGCGGCTCGAGCGTCGTCCCGGTCGAACGAAAGCATCTCCATGCTCAGCCGTTCGATCCGATCCAGCTGATCCCGTCGAGCGTCGCTGCGGAAGGCGCCGAAATAGAGTTCGTGAAGAACCACGGCAGAGAGCGCTACCTCGCCATCATGAATCCGGATTCGTCGTCGCAGTCCGGCCCCGTCGCGAGCCATGGAGTGTATGAGAATGTTGGTATCGAGCAGATAGCGCATCAGTCGAAGCTGATGTCGGGCCGTTCATAACTCTCAGGGCCTGGCCGATCCAGGGCCGCCCGAGCGAAATCCTCATCCAAGGTTCCGGCGAACTTGTCGAGCCAATCTCCTCGCCGCGCAGCCAGCCCCGTCGCCGCGGCATAGGCGCGGCAGGCGCGAACGTCCGCGAGGGTGAGGGGCGGGAAGTCGGCCACGAGCGTTTCTTCCGTGTCCCCGTCCTCGAGAAGGCGCAGTATATTTGCCACTGCGAAGTGGGTGCCGCGTACCATCGGCTGCCCGTCACGGATGGCGGGGTCGACCACTATTCGCGGAAGCTTGGGAATCTCGTTCATGACTCCCGCCATTTACCGAAATCGGTGGGCCTTCGCATCGTGAATCTCGCAATATGCGAAGTTCGTTTGCCCGCCGGCAGCCGCCTACGGCGCGCCTTTGCGCCTTCGCGCCTTCTCTCCAAAAAATCGAGATCGCACCCCGCCGGAGGAAAGGTGCGCGATGCCAGGCCGCCGGCCTCGGAGCGGCGCCACCCTGGATGCTGAACCAGGTTCAGCATGACGAGGCGGGTGTGACCCTTCACACTCCCGCCCCCCGTTGCTAGAGCGCCCGCAACCTTAGCCGATCGGTGACATTCCCCGATCGGCGACAATCCCATCGAAAGGCGCCCAATGACCGCCGTCGGCAACAACTCCCTAGGCACCCGCACCAACCTCCAGGTCGGCTCCAAGACCTACGCCTACTACTCCCTCGAGAAGGCCGCCGCCCAGCTCGGCGACATCTCCCGCCTCCCGTTCAGCATGAAGGTCCTCCTCGAGAACCTGCTCCGCTTCGAGGACGGCAAGACCGTCACCCGGGCCGACATCCAGGCGCTGGTCGACTGGCAGAAGGAGAAGAGCTCGACCAAGGAGATCCAGTATCGGCCGGCGCGGGTGCTGATGCAGGATTTCACCGGGGTTCCGGCGGTGGTCGATCTCGCCGCGATGCGGGACGCGATGGCCCGGCTCGGGGGGAATGCGGCTCAGATCAACCCGCAGGTTCCGGTCCACCTGGTCATCGACCACTCGGTGATGGTCGACGCGTTCGGGACTCCGCAGTCCTTCGCCCAGAACGTCGAGCTCGAATATCATCGCAACATGGAGCGCTACGAGTTCCTGAAATGGGGCTCCAAGGCGTTCGACAATTTCGAGGTGGTGCCGCCGGGGACGGGGATCTGCCACCAGGTCAATCTCGAATATATCGCCCGCGGCGTGTGGTCGTCGGCCGATCCTTCGGGCGAGACGGTGGCCTATCCCGACACCCTCGTGGGCACCGACAGCCACACGACGATGGTGAACGGCCTGGGCGTTCTCGGCTGGGGAGTCGGCGGGATCGAGGCGGAGGCGGCGATGCTCGGCCAGCCGGTGTCGATGCTGATCCCAGAGGTGGTCGGGTTCCACCTGACGGGCTCGCTCCAGGAGGGGATCACCGCCACCGACCTGGTGCTCACCGTCACCCAGATGCTCCGGGCGCGGGGCGTGGTCGGGCGGTTCGTCGAATTCTACGGCGCCGGGGTGTCGGCGCTTTCGGTGGCCGACCGGGCGACGATCGCCAACATGGCGCCGGAATATGGAGCGACCTGCGGCTTCTTCCCCGTGGACGGCAAGACCCTCGATTACATGCGGCTCACCGGCCGCCCGGAGGAGCAGATCGCGCTCACCGAGGCCTATGCGAGGGCGCAGGGCCTCTGGCTCGAGCCCGGAGCCTATCACGAACCCTTGTTCACCGACACCCTGGAGCTCGACATGGACAGCGTCGAGCCGAGCCTCGCCGGCCCGAAGCGGCCCCAGGACAAGGTGGTGCTTTCGCGGGTCGACGAGGAGTTCATCGCCAATTTCACCAAGGAATATGGCCACAGCCTGGGCGAGCTCGAGCAGCGCCACCCCTGCCCGGGCGATCCCGCGGTCCCCGACCTCGGCCATGGCGACGTCGTCATCGCCGCGATCACGTCCTGCACCAACACCTCCAACCCGGCGGTCCTGATCGCCGCCGGCCTCGTCGCCCGAAAGGCGCGCGAGCGGGGGCTCGATTCCAAGCCCTGGGTTAAGACCTCGCTCGCTCCGGGCTCCCAGGTGGTCACCGACTATCTCGACCGCGCGGGCCTGTCCGAGGACCTGAACGCGATCGGGTTCGACCTGGTCGGCTACGGCTGCACCACCTGCATCGGCAATTCGGGGCCGCTTCCCGAGCCCATCTCGGCGGCGATCGCCAGGCACGACCTGGTCGCCGCCTCGGTGCTTTCCGGGAACCGCAATTTCGAAGGCCGGGTGTCGCCCGACGTCCGGGCCAACTACCTCGCCTCGCCGCCGCTCGTCGTCGCTTATGCACTGAAGGGCACGGTCGCCGGGGACATGATCGAGGAGCCGCTCGGCACCGGCAAGGACGGCCAGCCGGTCTACCTGAAGGACGTCTGGCCGACCAACGACGAGGTCCGCCGGCTGATCGACGCCCATGTCCACGGCGACATGTTCCGGGCGCGCTATGCCGACGTCTACAAGGGCGACGAGCAGTGGCGCTCGATTCCCGTCGCGGGGGGTGAGACCTATGCCTGGTCGGCGGGCTCGACCTACATCCAGAACCCGCCTTATTTCGAGGGTATGACGATGACCCCGATCCCGCCGTCGGACATCGAGGATGCGCGACCACTGGCGATCTTCGGCGATTCCATCACCACCGACCACATTTCGCCGGCGGGCGCGATCAAGGCCGACAGCCCGGCCGGCACCTATCTCTCCGAGCACCAGGTCGCCCGCGGCGACTTCAACTCCTACGGCGCCCGCCGGGGCAATCACGAAGTCATGATGCGCGGCACCTTCGCCAACATCCGCATTAAAAACCGAATGATTCCAGGCACCGAAGGCGGCCTCACCCGCCATATTCCCACGGGCGAGACCCTTCCCATCTACGACGCCGCGATGCGCTACAAGGCTGAAGGCACCCCGCTCGTCGTCGTCGCCGGCAAGGAATACGGCACCGGCTCGTCGCGCGACTGGGCCGCCAAGGGCACCAACCTGCTCGGGGTCCGGGCGGTAATCGCCGAGACCTATGAGCGGATCCACCGCTCCAACCTCGTCGGTATGGGAGTCGTGCCGCTCCAGTTCGTCGGCGAAGTCCCGATCTTCGACGGCACCGAGACCTTCACCATCCGGGGTATCGCGGACCTCCAGCCGCGCCAGGAGCTTCAGGTCCAGGTGACGAAGGCCGACGGCTCGGCCTTCGACTTCACCGCCAGGGTCCGGATCGACACCCTGAACGAGCTGGAATATTTCCGGGCCGGCGGGATCCTGCACTACGTGCTCCGGAAGCTCGCCGCCTGAGCGGGGCGGAGATCGCGGTCGAGATCGCGGGCTGGGCCGGCGCCCTGCTCATCCTGCTCGCCTACGCCCTGCTCTCGCTCGGGCGGGTGACGGGCCAGTCCGCTCTCTACCAGGGGATGAACGTGGTCGGAGCCGCGGGCTTCATCGTCAACGGCTGGTGGCACGGAGCCGTTCCGTCCGCGTCGCTCAACGTGCTATGGATGCTGATCGGCGGCTTCGCGCTTCTGCGCATCGCGAGGCGCCGACGGATGGAGGGGCTGTCGTCATGATCGAATTGCTGCTGCTCGCCATGCTCGCCAAGGCCGAGCCGAAATACGAGCCGCCGCCCGAGCTCTTCTATCATCAGGCCGTTTCGTGCGTGACCTTGCTCAAGCTGGAGGTCGGCAAGAAGGAACCCAGCGCGGAGCAGTTCGCAGACATGATGACTTGGGGGATGATCCTGGCCGATACGGGCCGCAAGTCGGGGCGAACCAAGACCCAGGTCGATAGTGGGGATATCGAAATCGCCGAAGGCTTCTACAAGCAGCTCAAGCAGATGAACTCCACGGCTTACGCCGCCCAAAGCGCTTATTGTCGCGCGATTTTCCATGCTGATCGACCTTAGCCACACGATCGAGGACGGGATGGTCACCTACAAGGGCCTCCCCGCGCCGCACATCTGCGACTTCTGGGACCGGGAATCGTCGGGCGCCAATTACGACGACGGCTCGACTTTCCAGATCGGCCGGATCGACATGGTCGCCAATACCGGCACCTATCTCGACACGCCCTTCCACCGCTACGCCGAGGGCGACGATCTCGCGGCGGTCGGGATCGAGCGGCTGGCCGGGCTGGAAGGCCTGTGCGTCCGGGCAGAGGGGATGGAGGCCGGGGCGGCGCTGTTCGAAGGGCTCGAGGTCGCCGGCAAGGCGGTGCTGGTCCACACCGGCTGGGACCGCCACTGGCGAACCGACGCCTATTTCTCGGACCATCCCTATCTGACCGAAGACGCCGCCCGCCTGCTCGCCGAGCGCGGCGCCACACTGGTCGGGATCGACAGCTACAATATCGACGACACCCGGACCCGCCGCCGTCCGGTCCACACGACCCTGCTCGGCGCCGGGACCCTGATCGTCGAGCATATGACGCGGCTAAGCGAGCTGCCGGCGACCGGCTTCCGCTTCACCGCCGCTCCGCCCAGGGTGGCCGGGATGGGCACCTTCCCGGTCCGCGCCTTCGCTCAGGTCGGCTGAGGCGCCAGAAAAGGGAGGTCGGCCGGTGAGGGCTTTTGCAGTGGCGGCGATAGCGCTTTTGGCCGGATGCGGCGGGGCGGGCGGCGGCGGGCATGAAAAGCAGGCGGTCGCGGCCGGCGGAGCCGCCGCCGGATCGCCGGCTCCGGCTTCGAAGGCGAAAGCGCCGGCCGCGGCCGCGCTCACCGCGGAAGGTTTCGGACCCTTGCGGATCGGGATGAGCGGGGCGGAGGTCGTGGAGGCGCTGGGCGAGGATTCCGATCCGCAGGCGGTGGGCGGGCCCGATCCCGAAAGCTGCGACGAGTTCCGGCCGGAGCGGGCGCCCGAGGGGATGCTGGTGATGATCGAGGCTGGGCGGCTGACCCGGATCTCGCTGATCGAGGGCTCGAAGGTGGCGACCGACCGCGGCGTTCGGGTCGGGGACCCGGCCTCGGCGGTTCGGTCGGCTTATGGCGCGGCGCTCCGCTCCGGCGCCCACAAATATGAAGAGGCGCCGGCCGGATATCTGACCGTCTGGACGAAAGCCGCTCCAGGCGACGAACGGTCCCCGGTCTCGCCGGCGGCCCGCGGCATCCGCTTCGACATCGGGGCAAGCGGGCAGGTTCAGTCGATCTCGGCGGGCGGCCCCAGCATCGAATATGTCGAGGGGTGCGCTTAACCTGGATTTAGGTTGCCAGCCGTCGGCAAAGCGCCCACGCTGACGCCAGCGACCGGCTGCGGCCTTCGCCCCCTTCCCGAAGGAACGCAAGCGATGAGCAATGCCGAGGAATATCAGGCGAAAGCCGACGAGGCCCTGACCCAGCTCGGCGAGGCCAAGAGCGAGCCGGAGCGCCAGCGGCTGAGGCGGGCGCACGGCGCCTATCTGAAGCTCGCCACCCACGGCGCCGAAGCGGCGGCCCGGGCGGAGCGCCGGGCGCCTCCCAAGCCCAGGCCCGAGAAGCAGCCGCCGCCGGCCCGGCCGGGGGGGAGCTACTTCAAGTAGGGTCCGTCATTTCCGCCTTGAGCGTCATCCCCTTGGAAGCCGGGTGCCGGGGAGACCCATCGAGCCTTTACGACCCGAGGGCCCGGCTTTCGCCGGGATGACCCGCTGCACTTGCAGAGACGTCCGGATCAGATCGACTCGTCGACCTTAGGCGCCGGCTCGCTCGAGTCCGCCGGCGCCGGGCCGGCCTCGTTCCAGCGGTCGGCAAGGCATTTGGCGAGGCTCGACATGGCTCCGCGGCTCCCGGCGAGCGACAGGGTGTCGACGTCGGCGCCGTCGCGGCGGATGCTCATTCCCCGGGCGCTGGTGAAGGCCGCGAGGAAATTGCCGCGATCGGAAGCGCCGGGCTCAACCGTGAAATAGAGGCCCGGCCCGTCGGCATCGATGTCGGCCCGGGCGGTGGCCTCGACTGGCAGGGTGCGGGCCCCGGCAAACTCGACCTGGAGCGCGGTCTTCTTGCCGTCCTCCACTTCCCAGCGGCGGTTCTGGAGCAGGAAGCCGAGCTTCTCCTCGCCGGCGAAGGCCCAGATCGAAAGCATCGTCCCATGGGCGGAGACGGCCTGGACCATGCATCCGCCCTGCATCGCCGCAAGCGCCCAGCCCTCCGTCTTGGGCTGCTGAGCCGGGGCTGCGGCCAGCGGCGCCGCGGAGAGAAGGGCTGCCATCACATAACGCAACATCAAGGGGTTCCTTTTCGGCACCCGCCCGCCACTACCTGTCAGATGCGAGAACAGACCGGGCCGCTACTTGGTTGCACTCGGCTCGGCGCATCCCGGCCCCGGCCCACAGTGCCGGCGCCGAGGCGCGGTTCGTCTCGGGAAATGGGATGAGCTCGCGGAACGAGTCCGAGAACCGGCCGTCGATCCGGATGCTGAACGAGAGTCCGCCCGAAGCGTCGGCGCCGTGGAACTGGTTCACCGAGTCGAACCAGGCGCTGTGCCCTTCGACATAGCGCTTCTCGCCCGTCTTCGGGTTCAGCATGTAGAAGGGCTTGTCGAAATTGGTCCTCAGCCAGATGAACTCGTGGCAGAGCTCCTGACTGTCATGGTCGCGGTGGGCGGGCACCTCGCGGCCCGAATCGTCGTAGATGATCAGCATCCGGCCCGTCGCGGCGAAGGGCAGGGTGGCGATGAAGTCCATCAGCTCGGAAAATTCCGCGGCGTCTGCGGTCGGCCGCCAGACCTCGGTGTCGTCGAGATCGTAATAGGCTTCAAGGCCGTTCCCGCGCGAGGATTCGGCCAGATAGACCATTCGCGGACCGGGGCGGTTGGGCGCTCGCCCGTCGAGGAGGAAGGGGCCGGTGTAGAATTGAAGGTCGCGGGCGCGCTCGAGCCGCCGCTGCAGTCGCTCGCGCACATAGAGGTCGAGCGCCTTCAGACGAGCGACGTCGATGAAAGGATCGAGGTCCGCGTAGCTGGGATAGACCGCGCCGTCGGATGGCGACGGAACCGCAGGGCCCTTGCTTAGTTGTTTTATAAAATATTCGCTCATTTTAACCTTGGTTAATGTATTGGTTCGGCTAAATAATCACACAGCTGCCTGAGCTGAACAACGATTTAGCGGAACAAGTTCCCCACTTAATGACCGCCGTTCCGGCGAAATGTCATTGCTGCCTGGAAGAAATATGAAGGTATATGTCAGTGGCCTCTATGGTGGAGGCAACCCGCAGCCGGGTGTCGGTATCGTCCGGTCCCTCCGCCAGGGCTATCCAAACGCGACCCTGATCGGAGTCGAATACAACAACCGCGTGTCGGGTATCCATTGGAAGGACCTCGACGACCTTTGGATCCAGCGACCTTGGGACGAGCTCGACCTCGAACTTTACGCCGAGCGCGTGCGCGAGGTTCTCGACGGCGGCGCCCTGTGGATCTCCGGGAGCGATCTCGAGGCGATGTGGCTCGCCTCGATCTTCCCCGACGGCCACCCCAATCTGCTCGCGCCGCCGGCCGCGGCCCTGAAGCGGATCGTCAAGCCCGCGGTCGAGGCGCATCAGGGGCTTCCGGTGAAGATCCCGCCCTTCGTCTCGAGCGATCTCTCCGACTGGGAGCTCCACGCTTTCTGCCGCGAGCATAATTGGCGGGTCTGGCTGAAGGGCCCTTATTACGACGCGGCCCGGGTTCCGGGCTGGGACAGCTTCGTGGCGGCCCGGGCGGCACTGACCAAGGTCTGGTCGACCGAGAAGCTTTTCCTGCAGGCCCATGTCAGCGGCTACGAGGAATCCGTCATGCTCGCCGCCTATCGCGGCGAGCTGCTCGCCTGCGTGGCGATGCGCAAGCGCGACGTCACCGCCGAGGGTAAGACCTGGGCCGGCGACGTCGGGCCGGTCGATCCGGCCTTCGAGAAGGAGCTTCGCCGGATCGTCAGGGAGCTGAACTGGACCGGCGGCGGCGAGCTCGAAATGGTCCGCGACGCCGCCGACCAATGCTGGCTGCTCGAGATGAACCCGCGCTTCCCGGCCTGGGTGCACGGCGCCACGATAGGCGGATACAATCTTCCGGCCCTGCTGGTGCAGGGTGCGACGGGAGTCCGCGCTCGCCCGGCCGAGGCCGAGGCGGCCGAGTTCACCCGGGTCGTCCTCGAAGTCCCGGTGCGGCCGGATTTTCCGCTGCCGGCCTTGCCCGAGCCGTTCGCCGGAGCGGTCGGCCACTCGATGAAGCATCCGTCCGGACTGACCTCGCTCGCGGAGCGGCTCCACAAGGCCGACGCCGAGGCCCTCGGGTTGGTCGGCGGGGAGTCCGAGGAGGAGACGGCCGACGGCATCCCCGAGGTCCCGGAAATCTATCTCAGCGACATCGGAGCGATGGAGCTGGAGAGCCTCCAGACCCCGCAATTCCTGTTCTTCGAGAAGACTGCCGAGGGCCTGTTCAAGCGCGCCGCGGCGCGGGCCCATCGCCTCAGCACCAACGAGGTGCAGGTGGTGAGCGGCTATTCGATCAAGACCAATCCCGACGACAGGCTGATCCGGCTGGCGCTGGAGAACGGCTTCTACGCCGAATGCATCAGCCTCGCCGAAGCCCAGAAGGCGATCGAAATCGGCTTCCGGGCGGACCAGGTGATCCTCAACGGCCCCGGCAAATGGTGGCCCGAAGGTATGATGCCGAAGGAGAGGATGCACGCCGTCTTCTGCGACAGCATCGCCGACCTCGACCGCTGCGTGGCGGCGATCGAATCGGGCGAGATGTCTTCGAAAACGGTGGGGATCCGGATCCGCACCCCCAACGTCACCTCCCGCTTCGGAATCCCGCTCGACAGCCCGGAGACCTTCGGCAAGCTGATCGAGTCGGTCGGCCGGCTGCCGACGGACACTGCGTTCGGGATCCACTTCCACATGGCGAGCTCGAACATCGGAGTCGCCCAATGGTGGCACCTGTTCGAGTCGATGCTGAAATGGTGCCGTTCGATCGAGAGCCTGACCGGCCGGAGGATCGAGATCCTCGACATGGGCGGCGGCTGGTTCCCGGACGACTGGCATTCGGATGACGAGAGCAAGTTCGCCCGCGCCGTCGAGACGGTCCGGGCGCTCCTTCCGGGCGCCCGCCAGATCGTCTCCGAGCCCGGCAAGGCCATGGCCCAGCCATCGATGGCGCTCGCCATGCGAATCCTGGAGATCCAGGAGCATGAGGAGGATTATGTCGAGGCGGTGGTCGATGCGTCGATCGCCGAGCTCCCGATGTACGCCTTCCAGCCCCACCGGATCCTGCACCAGTGCGGGAAGACCGGAGCCCTCCAGCCGCTCGGGCGCGGCAAGACCCATTTGATGGGCCGGCTCTGCATGGAGCATGACATCGTCGCATCCAACGTCTCGCTGCCCGAGGGCACGAAGGCCGGCGACATGCTCATCTTCTGCGACGCCGGCGGTTACGACAGGAGCATGTCTTATGTATTTGGCCGAGGCTGAGGCACGGATCGACGTCCGGCCGGAGGGCGCCGACCCGGCGCCGCTGCCGAGCGACCGCTGGCAGCATTTCCCGCACAGCATTCTCTCGCACCATGGCGGGGCCTGCTGCGAGATTGCGCGCCAGTGGGTCGTCGCGATGGATTTCGCGCAATTGAACGGCGCCGAGCTCACCAGCGGCCCGCGCTGGCTTCGAGCGAAATACAAATGGGGTCCGTCGCCCTGGCCGATGCACTGGTGCGACGCGGTCAAGCGCAAGACGATCGACTGCGGCACCCATGCCGCTTTGGCGCTCGAGGCGTTCCGGGCGAGGGGCCTCACCGCCTTCCCGGCGCAGCTCGTCCAGCGCTACAGCAAGGAGGCGACGGAGCAGTGGCAGGGCAAGTGGAGCGAGGAGGACGTCTCCTGCCACTGGCTCGACGGCGAGCATATCTACCATGAGGCAACCGCGCTGCTGGTCGGCGACGACGAGGTGAAGATCTGGGATTCGAGCGCCGGAAGCTGGGTCGGCCCGCGCCAGGACGGCGGCTACGGAAGCCTCACCGCGGTGCGGATCATCGCCGAAGGCCATTTCGGCGGCGGCGACGGCCTGCGCTGGGGCGAGCGGAGGCTAAAGCCGGGGCAGTGGGTTCAGATCTGATTGGAAACACCGCTGCCATATCCGCAAGTCGGATGTGGGACGGGCACCGGTGCAAAACCCTGGCGCCTCGGCGCCAGTTTCGAGAGAAGGCACAAAGGCGCAAAGGCGCAAAGGCACGACGTAGAACGCAGGCCGTTTCCTACGTCGTGCCTTTGCGCCTTTGCCTTCCCTTAAAAAAGGGTTCGCACGGCCCAGGGGGAAGCGCGCCGGATGCGCGGTCGCCAATATATTTTTTTTAGAGAAGACGCGAACGGACAAGAAAGTGCCTCGCGGCGACACTCAGCCTTTTCTTGTCCCTTCGTGTCTTCTCTGTGAAAATTCAGGGCCCGCGGCCATGGCGTAAGGCCGCCCGATGCAAGGCGCTTACCGTCGTACTCGCCGTCAGGCCCTTGTCGGCCGCCGCGGCCCTACCCGCAATCGGGGTTGAAGACGTAGCCGGCGGCTCGGACGGTCTTCAGGCATTCGGGCTTGGCCGGGTCGCGCTCGATCTTTCGGCGGATCCGGGCGATCCTCGTGTCGATCGAGCGGTCGAAGGCTTCCATCTCCTTGTTGTGCGCGAGGTCGAGGAGCTGGTCCCGGCTCAGCACCCGGCGGGGATGCTCGGCGAAGCATTTGAGCAGGTCGAACTCCATCGAAGTGATCGGAACCTCGGTCCCGTCCGCCTCGAACAGCTTTCGGGTGTCGAGGTTGAGCCGGCATTTGCCCATCTGGACCTCGCTGCCCATGGTTGCCGGAGCCTCGCCGCCGCGGCTGGCCCGGCGAAGCACCGCCTTGACCCGGGCCAACAGCTCCCTCGGGTTGAACGGCTTGGTGATGTAATCGTCCGCCCCGATTTCGAGACCGACGATCCTGTCCACATCGTCGCTCTTGGCCGTCAGCATGATGATCCCTGCGTCGCCGAGACCGCGGATCTCGCGCGCCAGAGTGAGGCCGTCGTCGCCGGGCATGTTGATGTCGAGCAAGGCGAGGTCGATCGGCCTCGTCGCCATCAGCTCGCGAAGCGCGGCTCCGCCGTCGGCCTCGCTGACCGAAAGGCCGTTGCGCCTCAGATATTCGGCGACGGTGGAGCGGACGTCCTCGTCGTCGTCGACGACCACGATATGGGCGGCGATGTCATTCATGCGTCTACCTTCGGCTGGAGGATCGAGGCGATCAGGCAGCGAACCCCGATCTTGGTGAAAGGCTTTTCGAGCACCGGGCGGCCGCAGCCGCGAAGGAAGTCGTCCATGCTCGAGCCCAGGGTGTCGCCGGTGACGAAGCCCATCCGTTCGATGAGGTGCGGCTTGGTCTCGGCGAGCCGGGCGTGGAGGTCGGGCCCGCTCACCCCGGGCATCCTCAGGTCGGAAAGGATGAGGTCGAACTCGCCCCGGTCGATCGCCATCAGGGCCTTCGCGCCGTCGCCCGCCACGGTGACCCTGTAGCCCTCCCGCTCGAGCAGCTCGCGAAGGGTCTCGGCGACGTCGGGCTCGTCCTCGACGACCAGCGCCCTTCCGCCCGGGGTCGATTCGGCGGCGGTCTCGGCCGCGATCGGAACGGCGACCAGGCCGCCGTCGGTGGCCGCGGGGAGTGCGATCCGGAAATGCGCGCCCCGGCGGCTCTGCTCGAGGGTGATGGTTCCGCCATGGGCCTCGACGATTCCGTGCGAGAAGGAGAGCCCGACTCCCGTTCCGACGCCTTGCGGCTTAGTGGTGAAGAAGGGGTCGAAGATCCGGCCCTTCAATTTCTCGGGAACGCCGGGGCCGGTATCGCTGACGTCGAGGAGCACCTCGCCGGTCTGGCTGACCGAGGTCCTGACGGTGAGGGTCTTGTCGAACGTCTCGCCGCCCTGCATCGCGTGCTGGGCGTTGACGACGAGGTTGACCAGGACCTGGTGGAGCTGGTCGCGGTCGCCGAGCACCTTGGGAAGCATCGAGCCGAGGGTGACCCGGACTCCGATCCCCGCCGTCCGAAGCCCGTACTCGGCGATCTCGAGCGCGGTCGCGACGACGTCGTTGAGGTCGACCAGGCTTCGCTGGGCATCCTTCTGCCGGGCCATCGCAAGGAAGGTCTGGACGATCCTGGCGCAGCGCTCGGCGGCGGCGGCGATCTTCTTGCCGCGGATCTCGAACTCGGTCCCGACGCTGTCCTCCTGGAGCATCTCCGCCTGGCCGACGATCGCCGCGAGCGGATTGTTGAGCTCGTGGCTGACTCCGGCGAGAAGGGCGCCCATGGCGGCGAGCTTCTCGGACTGGTGGAGCGCGTCGCGCGACACCGCAAGCTCCTGCTCGGCGCGCTTGCGGTCGGTGATGTCGACGTGGATCCCGGTGACCAGCGTCGCCTCGCCGTCGGAATCGCGGACCACTGTGCCGAGCGAGTGCACCCAGCGCGTGTCCCCGTTCGGCCAATTCACGCGATGCTCGAGCGAGACGGTATCGTTCGGGAATCCGTTGCGGGCGGACTCGACCACCATGTCCCAGTCTTCCGGATGGATGAAGGCCTTGAGAGTCGTCCCGTCGAGATGCATCTCCCCGTCGACTCCCCAAAGCTGGCGGGAGCGGGCGCTGTACCAGGTCTCGCCGGTCCTCGGCTCGACCGTCCAGAGGCCCAGATTGGCGCCTTCGACCGCAAGCTCGAACTGCCGCCGGGTTTCGGCCAGCTCGGCCTCGCTCCGCTTGCGGTCGGTGATGTCGAGATGGATTCCGGTGACCATCGTGACGGTGCCCGACGAATCGCGCTGGGCCTGGCCCAAAGCGTGAAGCCAGCGCACTTCCCCGGTCGGCCAGATCACCCGGTGCTCGAGCGAGACCGTCTCCTCCGGAAAGCCCTCGCGATAGGGCGCCCGGACCGAGTCCCAGTCGTCGGGATGGATATATTCCTTGAGGGTCGCGGCATCGATCGGCATTTCGGGGTCCATCCCCCACAGCCGGCGCGACGTTTCCGAATGCCAGACAACGCCGGTGCCCGGATCGACCGACCAGAGGCCGAGCCCCGCCCCCTCGACCGCCAGATCGAGAGTCCGCCGCGCCTCGTCGCGCTCCTCCTCGGCCCGCTTGCGGTCGGTGATGTCGAGATGGATCCCGCTGACGCTCCGAGCGATTCCGTCCGAATCGCGGTTGAGAGCGCCGAGCGAATAGATCCAGCGGGTCGAGCCGTCGGGGCAGCAGACCCGGTATTCGACCTCGACCCGGTCCTCGGTGAAGCCGTGGAGATAGGGGTCCGAGACCTCCTTCCAATGATCCGGATGGACCGACTCGCGGATCACCGCGGTGCTCATCTCGGCCTCGGGAGGGAGGCCGTACATCGCCTTCGAGCGGTCGGAATACCAGGTCCGGCCGGTCTCCATGTCGAAGGTCCAGGTGCCGAGCTTGGCGCCCTCGACGGCCAGCTCGAGCCGGCGGCTCGATTCGGCCAGCTCGTCATTGGCCCGCCGCGCCGACAGGTCGCGCGGGCTGAGCAGGAAGCGGCGCTTGCCGCCGATGGCGATCGAGGTGACGCTGATCTCGAGCGGAACGACGTCGGCGCTCTTCATCCGGACGTCGACGACGACCCTCAGCCCGGTGGTCGAGTCGCCCTCCTCGATATAGGCTTCGAGCGAGTCCTCATCCTCCTCCCGCGACGGGTTGCGGTCGATGAGGCTCCAGATCGATTTTCCGACCACTTCGCTTCGGAAATAGCCATAGGCTTCCTCGGCCGCCCTGTTGAACTCGAGGATCCCGCCTTTTTCGTCGAGCAGCAGGAGGCAGTTCAGCGAGGAGCTGATGACGCTCGCGACGACGCAGGCAATCTCGCCCTCTTCCACTCTCAAAAAATCCCCCCGGATTCGGCTGGCGCCGCCCTTATAGCCGCAGCGGTTCCCGGCAGAAACCGCCTTTCTGTAACAATTGACACAATTTTCCCGGTGACTCGGAATAGGCCGGACAAGGTGGGGCTCCAGAAGGGACGGGTCGCGGCGCTGGTTGCCGCGTCGATTTTGGAGATACGAAATGACCGCCATCAACGCCAAGAAAAGCCGCCTGCAGCTGGTGCTGCTCGCCGCGGCCGCGCTTGGATCGTCGTCCGCCGTCCTCAGCGGCGCGGTGACCGTCCTTGCGATGCAGCAGCCGGCCCACGTCTCGACGCTCGCCTGAGCGGCGCGACCTGGAAGGGCCCCGAATGTACAATGAGTTCAACTTCGGCGACGTCCTCGCAAGCCCGGCCAGAGCGGCCTGGCAAGTCGAGGACGTCCTGCCGGCCGCGGCGGAGCTCGACTTCAGCCGCTTCTTCCATTCCGTTTCAATGAGGTCGGCGCCGTGTTCGAACGCGGCCTGAAATCCTCCACCGGCCTCGCCACGGGCACCTCGAAGCGCGCGCTCGGCGCCGCGCTCGGCGCCCGGCGCTCCGGCCAGATCCAATTTCCCGCCACGCCGGCGGTTCCTTCGATTGCCGCCCGGGGCCGTGGGAAGCCCGCGGTGGCGGCTTTGCGCTAATCATCGTGGAGATTCCGAACATGCTCGACCACCCAACGCCGTCGCCGGTCAACGGCCTAGACCTCACCGCGGTCGACCGGGCCGGCTCGACGAGCGAGGATCGGGGGCCTCCCCAGGTCGGCTTTCGGGTAAAGACGGACTGGCAGGGCCAGACGCGCTCCGAATCGACCATCGATTCCTGCACGATCCGCGGCAAGGCCATCCCGCGCAGCTTCACCATCGTCGCCGACGAGCCGCACGAAATGCTCGGCACCAACTCCGCGCCGAGTCCGCATGAACTGCTTATGTCGGCGGTCAACGCATGCATGGTGGTCGGGTATGTCGGCCAGGCGGCGCTTCGCGGGATCACCCTCGGCTCCTGCCGGATCGAGTCCGAGGGCGAGATCGACCTTCGCGGCTGCCTCGGAATCGATGAAAAGGTGCCGCCCGGATTCCGCCGACTCACCTACACCGTCTTCATCGAGGGCGACGGCACCCGCGAGCAGTTCGAGGATATCCACCAGGCCGTGATGGCCACCTCGCCCAATTACTTCAACATGGCCCAGCCGATCCAGATGGTCGGACGGCTGGCCTGACGAGTCCCCTGACCCCTAGGGAGACTGGCCCCCGGCGGTGACGAGCCGCCGGGGGTTTTTCGTGGCACGTCCGCCAGGCCTTCGTTCGGCGCCTTTTGCCCGGCCGCCTTTGCGTCATCCTGAACTTGTTTCACGATCCAGGGTTGGGCCGCCCGAGATACGGCGCTCTCGCATCGATGGCTCCGCGCCCGCGGCCGGCAGGTCCTGGATTTCCTGAGAGAAGGCACGAAGGTACAAGAAAAGGCGACAGGCGACAGCACCGCGTTTTTCTCATACCAAGCCCCATTCCTTTTCCAGACGCGCAAGCTCCCGTAAGAACATCGCCTCCGGGTATGATGAACCGTCGTTCGTCATGTGAACTGTACGAGCGCCACGGATAACCGACGCCTGATATTCGTCTCCCAGATGGGGCGTAATATCCATATAGGCGCGCTGCTTTCTCACCCAATTTTCCCAGTGCTCTCCGGGTTTTTCCACTCGGAAGCGATGCGCCAAATCCCTTCCTGAGGCGATCAGGCTGCGGCGCTTGTTCTGAAACGCCTGGCTGGCCTTCCTGCGCTTCTCCTTGAGCGCCCTGACGTTGCGCTGAACTTCGGCGACCGTGTCGCCCTCTGGCATCGGAGCGCCCTTTCCCAGCCCCAGTGCAAAGGTGGAGCGGTGATATTCGTCGTATATCTCGCCCCGCTCCTCAGCATCCCATAAGGCGGCCAAATAGCTTGCCGTGGATGGGGAATCGGATTCGGAACTGCCGTAGCTGTGATTGCGGGTCGCCAGGCGGTCGCGCATGAGCTCCGCCTTCACCTTGATTGCGGCGCGGCCTGCGGCGAGCTTAGCCTGGTAGTCCCTGGTTTCCCGTTCCTTGTCGTCGATCCGGTCCCAAATGTCGCTGCCAGAGCCAGGACGGACGTTCATTCCATTCACTACTGGACGCATTACGCGTGCGCCGAAGTGCTCATTAGGATGCGGCGGGAATGGCGGCGGCGGTGAGGGGGCGTCGGCGCCGGGTTGCGGTTGTTTCGGCGGTAGGAAGCTCCATCCGAGCACGATCAGCGACAGGCCCGCAATCCCGAAAGGCAGGAACCCGGGAACGCTCATGAGCGCTTCCCAAGCATCGCTGGTATCGGCCGGCAGGTTGACGGTCGAAACCGCTGCGTTGAAAAGGCCCCAGATGCCGTTGATGAGTGCCACACCGCCACTCGCCAACCGCACCCGCCAACTTCTGCGGACCCCCTCGATCCGGCTAACGTCGCTTCCCATCCCTTATACTAGACGCCGCCGGCGAAGAGATAGACCCCAAACGAATTCAGAGCGCCGATGCAAGCTCAGGCCGAGGACGACCCGCCGCGGCTTCTCCGCTTCTATCGACGGCCTCGCCGGCACCCCCTGTAACAATTGAAACCAAGTTCAACTTGCTGTGGCATTCGACTGACACAGCGTCCCATCAAAAGGGGGTCACCAGCCGGGGAGGCTGGAGCCAGGCAGGAGACGGTTTGTGTATCTGTACCGTGAGAGGCGTGTGTTGCTCGTCCTGCCTGGCGCCATCTTCCCCGACTGCGGACCGGTCATCCACCAGGCCTGAAAGCCCGGGGTCCGGTTCGGAAAAAAATCCAACCGATCAACGAAAAGTCTCCGCCCGGCCGTTGCCGGAGCGGTCAGGGAGTAGAATGAAATGAAGACCGTTCTGTATGCGTTGGCCTCCGTGGCCGTCCTCGCCATCACCGCCACCCCGGCGGCCGCCGAAGGTTTCCGCGCCGAGATCCACGGCGGCTGGGACCATGTCCGCTCCGACGGGCCCGGAATCAACAACAACGACAGCGACAGCGGAATCGTCTACGGCATCGGCGCCGGCTACGACTTCCGGATCGCTCCGAAGGTGGAGCTCGGCCTCGACCTCAGCGCCGACCTCAGCTCGATGGAAGAGTGCGAGAACAGCGTCGTCCTCGCCGGCGACCGCGCCTGCCTCGACGCCGGTCGCGACCTCGCCGCCGCGGTCCGCCTCGGCTACAAGGTCTCGGACCGCGGAACGCTCTATGCGCTGGCCGGCTACACCAATGCCCGCTTCCGCTTCGACTACACCACGCCCGCCAACGTCACGACCCGGGACGGCCGCAACCTCGACGGCTTCCGCCTCGGCGCCGGCTACCAGCACGACTTCGGCAAGCGCATGTATGGCAAGGTCGAGTATCGCTACTCGAACTACGAAGCGGACGTGACCCGGCACCAGGCGCTCGTGGGCGTCGGAGTGAAGTTCTGAGCCACCCTACAGTCTCCCCCTGCCCCTCGGGAGACTCGGCCCCGGCGGTTCATCCCCCCGCCGGGGCCCCCTTATTCATCCTCCCCATCGGAGATGGGGAGGGGGACCGCACGAAGTGCGGTGGAGGGGTAAATGGCGCGGGAAGCAGAGGTCCTCACGAGAACCTCCCGGGTCCCGCGCAGCTACCCCTCCACCATGCATCGCATGGTCCCCCTCCCCATCTGGCGATGGGGAGGATTTTTCAGTTTCGGCCGCTGTTCTGGCCTCCCGTGCGGCTGTCCTCGTTGCGGTCCTCGCGCTGCTTCTTGTTGCCGCCGACGTCGTCCTTGCCGCCCTTGTTGAAGTCGCCCTTCTTCTTGTCGTCCGTCATGAGTCTCTCCTTCGAACGGGAGAACGGGCGGATGGGGCGGGGGTTTCCCGTCATCGCGGCGAAAGCCGGGATGACGCTCAGGCGTCGCGCGCGATGATCTCTTCCGCAACCCGATGCGTGCGCTCGTTGTCGACGTCGATGGCGAGGCGGCCATCCTTCGCTACCAGGGCTCGGATGGTCACTCCGAAGCGGCGGGAGAAGTGGCGGAACATTCCATCCAGGGTCACGAGGCCCGACGCGTAAAGGAACAAAGCGGTCAGCCCGAGCGCCCGAACCGCGTCGCGCTTGCGCTTTGCGAACTGGCCGCCGTAGCGGAAGCTCTCGATCGCCTTGAAGGCCCGGGCGTCGGTCAGCCAGAACAGGTTGCAGTTGGAATAGGCGCCGCCGCGGAAGCGGTAGAAGCGGCGCTGGCCGTCGGGATGGGCCGCTAGGATGTCCTGCTTTTCGGCCATCATGACCACCCCGTCGATTCCGGGCTCGGAGCCCGCTTCGGCGATGGCGCGGAAGCCCTCGACGCTCATCAGAACATTGTCGGCGGTGCACAGGATGAGCGGGAAGCCGGTGGTCCGGCTCGCCTCGACGACGCTGTCGACGATATGGTGCTCGGCCTCGACCGCGGTCAGGCGGCCCCTGGAGTGGAGCCTGGCGACGGTCGGCTCGCCGGCGATGATCGCGAAATCCTCGACCGAGACGAAGAGCGGCGAATCCGGGAAGGCCTCGGCCGCGATCCTCAGCACCCGGCCGACCATCGCCTCGCCGGCGACCGGGACCAGGGCCTTGTGGCTGACCCCCATCTTTTCCGCGAGCGGATCGAGCGTGGCCGAGCGTCGCCCGGCGAGGACGAGGATTCGGGGATTCGCTGCGGTCAAAGGGATGAGACCTCGGGATTTGGGGGCTGGGCCGCTTTCGGGCCGAGGGCGCGATATCCGCCCCGGGCGAGGGAAGCAACTGCGGCGCGGAGATGTTGCCATCGCACGGTCCTCGTCATGCCGGACTTGATCCGGCATCCACCTTCTTGTCCGCGACCGAGAAACAGGTGGACCCCGGGTCAAGCCCGGGGTGACAATCCATGGCCTGGGATCGCGCCCCGGCCGACTTACGCCGCGCGGCCCTCCATCGCCTTCTGGCGGCGGCGCTGGACGGAGGAACCGAGGCCGATCGCCTCGCGATATTTGGCGACGGTGCGGCGGGCTATGTCGAAGCCCTTGGCGCGGAGCAGCTCGACGAGCTGGTCGTCGGAAAGAATGGCGTGGGCGTCTTCGGCCGCGATCAGCGCCTTGATGTGGCTCTTTACCGCTTCGGCCGACACCGCGTCGCCGCCGTCCGACGACTGGATGCCGCTGGTGAAGAAATATTTGAGCTCGAAGAGGCCGCGGTCGCAGGCCAGATATTTGTTCGAGGTGACCCGGCTCACCGTCGATTCGTGCATCCCGATCGCTTCCGCAACCTGCCTCAGTGTGAGCGGCTTGAGCTGCGCTACTCCGTGGCGGAAGAAGCCGTCCTGCTGCTTGACGATCTCGCTGCACACCCGGACGATGGTCCGGGCGCGCTGGTCGAGTGCCTTGGTGAGCCAGTTGGCGCTGGCAAGGCATTCGCTCAGCCAGGCCTTCGAGCGGCGGTCGGCGCCTCCGGTCAGCTCGGCGTAATAGCGGCGGTTGACGAGCAGCCGGGGGAGGGTCGCGGAGTTCAGCTCGATCGCCCAGCCGAAGCCGCGGCGGGCGACGAACACGTCCGGCACCGCAGCCTGGACCCGGTCGCTGCCTCCGGAATAGCGGCAGCCGGGCTTGGGATCGTAGGCGCGAAGCTCGCGGATCATGTCGCCGAGATCCTCGTCGTCGACTCCGCATATGCGCTTCAGCGCCGAGAAATTGCCCTTGGCGAGATAGTCGAGATTGTCGATCAGCCGGGCCATTGCAGGATCGTAGCGGTCCGCCTCCTTCGCCTGGAGCGCGAGGCATTCCGCAAGGCTGCGGGCGGCCACGCCCGTGGGCTCGAAGCTCTGGACCACGGCGAGGATCCGTTCGACTTCGGCCAGCGGCACTCCGAGCCGGGTCGCCAGATCGAGGGTCGAGGCGAGCAGGTAGCCGGTCTCGTCGATCTGCTCGATGATCTGCCCGGCGATGAGGAGGTCCGACCCGGACAGGCGCTCGCCGGCCTGGGCGAGCAGGTGGCCGTGAAGAGACACGTCGTCGGACGCGAAGCTGTCGAAATCCGGCCCCTCCCCCTCGGACCCGCCGCCGCCGGACAGCCCTTCCATCCCGAGGCCTCCGTCGAGGGCGCGGTCGGAGGCGCTGTCCTGGTGGAGATTCTCGTCGTTGACGTCGAGATCGAGCGGCGCGTCGCCCGAGCCGAAATCGTCGGCCGAAGGCGGTCCATCCGGAGCCTCGGGCGCGGCCTCCGCCGGCGCCCCCTCCTCGGTCGCCCCGGCTTCGAGCAGCGGGTTGCGCTCGATCTCCTCGGCGATGAAGCTCTCGACCTCGAGATTGGACAGCGCCAGAAGCCGGATCGCCTGCTGGAGCTGCGGAGTCATTACCAGCGACTGGCTCTGGCGAAGGTCGAGGCGGGGGGCGAGGCTCATGATCTCGTCATCCCGGCGAAAGCCGGAACCTCAGGGAGACCCGCCGTGACTCTTCCGGCCCGAGGTCCCGGCTTTCGCCGGGATGACGGGGGGGTGTGGGCATCGCCGGCCATCGCTAAAGCTCGAAGCTCTCGCCGAGATAGAGCCGGCGAACGTCGGCGTCGGCGACCAGCTCCTCGGGGCTCCCGGCGAACAGGACCTGCCCGTCGTAAATGATGCAGGCGCGGTCGACGATGTCGAGCGTCTCGCGGACGTTGTGGTCGGTGATGAGCACTCCGATGTCGCGCTTCTTGAGCTCGCACACGAGGTCGCGGATGTCGGAGATGGAGATAGGGTCGATTCCGGCGAAGGGCTCGTCGAGGAGCATGATCGACGGAGTGGCCGCAAGCGCCCGGGCGATCTCGCAGCGCCGCCGCTCGCCTCCGGACAGCGCCATCGCCGGGGCGTTGCGCAGATGCTCGATGTGGAACTCGCCGAGCAATTGCTCGAGGCGCTCGCGGCGCACCGACTTGTTGCGCTCGGACACTTCGAGCACCGCCATGATGTTCTGGGCGACCGTGAGGCCGCGGAAGATCGACGTTTCCTGCGGCAGGTAGCCGAGCCCGAGGACCGCGCGGCGGTACATCGGAAGGCCGGTAATGTCCTGCCCGTCCAGGAGGATCCGGCCGCTGTCCGGCTTCACCAGGCCCATCACCGAATAGAAGCAGGTCGTCTTGCCGGCGCCGTTGGGGCCGAGAAGCCCGACCACCTCGCCCCGGGCGACGTGGAGCGAGACGTCCTTCAGGACCCGCTTGCGGTCGTAGGACTTGGCGAGGCTGACGACGGAGAGGCCTCGCCCGAGCTCGGCGAACACCTCTGCGGCCTGGGCTCGGGGAAGGGCGGCGGCTTCGTTCATCTCGAGCGCAGGCTTAAGCCATGCCGGTGGGCGGGTAAACTGGCAGGCTTCGTGCATGAACGAAAAAAGGGGGCGGGGCCTCGGCTGGCAAGGCGGCGCCATCCCCCCAGCCGTCAAGTTCAGCGTGACGGCGGGGACCGCCGCGGCCCCGGCCTCACACGTCATCCCGGCGAAAGCCGGGATCTCATGGAGAAAAAGGCTCGGCGGGTCTCCCCGTCATCCCGGCTTGCGCCGGGATGACGGGGGTCAGCCGCCGGCCTTCTGAGGCACGGTGAACCGGCCAGTGACCCGGCCGCCCTGGCTGGTCGTCCCCGGAGGCCCGCCGCCGTCCATGACGGCCCGGCCGGTGTCGAGGTCGATGGTGAGCCGGCCGCCGTTCACGTTCGCATCCTTCTGGACGAGGCTCACGTTGCCGATCAACGTGATGATCCGGCGGTCGAGGTCGTAGATCCCGACATTGCCGCGCGCGGTTTCGGACGGGCTTTTGACCGTGACTCCGCCGGTCGCGTCGATCCGCCTGAGCTCGACTCCGCCGCCGCTGGAATAGGCGACGGTGAGCCGGGCGGCGGTCAGCGTCAGCTCCGCCTGGCGGACCACCACGTTGCCCGAGAAGATCGCCCGGTCGGCGCGGTCCTGGACTTCGATCCGGTCGGCTGCGACGTCTACCGGGGCGTTGCTGTTGTGCCCCTTCAAAGCCGAAGTCTGGCTCGCGGCGGGCCCGACGGCGAGTCCAGCGAGCAGCAGGGCGGGAATTAGGCGCTTCATGTCCTTCATCTGATAGCGCCTTGCACAATATGCAAGCGAGGACGGCCCGTCAGCACCACCTTGCGCTGAGGCAGGTCGGCGGTCATCCCGCCGGCGGTGAATCGCCCCAGCCGCATCTGCCCCTGGACCCCGCCGCCGCTGACCGCCGTGTGCTTGTTCAAGTCCAGCGCCACGTCCCGGGTCTCCAGCTTGTAGCCGTCCTTGGCGGTAAACAGGATCGGGCCGAGCACGTCGACCTTCTGGGTGTCCATGTTGTAGCGCGCCTTGTCCGCGGTGATCGTCGCCGGGCCGTCCTCGAGCTGGATCCGGGCGGCCATTCCGCCGATGTCGACCACCGGGTCGCTCGACTTGGCCTGGACCGCCTGCGCCGCCTGGATCGAGAAGGGCCGGCCCTTGTCGTCAAGGCCGCGATATTCCGCCTTCTGGGTCTTGAGCCGCTCGCGCGCCGTGTCGACCTTGTTCTTGTCGAGGAGGAAGCTGATCTCCTTCTCCTTGGAGAGCGGCGAGAGCAACAGATAGGCGAGGAGAAGCCCGACCCCGGCCGGGAGCGCGATCTTGAGGAAGCGCATCAGCCAGTCGTGAAGGCCTCCCGGCGCCGCCCAGCCGCGCTTCGCCTTCCGCCGGTCTTCGGCGACATCAGACATGGGCGAAGATGTCGACCTCGGCCCAGCCGGCGAGGTCGAGAAGCGCCCGGTGCGGAAGGAAGTCGAAGCAGGCCTGCGCGAGCGCCGTCCGGCCTTCGCGCTCCAGCCGCTCGTCGAGCTTCTCCTTCATCTGGTGCAGGTAGCGGACGTCCGAGGCGGCATAATCCTTCTGCGCGTCGGAAAGCTCCGGAGCGCCCCAGTCCGACGTCTGCTGCTGCTTCGAGATGTCGATCTGGAGAAGCTCCTTGATCAGCTCCTTGAGGCCGTGGCGATCGGTGTACGTCCGGATCAGCCGCGACGCAGTCTTGGTGCAGTAGACGGGCCCCGCCATCACCCCGAGATAGGCCTGCATGATCGCGAGGTCGAAGCGCGCGAAATGGTAGAGCTTGAGCCGATCGGGATCGGCGAGGACGGACTTCAGGACCGGCGCCCTGTAGTCGCTGCCCGGGTTGAACCGGACGAGATGCTCGTCGCCCCGTCCGTCCGATATCTGGACGAGGCAGAGCCGGTCGCGGCCGGGCAGGAGACCCATCGCCTCGGTATCGACTGCGACCGGGCCGGGGGCGAGGACGCCTTCGGGAAGGTCTTCTTCATGGAAATGCACTGTCATCCGACAGCGCATAGGCCGAAGCGCCTTAACGCTCAATTGGGCTTGGAACGGCGGGAGCCCGCACGTCGTCCCAGCGAAGGCTGGGACCCCGGCGGGTGTAGGACGCCGCATTCTTCACCCCCTGGGGCCCCAGCCTTCGCTGGGGCGACGCGTTCATGCGCCACTTGATCCTCACGCCCCGCCCCGCCACAGGAGCGCGAACAATCAGGAGCCCCACCCCAATGCCCTCCGGTCTTGCCGCCCTTCTCGACGACGTCGCCGCCATCGCCAAGCTGGCCGCGGCCTCGATCGACGACGTCGGCGCCGCCGCCGGCCGGGCGGGGGCCAAGGCGGCCGGGGTCGTGATCGACGATACGGCGGTGACCCCGCGCTACGTCACCGGCTTCACCCCCGACCGCGAGCTTCCGATCATCGCCCGGATCGCGAAGGGGTCGCTCAAGAACAAGCTGCTCATCCTGCTGCCCGCCGCTCTCGCGCTCAGCGCGCTGCTGCCCTGGGCGATCACTCCGCTTCTGATGCTCGGCGCCGCCTATCTCTGCTTCGAGGGGGCCGAGAAGGTCTGGGAAGCGGTCAGCGAGAAGGACCACAGCCTCGCCGAGGACGCCGCCGAGCTCGGCAGCGCCGACCATGAGCGCGCGATGGTGAGCGGAGCGGTCCGGACCGACTTCATCCTCTCGGCCGAGATCATGGCGATCGCGCTTGCCGAAGTTGCCGGCGAGCCCTTCTGGACCCGGGCGATGATCCTCGCTTTGGTCGCGGTGGCGATCACGATCGGGGTCTACGGGCTGGTCGGACTGATCGTGAAGATGGACGATATCGGCCTCCATCTCGCCGAGCGGCGCAACCGGGGCGCGCGGGCGCTCGGGCGGGGCCTGGTCCACGCCATGCCCCTGGTCATGTCGGCGCTTTCCACGATCGGGATCGCCGCGATGATCTGGGTCGGAGGCGGAATCATCGTCCACGGGCTCGAGGAGTTCGGCTTCGCCGCCCCCGCGCACTTGCTCCACGATGCCGGAGCGGCGGCCGGCCACTCGGTCCCGGCGCTCGCCGGAGCGATCGAATGGGCGGTCGGAGCGGCCGGCTCCGGCCTCGTCGGACTGGTGCTCGGAGCGCTGATCGTCGCGGTGCATCACAAGGTCGCACGCAAGCATTGAACGCCGCGCTCGGCGGGCCTGTGGAAAAGCGCTCGCGGCCCGGGATGATTTGAGTTATATGAGTCGGCGGTGTGCCATTTTCGGGGGCGCACGAGACCGTTGGCGCGACAGCCCCGCGCGGTGGTTTGCAAGTCAAGTCAGGGGCGCGGAAAGTATAGACGGGCATGGGTTTCGACAGAGGGCGCCGCGGTGAGCGCGGCGGGCGCGGCAGAGACAAGCGCGACGGATTCGGCGACGAGAATTTCAGCGGATTTGAAGAGCGCGGAGGCGGCGGCTTCGGCGGCGGCGGGTCCGGCGGCGGCGGTTATCGCGGCGGCGGCGACCGATTCGGCGGAGGCGGCGGCGGTGGCGGCTATGGCGGCGGCGGCAGCGGCGGCGGCGGTTTCCGCGGCGGCGGCGGCGGCGGAGGCGGCGGAATGCCCCCCCAGGTCGTCGGCCAGGGCAAAGGCGTCGTCAAATTCTTCAACGCCCAGAAGGGCTTCGGCTTCGTTGTCCGTGACGACGGAGGCGAGGATGTGTTCGTCCACATCTCCGCGGTGGAGCAAGCGGGGCTCACCGGCCTCGCCGATGGTCAGCCGCTCGAATTCACGCTCGTCGATCGCGGCGGGCGGGTTTCGGCGACCGACCTCAAGATCGAGGGCGATCCGATGCCGGTCCAGGAGCGCGCGCCGCGCGAGGATCGCGACGGACCGCGCGGCGGCGGCTACGGCGCCCCGGGCGGCGGCGGCGGCGGCCCCCAGCGGCAGCTGACCGGCGAAAAGGCGCAGGGCACCGTCAAGTTCTTCAACGCGATGAAGGGCTTCGGCTTCATCAGCCGCGACGACGGACAGCCGGACGCCTTCGTCCACATTTCGGCGGTCGAGCGGGCCGGCATGGTCAGCCTCAACGAGGGCGACCGGGTCGAGTTCGAGCTCGAGGTCGACCGGCGCGGCAAGACCGCGGCGGTGAATCTGCAGCCGATCCAGTAACGTCCTTGCCACGGGGCGAAAGAGGCCCGGCCGCACCCTTCGGGGCGCGGCCGGGCTTTTTCTTTTGGCGGACGGCCGCTCGACCCGCTCCGCCGCGCCTTCTAGAATTTGGCCTGTCGAAGTAGAATCGTCATCCCGGACCTGATCCGGGATCCATCTTCTTTCCATGGCCCACCGGGGACGAAGGTGGATGCCGGACCAAGTCCGGCATGACGGAAAATGCGTCGCCTCCACCTAAGGATAAACTCCAGCAGCCTGCGGCACCTCAGGCCGCCTCGGGCGCCTGTTCGATCCCCGGCTTCGAGCGCCGCCTGAACGGATAGAGTGCCTGGGCGCGATAGCCGCGCGGAACCTCCTCCGGCACTCCGTAGCCGGTCGGCCACTTGCCGGCGGGGAGCAGGTGGGTCCCGAACAGGCGGTCCAGGAAGGGGAAGTGGATCGCGAAATTCTTGTCGATCGCTTCGGCTTCGATGGCGTGATGCCAATGGTGAAAGCGCGGAGTGACGAGGAACCGCCCGAGCCATTCGAAATCGCCTCGAAGGTTGGCGTGGACCAGCGACGAGTAGACGTAGACGAAGCCGACATAGGCCTGCATCACCGACGGAGCGAAGCCGAGGGTCAGGAGCGGCAGCGAGGTGATCCCTCGAAGCGCCACGATCTCGATGAAGTGCATCCGGGCCCCGGCGAGCCAGTCCATCGACCTGGCGCTGTGATGGACGGCGTGGAACCCCCACAGGAAGGGCACTCGGTGGAACGCTCGGTGAAACCAATATTGGGCGAGGTCGGTGAGGACCATCGCTTCGACGAACTGGAGGGCCCAGGGCTGGGAAGCCACCGCCGCCCGGAATTCGGCGAACCCGCCCGTCTTCGCCATCACGAAAGTCGACGGCGCGAGCGCCAGGAAGGTAATCAACTGAACCAGCATCGAGCTGAGCAAATAGTAGAACAGGTCCTCCCGCCATTCGGAGCGGAACAGCCGCTGGTCGTGCCGATGTGGGAACAGGCGCTCCAGCGGCGCGAACATCAGGCCGGTCGCGATCATGTTCACGGCGAAGAAGTCGACTCCGAAGAACAATCCCCATTCGCGCCCCTCATGGGCCTGGACCTGAGCGCCTCCCAGCAAGGTCGCCAGAAGCGCGACGGCCAGAGCGGCCGCCCCCACGGCCTTGCGCGAACGGAGCATGAGGCTGAGCAAGGCGAGGGCGTAGGCGGCGAGCAAGACCCCGTGGACGACCGCCCGGAAGCCGGTCCACTCGCGAAGCCGCTCGAGCTCGGGGGTCGCGAACACTCCGGGCCAGCGCAGCGACACGACCAGGCACAGGCCGAAGACCGCCAGCAGAAGCGCGAAGAAGCCGGCGAACCAGCCGCTCCCGAAACGGCGAGCCGCCACCGGCGCCTCGAGATCCCGCTGCAACTCCAGCGCCCAGTTACGCATCGTCACTCCCCCCTTCGGCCCCGCCCCTTGATGCCGAAAGATCGTTAACGATGCTACAATCATCCCGCCGGCGCCGGCCTGCGCCGTCATCTTCCGAGCCGCGTTTCGGGATCTCGGGAGCGCTAGGCCGGTCCCGCGAATCGCCAGCGCAAGGTCTCGCCGGCGTGGAACGGGACCACGTCGGTCCCGGCGGCGGGCAGCGACTGGGGTACCGTCACTTCCGCCCGCTCCAGCGCCACATGCTCGTCGTTCAGCGCCAAGCCGTAGAATCGCGGACCGTGCTCCGAAGCGAACCCTTCCAGCCGGTCCAGAGCGCCCTCCTGCTCGAACACCGTCGCATAGCTCTCCAGGGCGAAGGGCGCGTTGAAGATCCCGGCACAGCCGCAGCCCGATTCCTTGCGCGCGACGACGTGGGGAGCGCTGTCGGTGCCGAGGAAGAATTTGGGCGAGCCGGAGGTCGCCGCCTTGCGGATCGCCCGGCGATGCCCCTCGCGCTTGGCGACGGGCAGGCAGTAAGCGTGAGGCCTCAGCCCGCCGGCGAACAAGGCGTTGCGATTGATGATCAGATGCTGGGGCGTGACCGTTGCCGCCAGGTTGTCGCCGCCGGCCAGGACGAAATCCGCCGCCTCGGCGGTGGTGATATGCTCGAACACCGTCTTCAGGCCGGGAAAATCGCGGATCAGGCGCGAGAAGATCCGGTCGATGAAGACTTTTTCCCGGTCGAACACGTCGACGTCGGGATCGGTGACCTCCCCGTGGACCAGAAGCGGCATTCCGGCCTTCTGCATGGCCTCGAGCGCCGGATAGATGTTTCGGACGTCGGTGACCCCGTGAGCGCTGTTGGTCGTCGCATAAGCGGGGTAGAGCTTGGCCGCGGCCCAGGCGCCGCGCTCGAACCCGCCGGTCAGCTCCGCGGGGTCGGCGGCGTCGGTCAGATAGCAGGTCATCAGCGGCTCGAAGCCGGGCGCTGCGGCCCGGATCCGTTCCCGATAGGCCTCGGCCATGGCGGCGGTGGTGACCGGAGTCTCCAGGTTCGGCATCACGATCGCCCGGGCGAACTGGTGGGCCGTATACGGCGCCACCGCCTCGAGCATCTCGCCGTCGCGAAGGTGGACGTGCCAGTCGTCCGGGCGGCGAAGTGTGATGCGGGTGGGTGGGCTCATATATCCCTGTCCGTCATGCTGAACTCGTTTCAGAATCCAGTCCGATGACCGCCGCGATGCTCGAAACTGGACCCTGAAACAAGTTCGGGGTGACGGTTGGACGAATGAAGCAGAGCGCCTAGATGCCACCCATGGCCGCAACCACCCTCGCCGACCGCTCGATCCTCCGCCTTTCGGGCGAGGACGTGCGCGGGTTCCTGCAAGGGCTCGTCACCCATGACACGGCCCTGCTCGCGCCGGACCGGCCGCTCTGGGCCGGCCTGCTGACCGCGCAGGGCAAGGCTCTGTTCGATTTCATCCTGTGGGCCGAGGGCGAGGACGTTCTGATCGACTGCGAGGCCGATGCCGCGGGCGACCTCGCCCGCCGCCTCGCGCTCTACCGGCTGAGGCGGAAGATCGCCATCGAGCCGATCGAGGGCCTTGCGGCGCATTGGGCGGTCGACGGGGACGGCGGACCCGACCCCCGGCTGCCCGATCTGGGCCGCCGCTGGCTCGCTCCGCCGGGCGACCCTGCCCGGGACTGGCTCTCCCACCGCCTCTCGCTCGGGGTCACCGAGGGCAGGGCCGAGCTCGGTTCGGACAAGATTCTCTGGCTCGAATGCAACTCGGCGGAGCTGAACGGCGTGAGCTTCACGAAGGGCTGCTATGTCGGCCAGGAGAATACGGCCCGGATGAACTATCGGTCCAAGGTCAATCGCCGGCTGGTGGTGGTCCCTGCCGCGTTGCCGGGCGAGCGGACCCGGATCCATTATCCGGAGCTCGGGCTGGCGGTGGAGCATCGGCGGATCGACGACCTCGGCGCCGCATTGGTGCCCGACTGGCTGGCGGCGGCGCTTGACGGAAGACTCGCCTTTGACACCTAGCGATAGCAGCCGAGCTGTGCGCAACGGATATGCAGGGATATCGGCGACCAGGTTAAGTTGAAGCTCTTGCGGGCATCGACAGCTCCTATCTGACCACGACCAGCGCCACCAGAGCTCCGCCCGCCGCCGCCAGCAGGGCGGTCGTCGCCCAGCCGGTGCGACCCGACCTCAGGAAGCCGGCCAGAGCGAGGCTCGTCAGCAGCAGGTAGATTCCGGCGAGGAAGGCGAGGAGGCCGATCGCGCGGCCCGGGCCAGCATGTTCGGCCGCGCCGGCGGGGGCATCGGGGTGGAGTGCGACGACCAGCATCGTCGTCGCCATCACCGCGACGACGAAGGCGATCGAGGCGGCGGCCGCGCAAAGGATCGCCCGCCCCGCAATCCGCTCCTTCGACGAGGGCAGCGCGAGCAGCCCGACCATGAACGTCGCCGAGACCCCGCCCAGGAAGGCCGCGATAAAGCCGATCTGCCGGGCGATCTCGGCCAGATAGGTGGGGGCAAGCGGCTGCATCCCGGCGGGACCAGCATCAAGCCGAGCCGCTCGAAAGCAGCGCTGCGATCGACTCGCCGTCGCCAGCCCGCGAACATCCAGACTGCCGAACGGACCAAAGCGATTGTGATCTTTGTTTCACGTGAAACATTACGTGAACACCGCGTTACGCGTAAATAAGTAAGTCGTCCCCGGACCCGTCGCAAAGCGTCGGCTCCTCACCTCCTCCGCCAGGGCAAGTCACTGATTCCCGGTAGAAAATAATCTCGCCACGATCGGACCGAGATCGGCCGAAAAGGCCACGGATCGCCTGGAATCGCCATTAATCGCGTCATTTCGCTACACCGGGTGAATTCGGCTCTTGGACGGACCCCGAAAGCCGGCGCGCGCCCATGTCCCCTCCTCGCCGTCATCGGCGCCGGGCGCGACTGGGCGGCGGCCACCGAGGCCCGCCGCCCGGACCGATGCGCTACCGGGCGAGCCGGCGCGAATCCGCCCTGAGCGCCGCCACTATGTCCTCGTCGACCGTATTGGGCTCCAGCTCATGATCGAAGAACAATGAGAGCTTCCGAGCGAACGCCCCGAAATCCGGAGCCGCCGCCAGCATCACCCCCCTGACCGCCCGGGAATGCGCCTCGAGCCGAGCCTCGTAGGCCGGCAGCCAGGCCTCCTCGTCATCGACCGAAGACCCCGCCGTAGCCCGCTCGAACCCCCGAACCTCCGCCTCGGCCGAGCGGAAGGCGGCAAGCGCCCGCTCCCACGCCTCGTCATTGCGAGCGGAGCGGGCCGAAGGCGACCGAAGGTCAACCGATCCAGCGCCCCCTCCCCCGCCGCACTGGATTGCTTCGTCGCCACGCTCCTCGCAATGACGGGGAAGAAGCGGCAACCCCACCGCCGCACCCAGCGCCGCCCGCCGCGACGGATCTTTGCGGCTCATCCCGAACAGCGACCGAGCGTGTCGAGGCCGCGCATCGAAGCCCGTCCCGGGCGAAGCCGAATGAGACCGCCTAGCCCTCCGCCGCGCCTTCCGTTACGATAGCCGTCAGCCATCCTTCGCCTCCTTCTCCGGAAAGGCGTGCGGTGGTCAGAGCCGGAGCAAGGTAGCCGCCTTGCTTCGGTTCACTCGATGAGCAATCCGATAGCGGAAACCTGGGGCGGGTGCAATAGCCGAGAGTGAGAAAAATAAGGGCGGGCGGCCTCGTACCGGGATTGGGCCTGCGATAGGACTCCGGCTGTATCCCGACCTAGACGCCGCTCTTGATGCTTGGATTGCCCGGCAGCCATATCCGAAGCCATCGAGGCCGGAGGCAATCAGAACGATTCTTCGGAATGCTTTGATGCCGGATGACAGGTAGCTCGATCCCCGTTTCCCTTTTCACTCATCAACAGCCTATTGCGGATCTACCGCGCCGTTGAGCGAGACGAACTCGGGGGGGGGCGGCCGACGTGTTGAGGGGCAGCAATTTCAGACAGCTTGCCGCAGGGGCGCTGTCACGATATGGCGTTTTCGGTCTGTTCCGGTGGAGTGAAATGTCGTCTTCAAGCACGATCGAATGGACCGACGCGACTTGGAACCCGGTGACCGGGTGCACCAAGATCAGCCGAGGATGTGACTTTTGCTACGCGGAAGCGTTCGCGGAGCGCTTTAGAGGTGTCAAAGACCATCATTTTGGCGAGGGATTCGACCTTACCTTGCGCCCGGAGCGTCTCCAACAGCCGCTCGCTTGGAAGACCTCTAAGGTGATCTTCGTCAACTCGATGAGCGACCTGTTCCACAAGGATATTCCAAGGAGCTTTGTTGACAAGGTTTTCGACGTTATGGAACAGTGCAATTGGCACATATTTCAAGTGCTAACCAAACGCAGTACCAACCTGAAGCGCTACATCAATATGCGATATGCCGGAGCACCGTGCCCTCAGCACATTTGGTTGGGTGTCTCAGTCGAAGACGCTCAAGCTCGATCTCGGATTCGCCACCTTCAGGAGTCGGCCGCAACGACGCGATTCCTCTCGGTGGAGCCGTTGTTGGATGACCTAGGCGAACTGGACCTAACCGGAGTTCACTGGGTGATCGTCGGAGGCGAGAGTGGCTCCCGAGCGCGCCCTATGCAGCCGGATTGGGCTCGTAATGTAAGGGACCAATGCACTGCTCAGGCGGTACCATTTTTTTTCAAGCAGTGGGGAAAATACGGACCGGATGGTGTAGGCCGGCATAAGAAGAAAAATGGCCGTTTATTAGATGGCGTCGAATATAACGAAATGCCCCGGTGACATTCAAACCGCCAGCCAGTTTCAGCTGGGCCGATAATGCCCCTGTACGGCTTGATCATAGCTCGGTGAAACATGACTTGCTGCGCTCTTATATTCGAGATTATTTGAATATTCTAACCAATGTGCCCAAAAGGACAGACTTACGCCTGACCCTCTTTGATGGCTTTGCAGGTGGTGGCACATTTGAAGATCGAGGGAGCGTAGTCGCTGGCACGCCCATGATCATGGCCGAGGAGGTAGTCAGAGCCTCTGCAGAAAAGGCCGCCGAGCGATCGATTGCCTTCAACGTCGATCTATGGGCTGCAGAAAAAAGCCGGCAGAACTACGAGGCGCTTGAGCAGTCGTTCGCGGCCTCTAACATGGCCGCTTTATTTCCAGGACGAATTCACCTGCGCAATTGTCACTATGAGGTGGCTCTGCGGGAGGCCATTGAGCGTATGTTGGCCGTAAGGGGCACCTCTGGCCGGTCAATTTTTTTATTCGATCAAACGGGTTTCGGGCAGGTCGATCTAGAGCATATTCGGTACATATTCCACGCTCTGAAGGCACCCGAGGTAATTCTTACGTTCTCCGTGAGCTGGCTGGTGGATCTTGCTCGTAACGATCCCGAGTTTTTAAAAAAAGTCAGCCGGATCGGGATTAACGAGGGCGCCCTAGCTGAGATGTTGGAAGCAAAGGAAGCATGGTCTCCACGATACGGCGGACAGAAATGGATACGGCGCTACATTGCAGAGTATATCGGGGCGGAATTCAATACCTGTTTCTTCTTGAAATGTCGTCCATCTAATAAAGATATTTGGCTGCTGCATTTTGCTAAGCAATGGAGAGCCCGCGATGCAATGATGGAGGTGCATTATAGGTATTCGAACAAGACCCACTTTTATGGTAAGTCCGGACTTGAGATGCTTGGCTTTGACCCGCGAGTTGACGCGTCTCAGATGAAATTATTCGAGTTTACTGCCGAAGACGCATTGCGTTCCTCTAACTCTCTTCTGGAAGATATCCCGCGGTCTCTTCACGACAAGGGCGGGGTTGGTGGAATAGAGTTGCGCCAACTTTTTACGCGAGAGCTTAATGATGCTACTCTTACGTTTAGGATGTTCGAGCAAGGTGCTGTACTGGCTCGGGACAACAATCTTATCGACATCTTTACCAAAGATGGGCGACCACGCCGTCAGGCTCGATGGCTAAACCGGGACGACGTAGTGAAACTTCCGGCACAGTCCACGATTTGGCACTTCCTCGGCGGAGCGTGACTCAGCCTGCTCTTCTTAGTGAGTCCGCCACAACTCTGTTGGATAAATTCGGCGCGGGCAAAGCGTCGCCGGGGTCCGGAAGTGCGGCGGCCCTGATGGGAATTTTGGCGGCAAAGCTGCTCATCACAGTTTGCCTAAAATCCAAGGAGAAGCTGGATAACAGGAGGATTCTCGATCGGATAGCCTACATCGAGGAGCGAATCGAGACGGGAGAGCGGACGTTGAGAGAGCTCTTTGAACAAGATGCGAGAGACTTTGCTAAGGTCATCGAGCTTCGAATGAAGAGGGACCGCGCACGAAGCAAATCGGAGCAAGCTAGAATCTCTCGAGAAGCGAACGACGGGCTGCAAGAGGGAACAGAGCTAATTTTTCGGATTGCGGAGGAATGTCTGGCTCTCGTGGATTTCGGTGTAACTCTCTTTAAGGAAGGCTGGCCGCACGTCAGGGGAGATTCCGGAGCCGCCATTAGCGCCGCTATTTCGGGAGCTATGTCCTGCGTTTTTATCGCGAACCTGAATGCTAAGGCACTGCGCGGCCGTTCCTACGCGCCCGAGTGCGTTGCACGCAGCGTAGAGCTAACAGACAAAATTCAAACTAGGCAATCTACGGCCCTAGATTGTGTCACCGCTCTTTCGACAGAAGCGTTTGACGCGTTGCAACTCCCAATTAGGTAGTTTGCCATCTGTTACCATCGTCAGGGATAGCGCTGCCGCCTGAACGGCGGTCACCACCTCCGCCTCTGCCGTCGCACGATAGACCAGGATGTAGTTCGGGTGCACGACAGCCTCGCGCGTGCCGGGCGCCCGGCTTGGCCGGTAGAGGAAAGACGGTCGGGCAGCCGCTCCGCGCAGGCTTCAATCGCCTGCCCCAGGCTCACTGCGGCCGCCTGGATCCAATAAACGAACTTCGCATCCGCACCGGGCCTCGCTTGTGCGGCCTCCCCGCAAGGCTTACCTCCCTCTCGGAACAAGGAGGCGCGGACATGACCTCACGACCGCAAAAGAATGAGGAGGCGCCGCCCGCTGCGGAGCCGCTCGATCCGGAGTTCGCGCGCTTGGTCCGGGAGTCGCTCGACGATCCCCGTCCCAGTATCCCGGCTGAAGAGGTTTTTGCCGAGCTCAGGGCTCGCCACGAAGCTCGGCTGAGACAGGAAGCCCGCCTGAAGCGCAACCTACAAGTTACGGGAGATCGCGCGTGACCGGCCGTGCCGCCAAGCCGGAAAAGAAGACTTGCTCCTTCGACGCACTCGACGACGCCGAGTTCGAGCGCAGCCTGAAGCCGATCGACGAAGGCGACCCCGCATATAAGGCGTGGCTCAAGGCCGCCGTCGAGGAATCGCTCGCCGACCGGCGGCCTTCTATCTCCGGGGAGGAGGTTTTCGCCCGCATCCGGCAGCGGCACGAGGCGCGCCTCAAGCGTGGCCTATAGGGTCATCTATCGGCAGACGGCCGACGCCAATCTCGATGCCATCTACGAATGGATAGCTGACGGCGCAGATGAGGATATTGCGCTGCGCTACGTTCTGAGGATTCGGGAGAAATGCGAGAGGCTCGCCGACTTTCCGAATCGCGGAACGCCCCATGACGATCTCCTCGACGGCCTTCGGACGATACCGTTCGGGCGGCGCGTCACCATCGCTTATCTTGTCCAGGGCGCGGAGGTCATTATCACCCGAATCGTCCATGCCGGACTCGATCTGACCACGGAGTTCGATGGCCCTTAGCGCCGCTACTCCTCGCCATCCGAAACCTGTCCCGAGCGAAGTCGAAGGAGCCGCGATGGGTGCCTCCTGCGGGATGCTCACCGAGCCATATTCCCGCCCTATCGTCACCGTGAACTTGTTTCAGGGTCCAACCCTCCGTCCGCTCTGTGGCCTCCACCCTGGATGCTGAAACAAGTTCAGCATGACGAAGTGGAGTCTACTCCTCCCCCATCCGCAACGCCGCGATGAACGCCTCCTGCGGGATGCTTACCGAGCCATATTCCCGCATCCGCTTCTTGCCCTCTTTCTGCTTGTCGAGGAGCTTGCGCTTGCGGGAGATGTCGCCGCCATAGCATTTCGCCGTCACGTCCTTCCTCAGCGCCGCGATCGTCTCGCGCGCGATGACCTTGCCGCCGATCGCCGCCTGGATGGGGATCTTGAACAGATGCCTCGGGATCAAATCCTTGAGCCGCTCGCACATGTGGCGCCCCCTCGCCTCCGCCGCGGCGCGGTGGACGATCATCGACAGCGCATCGACCGGCTCGTTGTTGACGAGGATGTTCATCTTGACGAGGTCGCCCTCGCGGTGGCCGATCTGGTGGTAGTCGAACGACGCGTAGCCGCGCGAGATGCTCTTCAGGCGGTCGTAGAAGTCGAACACCACCTCGTTGAGCGGAAGCTCGTAGGTGAGCTGGGCCCGGCCGGCGACGTAGGTCAGGTTCTTCTGGATCCCGCGCCGGTCCTGGCAGAGCTTGAGGATCGGCCCGAGATAATCGTCGGGGACGTAGATGGTCGCTTCGATCCACGGCTCTTCGATGCTCTCGATCCGGTTCGGATCGGGCATGTCGGCCGGGTTGTGGAGCTGGATGACCTTGGCCGGCTCCTCCTTCGAATGGCTGAGGTGGATGTTGTAGATGACGCTCGGCGCTGTCGTGATCAGGTCGAGGTCGTATTCGCGGGTCAGCCGCTCCTGGATGATCTCGAGGTGGAGGAGGCCGAGGAAGCCGCAGCGGAAGCCGAAGCCGAGCGCCGCCGAAGTCTCCATCTCGAAGCTGAAGCTGGCGTCGTTGAGTCGAAGCTTGGAGATCGACTCGCGAAGCTTCTCGAAGTCCGCGGCGTCGACCGGGAAGAGGCCGCAGAACACCACCGGCTGGACGAGCTTGAAGCCGGGCAGAGCTTCGGCGGCCGGGCGGCGGGCGTCGGTGATGGTGTCGCCGACCCTCGTCTCGGTGATGTCCTTGATCTGGGCGGTTATGAATCCGATCTCGCCGGGGCCCAATTCGGGCAATTGCTCGATCTTGGGGCGGAAGGCTCCGACCCGGTCGACCAAATGGGTGGTCCCGGCGGCCATGAAGGCGACGTTCTGGCCCTTGCGTATGGCGCCGTCGATCACCCTGACCAGGATGACGACGCCCAGATAGGGATCGTACCAGGAATCGACCAGCATCGCCTTCAGCGGCGCATCGCGGTCGCCCTTGGGGGGCGGGATCCGGGTGACGATCGCCTCGAGCACCTCGGCGATCCCGATGCCGGTCTTGGCGGAGGTGAGGACGGCGTCGTCGGCGGGAAGCCCGACAATGTCCTCGATCTCCTTCCTGACCTTTTCCACTTCGGCGGCGGGGAGGTCGATCTTGTTGATGACCGGCACGATCTCATGGTCGTGCTCGATCGACTGGTAGACGTTGGCGAGGGTCTGCGCCTCGACGCCCTGGGCGGCGTCGACGACGAGGAGGGCGCCCTCGCAGGCGGCCAGGCTCCGGCTGACCTCGTAGGCGAAGTCGACATGGCCGGGCGTGTCCATCAGGTTGAGGACGTAGTCCTCGCCGTCCTTCGCGCGATAGTCGAGGCGAACCGTCTGGGCCTTGATCGTGATCCCGCGCTCCTGCTCGATCTCCATGTTGTCGAGCACCTGGCTGGTCATCTCGCGCTCGGTCAGGCCGCCCGTCGACTGGATCAGCCGGTCGGCGAGCGTGGACTTCCCGTGATCGATGTGAGCGATGATGGAAAAATTTCTAATTTTATTTAATTCGGTCATCTTCGGCTTTTCTGAGGGGTTGGAGGGGCCCTAGCAGAGGGGGGCGGGGAGGCAAAGGCGGGAGGGGAGGCCGAATCGCGGGGCGCGGGGCGGGCGAGCTGGATTTCCGGCGGCCGTGCGCCCTTGCGGCCTTTCGGCGCGCTCAACACGGGTCTGGCGTCAGATTTCCTGCTGCGTTTCCGGCAGCGCGATCGTTAGAGGACAGGCTTCACGCGAAGCCGCGAAGACTCGAAGGGACGTACATGCGCCGACCGATCCTGCTTCTCCTCGCCCTCGGAGCGCTCCCCCTGGGCAGCTGCGCCGCGAGCATCGCCGCGAGCGCCGTCGGAGCCGCCGTCCGAGCCGCCGATCGACCGGACCGGGCGCCCAAAGAGGATCCCGGCCCCGCCGCGCGCTCGGCCTGCAGCGCGCATGCCGCGCAATACGGCACCGTGAGGATCATCGACGTCGTCTACAAGAGCGCCGCCAAGGTGGTGGTCTGGGGCGCCGTCGAGGGCGAGGGGCGCAAGCGGTCGTTCCAGTGCCGGTGGGACGGGAAGATCGTGGGGTTCGAGCTGAAGGAGGTTTAGGGACGTTGAGGCCGGTGGCCTTCGGAGCCATGCGAGCGGCCTGTATGGCACCCCCCCTCGAGTTTCGGCCGGAGGTCGGCGCTGACGGGTCGAAGGTCGCGCCTGGCGGAGCCCCGCCGCCGGCCTCCTTGCAAAGCGCCTCGCGCTGCACATCTCCATCCTGATGCCGTACACAGCCCCCGACTGGACGCAGATCGCGCTCTACGCCGTCGGCGGGGCGCTGCTGCTGATGCTGCTGTTCCGACTCCCCTATGTCGGCCGCTTGCTCCGTTTCGCCTTCTCGCTGGCTTTGCTCGCGGCCGCACTCTTCATCCTCATCCGGCAGGCGCCGTACCAGCCGCAGCTCGGGCGGGTGGCGGAGCGGCTCGGCCTCGATCCGCAGGAGGTGAGCGGCAAAGAGGTGCGGATCCGGATGGCGGGTGACGGGCATTTCTGGGCCTTGGCGACCGTCAACGGAGTGAAAAGGCGGATGCTGGTCGACAGCGGCGCAACGGTGACCGCGATCTCCGAGGCGACGGCCGAGGCGGCGAGCGTGAAGGCGAATGCCGGGCTCGCGCCGGTGATTCTGAAGACCGCGAACGGGATGGCGCCCGCCCGGACGGGCTCCGTCGAGTCGCTGAGGATCGGCAACATCCTCGCCCGCGACCTCAAGGTGGTCGTATCGCCCGCCCTCGATCTCGACGTGATCGGGATGAACTTCCTTTCGAAGCTCGCCGCCTGGCGGGTGGAGGGGCGCACCCTCATTCTGGTGCCCCACCGGCCGCAGGCGGAGAAGAGCTAGGCCGGCCCAGGAGAGTCGCCCGAGGCCAGGTTGGGGCGCGGTGAGCTGGACGGGGCCCGAAAGCGGCTGATCGCCGGCCGAAGCCGAAGAAGCGCCGGCAAAGCCGCGCCACGACGTCGGGACGACCCCGATTGCCTTGAAGCCGCGCGCCCCGCCGGCCGGCCTGGCCTACTCCGTTGGCTGTCAGCGGACGCCGCACGGCCACTTCGCTGTCCACGGGCGGCTTGGCTCAGGCGTGGCCCTCCACCACCTCCTCGAAATCGATCGCCCGTCCCCGCCCGCTCAGGCCGAGAACGAAGGGCTCGCCGCCGAGCACCCCGTTCCAGGGCGTGCAGACATAATAGAGGTCCTCGTTGCTCGCCTCGAAGATGAGCATCGCCGGCCCGTAATCGTCGGGTACCTCGCGGCCGATGTGGAGCAGGGTGGAGGGCGTCCGGACGTCGAGCGACAGCGCCCAGATCCGGCGCTTCGTCGTCGGCATTCCGAGGTCGAAGAGGTCGGAACGCGAATCGCTCCAGATCTGCTCGGCATGGGCGTCGTCGGCGGCCCAGGGGACGAAGAACTTCATCTGCACTCATCTCCTTGGGCGGAGGAAGGGGCCCTGGGCGAAGGA
>DASVQD010000059.1:0-7500 GCA_036389345.1 Allosphingosinicella sp. | reverse complement strand
GCGAAGCGCGGGGAGGGGGACCATGCGAAGCATGGTGGAGGGGTAAAATAAACGAGGCCTGTGTCAGTTACCCCTCCACCACCCTTCGGGTGGTCTCCCTCCCCATGTTCGATGGGAAGGATTATCTGCGAGCCACCACCTCGCCCTCGACGATCATCGTCTCCGGGTGATGCTTGTCGAGCCAGCGCTTCACGATTCTCAGGTTGCGGGTGTTCGACTTGAAGAAGAAGTCGGGGATCGCTCCGACGAAGGGAATCGCGCCGAGCAGGAAATCGACCCCGATATTGCCGCCCATCCGAGCCAAATGCCATTTGGGCATCCCCAGGTTGCGCGCTTCCCAGGCGAGCCAGCTGCCCATCGCCGCGGCGATCAGGCTTCCGCCGACCGGGATGAGGTCGAAGACCACGTCGAGCCCGAACTGCCGGCTGGTGCCGGGCAGGGTGAACATCCGCTCCAGCAATTTCTCCATCGCCTCGATCCTGCGGCGCACGGACGCCGGGTCGCGCCCGAGCTGGAGCCCCTCCGCGAGCGAATCGAACTGGTCCTGAGGGCTCGGCATCGTCTTTCTCCTAGGATCGTGCCGGGATCAGCTCGCCGATCGGGTGGCGCCCGAAGACGTTGGGTCTAAAGCCGGTGAGCCTGGGCGAGACGAGGGACCAGCGCACCGGGGCGGTCAAGGGGATGAACGGCCCGAGGCCTGCAAGTATCCGGTCGGCGGTGGCCAGGGCCTCGCGCCGACCGGCGGCGTCCGGGGCGATCCTCGCGGCGGTCATCGCCTCGTCGGCGGCCGGGTCGCAGATCCGGCTCGATTCGCAGGAGAAGCGACGGAGATACCAGCTCGCCAGTCCGCCGGGCGCCACCTCGTCCACCAGCCGCAGGTCCGCCGGAGCGCCGGCGGCCACCCGGACCGTCTCCACCCCGACCGCGGCCCAGTCTCGCCGGAGCCGGGCGAACAGGAGCCGATAGCCGGGCCCGTCGGGCAGCGCGACCCGGACGGTGAGCCGGCCCCCGTCGCCGGCGCGGCGAAGCAGCCCCGACGCGCGCGTCTGCCGCGCCGGCAAGGCGGTTCGGATCCAGGCGGGCGCCGAGACCTGCGCCAGCCCCTCGATTCCCGGCGGGAGAAGCGAAGAGCGGGCTTGGAGTCCGGGCACTCCGAGAGCTGCCGCGACCGCCGGCCGGTCTAGCGCCATTGCGAGGGCCTGGCGGGTCTCCATGCGCTGGAAGGCGGGTTCCGAGCCGCTGAAGGCGAGCCCCAGAAGGCCGGCCACGGGGTCGAAGCGAAGCTGCGCCGCCGGGACTGGAACGGCCCGGGCGAGCGGCAGGTCGCCGAGCGTTCCGCCCAGCACCAGATCGGCCTGCCGCTCGGCGAAGCGGGCCGCGGCCAGAGCCGCGCTTTCGCCGCGCAAAAGCAAAGTCGGGGGCGCCGAATCGTTCTCCTGCGCCTCCGTCTCGGCCGGAGCCAGCTGGACCGACCCGTCGGGGCGTCTGCGGCCCCGATAGGGCCCCGAGCCCTCGCCGCCGCGGACGACCGCCATTTCGGGCTGGGCGAGAAGCTGGAGGAAGTTGGGGCGCGGCGATTTGAGGCTGATCTCGAGCACGTCGTCGGTCATCGCGACGATCTCGTCGATCGCCCCGAGGACCGGCCTCAGCGGATTGCGGCTGGTCGGAGCGGCGGCGGCTCGAAGCCTCGCCACGACCTGCTCCGCATTTATCCGGCCGCGGCCCCAGCTCGCCTTGCCGAGTCGGAAAGTATAGCGCAACCCGTCGTCGGAAACGATCCAGCGCTGGGCCAAAGCGGGCTCGATCTCGCCCCCGGAGTCGAACCGGACCAGCCCCTGGGCGACCGCTTCGAGAAGTATGGCCGAGGGCGCGTCGAGCCGGGCGCGATTGGGGTCCGCGATCCGTGGTTCGCTGCCCACCGCGCTGATCGAGACCGGGCCCGTCTCCTTGTCGCGGCAGCCGGCGAGAAGGAGGGCCGAAGCGAGGAGCCCGAGCTGGAAAGTGGAGCGAGTCGCCATCGGCCGACAGCGATAGCCCAGGCGCGACCGACCGTCATCCCGGCGGAGGACCGGGCCCGGCACGAGAGCGGGTCGCGTGGGCCTTTACCGCCCCTTCACATTTGCTGCCTTAGGGTCCGCCATTGCACCCGGGATCCAAGAGCGATGAACCAGTTCAAGCCTCGCAGATCGGGCCGGACCCCAGTGGCGGGTCGCACTCAGCTGCGCGCCCAGAGCTGGTACAGCATCGAGGTGACGGTCTGCGACGTCTCGACGAGCGGCTTCATGGCCGAGTGCGCCGAACCCGTCCGGATCGGCAGCTACGTTTCTCTCGACGTCCCAGGGGTAGGGCCGGTCAACGCCCAGGTCCGCTGGCAGCTCGGCGAGCGGATGGGCGGAATGTTCGTCGATCCGATCAGCCTCCACCGCTGCGAATGGACCGCGGTGCCGGTCGAGCCCCCGAAGGAAGCGGCCTGAGCCTGGTGCGGACGGCGGGACTCGAACCCGCACGCCCCGAGGGGCAGGAGATTTTAAGTCTCCGGCGTCTACCGGTTCCGCCACGTCCGCACAGGAGAGGGCATAGCGCTTAGCAGCGTTCGGGCGGAAGCCGGAAATCCATGAACATGGCGGTGCCGGATTTGCGGCCTGCGGTTTTGACGGGCCCGGCTTCCGCCGGGACCACGCGCTCAGACGTTGAGGCGCTCGCGCATTTCCTTGCCCGGCTTGAAATAGGGCACGCGCTTGGCGTCGACGTCGACGGCATCGCCGGTGCGGGGATTGCGGCCCTTGCGCGCGTCCCGCTCGCGGGTCGAGAAGGCGCCGAAGCCGCGAAGCTCGACCCGGCCGCCCCGCTGGAGCTGGTCGGTGATCGAGTCGTAGAAGGCGGACACCACCCGCTCGATCTCCTTACCGGTAAGATCGGGATGATCATCGCAAAGCATCTGCACGAGCTCGGAACGGATCACTGCTTCCCCCAAGGCGAGAATAACGGGCGGTGCGGATACTGCCTTGCCCCCAAGACTTTAGCCGCTAACCCAGGTTAAATCTCAATTTTGCGCCGAACGCAATATCTGAGGTTGCAAAAAGTTGAGGAAAATTCGGCCCTTGTCGCAAAACAAGCGCGGCCGGGCCAACGGGCGGACCGCACCGCGGCCCGCCCTGAAGGGCTATTCCTTGTTCTTGTTTTTCAGGGCTTCGCCGAGGATGTCGCCGAGCGAGGCGCCGCTGTCCGAGCTGCCGTACTGGGCGACGGCCTGCTTCTCCTCGTGGATCTGAAGCGCCTTGATCGAGAAGTTGGGCTTCTTGGAGCGGTCGAAGCCGATCACCAACGCGTCGAACTTCTGCCCGACCTGGAAGCGCTCGGGCCGCTGCTCGTCGCGGTCCCGGCCCAAATCGGTGCGCTTGATGAAGCCCGTCGCCCCGTCGTCGCCGACCTGGACCTCGAGCCCGCCGTCGCGGACCTCGAGAACGGTGACCGTGACCGTCTCGTTCTTGTTGACGCCGCCGCCCGCGGCCGCGGTTCCGCCCTTGGCGACCCCGCCGCGCTCGAGCTGCTTCATGCCCAGCGAGATCCGCTCCTTCTCGACGTCGACGTCGAGGACGACCGCCTTCACCATCTCGCCCTTGCGGTGGAGATTGAGGGCCTCCTCGCCGGTCACGCCCCAGGCGATGTCCGACATGTGGACCATCCCGTCGACGTCGCCGTCGAGCCCGACGAACAGGCCGAACTCGGTCGCGTTCTTGACCTCGCCCTCGACCTCGGTCCCGACCGGGTGCGACGAAGCGAAGGCCTCCCAGGGATTGGCCTGGGCCTGCTTGAGGCCGAGCGAAATCCGGCGCTTCTCCTCGTCCACCTCGAGCACCGAGACGTCGACCTCCTGCGAGGTGGAGACGATCTTGCCGGGATGGACGTTCTTCTTGGTCCAGCTCATCTCGGAGACGTGGACGAGGCCCTCGATGCCCGGCTCGAGCTCGACGAAGGCGCCATATTCGGTGATGTTGGTCACCCGGCCCTTGAACACTCCGTCGACCGGATATTTGGCGCCGGCGCCCTCCCACGGATCCGCCTCGAGCTGCTTCATTCCGAGCGAGATGCGCTGGGTCTCGCGGTTGATCCGGATGATCTGCACCTTCACCGTGTCGCCGATGTTGATCACCTCGGACGGGTGGTTGACCCGCTTATAGCTGATGTCGGTGACGTGGAGCAGTCCGTCGATCCCGCCGAGATCGACGAAGGCGCCGTAATCGGTGATGTTCTTCACCACTCCGTCGACGACCTGGCCCTCGGCCAGGCTCATGATCAGGCCCGAGCGCTGCTCGGCGCGGGTCTCTTCGAGGATGGCTCGGCGCGACACGACGATATTGCCGCGGCGGCGGTCCATCTTCAAAATCTGGAAGGCCTGCGGGATGTCCATCAGCGGAGTGACGTCGCGGACCGGGCGGATGTCGACCTGGCTGCCCGGAAGGAAGGCGACTGCGCCGCCGAGGTCGACGGTGAAGCCGCCCTTGACCCGGCCGAAGATGATGCCCTCGACGCGGTTGCCGGCGGTGAACTCGGTCTCGAGCTTGTCCCAGGCGGCCTCGCGGCGGGCGCGGTCGCGCGACAGCATCGCCTCGCCCTGGTGGTTCTCGACCCGGTCGACGAACACGTCGACGACGTCGCCGACGGCGATCTCGGCCTTCTGGCCCGGAGCGGCGAACTCGCGGAGCGAAACGCGGCCTTCCGACTTCAGCCCGACGTCGATCACGGCCATGTCGTTCTCGATCGCGGTCACGGTCCCCTTGACGACCTTGCCCTCGAAGCCCTCATTCTCGCCGCCGAGGGTGTCGTTCAGGAGTTTCGCGAAATCGTCGCGAGTCGGCATCGCCGCTGTAGCCATAGAGCTTGTATTCCTTCGTTGCTTTTATTCCGGCCAGGGGTTGTCTCCCCCGGTCTTCAGAATGGGTTGCCCCCGCCGCCTCATGCGGCGGAAGCATCCTGCGGGCTCATGGCGAGCGGAGAAGCCGAGAAAGCAAAAAGAGCGCGTCGGGGGCGGGCGTCTTCGCCTCTTACCTCCGCGCGCTGAGCCTTAGCCTAGCCTCCACAGGCGCTTAGGCGCCCGCTGGACGGAGGGGGATATAGGGGAAGGGGGGGAACTGGGCAAGCGGGTTTGGGAAGGGCGGCGGTTGGTGCCTCCGTCATTCCGGCGAAGGCCGGAATCCATGAACGCCGCCGGGTGAGATTGCCCACCTTCCGAGTTCATGGACCCTGGATCAGGTCCCGGCTGACGACCCTCGGGGCAACCGGGGCCTTGTCTTCAAACCGAGGTACGAACTCAGTTTTGGTTGGAAGGCACGAAGGCGCAACGATGCCGAGCGTGTGACCCAGGTCGACGTAAGCCTGCATCCGGATTTTGAGTGTCACGGGCGATAGCGCGGGAAGGGAGAGCATGCAGTGACGGTATACATTTATCGACGGGCTCCGCCGGGCCGCGGGCGGAAATATATACTGTCACTGTTTAGAAATCCGGCATCTTCGCGCCAGGACACGGATTTGTTGAGCGGCTGGAAGGCTTCCGATCGGGTCGATATATATGGCGCGTTGCAGGCAGAGTTTGTGAAACCGGGGGGGGGGTAGGACGTGGCGGAGCAAATGCAGCGGATCTTCACGGCGAAGGACGTCGTGGCCTTGCTCTTCTCGGCCTTTGCGCTGATGCTTTCGGGGGCGACATTTTATCTAACCAACGTCCGGGTCTCCGATGCCGTCACGGCGCGAGTGGTGGATGTCGATCGCACGTCTCCGCCGTCGCCGAGCCCCAGGGATGCGGGCTTGGTCGTGCAGGTGGCGTTCGTGAACTCCGGAAACAGGGACGCGATCATCACGCTTCCCGACTACAACTTCACAGGGTCCCGCGGCCTGGACACCGGTTCCGTCGGAGGCCCGGCAGCAGCGGCGAAAGGGGTGTTTCCATTCGTCCTCTCGCCGAAGCAAATCCGCCTCGTCGAAGTGCCGGTGCCGGTAGCAATCGCGCAGGATAACCTTGAGCAGGGCAGTCCGCTTCCAGAGGGATCGAGCCGGGCGACCCGACGCTTCTTTCTCAGCTTTGTCTTCAGTGCGATCGATTCTTCGGGCAACCAACATAACAGAAGCTCAAGCCCGCAATTCCAGCTCGATTTTTCGCCTAGCGGCCTGGAAGGCCTTCGTCCGATCCGTGAGGAAGGGACTGGCAGGGAAGCACATTTCGCGGCCACGACGCTGTTCAGATGAGTAATGGCGACTGCAACTCTCCAAAGCATGGGCTGGGTGTCCTGGTGCAAGGTACCGAGGTGTCCACGAAGGCGCTGAAACCCGGATAAATGGGGACAGTATATATTTTCCGAACAGATAAATGGGGACAGTATATATTTTCCGGGGCCCACGCCGCGCAGCTTTCCGCGGGCAACCATGGAAAAATATATACTGTCCCTGTTTACGGCCTTGCCCGGCGCGAGGATAAATGGGGACAATATATATTTTCCGGTGCCCACGCCGCGCAGCTTTCCGCGGGCAGCTTAGCCATAGGCCGTCAGGGCCGCCGCGACGGTAAAAATATATACTGTCCCTGTTTTTTGGGCGCCGCCGCGGTCCGGTTTTCGGGTCTCGGAAGCGGTTTTTGGATGAGGGCGCGGGGCTGCTAGGCAGGGCGCATGCCGCGTGTCGCCCGTCTCGTCGTTCCCGGTCTCCCGCATCACGTCACCCAGCGTGGCAACCGGCGGCAGAAGACCTTCTTCGAGGACGGCGACTACGCGCTCTACCGGCACGTGCTGGCGGAAGGGTGCGCCCGCGTGGGAACCCGAATCTGGGCCTGGTGCCTGATGCCCAACCACGTCCATCTCATCCTCGTGCCGTCGAACGAGGACGGGCTCAGGGCCGCGCTCGGTGAGGCGCACCGGCGCTACACGCGCTTCGTCAACGGGCGCGAGGGCTGGCACGGCCATTTGTGGCAGGAGCGCTTCGCCTCCTTCCCGATGGACGAGGAGTGGCTGATCGCCTGCGCTCGCTATGTCGAGCTCAATCCGGTGCGGGCGGGGCTGGTCCGGCGGCCGGAGCAATGGCGCTGGTCGAGCGCCCGCGCGCATCTGGGGTCCGCGCCGGATGGAGTCACGGAGCTGGCCGCGCTGCTCGAACGGGTGACGGACTGGCGCGTCCTGCTCGATGGCGGCCTCGAGGAGCGGGAACTCAAGATGATCCGCAGCCGCGAGCGCACCGGTTATGCGCTCGGAAGCCCGACCTTCCTTGATCGGCTCGCCGATACCCTCGGCCGCCCGGTGGCGCCGAGGCCGCGCGGCCGTCCCCGCCGGAAAAACGGGGACAGTATACAAGCATGAACGCGCATCGGCGGCGCGGGGCGGCCGAAAATATATACTGTCCCTGTTTTACCCGAAAGGTGCGCCCCGGTAGCTCACTAGAGCGGCACGGCCGGATCGGGGACATAGAGTTTGACCCTCCCGGCGGGGATGTCGATGTCCGTCCAGGCTTGAATGC
>DASVQD010000058.1:0-22358 GCA_036389345.1 Allosphingosinicella sp. | reverse complement strand
GATCGGAGCGGCCTATGCCGGAAGCCTCGGGGTCACTTCCTCGTCGGGCCCGGGAATCGCCCTCAAGATGGAAGCGATGGGGCTCGCCATCATGACCGAGCTTCCGCTCGTCATCGTCAACTCGCAGCGGGGCGGTCCGTCGACCGGACTTCCCACCAAGACCGAGCAATCGGACCTCTACCAGGCGGTCTACGGCCGCAACGGCGACGCCCCGCTTCCCGTCATCGCCGCGCGCTCGCCCGCCGACGCCTTCGACTGCGCGATCGAGGCGTGCCGGATCGCGGTACAGTACATGACCCCCGTCATGCTCCTCACCGACGGCTATATCGCCAATGCCGCCGAGCCCTGGAAGGTGCCGGACATGGCGTCGTACGAACCCTTTCCGGTGGAATTCCACTCCGAGCCGCCGGGGGAAGGTGAGGCGGTCAACCCCTATGCGCGCGACGGCAAGCTCGCCCGGGTCTGGATCCGGCCGGGAAGCCCGGGCCTCACCCACCGGATCGGCGGGATCGAGAAGAATGTCGGGACCGGCCACATCGACTATGCCCCCGCCAACCACCAGGCGATGACCGACATAAGGGCGAACAAGGTGCTCGGCGTCGCGGATTCCATCCGGGAGCAGGACGTCTGCATCGGCGCCGCAGGAGCGAAGCTGGCGGTGGTCGGCTGGGGCTCGACCTTCGGCCCGATCCACCAGGCGGTGCGCCGGGCGAGGGGGCGGGGCCTCGACGTCGCCCACATCCACATCCGCCACATCTGGCCGCTGCCGAGGAATTTGGGCGATCTTCTAGGCTCTTACGAGCGGATCATCGTTCCGGAAATGAACAAGGGGCAATTGAAGACCCTGCTTCGCGACCAGTATCTCGTCGACGCCCGCCCGGTGAACAAGGTGTCGGGCCAGCCCTTCAAGATCGCGGAAATCGAAGCGGCGATCGAGGAGGCCTTGGCATGAAGGTGGGACTGGCCGCGGCCATCGCTCTGACATTCTTGGCGGCCTCGCCGGGGCGCGCGCAGGAGGCGACCGGGACGAACGAGATCCTCGCTCAGATGCCGAAGGTGCTTGGCGGCGCGGCTGTCTCGAAGTTGCCGGAAGATATCTGGATGTACTTCCTCCAGGGGCCGAGCGGAGAGCCGGTGATCGTCGGCGTGACGGTCGCCGAGGAAGGTGGAGTCTATTCGCCGGCGGAGATGCGGAGCCTTTCCCGAAAGATGGTGGCCGGCAAATCACGCCTCCGCCAGATTATCCGGGAAGGGACCTTCTCCGCCCCGAAATGGCCCGGCGCCCCGGCCTTTTTCGGCGATTACCAGGCACGTAAGGACTTTCATCAGAACTGGCTCCTGTTGACGGGCCAGCGGACGATCATCGTGCTCACCACCTACGACAAAAAGACGGACGCCAAGTGGGCCGAGGCCCTGGTGGCCCGGGAGATTTTCGGCGGCGCCGTAATCGGTGCCGACAAGCCGGCGGAGTAGATATGAACGAATTGACCAAGCTTACCGCCAAGGACTTCGCCACCGACCAGGAGGTGCGATGGTGCCCGGGCTGCGGCGACTATGCCGTGCTCAAGGCCGTGCAGAGGACCATGCCGGAGCTCGGAGTGAGGCCGGAGAACACCGTCTTCGTCTCCGGAATCGGCTGCTCGAGCCGCTTCCCTTATTACATGGAGACCTACGGCTTCCACACCATCCACGGCCGGGCGCCGAGCTTCGCGACGGGGATCAAGCTCGCCCGTCCCGAGCTCGACGTCTGGATCATCACCGGCGACGGCGACGCTCTGTCGATCGGCGGCAACCACACGATGCACGTCCTCAGGCGCAACCTCGATTGCCAGATACTGCTTTTCAACAACGAGATTTACGGCCTTACGAAAGGCCAATATTCTCCGACCAGCAGGGCCGGGACCCGAAGCCCTTCCACCCCGTTCGGCTCGGTCGATACGCCGGTCAGCCCCTGCGCCTTCGCGCTGGGCTCGGGCGCCCGGTTCATCGCCCGGGGGATCGACGTCCACAAGTCCCTGCCGGAGGTGCTCAAGGCCGCCCACGCCCACAAGGGCGCGAGCTTCGTCGAAATCTACCAGAATTGCATCGTCTACAATGACGACGTCTTCGCGCCCTTCACCGCCAAGGAGAATAGCGGCCGGCAGCTGTGGCTGAAGTCGGGAGAGCCTATGCTGTTCGAGGGCGGCACCCGCGGGATCGCGCTCGACCGCGAGGCCCTTGCGCTGAAGGTCGTCGAGGTCGAGGGGGGCGACTGGCAGTCGGCCGGAGTGCTGGTCCACGATCCCAGGAACCGCTCGGTCGCGCATATGCTCGTCGAGATGCCGTCCGGGCCATTTCCGACCGCTTTGGGAGTGCTCTACGAGGATCCCGCCCCGACCTTCGAAAGCGCCGTCGTCCGCCAGAACGAGGAAGCCAGCGCGGGCAAGAAGCCCGACCTTCAGGCACTCGTCTCCAAGGGCCAGAGCTGGATGGTGACCAAGGAACCGCACGTCATCTGACGCGGCGCGTCGTCCCGGACTTGATCCGGGATCCATGAACACGGTTCGCCGAAATTCGACACGGGCAGTGTTCACGGATTCCGGCTTTCGCCGGAATGACGGGAAGTCGTCCCGCCACCTGCCCTGGTCATTCGGGCTTCTTGTAAGCCGTGTCCTGAAGGCTCCATAGAAATGACCCAAGGCCGATAACGATAATTGCCAACTCGAGGGCGGCTTTCCCTTGGACAACTACACCCCACAATATGATAGTTCCAAAGATCACGACCGAAAAGATAGGCGATTCCCAGAACTCGCCGATACTTCCTATGACGCTTGATCTCATTGCTTGAGTGATTTACTCTTGCAAGACCTTGTCTATCTTTTATGCAGATGATGCCGGCCGATATTGTTGTTACCAAAGCCAGCGCCAAGCTCCAACCGGCGACGGCCGGCCCTTGAATGACCAAGTACGCCAATATGATCGTGTTAAGGATAGCGATGGAAAGGGCAGCCGCGCTCGTGAGCGCATCGACAGGTCTGATGACAAGCTGAACGTCACCGCCTGATTGAATTATTTTTCGAAGGCTATGTCTGTTTTTGATCCAAAGCATGCCGGTCGAGATTGTTGTCGCCAAAGCCAGCGCCCACCCCACGGCAATATATGGACTTTCTAAATAAAGCTCAGTCGATTTGATCGCCAGCAACGCAACGATTGTCGACGGAAGAGCCGCAGCCCAGCCCCAAATCCAATCCCGGTTCATTTCTTCTCCGTAAGTCCTCCGGATGAAGAAGATTGATGTAGCATCAATTCCAGCTGAGGGGAACAATGCGCGTTTGGCCGGACGCGGATACTTCGTTCGAGAGTCGGCTGGCGACCGGGGAGCCGCACGCCATTTGACCGAACGTCATCCCGGCGAAGGCCGGGATCCATGAACGCGGTCGGCTGAATACCGGCACTGACGATGTTTCAGGATTCCGGCCTTCGCCCGAATGACGGGTTCACTCCCCCTTCCTCGCCGCCGCCTTCCGGTCGTTGCTCCGGGCGAGCAGGTAGAGCACCGGCGAAAGGCCGAGGACCACGCCCATCACCGTCCCCATCGTCTCCCCGATCGTTCGCGCCGAATCGGACCCGGCGCTGGCCGACGTCGCGGCCATGTTCGCCAGATAATACCACAGGCCCGCGAGGAGCAGCTCGAGCAGCAGCAGCGCCAGGATCGTCCGTTTCACTCGAGTCATCTTGGTTTCCCCCTTGTAGGCCCCGAGGAATGGATAACAGGGCCGAAACGATCCGTCATCCCGGCGAAAGCCGGGACCTCGGCTCGCAAAAGGCACGGCGGGTCTCCCCGAGGTCCCGGCTTTCGCCGGGATGACGCTTGCGCTGTCCGCGCAACCCCGCCACCAAGCGCGCCATGAACCAGCAGCCCCGCGGGCTCCATCTCGTCGCCGCCGACCGCCGATTCGCAACCGGCGGCGGCCGGATCGCGCACCTGCTCTCGGGGAGCTTCTCGAGGATTCTCGACCGGATCGACAAGGGCCTCGAGCAGGGGGCGATCGAGGCGATCCTCCCGGACGGAACGAAGCGGATATTGGGCGGCCGGCGGCCCGGGCCGAGGCCGATCGTCCACCTGCACGGCTGGCGGGCGCTCGTCCGGCTGGTCAGCTCGGGCTCGGTCGGGTGGTACAAGGCCTGGGAGCAGGGCGAATGGTCGTCGCCCGATCCGGTGCCCCTGTTCGAGCTGTTCATGCTCAACGCGGAAAGCCTGGGCGCAACCGCCCGGGCCAAGGGGCTGTTCCGTCTGGTCAACAAGATCGCCCACCGATTCCGCTCCAACGACAAGAAGGGCGCGCGCGAGAACATCTCCCACCATTACGACCTCGGCAACGATTTCTACCGGGCCTGGCTCGACCCGGGCATGACCTATTCCAGCGCGGTGTTCGCCGAGCCGATCTCCGATTCCGAGCCGCTCGAGGCGGCCCAGACCCGAAAGCTGCGGCTCCTGCTCGACCGGCTTTCGCTCAGGCCCGGCCAGCGGCTTCTCGACATCGGCTGCGGCTGGGGCTCGCTCGCGGAGATCGCGGCGCGCGATTATCGGGTGGAAGTGAACGGGCTCACCTTGTCCGCCGAGCAGAAGGCCCTGGCCGAGCGCCGGCTGGAGACCGCGTGCCTCGGACGGCAATGCGCGATCGAGCTGACCGACTATCGCGATGCCCGGGGCCAGTATGACGCCGTCGCGAGCGTCGAGATGGTGGAGGCGGTCGGCCAGGATTACTGGCCGGTCTATCTCGAGAGCATCGCCGGCCTCCTGAAACCGGGCGGACGCGCCGCGATCCAGTTCATCTCGATCCGCGAGCCGCTGTTCGACGATTATGCGGCCAATGCCGACTTCATCCAGACCTACATCTTTCCCGGTGGGATGCTGATCAGCGAGGCGAGGCTGGAGGCGCTGGCTCGAGCCGCCGGGCTCGAGTGGAGGGACCGAAAGGGCTATGGCCTCCATTATGCCGAGACCCTGAAGCGCTGGCGGATCCGCTACGACGAGGCCGTGGAGGAGGGCCGGCTTCCGGCGGGCTTCGACGAGCCCTTCCACAAGCTGTGGCGCTATTACCTGATGTATTGCGAGGGCGGCTTTCGAGGCGGCGGGATCGACGTGGCCCAGGTGACCCTGGTGAAGGGGTAGGGAGGGGACCGTCATCCCGGCGAAAGCCGGGACCTCGGGGAGACCCGCGGAGACTTCTCGTCCTGGGGTCCCGGCTTTCGCCGGGATGACGCTAGAGGGCCAGCCGCTCCCCGGTCTCGAAGTCGCGCCTCAGCAGGTCCACCACCGCCTCCGCCACCGCGCTCGGCGGCTTGAGAGTCGCCGGATCCTCGCCTGGAAAGGCGCGCGCGCGCATGGTGGTCGCGGTTGCTCCGGGATCGACGATGGCGACTCGGACCGGCGAGACGTTCCTCACTTCCTCGGCGTAGCTGAGCGCCAGGGTCTCGAGCGCCGCCTTGGAGGCGCCGTAGGCGCCCCAATAGGCCCGCGGGCGGCGGCCGACGCTGGAGGTGACCGCGAGAAGCCGCCCGGCATCGCTCTTGCGAAGGAGCGGGTCGAAGCCGGCGATCAGGGTCTGGCCGGCAAGCACGTTCAGGGTCAGGACCCGGCTGAACTCCTTGCCGTCGATCTGGGCGACGGGGGTCAGCGAGCCCAGGGTCGCTGCGTTGAGAATGAGGATGTCGAGCTTGCCCCAGCGCTCGGCGACCGCGGTCGTGAGCCTGGCGACGCTGTCCGTCTCGATCAGGTCGAGCGGGGCGATGGTGGCGGTTCCGCCGGCCCGGTAAATCCGCTCCTCGGCCGATTCGAGGTCCGCGACGGTCCGGGCGGTGAGGATCACGTGGGCGCCCGCGGCCGCGAGGGCCTCGGCTGCGGCGGCGCCGATTCCCCGGCTCGCTCCGGTGACGAGGGCGGTTCGGCCGGTGAGGAAGGGTTCGCTCATTGTTACTCCGTCATCCCAGCGAAGGCTGGGATCCATTCGGCGTCTCTGTCACCAAGGCGAAATGGATGCCAGCCTTCGCTGGCATGACGTGATCAGGCGTAGCGCTCCGCCAGAAGCGCAAGCTGGTCGGGTGCCTCCACATCCTCCTGGTCGGTGAGCCGGGTCGGATAGGCGCCGGTGAAGCAGGCGTCGCAATATTGCGGCTGGCTGTCGTCGCGCAGATCCTCGCCGAGCGCCCGGTAGAGGCCGTCGATCGAGATGAAGGCGAGGCTGTCCGCCTTGATATAGTCGTTCATCTGCGGGACGCTCATCTGGGCCGCGAGCAGCTTTGCGCGGTCCGGAGTGTTCACCCCGTAGAAGCAGCTGTGCCGGGTCGGAGGCGAGGCGATCCGCATATGGACCTCGCGGGCGCCCGCCTCGCGGAGCATCTGGACGATCTTGAGCGACGTCGTCCCACGGACGATCGAATCGTCGATCAGGACCAGCCTCTTGCCCTGGATGAGGGCGCTGTTGGCGTTGTGCTTGAGCTTCACGCCGAGGTGGCGGACCGTGTCGCTCGGCTGGATGAACGTGCGCCCGACATAATGGGAGCGGATGATCCCGAGCTCGAACGGGATCCCGCTCGCCTGGGCATAGCCGATCGCGGCCGGCACTCCGCTGTCCGGAACGGGAACGACATAATCGGCCTCGACCGGATTCTCGCGGGCGAGCTGGGCTCCGATCGCCTTCCTCACCTCGTAGACCGAGGCTCCGTCGAGGACGCTGTCCGGCCTCGAGAAATAGATATGCTCGAAGATGCACGGCCTCGGCCGGACGTCGGCGAAGGGCCGGTGCGAGCGCACCCCCTGGGCCGAGACGATGACGATCTCGCCCGGCTCGACGCTCCGGATATAGGTCGCTCCGACGACGTCGAGCGCCACCGTCTCGGACGCGAAGATGTAGGAATCGCCGAGCCGGCCCATGACCAGCGGGCGGACCCCGAGCGGGTCGCGGCAGGCGATCATGCCTTCGGTGGTCAGGCAGATCAGCGAATAGGCGCCCTCGACCTGCTTGGCCGCGTCGATCAGCCGGTCGAGCAGGGTCCGGTAGGTCGAGGTGGCGACGAGGTGGATGAGGACCTCGGTGTCCGAGGTCGACTGGAAGATCGAGCCGCGCCGGTTGAGGTCGCGCCTGAGCCGGACCGCGTTGGAGATATTGCCGTTATGGGCGACCGCGAAGCCGCCCGAGGCGAGCTCGGCGAAGAGGGGCTGGACGTTGCGAAGCGCAGTCTCGCCGCTGGTCGAGTAGCGGACATGGCCGATCGCGGCCGGACCGGCGAGCCGCCGGATCACGTCTGCGGTGTCGAAATTGCCGGCGACATGGCCCATCGCCCGGTGCGAATGGAAGTTGCGGCCGTCGAAGCTGGTGATGCCGGCCGCTTCCTGGCCGCGATGCTGGAGCGCGTGCAGGCCCAAGGCGACCACCGCCGAGGCGCTGTCCGAGCCCCAGATTCCGAAGACCCCGCATTCCTCGCGGAGCTTGTCCCCGTCGAGACCGGTGTCGAATGGATGCGTGGTCAGCATTCGAGAAACGCCCGTTCGCTCGTTGATTTGCCCCGGACGGCATATAGGGAAGGCCGAGCGGCTTGTCGCCCCGCAGGGCTGAATTTGATGTGGATAATGGAACGGCTTGCCCCGTCGCGAATCTTGCCTTGGGACAGGCCATGAAAAAGACTCACCTCATCCTCCTCCTTCTCCTCGCCGCCTGCGGACGGGACGACCCTTCGGCCGAGAACCGGGCCGCGCCCGCGCCGGACTCGCCCGAGGCCTCGAAATCGGAAGCGGGCGAGCCTGCGGGGTCGAAGCAAACCCGGCTTGCCGGCCTCTACCAGGGCGGCTCGGGCGCCCAGAAGAACCAGATGTGCATCGTCGAGAAAGGCGGCGGCGCCCAGTTTGGAATGCTCGTCTGGGGCGGAAGCCTCAGCAGCTGCTCGGGCGCCGGGCGGGCGGTCCGGAATGGCGAACGGCTGACCCTGACGATGACCGGCGACGAGACCTGCACGATCGACGCGACCCTGAGGGACGGGGTGGTAACGCTGCCGTCCAAGCTTCCGCTGGGCTGCGCTTATTATTGCGGAGCGAAAGCGAGCTTCGCCGGGGCGAGCTTCACCCGCGCCGGCGCGGACGTGAAGAAGGCGACCGACATCGCCGGCGATCCCTTGTGTGAGTGAGGGTAGGGCGGCGTACCGGCGCCCGTCATCCCGGCGAAAGCCGGGACCTCGGGGAGACCCGCCGAGACTTCTCGTCCTGAGGTCCCGGCTTTCGCCGGGATGACGAATAGCCAAATGCTTGACGTTGACGTGAACGTAAACTACCTCACCGGCATGTCGCAAGCGCTCCATTCGGACTTCGCAACCCCGGAATCCGGCGGCAAATCCTACACCATCACCGATTTGTGCGAAGAGTTCTCGGTCACTCCGAGGGCGCTTCGATTCTATGAGGACGAGGGCCTGATCTCGCCCCACCGCCAGGGCCTGTCGAGGGTCTATGGCTGGCGCGACCGGGCCCGGCTCGCCTGGATACTCCGAGGCAAGAGGGTCGGGTTCAGCCTCGCCGAGATCCGGGAGATGATCGACCTCTACGACCTCGGCGACGGCCGGGCCTCGCAGCGCCGGGTGACCCTCGAGAAATGCCGCGGCCGGATCCATCATCTCACCAAGCAGCGCGCCGACATCGACGCCACCATCGCCGAGCTCGAGAAGTTCATCGCCATGGTCGAGGCGGCGGATTCGGGCGGGAATTAGATCCGGCCGAGAGAGTTTGAAGTTGTTTTTCCGTTCGGGCTGAGCCTGTCGAAGCCCTTCTTTTCGCGGCCTTGCCGAAGGAGAGGGCTTCGACAAGCTCAGCCCGAACGGTGTGGGTTCTCATCGAGATACAGTCCAAGAGGAAGCTTATGCCCAGCTACACCGCCCCAGTCCGCGAGACCCGCTACGTCCTCGAAGAGGTGCTCGGTATCGACCGCTACTCCAACCTGCCCGGGTTCGAGAACGCGACTCCGGACATGATCGAGGCGATCCTCACCGAAGGCGGCCGCTTCGCTTCCGAAGTGCTTGCGCCGCTCAACCGGATCGGGGACGAGGAAGGCTGCGTGCGCCACCCGGACGGAAGCGTCTCCACCCCGCCCGGCTTCAAGGACGCGTGGGACCAGTTCACCGCCGGAGGCTGGACGACTCTTTCGGCGCCGGAGGAATATGGCGGCCAGGGCCTCCCGCAGACGGTCGGGACCGCGGTCACCGAATATCTGCTCTCCGCCAACCAGGCCTTCGAAATGTATCACGGCCTCACCGCGGGGGCGGTCGCCTCGATCCTCACCAAGGGCTCGGACGAGCAGAAGGCCCAATATCTTCCAAACATGGTCGCCGGCAAATGGACCGGGACGATGAACCTCACCGAGCCGCATTGCGGGACCGATCTCGGCCTATTGCGCACCAAGGCCGAGCCCCAGGCGGACGGAAGCTACCTGATCTCGGGCACCAAGATCTTCATCTCGTCGGGCGAGCACGACCTTTCCGAGAACATCATCCACCTCGTCCTCGCAAAGATCGCCGGCGCCCCCGACAACGTCAAAGGCATCTCGCTGTTCATCGTGCCCAAGTTCCTGGTCAATGCGGACGGCAGCCTGGGCGAGCGCAACGGCGTGGTGTGCGGCTCGATCGAGGAGAAGATGGGAATTCACGGCAATTCCACCTGCCTCCTGAACTACGACAATGCCGTGGGCTATCTGGTCGGAGAGTCGGAAAAGGGGCTCGCCGCCATGTTCATCATGATGAACGCGGCCCGCCTCGGGGTCGGCCTCCAGGGACTCGCCCAGGGCGAGGTCGCCTACCAGAACGCCGTCGCCTATGCGAAGGACCGCCGCCAGGGCAGGGCCCTCGTCCCCGACGCCCGCGATCCGGAAGCCAAGGCCGACCCGATCATCGTCCATCCCGACGTTCGCCGGATGCTGATGGAGATGAAGGCGTTCAATGAGGCTTCCCGTGCCCTGGTTCTCTGGGGCGCTCTCCAGGTCGACATCTCGCGCCGGGCGCAGACCGAGGAGGAGCGCGAGGCGGCGTCCGACCTGCTCGGGCTGCTCACCCCGGTCATCAAGGGCTACATGACCGACCAGGGCTTCAAGGTCGCGGTCGACGCCCAGCAGATCCACGGCGGCCACGGCTATATCCGCGAATGGGGAATGGAGCAGTTCGTCCGCGACGCTCGGATCGCCCAGATCTACGAAGGCACCAACGGAATCCAGGCGCTCGACCTGGTCGGCCGAAAGCTGGGCGCCAATGGCGGCCGGGCCATCCAGGCCTTCCTGAAGCTTCTCGCGCAGGAGATCGCCGAAGCCAAATCCTCCCCTGCCTTTGCAGGGGAGGGGGACCAGCCGAAGGCTGGTGGAGGGGCCTCTGCCCCCGCCGAAGTCGCAGCCGCCCTCGAGAAGGGCGTCGGCGACCTCCAGGCCGCGACGATGTGGCTGATGCAGAACGGGATGGCCAACGCCAACCACGCCGGCGCCGCGGCCTACCCCTACATGACCCTGACCGGCATCGTCTGCCTCGGCCTGATGTGGCTGAGGATGGCCAAGGCCAGCGCCGCCGCTTTGGCAAGCGGCTCGGGCGACAATGCTTTCCACGAAGCAAAGCTCGTCACCGCCCGCTTCTTCGCTCAGCGCATGATGCCGGAGACTGGGGCGCTGAGGCGCCAGATCGAGGCAGGCTCGGATACGCTCATGGCGCTTCCGGCGGAGGCTTTCTGATCGGGCTGGACCGCCTATCTCCAGGGCAACGGGGCTCGCGGGGCGACCTCCGTGTACCAGCCTCTCGAAATGGAAGATGCGTCGGTCTGGGCCAGTTTACGGAATATGTCCTTTGAAGCTGTTATTAACCTTGAGCAGCAAGGCCGCGCCTTCTTCGGGAGTTAAGGCCGGGGAGGCGCGAAGAATGGCATGGTCCGGATTTTTCTCGCCTCCGTCATCGTAAACGAACAGGATTTGCTCTTCGGGCCTGTCTTCCAGACGAATGGATCGAAGGGTTCCAACCAACGCGGTTCTCGCGCCGTCGGCGGCGCGGTTGGCCGGCTTGCCCTTGCTGGTCCGTCTTGCGTTTGCCTGATCCGCCCGCGCCTGGCTCTTCGCGACGATATCTGCGGCGGAAAGCTTACCGAGGCGCTCGACGGAACAGCCGTCTGAATCGCCACATTCGTTGTCGAAGTCTTTCCCCGGCGGGAAAAAATCCTTGCGCAGAAAGGGCACGTAGCCATCGGGTTCAAGCGGCCGGACCGTGATCCGCGCGACCGTTTCAGTCGAAGAGACGGCGCCGGGAGAATCGTGACAGCGTCGCTCGGACTCGGGTTGGTCCGTCCAAGACATGGACGATCAGGAAAGGCGGCCAATGGCAGCGAGAAAGCCCCTGATATCCGCCTCCCCAAATTTTCCGTCTATTCGAAATGCCTTGCCCTGGTTGGTGGGGCAATAAGCGAGGAACCGGCCGCCGGCGAGGAAGGATGCGGTCGCCACCCGGTTCCCCACACTCCAACTCAGTCCCACCTCCGGATCTCCGGTAATGAAAGGAGTTGGCGCAGAGATGCCCGCCGATCTGCCTCTCACAAGGAGCGACTGAAGGCCCCGCAAAGCGCCAGGATCCGGCGCGGCGGCGCCCTGATCGTCCCAGTCGTCGCCCAGGCTTTCCCAGCTCGCGACGACGCGCTGAGCACGCTGCCAAGGGTCGATGAACGAAAAGTAATCCGAGCGCGGGTCCGGGTGCCACCGAAAAAGCTTCTCGTCGGATGGCTTCATCAGGCTTTTGGAAGGCTCACGAACGACTTCCGGCCGACCGATCGCGATGATCCTGGGCTTCGTCTTATGACTGCCGCGGTTGCCGATGAAGATTGAACCGAAGCGATCGCCGTGCACGATCGAAGCCGGGTGCAAGCGCCGGGCGGCCGGGAGCGTCGAACATAACGTAGTCGAGAATGACATCAGTCTCCGCCTGAGCTTTCCGAGTTCGCGTGCTTCGCAATTATTCCATCAATTGCCTGCTTCAACGCTTCTATATCTACTTGGTCGCTGCCGATCAGATTGTCCAGAATGTTCATGGCAGCGTTCAGTGCAACGAACGGGGGCATTCGTACCCGGCCCACCTCGCTAAGCTCGTCGCTCGTCTCGATCTGGGAACGGACGATATCGCTATCCTCGCTGGGGATGGTCACTTGACGGGTCAGGGGAGAGCCGACGGTGATGCAAGCGATTTCGATGTCGCGGCCGAGATCCACGACAACGGCATCGTCCGCGAGCAGGCGCACGAAAGTGGCTGGCCGTACGATGCGGAGCGCCTTGTCCGTTGGAGTCGAGCTTTTTTGTGTGGTCCGACGGGCCAATTAGGTCACTCCATCCAGTGCGCTTATACGTGGTTCCCCTTGCTTAAGAGTCAACAACAACATGAAACCGGACGACAGCTGCCGCCTCGACAATGGTCTCAGGCGGCGCGACCTTGTTGCGATTGTCCCAGCTGTGCTGCCGAGGTGTTGCCGCGCCGCCATCCTATCTTCACGACAGGCCGCTCACCGAGGGGGCTTACTCGCCGACGCCGCAACGTGGATGCCGGCCAGCCGCGCCCGCCTCTCCTCCCGAGTCATCGTCAGCGCCCATGCCCAGGCTTCCTCGTAGGACCGGCCAATCCGGCGCTCGATGCTGACCATCCGCTCGGTAAAGTCCTTCCCGTAGAGGTCGCTCCAGACGTCGTAGAGCAAGAGGAGAGGAGCGGTGGTCGTCGAGCCCGGAGCCGTCCGGGGGTAGCAAATGCGGGGAAACAATATCTAATTGTCTGCGCACCGGAACCGGTTCTCTCCGTTTCCGGTTCAGCCGTGCTCCAGCCTTTGAGGAGCCCCCCGCCGTGGCCGACGATCCCAAGCCGCCTTTCCCCGACCAGCCCCAGCCCATGCCCGGCCTCACCCAGCGCATGGAGCCGGTGCCCGACCATGGCGAGGAGAGCTATCGGGGCTCCGGGCGCCTTGAGGGGAAGAAGGCGATCGTCACCGGCGGCGACAGCGGCATCGGCCGGGCCGTCGCGATCGCTTTCGCGCGCGAGGGCGCGGACCTGCTCATTTCCTATCTCGATGAAGAGGAGGAAGACGCCCAGGCGGTTCGGGCTCTGGTCGAGGCGGAGGGCCGTACCTGCATCCTCTTCCCCGGCGACATCTCCTCGGCCGACCATTGCCGCGCCCTGGTGGCGCAGGCGGCGGAGGAATTCGGGCGGATCGACATCCTCGTCAACAACGCCGCGCATCAGGACACCTTCTCCGCCATCGAGGAGATAGACGAGAAGGAGTGGGATTATACCTTCGCGGTCAACATCCACGCCATGTTCTACCTGACCAAGGCGGCGGTGCCCCACATGAAGCCGGGCGCCTCGATCATCAACACGACGTCCGTCCAGGCCGACGATCCGAGCCAGGAGCTGCTCGCTTACGCTTCGACCAAGGGGGCGATCCAGAATTTCACGGGCGGGCTGGCGCAGATGCTGGCCGAGCGCGGGATCCGCGCCAATTGCGTCGCGCCCGGCCCGATCTGGACCCCGCTCATCCCGGCGACGATGCCCGGCGAGAAGGTGAAGAGCTTCGGCGAGCAGGTTCCGATGAAGCGGCCGGGCCAGCCTCGCGAGCTTGCCCCGGTCTTCGTCATGCTGGCGAGCGACGAGGCCAGCTACGTCTCCGGAGCGACGATAGCGGTGACGGGCGGGAAGCCGATCCTCTGATCGCCGCCCTCGATCTTCTCCAATTCGGCCCCGCGAACTCTCGCGCGTGAAGGTCGGTCCGGACGTGGTAGAGGAAGGGACGGAGCAGGCGGTGGCCGGGAACGTGGCGTAGCGATCTGTGTCGATCCGTAGCGATCTGTGGCGATTCGTAGCGATCCGTGGCGATCCCGAACAACTTCCAGCCGGCTTTTCCCGGAGCGATTGTCACCCAATAATCAATGACTTAGCCGAGTGCCGGGGGCGCCGCCATCGCTTCACAATATAGATGTTCACTAATTGTTCCACGTGAAACGCTACGACTCCGGCGAAGCGGCAACTCCTAGCCGGACTGCTTGCGCGCCATGCCTGCCCTGGCGTCCCGGTCCATCACCACGCCCTCGAAATTGGCGATCGGGCCGGGCCGGCTGATCCAATAGCCCTGGACCTGGTCGCAGCCCTCGGAGCGCAGCGCCTCGAGCTGCTCGGCGGTCTCCACCCCTTCCGCGACGACCGGCATTCCGAGGCCTCGGCCGAGCCCGATCACCGATCGGATGATCGCCCTTGCCTGGGGATTTTCGATCATGTCGCGGATGAAGCTCTGGTCGATCTTGACCTTGTCGAAGGGGAACATCCGGAAATAGCTGAGCGACGAATAGCCGGTCCCGAAATCGTCCATCGAGATCTGGATCCCGAGAGCCTTCAGCCGCTCGAGGATGACGATCGCCTTCTCCGCATCCTTGATCAGCAGGCCTTCGGTGACTTCCAGCTCGAGCCGGGACGGGTCGAGGCCGGTCTCGGCGAGGATCGCCTCGATCTCGGCGGCGAGGTCGCCCTGGGTGAACTGGATGGGCGACAGATTGACCGAAAGCTTGAGCGCCGGAGTCCAGCGCGCCGCCTCGCTGCACGCCTCGCGGAGCACCCATTCGCCGAGCTTGAGGATGAAACCGCTTTCCTCGGCGAGCGGGATGAAGGCGGCCGGTCCGACGGCGCCGAGCTGCGCGTGGTTCCAGCGCAGCAGGGCTTCGAAGCCGAGGATCGAGCCGCTCTCCAGGTCGGCGAGCGGCTGGTAGTGGATGCTTAGCTCGCCCCGGCCGATCGACTGGCGAAGATCCGCCTCGAGCTGCCGGCGGCGGCGAAGCGCCTCGTCCATCGCAGCCTCGTAGAACCGGGCGGTGCCGCGGCCGTCGGCCTTGGCCCGGTAGAGGGCCATGTCGGCATTCCTGACCAGGCTTTCCGGATCGGCGGCGTCGGCCGGGAACAGGGCGACTCCGACGCTCGCACTGATCCGGACCATGTCCTGGCCGATCGCGAATGGTTCGGCCAGCGCTTCGACGACCCGCCGGGCGAGCAGTCCGGCATGGCCCGGCTGGTCGCCGCCCGACTGGACGACCGCGAATTCGTCGCCGCCCAGGCGAGCGACCAGCTCATGGCCTCGAACGCAGGCCCTCAGCCGCTGGGCCGCGGCGATCAGAAGCGCGTCGCCGGCCGGGTGGCCGTAAAGGTCGTTGACCGTCTTGAAGCCGTCGAGGTCGATGCACAGGATCGCGGCATTGTCGGCGCTCTCCCCGGCCCTGGCGACCGTCCGGGCGAAATGGTCGGCGAAGACGGCCCGGTTGGGTAGCCCGGTCAGCGAATCGTGAAAGGCGAGGTGTGCGATCCGCTCGGCCGCTTCCTTGCGCTCGGAAATGTCGCGGACGGCGAGGATCCGAAGGTCCGCGCCGCGCCAGGCGAGCGGGCGGAGCAGGAGCTCGACTTCGCGGCTCTCGCCGTCGGAGCGAAGCAGCCGGCATTCCACCGGGGGCGCGTCCGGAGCCATTGGGAGCGCCTCCAGGTTGACCTCGATGAGCAGGTCGGAGAGCCGCTCGGGAGCGTCACCGAGGCTTTCGAAGCCGGCGAGGGCGAGGAAACTTCGATTGGCGTCGACGAGACGCTCGCCGTCGATCACGACCAGGCCTTCGACCGCGGCGTCGGCGAAGGTCCGGAGCCGGCGGGCCTCCTCGATCGCATTGCTTGCGAGCTTTCGGTCGAACAGCACCATGAGGAATCCGATGGCGAGGATGACCAGGGCCATCGCGACGACGGCGAGCGTGAGCATGTCCGGATCGATCGCGGCCGCCGGCACTTCGAGGCTGGAATCGGGGTAGACCGAGACCGCCGCCATCGCGGTGAAATGAAGTCCGCAGATGGCGAGCGTGAACAGCAGAGCGGGCCGCCAGGGAAGAAGCTGGGGCTTTCGCCGGTGTTCCGCCAGGGCCGCGGCGCTCAGCACGATTCCGAGAGCTACGGAGGCGAGGACCAGCGTTTCGTCCCAGCCGAACCGCCCGGGCAGCTTGACCGCGGCCATGCCCGCATAATGCATCGCGCCGATCCCGGCGCCGATCGCGCTCCCGGCGAGCAATGTGCCGAGCCGCCCGCCGCGCAGTGCCAGGGTCCAGCCCGCGCCGGTCATCGCGATCGCAGCGGCGATCGAGAGCAGGGTCAGCCAGAGATCGTAGCGGATCGGCAAATTGGGCCGATAGGCGAGCATCGCGATGAAGTGGGTTGCCCAGATGCCGGTGCCGGCGACGAAGCCGGCGAGCGCGGTCCACGCCCGGGGACGAGTCCGGGACCGCCGCGCCTGCTCGAAGATCGAGAAAGCGGTGAAGGCGGCGAGCAGGCACAAGGTGCCGGCGATTAGCACCAGCCGGAAATCATGCTCGCCCGCAATACAGGCATAGACCCGCAGCATAATTGCACCCGCCCTCGAAGGGCCGGGTTATGGCGCGCGGAAGGTGAAGAAGGCGTAAAGCATGCCGCCCGTCATCCCGGCGAAAGCCGGGACCTCGGGGAGACCCGCCGAGATTTCTCGTCCTGGGGTCCCGGCTTTCGCCGGGATGACGGGGGTCCCTAATGCCGCTCCCTTACCGCGGTGAAGGCGACGCCCGGCCAGTCCTGCTGGAATCGGCCGAGCTCCCAGTCGTTGCGGATGAGGAGGACCGCAGCGCCGTCGGCGTCTTCGGCGAGGCTCGCGCGGAGGGCGTCGGAAAGCCTCTTCATCTGGTCCGGATCGGCGTCGATCCAGCGCGCAATGTCCCAGGGGCTGGGCTCGAAGCCGAGCTTCAGCCCGTATTCCGACTCCATCCGGGTGGCGAGGACGTCGAGCTGGAGCGCTCCGACGACCCCGACGATCCAGCCGGTCCCGATCGCCGGCTTGAAGATCCGGACGACCCCCTCCTCGGCGAGGTCCTGGAGGCCGCGGCGCATCTGCTTCGACTTCATCGGATCGTCGAGCCGGACCCGGCGAAGGATCTCGGGTGCGAAGTCGGGCAGGCCGGTGAAGGCGATGTCGCCGGTCTCGGACAAAGTGTCGCCCACTCTCAGCGTGCCGTGGTTCGGGATCCCGACGATGTCGCCGGGCCTGGCGAGCTCGGCCAGCTCGCGGTCCCTGGCGAAGAAGGTGATCGGGTTCTGGATCGAGATCGACTTGCCGAGCCTCGAATTGGCGAGCTTCATCCCGCGCTTGAGGCTCCCCGAGCAGATCCTCAGGAAGGCGACACGGTCGCGGTGATTGGGGTCCATGTTCGCCTGCACCTTGAAGACGAAGCCTGAGCAGAGCGGAGCGTCAGGTGAGACGGGTCCGGAACGCGCGGGCTGGGGGCCGGGCGGCGGAGCGGAAGCGGCGAGGCCGTCGAGCAGGTCGCCGGTGCCGAATTCGCGGAGCGCCGAGCCGAAATAGACCGGGGTGAGGTCTCCGGCAAGGAAGGCGCCGAGGTCCCATTCGGGATAGGCGGCGAGGGCAAGGCCGGCTTCCTCCCTGAGGCGGTCGGCCGAGTCGGAGGGAAGCAGCCGGTCGAGGTCGGGATCGTCGAGCCCGGTGAGCTCAACGCTTTCGGCCGGAGCGATCCCGTCGCTCCGGTCGGCGAGGCGGAGGCGGTGCTCGGCGAGGTCGTACAGGCCGTGGAACAGCCCGCCCATCCCCGCCGGCCAGTTGCGGGGGCAGACGTCGAGCTGGAGGGTCTCGGCGATCTCGTCGAGCAGCGCGAACGGGCTCAGCCCTTCGCGGTCGACCTTGTTGACGAAGGTGACGATCGGGATGTTGCGCAAGCGGCAGACCTCGAACAGCTTGCGGGTCTGGGCCTCGATGCCCTTGGCGGCGTCGATCACCATGATCGCGCTGTCGACCGCGGTCAGGGTCCGGTAGGTGTCCTCCGAGAAATCCTGGTGACCGGGCGTGTCGAGCAGGTTGAAGAGGATCCCCGACCGCTCGAAGGTCATCACCGACGAGGTCACCGAGATCCCGCGCTGCTGCTCGATCGCCATCCAGTCGGATCGGGCGCGGCGCCGGTCGCCCCGGGCCCGGACCTCGCCGGCCTCGTGGATCGCGCCAGCCGCGTAGAGCAGCTTCTCGGTCAGGGTCGTCTTGCCCGCGTCCGGGTGGGAGATGATCGCGAAGGTGCGCCGCTCGAGGGCCGCCTGGCTCATTCAGAAACTCCGGAAAAGACCGCTCGGCCGCGGCTGGCGGGCGTCGGGATTAATAGGGCCGCACATAGGCGCTCGCGGGGGCTTTGGGTAGGGTTGCCCCTCGTCATCCCGGCGAAAGCCGGGACCTCGGGTCGAGAAGTCTCCGCGGGTCTCCCCAAGGTCCCGGCTTTCGCCGGGATGACGGGAAGGATCAGGTCGCGGTCTCCAACTGAGTGAACCGCACCGGAAGAACCTCGCGCACCGTCAGCGTCCCGTCGCCCTGCTTGGTCACGACGCTGAGCTTTTGGACGTCCTTGCCGCCGAGCGGGATCACCATCCGGCCGCCCGGCGCGAGCTGCTCGCCCAGGGCCTGCGGGGGAGCGGGGGCTGCGGCGGTGACGAGGATGCGGTCGAACGGCGCGTGCTCGGGCCAGCCGCGGGAGCCGTCGCCGACCCGGATGTCGACGTCGATATCCTCGGCTGCGAGCCGCAGGCGCGCGCCTTCGGCGAATTCCTCGACGATCTCGACGCTCCAGACGAAGGCGCCGAGCGCGACCATCACCGCCGACTGCCAGCCGAGCCCGGTTCCGATCTCCAGCACCCGGCGGCCGGGAGCGAGATCGAGCAGGTCGAGCATCAGCGCCCCGATGAAGGGCTGCGAGATGGTCTTGTCGAAGCCGATCGGAAGCGGCGTGTCCTGATAGGCGGCGACCGTGAGCTGGTGGGGGACGAAGAGGTGACGAGGTACCTGGAGCAGGGCGGCGCGAAGCCGGGGGTCCGGCGAATCCTTGCCGAGCTCCTCGCTCGCCAGTTCGAAATGCATGTCGACGATCTCGACCATGTGGCGCCTCAACAGGGCCAGATGCTGCTCGCCCATCGCCTTCATCGTTCGGCCTCTCCTTGCTTCCGACGAAGCTCAGAATGCGCCGGGCGGCGCAAGGGTCCGGCCGCAATCGTCACCCCAGCGAAGGCTGGGGTCCCGGCGGGTAAAAAGCGACGGCGACCTTCACCCGCTGGGATCCCGGCCTTCGCCGGGATGACGGTCAGCCCAGGCTTCGCTCCGAACTCAGGCTGAAGAGAAGCTGCAGCCCCGCCCCGACCAGCGCCGCGATGACGAGCAGGCGGGGATATTGAGGCTCCTCCTTCTCAAGCGCTGCCGCCGCAGCCGGTTCGGGAGTCCGCGGGAGCTGGACCATGTCGCGGCTCCACGAGGCGAAGGGCGGGCGCACCGCGGGCAGGTTCGCCTCGCGGTGCAGGATCGGGAGGACTCCGGCGAAGCTCGGCTCGACCGAATGCTGGTGCCTGCCGCTCCTCCACACGACCCGGTGCCCGCTCGGCACCATCTGCCAGGCGGCGCCGTTTCGAATCATATCGCGCTCGCAGCGTCGGCAGCGGGCGAAATAGTAACCGCCATTATAGACTTCATCACTCCCGGCCTCGTGGCCGCCCAGCGCGCATAACAGGCTCATCTGCTTTCCTCCTCCGCTTGAAATGAATCGCCGCCGAGCCGGTATTCGGCGAGGTAGCGCAGTTCCAAGTCGCCCCCCGCCAGGGCCAGCGACGGATCCCAGATCTCGAAATGGCTTCCCGCGCCCACGAACAGGATCCGGTCGCCGAGGCCGCCGCGGCGCCGGGCCAGCAGGGGCAGGGTGAGCCGCCCGGTTTCGTCGAAGCGGGCTTCCTCGACGAGCCCGAAAGTCCGCCGCGCCCGGGCATGATGCGCGTCCGCAGAACGCCCCAGCGTTTCGTCGCGAAGCCGGCGGCGCTCGAGCTCGGCCTCCAGGCGGGGCCGCAGGCCCGAGCCGTAGCCGGTCAGGCACGGATCGCTTTCATGGACTCCGAGCAGGACCCGCCCGTCGCCGTCGTGACGGGCCATCTCGCGAAGGATGAACGGAGGGAGACGCACCCGGCCTTCCGCGTCGAGCGCGCCGAGCGCGTTTCCGCTGAAGATGTGCCCGGTCTCCACCGCTCAGTCCGTCCCCCACAACCCCGATCCGCCTCGGCCGAACGCCGATGCCGGGTGGAGCTTAATGGTTAACGGAAGCGTGGCTCAGATCGGACTTGTACACCGGTAATGATACTATGATTCGGCATGGACTCTACGAGGGGCGGGGCCTCGCAAGACCTTCGCGGAATTTAACCTGCATTATGTCACTCCGGACCTTTTTCAAGCTCTGCGCCCTGTAGGAAAAGATCCACAATGCCAGATACTTGCCGCGACGGGTCATCTGCGGTTCACCGTAATTCCCCTAGGTTGTCTATTAACCAGTCGACCCGGAAAGTTGACTGTGCGTGGCCGTGTGTTTTTGGCTTTTGGGGGAGCGGGCTTATGTCGCACCAGCGCACCGTGTACGTGGTGGACAACGACCTCGAGACGAGGAGGTCGCTGACGATCAATCTGGCCTCGATCGGCGCCGAGGCCTGGCCCTTCGGCGGAGGGAGCGAGTTTCTCGAGATACTCGGCCATCTGATGCCGGGATGCATCCTGCTCGACATGGATTGCGAGGACGGGCTCGACGTGCTCGCGGCGCTCGTCCGAAGGGAGACCGGGTGGCCGATCCTCGCGATGAGCGCCGCGCCCAAGGTGGACGTCGCGGTCCGGGCGATGAAGCTCGGAGCGCTCGACTTCCTCGAGAAGCCCGTCGAACCGGCGAAGCTCGCAGCGGCCCTGCTCCCGGCCTGGAACGCGCTCGAGGCGTCGCTCGAGCAGGGCGAGGCCAGGCGCGTCGCCCAGGACCGGCTCGCCAGGCTCACCGCGCGCGAGCTCGACATCTCGCTGGCCTTGTTCGGCGGCCGGTCGAACAAGGCCGTCGCCCACGAGCTCGGGATCAGCGTTCGAACGGTCGAGATGCATCGGGCGCACGTCATGGCCAAGCTCGGGGTGAAGAGCATCGCCGAAGCGGCGGTCATGGCAACTCACGCCGGGCTCGCAATCGCCCAGCGCCGGCCCGTCGCCTCCGTCCTCCATCCGGTCGGAGGAGGACGTTCGACCTCCCCATTCGAGGGGCGACGGCTGGCGCGCACCGCTTATTGAGCCTCGGAACATCGCGCGCGCCGGCTCATTCAGGCGGTGAGAGGAGCGCGCCATGGACGAGGACGAAAAGCATAACGGGCGAGAGGGCGGCGGCGATTCCGGAGGCGGCGCCTACCCCAATCCGCACACCGGCAAGGAAGGCGGCGGCAAGGAAGGATTCTCCGGGACCGGCGGCCAGACCGAAATGCCGTATCATGGACCCGGGCAATTGGGCGAGGACGAAGTGGACGGCGGCGACAATCCCAACGCTCCGGCGAAGGACTGATCACCCGTCATCCCGGCGAAAGCCGGGACCTCGGGGAGGGCCACCGAGACTTCTCGTACCGAGGTCCCGGCTTTCGCCGGGATGACGGGGGTTGCGAAAGGTAAGGGGCCGGCGGTCTTTCGACCCCCGGCCCCTCCCTCGTTACGCGACTCGAGGGGTCGACCCGTGGACCGACCCCGCGCTTATGCGTTGATTCGGTTTAGGAATTGCTGAATGCGGCTGACAGCCGCCGTTCAGCCGTCCCGACCTCAATTCGCCTTGTTGCCGTCGCCGTCCGTCTTGACCTGGATCTCGTCGGGCACCTTGAGCTCGATCTTCTCGGGCATGCTGGGCATGTCGACCTTCGGAGTCTCGACGTTGACATTGACTCCGACGCTGTCGGCGGCGCGGTTGAAGCTTCCGCTGAACAGGAAGTAGAGAATGGCGAGAAGCGCGACGATCAGGACGACGGCGAGGATCACTCCGCCGCCGCCGCGATCGCGGCCCGTCTGGATGATGGTCGTGCGCTCGGTGTCGCGCACCGTTTCGCGGGAGACTGGCTCGCGCGGAATCTCGCGCCCGCGGTCGGGGTCGGTCATTTCATTCTCCATGATGAGGCGGCGGAAGGCCCGACCGCGCCTTCCACGATTTCCGGCCTATGGGTCAGCTCGTTTTCGCAGGAACGTTGACGTCGACCTTGACGTCCTTGGTGCCGCCGCCGAGAAGCTGGCCTCCGAACAGATAGAAGAGAAGGGCGAGGATCGCGATCAGCAGGACTACGGCGATGATCGTTCCGCCGCCTCCGCCCCCGTCGGTCGTGACGACGGTCGTCTCGCGCTCGCGAACAGGCTCGGTCATGATGATGTCTCCACTTTGTTTCGGAGCCCCAACGCTGCGCTTCTAGGGCGGTTCCTCGTCGCGCCGGTCACTGACGGC
>DASVQD010000057.1:0-25558 GCA_036389345.1 Allosphingosinicella sp. | reverse complement strand
CTTTCACTTTCGACCCCGCCTCGACGCCTTCGGGAAGGACATCGCTGCACGGCTCTTCGGTAGACGCGAGCTCAAACGTTCCCGGATGACTTCGCGCCGGCCGCCGGTTTCAGGGCAAGCCCCTACGCCGGATTCCCGCCTTCGCCGGGTGTACGGGCCGACTCGGGCAGGCCTCCTACTTAACTCATCAAACAGAACATATCAAGAACATATTTGATCATGGGCGCTTCTCCCAGCGCCAGATCACGCCGTCCTCGGGATCGCTGACCTCGCCGGCGAAATCGAAGCCGCCCGAGCGAAGGGCCCGGTTCGAGGCATTCTCTTCGGGCAGAGTGTGAGCGACGACCAGCCGGGCGCCGTGGCCGATCGCCAGCGAGTAGAGAGTGGGGACCATGGCCCGGGCGTAGCCGTTCCCCTCGTGGGCCGGAAACGTCATATAGGCGATCTCGACCGCTCCCGTCGCGTCCGGCGCACTCTTGAAGGCGCCGGTGGCAACGGCCGTCTCGCCGACAAAAGCGAGGTAGCTTCCCCAGGGGTCGGGGCGAGGCCGGCCTTGGAGGAACTCCGCGGTCTGGACCAGGATTTCGCGGGCGCCGCCGGCATCGCCTCCGAACCCGGGCGCGAGCTGTGCGGCGAGCGTCTCCGTGTCGCAGTCCGCGCGGATCGGGACGAGCCTCAGGGTCACGCGGCCTTCTGGAGATGCTTGCGGCCGAGGAGCTCGGCGATCTGGACCGCGTTCAGGGCCGCGCCCTTCCTGAGATTGTCCGAGACGCACCACAGGTTGAGCCCGTTCTCGACCGTCGGGTCTTCGCGCACCCGGCTGATGTAGGTGGCATATTCGCCGACCGCCTCGACCGGGGTGACGTATCCGCCGTCCTCGCGCTTGTCGACGAGCATGACCCCGGGCGCCTCGCGGAGGATCTTCTGGGCCTCCTCGGCGGAGATCTCGCGCTCGAACTCTATGTTGATCGCTTCGCTATGGCCGACGAAGACCGGGACCCGGACGCAGGTCGCGGTCACCTTTATCCTGGGGTCGAGGATCTTCTTGGTCTCGACCACCATCTTCCATTCCTCCTTGGTGGAGCCGTCGTCGAGGAACTCGTCGATATGGGGGATGACGTTGAAGGCGATCTGCTTGGTGAAGACGGCGGCCTCGTTGGAATCGCCGACGAAGATGTTGCGGCTCTGCTCGAACAGCTCGTCCATGCCTTTCTTGCCCGCCCCGGAGACCGACTGATAGGTGGAGACGACGACCCGCCTGATTCCGGCTGCGTCGTGGAGCGGCTTCAGGGCCACGACCATCTGCGCGGTCGAGCAATTGGGGTTGGCGATGATGTTCCTGCGGCGATAGCCGTCGATCGCCTGGGGATTGACCTCCGGCACGATCAGCGGGACGTCCGGGTCCATCCGGTAGAGCGAGCTGTTGTCGATGACGGTGCAGCCGGCGGCGGCGGCGCGCGGCGCATATTCCCTCGAGACCGCCGATCCGGCCGCGAAAAGCGCCATGTCCCAGCCGGCGAAGTCGAAATGCTCGATGTTGCGGACCTTGAGCTCGGTGCCGCTGTCGCCGAAGTCGATGACGTCGCCGGTCGAGCGCGGCGAGGCCACGGCGGCGATCTCGTCCAATGGGAATTCGCGTTCGGCGAGGATGTTCAGCATCTCGCGCCCGACATTGCCGGTCGCTCCGACGACGACCACCCGATAACCCATAGTTTCACTCCTGAAGGCAAGGACCTCAGTTAGGCATCCCGCCCAGCTTTACAACGTAGATGTCCGCCATCCCCTCGGCCTGGCCGGGCCGGGGACGGGTGCTTGCGAAGCGGAGCGTGGTCCCGTCGCGGGCGATGGACGGCGTGAAGTTGAACGGGCCGATGTTGACGCTTTCGGGAAGCGGGACCGGGGCGGACCAGCGGTCCCCGGTCCGGTGGGCGATATGGAGGATTCCCCGGTCCCCGACCATCCGCCAGAAGATCGCCCGGCGACCGTCGGGGGAGAGCGTGAAGTCGCTTTCGCTCGCCGCGGTGTTGAAGGGTTCGGGGAGGAGCTCCGCAGCGTCCGGGAAGGCGCCGTCGCGCGCCCTCGCGGAATAGATGTCGAGGCCGCCCCGGCCGTTCTTTCGAGCCGAGGCGAAATAGAGGAAATTGGCATGCACCTCGGGGCCGAGCTCGGGCCCCGGGCCGTTGACCGAATCGCCGAGAGGCTCCGGGGCCGACCAGCGGCCGTCGAGGCTGCGGCGGGAGCGCCACAGGTCGAGGTCCTTCTTGTCCGGCCGGGCGGCGGTGGGACGGTTGGACGCGAAATAGAGAATCCTCCCGTCCGGCGTCAGCCACGGATCGCTGTCGCTGAAGCGCGGGTCCGAGAAGGCGATCGGCTCGGGCGGCGACCAACGCTTGCCCTTCCGAGTCGAGACGTAGATCATGGCGTTGGCGAAGTCGGCCTCGGATCGGGCGAAGACGCGGATCCTCTCGGCCGCGTCGTAGCTCAGATTGTAATCGTTCATTGGGGACGAGACGTCGGCCGACATCTGCGCCGGGCCCGCTCCAGCGCCCGCAATCGCCGCCAGGGCCGCAAGCCATAACCGCATCGTCACCGTCTCCCGCCCGTTGCCACCTCGGGGCCGTCTGTTATCAGGAGCGCCGGGCGCGTGCCAAGGGAGAGCGATGAACAGGACCGGCCCGACCGTCGCGCTGCTGCTGATGGCCCTGCTTGCAGTGATGGGCTTCAAGAGCGCGCTGGTGCCCGTCCCTCCGGCTTCGAAAGCCGGAGCGGGCGGGTTCGACACCGCCCGAGCCATGGCCCGGCTTCAGCGCATCCTTGGAGATCAGCGGCCTCATCCCGTGGACAGCGCCGCCAACGACGCGGTGCGCGGGCGGCTCGTCGCCGAATTGCGCGCGCTCGGACTGGCGCCGCGGATCGCCGATACCTTCACCTGCAACGGCGCCGCAACGGCCCGGACCGTCTCCTGCGCCCGGATCCGCAACGTCGTCGCGACGATCGGGCCGGCCGAGGGGCGGCACGTTCTGCTCGTCTCGCACTACGATTCCACGCCCACGGGTCCCGGGGCGTCCGACGACGGGATCGGGGTCGCCTCGATGCTCGAGGTCGCGGCGCTACTCAAGGACCGCCCGCTCAAGAGCCCGGTGAGCCTGCTGTTCGACGAAGGCGAGGAGACCGGACTCATCGGCGCCCGGGCCTTCCTCGACTCGGACCCGCTCGCGGCCCGGGTCGACAGCCTCGTGAACCTCGAATCGCGCGGCACCACCGGCCCTGCGATCATGTTCGAGACGAGCCGTCCGAACGGGCGGGCGATCCGCCACTATTCGGGCTCGGTGCACCGGCCCGCCGCCAATTCCCTGACCACTGACTTTTCGCGGCTGATCCCGAACCAGACCGACGTCGCGGTCCTCAAGGAACGGCCTTGGACGATCCTCAATTTTTCAATCATCGGCAACGAAACCCAATATCACAGCCCCGACGACAGGGTCGAGAATCTGGATCCGCGAAGCCTGCGCCACATGGGCGAGCAGGCGCTGCAGGTCGCGGCTCGCCTGGCTGGAGGCGACCCCTCCGAGGCGGCGGCGGGCGAGCGCCTCTACACCGACGTCCTCGGCGCCGGACTGGTCTCCATCCCGCTCGGATTCGGGCTGACGGCGCTTGCAGGCCTCCTTCTGGGCTTTATCGGGCTGGCCTGGCGGCGGCGCGCCGGAATCGGACTCGGGGCGGCGGCGCTTGTGCTGGCGATGACGGACGCCGCCCTGACCGCCTTTCTACTCCACCGGCTGATCGGATGGATACGGCCGGGCGAATATTGGCGCGCCCATCCCGAATGGATCTCACTTGCGGTCGACGCGACTGCGCTGGCGTCGGGCGCCGCGGCTCTGCTCTGGATCGCGGGTTCGGTGCCGCGCGAGCGGGTTCGGCTCGCTTTCTGGCTGGTCTACCTCGTCCTCGGCGCGGCCATCTGCGTGGTGGCCCCGGGCGCCGCAATCTACTTCCTTCTTCCGCCGCTGCTCGCGGGCGCCGGTTTGCTGTGGCCCCGGGTGGAGCGCGTCGCGACCGGCCTCGCCCTCCTCGCCCTCGCCGTCCACTGGCTGCCCCTCCTCCATCTCAGCCAGGTGCTCCTCGATTTCGACTCGGGCTGGATCTTCGCGCCCGTCTCCGCGCTGATCCTCTTTCCCTTCCTGATCGAATTGAAATGCCCGCTGGTCCGCCTCGGCCGCGGACGGATCACCGCCGCAATTGCGGCGCTGGCGGCGATCGCCTGGCTTCCGGCCGCGGTGGCCCCCGCTTATTCGCTCGATCGCAAGCAGCGGCTGAGCCTCGAATATGTCTGGGACGAAGCCGGCGGCAAGGCGCGGTGGATGGCCTATCACGACCGGGGGCCGGTGCCTGCCGGGCTCGGAAGGGTGGAACGCGGGGTCGAGGTCCCCTGGTCGAGCTACAGACGGTGGGCCGCCGGGGCCCAGGGACCGGCGGTGCCTCCGCCGGCGCTGGAGGCGCTCGCCGGCCGGACCGTGGGCGCCAACCGCCTGGTCTCCTTCCGCATCAGACCGCGCGGGGCGGACGTGGTCCGGCTGGTCGGACCGAAGGGCGCTCGGTTCCTCGGCGTGAGAGCTGGCGGAGCGTTCCGGCGCTTCGGCGAGGTGGATTCGGACGAAGGGCCGGTCTTCCGCTGCCACGGGAGAAGCTGCGAAGGTCTGGAGGTGGCCTTGCTGATCGCGGGGACGGCGCCGGTCGACGCCACCATCGTCGGAACCCGAAGCGGCCTTCCGCCCGAGGGGGCCGGGCTGGTCCGAGGGCGGCCCGGGACGGCCCAGCCGCAATATGTGCCGGACTCGACGGTGGCGGTCGGCAAGGTGCGGCTTTAGGAGTTCCAGCTCCCCGGCGAAGGCCGCGGAACACTTACGAAAAGGGGCGGAGAGAGCGCCTTGCCCTCCCCGCCCCTTTTACGAGCGCATCCGAGCGAAGGCTCAGCCCTCGGCGGTTTCCGTTTCCGGGGCCCTGGCGGCGGCGGCCGCGGCCTTGTCCGGGCGAGTGTCGCGGCGCTCGGCGATGCGGGCGGCCTTGCCGGTGCGGCCGCGCAGATAATAGAGCTTGGCGCGGCGGACGGCGCCGCGGCGGACGACTTCGATCGTCTCGATGTTCGGGGAGTAGAGCGGGAAGACGCGCTCGACGCCTTCGCCGAAGCTGATCTTGCGGACGGTGAAGGACGAGCCGAGGCCCCGGTTGGCGCGGGCGATGCAGACGCCCTCGAAATTCTGGACTCGGGTACGCTCGCCTTCGACGACCCGGACTCCGATCCGGACGGTGTCGCCGGGGCGGAATTCGGGAATGGGGCGGCCCTGGACGGCCTGCTCGATGGCCTCGGCCTCGAGCTGCTGGATGAGGTTCATGTCTAGTCGCTCTCTTCTTCGCGCTGCGCGCCAGAGGGCGGTGGCCTTCGAGGGTCCCTGTGACTCCCGACCAGGTCCGGCCGCCTTGACCGTGTGTCGGACTCCGCCTTGGCTTGGCGCCAGGCGGCTATCCTCGCATGATCCCCCGATCGCAGCACCTCAGGGATCGTGCGCCCTTCCCAAATGACAGGTCGGGTATAATGCGGATATTCGAGAAGCCCCGTCTCGAAGCTCTCTTCCTCTCCGCTGGAGGCCGCGCCCATTACCCCGGGGAGCAGCCGAACGCAAGCGTCGAGGAGGACGAGAGCGCCTATCTCTCCGCCGGACAGGACGTAGTCGCCGACGGAGACCGGAACGATCGGCCGGGCCTCGAACAAGCGCTCGTCGATCCCTTCGAAACGGCCGCACAGGATCGAGACTCCGGGGCCTGCGGCGAGCTCCCGGACGAAGGCCTGGGTGAGAGGGCGGCCGCGCGGAGTCATGGCGAGGAGGGGCGCGGTGGGGTTTCGCGCGAGCACGTGGTCGACTGCGGCGGCAAGCACGTCGGCGCGCATCACCATTCCGGCGCCGCCGCCGGCCGGCGTGTCGTCGACGGAGCGATGCTTGTCAGTGGCGAAGTCTCGGATCTGGATCGGCTCGAATGACCATATCCCGTCGTTCAGCGCTCGGCCCGCCAAGCTGATTCCAAGCGGGCCAGGAAACATCTCGGGGTAGAGGGTCAAAGCGAGCGCCCGCCAGGTCACGGGGCTGTCCAGTCTTCAACTTCCAAACCGTCGATCCCGGCAAAATGACGGACATTTCGAGTGATTACCGCAAGCCCTTTTGAAAGTGCATGAGCGGCGAGCAGCCGATCGAAATTGCCTCGGTCGAACGGCAGCTTGGCATAGGCCCGGCCGGCGAGCTCGTCGAACGGCACAATTGGAAATTCTCTAACGAACTGATCGAGCGCGGCAGGCGGCGGCACGAGGCCTCGTTCACTACCGTGGGCGACCTCCGCGAACGTTACCGCGGAAAGCCCAATCTCACCCGCGGCCGTAGCCTTCACTCGTTGATTGAGATTTGGATGCTCGCGGGTGAACAAGTAGATGCAGCAATTGGCATCAAGAAGGTAGCGCACTACCGAGCACCACCGCGATCAAGCTGTTCCAGCAGATGCCAGTCGCGTGGCAGGTCCTCGAAATCGTAGGCCTCGACGGGTTTAAGCCAGGGAGCGGTCCCTTCAATCCCGGTAAGATCAATCTTCCTGGGTTCCGCCTCGACTGGCTCGACAATATAGCGACCGCGCTCTTCGCGCACGGTCATTTCTACACCGGGCTCCACGCCGAGCGACTTGGGAAGCCGCACCGCGACCGAGTTGCCGGACTTGAAGGTTTTGGTTTTCTTCATGCGATTCCCGTATATACTTCGAGTATATACATTGGCCCGCAGCGAAGCAAGTGGAACCGTCCCCGTCTCGAAGCGCTTCGCCGCGATGACCGAACCCACTTTCGACTGCCTGATCGTCGGCGGCGGCCCCGCCGGCCTCACCGCGGCGATCTACCTCACCCGCTTCCATCTCACCGCCAAGCTGGTCGACGCCGGCAAGAGCCGGGCGGGCTGGATCCCGTGCACCCACAACCATGCCGGCTATCCCGACGGGATAAACGGCAAGGCGCTGCTCGCCCTGATGAAGGCGCAGGCCCAGAAATACGGCACGTCGATCGTCACGAACCGGGTCACCCGGCTCGATGTCGTGGAGGGCGGGTTCAAGGCCGAGTGGGGCGAAGGCTCGGTGATTGCCCGGAAGGTGCTCCTCGCCACGGGAGTGACCAACCGTCGGCCCCCAATGGACGAGGACCTTCACGACGAGGCGCTCGCCCGAGGCCTGATCCGCTACTGCCCGATCTGCGACGGCTACGAGGTGACCGACAAGGTCGTCGGAGTGATCGGCGACGGCTCGCACGGGGTTGCCGAGGCGGTGTTTCTGCGCGGGTTCACGGAAGACATCACCCTGATCGCGCCCCATAGCGCCCACGATCTCAGCGCCGAGGACCGGGCCAGGCTCGAGGAATATGGAATTCGGACCCTGGACGGCCCCTGCTCCGCGGTCGCCGCCCACGAGGACTGCATCGTCGTCGACACCGCGGACGGCCACCATGCGTTCGACAGCGTCTACCCGGCGCTGGGCTCCGACATGCACAACGAGCTCGCGGCCCAGGTCGGGGCGGAGCTCAAGGACGGAAACATCGTCGTCGACAGCCACCAGCGCACCAGCGTCCCCGGCCTCTACGCGGCAGGGGACATCGTCCTCGGTCTCGACCAGATCAGCCATGCCATGGGCGAAGGGGGGGTCGCCGCCGTCACAATTCGAAACGACCTGGCCAAGGAGCGGCAGATCCGGCGCGAGAAGCTGAGCGGGTCGATCGCGGCGAAGAGCGGGGCGTAGGCGCAGGCTCACCCACACGTCATCCCGGCGAAGGCCGGGATCCATGAACACTGCCGTTCGAGCTTTCGCACTTCCGTCTTCATGGATCCCGGATCAAGTCCGGGATGACGGTCAGGCAAGGAACTGGGGGTCAGCGACGATGCGCCCGTCGACCAAGTCGGCCACTCCGGCCCGGAACGGGACCATCGTCCGACGGCCGTCCGGCTTCTCGATCTCGAGGATGTCGCCCGCGCCGAAATCCTCGACCGCAATCACCGAGCCGAGCGGCTCGCCCGACGCCGTCTCGCAAGCCAGGCCGATCAGGTCGGCGTGATAATATTCGCCCTCGTCCAGCGGCGGCAGCTCCGACCGAGGCACCGTGATCAGCTGGCCGCGCAGCGCATCGGCAGCGGTGCGGTCCGCTATTTCCGCGAACCGGGCGATCGGGGTCCGATCCCCCTTGAGCGAGGAAAGGGTGAGGAGCCTGTCCCCTACCCTCACCTGCTTGTGGCGTTTGAGACTGTCCGCGCTCTGGGCGAACAGCTTCAGGCGCACCTCGCCGCTTATGCCGTGGGCACCGGCGATTGCGGCGAGGGCGACCTGATCTTCCGGCAAAGGCTATTCCGCCTTTTCGGCGCCCTCGGAGGGAGCCGCATCGTCGGACCCCTCGGCGGGCTCGCTGGTCGAAACGCCTTCGTTGGACGCTTCGTCGGCGGGCGTCGCATCTCCCTCGGCGGCCGGGGCCTCCTCGGGGGCGGCAGGCGCTTCCCCGGCGGCCGGAGCTTCGTCAGCGGCGGGGGCCTCCTCGGCGGCGGGAGTCTCTTCAGCGACGGAGGCCTCGTCGGCGGCCGGCGCCTCGGCGGCGGCTTCCTCGGCGACGGTCTCCTCGGCGGCGGGAGCCTCCTGCTCCTCGGCCGCGGCGGCCGCGGCTTCGGCCTCGCGGGTGGCGCGCTCCTCGGCGCGCTCCTTGGCCTTGTCGCCCGGAACGCCCTTGTTCGGATTGTTGCGCGCGGTGCGCTCACGAACGCCGGCGGCGTCGAGGAAGCGGGCGACCCGGTCGCTCGGCTGGGCTCCGACCGACAGCCAGTGGCGGGCGCGATCCGCGTCGAGCTTCACGCGCTCCGGGCTGTCCTTGGGAAGGAGCGGATTGTAGCTTCCGATCCGCTCGATGAACTTGCCGTCGCGCGCGGTGCGGGCGTCGGCGACGACGATCTTGTAATAAGGGCGCTTCTTCGCGCCGCCCCGGGAAAGCCGGATTGAAACTGCCATTGGGTGGTCCTTTCTTAATTCGTCACCCCAGCGAAGGCTGGGGTCCATGCTGACTCGGAATGGATCCCAGCCTTCGCTGGGATGACGGCTAAACCGTCACTTCTTCTTCATGAACTTCTCGAAGCCGGGCGGGAGGTTCATCGGCGCTGCTCCCGGGCCCGGAAGGCCGGGCATTCCGCCCCCTCCGCCGCCGGGGAGCCCCGGCATCCCGCCCATCCCCCCCAAGCCGCCAAGGCCGCCTCCGCCTCCGAACAAGGCCCCGAGCTTGCCGAGGCCGCCCATCTTGCGGATCTTCTTCATCGCGCCGGCCATGTCCTGGTGCATCTTGAGCAGCTTGTTGACCTCCTGCACCGTCCGTCCCGAGCCCTTGGCGACCCGGATCTTGCGCTTGGCGTTCAAAAGCTCCGGCCGCCGGCGCTCCTTGGGAGTCATCGAGCCGATGATCGCGTCGAGGTGGACGAGCACCTTGTTGTCGACCCCGCTCGCCTCCATCGCGCCCGATATCTTCTTCATCCCGGGAAGCATCGCGGCCAGGCCGGAGATCCCGCCCATGCGCTGCATCTGGGCGAGCTGCGAGCGAAGGTCGTCGAGGTCGAACTGGCCCTTGGCCATCTTCCGGGCCATCGCCTCGGCCTCTTCGACCTGGATCGTCTCCTGGGCGCGCTCGACGAGGCTGACGACGTCGCCCATCCCGAGGATACGGCCGGCGACCCGCTCCGGGTGGAAGGCCTCGAGCGCGTCGATCGCCTCGCCTACGCCGGCGAACTTGATCGGCTTTCCGGTCACCGCGCGCATCGAGAGGGCCGCGCCGCCGCGGGCGTCGCCGTCGAGGCGGGTCAGGACGATTCCGGTCAGGTCGACCTGGCCGGAGAAGCTGGAAGCGACGTTGACGGCGTCCTGGCCGGTCAGGGCGTCGACGACGAGCAGGATCTCGGCGGGCGCGGAGACGTCCGCGACCGCCTTCATCTCGTCCATCAGCGCCTGGTCGACATGGAGCCGTCCGGCGGTGTCGAGGAGCAGGACGTCATAGCCCTGGAGCCTGGCCGACTGGAGGGCGCGGCGGGCGATGTCGACCGGCTGCTGACCGGCGACGATCGGAAGGGTGGCGACCTCGGCCTTCTCGCCGAGCACGCGGAGCTGCTCCTGGGCGGCCGGGCGGGCGACGTCGAGCGACGCCATCATCACCTTCTTGCCGCCCTTCTCGCGAAGCCGGCGGGCGATCTTGGCCGTGCTGGTGGTCTTGCCCGAGCCCTGGAGGCCGACCATCATCACGACGGCAGGAGGCGTGACCTCCACGTTGAGCTCGGAAGCCTCGGCGCCGAGCATCTCGACAAGGGCGTCGTGGACGATCTTGACGACCTGCTGGCCGGGCGTGATCGACCGGAGCACCTGCTGGCCGACGGCCTGCTCGGTCGCCCGGTCGACGAACTCGCGGACCACCGGCAAGGCGACGTCGGCCTCGAGCAGGGCGATCCGAACCTCGCGCATCGCGGCCCGGACGTCGGCCTCGGTAAGAGCGCCGCGGCCGCGAAGCCGGTCGAACACTGCGCCAAGGCGGTCGCTAAGACTGTCGAACATCTCTACTGCCTTTCACCGCGCCGAGGCGCCAAACGCGAAAAACGCCGGCGGGCGAAACTCGCCGGCCAGCGCGCGCCCCCTGAGGCGCTGAACTATTCCAAGGGGTTCCGGCCCGAAGGAATGTGGGGGCGCATAGCCCCCGGGGGAAGGGATGGCAAGGGTCGGCCACTCTCGAGGCCGACCCCCGCTCAGGCTAGGCGAAATATTCGCCCATCACCGGCGAGGCCGGCAATCGGCCTCCGTACGCGGACTCCTGCGCGAACATCGCCTGCCCCGAATCCTCGAACACGTCACCGATCGAGACCGAAATGTCCTGAAGGTCGAACAGGCTTCCGTCGCTCGCCGACACCGTCACCTGATAGACGTTGTTCAAATCGGCATCGGCGGGCGTCTCGAAGTCGGGCGCGCTCAGGAAGGTCAGTGCGCCGGTCGCGGAGTCGATCGAGAAGAGCGCTGCGTCGGCACCGCCGGCGATGGCGTAGGACGCCGACGGGCCGTCGACGTCGCTGGACTGGACGATGGTGACGGCCTGCAGGTTCTCGGCGAGCTGGACGGCCGCGGCCGAGCCGCCGCCGTTCGAGGTGATCACCGGCGCCTCGTTGACGTTGGCGACGGTGATCGCCAGCGCCTGGGTGTCGAAGAGCGAACCGTCGCTGGCCTTGACGATGACGTCGTAGACGTTGTTGGCCCCGGAATCCGTCGGCGATTCGAAGTTCGGCGCCGCGACGAAGCTCAACGCTCCGGTGGTCGCGTTGATCGTGAACTTGGCCGAGTCGGCGCCGCCCGAGATCGAGTAGGTGCGGGCCGTATTCTCGGGATCGGTCGACGCGACCACCGTCGCCAAAGTCCCGTTCTCGCTTACGGTAAGCGCGGCCGAAGCTCCGGCGCCGTCCGAAGTGATCACCGGCGCTTCGTTGACGTTTGTGATGGTGACCGCGATCGCCTGGGTGTCGGTCAAGACCCCGTCGCTGGCCTGGATGACCACGTCGTAGACGTTGTTGGCTCCCGAATCCGCCGGGCTCTCGAAATTGGCGGCGACGATGCTGAGGACGCCGCTGGAGTTGATCGAGAATTTGGCGGCGTCGGCGCCTCCGACGATTGACCAGCTGACGAAGGTTCCTTCCGGGTCGCTGGCGGACTGGAGCCCGACCAGTGTCGAATTCTCGGAGACGGAATAGACGGCGCCGGCCCCTCCCCCGCCCGACGTGATCACCGGCGCTTCGTTGACGTTGGTGACGGTGACCGCGATCGCCTGGGTGTCGAACAGCGAGCCGTCGCTGACCTTGACGACGACATCGTAGACGTTGTTCGCGCCGACGTCGCTCTTGACCTCGAAATTGGGCGCGTTGACGAAGCGCAGCGCTCCGGTCGAGGCGTTGATCGAGAATTTGGAGGCGTCGGACCCGCCCGATATGCTGTAGGTGAACGTGGTGGGCACGTCGACGTCGGTGGCCGCGACATTGGTCACCGCGGTGCCGTTCTCGGCGACCGAGATCGAAGCGCTCGTTCCACCGCCGTTGCTCGTGATCACCGGCGCGTCATTGGCGTTGACGATGGTGAAGGTTATCGCCTGGGTGTCGGTATAGGTCCCGTCGCTGACCTGGATGGTGACCTTGTAGACATTGTCGCCGTTGAGGTCGCCGGGAGCCTCGTAATTCGGCGTGGTTACGAAGTTGAAATTGCCGTCCTTGCCGTTCGCCCAGCTGAAGGCGAACAGGCTCGAATCCTCGCCGCCGACGATGGTGAAGGACAAGGTCCCCGAATCCTGTTCGTTGGTGGTGATCGCGAACCCGGAGACATTCTCGGCCCAGTTGACCTGCGCGGTGTCGCCGCCTCCGAACGCGGTGATCGAGAAAGGCTCGTTGACGTTGGTGACGGTGATGGAGAGCGCCTGGGTGTCGGTCACCGTGCCGTCGAACGCCTTGACGGTGACCTGGTAGACGTTGTCGCGATTACCGTCGGTCGGCGATTCGAAATTCGGGGCCGGCACGAAGCTGAGAATTCCGGTCGACGGGTCGATCGCGAATTTGGAAGAGTCCGAGCCGGTGACGAGCGAATAGACGACACTGGTTCCCGTCGGATTGTCGCGCGACGTCACCGTCGTCGCCACGGCCTGGTTCTCCGTGATTGAGAAAGCCGCAGTCGCGCCGGCGCCGTTGGAGGAGATCATCACGCCCTCGTTGACGTTGGCGACGGCGATCGAGAAGGCCTGGGTGACCCAGAGGTCGCCGTCCGCGGCCCGGATGACGACATCGTAGACCCCGTTTGCGCCCGAGTCGTTCGGCGCTTCGAAATTGGGGGCGCTGTAAAAGCCGATCACTCCGGTCGCCGCGTTGATGTACATCTTGTCGGAATCGACCCCGCCGACGATCTTGTAGGTCAGCGCGTCGCCTTCGATGTCCTGGGCGGTGATCGCCAGGGTGGTGGAATTCTCGTTCACGGAAAGCGACGCCCCGCCGAAGGTCGGAGCCTCGTTGACGTTGCGAACCGTGACCGAGAGCGCCTGAGCGACGCTCTGGCCGGCGGCGCTCGCCGTGACCTCGACGTCGTAGACGTTGTTCGCGCCCGAATCCGACGGAGCCTCGAAGTTCGGAGCGGCGACGAAGCTCAGCTCTCCGGTGGCGCTGTCGATTGCGAAGAGGGCGGAGTCGGCTCCGCCGGTGATCGCGAAGGTCGCGGCCGCGTCGGTGGCGGAAACCCGGGTCGCGGCCGTCGAGTTTTCGGACGCGGCGACCTGGGAGCCCGAGGCGATGAGAAGGCCCCTGCCCGTCGAGGCGACCGTCACGGAGAGCGCCTGGGTATCGGAAAGCTCTCCGTCCCCGGCCGAGACGACCACCTCGTAGACTCCGTCGAGGTCCGAATCGCCCGGCGCCTGCGCGTCGGGAGCCGCGAGAAAGGTGAGATGGCCGGTCGAATCGATCGCGAACAGGGCCGCATCCGCTCCGCCGACGATCGAATAGGCGACCGGAGCCGACCCGACCAGGTCCTGCGCGACGACCTGGGTGACGACGCGCTGGTCCTCGGCGACCGTGAACGACGCGGTCGCGGCTCCGCCGTCCGACTGGATGACGGGCGCTTTGTTGAGAGCGATGAAGCGGGTGCTGACGTCGTTCTGGCCGGGGTCGACCGCGCTCGACCAGGCGACGACGATATCGCCGCCGGAGGTCACGAGCGTGCGCGATCCGCCCTCGAACAGGGTCTGGGCCGTGTTGACGAGGAAGCTGGTGCCGGGCGCGCCCGCCGCATCGTAGATCCGTGCCCAGACCGCCGTCGAGACGTCGGTGCCGCCGGGATGGGACCAGGTCGCGATGAAGCCGCCGTCGGGCAGCGCCTTCACCTGCGCCGAGCCGGTCTGAGGGTTGCCGCCAGGGTTGGAGATGGTGAACTCGCTCCCGAGCTGAACTCCGGCCGAGCTGAAGATCCGGCCGTTTATCGTCTCGGTGAAGCCGGTGTCGGGCACGTTGCGCCAGGCGATGACCAGCCGGCCGTCGGCAAGCTCGGTGACGCTTGGCTCCAGCGGATAGCCGGGGCCGTCGCCGGCGAGGGCGATCTCCCCGCCCACCTTGTTGCCCGACGAATCGAAGAACTGGCCGTAGAGCAGGCTCGAGGCGCCGCTGCCCGAAAGCCAGATGGCGAGGAAGCCGCCGGCGGAGAGCCGCGCGAGACTCGATCCGGTCTGGCTTCCGACCACATTGGTGTTGACGAGGAACTCGGAGCCGAGCGGGACTCCGGCGGAATCGAACAGCCGGCCCTTCACCTCGCTCAATGTGCCGCCGGAGGCCGGCTGGTTGGTGGTCCAGGTCGCCGCGAAGCTTCCGTTGGCGAGAGTGACCAGCGCCACCCCGTTCTGGTTTCCGGTCGTCAGCTCGTTGACCACGAAGGCGGCGCCAACCGGCTGTCCCGACGAATCGAAGCGCTGCGCCTGGACCGCCGAGCCGCTTGCGTCCGCCGCGCTGCTCCCATTCTCCCAGGCGACGACGAAGCCGCCGCCCTGAAGGCCGGTGGCGGCCGTGAACGAGCTCTGGTTGGAGGTCGGAAGCGAGGCGACCTGGAATTCCGGTCCAACCGCATTGCCGGCCGGATCGTAACGCTGGCCCTTGAAGAGATAGCCGGCGCCGGGAAGCGAGTTCCAGACGAGGACGTAGCCGCCGTCCTCCAGCGCCGCGGAGGATGTGACCGTCTGGATACCCGCGCGCGCCGCATTGACTCGGGCCTGCGGCCCGGCCGGAATATATGTCGTCATCCTTGCCCCCCAAGAAACTCGTCAGGAAGCGAGGCTACCGGGCTTATCTTTTACTAGGAGTAAACGAGACGGCGATTTATTGACGGACCAAGCCGCATGAATTGCGGAAGAAGGACGACGAATGCGCCGAGCGGAATTCGTCAGGCCGCGACTGGCGAAGTCGTCGCGAGTCGGTCATGATCGAGCGATGAAAATCATGCTCAGTCTCGTGCCGCTGCTCCTGCTTGCCCCCCCTTCTGCAGCCGCAGAGCGCGGCCCGGCCGGAATCTACCGGCTGGTGGGCCAGCAGGACGTAGCGTCGGGCCTTCGGCTCGAGCCCGACGGCCGTTTCCAATATTTCCTGAGCGCCGGGGCGCTCGACGAGCAGGCCGAGGGGCGCTGGCGCTCGGCCGGCGCAGTCGTGATCCTCACCACCGAGCCCAGGCCCGTGCCGCCGGTCTTCCAGCGTGCGCCGTCGGGGACCAGCGCCGAAGCGAGGCTGACCGTCAAGGTCAGCTCTCCTGCCGGCAGCGGGATCGCCGGGGTGGATCTTCGAGTAGGGTTCGACGACGGCGACCCGATCGAGGATTACACCCGGGAATATGGATGGAGCCTGCCCGCGGAGGAGAAAAGGGTTCCGCGCTGGATCGAGCTTGCGGTGCCGATGCACAATGCCGTCTCGCCGCGCTTTCCGATCGACGTGGGCGCAGGCAATGCGCTCGCCTTCACTCTCGTCCCCAACGACCTCGGCAAGGTCGATTTCACCGGGGTACGGGTGGAGGTGGCCGGCAAGGCCCTGATCGTCCATCGCGGCCCGGCCCGGCTTCGCTACGAACGGGTCCGCAAGTGACCGGCGAGCCGCGGTGAGCCAGCCCCCCCTCATCCTCGTCGATGCCGACGCCTGCCCGGTCAAGGAGGAGATCTACAAGGTCGCCTTCCGGCACGGCGCCGCGGTCAGGATCGTCAGCAACGCCCATCTTCGGGTTCCGACCCATCCGCTCATCGAGCGGGTGGTCGTCGGCTCCGGCTTCGACGCGGCCGACGACTGGATCGCCGAACGCGCGGGGCCCCGCTCGGTGGTGGTCACCGGCGACATCCTGCTCGCCGACCGCTGCCTCAAGGCCGGAGCGACGGTGCTCGGCTCCAACGGCAAGCCGTTCACCGCGGCCTCGATCGGAGCGGCGGTCGCGACACGGGCGATCATGGCGGACCTTCGCGCAGGCATGGACGGCCCGGGCGGCGGCCCCCCGCCCTTCGCCAAGGCGGACAGGTCGCGCTTCCTCTCGGCGCTGGACGAGGCCCTGGTCCGGCTCAGTCGGGGCTGAACGTCATCGACGCCCGAAGGCGCCGAAGCCGTCCCGGACGACCACGGGCTCGATGCAGTCGCCGACCAGGTTGACCACGGTCAAAGTGAGGTCGCCCGGCGGAAGCTCGCCGAGGCGCTTCGGTTTCGAGGCCCCGCGCGAGGCGACCGGGCGGACCTTCAAGGCGTCGCGGCAGAAGCGAGACGGGATTGGGGCGGCGGCGGCGAGACGCTGCGAGCCCGCCGGGGGCGGCGCGGCCGGCAGGACCGGCGAGGCCGCCGGGAGGGCGAGAGCGAGCGTCAGGAAAGCAAGGCGCATGACGTCTCCTTTCAAGGCGCTATGATAGCCTGTTTCGAGCCGGTTTGGGAGAGGGTGATGGAATTGAGAACGGCGAGCTGCCGCTGCGGCGCGCTCAAGGCGAAGGCGCGGGGCGAGCCGGCGCGGATTTCGGTCTGCCACTGCCTCGCGTGCAAGGCGCGCACCGGAAGCGCTTTCTCCTGGAACTCCACCTGGCCCGAGGAGCAGGTCGAGACCGAGGGGGAATCGCGCAGCTGGACCCGGATCGCCGAAGAGGGCGGCCGCTGGTGCACCTACCATTTCTGCGCGGCCTGCGGCTCGACCGCATGGTACCGGATCGAGGCCCGGCCCGGGATGGTGACCATTCCCGCCGGCAATTTCGGCGACCCGGGCTTCGGCGAGCCCGCTTATTCCTGGTATGGCGAGCGCCGCTGCGAGTGGGTGAGGGTCGAGACCGAGGGGCCGCTCGAAGAAGGCTAGCCCTTGGCGGCAAGGAAAGGGGCCGCGCTCGGCGGCCCCTTCCTTTCGTCAGGAGAAGACTTCGGCCAGATTTTCCTCCTTGGGATCCGGGCCGAAGCGATTGGGGCCCTTGGTCCCTTCGAGGCACATCATCACCAGGACGATGATCCCGCCGACATAAGGGATGAAGTTGAGAAGGACGAACCAGCCCGACTTGTCCTGGTCGTGGAAGCGGCGGACCTGGACGGCCAGCGACGGGACGATGATGGCGAGGACGAAGACCAGAAACGCGATCCCGGCCGTCCCGGCGAACATGCTTCCCGCCACGCCGAGCTCTCCCGTGCTCGAATTGGCGCCGAGCCCCATGGCTCCGAACAGAACGACGAAGAACAGAACGTAGACGATGGCGAGGCCGAGCGCGAACATCCAATATTCCTTGCGCCTCGAGCGGCCCGAAAAATCGGCATAGCGCTTCAGCGGTAAAATCATCCATTCCATGGCAATCCCCCTTAGCTTGGTTCCGCTCACGCGGCCGGCCGAATGTTACCTACTTCGCCGCCGCGATCAACCGCGGGGTGAGAGGCCCCTCATGGACGTTGCCAGTGGGGAGCACGGACCCTAGATGCGCGCTCGATGAAGCGGCGTTTCCGGAAGATGCATGGGCTGGGCAACGACTTCGTCATCTTCGACGCGCGGGAATCGCCGGTTGAGATGACGGAGGCGCGGGTCCGGGCGCTTGCCGACCGCCGTACCGGCATCGGGTTCGACCAGCTGATCGTCCTCGAGCCCAGCGCCTGCGCGGACGTCAGGATGCGGATCTGGAATTCGGACGGGGGCGAGGTCGAATCCTGCGGGAACGCGGCGCGCTGCGTCGCGCTCCTCCTCGGCGGAGCCGGCTGGATCGAGACCGCGGGCGGGCTCCTGGCGGCCTCCGGCGGCGAGGGCTCGGCCACCGTCGACATGGGCGATCCGCGCTTCGGGTGGGACGAGATCCCCCTCGCCTACCCGCTGGACACGGCGGCGATGCCCGTCGGCTGGGAGGCGTTGAGCGAGCCTTTCGCGGTGAATGTCGGCAACCCGCACATCGTCTTCTTCGTCGAGGATGCGCGGGCCGTCGACCTGGAGCGGCTCGGACCGATGATCGAGAACGACCCGCTCTTCCCGGATCGGATCAACGTCAACGTCGCCTCGGTCGAGGACGGGGCGCTCCGACTCCGGGTCTGGGAGCGAGGCTCCGGGCTGACCCAGGCCTGCGGGACCGGCGCCTGCGCAACCGCGGTCGCGGCGGTTAGCCGGCGGCTCGCCTCGAGCCCCGTCGAAGTCCGGCTGCCCGGGGGGACGCTGAACGTCGCCTGGGGTCCGGGAAACACGATCGCGATGAGCGGCCCGGCAACCCTCGTCTTCGAGGGCGAGGTGGCGCTGTGAGCGGCCCGCAAATGATCACCCTGGGCTGCCGGCTCAACGCCGCCGAGAGCGAGGCGATCGGGGTCCTCGCGCAGGGCGAGGACAATCTCGTCATCATCAACAGCTGCGCCGTGACCAACGAGGCGGTTCGGCGGACCCGGCAGGCGATCCGGCGGGCGAAGAGGGACCGTCCGGAGGCGCGGATCGTGGTGACGGGCTGCGCCGCCCAGATCGAGCCGGAGACCTTCGCGGCAATGCCGGAGGTCGACCGGGTGGTGGGGAACCGGGATAAGTTCGCCTCCTCGTCGTTCCAGCGAAGGCTGGAACCCCATGGGGTGAAGGCCGCGGCGGCTAATCTCACTAGGGCCCCAGCCTTTGCCGGGGCGACGGTGATCGTCTCGGACATCTTCGCAGTGCGCGAGAACGCGCCCCATCTCCTCCCCGCCTTCGCCGAGCGGTCCCGGGCCTTCATCGAGGTCCAGAACGGCTGCGACCATCGATGCACCTTCTGCATCATTCCCTACGGCCGCGGGGGAAGCCGAAGCGTTCCCGCCGGGCTGATCGTCGAGCAGGCGAAAGCGCTGGTCGCCAAGGGCGCCCGCGAGATCGTCCTGACCGGAGTCGACGTCACCAGCTACGGCCCCGATTTGCCCGGCGCTCCGAGCCTGGGCCTGCTCGTCGAGCGGATACTGAGATATGTGCCGGACCTCCCGAGGCTTCGGCTCTCGTCGCTGGACTGCATCGAGATCGACGCCCGGCTGGAAGACATCATCGCCGGAGAGCCCCGCTTCATGCCCCACCTCCACATGAGCTTCCAGGCCGGCGACGACATGGTCCTCAAGCGGATGAAGCGCCGCCACAGCCGCGCCCAGGCGGTCGAGACCGTCGCGAGGCTCAAGTCGAAGCGGCCCGGGCTCGCGATCGGCGCCGACCTCATCGCCGGCTTTCCGACCGAGACGGAGGCGATGCACGAGAACAGCCTTCGGCTCATCGACGAATGCGACATCGTCATGGGCCATGTCTTTCCCTTCTCGCCGAAGGCCGGGACGCCCGCGGCGCGGATGCCGCCGGTGCCGGCTCCGGTCGTCAGGGAGCGGGCGCTGCGGCTTCGGGAGGCCTGCGCGCTGCGCAAGGCGGCGTGGCTGCAGGGGATGGTGGGGACGAGGCAGAGGGTGCTGATGGAGAAAGGCGGCCTCGGGCACGCCGAGAATTTCGCTCCGATATACCTTCGTCATGCCAGCGAAGGCTGGCATCCATCGGGAATCAGAATGGACCCCGGCCTTCGCTGGGGTGACGGAGACGTGCTCGACGTCCGAGTCACCCGCGTCGAAAACGGCAGTCTCGTCGGGGTCCCGGCATGAGCGAGGCGACCTGGCTCGACCGGCTTCAGTCCGGCTTCCGCAAGACTTCGGAACGGCTGGGCGACAACCTGACCGGCCTGTTCACGAAGGCCGCGCTCGACGAGTCGACCCTCGACGAGATCGAGGAGGCGCTGATCGCCTCCGACCTCGGCCCGGCGACCGCGGGGAGGATACGCAATCGACTCGCGGGGGAGCGGTTCGAGCGCGGTCTCTCCGAATATGCGGTTCGCGAGATCATGGCCGAGGAGGTGGAGAAGATCCTCGCTCCGGTGGCGGTGCCTCTCCAGATCGACGCCTTTCCAAGGCCGCAGGTGATCCTGGTCGTCGGCGTGAACGGCTCCGGCAAGACGACGACCATCGCCAAGCTCGGCCACCTGCTCCTCGAGCAGGATTACGGAGTCCTGTTCGCGGCCGGCGACACCTTCCGGGCGGCGGCGATCGAGCAATTGAAGGTCTGGGCGGACCGGATCGGAGTGCCGGTCATCTCGGGCCCGGAGGGCGGCGACAGCTCGGCGATCGTCTTCGACGGGGTCAAGAAAGGGACCGCCGAAGGCATCGACACCCTGATCGTCGATACCGCGGGCCGGCTCCAGAACAAGAAGGTGCTGATGGACGAGCTCGCCAAGATCCGGCGGGTGCTCGGACGGCTCAATCCCGAGGCGCCGCACAACGTCGTGCTGGTGCTCGACGCCACGACCGGTCAGAATGCGCTCAGCCAGATAGAGGTTTTCAGGGATGTCGCCGGAGTGACCGGCCTGGTCATGACCAAGCTCGACGGGACGGCGCGCGGCGGCGTACTGGTCGCCGCGGCGGAACGGTTCGGGCTTCCGATCCACGCCATCGGGATCGGTGAGGGCATCAACGACCTTCGCCCATTCGACGCTCGGGAGACGGCCCGGGCGATCGCCGGATTGGGAAGAGAGTGAGCGTGGTTTCGGAAAGCGAAAAGAGAGAACCTTCGGTCGGCGCCCGGCTGATGATCGACCTGGGGCCCCTGCTCGTCTTCTTCCTGGTGAACTTCTTCGCCCCGGTTCCGGACATGCTCAAGATCTTCTACGCGACCGGCGCCTTTATGGCGGCGATGATCGTCGCGATGATGATCTCCTACCTTCGCTACAGGCACATCTCGCCGCTGCTGTGGTTCTCCGGGATCATGGTGGTGATCCTGGGCGGGGTCACGATCTGGCTTCACAACGACACCTTCATCAAGATGAAGCCGACCGTCTATTACGTCCTGATCGCGAGCCTTCTCGGCTTCGGGCTCGCGACCGGGCGCAACCTGCTCAAGATGGTGCTCGGAGCGGCCTATCCGGGCCTGTCGGAGCGGGGCTGGAAGCTTCTCACTCGCAACTGGGCGATTTTCTTCCTGGTCATGGCGGTGATCAACGAAGCTGTCTGGCGCAACAGCAGCACGAGCTTCTGGATCGGCTTCAAGCTGTGGGGCTTCCTGCCGGCCACCTTCCTGTTCGCGATCCTCAACGTCCCGATGCTGATGAAGCACGGAATGCAGCTCGAAAAAGGCAAGGAAGAACCCCCGGTGCCGCCTTCGCAATGAATTGGAGGCCGCCCTTGGAAACGCAGGTCCGTCATGCCAGCGCAGGCTGGCATCCATCCGGACTCCGCATGGACCCCAGCCTTCGCTGGGGTGACGGTAAGGGACGTGAGCATCATGGCTGATCCGATCCCCCCCGTCGTCTCCATCCGCAACCTCTCGAAGCGCTACGACGGCGGCCACGAGGCGCTGAAGAACGTCAGCCTCGACATCGCCAGGGGTGAGATCTTCGCGCTGCTCGGCCCTAACGGCGCGGGCAAGACGACGATGATCAGCATCGTGTGCGGGATCGTCACGCCCAGCGCCGGCGAAGTGGAGGTCGACGGCCACGATATCGGGCGCGACTATCGGGAGGCCCGGACCCGGATCGGCCTGGTGCCGCAGGAGCTCCATACGGACGCCTTCGAGAGCGTGCTGTCCACCGTCAGCTTCAGCCGCGGCCTGTTCGGAAAGCCGCCGAACCCGGCGCATATCGAGAAGGTCCTCAAGGACCTGTCGCTCTGGGACAAGCGCAAGTCGAAGATCATGGAGCTGTCCGGCGGAATGAAGCGGCGGGTGATGATCGCCAAGGCGCTCAGCCACGAGCCCGACATACTGTTCCTCGACGAGCCGACCGCGGGCGTCGACGTCGAATTGAGGCGCGACATGTGGGCCCTGGTCCGGCGCCTTCGCGACACGGGAGTGACGATCATCCTCACCACCCATTATATCGAGGAGGCCGAGGAGATGGCCGACCGGGTCGGAGTCATCTCGCGCGGCGAGCTCATCCTGGTCGAGGGCAAGGCCGAGCTGATGAAGAAGCTCGGCAAGAAGGAGCTGACGCTCCAGCTCTCCGAGCGGCTCGAAGCCGTCCCGGCGGAGCTTGCGGAATGGAAGGTCGAGCTTCGCGCCGACGGCAATGAATTGCTCTACGTGTTCGACGGCACCGCCGAGCGTACCGGCATCCCGTCGCTGCTCGGCCGGATGCGCGACGTCGGGATCGCCTTCAAGGACCTGAACACGCGGCAGAGCTCGCTCGAGGATATCTTCGTTTCCCTGGTTCACGAGCCGAGAGCATGAGCGCCGAGTTGTCCGCCTTTCGGCCTGAGCTTATCGCCGCTCCGTCATTTCGGCGAAGGCCGGACTCCATGAACACGGCCGTACCAGGCTTCGCTCGACCGTGTTCATGGCTCCCGGGTCAAGCCCGGGATGACGGAGTTACACTGGCTGAGGCCGAACATTGTGGGGCATCGGGCCGCCTCCCTGGAGACCTCACATGACCGCCCCCGCCTTCAACCGCCACGGGGTCTGGGCGATCTACCGGTTCGAGATGGCCCGGGCGCTTCGCACCCTCTGGCAGAGCCTGGTCACCCCGGTGATCACCACCTCGCTCTATTTCGTCGTATTCGGAGCGGCGATCGGCTCCCGGATGACCGAGGTCCAGGACGTGCCCTACGGGGCGTTCATCGTGCCCGGGCTGATCATGCTCTCGCTGTTCACCCAGAGCATCTTCAACGCGTCGTTCGGGATCTTCTTCCCCAAGTTCACGGGCACGATCTACGAGATCCTCTCGGCGCCGATCTCGCCGCTCGAAATCGTCCTGGGCTATGTCGGCGCCGCGGCGACCAAGTCGGTGGCGCTAGGCCTCGTGATCCTCGCCACCGCCGCCTTCTTCGTTCCCATCCAGATCCTCCACCCGGTCTGGATGATCGGCTTCCTGGTGCTGATCGCGACGACCTTCAGCCTGTTCGGCTTCATCATCGGCATCTGGGGGAAGAATTTCGAGCAGATCCAGTTCGTCCCGATGTTGATCGTCACGCCCCTCACCTTCCTCGGCGGCGCCTTCTACTCGGTCGACATGCTTCCCGAGCCCTGGCGTACGGCGACCCTGTTCAACCCGGTCGTCTATCTGATCAGCGGCTTCCGCTGGAGCTTCTACGGAGTGGGAGACGTCGCCGTCGGGATCAGCCTGGCGGCGACCCTGGGCTTCCTTCTGGCCTGCCTGGCGGTCGTGGCCTGGATCTTCAAGACGGGGTACCGGCTGAAGACCTGATAATCCTCCCCACCGCTTCGCGGCAGGGAGGACTAAGCTGTCAATTCACCTTGAAGCGGGCCAGCTCGGTCTTCGGCTCGCGCCATTTCGGGTCGAGCAGGCTCGCCTGCCGATAGTCCTGATAGGCGGCCCTGACCTGGCCGGCGAGCTCGTGGGCGACTCCGCGCCCGTAATAAGCGAGCTGCGGACGGCGGGTCTTCTTCTCGAGCGCGGAGTCGAACATGGGCTTGGCTTCCTGCCCCGAATCCGAAATGTGGAGAAGCGCGAAGCCCTTGTTCAGATAGGCTTCGGGCTCGTCCGGATTGCGGCTCAGAGCGGAATCATAATCGGAGATGGCGGCCTCGAGATGGCCGAGTCGGGCCCTCAGGATGCCGCGATTGACGAAGGTCGCGGCCACCTCCCGGTCGGTAAGCACCTCCCGGTCGAGCGCGACGTCGCAGAAGCGAAGGGTGCCGGGGCTCGGAAGGCTGCGCGCTTCGGCCGCGAGATAGCAGCTCCGGGCGGCCGAGTTGCCCTGGACGACGACGGCGCCGAGGGCGGGAGTCGCGGCGAGCAGGGCCGCGGCGGCGAAGAGGAAATGACTGCGCATGGCGAGTTCTCCCTTTCTGACGGACTGGCCATAACAGAATTGCGCGCCGGGCGCCATTCGCGCCAGAGGCTTCGTCGCAACGCAGCGGGCCTTGGTCGATCCGGTCAACGCCCGTCGGCAGGATCAGGCGCCCTGGAGCTGGTGGCGCTTCATCGCGTGGCGGAGCTGGTCGTAGCTCAGGCTTAGGGCGGCGGCGGCGGCGCGCTGGTTCCACCGGCATTTCTCCAGCGCGGCGGCGAGAATCGCCTTCTCATATTCGGCGATGGCGAGCCGGAAGTCGGCGCAGCTTTCCGGGTCCCAGGAATTTACCGGCGGCATGCCCGGAGCGGCCGCCGCCGGAGGCAGTATCTCGACCGGCGCGGACTGGTCCCTCGGCTGGGGGCGCCAGGGCGATTCGAACGGGTCGAACTGGATTCGGTCGATCGGCCGCTCATGATCCTCCCAGCGATAGACCGCGCGCTCGACGACGTTCCTCAGCTCCCGGACGTTGCCGGGCCAGGTGTAGTTAAGAAGCTTGTCCATGGCGCCGTTGCTGAAGCCGGGCCAGCTCGGCCATTCGAGCTCGAGCGCCATCCGCCGGGCGAAATGGTCGGTGAGGACCGGTATGTCGCTGCTCCGGTGGCGGAGCGGCGGAAGCGTGACGACCTCGAAGGACAATCGGTCGAGAAGGTCGGCCCGGAAGCGGTTGCGCTCCGCGAGCCGCGGCAGGTCCTCGTTGGTGGCTCCGACGATGCGGACGTCGACAGTGACCGGACGGGAAGCTCCGATCCGGGTCACCTCGCCATATTCGACGACCCTCAGCAGCCGCTCCTGAGCGGCTTGCGACAGTGTGGCGAGCTCGTCGAGGAACAAGGTCCCTCCGTCAGCCTCCTCGAATCGCCCGGCCCGCGCCTTGGTGGCTCCGGTGAAGGCGCCCGATTCGTGGCCGAACAGCTCGGCCTCGATCAGGGTTTCGGGAAGCGCCGCGCAGTTCATCGCGACGAGCGGGCCGTCCCAGCGGGCCGAGAGATGGTGGAGCCGCTCGGCGATCAGCTCCTTGCCGGTGCCGCGCTCTCCGATGACCAGGACCGGCCGGTCGAGCGGCGCGGCACGGCTCGCCCGCTCGACCGCGTCGAGGAAGGAGGAGGACTGGCCGACCAATTGGGTATTGCGATCCATCACCAAAGATTGGGACGGATTCCCACGCTTTGGCAAGAACAAAGAGGTGAAGGAATGTGGTCGAAGGTTTGTAAATCGCAGTTTTTCGCCACTTTTTGCGATTGGCACGCCCCTTGTATTGCTTGGCGCACAACCCGCTTCGAGCGGAACGGATTTCAGGGAGGAAGACATGATCGACACGGGCAAATTGGGGCAGATGATCCTGGCGACGGTCGGAGCGATGGTTCTGACGGCGACTGCGGTGGGCGCCGCGGTCGGTCCGGCCCGGGCCATCGAGACCGCGCCGATCAGCCTTGTGGCGGTTTCGGTTTCGGGCCAGGCTCAGGCCTGACCCGCGGGCGGCGGCGCGGGAGGGTTCGCCCCCTTGCCCTCCCGGCCGCCGCCTCGATCCGCCGCCTGAACGAATATGCGTAAGGAGTGATTGAATGGGTATTTTCTCCCGAACCCGCGACATCGTCGCCGCCAACTTCGCCGATCTGCTCGACAAGGCGGAAGACCCGGCGAAGATGATCCGGATGATCATCCTCGAGATGGAG
>DASVQD010000056.1:0-25701 GCA_036389345.1 Allosphingosinicella sp. | reverse complement strand
TCCACCGCACTTCGTGCGGTCCCCCTCCCCATCCGCTGCGCGGACGGGGAGGACGAGTTACCCCGTCTCCTCCCCCTCCGGCTCGGTCTTCGAATGGTCCGCGGCCTCTCCAACCTCCACGCCGCCCGGATCCTTGCCGCCCGGGCCGAGGCCCCCTTCGAGTCGATCGAGGACGTCTGGCGCCGTTCGGGCGTGCCCGTCGCGGCGCTCGAGAAGCTCGCCGACGCCGACGCCTTCGCCTCCCTGGGCCTCGACCGCCGCCAGGCCTTGTGGCGGGTGCGCGGGCTGGGCGAGGCGCCTCTACCTTTGTTCGCAGCCGCCGACGCCCTGGGCGAGGAGCCCGAAGTCGCGCTCGTACCGCTCACCGGCGGCCGAGAGGTGGTCGAGGATTACCGGACCGTCCAGCTCTCGCTCCGCGCCCATCCGCTCGCCTTCCTTCGCGAGCCCCTCGGGCCGAAGGTGACGACCTGCGCGGGGCTCTCCCGACTGAGGGACGGGTCCAGGGTCGAGGTGGCCGGCCTCGTCCTCATCCGCCAGCGGCCGGGCAAGGGCAACGTCACCTTCATCACGCTCGAGGACGAGACGGGCATCGCCAACATCATCCTGTGGCAGCGCAAGTTCGAGGAGCAGCGCCGGATCGTGATGTCGGCGGCGATGATCTCAGTGAAGGGGCAGATGCAGAAGGAAGGCGAGGTCATCCACGTCGTCGCCGACCGGCTCGAGGACCTGACGCCGCTCCTCCATCGGGTCGGCGCACTGGACTTCCCCCACCGCTACGCCCCCGCCGACGGCGGCAAGGGCGTCCCGCCCGACCCGCGCAAGGCGAAGGCGGCGGGCAGGGAGGTCATCAAGGTGAAGACGAGGGATTTCCATTGAGGGGAGGCGGAGCCCGCGCCGACTCCGTCATGCCGGACTCGATCCGGCATCCACCTTCTTGCCGTGAGTGGTGAGAAGGTGGACCCCGGATCACGTCCGGGGTGACGAACTGCCTCGCTTCTCCCCCTCCCCATGCTCCGCATGGGGAGGCAAGTCAGAACTTCTGCTGGCGCTCGTAGAGGCTCTTGTAATGCTGGATCCGGGTCACCCGAAGGCCCGGCATTCCCGAGCGGTCGACCGCGCGCTGCCAGGACGCGAACTCCTCGAGGCTGAGGGTGTAGCGCGCGCAGGCCTCGTCGACGGTGAGAAGCCCGCCGTTGACCGCGGCGACCACTTCGGCCTTTCGGCGCACCACCCAGCGGGTGGTCGATGGCGGCGGCAGCGAATCGAGGGTCAGCGGCTCCCCCAACGGGCCGATGACCTGCGCCGGGCGCTGAGGCGCCCGCTCGATCGTGTCGTATTCAAGGACGTTCACGGACATTTTATCTCCTGCCTCCCTTCGCTCGCCTTAAGAGGCAGGCGTTGAAGGAAGGCTGAAACCCCAAGGTAAACGCGGCGGTCATTTCAGTTGACGGCCCGTTGCATTGCGAAGGCCGGGTTGAAGCAGCCGCCCTGCGCCGCCACCGCCTCGCGCCAGGCAGGCCCTGCCAGGAGGATCTCGGCGATCGGGTCGGGACAGGACGAATCCGGCACCGAAGCCGCCGCCCGCGCCGCCGACGCCGCAGGCGCCGAATCGCGCTGGGCGCGCAACGTCGCGACCAGCATTCCGTAGTCGAGGCCCGCGGGCGCCCGGCTCGCGAACCTCTGCTCGGCCCGTCTGAAGAAGCTCAAATCCATGGCCGGCCTTCTAGCGGCGAGGGTCTAAGACGCAGTTAAGGGCGGATTAGGGAGGGGTTTACCCGGGTTAATGCGCACCGCCGGAGGGTAGCGATTCCGACCCTCTCCCGCTTTCCGCGGGGGAGGAGGCGTGGAGGGACGGAGGCATAAGTTGAGACGCCTTTTCCTGCGTCGCACCGTCGCGCCTTCTCCCGAGAGATATGGGACACGCCCGCCTATGCGCGAAGTCGCTCGACGCAAGGCCGGCGGACCTGCGAGGCCCGCCCGGGCTTTTGAAAACGAGATCGGCATTGAGGGCGCGCGATAGTGCCGCGCTCAGTTTCCGATCGCCCTTATCGACTTCCTGGTCAGCCGGCGCCTCAGCTCCTCGAGGCTGATCCGAGCGGCGGCGGCCTCCTTGTCGGCCGCGGCGACGATTCCGGCGAGGTGGCGAAGGTTCTGGTTGATCAGGTCGAGGGCCTGAAGGGTGGCGCCGTGGCGGTGGAGGAAGGCGGGGTCGGAGACGAGGGCGTCGCCGACCTGCTCGATGTGGCGGGCGGCGAGCTCGACCTCCTCGGCGACCCGAAGGTCGATCTCGCGCTCCGAGCGGGCCGGCCGCTCGGGCGGCGGGCGGAACAGGCCCGGACGCCGCCCGGGGCCCTCGGCCCGGATCGCCGCCTGGATGGAGTCGACCCGCGCCTGGTGGGGCGGCGGGACAGGTTCGCGGCTCGCGGCGTCGAGGCTCATCCCACTTTCTCCCGTCAGGATCCGTTCAAACGCCAAGCCTTTGAGTTGGTTCAGTTATTAACCATCTTCTTGATTGCCTCGGCAAATCGCTCTGCTTTTTCCGGTAGTCGGCCCGGGTCCGAACACGGCTCGGGTCGCCCGGCGATTGGTCGGGCCTTGCCCGAGCTGCGGGGCAAGCAGCGGTGAGCGCAAACCCCTCCTTCGGGATGGATGCTCTTTTTTCGCCTGAAGCCGCAGGGCCGCGGCGAGTGGCGGCTCTCCATTGACCGGACCCCGGCGCGCGCGCTTTCCATAAGTGGATATTAACCCTTTCCCTCCACAACCCGCAGCTCAATCCAGGCGCGGCAAAGGCATTGTAAATGAGCGGGGAATTCACCCAGGTGTCGGTAGCGGACCGGATCGGGCTGTTCGATATCGACGGAAGCCTGGAGTCCAACTGCCGCGAGGTCGCCGCTTTGCTCGCCAACGATTCGGTGAGGGTCGCCCGCCGCTTCTGGAGCCACCTCGCCGGAGCGCCGGAGGTCAATGCCGCTTTCTCGGAAACCGAGATGGACGAGAACGTCCGCAAGATCCTGCCCTACATGGCCGCCAAATATACCGACGTCAAAGGCCAGGCCTGGGCCGACATGGTGGGCGGCTACGTGCTCGACGCCCAGTCCACCCATGTCTCGCTGACCACTCTGCTCTCCTCGATCGGCGCCGCCGCCGAGGAAGCCCACGACATATTGGTCGAGAAGCTTTCGGGCGACCCTTCCCGGCTCGGCCGCCTCGGGCGCTGCATCACCCAGTCGACCCTGCTCGAAGCGGACATGTTCGCCGCCCATTTCAGCCTGCTCCAGGGGCGGGCGGAGCGCGAGAGCCGGCGCGCCCACGGCAAGGGCTTCACCGAGGACGTGGTCAGCGCCGTCGAGCGCACCGCCTCGGACAGCCGGATGCTCCGGGCCCAGGCGTCGGAGGCCTCGGCCTCGGCGCGCGGGATGCTCGGCAAGACCTCCGAGGTCGCCGCCGCCGCCGAGCAGTCGGCGCTTGCGATGCGCGACGCGGCCGAGACGGCGGCCGGGCTGATCCGAGCGATCGAGGACGCCCGGCGAGAAGTCGAGCTCGCCGGCGAGGTCGCCACCCGCGCCGGCGACCAGGCCTGCGACGCAGCCCGGGTCAGCCAGGCGCTGTCCGGCCATGTCGAGGCGATCGAATCGATCCTCGGCCTCATTCGCGACATTGCCGGCCAGACGAACCTCCTCGCCCTCAACGCGACGATCGAGGCCGCGAGGGCCGGCGACGCGGGGCGGGGCTTCGCGGTCGTCGCCCAGGAAGTGAAGTCGCTTGCCGCCCAGACGGCCCGGGCGACGGACGACATCACTGGAAAGATCACCGCCATCCAGCAGGCCACCCGCCAGACGGTCGAGGCCAACGGCTCGATCCAGAAGACCGTAGAGGACGTCCAGACCTCGGCCGAGCGGATCCGCGAGGCGATGGAGGTCCAGGCCCGGACGGTGACGATGATCACCGCGGCGGTCGACGAGACCGCGCTCGCGGCGGACAGCATGTCGGCGACGATAGCGGCGATCAGGGAAGATACCGAGAACGTCGCACGCGAGATCGACGGAGTGACGAGCAATTTCGGTCATGTCGACGAGGAGATGGCCCGGTTCAAGGCGGCGGCCGCCGACTTCGTCAAGCGCTTCGCGGCCTAACCGTCTAAGCCTTCCTTTACCACGGCTCTGCTAACTCGATCCCATATCAGCGGAGCATCGAGCCATGGCCGACGCCTTCCATCATCGGGACGGGAAGATCTTGCAGAAGCTGACCGCCGAACAGGTCGCCAACCGGCTCGACGCCTACAATCCCGACGGCCAGTTCGAGCGCGAGCTTCGCTGGCTCTGGGCCCAGGCCGGCGACCTCATCGAGTCGGCGGTCACGGCGAGCGGCGGCGAGGCCGCGGCGATCCGGACCCGCGAGAGCTTCACCCATCCCGTGGACGCCGCCTGGATCCACGAAGTGGCCCGGCTCGGCTTCGACATCTACACGAGGGGGACCTCGCTTCCCGACGAGATGGACAGGCGCGCAAGGCTCGTCGCCTCGCTCTGCTCGAGGTTCCGGGAGCGATTCGAGGACGAGGCCGGTTTCTGCCGCGCGCTGGAGTCGCTCCAGCGCCTCGCCGCTTATGAGAGCGACATCATCCTCGCCCAGCTCGCTTTGCTGGAGGCCAATGAGGCGGCCGCCGAGCGGGGGCGGAGCAGCGACGCGTTCGAGCGCCACGTCGCCGGGCTCGTCGAGGCGACGACCGGCGAATCGGCAAGGCTTCGGGAGAAGACCGGACGAACCGCGGCCTCGGCCCGCGGGATGCTCGGCGAGACCGCGGAGGTGGCGGAGGCCGCCGAGCAGTCGGCGCTCGCGATGCGCGACGCCGCCGAGACCGCTGCGGGCCTGATCCGCGCCATCGAGGACGCGAGGGCCGAAGTGGAGGTCGCCGCCGGAGTCGCGGTCCGGGCCGGCGACGAATCGAACCGGGCGACGCTTGCCAGCCGGGCCCTTTCCGGTCACGTCGAGGCGATCGAATCGATCCTCGGCCTCATCCGCGACATTGCCGGCCAGACGAACCTCCTCGCCCTCAACGCGACGATCGAGGCGGCCAGGGCCGGCGACTCCGGCCGGGGCTTCGCGGTCGTCGCCCAGGAAGTGAAGTCGCTGGCCGCCCAGACCGCCCGGGCGACCGACGACATCACCGGCAAGATCTCGGCGATCCAGCAGTCCACCCGCCAGACGGTCGAGGCCAACGGCTCGATCCAGAAGACCGTCGAGGACGTCCAGACCTCGGCCGAGCGGATCCGCGAGGCGATGGAGATCCAGGCCCGGACCGTCACCATGATCACCGCGGCCGTCGACGAGACCGCGCTGGCCGCCGACTCGATGTCCGCAACCGTGGCCGCAATTCGCCACGAAACCGAATCCGTCGCCGCCGAGATCGATTCGGTCGAGAGCGGATTCGCCAATGTCGACGACCGACTCACCCGCTTCCGGGCCGCGACCGCCGAGTTCGTCACCGGAATCGCCGCCTAGGGCCGAGTGAAACCAACCGGCCGTGGGCTCGTTAACCGTCCCTGAATTGCGGGCTCTACCTGCCCCATTGTGCAGAAGCCCGTCCTAAGCGATAATCCCATTCCGCATGGACTCGAAACGCATCGCCAGGCTTACGGAGCAACAGCGTGCCTGCCTCAGGCACGTCTACGCGCATCTGACGTCCAAGGAGATCGCTCCGATCATGGGCATCGAGCCCGGCTCGGTCGACCAGCACATCAAGGCTGCGATGAAGACCCTGGGAGTCGGCGACCGCCGCACCGCGGCTCGGCTGTTCGCGGAATATGAGGGGCGCGACGACGGCACGGTGGTGTCCTATCCGCCGCCGGAGCCGAGGTCGCCGACCGATCCCTACAATTTCGTGCCGCCGATCGTCAGCGGCTGGCCGTCGAACGAATCGGCCGGCGGGTCGATGCGGGAGGAGCAGGCCTTCTTCCGGGTCGCCACTCCGAGCGGAAGCCCCACCTTCCAGTTCCCGATCGGCTCGTCCTCCAAGCCTGGCGACCTCAACTGGGCGACGAGGCTGATGTGGATCGTCGCGATCGCCATCGGAGTCGCGCTCGCCTTCGGAGCTTTGGTCTCGGCCATCGAAGCGCTCGGGCGCCTGACCCAGCACTGAGGCGGCGGGCGGGCCTCGCCGCGATCGTCCAGCCTCAACCACCAATCACCATCCCTGCCGGCCCATCGTCCCCCGGACTCGTTTCAGGGCCCAGTCCTCCGCTCGCGAGGCGTCGCTACCCTGGATCTGAAACAAGTTCAGCATGACCAGGGACACGGCTGGCAATTGCGCTCTTGTGCGATCCCCCTCTGACCGCAGCGGTCAAAGTCTATCCAGCCGTTGGTATACCAACCATCGGACATTGCCCCAAAGCCGGTTTGGCGGTCATTCGGGCCAACCGATCGAGAGCGGTTAGCGACAAGCGGGTGTCCGGCGAAATGCCGGAGGGGCTCCCAAGTTTCCCGCTCTCGAACGGTACCGAGGCCTGGCGACCTTGCGTGGTTGACAAGGCAGGCGATGGAGACGGTGCCAGGGGTGGCGCCGCCCCTCCAACGCCCCGGGCCTCGGACTTGCAGCCGGCGAGCTGATCGCAGCCGGCACCGACAGAACCGGGACATTGAATCGCAGGGCCGCGCCCTGCGAACAGGGAGATTTTATGCTCAAAGCACGCCGAGACGCGGCCATAAAGGTCGTAGAAAGCCTATACGCGGCCGAAGACGCTATCGATGTTGCTCTTGCCCGCGCCGCCGAGCTTAACAGCACCCTCGTCACCGCGCGGCGCGAGGCTGGGTTCTCCGCGCTCGTAGGACAAGAAGCTTTTGAAGTCGCCGCGTCCGCGTTTACGGCACTGGCGCAGGCGCGCTCTGACATCGTTGAAACCCACAAGAGACTTAGCGAGACGAAAGTTCAGGTGGGCTTGCGGACGGTTGCCATTGGCGATGGTGTCCCGAAGCCACAGGAAACCGGCTCGGTCGAACCCTACCACCTGCACGCCGTCGCGTAGCCCCACATGCTCCGTTGCTTGACTGAGATGCGGCCACATGGTCCTCCGGGGGGATGCTTCAGAGCGCAGTCTACTTTTCGCTCGTTTTCGGTTGCTGGGCGTACGCGATGCTACGGGGCGGCGCACCGGAACGAGTCGGCATATCCATTTTGGGGGTGGGATCGATACTCACTGTCGTCGCGGTATCGGCGCCAGCCATGCGATTTGGAGCAGTCGAAATCGGCATCTTTCTGGTGGATGTCGCCGCGCTCGTTGGCTTCCTTATCCTCGCTCTGCGTGCCGAAAGGTGGTGGCCGCTGTGGGTGACGTCTCTCCAAGCTATTGGAACAGCCGCGCACGCGGTGAAGCTTATGGATCCAGGAGTAATTCGCTGGGCTTACGCGTTTGCACTGGCGTTTTGGAGCTACCCGATGCTGTTCCTACTGGTGCTCGGCACATGGAACCATCAGAGGCGCCTGGCCAAGTTCGGTGTCGACAAATCCTGGTCGAGCTCCTCCGGCCGCTCGGAAACGCCGCCGCCGATTGGGCCGATCGTCTAGTTTCCGAGTTCGGGTCGCTCGCCGGAACCCTCGCGGCGGCTCCGGCGGCCCAGGCGCGAGCGCTGGGGGACGGGGCGGCGGCGGTTCGGCATCTCGGCATCGTTCGCGACGCGATGCTCCATTCGCTTCGCACCGAAGCGTTCGCCCGGCCGACGCTGGACGATTCCCAGAAGTTGATCGACTATCTTTCCCTGGACATGGCCCTGCTCCCCACCGAGCAGCTTCGGGTCCTGTACCTGAACAGCAGCAACCGGCTGCTCCATGACGAGACCCACACCCACGGCTCGGTGAGCGAGACTCCCGTCTACCCGCGCGAGATCATGCGGCGGGCGCTCGAGGTGGGCGCCACCGCGCTGATCCTCGCCCACAACCACCCGTCGGGCGACCCCACTCCGAGCCGCGGCGACGTCGAGGCCACGCGCCGCATCGCCGAGGCCGGCCGGGCGCTCGAAATCTGCATCCACGACCATGTCATCGTCGCCCGCTCGGGCTGGACGAGCTTCCGGGCCATGGGCCTGCTCCAGCCGGCAAGGAGGAATTGATGAGCGGCGAAATAAGGCTCTATGCAGAGCCGCGGAAATCGATAATGTGCCCGCGGGGAAGAGTACGTGGTGCGCGAAATTCATTCAGCAAGATTGGAAGCAGCCCTGGCGATAGTCCGCCAGGCCTCGGCGCGTCTTGCCGTCCTGTCGGATCCCTATTCGGTCGAAGCCGGCCAGTCGTTGCGCACCGTGGCTGAGCGGCTCTACGAGGAGCGCCGGCGGCGCGACGAATATTTCCCGGTCGGGCTGTTCGGAGAGCCGGCGTGGGACCTGCTCCTGTCGCTGTTCATCGCCGGCGACGACGGCCGCGAGGTCCCGCTCGACGAGGCTTATGCGGCCGCCAAGGTGGATCCCGAGGACGGGCCGGCGCTGATCGAAAAGCTCGTCGACAAGCATCTCATCGAGCGCAGCCGGACCCGGCGCAATTCGATCGCCCTGACCCCGCACGGCATGGACCGCCTCAGCGACTATCTCGCCGACCTGATCTAGAGTCGCTCGAGTTTCGTCATCCCGGACTTGATCCGGGATCCATGAACGCCCCCGCACGAATATCGGCTCAGCCCGTGTCCATGGATTCCGGTCTTCGCCGGAATGACGGGTTAGACCGTCGCCGTGACATCGAAGCCGGACGGGACCTCTGCTTCGACCGCCTCCACCTCGATCCGTTCGACCTTCGCCGCCGGCGGGCCCGAGCGGCATTCGGCGATGAGCGCCTCGACCGACTCCGCCTCGCCGTAAGCGGCCAGCTCGACGCTTCCGTCGCTCCGGTTGCGGACCCAGCCGCGCACTCCGAGGACGAGGGCCTTGCTTTGGGTCCAGTTGCGGAAGAAGACGCCCTGCACCCGGCCCTGGATCCGTACCCGTCTTGCGATCATGAGCAGCCCTCGATGAGCTGGACGCTTCGCCAGGTGCCGACCCGGATCGAGCGGGCGGTTCCGCCCCAGGTCTCGACGATCATCGCCAGCGGCCCGCGGTGCGCGCGGACGATCAGATATTTGCCCTCGGGGCCCATATAGGGATGCTCCTCGACGCGCATCCGAGCGCCGTAGCGGGCGCGAAGCTCGGACTCGGCCAAGCCGACCCGGGCGCCGCCCGGCGTATGGTAGCGCTTATCCTCGGTCTCGATCCGGACCAGCCGGCCGCCGGAGACCATCATCGCCACTCCGGGGTAGAGCGGCGAGCTCCAATAAGCGCAATCCACCTCCGGGTCGGGAGCGGCCTCCTCCGGCGCTGCGCCATGCCGGGCTCGAAGCTGCGCCTCGGAAAGCCCGATCCGAAGCGGCCCGAGGCCGTTCAGGGTCATGACCTCCTGAGCCGGGGCGGCGGCAAGGAGCGCCAGGGCGAGCAGAGGCGCTGCCTTCCTCATCCGCATTGCGCCCGGTGGAGGAGCTTGTGATCGGCGAGGACGAGGGCCACCATCGCCTCGACCACCGGGGCCCCGCGAAGTCCGACGCACGGGTCGTGGCGGCCCTTCACTCCAAGGGCGGCCACCGAGGAGGTCGGCTTGAACGCGGCCCGGACAGTGATCGGGTCGCCGGTCGAGATCCCGCCGGTGATCCCGCCGGCCAGCGACGGATCGGCATTGTCCTCGCCGCGAAGCCGCGCCGCTTCGAAGCCGGCTCCGATCTCCACCGCCTTGACGGCGTTGATCGACATCAGCGCCGCGGCCAGATCCGAGTCGAGCTTCGCGTAGACGGGTGCGCCCCACCCGGCCGGCACCCCGGTCGCGGTGCATTCGATCAGGGCGCCGAGCGAGCTCCCGGCCGAGCGGGCGTCGTCGAGCATCCTTTCCCATTGCGACTCGTCGGCCGAGCCGCCGATGGCGGCTACCCGGGCACGGATCGACACTTCAGGGATGACGAGCCGGGCGACGGCCCCGGCTGCCACCCGCGCCGCGGTCTCGCGCGCCGACGCCCTGCCTCCGCCGCGCGGATCGCGAAGGCCGTATTTGGACTCGTAAGCGGAATCCGCATGGCCGGCGCGGTTCGGAATGCCCTCATAGTCCTTCGCCCGGGCATCGACATTGTCGATGACGAGGCTGATCGGGGTTCCGGTGGTCAGGCCCTGGTAGGTGCCCGAGAGTATGCGGACGCGGTCGGGCTCCTGCCGGGGCGAGGTCAGCGCCGAAAGGCCGGGGCGGCGGCGGTCGAGCCAGGGCTGTATGTCCTCCTCGCCGAGGGCAAGGCCGGGCGGGCAGCCGTCGACGACCGCGCCGATCGCCGGGCCGTGCGATTCGCCCCAGGTCGTGAACCGGAAGACTCGGCCGAACGTGTTGAAGCTCATCGTCCAGCCCTCCTTCGGGGAGAGGGGCTATGGGTCACGTCGTCGCGATGTCGGGGGCGTCCTCCGCCTTCATTCCGACGACGTTGTAGCCCGCGTCGACATGGTGGATCTCGCCGGTCACTCCGGAGGCCAGGTCGGAAAGGAGGTAGAGGCCGGCGCCGCCGACATCCTCGATGGTGACGTTGCGGCGGAGCGGGCTGTTATATTCGTTCCACTTCAGGATGTAGCGGAAGTCGCCGATGCCGCTCGCCGCAAGGGTCTTGATCGGACCGGCGGAGATGGCGTTGACCCGGATATTCTCCGGCCCGAGATCCATGGCGAGATATTTGACGCTCGCCTCGAGGGCGGCCTTGGCGATTCCCATGACGTTGTAATGGGGGATGACCTTCTCGGCGCCGTAATAGGTCAGAGTGACAAGGGCCCCGCCGTCCGGCATCATCTCGCGGGCCCGGCGCGCCACGGCGGTGAAGCTGTAGGCGGAGATGTTCATCGACATCAGGAAGTTGTCGAGGCTGGTGTCGACATATTTGCCGCGAAGCTCGTTCTTGTCGGAGAAGCCGATGGCGTGGACGACGAAGTCGATCGTCTCCCAGCGCGCCTTCAGGGCCTCGAAGAGCCGGTCGAGGTCGGCCATGTCGGCGACGTCGCATTCGATCAGGAAATCCGATCCGACCTCGGCGGCGAGCGGTCCGACCCGCTTCTTCAGGGCCTCGCCCTGATAGGAGAAAGCGAGCTCGGCGCCATGCTCGGCCAGCCGCTTCGAAATCCCCCAGGCCAGCGACTTGTCGTTGGCGAGGCCCATGATCAGGCCCCTCTTACCCGCCATCAATCCCGTCATTCCTTGTCCCCCTGGGCCTCGGCGCCTTCGTCCGACTCGTCGTCGTCCGCGATTGCCGCTTCCGCCTTCTGAACGGCCTCGTCGGCCGCGAGCTCGAGCCTGGCTTCTTCTACAGTCGGCTCCGGCGGCTCGGCCAGAGCCGCGTTGAGCTGGGCGCCAATAACCACCCCGAGGCCGATTATGTAAAAGAAAATCAGGGCGATTATGACGCCGGCCAGGCTTCCGTAGGTGAGGTCGTAGCCGCCGAGGCTGGAGAGCGCCACCGGAAGCAGCGCAGTGGTCGCGATCCACCAGCAGGTGACGAACAGCGCGCCCGGCCATTTGCGGCACTTCATCCGCCGGTAGCGGCGCGGGGTCAGCGACATGAAGATCAGGTAGACGGAGCCGAACAGGATCAGAGCCGGGACGATCCGGAAGAGCGCGAGCAGCCCGAGAACGTCGTCCGCCCAGGGCAGGGCGGTCCGGATGAACTGCTCGACCGAGGCGAGCAGGATCGACGCGCTGAACGACACCAGCATCAGGATCACCGAGGCGACGATGAGTCCGATCGAGCCGAGGCGATACTCCCAGAAGGGCGCTCCGCCGGTGACTCCGTAGGCCCGCCTCAAGATGTCGCGGATCGTCTCGATGAAGCTGCCCGTGGTCCACAGGCCGACCAGCGCGCCCAGCCACAGCAGGTTTCCGGAACGGGCCTGCAGGACGTCGGTGATCGGCTTTCTGAGGACGTCGGCGACGTCGGGCGGCATGGTCCGGAGCAGGGCGACCACCGCCTGAAGCCCGCCCTCGGTCTGGCCGAAGATTCGGGCCGCCGCGGCCGCGACGATCACGAACGGGAAGACCGTCATCAAGGCGAGATAGGCGAGGTTGCCGGCGTGGATGAAGCCGTCATTATAGGTGCCGATCCCGACCCTTTTCATGACCTCGAAGCCATATTGGCCGGGCCGCATGTTGTCGCGGATACGGCCGAACCGGGCCTTCGCGGCCGCGAGTCGCTTTCGCCTGGCTTCGGGGGATTCGGGGGAGATGGTCGGCTGCACGAGCAGCTAGACGCCCAGAGCCGCCCTCGGGTTTCCTCCGCCCTTGCCGGTCCATCCCTCGACGAAGCGCCTGAGCTCGGAATCGTCGGCCGGGATGTCGACCAGCAGGGTCACGAGCTGGTCGCCCCGCTGGCCGCCTTTTGCGGTGAAGCCCTTGCCCTTGAGCCGAAGCACCTTGCCGGAGCTGGTCCCGGCCGGAACGCTCAGAATCACCGGGCCGTCGACGGTCGGGACCTTGACCTTGGCGCCCAGCACTGCCTCGTCGAGCGAGATCGGAAGGTCGAGCCGGATATTGTCGCCGTCGCGGGTGAAGAAGCGGTGCGGCTTGATCGAGATGGTGACGATCGCGTCGCCATTGCCTCCGGGGCCGGGCTGGCCCTGGCCGGCCAGCCGGATCCTCGTTCCTTCCTCGACTCCGGGCGGAAGCTTGATCGAGACCGTCTTGCCTCCGGCCAGGGTCACCCTCTGCTCGTTCAGGGCCGCGGCGTCCTCGAAGCTGATCGGAAGCCGGTAGGCGTTGTCGGCCCCCTTCTGGGGAGTCGGGGCCGGGCGGCGGGTGCCGAACCCGCCGAAGCCCCCGAAGCCGCCCGGAGCCGACCTTTTCTGGCCCGCGCCGCCGCTGAACAGGCCGTCGAACAGGTCCGAAAGATCGATCTCCTCGCCCCCGCCGAAATCGGGGCCCGGGCTGCGGCCGAAGCCGCCGCCGCCGCCCGGTCCCGGGCGGCCCGCCGGCCCGCCGCCGAAGCCGAAGGGCACGCGCGGATTGCCGTCCTCGTCGAGCTCGCCCCGGTCGTAGCGGGCGCGCTTGTCCTTGTCGGTAAGGATGTCATAGGCCCGGGTCACCTTGGAGAAGCGCTCCGAGGCGCCCGGATTGCCCTTGTTCTTGTCGGGGTGAAGCTCCTTGGCGAGCTTGCGATAGGCCTTCTTGATCTCGGCCTCGTCCGAGTCGCGCTTCACGCCCAATTGTGAATAGAGATCCGCCATGGGTGCTTCGTTCTTCCAGACCGCTTGAAAAGTCCACTCTTGCGTTGCGAGCGCGCTGTATCAGATGGGTAATGCACCGGTCCCCTTCAACCGTCATCCCGGCGGAAGCCGGGACCCCGGGGAGACCCACCGTGTCATACGTCCCCCAGCGAAGGCTGGGGCCCCGGCGGGCGAAGGGCGCCGGCGTTCATCGCCCGCCGGGATCCCAGCCTTCGCTGGGATGACGGGGAACCGCCGCTTGTGCGCTCCATCCACACGCGGCAAGAGGCCGCCATGCCTACCGACCCCCACGCACTCTTCGAGGAATGGCTCGCCGAGGCCCGGCTAGCCGAGCCCAACGACCCCGTCGCAATGGCCCTGGCCACCGCCGACGCGCAGGGCAGGCCCTCGGTCAGGATGGTCCTGATGAAGGGCCATGACGAGCGCGGATTCGTCTTCTACACCAATCTCGACAGCCGCAAGGGCGGCGAGCTCGCCTCCAACCCGAACGCCGCTTTGCTCTTCCACTGGAAGTCGATTCGCCGCCAGGTCCGGATCGAGGGCCCCGTCGAGGCGGTGTCCGAGGCCGAGGCCGATTCCTATTTCGCCACCCGCGGCCGCGATTCGCAGCTCGGCGCCTGGGCCTCCGACCAGTCCCGCCCGCTCGAGGCCCGGACGATGTTCGAAGCGCGCTTCGAGGAGGTCCGCCGGCGATTCGAGGGGGGCGAGGTTCCAAGGCCGCCGCGCTGGTCGGGATGGCGGGTGGCGCCGGAGCGGCTCGAGTTCTGGAGCGACCGCGCCCACCGGCTTCACGAACGCCGACTCTTCACCCGTGCCGGGGAGGGCTGGACCGAGGGGCTGCTCTACCCGTGAGCCGGGGCCACCCGAACCACCGGGCCCACGGATCGCTCGCCACCCGGGCCGCGCTGGCCAGCGTCGCCACCGCGCTCTTCCTCCTGCTGCTCAAGGGCTATGCGGCCTGGGCGACCGGCTCCGTCGCGATGCTCGGCTCGCTCGCCGATACCGGGCTCGACCTGCTCGCCTCGCTGATCACGCTCTACGGAGTGCGGATCGCCGCCGCGCCCGCCGACTTCGACCACCGCTTCGGCCATGGCAAGGCGGAGGCCCTGGCGGCGCTCGCCCAGGTCGGGATCATCGCTTTCTCGGCGCTCGGGATCGGCTGGCGCGCGGTGGAGCGGCTGATCGGCGGCGAGGAGACCGCCAACGCCGAATATGGCATCGGAGCGTCGATCGTCGCAGTCGTCGCGACCGTCGCTTTGCTCGCCTACCAGCGCCGGATCATCGCCCGGACCCGCTCCGTGGCGATCGAGACCGACCACGTCCATTACCAGAGCGACCTCCTGCTCAACCTGGCGGTGATCGCCGCCCTCGTCCTCGACCAGTATCTCGGAGTGACCGGCGCCGACCCGGTCTTCGGGATCCTTATCGCCCTTTGGCTGCTGTGGGGGGCCTGGCAGGCCTCGAGCCGGGCCGTCGACCAGCTGATGGACCGGGAATGGCCGGAGGAGAAGCGCCGCCGCTTCGTCGAGGTCGCGGCCCGACATCCCGCTCTGAAGGGCCTTCACGACCTCAGGACCCGGACCAGCGGAGCCCATGATTTCGTCCAGTTCCACGTCTGGGTCGATCCCGGCATGAGCGTCGCCGAAGCGCATCGCGTAATGGACGAGGTCGAGCACAAGCTCGAGGCCGAGTTTCCGGGAGTCGAGATCCTGATCCACATCGATCCCGAAGGGCAGGTCGACCAGCCGGGAAACAAGCTTGCGGAGACCGACCTGACGGCGGGGGAGCCTGATGGTCCTTCGATATGAACAGGTGAAACATGCCCCCCGGCATGTTTCAGATTGCCGGGGGCAATCCGACCTGTTCATCCTCGCCAGGCTCGGTCGCTACTCAGGAGGAGCGTGAAGGAAAGCGCTCCATCGAAAGGAACCCAATGCCCCAGCTTCGCCTCGTCCAGGTCGACGCCTTTGCCGACCGCGCCTTTACCGGCAATCCCGCCGCCGTCGTCCCTCTCGAGGAATGGCTCCCGGACGAGATTTTGCAGGCGATCGCGCAGGAGAATAATCTCTCCGAGACCGCCTTCACAATTCCGGCGTCCGACGGCGAGGCGGATTACGAGCTGCGCTGGTTCACCCCGACGGTGGAAGTGGCGCTGTGCGGCCACGCAACCCTGGCAAGCGGCCACGTCCTGCTCGGCGAGCGCGAACGGCTGCGCTTCCGGACCCGCCGGGCGGGCATCCTGGCCGTCGCCCGCGACGGGGCGGGGTACAGGCTCGATCTGCCCCAGACCCGCTGCAGACTCGCCACCGATCGGCAGCGCGTTGAGGTCATCGCCCGCGACGGGGCGAGCATCGTCGACGTGATCGCCCGGGACGGAGCGAGCGACTCCGCTCCGCCCGAGCTGTACCTGAGCTACGAGGGATCCGAAGGGGTCGCCATCCTCCTCTTCGCCGACGAAGCGGCGGTGAGGGCGCTTTCCCCCGACATGAAGCGGCTCGCCGAGATCGACTACATGGCCATCGCCACCGCGCCCGGCGGCGACGGGCATGACGTCGTAAGCCGGGTCTTCGTCCCCGCCTGGGGAGTCGACGAGGATCCGGTGACCGGCTCCGCCCACGCCGCGCTGACTCCGTTCTGGGCCGAGCGGCTGGGGCGGGAAAGCTTCACCGCCTATCAGGCCAGCCGCCGCGGCGGCCGGGTGCAATGCCGGCGCGAGGGGGACCGGGCGGTCCTGGGCGGAAGCTGCGTGACGGTACTCGAGGGGACGTTGACGTTCTAGAACGTCGCCCCGGCGAAAGCCGGGGCCTCGGGGAGACCCGCCGTGCGTTATCTGCCCGAGGTCCCGGCTTCCGCCGGGATGACGAGCTTCTCCAGCGCATCGAGGATCGGCGCCTGGCTCTTCAGGATCTTCGCCCGAGCCTCGGGAACGGTGAACCAGCGCGCCTCGTCCACCTCGGGGAAGGCTCGGAAGCTTCCGCTCTTCGGCGGATATTCGATCGTGAATGCGTTGCTCTTCAGGGCCGCCGGGTCGAAATCCCCCTCCAGCGCGAACGCCTCCACCCATTTGCCCCCCGCCTGCCGGACCTCGCACAGGGGCCGCGGCTCGCCGCCCGGCTTCGCCCCCAGCTCCTCCTCGAACTCGCGAAGCGCCGCGGCAAGCGGAGCCTCGCCCGGCTCGATCAGCCCCTTGGGGATCATCCACGCTCCTTCGTCCTTCGAGCGCCAGAAGGGGCCGCCGGGATGGGCGAGCAGAAGCCGGATGCCGTCGGGGTCGCGGCGGTAGAGCAGAATTCCGGCGCTCCGGGCCGGCATCAGGCCCTCCGCTCCCCGGCGAAGTAGGGCCTGTCGGGCATCAGGAGAGCGGGACCGTGATCCGGTGCGTGGTTCCCTCGGGCGACGACTGGACGTCGCTCCTCGCCTTGAGGCGCTGCAGGAAGGCCGTGACGAGGCGGCTTCCAAGCCCGGGCCGGGCCAAGCCCGCGACGAAGCCGCGGCCGTCGTCCGCGACCTCGATGACCGCCGCCTTCTCGTCCCGCGACGCTTTCACCCGGATCGAGCCGCCTTTGGGGCCGAAGGCGTGCTTGCAGGCGTTGGTGACGAGTTCGTTGACGATGATCCCGATCGCGACCGCGCTTTCGTGCGGAACCACGATCGGCTCGAGCTCGGTGGAAAGCGCGATCCCGTCGGGGAGGATCCCTCGCCGGATCTGGTCGCAAATCTCCTGGAGCTGATCCTGGAGCCGGACCAAGGCCAATCCCTGGCTGCTCGGCGCGAGCGCGTCGTAGACCGCGGCGACCGCCTTCAGCCGCTCGGCCGCCTCGTTCAGTGCGTCCTTGACCTCCGCGTTCGAAGCGCGGTTGGCCTGGAGGGTAAGGAGGCTGGTGACGATCTGGAAATTGTTCTTGGTCCGGTGGTCCATCTCCTTGAGTGCATGGCCGAGGAAGTTGATCCGCCGGGTACGCTCGAGCTGCCCGGCGCGGACCTCGCGCTGGTAGAGGCCGAGGGCGAGCAGGATGATCCCTTCGGTGGAGGCCCCGGCGGCGAGCACCAGCACGGTCGAGCCGTTCTCGAGCGCGAAGCTTCGGCTGGGCGGAAGGACCAGGTACCAGATGAGGGCGGTCCCGAGCACCATGGAGACGAGGCCGCTTCGCCAGCCTCCGAGCAGCGAGGCGAGGACGACTGCGATGATCCCCATGGCGAAGGGCGCCACTTCGCCGAGCAGCGGGGCGATTGCGAGCCGGACGGCGACGAAGAAGGCGGTCACCAGGATCCCGACTGCGAGCTCCGTCACCGGCCTCGGCAACCGGCGCGACAAAAGCCGCGGCAGATCGATGGTGACGAGCCTTCGCAATCTATCCCCCAGGTCCCCGCCGAGTGCTACCACAGGCGGGTCGGCGGCTGCCACCCGGAGTGCCTTGATTAATGTTAGCGGTTCGGATCGAGCGTCCGGGCCGGACTCTGGGAAACCGCCGGTCATCCACTTTAACGCTACCCTGAACTTGTTTGGCGTTTATCCCGCTTGGACATCGAAACCTGGCTTAGACAGAGGGGAAGCCGCATGCCTAAACCGACACGATCCGAACTCGCGCTCGTCGCCTTCTCATGGGGCGATCCTCGCTTTCACGCTCCTGGCGGCTCTCCGAATCTGGTCCTGGTACCACGGCAGGACCAGTAGCCCGCCATGGCTTGCGGCGAGGCTGGGGCCGGAGCGAGGAACACAGGCGCTCCGGCCCCACTTACATCCGAAACGGATGTAACTCAGCGAAAACGGAACATGTGATGTTTTAAGGTCGAGAGGGCGTTTAAACGCTCTAGAATGCCCCAGGAAGGGCAGGAAATCATTAGGTAGGGTGGAGCCTATTGGGCCACAGCCGTGCGCTGTGGGCCGTTTACGGGCGTTTTGGCTTGCAAAGAGGATGAACGCCGCATAAACAAAAACCCGGAGCGTTGGCGCGCTCCGGGTTCGGTATGTTTTTTCAACCGCGTTGGAGCGCGGTGGATGTTTGCTAGCGATCTCCTTTCTGGAGACTCGGGACGAAAATGTCAACCGCCTTCCGACGCCCACATAAGGCGTTAGAAAAATGGCATTCTATCAAAACAGCGATAATCTTGTTCAGTACACCTCGGATATCTTCGATAAAGACTGGTATCCTGGCCAGGTTCCTACGTACCACGGAATCTATCGGTGCAGGGGCTGCGGAAAAGAGGCGACGGTGAATGAGCGCATTCCTCCGCAGAACCATCACCAGCACCCGCTGTCCCAGGGGGCGGTCGTTTGGCGTCTCATTGTCTGGGCAAAGAGCTGGGAGTAAGCCCTAACAGGAATGGCGTCCGTACCTCTGAGGCTTGAAAATGGCCCCAGAGGGCGGGCGCTAGACCCGCCACGGCGGATGCAACCGGCACTAGGCGATCCGCTGGCAGCGTCTCCTGCATGAAGGAGAGAACCCGCCCAACGTCATCGTCAATCTGAACCATTATTTGTCTCCTGAACTAGTGGGTTTGTAAGCTACACAATCGCCACTTGTTTCAGGGTCCAGCTCTCCATCCGCGCGGCGGATCGACCCTGATGCTGAAACAAGTTCAGCATGACGGCGGGGCGAACCGGGCGCTTGCCTCTTGCGTGGGCGCCCGCCACAGTCCGGGCGCGCAAGGTGAAAGGGTGGGAATGACGGCGACCAAGGACGAGCCCCTACGCCGCGACATCGGGTTCGTCGGTTCGGCCTTTTTGTCGTTCAACGGAATGGTCGGAGCCGGGATCTTCGCGCTTCCGGGGACGCTCTACGACCGCTTCGGAGCGTTCAGCCCCTTCCTCTTCCCGCTGTTCGGACTGCTCGTCCTGGTCGTCGCACTGCCCTTCGCGAGGGTGGCGGCGCGGCACCCGGTCTCCGGCGGACCGGTGGTCTACGCCGCGGCCTTCGGGCCCGCCGCCGCATTCCAGGCCGGCTGGGTCTATTATGTCGCGCGGGCCACGGCGCTCGCCGCCAACCTGACGGTCCTGGCGACCTATCTTGCGGTGCTCTGGCCGCCGCTCGGCGAATGGCCCGCCCGGGCGGCAATCATCCTTGGAGTCAGCGGGCTGCTCGTGTGGATCAACATCGTGGGAGTGAAGCGAGCCGTCCAGCTGATCGACGCACTGACCCTGCTCAAGGCGGCGCCCCTGGTCCTCGTCGCGGTCATGGGCCTGGTCGTGGCGGGCGGGACGATCAAGGCGCCGTCCGGCGTTCCGCCGCTCTCCGACCTCGAGGCCGCGGCCCTGCTCATCCTCTACGCCTTCATCGGTTTCGAGAACAGCGTGACCCCGGCCGGCGAGACGTCCAATCCCAGGCGCAACATCCCGCGCGCACTGATCGCCACCATCGTCGGAACCGCCTTCCTCTACTTTCTCGTCCAGCTCTCCTACGTCGCGGTGATGGAGCCGGGCGCGGGCGGCGAAGCGCCGCTGGTCGAATTCGGCAAGGCGCTGATGGGCCCCGCCGGGGGCCTGCTCCTCGTCGCGGCGGCGGTCTTCTCGCTGCTCGGCAACATAAGCGGCGGCCTGACCGGAACGTCGCGCACGAGCTACGCCATGGGGCGCGACGGCCTTCTTCCGGGCTGGTTCGGCGGGGTGAGCGAGCGATTCGCCACTCCGGCCAATTCGATCGCGTTCATGGGCGCGCTGATCGCGGTGCTCGCGCTCAGCGGAAGCTTCGTCTGGCTGGCGGTGGTCAGCACCCTGGCGAGGATGTTCGTCTATTCGATCAGCATCGCGTCTTTGGCCGTCGTCCCAGCGAAGGCTGGGACCCCGGGGGGTGAAATACACCCGAGCCCTTCACCCCCCGGGGCCCCGGCCTTCGCTGGGGCCACGGTTTGGCTCATGATCCTTCCCGCGATCGCCGTCTGCATCTGGGCCGCGGCCCAGTCGGCCTGGCCGAGCTGGCGGATGCTCCTCATCCTCGTCGCGGCGGGCACTATCCTCTATGCGATCGCCCGGAGCGGGCGGCGGTGAGCGCTCAGGCCGGCTCCAGCTCCGCCGGCACCGTCTCCTCGATCCAGCCGCCGCCCAGCACCCTCGATCCTTCATAGAGGACCGCCGCCTGGCCGGGCGCGACTCCATATTCCGGCGCTTCGAAGCGGATCCGGTCCGCTTGGAAGCTCGCCGGCGCCGGCCGTGCCATCGAGCGCACCTTTGCGGTGAGGCCGTCGCTCTGGTCCTCGCCGAGCCAGTTGAGACCGGACAGCCGGGCCGCCCGGACCGCAAGCGCCGCCTTCGGTCCGACCACCACCCGCTTCGCCTCCGGCTCCAGGCGCACCACGTAGAGGGGCTCGGCCTGTCCGCCGATCTCAAGGCCGCGGCGCTGGCCGACGGTGAAATGGATGAGGCCGCGATGCGCTCCGAGAACCCGCCCCTCCAGGTCGACGATCTCGCCCGGCCGGGCCGCCTCGGGGCGGATCTTCTTCACGACCGAGGCATAATCGCCGTTCGGGACGAAGCAGATGTCCTGGCTGTCGGGCTTGTCGGCGACGATCAGGCCGAGCTCGCGGGCGAGCTCCCGGACCGCGGGCTTGGGCAAGCTGCCGAGCGGGAAGCGGAGAAACTCGAGCTGCTCGCGAGTCGTCGCGAACAGGAAGTAGCTCTGGTCGCGCGCCGGATCGGCGGCCCGGTGGAGCTCGGGACCGTTCGGCCCAGGCAGCCGGCGGACGTAATGGCCGGTCGCCAGGCAGTCGGCGCCGAGGTCGCGGGCGAGCGCGAGAAGATCGGTGAACTTGACCGACTGGTTGCACGAAACGCAGGGTATGGGCGTGCGCCCGCGGGCATATTCGTCGGCGAAGCGCTCGATGACGTCCTCGCGGAAGCGGCTCTCGTAATCGAAGACGTAATGGGCGATCCCCAGCCGCTCGGCGACGGTACGCGCGTCGTAGATGTCGCGGCCCGCGCAGCAGGTCTTCGATCGGCCGATCGCAACGCCATGGTCGTAGAGCTGGAGAGTGATCCCGATCACCTCGGCGCCGGTGCGCGCGGCGAGCGCGGCGACGACCGAGCTGTCCACCCCGCCCGACATGGCGACGACGATCCGGGCCTGCGCGGGCGGGCGGTCGAGCTGGAAATCGGCGATCATGGTGGCCGCTACATAGGAGGGAAGGAAGCCAAAGCCCAGCCGGAGGCACGCAAGCGCCTCTCCCACGGCTTCGCTTGCTCGAGAGAGAGTCATCGAGCGCCGCGCTTGCATCGCCCCAACTTCCCCCTAAAAGCCGCACCAACAGGAAGGCTCTCAATGTCGCGCAACCCGAACCGACCGCTCTCGCCGCACTTAAGCGTCTACAAATGGGGGCCGCACATGACGGTCTCGATCCTTCACCGGATCACCGGCGGCGGCCTCGCCACGGTCGGAGCCGCGGCGCTGGTCTGGTGGCTGGTCGCGGCCGCCTCGGGCAAGGAGGCCTATGAGAGCTTCGCGAAGCTGGCGACGTCGTGGATCGGGATCGTCATCGGGGTCGGTCTGACCTGGGCCTTCTTCCAGCACACATTGTCGGGCCTCAGGCACCTCGTCATGGACATCGGCGCCGGATTCGAGATCCAGCGCAACAAATTCTGGGCCACTGCCACCCTGGCGGGATCGATCCTCCTGACCGCGGCGCTGTGGCTCTATATCGTGATGGTGAGGGCGGCATGACCGTTGAGACGACGAAGACCGGCGAGCCCGGAGCGAGCCCCGAGACCAACCCAGCGGCGCTGCGCTCCGGATCTGCGGCGCGGGTCCGCGACACCGGCTCGGCGCGCGAGGGCGCGGAGCATTGGTGGCACGAGCGGGCGAGCTCGGTCGCGGTGCTGCTGCTGTTCGTCTGGCTGCTCGTCTCGCTGCTCCGGCTGCCCGCGCTCGATCATCGAGGCGTGACCGAATGGCTGAGGGATCCGCTCGCCGCGGTGCCGATGCTGCTCCTGATCGCCGCCACCTTCTGGCATCTGAAGATGGGCCTGCAGGTGATCATCGAGGATTATGTCCACGACGAGGGCAACAAGTTCCTCGCCATCCTGCTGCTCAACTTCGCATCGGTCGGAGGCGCCGCCTTCGCGATCTTCGCGGTGCTCAGGATCGCCTTCGCGCCGACCGGGCTGCGCGGCTGAGCCTCGCCTAGAGCCTGCGGACCCGAGGCTCCGCCCGCTCGGGCTCGAGCAGCAGCTCGCTCATCGCCCAGACCATCGCGTCGGCGCGGTCCGGGCTCCGCCCCGGCCCCTGATAGTCGCCGCCGATCACCAGCCCGGCGAGCTGCTTCTCGAGCTCGGGGAAATGCCCGGCGAGCTTCGCCTCGCCGCTTTCGAAGAAGGCGGCGATCGGCTCGGCCCGCCGCGCCTTGCCGGACTTGGCGAAGACCCTCTTGACCGCCAGCCTCAGCCCCGCCCCGCGAAGCACGGCGTCGACCATGTCGCCGCCCTGATTGCCCTCCGCGACCACCCGGTCCGCCGCCCAGGCCTCCACCGCCGCCGCCGCCTTGCGCGCCCATTGCTCGGGGGAGAGGCCGCCGGCGCTGTGGTCGCCGAGCACCCGGGCGATCCCGTCGCTGCCGAGCCCGCAGGCGACGATCCCGCATTCGTCGCCGTCCGCGGTCGCCGGCGGGTCGATTCCGACGACGACCCGCCTCAGCCGCGCCCGGTCGATCCCGCCCGGCTCGCGCGACGCCTCGATCAGGGCCAGCGGCCAGAGCGCCCCCGGCACGTCCTCGAGCAGCTCGCCGAGCAGCTCCTGCCGTCCGAGCCGGGTGCCGCGGTGGACGGCGTCCGCCCAGCGCAGGAAGGCGCCGGCATTGTGCGGATTGTCGAAGCTCGTCCCCCGGGTCAGGACCAGCTCCGGCGACCGGAGCACCGCGCGAAGCGCCTCGACCGGCCGCGGGGTCGTCGTGACCAGCACCTGCGGCCTCGCCCCGGCCCGCATCGTCAGCATCAGATTGTCCCAGGCCGACTGCGCGTCGCGCCACTTGGCGAGCTCGTCGCACCAGGCGTAATGATGCTCGCCGCCGCGCAGGCTGTCGCCGTCCGCGCCCGAATAGACGAACGCCTCGGCCCCGCTCGCGAAGCGGATCCGCCCGAGCCCCGGCTCCCACCGGATGAGCCGCCGCTCGTCCCCCTCGCGGGCCACGCCCAGGATTCCGCTCGGCCCCTCGACCATCACCCGCCGCGCCTCCTTCGGGTTGGCCGCGACCAGGGCGATCCGAGCCTCCCCGTCGCTCCGCGCCTTCTCGCTCACCCATTCCGCACCGGCCCTCGTCTTGCCGAAGCCGCGCCCGGTCAGCATCACCCAGACCGCCCAGCGGTCGTGGTCGGGCACCTGCCCGCGATGCGCCCAGAGCGGCCAGGCCTCGTCGAAGCTCTTGACGAACTCCTCCCCCGCCGCCTCCAGCGCCGTCCGCCGCTGCTCCGGCGCAAGCGCCCTCAGCCGCGCCAGCACCGCCTTGCCCTCGGCGCTCACGATCCCCCGTCATCCCGGCGAAGGCCGGGACCTGCGGGAGAGTCCGCGCCGGAGATCCCCTCTTCCTCCTCCGCCGCCCGGGCCTTCATCAGCGTTTCGTGCCGCTCGATCGCCTCGATCTTGGCGAGGATCGAATCGCAGGCCTGGCTCAAGGTCCGCTCCGGCGGACCCTTGCGCCGCCCCTTGCCGCTCCGCCCATATTTGCGCGAATCGATGTGCGAGAGGATCTTCATCGCCGTCGCCGGGTCGAACGGCGCCTCTTCCTCCTCGATCCCGGCCGCCTCGGCCTCGCCCGGCCGCCGCATCAGCGCGTGGGCATGAGCGGTCAGCCGGTAGGTGAGTGCGATGTCCGCCTCGGCCAGGGCGCGCTCGCAATCGCGGGCGAAGCCGGGCCATTTGCGCGCCCGCTGGTGCACCGTCGCCGGCTGGAACCCGACCGCCACCGCGCAGGCGTCGAAATTCCCGGTCGCCGCCAGCCGGGCGAGGAAGTCGCACTCGATGACGGAGGTCCAATGCCCTTCCCGGGTCATCGTCACCTGCATCCGCCCCTTCGAGTTGCGCCGAAGCACCGGCTCCGCCTCCCCGGCCGCCTTGCGCCCCGGCCGAAGATAGCCGCCGAGCGCCTCCGCATCGGTCGGAAGCTTCCCCTTCACCCCGAACGGACAGACGAACGGACTCTCGGCCCCCCGAAGCCGGGCATCCGCCTCCGCCGCCGCCGCCCGGACCCGCCGGGCGAACCCGGGATTGCGCCGGATCCGATTGTTGAACAGCCCCGGATACCCCAGCGCCCGAGCCGAAGCCCGCGCATTCCCGGTCTCCCGAACCAACTCGAGAAACCGCTCCCCCAACTCCACCGACCAAACCCGATCCCGCCGCCCCGGCGCGAGGGCGGGGTCCTCTTTCTCTTCGCTCATCCGTCCACCCTGGCCCCCGACAGGCCCCTGCATCATCGAGAACAGAAGAAGAACAGGAAAAATCCTACGATGCAACGTCAATTTCATCCGGAATGGACCCTAGCCGCCCCGCCGCAGCGCTGTGATTGTCTGCAATCGCAAGCAGCGACGGGAGTCGGCGCAGGCCGGCCGGCGAGCCGCGCGGCCTGGGGCCGTGCGCACTCGCCCGACGTCACGGCCGCCCCTGACGTCCCATTTGCTCGGAATCACCCCCGGGCCAGCCGCCGAGCATCCCGCGCCACATCCGCCAGGCACTCCTCGCTGCCGGAGGTCGACCAGGCCTCGTGCGTGACGATCGTCTCGATCTTGACCGCCAGCGCCTCCAGGTCCGGCGCCGGCGCCGCGAGCCGGCGGAGCAAGGCCGGCCCAAGCGCATCGAGCCGCTCGTCCATCTCCGCCTCGACCGCCTCCTGCGCCTCGTCCGGCGCCCCCGCCGTCCGATCCAGGAACGCCCGCAACGCCCCCTCCGCCTCGCGAAAGGCCGAGAGGGCTTCGCGCCACACGCCGTCATCCCGGACTTGATCCGGGATCCACCTTCCCGTCTCGTCAGAGGACGCGGGAGAGGGAGCCCCGCTTTCGCGGGAATGACGAAGGCCCCCGCCGCAACCGACGAACGGAATCGCCACCGCAGCGCCTAGCAGCGCGCGGCGCGACGGTTTATGGTCGCGCGCAGCCATCCTTCGCCTTCCTGCAAGGCGTTGCTGGTCAGAACCGGCCGCGAGGCGCCCGCCTTGCCCGGCTCGACATTGTGCTAGCCAAAAGTCAGAATACGGTGACAGTGCACTTAATTCCGGGCATGCACTTAAATACGGTGACAGTGCACTTAATTCCGGGCACCAGACGCATACGCCCTTCGCGTGTTCAACTACCTTAATTAGTGCACTGTCACCGAATTCCTGTCACAGAGGCCATCCGACGGCTCGTCCGGGAGGGGCTTTCAAAATAACGCCGACGAACCCAATCCTACCGGGAAAGGCACGCTACGAGGAAGCGGTTCAAGCGTGTCCAGTATGCCCGCAGTTCGTTCTCCGTGGGCGCAAAATCTGGTGAGTGGACATACCGCT
>DASVQD010000055.1:0-172410 GCA_036389345.1 Allosphingosinicella sp. | reverse complement strand
GGGGGGGGGCCCCCGCGGCGCCCATTGCCCCTCCACCGCGTTTCACGCGGTCCCCCTCCCCATCCGCTTCGCGGACGGGGAGGACTAGTGCCCGGTCCCACTCTCCTCGCCTTGCTCAGCGCGGCCGCCGTTCGCGAGCGGGCGCACGAGATGCTTGAAATCGCCCTCGAAGGCGGAGTCGAAGGCTGGGCGGTCGATCTTGCGCGGCTGGAGGCCGCCGCCGACCTCACCGCCGCGGCAACCCGCCAAGCCTATCCCGACCTCGCAATCCCCTTCCACGCCCGCTGGCGGCATTTCGTCGCCGGGGAGCCCCGCCTCCCGGACGGCGACCCGGCCGAGCGGGCCCGGGCCGCCTTCGACCTCGTCATCCTCTCGGTGCTGCTCGACGCCGGGGCCGGCCCGGGCTGGCGCTACGTCGACCCGGTTAGCGGCGAGACCTTCACCCGGTCCGAAGGGCTCGCGGTGGCAAGCCAGCGGCTGGTCGAAAGCGGAGCCTTGGATTCGAGCGGGGCCGGATTGGCGGCGCTCGACGGCGGAACTCTGGCGGAAGGCTTCCAGGCCGGCGGGTCCAACCCGCTCGCCGGCCTCGAAGGCCGAACCGCCCTTCTCCGGCGCCTGGGCGCACAGGTGATGGCCCGGCCCGATCTGTTCGCCGCCGCCGGCGAACCTCGGCCCGGGGGCCTCTTCGACGTCCTGGCGGCGCGGGCGGCGGGCGGGACGATTCCCGCTCCCGCGATCCTCGAGCTTCTGCTCGAAGCGCTCGGCCCGATCTGGGCCGACCGACTGATCCTCGACGAAGTGCAGCTCGGCGATTGCTGGCGCCATCCCGCCATCCGCCGCGGCGACTCGACCGACGGCCTCGTTCCGCTCCACAAGCTGTCGCAATGGCTTGCTTATTCGCTGATCGAGCCGCTCGAGGCCTCCGGAATCCAGGTGGTCGAGGCGGACGGCCTCACCGGCCTTGCCGAATATCGCAACGGCGGGCTGTTCGTCGATACGGGCGTCCTGAATCTCACCGACCCGGACTCCGCCTCACGGCCCCTCCACGTATCGGATCCGCTCATCGTCGCCTGGCGGGCGATGACGGTGGCGCTGCTCGACCGGATGGCGCCGCTCGTCCGAAGCCGGCTGGGCGTCGCCGAGCAGGACTTCCCCCTCGCCCGGATGCTCGAAGGCGGAAGCTGGGCCGCGGGCCGTCGAATAGCCGCCGAGCTGAGGCCGGGCGGCGGTCCTCCCTTCAACATCATCAGCGACGGAACGGTATTCTAGATCATGGACGGACTGACGATCGTCTCGCACCCCCTCGTGCAGCACAAGCTCACCATCCTCCGCGACAAGGATAGCTCGATCCTGCTGTTCCGGACCGTCGTCCGCGAGATCGCAACCCTGCTCTGCTACGAAGTCACTCGCGACCTTCCGACGGACATGGTTCGGATCGAGACTCCGATCGCGGTCACCGACTCGCCGGCGATCGCCGGCAAGAAGCTGGTCTTCGCCCCGATCCTGCGGGCGGGCCTCGCAATGGCGGAGGGCATGCTCGACCTCGTCCCGTCGGCCCGGGTCGCCCATATCGGCCTCTATCGCGAGCCGGTCAGCCTCGAATGCGTCGAATATTATTTCAAGACCCCCGACGATGTCGACGAGCGGCTCGTGATCATCGTCGACCCGATGATGGCCACCGGCCACACCGCGATCGCGGCGATCGACCGGCTCAAGGAAGCCGGAGTCCAGGACATGCGCTTCGTCTGCCTGCTCTGCTCGAAGCCCGGGGTCGAAGCGGTCCGGGCCGCCCATCCGGACGTCCCGATCTGGACCGCGGCGATGGACGAGTCGCTGAACGACCATGGCTATATCGTGCCCGGCCTGGGCGACGCGGGCGACCGGACCTACGGGACCCGCTGAACGGCCGCGCGGCGGTTACTCGGTCGACGGCTCCGCCGAGGACCAGTGGATGTGGACGATCCTCCACGCTCCGGCCGGGTCGCGGCGAAGGACCATCGACTCGACCATGATCCGATCGACCCGCTGGCCCCCGAAGCGGCCCTTGGCCCGGCTTTCGCTGGCGACGAGGGCGATGGTTCCGGCGGCCTGGGCGGTTCGGCTAAGCCGTCTGGTCATCATCGCCTTCGAGAATTCCGCGTCGGCGCCGGCGTGGTGGAGGGCATATTCCGCCTTGGTCCGTTCGATCCGACCGTCCTCGAAGACCACCGCGTCGTCGGCGACCAACGCCAGTGCGGTCTGCGGGTCGCCGCGGCGGAGCGCGGCGTGAAAGGCGTCGACCGCCGCAGCCGCGGCCCGCGCGGACTCCGGCACGGTTTCGGCGGCGACCGGCGCGGGCGGCGTAGCAAAGGAGGCGGGTGCAATGGCGAGCAAGGCCAGCGCCGCTGCGGCTCGAATTGAACGCTTCATGGTCACGGCCCCCTCCCCGCTCCCGGCGCCGCTTTCCCGCGAAGCGGCCGGACCTCAATCTACGACCACAACCATTTGTTTTTCAACATCCTTCGCCGCGCGATCCTCCCCTCCCGCGAAGCGGCATCTCCCTTTTTTCTACGTTGTGCCTTTGCGTCTTTGTGTCTTCTCTCAAAAAATGAGTTCGTACCTTCCCCCGAGGAAGGGCACCGAATGCGCCGGTGTCAGCCAACGCCTTGCACCCGGCCAATCGCTTTCGCCTTCATTTCGGCCGTGTCGTAGGCCGGTTTTGAAAGACGGCACGAAGACACAAAGGCAAAACGTAAAGAGGTAGCATTCCCGCTCCGCGGGGGGTGGGACGCCTGACCGTCGCGCTTTCTACCGGTTGCGGCGCCCTTCGAAGAACGAGGACAGTCACTATTTGGCAGCCTCGGCCTGCCTGCTCTCCCAAAATAGCAAAGCATTTGCCGACTCTGCGCACAGCCAACCTTTCGACGTCGAACATCGAACTAGATGAGAGCGGATCGGCGGGTAAAGACTGCCTAGCCACTGGGGACGGAAAGAAAGCCATGAAGTATCTGCTCATCGGGACGGCGTTGATTGCTCTTTGCGGGGCGCGGGCGCAGTCCCAGCAGCCCGAGGATATGGAGGAACATTATTCCGGTTGGCGCCCGGTCGGTCTGGACCTGCGCCTTGGAACGGCTTTCTTCGTCGCTCCCCAGAACCGATCCGGCAACGCCGTGCTCTACCACATCCTCACGGTCGATCGAATCGCGATCGGGGAAGCCAAAAAGTTCGACAAGGAAATGATGCAGCTGCTTGCCGATTGCGGCACCCGCAAGGTCCCGACGATCGATCATCGCCATCAATTGGGCGATGCGGTCATGCCGCGGATGATCACATTCACGCTGCCGCCCGACGCTCCCGAACCCGGCAGCGTGGACGACACAGCTCTCAAGGCCGTTTGCGGCGATCATGTCCGCGCCATTCCTATCGTCGAACATCCCTATGCCTGGGCCAAGGTTCGACTGCGGGAAGGCGGCGCGCAGCGGTAGGGGTCCGAGGGCGGGAAGCCCCGGCGTCGGACACGGATTTTATGGAGCGGAAGCCTTGAGCCCGACGACCTCAGCGATTTCGCCGGCCCTCGATCAGTCCGTCGACCAGGCCCGGGTCGGCGAGCGTGCTCGTATCTCCCAAGCTTCCGAAATCGTTCTCCGCGATCTTCCTGAGGATCCGCCGCATGATCTTGCCTGAGCGCGTCTTGGGCAGGCCCGGAGTGAAGTGGATGAGGTCCGGGCTCGCGATCGGGCTGATTTCGGTCCGGACGTGGCGGCGCAGGTCCTGCTCGAGTTCGCCGCTCCCCTCCTCGCCTTCCATCAGGGTGACGTAGCAATAGATGCCCTGGCCCTTGATGTCGTGCGGGTAGCCGACCACCGCCGCCTCCGCCACGAGCGGGTGGGAGACGAGCGCGCTCTCGATCTCGGCGGTTCCGAGCCGGTGGCCGGAGATGTTGAGGACGTCGTCGACCCGGCCGGTGATCCAGTAATAGCCGTCCTCGTCGCGGCGGCAGCCGTCGCCGGTGAAATATTTGCCCCGGTAGGTCGAGAAATAGGTTTGAACGAAGCGCTCGTGGTCGCCGTAGACGGAGCGCATCTGGCCGGGCCAGGAACGGGCGATGCACAGGTTGCCGGACGCGGCGCCGTCCAGGATTTCGCCGTCGGGGCCGACGAGCTGCGGCTCCACCCCGAAGAAGGGGCGGCCGGCGCTGCCCGGCTTCATGTCGTGGGCGCCCGGAAGGGTGGTGATCATCACCCCGCCGGTCTCGGTCTGCCACCAGGTGTCGACGATCGGGCACCGGCGTTCACCGACCGTCTCGTAATACCAGCGCCAGGCCTCCGGGTTGATCGGCTCGCCGACCGTCCCGAGCAGCCGGATGGACGAACGGTCGTGCTTTCGCACCGGCCCCTCCCCCTCCCGCATCAGGGCCCGGATCGCGGTCGGGGCGGTGTAGAAGATGTCGACCCGGTGGCGCTCGACCACGTCCCAGAAGCGGCTGAAGTCCGGATGATTGGGGACGCCCTCGAACATCAGGGTCGTCGCTCCCTTGAGGAGCGGGCCGTAGACGACGTAGCTGTGGCCGGTGACCCAGCCGACGTCGGCCGTGCACCAGAAGATTTCGCCTTCCTTGTAGTCGAAGACGTAATGGAAGGTCGAAGCGGTCCAGACCGCATAGCCGCCGGTGGTGTGGAGAACGCCCTTGGGCTTTCCGGTCGAGCCGGACGTGTAGAGGATGAACAGCGGGTCTTCGGCGTTCATCGGCTCGGGCGGGCACTCGTCGGGGACGAGGTCTGTCATGTCGTGGAGCCAGTGGTCGCGGCCCTCGGCCCACTCGATCTCATTGCCAAGGTGGCGGACAACGAGGACGGCCTCGACGTCGGAGCCCTTGGCGAGGGCGGCGTCGACATTGGCCTTGAGGGGCACGAGCCGGCCGCCGCGCCTGCCTCCGTCGGCGGTCACCACGAAGCGGCTCGCGCAATCCTCGATCCGGCCGTGAAGGGCCTCGGGCGAAAAGCCGCCGAAGACGACCGAATGGACAGCGCCGATCCGGGCGCAGGCGAGCATCGCCACCGCCGCTTCGGGGATCATCGGCATGTAGAGCGTGACCCGGTCGCCCTTGCCGGCGCCAAGCGCCTTGAGGCAGTTCGCCATCGCCACGACCTCGCGATAGAGCTCGCCGTAGGTCAGGCTCCGGCCGGCGCCCGGCTCGTCCGCCTCGAACAGAATCGCGACCCTGTCCGAGCGGGCTTCGAGATGGCGGTCGACGCAATTGTGGCACAGGTTGAGGACCCCGTCCTCGAACCATTTGATGTCCACCGGATCGAAGGACCAGTTGCCCGCCAGGGTGGGCGGCTCGGCCCAGTCGATCCGCCGCGCCTGCCCGGCCCAGAAGGAGTCCGGATCGGCCAGCGACTGCCGGTAGAGCGCTTCATAGGCTTCGGAGTCGGCATGGCTGGTCGCGACCAGTTGCTCGGGCGGCGGGATGCGGCTGTCCATTCGACATTCCTAGGCCGCGAGGGCGGCGCGGGCAAAGACGCAAAATGCGTGGCGGCAGTTCCCCGGCGAAGCAGGACCCAGCGCCGCGGCATCGACTGGGCCCAACCTTCGCTGGGGAGCGAACTCGCCACCGGCCTTCGCCGGGGCGCGCCGGCCGCAAAGATGCAAAATCTTTACCCATGTGAAGTAATGCCACCCGATGATCGAAGGGTGGGTGACAGCCATCGAGGCGGTGCCGGAGTTTTCCGCGGCCACGGTGGCGCTCGCCCCGCGCCGGCGGGCTGCAGGTCCGGCGACGGCTCCCGAATGGGCGGCTTTGCCCCTCGAGCGCTTTTGCGAGGACGAGGCGCTGGTCCATTGCTGGCGAAGGCTCGAAGGTTCGGCATCGCTTCCGATGCAGAGCCAGGCCTTCGCCTCGGCGCTGGCCGGCACCCTGCTCTCCGAGGCGCATATCGAGGTCTTCTTCGTGCGCCGTCGCGACAACATCGCCGCTCTGCTCCCCTTGTGCCGGGGAACCGGGCGGTTCGCCCGCTGGACCATGGTGGGGGCGCACCAGGTGTGCGAGCCGGACGACGCCCTCTACAACGATCCGGACGGGCTTGCGCTTCTCGCCGAGTCCATCGCGGGCAATGGACGCGCCCTCGAACTCGACCGGGTTCCGGTGCGGTCTGAGCTGATCCCGGCGCTTCGCCGGGCCCTGCGCGGCAAGGGCTGGGTCTCGGTTCGTCCGGCGACCCCAACTCCGACCATCAGGCTTGAGCCGCGCTGGAAGGACCCCGCTTCATGCTTCAACTCCGGGCGCCGGTCGGACTTTCGTCGGGCGGCGAGGCGGGCAGCCGAGTTCGGCGAGGTGTCGTTCGAGATATTGTCGCCCGGGCCGGAGGCGTTCGACGCTTTGTTCGACGAGGCGATCGCGGTCGAGATGCGCAGCTGGAAGGCCGAGGCCGGAACCGCCATCGCCGCCGACCGCGCCAAGGAAAATTGCTTCCGCCATTATTTCCGCTCAGCCTGCGAACAGGGCAGCTTCCGGATCGCGTTCATGCGGATCGACGGGCAAGCCGTCGCGATGCAGATGGCCCTCGAGTCCCTGGACAGATTCTGGCTGTTCAAGATCGGCTTCGACGAGGCTTATGAGCGCTGCTCTCCGGGCACGTTGCTCATGCTCCATACGATCGGCTGGGCGGCGCAGCGGGAGCTGGAGGCCTACGAGCTGCTCGGCAATCTCGAGCCCTGGATCGCGCAATTCTGGACCCGCGAGCAGCATGATTGCGTCTGGGTGCGCGCCTATCCCTTCAACGCGAGGGGCGCCGTCGCCCTGGCCGCCGACGCCTGCGCCTCGCTGCGCAAGCGGCTCGCCCGGGCGTGATGCCCAGCCCCTGGGCCGCCCTCAGGGCGGCGCGCTACGCCCTCCCCCATTTCGTAGAGCGGGTCCTTCCCGGGCCCGGCCCAAGGGCCGCAGCCCGGCGCTGCCACAGGCTCGATCGCGCCGGGCTTTCGGCGACCCTGGGCTATTTCCAGTCCGCCGCCGCCGAGGCGGAGGATATCGAGGCGGCGAATGTCGCACTGGCCGGCCTCTTGGCCGGCGGGCCCGGCGGCGCTTGCCTGTCGGTTAAGGCCCCGCCTTTGGCGTTCGACCACGATCGGCTGCGAAGGATCGCCGATTGCGCGGCCGCGGCCCGGATGCCGCTGATCTTCGACTCCCATGCCCCGAAGGACGCCGACCGGACGCTGGAAGCCGTTTCCGCCCTCCTTGGCGAGTTTCCGGGAACCGGCTTCGCCCTGCCTGCCCGCTGGCTTCGAAGCCGTAGCGACGCCGCCGCCTTTCGCGACAGCTCGGCCCGGATCCGGCTCGTCAAGGGCGAATGGGCCGATCCGGACTGGCGAGGACAGGATGTCGAAGCGAGCTACGTCGCGCTCGCCGCCCGCCTGGCCGGACGCTGCGCTCCGGTCGGAGTGGCCACTCACGACCCGGAGCTTGCGGAGCGGACGCTGACCTTGCTTCTCAGGTCGGGCACGCCCTGCGAGCTCGAACAGCTTCGCGGCCTTCCCGCGCGGCGGACGATGGCGGTGGCGCGAAGCCTGGGTGTCCCGATTCGGGTCTACGTCCCGTTCGGACCGGGCTGGTGGCCTTACGCTTTGGATAAGGCGCTGGGCCGGCCGTATCTGCTGTCGTGGATGATCAGGGACAGGCTGGCCTCAAGTCGTCATCCCGGACTCGATGCGGGATCCATGAACACGGTCCTATCCGAATAAGGCGGTGTTCACGGATCCCGGCCTTCGCCGGGATGACGGTAAAGCTTAATCCAAGTGAGAGGGAAAAGCCGGAACCCGGGCCTCTCGCCGAGGGTTTAACGAGGTCATGACGCCTCCGAACCAGTCCGCGCCCGTGGCCGACGCGCCGACCCCCGAAAACGGCTCCAAGACCGGGATGTTCTTCGCTTCGAAGAGCGATCCGGGAACCCAACAGCTAACCGAACAGATGCAGCAGATGCAGGTCGTTGAGGTCGGGGTCTATCGCGGCCCCCATTATTACAGCCACACTCCGATGATCCGAGTCCAGCTCGACCTCGGCCGGCTCGAGGAATGGCCGACCAACCGGATCGCCGGGTTCACCGAGGCCTTGCTCGACCTCCTCCCGGGGGTCGGCCGCCATGGTTGCTCCCTGAGGGTCCGCGGCGGCTTCGAGCGTCGGCTTCGCGAGGGCACCTGGCTCGGCCATGTCGCCGAGCATGTCGCGCTGGAGCTCCAGACCCTGGCGGGCTCGCGCGCGGTTCGAGGCAAGACCCGGTCGGTGAAGAACCGGCCGGGAGTCTACAACGTGATGTTCGCCTATAACGAGGAGAAGGTCGGGCTGATGGCCGGGAGGGTCGCGCTCGAGCTCGTCCACTCCCTGCTTCCGGGCGAACTTCGGGGCTTGAGCGGTCTCGACCGGATCTACCGGCTTGAGGGCGAGTTCGATCTCCAGCGCCGGCTCGACGAGATGAAGCGGATGGTCCGCCGAACCACCCTCGGCCCGAGCACGAAGGCCCTGGTCGACGAGGCCAAGAGGCGCGGAATCCCGGTGATGCGGCTCGACGAGAAGAGCCTCCTCCAGCTCGGCCACGGACGGCACCAGCAGAAGATCCGGGCCTCGATCACCGGCCGGACCTCGCTGGTCGCCACCGACCTCGCCGGCAACAAGGACATGACCAAGAAGCTGCTCGACGAAAGCGGAGTTCCGGTGCCTCGAGGGATCGTCGTCCGGGATGTCGAGGAAGCGGTGAGCGGAGCACGGCGGCTCCGGTTCCCGCTCGTCACCAAGCCGCTCGACGGCAATCATGGCCGCGGAGTTACGATCGGAATCATGGACGAGGAGCAGTTGCGCTTCGGCTTCCGAGAGGCCCAGGCGCAAGCCAAGGGCCGCGACGTCATCGTCGAGCAGTTCTTCGAGGGCAACGACCATCGAATCCTCGTCGTCGGCGGAAAGATGGTCGCGGTCGCGGAGCGGATCCCCGCCCAGGTCGCGGGTGACGGGATCAGCAGCATCAGGCAGCTGATCGCCGAGGTGAACCGGGACCCCCGCCGCGGCGAGGGGCACGAGAACGTCATGACGCGGATCCGGATCGACGCGCATGTCGAGGAGTTCCTGGCCCGCTCCGGACTGACGCCGGACAGCATTCCCGAGGCCGACGAGGTCGTCCAGCTCCGGGCGACCGCCAACCTCTCGACCGGAGGGACCGCGGTCGACCGGACCAACGAGATCCATCCCGACAATGCCGAGATCGCTCGGCGCGCCGCACTGATCGTCGGGCTCGACGTGTGCGGAGTCGACTTCGTCTGCCCCGACATCGCACGCTCGATCCGCGAGACGGGGGGCGGAGTGATCGAGGTCAATGCCGCCCCGGGCCTCAGGATGCACATCGAGCCCTCGGAAGGCGCGCCCCGCGACGTCGCCAAGCCGATCATCGAGATGCTGTTCCCGCGCGGGCGTTCGTCGCGGATCCCGATCATCGCGATCACCGGCACCAACGGCAAGTCGACCGTCGGCCGGATGATCAAGCACATCATCCGCTATACCGGCTGCACGGTCGGCCTGACCTCGACGACCGGAGTCTACATCAACGACATCCTCACCCACGAAGGCGACGCCACCGGGCCCCGGAGCGCGCGGATGATCCTTCGCGACCCGACGGTCGAGGTGGCGGTGCTCGAGACCGCGCGCGGCGGCCTGCTCCGCGAGGGGCTCGCTTATGGAGAGGCCGACATCGCCGCCTGCCTCAACGTCTCCGCCGACCATCTCGGCCTGAAGGGGATCGAGACGGTCGAGGACCTCGCAAGCGTGAAGCAGGTGGTCGTCGAGGCGGTCCGCAAGGGCGGGCACTCCGTCCTCAACGCCGACGACCCGCTGACCGTGAAGATGGCCCGCCGCGCCGGCGGACGGATCATCTGGTTTTCGCTATGCGGCGGGGCCGAGATGTCGCCGATGCTTCGAGAGCATGTCGACGACGGCGGTATGGCGGTGGTCCGTGAGTCGGGTCCCGAGGGCGGCACCATCGTCCTCTACGACGACACCAGGCGCGAGACGATCATGAAGGCCGGCGACATCCCGGCTACCCTTCACGGAATGGCAGAGTTCAACGTCGCCAACGCCCTCGCGGCGATCGCCATCGCGCTCGCGCACGAAGTGCCGATCCTCACCATCCGCTCGGCCATGGCCCAGTTCCGCTCGACCTTCGAGCAGAATCCGGGCCGGCTCAACGTCCACGACGCGCACGGCTTCCGGGTGATCATCGACTATGCCCACAACGCTGCGGGCCTCGAGGCGCTGGGCAAGGTCGTGAAGGGCCTGAGCCACCGCTACAAGAGGACGATCGGCACGGTGTCGATGGCCGGCGACCGCCGCGACGAGGACATTCAGGAACTCGGCCGGATCGCCGCCGGGCTGTTCGACGAGCTCATCTTCCGAGAGGACCCGGCGACCCGCGGCCGGCCGCGCGGCGAGGTGATGGGCCATCTGCAGGCCGGGGCGCTACAGGCCGGGCGGTCCCCCGACCATATCCACCTCATCGCCGGGGAACAGGCCTCGACGGCTGCGGCGCTTGCGATGGGGAGGCCCGGAGACCTGATCGTCATCACTCCCACCGACGTCAAAGGGGCCTGGCAGCAGGTCAACGACTTCAAGCCCGCCGCCGAGCGCGCCTCCGGCCGCGCCTCGTTCATCGCGGCCGAATAGGATGGCGGAACTCGAAGAGGGCCGCTGGGCCCTCATCGTCCACGGCGGGGCCAAGCCTTGGGACTCGGCCGAGGAGGAGGCCAATCGAGAGGGTATCCGCCAGGCCGTCCAGGCCGGGGCGGCCATACTCGCAGGCGGCGGAGGCGCGCTGGACGCAGTCGAAACGGCCATCCGGGTGCTCGAAGACCTTCCGGTATTCAACGCCGGTCACGGCTCCGTTCCGAACGCGGCCGGGGAGATCGAAATGTGCGCCGGGCTGATGGACGGCCGCGACCTCAATGCCGGAGCGGTCGGGGCGATCAAGCAGGTCCGCAATCCCATCGGAGTCGCCCGCCAGCTGCTAAGCGAGAAAGAGGTGCTTCTTGTGGGGGAAGGCGCCCTCTCCTTCGCGAAAGAAAAGGGCGTGCCGCTCGCCGGCGACGAACAGCTGAAAGCTGAGCGGGCGAAGGAAGCCCTCGCCGCGGAGGGCATGCACGACACGGTCGGCGCGGTGGCCCTCGACAGCGGGGGGAACCTCGCCGCGGGCACATCCACCGGCGGCATCGACGGCCAGAAGGTCGGACGGATCGGCGACAGCCCGCTGCCGGGGGGTGGGCTCTACGCCGACAACCATATCGGCGCCGTCTCCTTCTCCGGCGACGGGGAGACGATCGCCCGCCTCGCCCTCGCCTCCCGGGTCATGGCCTCTGTGGAGGCCGGCGAGGCTATGGAGCTGGCGATCTTGAAGTCCGTCGGGAAGCTGCCGGGCACCGGCGGCGCCGGCGCCGACGGCGGGGGAATCGGAATCCGCAAGGACGGCCGCTTCGGCTGGGCGCATAACAGCCCGATGTTCGCAGTCGCCTACCTGGACAGCGAGATGGACGAACCCAAGGTGTTTTTGAGCAAGGAAGAAGAGAAACGTGGCTGACGAAGAACGGCGCCCCAAGGGCTGCCTGATCATTATCGGAGGTCACGAAGACCGCGATCCGGAAGGCGAGCGCGCGATCCTCCGCGAGGTTGCAAGGCAGGTCCATGGCGGCAAGCTCGTGCTCGCCACCGTCGCCAGCCATCGGCCCGAGGGCTATTTCGACGAATATGAGAAGGCCTTCGCCGATCTCGGACTCGCCGACCTGGTCGAGCTCTACGTCGAGGAGCGCAGCCAGGCGGGAGACCGCGAGAAGCTTTCGGTGCTCGACGACGCGGCGGGGATCTTCTTCTCGGGCGGCGACCAGCTCAGGATCACCAGCCAGATCGGCGACACCGGGATCGAGGCCAAGGTCCGGGCGCTCTACGAGCGCGGCGGGGTCGTCGCGGGCACGTCGGCGGGCGCTTCGGTGATGAGCGAGACGATGCTGGTCAAGGGCACCAGCAAGGAAACCCACCGGATCGGCGACCTTCACATGTCGCCGGGCATGGGGCTGATGCGCGACGTCATCATCGACCAGCATTTCGCCGAGCGCGGACGCTTCGGCCGGCTGATCGGCGCCGTTGCCCACAACCCGCGGGTGCTCGGCCTCGGGATCGACGAGAATACGGCGGCGATGGTCGAAGGCGACGTCTTCAAGGTCATCGGAAGCGGTGCGGTCTATGTCGTCGACGGAACGGACGTCAGCTATTGCAACGTCGCCGAGGCGCGTTCCGAGAGCGCGCTCTCGATGCACGACGTCCGGGTCCACGTCCTTTCCAACGGCGATTCGTTCGACCTCAAGGCCCGCCGGCCGATCGCTCCGGGACGGAGCTGAGGAGAGCACATGTCATCCCGGCCAAAGCCGGGACCTCGGTGAGACCCGCCGAGACTCTTCCGGCCCGAGGTCCCCGCTTTCGCCGGGATGACGGCGACTTTCTGGGCTTGGGGCGCAACCCGATACCCGAATCGTCGTTCTGCCGCTAAGAAGAGGGAATGCGTTTGGATCAGACCGCCCAGTGGCAACCGACCCCGGCCCAGTACCAGGCCCCGGGAGGCCCACCCCAGCAGCCGCCGCCCGGCCCGCCGAGGCGCGCCTGGTACAACCCGATGCGCTGGGGCTGGAGGCGGATCGTCCTCGCATGCCTGGCCTTTTTCATGCTGATCGTCGCCTGGCTGGCGATCACCGCTCCGCTTTCCAAGTCGCTGCAGCCGATCGCTGCTCCGAGTCTCACTTTGGTCTCGGTGGAGGGCAATCCGATCGCCCGGCGGGGCGCCGACATTCGGGAGCCGGTGCGGATTTCGCAGCTGCCCAAGCACGTCCCGGCGGCCTTCATCTCGATCGAGGATCGCGGCTTCCGGGACCATCTCGGGATCAGCATCCGCGGAATCGCCCGGGCCGCGTGGCGCAACCTCGGCGCCGGCGGGGTACGCGAGGGCGGGAGCACGATCACCCAGCAGCTCGCCAAGATCTCCTTCCTCACCTCCGAGCGGACGATGGGCCGGAAGGCCCAGGAAGTCCTGATCGCCTTCTGGCTAGAAGCCTGGCTCAGCAAGGACGAGATCCTGGAGCGCTATCTCTCCAACGTCTATCTCGGCGACAACACCTACGGCCTTCGGGCCGCCTCGCAGCATTATTTCAGCGTCCCGCCGGAAAAGCTCAGCGTGACCCAGGCGGCGATGCTCGCCGGAATGGTCAAGGCGCCGTCCCGGCTGGCGCCCACCCGCAACTACAAGCTTGCCCGGGAGAGGGCTAAGATCGTGATCTCGACCATGGTCCGGGACAAGGTGCTCACCCAGCGCGAAGCCAACCGGCTGAAGCCCGCAAAGCTCAGGGTCGAGCGCCAGAAGGTGGTCCCGACAGGAACCTATTTCGCCGACTGGGTCCTTCCCATGGCGAGGGCGCGGGGCGAGGCCGGTTATGGCGACGAGGAGGTCCAGACCACCCTCGAGAGCCGGATGCAGAAGCTCGCTCTGGCCACGGTCCGCCGGGCCGGGCTCGGCCGGGCGCAGGTGGCGCTGGTCGCGATGCGGCCCGACGGCCGGGTCGTCGCGATGGTCGGCGGTCGCGATTATGCCCGAAGCCCGTTCAACCGCGCCACCCAGGCGCGGCGCCAGCCAGGCTCCGCCTTCAAGCTTTTCGTCTATCTCGCCGCGCTTCGGGCCGGAATGGACCCGGACACGCCGGTCGCCGACACTCCGCTCAGGATCGGCAAGTGGCAGCCCAAGAATTACGGCGACCAGTATCGCGGCTCGCTGACTCTTCGCGACGCGCTCGCTTTGTCGAGCAACGTGGCGGCGGTCAGGCTGTCGGAGCGGGTCGGCCGGCAGAACGTCATCCGGGCCGCCCGGGACCTCGGGATCAGGAGCCCGCTCAACGACAATCCGAGCCTCGCGCTCGGAACGTCCGGAGTTACCCTGCTCGAGCTCACCTCCGCCTACGCGGCGGTCGCCGCCGGCGCCTATCCGGTCCGGGCCAAGGGCCTGGAGGACGAGGCCAAGCCCTGGTGGCAGCGCATGTGGAACAAGGCGACCGGCCAGAGCGGCGACCCGGCCTTCGACGAGCTTCGAGAGATGCTCGGCGCCGTCGTCAGCCGGGGCACCGGGCGCGGAGCCGCGCTCGCCGTTCCGGCGTTCGGCAAGACTGGTACGACCCAGGACAGCCGCGACGCCTTGTTCATCGGCTTCGCCCAGGACCTTGTCGTCGGGGTCTGGGTCGGAAACGACGACAACAGCCCGATGCCCGGAGCGATCGCCGGCGGCGGGCTTCCGGCGCGGATTTGGCGCGACTTCATGACCCAGGCGGTCGGGACCGCGCCCGCCCAGAAGCTTGCCCCGCCGCTCGCCGTTCCGGCGCCGTCGACCGGCTTCAACGGCTCGGTCACGCTTCCGATCGAGGGGACGGGCGGCTTCGACGTTGGGGTGCAGGTGAACGAGAACGGAGTTACGGTCACCGGCGAGGGGGTGCCCTTCCCCATCGAGGACTTGCCGCCGGGCGACGACCGCGAGCCGGCCGACGTTCCGCGCCGCGACCCGAACGACGATGCCGGGCCGCCGCCGAGGGACGAGCCGGTGCCCGAGGACGAAGAGGGGACGTTCTGAGGCCGATGGCCGAGGAAGGGAAGCAGAAGCTCGCCGAGGAGCGCACGGACCTGGCCCAGGACCGGACGATCCTCGCCAACGAAAGGACTTTCGCGGGATGGCTTCGGACCGGTTTCGCGGCGGTCGGGATCGGGCTCGGCTTCCAGGTGCTGTTCAAGGCGATGCAGCCGCCCTGGGTGCCCAAGGCGATCGCCACCGCCTTCCTTCTGGCGGGAGCCTATGTGATCCTGGTCGCGGAACGGCGCGCCTGCGCGGTGATGAGCCGCTTCGACAAGCATGAGGCCGCCGAGCTTCGGCCGATCAACCTCAAGGTGGTGAGCTGGACGGGCGTCGCCGCGACCCTCGCGCTGGTCGCGGCGATCTGGCTTCTGGAGATGGAGCCGGCATAGCTTCCCGCGAACGCCGGGACCCAGCGCCACTGGCCCCCCCTTCGCCGGGGAACAGGATCAGTAAGTGCGGGTCGCGCCGGACGTGCGGTTGCGGCGGTCCCAGAGCTTCTTGGCGACATAGGCGCCCCCGACGGCGAGACCGAGCGGACCGAAGGCGCGGCGGGCGATGGCCGGGGCGAGGGCTCCGACGAGGAGGCCGGTGCCTCCGTTGTAGCGGCCGGCGATGCGGCGTCCGACGGCGGCTCCGATAATCTTGCCGATCATGTACTCACTCCTTGAACTGGGTTTGGAAGCAGAGCGCTGGAGCCGGGGAGAGGTTCCGCCCGTCCCCCTCCCGTCGTTGCGAGCGAGGCGAAGCAATCCAGTCCGGGGCGGGACGCGCCCGCCGGATTGCTTCGTCGATTCGCTCCTCGCAATGACGGGTCACGGCAGGAACAGCTCGGCGGCGGCCTCCACGATCGAGTCCACGTCGAGGCGGTATTCGCGGTAAAGGTCGGGCAATGTGCCGGTCTGGCCGAAGCGCTCGATCCCGAGCGGACTGACGCGGTGGCCCATCACTCCGCCGAGCCAGGAGAGCGACGCGGGGGCACCGTCCAGAAGTGTGACCAGGCCTGCCCCCGGGGCGAGCGGCGAAAGCAGCCGCTCGACATGCGAGGGCGCAGTCCCCTTCCCGCCCCAGCGGCCGCGGCGGCGCTCGCTCCAGCCGCGGTGGAGCAGATCGGGCGAGGTGATCGAGAGCAGCCCCAGGCCGGGGACATCCTCGCGGAGCGCCTCCCACGCGGCCAGGCCTTCGGGAGCGATGGCGCCCGAATAGACGAGTGCGGCCTCCGATCCCGGCCCCGGCTCGCGCAGCCAGTAGCCGCCGGCGAGCGCTCCCGCCTTCCAGCTTTCGTCCGGCCGCTCGACCTGCCGGATCGTTCGGGTGGTCAGCCGCAGATAGACGCTCTCTCCGTCCGGCGTCTGCATGAGCCGGAAGGCCTCCTCCATGAACAAGGCGAGCTCGTCGGCGAAGGCGGGCTCGTAATGCCTGAGGCCGGGCTGGCCGAGGGCGATCAAAGGCGGGTTGATCGACTGGTGGGCTCCGCCCTCGGGCCCGAGGGTCACTCCCGACGGGGTGGCGACGAGCAGGAACCGGGCGTCCTGGTAGCAGGCGTAGTTGAGCGCATCGAGGCCGCGGGCGATGAACGGGTCGTAGACGGTTCCGATCGGGAACAGACGCGTCCCGAACAGGTCGCCCGCCAGGCCGAGGGCGGCGAGCATCAGGAACAGGTTGTTCTCGGCGATCCCCAGCTCGACATGCTGGCCGGCCCCGTGCCCGCCCCATTTCTGCGCCGACGGGATCTTCGCAGCCGCGAAGACGTCGGCGAGGTCCTGCCGGCGGAATAGTCCGCGCTGGTTCACGAACGCGCCGAGATTGGTCGAGACGGTGACGTCGGGCGAGGTGGTGACGATCCGGTCCACGAGAGTCCCGCCGGCGCGGCTGAGATCGAGCAGGATCCGGCCGAACGCCGCCTGGGTCGACTGCTCCTCCCCCGCCGGTGCGGGAATGGCGGGGACGTCGACCTGGTTCCAAGGCCGCTCGCGCTTCGACCTCGCGATCCGGCTGGCGTCGACCAGAGCCTTCACGCCTTCCGCCGAATTGCCGCCCAGGCCCGCCCAGGGATCCCACTCCTGTCCCTCAGCGATCCCCATCCGGTCGCGAAGTGCGGCGATCTGGCCGGGGTTCATCAGTCCGGCGTGATTGTCCTTGTGGCCGGCGAAGGGGAGGCCGTGGCCCTTCACCGTATAGGCGATGAACAGGGTCGGCACGTCATCCTGGGCAGCGTCGAACGCTTCGGCGAGGCTCGCCATGTCGTGTCCGGCGAGGTTCGTCATCAAGAGCGCGAGCGCCTCGTCGTCGCGGGCGTCGAGGACCGGCCTGGCTTCGGGCGCCTCCTTGAGAAGCCTCTCGCGCCAGGCGGCGCCGCCGAGATAGGTGAGAGCCGCGTAATCGGCGTTGCCGCACTCGTCGATCCAGACCTTGAGGGCCTCGCCGCCGGCCTCGGCGAAGGCCGCCTCCATCGCCTTGCCATATTTGAGCGTGACCACGCGCCATCCGCAGCTCGCGAAGATCTCGTCGAAGCGGCTGAACATCCGTTCCGCCGTGGTCGCGTCCAGCGACTGGCGGTTATAGTCGACGATCCACCAGCAATTGCGGATGTCGTGCTTGTAGGCTTCGATCAGGCATTCGTAGATATTGCCCTCGTCCAGCTCCGCATCGCCCATCAATGCGACCATCCGACCGGTGTCGGATTCCGCTAGCTCGCCATGGGCGACGAGATAGTCCTGGACGAGGCTTGCGAAGGCGGTGACGGCGACTCCGAGGCCGACCGAGCCGGTCGAGAAATCTACGGGGATCCTGTCCTTGGTCCGGCTCGGATAGGATTGCATCCCGCCGAAGCCCCGGAAATTCTCGAGCTGCCCGAGCGACTGAGTGCCGAGCAGGTAATGGACGGCGTGGAGCACCGGCCCCGCATGCGGCTTCACGGCCACCTTGTCGTTCGGGCCGAGCGCATGGAAATAGAGGGCGGCCATGATCGTGGTCATCGAGGCGCAGCTCGCCTGGTGCCCGCCGACCTTCAGGCCGTCGGGGCTCTCCCGAAGATGGTTGGCGTTGTGGATCGTCCAGGCGGAGAGCCAGCGGAGGCGGTCGTCGATCAACCGAAGGGCGTCGAGATCGGGCGCGGAGGTCTTCTTCAGCATGGCCGCCGCCTTAGCGCCGTCGCCGGCAACAAGCGATATGGGGCGAGTGAAGTTCACGAAGTTCACGAACTCGTCATCCCGGACTTGATCCGGGATCCATGAACACGGCCGACCGGGCTTTCCGATGTCGGTGTTCATGGATTCCGGCCTTCGCCGAATGACGGATTGTGTCACTGCTCTTCGTCCTGCCCTGAGCGATTCGCCTCCGCGAACCGGCGCGCTTTGTCCCAGGCCGCAGCGAAGCTCCGTCCCTCCCGGTGCTTGCGCAGGTTGAGCGCGGACTGCCGGGTCTTCCCGAGCCGCGCGGCCGCCCTCGCCGGGCTGAGGCCCTTGGCGATCCCGATGATGAAACGCGTCTGGAGCACTGGAGTCCAGCCGTCGCGGCGCGGCCGGACCGGGACCGGAATGAAGTAAAGGAAGGGAAAGCGGGACATTCCGGCAGGATAGCAGGTTTAGAACAAAGAGGGAACATTAATTGCTCCCTCCGCGGGCTTGACCCGGGATTCATGAACACGGTCTTCCAGCTTCTCGCACGGCGGTGTTCATGGACTCCGGCTTTCGCCGGAATGACGGACCGAAGTCGTCCGTCGAGTGAACCGGTTGTCCCCCGGCTTTCGCGGGGATAACGCGCGTCAGGCGAAGCGGTTGGTCCCTCTCGCGACGGTCTTTGCGTGGCGGGCGGCGAGCTTCGTCGAGCGGGCGCGGACGGTGTCCAGGGACAGCCATTCGCCGGTCGCGCGCTCGCGGGTGAGGGTCAGGGTCATGTAGCCGCGGCGCTCGACGTCGGCCCATTTGAGCGCCGGGTTTCGGACCCTGAGGGCGCGCACGATCCGATCGGCCGGGACTCCGGGAGCATAGGCTTCCAGGCCAGGCGAGGTTACGCTCATTCCGGCGAACTCGGCGCCGGCGGGAGTTCCGGCGAGGTCGAGGTCGAAGGCCCAGCCGTTGTGGCTGTCGCCGGACAGGACGAGAAGGTTGCAATCCGCGTCGAGGGCCGAGCGGAGCAGGCGGTCGCGGGCTGCGGGGTAGCCGTCCCAGGAGTCGAGGTTGAGCGGAAGTCCGACCTCCGAAGCCGCGGTGCCGATCGCGGTCACCTGCTTCACCTCCGCCGGAGCGTCCGGCCGAAGCCAGGCCCGGGCCTCGGCCGGAAGCGCCCATGAGCCCATCACGGTCTGCTGGGCGAGCAGTTGCCAGCGCGTGCCCTGCCCGGTCGAGCGCCTGAAGGCGCCGGCGAGCCAGGTCTCCTGCCCGGAGCCGAGCATGGTCCGCTCCGGATCGCTCCAGGCGCCGTCGCGGAACCGGACGAGCGAGGCCTTGACGTCCTCGCCCCGGCGCACGGCCTCGCCATATTCGAGCGGCCGGCTTCGGCCGGTGAGCCGGGTTTCGGGGCGGAACAGAGTGGCGAGGTCGCCGATCTCGTAGCTTTCCCAGACGTTGTCCGAGACCGGGAGCCATTCGCGATAAGCGCGCAGCGCGGCGGCCTTTCGGGCGCTCCACGGACCTTCCTTCGCCGGATCGTGATTTTCGGCGCCGCCAGACCAGCTGTCGTTCGCAGTCTCGTGATCGTCCCACATCATCACCATCGGCGCCGAGGCGTGGAGCCGCTGGAGGTCGGGATCGGAGCGGTAGGCGGAGAGGCGCAGGCGATAGTCGGCGAGCGCGAGCGCTTCGGCCGCCGGCGCGAGGATCCGGCCCGGAACGGCCTCGAGCGCGGATGGATATTTGCCGGTTTGATATTCGTAATAATAATCGCCGAGGTGGACGAGCAGGTCGAGGTCGCGCCGCCCGGCGGCGTGGGCGTAGGCGTTGAAATGCCCGAAGGCGAGGTTGGCGCAGGAGAAGATTCCGAGGGTGAAGCTCGGGGTTTGCCCTTCGGGAAGGGTCCGGGTCCGCCCCGTCGCGGCGGCGGCGCCGTCGAGGTTGAGGAAGCGGTAATCGTAGGGGCGGCCCGGCTTCAGGCCGTGGGCGACGACCTTGACGCACCAGTCGGTCTCGGGAGTCGACCGGACCTCGCCCGACGCCACGATGCGCCGAGGCTCGTTCGAGTCGCGGACCTCCCAGCCCAACCGGGAGGAATCGCCGCGGATCGGCACGTGGCGGGTCCAAAGCATCACCGAGCGCTGGCGCGGCTCGCCGCTCGCCACGCCGTGGGTGAAGCCCACCCGGGAGGCGAGCTGGGCCATGCCCGGGACTGCGAGAGCGCCAAGGCCGAGCGTGCCGGCCTTGAGGAGCAGGCGGCGGTCGAGGTCGAGGGTCATGGAAGGGTTGTGGCGGGGGATGCGGAACTGCGCAACTCCTGCCTCCCCGTGACGCAGTCACGGGGAGGGGGACCAGGCTTTGCCTGGCGGAGGGGTGACTTGGGCCAGATCGGGGCAGGTCACCCCTCCACCAGCTTCGCTGGTCCCCCTCCCCACCGCTTCGCGGCGGGGAGGCAGACTACGCCAGAAGCTTCAGCGGGCTTTCCACCAGCGTCTTCAGATCCTGCATGAAGTTCGCCGCGTCCCATCCGTCGACCACCCGGTGGTCGCAGCTCAGCGAAAGGTTCATCCGCTTGCGGATCTCGAGCTCGCCTTCGACGACGACCGGCTTCTCCTCGACCTTGTTGACGGCGAGGATCGCGACTTCCGGGCGGTTGATCACCGGGGTGGAGGCGATCCCGCCCATCGGGCCGAGGCTGGAGATGGTGATGGTGGAGCCCGACAATTCCTCGCGGCTCGCCTTGCCGGTGCGGGCGGCTTCGGAGAGCCGGAGGATCTCCCCGGCGATGTCCCAGATGGTGAGCCGGTCGGCGTTTCGGATGACCGGGACCATGAGGCCGTTCGGCGTCTGGGTCGCCATTCCCATGTGAACCGCGCCGGAGCGATGGAGGAGATTCTCGTCGTCGTCGTAGCGGGTGTTGAGCTGCGGATAATCGGCGAGAGTGCGGGCCATTGCGGTGATGAGGAACGGAAGCAGGGTGAGCTTGGGATTGCCGCCGCGGTCCGAGTTCATCATCGCTCGGGTCTGCTCGAGCGCGGTGACGTCATATTCCTCGACCAGGGTGAAATGCGGGATACGGCGCTTGGCCTCAGCCATGTTCTCGGCGATCTTGCGGCGGAGGCCGACGACCTTGACCGTCTCGTCCTGGCGGCGCTGGCCGCCCGAGCGCGAGACTCCGCCGCCGTTATAGAGGAGGTAGGCGTCGAGGTCGGAATGGCGGATCCGGTCCCCGGCGGTCTTCACCTGCGACAGGTCGATCCCGAGATCGCGGGCGCGGGCGCGGACCGCGGGCGAGGCGAGGACCTGAGCACGGCCTTCAACCCCGTTCGGGCTGAGCTTGTCGAAGCCCTCTCCTTTTGTCGGGCTCGAAGAGGAAGAAGGCCCTTCGACAGGCTCAGGGCGAACGGGTGGGGGGGGCTCGTGCGCTCCGAACCCTTCCTGCTGCTCGCCGGTGCTCGGGATCGCGGCCTCCAGCTCCGGCCGCTCCTCGACCAGGCCGTCGGCGAGGGCAACCTCGTCGTGACGCTCGCCGTCGGCGGAGGTTTCGTCGGAGCCGGGCTCGGGGGCGGAAACGTCGCTTTCGGTCTCGATCACGACCAGCACCGAGCCGATCGGGATCTGGTCGCCGACCTCGCCGGCCAGCTGGACAACCCTGCCCGCGACGGGGCTTTCCATCTCGACCGTCGCCTTGTCGGTCATCATGTCGGCGAGCTGCTGGTCCTCCTTCACGGAGTCGCCGACGGCGACGTGCCACTGGACGATCTCCGCCTCGGCAATGCCTTCGCCGATGTCGGGCAGCTTGAATTCGAAGCGCGCCATGCTGGTCCTCTACTTAGCCGTCATTGCGAGCGAAGCGAAGCAATCCAGAGCGGCCTCGGAAGGCCGGCTGATTGCCGCGTCGCTACGCTCCTCGCAATGACGGGATGATTCGGTCATCATCCCGTCAATCCTCCAAAGTCTTCTTGAGCGCGAGGCCGAGCCTCACCGGTCCCGGGAAATAGGCCCATTCCATCGAATGCGGATAGGGCGTGTCCCAGCCCGTGACCCGGGCGACGGGCGCTTCCAGATGGTAGAAGCAGCGCTCCTGGACGAGCGCGGAAAGCTCGGCGCCGAAGCCGGCGGTTCGGGTGGCCTCGTGGAGGACGACGCAGCGCCCGGTCTTCTTCACCGAAGCCTCAATCGTCTCGATGTCCACGGGCACGATCGAGCGAAGGTCGACCACCTCCGCGTCGATCCCCTCGGCCGCCGCGGTGGCGAGGGCGACGTGGACCATGGTCCCGTAGGCGAGGATGGTGACCTCCTCGCCCTCCTTCACGACGGCCGCCTTGCCGAGCGGCACGGTATAATGGCCGTCAGGGACCTCGGCCGCCGGATGCTTGGCCCAGGGCGTGACCGGGCGCTCGTAATAGCCGTCGAACGGGCCGTTATAGATCCGCTTGGGCTCGAAGAAGAGGACCGGGTCCGGATCCTCGATCGCGGCGATGAGGAGGCCCTTGGCGTCGTAGGGGTTGGACGGGATCACCGTCTTGATGCCCGCGACATGGGCGAACAGCGCCTCGGGCGACTGGCTGTGGGTCTGTCCGCCGAAGATTCCGCCGCCATAAGGCGAGCGCACCACCATCGGAAGGCTCCACTCGCCCGCCGACCGGTAGCGCATCTTGGCGGCCTCGGAGACGATCTGGTCGAAGCCGGGGTAGATGTAGTCGGCGAACTGGATCTCGGCGATGGGCTTGAGGCCGTAGGCCGCCATTCCGATGGCGACCGCCATGATCCCGTTTTCGGAGATGGGAGCGTCGAACGAGCGCTGCTTTCCGAACTGCTTCTGGAGGCCCTCGGTGACCCGGAACACCCCGCCGAAATAGCCCACGTCCTCGCCCAGCACGACGCAGGCGGGGTCGCGCTCCATCATGACTTTGTGGGCGCTGTTGAGCGCCTGGATCATGTTCATGACGGTCATTTGCGCTTCGCCTCGCCTTCCGCGATCGCCTGGGCCTGCTGTTCCCTGAGGTGCCAGGGCAGCTCCTCGAACACGTCCTCGAACATCGAGGCGATGTCGAGGAAGGGATCGGACTGGAGGGTGCCCAGCTTCTCGGCTTCCTTCTGAGCGGCCCGGACCTCGGAATCGAGGCCATCGAGAAGGGCCTGATGACGCTCGTCGTCCCATTCGCCGAGAAGGGTGAGGTGCTTCCTGAGGCGCTCGACGGGGTCGCCGAGCGGCCATTGCGCGCCGGCATTCTGGGGCCGGTAGACCGAGGGGTCGTCGGAGGTGGAATGGCCTTCGACCCGGTAGGTGAAGAATTCGATGAGGGTCGGGCCGAGATTGGCCCGGGCCCGGTCGGCGGCCCAGCGGGTCGCGGCGTAGACGGCGAGCGCGTCGTTGCCGTCGACGCGCAACCCGGCGATCCCGTAGCCGACTGCGCGGGCGGCGAAGGTCGTGAGGTCGCCCCCGGCGATCCCCGAGAAGGTCGAGATCGCCCACTGGTTGTTGACGACGTTGAGGATGACCGGGGCACGGTAGACGCCCGCGAAGGTGCAGGCGGCGTGGAAATCGCCCTCGGCGGTGGAGCCGTCGCCGATATAGGCCGAAGCGATCCGGCTGTCGCCGGCGATCGCCGAGGCCATCGCCCATCCGACGGCCTGCGGGAATTGGGTGGCGAGGTTCCCCGAGATGGTGAAGAAGCCGTGCGAATTGGACGCGTACATGATGGGGAGCTGGCGGCCCTTCAGCGGATCGCCCCTGTTCGAATAGACCTGGCACATCATCTGGACGAGCGGATAGTCGCGGGCGACGAGCAGGCCCTGCTGGCGATAGGTCGGGAAGCACATGTCGTCGCGGTCGAGGGCGTGGGCCCCGGCGACCGCGATCGCCTCCTCGCCGGTCGACTTCATGTAGAAGCTGGTCTTGCCCTGCCTCTGGGCGCGGTACATCCGGTCGTCGTAGGTCCGGACCATCATCATGTCGCGAAGGATCCGGCGGAGCGAGTCGCCGTCGAGCTTCGGATCCCAGGGGCCGACCGCTTTGCCCTCGTCGTCGAGCACCCTCACGAGGGAGTAGACCAGCTCATGGGTGTCCGCGGCCGGGGCGGACGAATCGGGGCGACGGACGCTTCCGGCGGCCTGGATCTCGATATGGCTGAAGTCGATCTCGTCCCCCGGCCGCGCCGGCGGCTCCGGGACATGAAGGGAGAGCGCCGGCCGGTTCGGGCGCTCGCTTTGGTTGTTCATCCTTGGCCCTGTTCGTTGCGGCTCGAAGCGCCCGTAACCCGTGTCGCCGCCCTTGTGAAGCTGCGCCCGGCGGGGCAGTTACCGGGTCAAAGGAGCGACACCATGACCTTGTTCCGTGCCTTCGCCGCTTTGTTGCTTCTCGCGCTCCCCGCCTGCGCCACGACGTCGGGCCAACCGACCAAGCCGAGCTGGTACGTCGTCCGGCATCTGCAGAAGGCGGAAGGGCCGGATCCGGCGCTGAGCGAGGAGGGCGCGCGCAATGCCGAGCGGCTCGCTTCCTGGTTCGGGACGGATCGGCCGGCGGCGATCTACGTCAGCACGACGCGGCGGGCGCGGGAGACGGCGGCGCCGCTGGCCGCCCGGCTGGGCATCGCGGTCAGGGAATATGATCCGAGGGACACTCCGGGCCTGCTGGCGAGGGTGAAAGCGGAGTCCGGGACGGTGCTGATCATCGGTCACAGCAACACCGTGCCGGACATCGTCGCCGGGCTGGGCGGGCCGAGGCCCGCGGATCTCGCGGAGGCGGATTACGGAGATATTTTCCGGGTAGGGCGGGACGGAACGGTGGAACGGCTGAGGCTCGAGACGGCGCCTTAGCCGCCATTCCGGCGCAGGCCGGAAATCCTTGAACGCGGTCCTTCGATCATATCATGCCACCGTGTCCATGGATCCCGGGTCAATCCCGGGATGGCGAGGAGCCCCGGACGACGAGAGGGCCCTCAATCCTCCTCCACCCCCGGATAAGGCCGCGCCTTCAGCATCTCCGCCAGGTGCGCCGCGTTGCCCGCGGCCATCGCCGCCGTCTCCATCACCTTGTCCGGGATGTTAGGCAGGTCCTGGAAGTCGACGCTGCCCATCGCCTCGCCGACCCAATAAGCCGTCGCCAGGGCCGGGACCGTCCAGCCGGTGTCGGACAGCGCCTGGTAGAGCTGGGCCGAGACGCAATGGGCGCCGTCCTCGTTTCCGACCACCGCGACCAGGGCGATCTTTCCGAAGCTCGGCATCCGGCCCTTGTCGTCCGTCTCCGAGATGAAGGCGTCCATTCGCTCGACGACCCTTTTGGCCAGGCTCGACATCTGCCCCATCCAGATCGGGGTTCCGAAGATGAGGATGTCGGCATCGAGGATCCGGCGGCGAAGCTCGGGCCATTCGTCCCCACCCCCTTCGTCGGAAGTCACTCCGGGCTTCACTTCATGATCCGCGATCCGGATCGTCCCCCGGAACCCGACGTCCCGCTTCTTGAGCTCGGAGACGAGAAGCCCGATCATCTTGTCGGTCGAGGAGCTCTCGCCGCCGCTCGGCTTGAGCGTGCAGTTGAGGGCGATTGCGGTGAGGGTCATGGGGTCCTTTCCACGGACGGTCGATGCGCTTCGACAGGAGCGCACTAGGGGAGGATGAAGGGCTTTACAAACCCGCCCGGAACAGCTTCGGGTTACGCCGCCGCGCCGCCCGGGTGAGCCGAAGGAATTCGGGATCGGTGAAGCCGCCGGTCATGTCGTAATATTCTTCGATCGCCTTTTCGAGCAGCGGAAGTTCGAGCGAGGGATCGCGACTTCGCGCTTCGCGGAAGGCCAGATCCGCCTCCCCGATCAAAGTGGCCAGAAGCAGCCATTCTTCGCTGCCGTCCCGAGGCCGCCCCGGCGCCATGATCCGGCAAGCCTGCTCGAGGTTCCGGCCGGCCCTTGCAAGCGCCCTATAGCCGTCGATTTCCGGTTTGACCTCTCGGGGCATTCAAAACTTCCTTGAGTCGACGAGCGGATCAGGCCGGCCTCGGCCCGAACAGGATTATCGCAGTCCCACCCAGGCAGATAGAGGCGCCGACGATGTCCCAGCGGTCCGGCCTCGCCCCTTCCACAAGCCAGAGCCAGAGGATCGAGGCGACGATATAGACTCCGCCGTAAGCCGCGTAGGCGCGGCCCGCATGCCCGGTCTCGACCAGGGTGAGGAGCCAGGCGAACAGCACGAGGGAGGCCGTCCCCGGGACCAGCCACCAGGGCGAGCGGTCGAGCCGAAGCCAAGCCCAGGAGGCGAAGCAGCCGGCGATGTCCGCCACAGCCGCGCCGATATACGCGATCGCGCTCACATGAGCGCTTTAGCAGCGCCACGGGGCCTGGCGAACCCGTGGCGCTCGTTGCTGCTCCGGAACAGTCTCGGAGCTTCGCCCGTTTCAAAGCCGCCCGGCGCGAAATGCCGGGCGCAACAGGAGGAAATTCATGCGCAAATCGTCGATCCGGGCGGCGCTCGCGTCCGCCGCCATGCTCAGCCTTTCGGCGCCGGCCTGGGCCCAGGAAGATCTCGCCGAGAAGGCGAAGGACATCGCCGAGCAGGCCAATGACGTCCAGGCGCAGGCCGGAGCGCTCGCCAACGAGGCGGCCAATGCCTCGGCCGAGCGCGAGGCCCGCGACGACCGTGCCGACCGCGACGGCCGCGACGGACTGGACGGGGCGGCGGCCAATGCCGCCGACGCCACCGGAGTGGGCGACGGTCGCGACGATGACGACGGCGACGGCGGGAAATGGGGCTTGCTCGGGCTTCTCGGCCTGGCCGGGCTGCTCGGTCTCAGGAAGCGCGACGACGCCCACCATGTGCGGGTCGATCCCACCCGGGACGGCAGGCCGTAGGGCCGAGATAGTCGGGGCCGGCATCCGTGCTTGCGAATGCCGGCCCCGCCCCCGTTACTCAACTGGAGGGTCCCTTCCGGGCCGGTGCGCGACATACATCGTCGACTCCGCGCCGGCCGTGGAGGGCGGGGAAGCCTCTGCACTACAAGCGATGATGAACGTCTGAACGAGCCTGACAGTCGCCGTTCACGAACCGCCGCGGGCCGGGGGGCCAAAAGGCGGCCCCGCGGAGGTTTACCGTCCCCTCCCCCTCTCCTATACCGCCCGGCATGGAGCGGCTGGACGGCGGCTCGGCGGTTCCGCAGGCGCTTCGCGGGGGCATCGTCGCGCTTGGCAATTTCGACGGATTTCACATCGGCCACCAGGCGGTGGTCGGCCGGGCGGTCGAGCGCGGCCGGGCGGAGGGGAGGCCGGTTCTGGTCGCGACCTTCGATCCGCATCCGGTGCGCTACTTCCGGCCCGAAGCGCCCGCCTTCCGGCTGACCAGCCTCGACCAGCGCCAGCGGCTGTTCGCCGCCGCCGGTGCGGATGCGATGATCGTCTTCCGGTTCGGAGCCGAGCTGGCCGCCACTCCGGCGCCCGATTTCATCTTCGACACCCTGCTCGGACTGATCGGCGCCGCGGGGGTCGTGACGGGGGAGGACTTCACCTTCGGCCAGGGGCGTGGCGGCAATGTCGCGGTCCTCGCCGAGGCCGGATCCCGCCTTGGCTTTTCGGTGGATTCGGTGGCTCCGGTCTCGGACAAGGAGGGGCCGGTCTCGTCGAGCCGCATCCGGGGCGCGCTCCAGGCCGGAGACTGCCGGACGGCAGCCCGGCTGCTTACCCGGCCGTTCGCCATCGAGGGCATCGTCGAGCATGGCGACAAGAGAGGGCGGGAGATGGGCTATCCGACCGCCAATCTCGCGCTCGGCCCCTATTTGCGGCCGCGCTTCGGAATCTATGCGGTGAGGGGCCGGCTCGACGACGGGACGATTCTCGGCGGAGCGGCCAATCTCGGCATCCGGCCGACGTTCGAGCCGCCCAAGGAGCTGCTCGAGCCCTATTTCTTCGACTTCGAGGGCGACCTTTACGGACGGAACCTGGAGGTGGAGCTCATAGATTTTCTAAGGCCTGAAGCGAAATTCGAGAGCCTGGACGCGCTGGCCGCGCAGATGGCACGGGATTGCCGGGACGCGCGTGGGAGGCTCGCGGAGTGAAGGTCTGGCAATGGGTCGGAACGGGAGTCGCGGCCTTCGCGGTGACGGTCTCGCTGATCAACGCGTCGTGGATCGCGCCCCGCTCGCAAAAGCCGCTGATCACGGTCGCCCATCGCGGCCTAGCCCAGCAGTTCGACCGCGCCGGAGTCGGCCGCGACACCTGCACCGCGACCCGGATCCGCCCCTCGGAGCATGATTTCATCGAAAATACCCTCCGCTCAATGTCCAACGCCCGGCATTTCGGAGCCGATGCCATCGAGCTCGACGTCCATCCCACCAGCGACGGCCAGATGGTCGTCTTCCACGACTGGACCCTCGATTGCCGCACCGACGGCAAGGGGCCGGTGCGCGGGAAGACGCTCGCCGAGCTGAAGCGGCTGGACGTCGGCTACGGCTACACCGCCGACGGTGGAAAAACATTTCCGCTCCGCGGCAAGGGGATAGGCGGCATTCCGACGGTCGAGGAAGCGCTCCGAGAGACTCCGCGGATGCGGCTCTTCTTCAACTTCAAGAGCAAGGACCCGAGGGACGCCGACGCCCTGGTCGCCGCCTTCCGCCGAGCCGGGGTCGAGATCGACGGCAAATACGTCTTCTACGGCCATCCCGTCGTGACGGCCCGCATGAAGCAGCTGGTGCCCGGCGCCACGACCTTCTGGAAGGACGGGATGAAGGCCTGCCTCACCGACTATGTGAAATGGGGGTGGACGAGCTTCGTGCCCGAGACCTGCCGAAACACGGTCGTCGCGGTGCCGCTCAACTACCAATGGGCGATCTGGGGCTGGCCCAAGCGCTTCATCGCCCGGATGGAGAGCGTCGGGACCAAGGTCATCCTGCTCGGCCCCTGGGAAAAGGGCGAGATCGCCGGGATCGAGCGGCCGGAGCAGCTGGCGAAGGTTCCGCGCGACTTCCGCGGCTATCTGTGGATCGAGGATTTCTACTCGGTGGGGCGGGCCCTGGAGAATTGAGGGGGCGCCAGAGCAGCCCGTCGCCCCAGCGAAGGCTGGGGCCCCAGGGGGCCGAAGGCGCCGGCGCTCTTCACCCGCCGGGGTCCCAGCCTTCGCCGGGACGACGAGAGGTTCCCATTCCCCGCCTTCCCGGCTAATCCCCCGCCAATGTCCGAAAAACCCGATTACAGAGACTCGGTCTTCCTTCCCAGGACCGACTTCCCGATGAAAGCCGGCCTCGCAGCAAAGGAGCCGGCAATCCTCAAGCGCTGGGCCGCAATCGGGCTGTACGAGCGGCTTCGCGAGGCCCGGGCCGGGCGTGAGCGCTTCATCCTCCACGACGGCCCGCCTTACGCCAATGGCGACATCCACATGGGCCACGCCATGAACAAGATCCTCAAGGACATGGTGGTCCGCTCCCAGTCGCTGCTCGGCAAGGACGCGCCCTACGTGCCCGGCTGGGACTGCCACGGCCTTCCGATCGAGTGGAAGATCGAGGAGCAGTACCGGAAGAAGAAACTGGATAAGGATGCAGTGCCCCCACGCGAATTCCGCGCGGAATGCAGGGTTTATGCAGAAAAATGGGTAAATATACAGTCCGAGCAGTTCCAGCGCCTGGGCGTGATGGGCGAATGGGACGACCCCTATCTGACAATGAAGTTCGAGGCCGAGGCCAAGATCGTCGAGGAGCTTTTGAAGTTCGCCGAGAGCGGCCAGCTCTATCGCGGCGCCAAGCCGGTCATGTGGTCGCCGGTCGAGAAGACCGCCCTCGCCGAGGCCGAGGTGGAGTATGAGGAGATCATCTCGACCCAGATCGACGTGGCGTTCCCGATCGCCGAGGCGCCAAAAGCGCCGGACCTGGCCGGCGCCCGGGCGGTGATCTGGACGACCACGCCCTGGACGATCCCGGTCAACCAGGCACTCTCCTTCGGGCCCGAGATCGACTATGTCGTGCTTGGGTCCCAAATCGACGGCGACGCTCCCGAAGTGGCTCGCTACACCCAGACCAATGCGGCTCTAGGCGCGTTCGCGGGCCGGTTCCTGGTCGCCCGCGACCTGGTCGAAAGCTTCAGGGCGCGCGCCGAGCGACAATTCTCGTCTCTCGCCCCCGAGGGCTTCGGCCTGAGCTGGACCGAAGAGCGGGCGCTCAAGGGCGCCGACCTCGAGGGCGCGGTCGCCCGTCATCCGATGCACGAGCTCGGCGGCTTCTACGCGAAGCCCCGCCCCTTCCTCGCTGGCGACTTCGTCACCACCGAGCAGGGAACCGGCCTCGTCCACATGGCGCCGGACCATGGCGAGGACGATTTCCTGCTGTGCAAGGCCCATGGGATCGATCCGGTCTTCGCGGTGGACGACGGCGGCTTCTACCGGACGGACTGGGAGTGGCTCGGTGGCCTCGGCTCCGTCATCAACGCCAAGTTCAACGCGCCCGACGGTCCGATCTGCCTCGGGCTGGGCGAGCATGGCGGGCTTCTCGCGGCGTCGGCCGACTTCCGGCACAGCTATCCGCACAGCTGGCGCTCCAAGGCCAAGATCATCTTCCGCTGCACTCCGCAGTGGTTCATTCCGATGGACGGGGTGAGCGGAAAAGCAGGGAAGTTAGAAACCGTTCGGGCTGAGCCTGTCGAAGCCATCTCTTCTTCTGCCGAGGAAGGAAATGAGGCCCTTCGACAAGCTCAGGGCGAACGGAGTGGGTCTCGAACGCTCCGCGAAACGGCCCTCGCCGCTATCGACGACACCCGCTGGGTGCCGGAGAAGTCCAAGAACCGGATCCGAGCGATGGTCGAGGGCCGGCCCGACTGGGTGATCAGCCGCCAGCGCGCCTGGGGCGTTCCGATCGCGCTCTACGTCCACAGGAGGACCGGTGAGTATCTGCGCGACGCGGTCGTGAACTCGAGGATCATCCGCGCCTTCCACGAGGGCGGGGCGGACGCCTGGTTCGGAGCCGACCACCAGGCCCTGCTCGGCAACGGCTACAGCCTCGGGGATTATGAGCCGGTCAACGACATCCTCGACGTCTGGTTCGACAGCGGATCGACCCACAGCTACGTCGTCGAGGCGCGCTACGGCGAGGGGACCCGGGCCGATCTCTACGTCGAAGGCTCCGACCAGCATCGCGGCTGGTTCCAGTCGTCGCTTCTGGAAAGCTGCGGGACCCGCGGCCGGGCGCCTTACGAGGCGGTTCTCACCCACGGCTTCGCGCTCGACCAGAACATGCGCAAGATGTCGAAGAGCCTCGGCAACACGATCGACCCGCTCGCGGTGCTCAAGGAAAGCGGCGCGGACATTCTTCGGCTGTGGACCGCCTCGACCGATTATTTCGAGGACGTCCGGATCGGCAAGGAAGTGCTCGCCACCACCACCGACGCCTATCGGAAGCTGCGCAACACCTTCCGTTACCTCCTCGGAGCGCTCGCCGGCTTCCAGGAAGCGGAGCGGGTGCCCACGGCGCAGATGCCCGAGCTGGAGCGCTGGGTTCTCCACCGCCTGGCCGAGCTCGACGCCGAGCTGCGCTCGGCGATCGAGGGGTTCGAGTTCAACCGCTACGTCCGCCTGATCTCGAATTTCGCCAATGACGACCTCTCCGCCTTCTTCTTCGATATCCGCAAGGACAGCCTCTATTGCGACGCTCCGTCGTCGCTCAAGCGCCGGGCGTATCGAACGGTGCTCGACACCGTGTTCCATGCGCTGGTGCGCTGGATGGCGCCGGTGCTGTGCTTCACCACCGAGGAGGTCTGGCAGACCCGCTTTCCGGACGAGGGCGGCTCGGTGCATCTTCTGGAATGGCCCGAGATCGACGGCGGATGGCGCGACGAGGCCCTGGGCTCGAAATGGGCCCTGATCCGGGCCACGCGCGAGAACGTCACCGAGAGCATCGAGCCGCTTCGGCGCGAGAAGGTGATCGGCTCGAGCCTCGAGGCGAAAGTGCTCTATCCGGATTCCCAGATCGACCTGCTCGACACCGAGCTTTCCGAGCTGGCCGAAATCTATATCGTTTCAGAGGTCGCCCAGGGGCAGAGCGAGACGATCGAAGTGACCAAGTCCGATTTCGCGAAATGCGGCCGCTGCTGGCGGCTGCTTCCGGAAGTCGGCGAGGACGGGGGCCTGTGCGCCCGCTGCGAGGGGGTTTTGAATGGCTGATCTGTCCCGGGATTCGGATCGGGTGAGGAAGAACCGGAGGTTGGGGCTGACGGTCGCCTTTTTGGTCTTCCTCGTCGACCAGGCGGTGAAATGGGTGGTAACCTATCCGCTTCAGCTGCCCCATCGCCTGACCATCGACGTCGTGCCCTTCTTCACCCTGCGCTGGCTGAAGAATACCGGCGTCTCGATGGGTCTCCTCAACGCCGGAAGCGAGGTCGGCCGCTGGCTGCTGGTGGGGCTGACCTGCGCGATCGCCGCCTTCGTCGCCTTCTGGATGTGGCGCGAGAAGCGCCGCGACGACGTGGTGGCGCTCGCTCTGGTGCTCGGCGGGGCGCTCGGCAACATCCTCGACCGGGTCCGGCTGGGCTATGTCGTCGACTATGCCGACCTGCATTTCGGCGACATCCACCCCTTTTTGGTCTTTAACGTCGGCGACGCTGCCATTACCATCGGCGTCCTGCTATTGCTGGTCCGGGCGCTGCTTACGCGCGACCGGAAGGTCTCCGAGGAGGAAAAGTGACTATGCGTATCGTCAAGCTCGGCCTAGCGGCCTGCACCGCCACCCTGGTGCTTGCCGGCTGCGGCTCGGGCGGAATCGCCGGCCGGGAGCGGCCGGACGAGTTCGCGGTCACCCGCAACCAGCCTCTCGTCATCCCGCCCGATTACGCCTTGACCCCGCCCAAGAGCGGCGAGCCCACCCCGGTCGGGACCGACGCCCGCACCCAGGCCCTCGACGCCTTGTTCGGCGGCCCCGCGCCGCGCAGCCAGAGCGAGCGCTCGATGCTCAATTCGGCGGGAAGCGACCGGGTCGCGATCGGCGCCCGCTCCGTCGCCGGCGATCCCGGCACGAACGTGGTCGACAAGGGCGCGGTCACCCAGGCCATCGTCGCCGCACCGGCGGGCGCCGGCCGCGACGCGACGGTGACCACGCCGCAATAGCCCGTCGTCCCGGCCCTTCGACGCCGCCTGCGGCGGCGCTCAGGATAAACTTCACCTCCGGTGAAGGCTGGGACCCCAGGGAGTCAAAGCGCGGGCGATCTTCACCCGCCGGGGCCCCAGCCTTCGCTGGGGCGACGTGCTCCTCTCAACCCTTCCTTAGCCTCGTCCCCTTATCCTGCAGCGCATGACGCAGCAGCAGCCGCCTTTCTACGCCCCAGGCCTCGCCGACGCCGGCGCCCAGATCGCCCAGCTGAGGCAGGTCCTCGCTTTGGTCGAGGAACTGGCCGGCCGGGCCTCGCTTTCGCCCGGCGATGCGGTGCTCGACGAGGCCGCCCGGATCAGCGCGGCCTACGCCCGGGCGCTTCCGATCGACCAGAAAAGGTTCGACTCGCTCGCCGCCGAGACGGCGCGCTGGGCGGCGGCGGGGGTTGGGGCGCTGCTCAAGCTCGACGAAGCGGGGATGCCGGTCCGGGCCGCCTCCGAGCGGGTCGCCGAGGAGCTGGAGAAGGGGCTGGCGGAACTGGGGCGGAGGCTGCCCGATTGAACCCCCCTCCCTGCAGGGAGGGACTGGGGGTGGGTAGGCGAGCGCAGCGAGGCTTTACGAGCTTGGAGTTTCAGCCGCCTTCGGCGGACCCACCCCCGGCCCCCTCCCTTCCAGGGAGGGGAGCCGGCCAGTCCTTGATGTGGAGATCGCGTTGCGGGAAAGGCAGGTCGATGCCGTTCTCGCGGAACAGCTTCCATACCCGGTTCAATATCTCCGAACGGACGCTTCCGACGCCCTGCTCGGGATCGCTGATCCAGACCAGTATCTCATGGTCGACGCTGCTTTCCCCGAAAGCCGTCAGCCAGACCTTGGGCGGGCGGTTCTGCATCACCCTGCCCGCCTCGGTCGCCGCCTGGATCATCAGCTTCTGGGCGAGCGGAAGGTCGCAGTCGTAGGCGACCCCGACCGGGATGTGGACCCGGACGTCGCGGGAGGAATAAGACCAGTTCTCGACCTCCTGGGTCATCAGATTCTCGTTCGGGATCAGATGCTCCTTGCCGTCGCGGGTGACGATCGAGACGGCCCGGACCCCGATCTTGGTGACGTTGCCGAAGCTCTCGCCGACGACGATGACGTCGCCCGGCTTGATCGACCGGTCCATCAGCAGGATGATCCCGGCGATGAGGTTGCCGAACGTCTTCTGGAGCCCGAAACCGACCGCGAGGCCGAAGGCGCCCGAGAAGACGGCGAGCGCCGTGAGGTCGATCCCGATGAGGTCGATCCCGATGAAGAAGGCGGCGATCAGGATCGCGACGCTTGCAAGCTTCTGGCCGAGCAATTGCTGGGTCGCGTCGAGGCCGCTCGCCCGGTGGATCGAGTGGCCGACGACCCGGTTGAGGAGCTTCACGACCGCGTAGAGCGCGACCAGGGTCACCAGGACCTGGAGCGCGGTCAGGATCGAGACCCGGGTCTCCCCGGCGGTGAAACCCACCCGGTCGAGCGTGTCGGTGATCGGCTTGAGGCCTCCGGCGGCGCGGGCGAGAAGCGCGAAGAAGGTGACCGCGGCGAGGAGCGCGGCGATCCAGCGCGGCATCTGAAGCCCGCGGACCAGGCCCGAAACCAGCATCGCCGCCCACGCCGCCAGCCCGGCTCCGATGACGATCGCCCCGAGCGGCCGCCAATGGTCCGAGTTGATGATGACGGCGAGGAGGAGTGCGCCGGTGAAATAGCGGGTGAGGTCGCACATCCGGCTCGCCAGCGCCTCGCCCCGGCCACCGGCGCGGTGCTCCCAGAAAGCGGAAAGGCGCGGTCCGAGCCAGCGTCCGGCAAGCCAGGCGAGGCCCCAGGCGGCCGCGACCAGGCCGAGGGCGACGGCGGCCGCGATCCAGTCGCTATAGGTGGGCCAGGTCACTCCGAACCGTTCGAACAGCCCTTTCACTGCGACTGATCCCAGCAGCAGAGGCCCGCGGCCAGATCCTCGATCAGGTCGTCCGGATCCTCCAGCCCGATCTGGAGCCGGACCAGCGGGCCGGGCGAGGTCCAGCGGGTCGCCGTGCGCAGGCGCTCGGGATCGACGGGAATCGCCAGGCTCTCGAAGCCGCCCCAGCTGTAGCCGAGGCCGAACAGCTCCAGCGCCTCGAGGAAACGGGTTCGTTCGGAGTCGCCGCCGCCGTTCAGTGCGAATGAGAAGAGCCCCGACGCGCCCTTGAAGTCCCTCGCCCAGCAAGCGTGGCCCGGGCAATCGGGCAGGGCCGGGTGGAGGACCGCCGCGACCTGCGGCTGCGCGTCGAGCCAGCGGGCGATCCTGAGAGCGCTCGATTCATGCTGCCGGAGGCGCACGCCCATCGTCCGAAGGCCCCGCGAGCACAGCCAGGCGTCGTCTGGGGCGGCCGCCTGTCCGAGGTCCCAGCTCGTCCGCTCGAGCCTCGGATACCAGGCGGCGTTGGCGGTCACCGAGCCGAGCATGACGTCGGAATGGCCTCCGACATATTTGGTGCCGGCGAGGATCGACAGGTCGATTCCGGCCGAAATGGCCGGGAAGAAGAGCGGAGTGGCCCAGGTATTGTCGAGCAGGGTCGCCGCGCCCCTCGCTTTGGCTGCCTCGCAGATGGCGGGGACGTCCTGCACCTCCATCGTCAGCGAGCCCGGGCTTTCGAGGAACACGGCACGGGTTCGATCGGAGATCAGCTCCGCGATCCCGGCGCCGACGAGGGGATCGTAATAGCGGGTCGTCACGCCGTAGCGCTTGAGGAAGACGTCGCAGAAATGCCGGGTCGGACCGTAGACGCTGTCCGTCATCAAAAGCTCGTCCCCCGCCGACAGCACCGAGAGCAGGGCCGCGGTCACGGCGGCAAGCCCGTTCGGATAGAGCATCGTCCCGACCGCACCCGGCTCCAGCTCGGTGAGCGCCTCCGCGAGCGCCCATTGGGTCGCGGTTCCGTGAAGGCCGTAATAGGGCTTGCCGAAGCCCGGCCCGGCGGCGCGCATCTCGGCGACGCTGTCGAACAGGATTGTCGAGCCCCGGTGGACCGGCGGGTTGACCAACCGGCCCCGCCATTCCTTTCGGCGCCCGCCCTGGACGAGCTTCGTGTCGGGCCGCCTGTCCGTCATGCCGGCCCCGTCGCCTTGGGAGTCGCCGGATCGGCGCCCCATTCGGACCAGCTGCCGTCGTAGAGCCTGACGTCTTCCTTGCCGAGGAGGTGGGCGCCGAAGAGCAGGACGCAGGCGGTTATCCCAGAGCCGCAGGTAGCGACCAGCGGCTTGCCGAGATCCACTCCGGCCGAGTCGAAGGCCGAGCGCAGGTCGCCGCCTTGCTTCCAGCTATTGTCGGGATTGAACAGCTTGCCCTGCGGCAGGCTCCTCGAGCCCGGGATATGGCCGGAAGCCATTCCCGGGCGGGGCTCCGGCTCCTCGCCGGTGAACCGGGCGGCGCCTCGAGCGTCGACGATCTCGTGCCGACCGTCGCCGAGCAGGGCGGCCACGTCCTTCATGTCGAGGACCGTGGCGGAGTCGAACCTCGGGCTGAAATGCCCGTGGCGCACCGGCGGCCTGCCGCTCTCCAGAGGCCGTCCCTCCGCCGTCCATTTCTGAAAGCCTCCATCGAGGATCGCGACATAATGCGCTCCGAAGCTCCTCAGCATCCACCAGGCCCGGGCGGCGCTGTGAAGCGGGCTGTTGTCGTAGACGACGAAGCGCTGGCCGTCGCGAAGGCCGAGCGACGCCATCCGGCTCGCGAATTTGGGCTCGGGCGGGACCATGTGTGGGACGCGACTGGACGAATCCGACACTTCCTCCAGATCGAGGAAGACGGCGCCCGGGATATGCCCGGCTTCATATTCCGAGCGGGCGTCGCGAGGCTCGCCCGGAAGGAAGAGGGTCGAGTCGATTATTCTAAGGTCGCTCGCTCCGAGCTCGCGCTCGAGCCATTCGGTCGTGACGAGGCTGTCCATCGCCCGTCCTAACGCCGGATCACGCCGAGCCGCTCCAGCACGGCGAGATAGGCGGCGACCTCCTCGGCCGGCGCCGGGCCGACGGTGACCGCCAGCTGGTCGCGGATCGCCTGGACGCTTCGTCTCCCGTCGACGAGGTTGAGCGCCTCGTAGCCGAAGCTCGGACCTTCCCAGGCGGGCTTGCGCTCGAGCAAAGCGGGCCGGGCGATCTTCGCCTTCTCCAGCTGATCGTCGAGCCAGCTGTAGCCGAAGCCGTCCATCGGCCCCTTCAGCTTCGGATCGCGGCGGTAGATCGTTCCGAGCCCGGCGGTCGACGCCCGAGGCGGCCCCAGCCGGTCGGTCTCGCCGACAAGCAGGCCGAAGCGCTGGAGCGAGAGCTCCAGGGCCACCTCGTGACCCGTGTGGAGCGACACCGCATTCGCCGCGTCGGCCTCCGACAGCTCGAAGCCGCGCTGGCCGACCAGCGCCGCCCGAAAGTCCGCCTCGATCATCTGCAGCCGCTCCAGGGCCGGAGTATCCGATTGCTCGACGTCGGCGAGCGCCCAGGCCGAGGCCGCGGCGATGAACATCGCCCGCTTCATCTTCGTGGAGTCGAGGTTGCCGGGGACGTCCTTGTTGGTGTGGATGTAGAGGTCGGGCCAGTCGGACACGTAGAGGATGGGGATCCGCCAGCTCCCCTCGCTCCAGACCTGGTGGTCCGAACCTTCGGAGAAGCCTCCGATCCTCGCCCTGAGCGGGTTCTTCGTCCCTTCCGGATCGAGCAGCGGGTAGTCCGATTCCCCGCGCTCCGCGTAGAGCGAAGCGTTGGAATCGACCCAGCGGGCCATTGCGAAGCCGACATAGGAGACGAAGCTGGGAAGGCTTGGCGGGGAGCCTTCCACGCCGAGCGTTCCCCTGGTGACGTCCATATTGCCGCCGATCATGTCGAGATGGATCGTCGCCAGCGTCCGCCGCGCATATTCCGGCCGGGCGTTGAGTAGCGCGATCGTGCATTCGATCTCGCACGGCCAGACGAAGCGAAGGGTCCGCTGCGGTTGAGGAAGCCGGCCCTGGGCGATCAGCCGCTGGAAGGTTCGGGCGATCTCGAGGATGCCCGAGCAGCCGCTGGCATTGTCGTTGGCGCCCGGCGAGGGATGGTCGAGGTGGCAGGAGAAGACGATCTCCTTCGACCGGTCCCTGCCGGGGATCACGGCCGTCGGGATGAGATAGGCACCGGGGCTTCGTCCCGCCTTCACCTCGGCCCGCAGGCGCACCGTCTCGCCCTTGGCAAGCCGGGCCTGCCAGGCGCGGGCCCGGGCGGGAGAGACCATGAAGGCGAAGGTCGGGTCGTTCCAGGTGCTGAGATGCCCCCAGCGGATCAGGCTCTCGTCCTCGCCCCACCAGGCGGAGCGCTGGTTCTGGGCCCAGGAGATTATCCCGGCGGCGCCGCGCTCGGTCACCGCCAGCTTCGCCGCCGCCTCCGGCTGGCCGGAGACGAGCACGAGCTTGCCGCGAACCTGCTTGCCGGCATAATCGGCGGCGGAGGCGCCGGTGCCGACGTCGACCAGCTCGGCCTCGGCGCGGCCGCTCACGCTGTCCTGGGCAAGGGTGATCGGCTGGTCCGCCCAGGACGCGATCCGCTCCGAATCGGTCCAGCGCGCGCCGTCCGGCCTCTGCTCCCAAAGCTCGGCGAAGCTCGCATTCCAGGCCGGCCGGGAACGCTGGGTGCCGTAGAAGATCTTGCCGTCCGCCGGCAGCGACAGGATGTCGACCTCCTTGAGGCCGTATTCGCGAAGCCGGTCGCGGATCAGCTCGGCCGCCGCGCGATAGCCTTCCGACCCGCGCATCCGGTGGTGAAGCGAGAGGGCCTGGACGGTGCGCTTGGCGGAGGCTCCGGAGAGCTCCGCGGCCAGGGCTTCGGTTTCGGCGGGAGTCAGCAGAGGCGCGGATTTCTGCGCGGCGGCAGGGACGGCGAAGATAAGGAGCATCGCAGCCAAGACCCCTCTCCCGCCTTTCGCGGGAGAGGACGGGCCCAAGCGAAGCTTGGGAGGTGAGGGTCTGTAGCACTGGCTCAGCAAGACTCTCACGTCCCACCGCTTCGCGGTGGGCCCCTCCTCTCCCGTGAAGGACGGGAGAGGAGCTTTTGCGCGACGCCCCCTCATTTGGCGAACCTCCTGAAGAAGCTTCGCTCGGCCCAGGCGGGGCGTTCGGGCGTATTGGCGACCCTGAGCGCAAGCTCGCCCACGAAATCGTGGAGCCTGATCGCATCCTCCTTCGCGACGGTCTGGCCGAGATCGTCCGACGGCGCATGATAACGGGTCGAGCGCCATCGGCGCTCGATCTCCGCCTCCGGATCCTTCGGGCCGAAGCCGAACTTGAAGGCGAGCGAGGGAATGCCTTCGCGGATGAAACTGTACTGGTCCGAGCGGACGAAGCTGTTCCGGTCCGGAAAAGGATCGGGGACGAGAGGCAGGCCCAGGGACTGGCCCACCGCGGCCGCGGCCGCTCCCAGGCTGCTTTCCTCCGCTCCGAGCGCGGTCACGCTCTTCAGCGGGAAGATCGGCAGAGCCATGTCGAAATTCATGTCCGCGACGATCGAGGCCTTGGCCACGGTCGGCCGAAGCGCGAAATAGCGCGAGCCGAGCAGCCCCTTCTCCTCCGCGGTTACGAAGACGAACAGCATCGAGCGCTTCGGCTTGACCCGGCGGGCCTTGTAGCTCCGGGCGATGTCGAGCAGGCCGGCGACCCCCGCGGCATTGTCCATCGCGCCGTTGTAAAGCCCGTCGCCGTCGATCGGGGTGCTGACCCCGAGATGGTCGAGATGGGCGGAGAAGACGACATGCTCGGTCTTTAAACGCCTGTCGCTTCCGGGCAGGCGCGCGACGACGTTGTTCGACTCGACCGGCCGGTGGCGCATCGCCACGCTCGCCCGAAGCGACGGCTTCAGGTCGAATCTCGGCAAGGGCTTCGAGGCATCGGCCAGCGCCGAGATCTGATCGAAGCTATGGCCGGAGCCGGTGAAGAGCTGGGCGGAGGATTCGGTGTTGAAGCTGGCGTTGAAGAACTGGGTCTTCACGTCGCGGAGCGCCGGATCGGCGAAGTACATTCCGGACTGGCCGGCCTGGGCCATGGCGCGCGACCAGGGCACTTCGACGGCCTTGGCGGTGGTCAAGGACAGCAGGCCCGCCGCGCCCCGTTCGGACAGCAGCCTCGCCCGGTCGCGCCGGGCATGCGCCTTCAAAGCGCCCGAAATCTCTGCCGGCCCGCCGCTGATCACGACCGCGATCTTGCCCTTAAGGTCGACCCCTTCGAAGTCGTCATGCCCGGCTTCCGGGATGTGAAGGCCGTAGCCGACGAAGACGAGCGGCGCGTCGATCCGTTCGGGTCGGCGGCCGTCGCCTCGGCCGATGATGATGTCGCCGGGGATGGAGAGCGGAGTCGCCCGTCCGCCCGCGACCAGCGACGCGCTCGACCCGGCGGAGTCGACGAACTGCTCCTCGAACATGACGGGCTGGAAGAAGCCGTCAGTCCCGGCAGGCTCGAGGCCGATCTCTCGAAGCTGCGACACGACGTGGTCGGCGGCGCGCTGGTAGCCCGCGGTGCCGGTCAGCCGCCCTTCCATGTCGTCCGCGGCCAGGGTCGAGACGTCGCCCCACCAGCGTGCGGCGCGCTCCGCGATCGTCGGCGGCTCGGGCATGGTTGCGCAGGCCGCGAGGAGGAGAGCGAGGACAGGGGCGAGACGCATCGGCTGCTCCGGCGGCGGCAAGGGCCCTTTCCTTGTCCCGCCGAAGTGCCATTGTCCAGAGAGCGTCGTCCCGCCCCCCCCCCCGGCCCGTCATCCGGCTTTCGCCGGGATGACGGAGCTACCAGACCCGTACCCGCTGCTCCGGCGCCAGATACAGCCTGTCGCCCGGCTTCACGTCGAACGCCTTGTACCATTCGTCGATGTTCCTGAGCGTCCCGTCGACCCTCCAGCGATAGGGCGAGTGCGGATCGGAGACGAGGACCATCTTCATCATCTCGTCGCGGACCTTGCCGCGCCAGCCCTGGGCGAAGGCGAGGAAGAAACGCTGATCGCCGGTGAAGCCGTCGATCGCCGGGGCCTTCTTTCCCTTCAGGGTCGAATGATAGGCGTCGAGCGCGATCTTGAGCCCGCCCTGGTCGCCGATATTCTCGCCGAGCGTGAGCTTGCCGTTCACCTTCATTCCGGGAACGCCTTCATAGGCGCCATACTGGTCGGCGAGCCTTCCGGCTTCGGCGACGAAACGCGCGGCATCCTGCGGCTTCCACCAGTCGCGAAGCCGTCCCGCCTCGTCGAACTGCCGGCCCTGGTCGTCGAAGCCGTGGCTGATCTCGTGCCCGATCACCGAGCCGATCGCCCCGTAATTCACCGCCGGGTCGGCCTTCGGGTCGAACATCGGCGCCTGGAGCATCGCCGCGGGGAAGACGATCTCGTTGCCGAGCGGATTGAAATAGGCGTTCACCGTCTGGGGAGTCATCATCCACTCCTCCTTGTCGACGGGCTTACCGATCCGGCCGAAATGGTAGCGGGCGGTGAAGGCGCGGGCGCGCTTGACGTTGCCGTAGAGATCGTCCGGCTTGAGCTCGAGCGCCGAATAGTCGCGCCACTTGCTCGGATAGCCGACCTTCACCCGCTGCCGGGCGAGCTTTTCGAGGGCCGCGGCCCTGGTCTGCGGAGTCATCCACGCGGCGCTTTCGATCCGGGCCCGCATCGCCGACTGGAGGTTGCGCACCATCTCCTCCATCCGCGCCTTGGACTCGGCGGGGAAATGGCGGCGGACATATTCCTGGCCGAGCACTTCGCCGAGCACGCCGTCGACCAGCTGGACTCCGCGCTCCCACCGGGGCCGGATCTGCTGCGCGCCGCTCAGTACGCGGCTGAAGGCGAACTTGTTGTCCACGAAGCGCTTCGACAGGAAGGGCGCGGCCTGGTCGGCGATCCGGAAGGCCTGCCAGGCCTTCAACGTCTCGAGCGGCGCCTCGGCGAAGATCCTTGCGACCTTCGGAACCGCGGTGTCCTGAGTGACGATAAGCTTCTCGATCGGAGGCGCTCCGACCCCGGCCAGGAACGCGGTCCAGTCGAAGTCCGGCGCGTGCGCCCGAAGGGCCGCGAGGTCCATCGGCCTGAACATCCTGACCGGATCGCGCTGCTCGACCTGCGACCAGCTGGCCTCGGCGATCTTCGTCTCGAGCGCGACTATCGACTGCGCCGCCGAAGCGGCTTCCGGCCATCCGATCAGCTGAAGGGTGCGCTCGACGTGGCCGGCATAGGCTTCGCGCTGGGCCTTGAACCGGTCGGTGAGGTAATAATCCCGGTCTGGAAGGCCCATCCCGCCGACTTCGATCCCGGTCATGTAAAGATTGGTGCCCTTCGGATCCGGGGTCACTCCGAACTTGAAGAAGCTGGATCCGAACGTGCCGGTCGTGGCGCCCATCAGCCGCGCCATTTCGCTCCTGGACTGCACCGCCCGGACTGCGGCGAGGTCCGCCGCGAGCGGCGCGGAATCGAGCTTTTCCAGCCGAGCCTCGTCCATGAAGCTGGAATAAAGGGCTCCGACCTGGCGGGCGCTGCGGGTCGAGGGGTTGCGGGCGCTGTCCTCGACCACGGAGCGCAACTGGGCCTGGGTAAGCAGGTGCGTATCGAGCGCGACCCCCGCCAGCGGATAGTCGGCCGGGATGACGGCGGTCTTGTACCAGCCGCCATTGGCGTAGTCGAAGAAGCTGTCGCCGGGCTTCACCGAGGGATCGCGCGCTCCGAGGTCCACGCCCCAGCGCCCGAAAGTCTTCGGTGCCGGAATCCCTGTCGGCTGGGCCGCCACGGGCGCCGGAAGGGCGGCCGCGGCGACCGACAAGGCCGCGACCGAGGCCGAGAGAAATTTGAGGGTCTTCATCGTTGCATTCCTTTCAATCAGACAAGGTTCGGGCGGCGGCTGCCGGACGCCCGGTCAGCCGAAGAGACTTTTATGCTGTGTTATAAGCGGCTTAGCCGATTCCGGCGGTTCGTCGCTCGAGGATAGCGAAGGTCAGGAGGGCCGCGCCGACGGCGGCCGAAAGGATGATGTGGATCGCCTCCCGACCGCTGACCGGTTCCAGCATCCCGACCAGATAGAGAAGGACGCAGGCGGCGGCCGCGGCCCAGAATCCCGCCGCATAGGCCCGGCTTCGGTTCTTCCGGGTAAGCTCGTCGTTCAGCAGGCCGCGAAGCTTGCGATGCCGAACCAGGCCTCCGCCCGTGGCGAGCAGGAAGAGCAGAAGCAGCGCCCACACGAACCAGGCGGAAAGCTTGACCGCGCTGACCGTCCGCAACGGATCCCCCTGCGGGCCGGCGAAGAAGAGCCCTTGCCAGCTGATGAAGAGAACCGCCTGGACGGCGAAGATCCGCGCCCGCCTTCGGCCGATGCCGTCGGCGCGCTCGACGTCTGAAGTCTCGCTCATCCGAGCCTCCTAAAGTCGGGTCGCGGCAAGCAGCGCATCGAAGCTCACGGCCCGCACGGAGCCTATCTTCACGATCCGGACCGAGGCCCTGGCCTCGACGGCTCCGAGTTGATGAAGGGAGACGAGCGGTGCGAGCACCAAGGCGAGCAACGCCAAAGCAATGAGGTTCCTGATCACGGCAATATCCTTAGCGAAAGCGATACCAGAGGCTGGCGAGCGCGAGGCTGATCCAGAAGATGACGAAGAGAACCCAGTGGATCGGCTCCGGGACGAATCCGCCCCTCCAGAGCAGGAACCAGATCGGGTAGACCAGCATCAGCGCCATCCCGGCGAAGCTCGCCGCCTTGTAGCTGTGCTGCCGTTCGACCTCGTCGGTCAGGCCGCGCAGGAGAAGCCCGCCGCCGACGACCGCGATGAGATACAATAGCGACAGCCCGACGACGAGAGCCGGCGGCCATGTGCCCGACCGGCTCTCGACCAGCGCCGCCGCGTCATTGTAGCCGAGGTAGAGGCCGGGAACGAAGCCGGTTGCCGCCAAGGCGACGATGATCACCCACCTTTTGCGGCGGCGCGCCGAGTCCCGGCGCTCCCCCTCGCCGCGCGGCGCGCTATCGCGCATCGCCCGTGCCCCCGAAGCCGTCATCGAAAATCTCCTCGATCGGGACGGAGAACAAGCGGGCGAGCTTGAAGGCGAGCGGAAGCGAAGGATCGTATTTGCCGGTCTCGATGGCGTTCACCGCCTGCCGCGAGACTCCGAGCCGGCCGCCAAGCTCCGCCTGGCTCCAGTCGCGTTCCGCCCGCAGGACCTTCAATCGATTCTTCACATACCCCTCGAGATTCACGACCCCTGCCTCGCGTCCCGGCCCGCAGCCTATCTGCCGACCATGACGAATCGATTAGGGCAAGCCTGACATAATGTCAAGCTAGGCTGACATATTGTCAGGCACGTACCGCATAAAGCCACAATCACTTACCGTCGCCCCGCCGAAGCTGGGGCCCCAGGGGATGAAGACCGCGACGCCTTTCATACCCTGGGTCCCAGCCTTCGCTGGGACGACGAGCCTCCTCACCTCGCCCGAATGAACGCCCTGATGTCGCTGGACAGCCTGGCCCGGTCCTCGTCCCGGACGTACATCATGTGGCCCGAGCCGTAATATCGATAGACGATCCGCTCCTGCGGGATCCCGGTTCGGGAGAGGGCATATTCGGCGCCGAAGAAGGGCGTCGCGAAATCGAAATAGCCTTGGCCGACGAAGACCCGAAGGCCCGAATTCTCGCGCATCGCCTTGCCCAGATAGGGGGCGACGTTCTTGTAATATTTCGACTCGCCGCCCTGGTCCTTGAGGTCCCAGTCCCAGTCGCCGACCCCGCCGATCGTGGAATATTGGCGGTCGGTTCGGAACTTGAGCCCGTCCCGCACCCAGTCGTTCAGGGCCGCCGTATAGCCCGCGTCGATCCCATAGAAGCTCGGATCGTTGTCGGGCGTCTCTCCGGCATTGTCGAAGTCGCGCCCGGTGTAGCGGGCGTCGAGCCGGCCGATCGCCAGCCCCTTGTCGCGAAGCAGCTCCTTGTAGAAGCGCTGATCGGCGACCCGCAGGTCGGCCGATTCGAGGAAGCGCTCGGAAAGCCCGGTGAAGCGCGCGAGGCGGCGGCGGATCGAAGCGCGCTCCTCCCCCTGAAGCCTCTGGCCCTTGAACAAAGCGGAGGCATAGTCGCCGCCGGCGAAGTCGCGCGCCTGCTGGACGAAGGCTTCCAGGGTGCCGGCGTCGGCGGGCGCCTTGCCGTGATGGTATGCGGCCGCCGCCATGGAGGGCAGATAGAGGACGTAGGGCATCTCGTTGCCGGGCACGTTGGCCTGGGCTCCGAAATCGAGGATCGTCGAGATGAGGATGATCCCGTTCAGCGAGACGTCGTTGAAGGCGCCCTCGAGCTGGTTGACCACCGCCGCCGAACGGGTCGTCCCGTAGCTCTCGCCGCCGACGAACTTGGGCGAGTTCCAGCGGCCGTTCTCGCCGAGCCAGATCCGGATGAACTCGGCGACCGACCTGGCGTCCTGGGTGACTCCCCAATATTCCTTGCCCTCGGTCTTGCCGAGCGGGCGGCTGAAGCCGGTTCCGACCGGGTCGATGAAGACGATGTCGGCGACGTCGAGGAGGCTGTCGGGATTGTCGACGATCGGAAAGGGCGGAGCGCCGTCGTCGCGGGCGTCGGACGGGATCGCCACCCTTTTCGGCCCGAAGGCGCCCATGTGGAGCCACAGCGAGCCCGAGCCCGGCCCCCCGTTGAACAGGAACGCGACCGGCCGCTTCGGATCGCGCGGCTCCTTCACGTAGGCGATCGAGAAGATGCTCGCCTTGGGAGTCCCGTCGGCCGCCTTGAGATAGGTCTCGGAAGCGGTCGCCGTGTAGGCGATGCGCTGGCCGCCGAAGCTGCCCGAGTGCCGGGTCACCGAGACGAGCGGCTCCGGCACCGGCTTTCCGGCTTCCTTGTTCGTCTCCGGCGCGGAGGCCTGGCCGAAGGCGGAGGCGGAAAAGGCGAGGACCGAGGCGGCGAGCAGGAGCTTCTTCATGGCGCGAGCTATGCCATGCGCTCCGGGCGAGTCAAAGCGCTCGCCGCGCCGCGCCGGCGCTCAATCCCATTCTTCCGGCCGGGCGGCCCTGGGGAATGCGCAGCCGCCCGAGAAATGGACGCAGTCGAACCAATAAGGCGTTTGCTTCGCGGCCGCGGATTGCCCGAAGCGGTTGTGGAGCAGGTTGAACGCGGCTTTCGAATAGGCTCCGTGTCCGCCCTGGCGCTGGCAGCCGTAGCGGGTGGCCCGAACCGCGAGCGCAAGGGCCTCGTCCTGTCCATTGGCCGGCCCCGGTATCGAAGCCCATCGAACCGCCCTCCCGGCCAGCAGCTTGGGCGCGCAATCCATTTCGGCGAGCCGCCGTTCCTCGGCCGCCGGCATACGCGACTTCCAAAGCCAGCTTTGGCGAAGCAGCGGCCCGAGCCTCGCCAGTGCGCGCTCCTCCTCGGGCGAGCGGTCCCCGAACCAGTCGGAGCCGGCGAGGAACTGGCGATAGAGATCGCGCGCCGCCGTCCACCGATGACGGTCGGACTGCCAGGCGCACCACCAATTGTTGTCGCTGTGCTCGTAGGTGTCGATCCGGGTGAGGCCGGGATCGTTGGCTTCGTCATATCCGCGCCTCTCGGGACGCCGCATCAGGATGTTGAGGCCGGGCGAGCGCAGCACGTCGAGCAGAAGCCTCGGGTCCGCCCCGTCCCCGGGGGTCGACCGCCATCCCCCCGTGATCTCCGGGTTGAGCCGCCGCATCAGAAGGTCGAGCTCGCGAGGCAACGGTCGGCCGGTCGCGTAGAGGCGGGTCCAGGCGAGCCGGGCGAAGGCCGACCGATATTCGGCCGGCACCTGCTCGCGCTCCGCGAGCCGGCGGAGCGCCTTGGTCGACAAATGCTCGAAAAAGGACCGCGCGCTCAGATTCTCGAAACGGTCATGGTCGGCCATCCGGCGAACGAGTTCGTCCTCGGTCCGGGCCAGCATCAAGAGCGGCAGCGCGAACCGGGACTCGCGCAGTTCGGCGGCTTCGTACAGCCGCCGCGCTTCCGCCAGGCGGCCTTCGGCGATCAGATAGTCGACGGAGTCCCCGACCGTCTCGACGTAAGGTAGGGTGTTACGCCACGGCCAGCGCCACACCGTGGCCAGTGCGCGCTCGAAGGCCCGGCGTCGGGCCGAGCCCTCGCCCCCGTTCATCAGCGCAGTGCGCACCTGATGATAAAAGAGGTTTGGGACCGCCGCGAGCAGCCGGTCGCCCCCGCAACGCCGGACCCGCTCGGTCTGACGCTCGAGGCGGCTCCACAGCGCCGGATCGTAGCGGGTCGAGTAGGCAAGCCTGACCGCCCGCCAGGCTTCGTCGCCCGGCCGGCGGCTCAGGTAGCGAACCAGCGGCTTCTCTCCGGGCCTTCGGACGGAGACCCAGGCCGCGGACCCCTCGAACGGAGAAGGCGGAAGGACCAGCCAGCCCGCCAGCGGATTGCGCCGGGCGGCGGCGGCGAGCGCCCGATAGCTGTGGTCGTCGTCCCCGAGCTTTGCCGAGAGCAGCCAGCGCCCCTTCGGCAGACGGGACTGGAAATGATCGAAATCGGCCGCCGCCCGGGCATAGCGTTCGGCGGCGCCGGGCGTGTTCGCCAGGCGATTGCGGTCGGCCAGGAGAGCCTGGAGTAGTAGCTGGACCTGCAGGGTTCGAAGCGCGTCGGCGTCGCGCTCGAGCGGGGATCCGTAGCCGTTCGAAGCGTTCCAGGCGAGCGAGCCGACCAGGGCCTGGGTCAGCGGGTGGACCTCCGCCGCGGAAGGATCGGCAAGGACCGACCGGGCCTCGGCGATGATCGCCGCCACGTCCGGCCGCGGCTCCGCGGGATTTGCCGCCGGGGGCTGCGGAGCGGCCGAGAGCCGCGGCTCCAGCTCCACCATCGTCACAAGCACCATGTATCGGGCGATCGGCGCGTGGCGCGATTTCGAGGCTCCGATCCGCCGGAAGGCCCGCAGCGTCTCCCTGCTGCCCTCGTAGAAAAGGCGCGAAGCCTGCTGATAGGCGCGGTCGTCCGACTGAAGAGCGGCAAGCCCAGGATCGGTGAGGCGAAGCGGTACCGGAAAGGGCTGAGCCCCGGCCGGAGTCCAGTTGATACAGGCCGAGAAAACCGCCTTCTGAACGGCGAACCACTGCCGGACATAAGGGTGGTCCGCACCGAGCGCGGCGACCCGGCGGCTCGCCACCCACAAGGCATGGTCGAGCCGGCACTTGCCCTCATCGGGCATCCAATAACCGCCGTCGTCCGTTTGCGGGGGGAGCATGCGGCGCTTGAGAGCGGACGATTCCTCCCAGCTGACGGACTCGGCCGGGGCGAAGGCGGTGCCGTTGAAGCCGGAGCCGAGCGGCACGATTAGGGGATCGCCGAATCCCGCCAGGGCGCGCCAGGTCGAGGGGCTTCGAGGGTGGGTGAAATATTCGTCCATCCGCTCGGCCGTCCTGTCGGCCGGAAGGCATCCGCCCGAGGCCGGCTGCGCGGACTGAAGCAATCCAGCGAGGACCAGAAGCCTTAGTCCATTACTCATCCGCGCCCTCCTGCAGACGGTCAGCATCAGGGCAGTCAAGTCTTTGCGATAGCGTAATTTTTAGCCAATTTTGACCTGTGCCGGACAGCCTGCGCCGCAGTTGCTGACGGGTTGTGCGCAAATGTGCGGGAAGCCTCGCCCGCGCGCCCATGACAGCGGCTCCGGGAGCGGCTACAGGCCGGCCATGGACCTGACCCATCTCGGCCGCTCAAGCCCGCTTCCGGCCTCGCCGGAAGAGGCGGAGCTCGATTACGTCCCGAACCCGCGCCGGGACCGGCCTTATCTGGTCCGGTTCACCGCTCCGGAATTCACCTCCCTGTGCCCGGTCACCGGACAGCCGGATTTCGCCCACCTCGTCATCGACTACGCGCCCGGCGAGACGATCGTGGAATCCAAGTCGCTGAAGCTTTTCCTCACCGCCTTTCGCAACCATTGCGGCTTCCACGAGGACGTGACGGTGGGCATTGCCGAGCGGCTGGTCGCCGAGATGAAGCCGCTGTGGCTTCGGATCGGAGGCTATTGGTATCCGCGCGGCGGAATTCCGATCGACGTCTTCTGGCAATCCGGAGAGCCGCCGCAGGCCCTCTGGGTCCCCGCTCAGGACGTGCCCGGCTATCGCGGGCGGGGCTGAATGATGAGCTTTGCCGTCATTGCGAGCGGAGCGAAGCAATCCAGTGCAGGCGCGAACGCGAACGCCGTGGCTGGATTGCCGCGTCGCTTCGCTCCTCGCAATGACGGGAGAGCCTTCCCGTGAAGGTCGCGATCTTCGGAGCGGGGGCGGTGGGATGCTTCGTCGGCGGGGCCTGGGCGGCGGCGGGGGTCGAGGTCGCCTTGGTCGGCCGGGAGCGGATCGGACGGGAGATCGCCGAGAACGGCCTCACCCTTACCGATCATTCGGGCTGGAGGGCCCGCCTCGCACCGGATCGGGTGGACTACTCGACCAAGCCTTCGGCTTTGGCGGGAGCCGACGTCATCGCGCTGTGCGTCAAGAGCACCGGCACCGCCGCGGCCGCGAAGGAGATCGCGCGGAACGCGACGAGGGGGGCGATCGTTGTCAGCTTTCAGAACGGGGTGAGCAACGTCGACGCCCTGCGCTCGGTCCTGAAGAGCCGTTTCGAGGCGGTTGCCGGAATGGTGCCCTACAATGTCGCACACCTCGGCAACGGCCGCTTCCACAAGGGGGTGGCGGGCGATCTGATCGCCGAGGACGTGCCGGCGCTTCGGGCGCTGGCGGAGCGGGTTGGCGACGGGCCGGCGCGGCTCCGCCTTTCGAGCGACATGACCGCGATCGCCTGGGGCAAATTGCTCATCAACCTCAACAATGCGGTCAACGCGCTGTCCGGGCGGACCCTGCTCGAGCAGCTGAGGCAGCGCGACTATCGCCGGGTCGTCGCCGCTTCCATCCTCGAGGCGCTCGGGCTGCTCGAGGCCGCAGGCATCGAGCCCGCAAAGATCGGTCCGGTCCCCCCCAGGCTTCTTCCGCACGCAATCGCCTCGCCGAACCTCATCTTCAACAACCTCTTCCTCAAGATCCAGAAGATCGATTCCAAGGCGCGGTCCTCGATGGCCGACGACCTGCGCGCCGGCCGGCCGACCGAAATTGCTTATTTGAACGGCGAGGTCGTCGCACTCGCGAGAAAGCTCGGGCGGCAGGCCCCGGTGAACTCGGCGATCGTCTCACTGATCCGGCAGGCCGAGATGGGAGTCGAGTTGCTCTGGGAGCCGGAGAAGCTTCGAGCCCATGTTTTGGAGGGCCACAAGGCGGCACCGATCTTCGGCTACTGAGTTTAACATCGCATCGGCGCCCGTTCTGGAGCGCAGCCACGTCCCGGACCGGAGTATTCCATGCGCCTCTTCGCCACCGTCTCCCTCTCCGCACTCGCGCTCGCCGGTCTCGCCGGCCCGGTCGGCCCGACCAGGGCGGCGGCCCCGAACCCGAAGACCGTTCCGGCCACCCGGATCACGACCCAGCTGCCGACCAACGTCAGGCCTCTCCAATATACGATCGCGGCCAGGCCGGACGCGGAGAAATTGCGCTTTTCGGGCCGGGCGGACATCGACATCCAGGTCCTCCAGGCCACCGACAGCATCACTTTGAACGCCGCCGACCTCGAGTTCAGCAAAGTCTCACTGGGCGGAGTGGACAACGGGGCTCCGCTCGCACTCAACCCGCGCAAGATCGACGTCGATTCGGAGAAGCAGACCGCGACCTTCCGCTTCGCCCGAAAGATCGCGCCGGGCCGATACCGTCTGACGATCAACTACAGCGGCAAGATCTACACCCAGGCGGCCGGACTGTTCGCGCTCGACTATGAAAGCGCGCAGGGCAAGAAGCGCGCCCTCTTCACCCAGTTCGAGGCGCCCGACGCCCGGCGCTTCTTCCCCGGCTGGGACGAGCCCCAGTTTCGCACTCCCTACAATCTCAACGTCACGGTGCCCGCCGGGCAGGACGTGATCAGCAACATGCCGCAAGCCGCGGTCCAGACCAATTCCGACGGAACCAAGGCCGTCACCTTCCAGACCACCCCGGCAATGTCGAGCTACCTGCTCTTCCTGGCGGTCGGCGAGTTCGACCGGATCACCAAGACGGCGGCGAACACGGAGGTGGGGGTCGTCACCAAGCGCGGCGACGGCGAGAAGGGCCGCTGGGCGCTCGAGAGCTCGGCGAAGATCCTTCCCTGGTACAACGACTATTTCGGAACCCCCTACCCGCTCCCCAAGCTGGACAACGTCGCCGGGCCGGGAAGCAGCCAGTTCTTCGGAGCGATGGAGAATTGGGGCGCCATCTTCTCGTTCGAATCGATCCTGCTCGTCGATCCGGCGATCACCACGGAAGGAACCCGCCAGCGGATATTCGAGGTGGCGGCGCACGAGATGGCGCACCAATGGTTTGGCGATCTCGTCACCATGGCCTGGTGGGACGATCTGTGGCTGAACGAGGGATTCGCCTCGTGGATGGCGACCAAGGCGACCACGGCGCTCCATCCGGAATGGGATCCCGAGCTCGGCACCGTCTCCGGGCGCGAGGCCGCGATCGGACTCGATTCGGTTTCGAGCACCCACCCCGTCGTCCAGCGGATCAGCACCGTCGAGCAGATCAGCCAGGCCTTCGACGCGATCACCTACCAGAAGGGCGAGGCGGTGATCACGATGCTTGAGGATTATGTCGGCGAGGACGCGTGGAAGCGCGGGGTCCAGGACTATATCCGGGTCCACAAGCTTGGGAACACCCAGACCGACGACCTGTGGCGCTCGGTCGAGCGGGCGGCGGGCAAGCCGGTCACCGCCATAGCCCACGATTTCACGCTCCAGCCGGGAGTCCCGCTGATCCGGGTCGAGGGCTCGGCCTGCCGCGGCGGAAAGACGCTTCTCACCCTTCGGCAGTCGGAGTTCACCCGCGACCGGCAGGGCCAGGCGGCGAAGTCCTGGCGGGTGCCGGTGATCGCCTCCACGGTCGGCGGAGCCGAGACCCGCACCCTCGTCGAAGGGGGCACCGGCAGCCTCAGCGTCGCCGGCTGCAACCCGGTCGTCGTCAACAGCGGCCAGACCGGCTATTATCGGACGCTCTACACCCCCGCCATGCTCGACCGGCTGACGGAAAGCTTCACCCGGCTGAAGCCCATCGACCAGATCGGCCTGATGGCCGACAATTGGGGCCTCGGCCTCGCCGGCTACCAATCGGCCGCGGAGGCGCTCGACATGGTCGACAAGGTGCCCGCCAACGCCAACCCGCAGGTGTGGAGCCGGGCCGCGACCATCCTGAGCAGCGTCCACGACATGTACGAGAGCGATCCCGCCCACCGCGCGATGGTGGCGCGCTACGCCTCGGCAAAGCTGTCGCCCGTTCTCGCCCGGATCGGCTGGACCCCGAAGGCCGGCGAGGCCCCGACCGTTCCGGTGCTGAGGGCGGACCTGATCGACACCCTCGGCGAAATGGGCGATCCCAAGGTCGTCGGCGAAGCCAACCGCCTCCTCGCCGCCGGCGATCCGCTCGCCACCGCAGGGCCGCTTAGGAGCACGATCCTCTCGGTCACCGCCAGGAACGTCGATTCGGCCGGCTGGGAGCGGCTCAGGGCCCAGGCGCGGGCCGAGCGCAACCCGCTGGTCAAGGCCCAGCTCTACCGGCTGCTCGGGAGCGCCGCCGATCCCGCACTGGCGCAAAGGGCGCTCGACCTCGCGCTGACGGACGAGCCGGGAGCGACGACCAGCTCCGGGATCATCTCGGCGGTGGCCGGCGAGCACCCCGACCTCGCCTTCGACTTCGCAATCCGCAACCGCGAGAAGGTCGAGGGCCTGGTCGACATCTCGTCGCGCTCGCGCTTCCTCGCCGGCCTGGGCGGAGGCTCGGCCGATCCCGCGATGGTCGCCAAGCTCGAGGATTTCGCGACCCGCTACATGACCCCGCAGTCGCGCGGCCGGGTCGACGTCGCGATCGCCTCGATCCGCGACCGGGTGAAGGTGCGGACGACGCGGCTTCCGGACATCACGAAGTGGCTGGAGGCGAAGAGCGGGCAATCCCAATAAAAAATGCTCCAATATGAAGGAAAAACAAGTCGCTCGCGGCCTCATTCCGCACTAGTTCCGGCGAGGCGGAACGAGGAGGATTGCGGTGCGCGGATGGGTCGGATTGCTTGCTCTTCCTTGGCTTCTGATCGGCCTGACCGCCAATCATAAGGAATCGAACCGGGAAGAGGAGCAGCTCGTCGGACCGGTGCGGTCCATGAGCTCCGAAACGACGATGCGGTTGCTGGACTTGGAACTGGACGAACCGGACTCAGGACGCGATGCGCGCAAGCAGGACCTCATCGCCTACGACGCCAAGGGCAACGAAACCGAGCGGTCCATATATGACGACTACGGATTCCCGGTCGGCAAGCAGGTCTACAAGCGGGACTCGGGCGGTCATCTGCTCGAGAGCGTTCTGTCCGATCCCAAGGGTACGGCGCTGGGGCGTGACGTCTACGTCTATGCCGTCGGCAGGCTCAGCGAGACCGTCCATTATGACGGCCGGGGCAAGGTCGAGCTGAGGGAAGCGAACAGCTACGGCGAGGACGGCCGGTTGCGGGAAACGGCCTATAGCGTCGACAACAAGACCGTCGGAAAGACGGTCTATCGCCACGATTCGGCCGGACGCCGCTCCGAAACGATCTATTTGCTGCCGGACGGGTCGAAGGCGATCGCTCCGATCGGCCCTTGCCTGAACGCCCATCGGGTCACCTTCACCTATGACGAAAAGGGCCGACCGCGCGCCGCCGTTTCCTATGAGCCCAGCGGGGCGATGAAGAAAAGCTGGCTCTACGCCTATGACGACAAGGGCCAGATATCCGAGGAAAAGCTGGAGGACAGCTACGGCCGGACGACCAGGACCCACGCCTATGAATATGATTCGAAAGGCAATTGGATCAAAAGGACGACGACTTCGATCGAGCTGCCCAATCCCGACCGCATGTCTGCGCGGGACCGGAAGCTCTTCCCCGGACTGATGGAGCCGAGGAAAGTGCGAACGACCATCACGCGGTCGATTGCCTATTACTGAGCAGGACCGGAAAGTCCTGCCCGGGTCAGTGCGGAGCGGAGGCCGTCAGCCGCATCGTGCGGCGATAGATCCACATCGCCAGAAGCACGAACAGCGCCGTCCCGCCGATCAGCGCTGCCGTCTCGAAGCCCTCGCCGACCAGGGCCAAAGGCGTGTCCTTCCCAGATCCCGCGACGATCCCGGCGAACACCACGCCCCACAGGCTCTCGCCGACGATCAGCCCGGTGGCGGTGAGGACTCCCATCCGGCGGGCGAACTCGGGTTTCTCGCGCCGGTCGGCCCAGCGGTCGTAGAAATAGCCGATCACCGCTCCGGTCACGGTCGGAAGGATCACCGCCATCGGCAGGTAGATACCGATCCCGACGGCGAGCGGCGGAAGGCGGAGCTTCCCGGCGCCGCCGAGCACTTCGTCGAGCATGACGAGCCCGGCGCCGGTGAGCGCGCCGTAGCCGATCATCGTCCAGTTGAGGTTGCCGCCGAGCACGCCCTTGGCCAGCGCCGAGATCAAGGCCGCCTGGGGCGCCGGCAGGGCGTTGGGCCCCGCGTCCGGCATCCCCGCGAACCCGATTCCGACGTAGAGCACCTGGAGCACGGGCGGAACGACCAGCGACCCGAAGATCACTCCGAAGATGAGTGCGACCTGCTGGCGCCACGGAGTCGCCCCGACCAGCTGGCCGGTCTTCAGATCCTGGAGGTTGTCGTTGGAGATGGTCGCGATCCCGAAGACGATCCCGGTGACGATCAGGGCGTAGGCGACCAGCGCCTCCGTCGTCCCGGGCGAGGTCTCGCGCCCGAACAGCCCGACCAGCATCAGCGAGGCGGCGACGACGGAAAGGATTCCGATCCCCGAAACCGGACTGTTCGAGGCTCCGATCAGGCCGGCCATGTAGCCGCAGACCGCGGCGATCATCAGCCCGATGACGAGGACGAAGATCAGGGCGCCGCCGATCAGGAGCAGGGCGGAGCCGGCGAGCGGGCCGCCGGCGATTACCGACCACAAGAGCCAGGCGATCGGGGCCAGGATCGCGAGCGAGCCGAAGCCGACGATGGCGATCGGCATGTCGCGCTCCTCGAGCGCCAGGACCTTCCCGCCGCGCCTGGCCGCGCTCGCCGCCATCGCGGAGCGGATTCCGCCGAGGACGGGTCCGGCGATCTTGAGCAGGGTCCACACGGCCGCCACTCCGATCACTCCGGCGCCGAAGAAGCGCACGTCGCGGGTGAAGACGGTGAGAGCCCATTCCTCCGGCCCTCCGGGCAGCGGGGTCTGGGCGGTCAGCAGGGGCAGGAGTATCCACCAGCCGATCACCAGCCCGAGGAACATCGCCATCCCGACCGAAATCCCCACCAGGTGCCCCACGCCCATCAGTGCGAAGGAAAGACCGCCGGAAATTCCCGTCGCACCCGAGCCCGCCCGGAAATAGGCGGCCGCTTCCGCCGCGACGAGACGGGTCTGGGTCAGGACGGCGAAGCCCGCCGAGACGAGGCTGCTCCAGACGAGGACGGAGAGGCCCTTGCTGCTCTCCTCCTGGCCCGCGCTCGACTGCGAGCCGACCTGGAGCACCTCGGCCGCCGCGCGGCCTTCCGGAAAGGGAAGCGGGCTGTCGACGACCATCGCCCGCCGGAGCGGAACCGAGAACAGGACTCCCAGGATACCGCCGAGCATCGTGATCGCCGCGGTGGTGACGAACGGGAAGCCCTGCCAGTAGCCGATCATCACCAGGCCCGGCAGCACGAAGATGATCGCGGCCAGGGTCCCGGCCGCCGAGGCGACGGTCTGGACGATGTTGTTCTCGAGGATGGTGGAATTGCTGAACCAGCGAAGCACCGCCATCGAGATGACGGCTGCGGGAATCGAAGTCGCGAAGGTCAGCCCGACCTTCAATCCGAGATAGACGTTGGCGGCGGTGAAGACGAGGGTCAGCAGCCCCCCGAGCAGGATCGAGCGGACCGTCAGCTCGCGGGTCGATGCTTCTGGCGCCATGTGCTCGCTTCCCCTCTTGATCTCGCGCACCTTCGCGGAGGCGAGCGGCGGCAGCAAGAGGCTTGCGACAAACTTGCCTCCCCATCGCCAGATGGGGAGGGGGACCATGCGAAGCATGGTGGAGGGGTAAAAGGCGCAGGACTAGGCGGTTCGAACGCGAATTGGCGAAGCCTCCTGCTCCTACCCCTCCACCACCCTTCGGGTGGTCCCCCTCCCCATGCTGCGCATGGGGAGGCAAATATCACCGCCCCCTGAACAGCCCGCCCAGCAGCCCCCTCAGCAACTGGCCGCCGAGCTTGCCGGCCACCTGGCGTCCGACCGTGCTTGCGGCCGAGCGGGCCGCGGATTCGACCAGCTTGTCGGTCAAGCTCGGCTTCGCGGCCTCGCGGGCCCGGCGTGCGGCCTCGCGCTCGCCGGCCACCCGGGCGCGTTCCGCCTCCTTGGCGGCGCGGGCGGCCTCGCGCTCGGCGATCACCCTCTCCTTCTCCGCCTGCTTCGCCTCGGCCGCATCGAGCTTGGCCTCCTCGGCTCTCGCCTTGGCCTCCGCCGCGGCGGCCTGGGCCTCGCTCGACTTGGCGCCGAGCAGCTCCTCGGCCGACTGGCGGTCGATCGGAACGTCATATTTGGAGCCGACGGCGTCGGTCTGGACGAAGATCGCCCGCTCCTGCCCGGTCACCGGGCCGACCCTCGAGCCCGGAACCCGAATCAGGGTCCGCTCCACCGGCGAAGGGGATCCGTCGGGCTGGAGCAGCGACACCAGGGCCTCGCCCACCTTGAGCTCGGTGATGGCCGTCGCGACGTCCACCCCCGGATTGGCCCGGAAGGTCTCGGCCGCCGAGCGGACCGCTTTCTCGTCGCGCGGAGTGAAGGCGCGAAGCGCATGCTGGATCCGGTTGCCGAGCTGGCCGGCGACGGCGTCCGGGATGTCGATCGGGTTCTGAGTGATGAAATAGATCCCGACGCCCTTCGATCGGATCAGCCGAACGACCTGCTCGATCTTCTCCAGAAGCGCGGGCGGAGCGCTGGTGAAGAGCAGGTGGGCCTCGTCGAAGAAGAAGACGAGCTTCGGCTTTTCCGGGTCGCCGACCTCGGGAAGCTGCTCGAACAGCTCGGACAGGAGCCAGAGCAGGAAGGTCGAGTAGAGCTTCGGAGAGGCCATCAGCCGGTCGGCGGCGAGGATGTTGACGATCCCGCGGCCGCGGTCGTCCAGGGCGATGAGATCGGCGATGTCGAGCGCCGGTTCCCCGAAGAACTTGTCGCCGCCCTGCGAGCGGAGCTGGAGGAGCGAGCGCTGGATGGTCCCGACGCTGGCCTTGGAGACGTTGCCGTAGGTGACCGTAAGCTCGTCGGCGCGGTTGGCGCAGTCGGCGAGCATCGCCTGGAGGTCGTCGAGGTCGAGGAGAAGCAGCCCGTCCTTGTCGGCGACGTGGAAGACGATGGTGAGGACGCCTTCCTGCACCTCGTTGAGGTCCATCAGCCGGGCCAGCATGAGCGGGCCCATTTCCGACACCGTGGTCCGGATCGGATGGCCCTGCTGGCCGAGCAGGTCCCAGAACTGGACGGGGTTGTCGCCATAGGCCCAGGCGGAATCGCCGATCTCGGCGGCCCGTGCGGAGAAGGCGTCGTGGAGCTTGCCCATCGGCGAGCCCGCCATCGCCAGCCCGCCGAGATCGCCCTTTACGTCGGCGACGAAGACCGGGACCCCGGCCCGCGAAAAGCCTTCCGCGAGGCCCTGGAGGGTGACGGTCTTGCCGGTGCCGGTCGCTCCGGCGATCAGGCCGTGCCGGTTGGCCCGCTTGAGCATGAGCCGCTGAGGATTGCCGCCCCCGAGGCCGATGAAGATGGAAGTGTCGTCGTCCATGGCGGATGCTCCCCTCGCTGGGGTGCATCCTATCCCCGATGTCGAACGAGGCGGCAAGCGGAGCAAACCAATTCCTCCCCGAGACGAGCCCGGGGAGGAATGAAGTGGTTACCGTCCCGCCAAAGCGATTCCGTAATAGGCCGGGGCGGTGTTGGCGCGGCGGACGAGGAGGAGCACGGTCTTGCGTCCGGCTGAGCGAGCCGCCGCCACCGCGGCCGCAGCCTCCTCCGGAGTCCGAGTCGCGCGCTGGTTGATCGACAGGATGATGTCGCCGGGCTGGATCCCCTTGGCGGCGGCGTCGCTGCCCGGACTGACGGACGCGATGACCACGCCCTTGGCGTTGACGTCGTTCAGTCGAAGCGAGCGGGCGATCTCCGGAGTCAGGGTCTGGACGGTGACCCCGAGGCTTTCGCGGGCCGATCTCTGGCTGGTCGACTGCTGGCCTTCGGCAGGCTCCGTGACCGGAGTCTCGTCCTCGCCGCCGTTGAGCCGCGCCAGCTCCTCCTCGGTCGGGCGCTCCCCGACCGCGACGTTGACCGTCTGCCGGCGGCCTTCGCGAACGATCTCGACCGGCACCCGCGAGCCGATGGGCTGGCGCGAGACGAGATAGGCGAGCGATTCGTCGGGAGTGACGGGCCGTCCGCCGACGCTGACGACGACGTCGCCCTGCTGGATTCCCGCGCGCGCGGCCGGGCCGCCGGCGGTGACCCCGCGGATGAGCTCGCCCTGGTTCTTGGGGATCCCGAGCGACGCCGCGATGTCCTCGTCGAGCTCCTGCAGGCTCACCCCGATATAGCCGCGTTGCGGGCGCTGGCCCTTGCGGAGCGAATCGATGACGGGGAAGGCCTGCTCGGCCGGGATCGCGAAGCCGATCCCGACATTGCCGCCGGTCGGCGAAATGAGCGCCGTGTTGATCCCGATGACGTTGCCGTTCAGGTCGAACATCGGCCCGCCCGAATTGCCCATGTTGATGCTCGCATCGGTCTGGATGTAGCGGTCATAGGTGCCGGCGCGGATGTTGCGGTGGAGGGCCGAGACGATTCCCGCGGTGACGGTTCCGCCCAGCCCGAACGGATTGCCGATCGCCACGACCCAGTCGCCGACCCTCGTCTGCTTCGAATCGCCGAAGCGGACGAAGGGAAGGTTGTTGCCCTTGATCTTGAGCAGGGCGAGATCGGAGGCGGTGTCCCGGCCGACGAGGGTCGCTTCATACTCGCGGCGGTCGGAAAGGGTGACCGTGATCTGCTCGACGGTCGCTCCGGTGCGGGCCGGAGAGACGACGTGGTTGTTGGTCACCACATAGCCGTCGGCCGAGATGATGAAGCCGGAGCCGAGCGAGCCGCCGCGCTGGGTGACCGGAGCGTCGCCGCCGCCGTCGGGCACCGGAACCCCGAACTGGCGGAAGAAATCCTCGAAGCCGGGCGGCACCTGGCGGCTCGGATTGACCTGGACCGACTGCTTGGTCGAGATGTTGACTACCGCCGGCTGGAGCCGGGCGGCGAGGTCGGCGAAGCTCATCGGCGCTCCGGGGCGCGGAGCGGCCGACGCGATGGTGCCCGGATCGTTCTGGGCGGTCTGGGCACCGACGGGGCCCACCGTCAGCGTGGCGGCGGCTCCGCCAAGAAGAATGGCGGCCGAGATGCCATAGACGTAACGCACGATTGCATTCTCCTCATTTGCTTCGGCCCGGGTGGGCGGATCCGGGCGATCCTGATCGATTACAACTGTATTTGGTGCTGCTGAACGGGATTTGAATAGGTCTCCGAGTTTCGGCTCTCGTTATTCGATGCAACCGTCACCCCGGACCTGATCCGGGATCCACCTTCTTCAGCGCTCGGCCGAAGGCGAAAGGTGGATGCCGGAGCAAGTCCGGCATGACGTAAAAAGCGCCGTCAATCGGTCGTTCCTACCGGTTCTTTCCCTTGAACTCCTGCAGATACTGGTTGTCGGGGGACATGATGATGGTCGAGCGGCCCTGGTTCTCGCCCGGGGCGAAGGTCGTCTCGTAGCTCTGCATGGCGCGGTAGAAGGCGTAGAAGTCGGGATCCTTGCCATAGGCCTCCGCATAGGTCTTCGCGGCCTCGGCGTCGGCGTCCGCCTTGATGATCTGCGCCTGCTTGTAGCCCTGGGCCCGGATCGCTCCGGCCTCCTGCTGGCGCGCGGTGCGCATCCGCTCATAGGCGGAATCGAGCGGAGTCCCCTCGGGAAGGTCGGCGCGCTTGATGCGGACGTCGACGATCTCGGCGCCATATTGCCGGGCGACCCGGTCGAGCGCCTGCTTGATGTTCGCCATCAATTGCCCCCGCTCCGGGCTGAGAAGCCTTGCGAACTCGCGCTTGCCGAGCTCGTTCCGGATCGCGGAGCCGAGGATGGGCTTGAGCTGGTCGCTGACCCGCTCCTCGGTCTTGGCCGAGATGTACATCTGGAGCGGATCGACGATCCGGTAGCGCGCGAAGGCATCCACCTGCAGCCGGAGCTGATCGGTGGAGAGCACCTGCTGACGGTCCATCTTGACGCTGAGGATCCGCTTATCGATCCAGACGATCTGCTCCATGAACGGAAGCCGGGCGATCAGCCCGGCACCGGTCCGGCCGAAATCCACGCCCGGGCGATAGGCGTTGATCACCCGGTCCGGATTGCCGAAGCGGACGATCACCGCCTGCTTGGTTTCCGGCACGGTCGCGAACGTGCTTCCGGCGAGGACGAGAAGGACGATCGCGATAAAGGCGAGCGCGATCGGGTTGCGAAGCGCCGGGCTCATCGGGCGGCTCCTTCCTGGACCTGGCGCTGGACCTGGGGCAGCGGCAGATAGGGGGTTACTCCATTGGCCTCGACCACGGTCTTGTCGACCTTGGAAAGTACCCGCTCCATCGTCTCGTAATACATGCGCCGTCGGGTCACTTCGGGAGCCAGCTTGTACTGGGCGTAGACCTTGTCGAAGGCCGCCGCGTCGCCCTGCGCCCGGGCGGTCTGCTGCTGGGCGTAGGCACGAGCCTGGTTGATATAGGATTGCGCCTCCTGCTGCGCGGCGGACACTTCCTTGAAGGCGTTGTTGACGGTGGCGGGCGGATCGGACTGCTTGATCGCGACGCCTTCGATCCTGACCCCGGCGCCGTAACCGTCCAGGACCTGCTGCATGACGAGGGCGGACCTCGATTCGATGTCGCTTCGCCCCGCGCCGATAGCGTCGTCGAGAGAGACTGTGGCGAGAACGGCGCGCATCGAACTCTCGGCCACTTCGCTGATCGTCAAGTCCGGATCGTTGATCTGGAAGAGATAAAGCTGCGGGTCGCGGATCGTCCAGCGGACGGAATAAGCGACGTCGATGATATTCTGGTCGCCGGTGAGAATGAGATTTTCCTGCGCCGTGTCGGACGAGCCGATGTTGCTGGTGCGGATCTGGCCGACGTCGACCTTCTGGACCCGCTCGATCGGCAGCGGCAGGGTCATCGCGATTCCGCTGTTCACCGTCCGGCTGTACTTGCCGAACAATGTGACGACTCCCCGCTCCTGAGGTCCGATCAGGTGGAAGCAGGTGAACAGAAGCCACAGCAGGACGAACACGGCGAGCCCGTAGAGCCAGTAGGGCCGTCCCTCCTGATGGGGGAAGCGGCCGCCGAACTTCTCGCGGCTCCTCCTCAGGAAATCGTCGATCGAGCCGACATTCCCGCCGACTCCCGGGGAGCGGCGCTTGCGCGGGGGCTGGCCCCAGGGATTGCGCGGCCCGCCGCCGCTTCCGCCGTCGCCGCCGTCGCCGCCGGAAGGACCCCAGGGCCCGCCGCGATTTTCATTCAACACGGCGCCGAGACGCGCGCCCCACCCGAAAAATCTTGCCATAGGGCCTTTATAGGAAGCGGCTCGGCGGAAAAACAGTGGCAAGCCCAATGCCGCCGCCTATCTGCGGTGGATGACCGACCAGACCGACCCCCTAACCGCCGCACTCTCGTCGATTGTCGAGGCCCGGGGGCGGGTCGCGGCGCCCCGCCTCAAGGAGGGCGTCGCCAGCCTGGTGGTCGACGTCGGCGGCCTTTCCGCCGAGGAACGCGCCGGTCTGGAAGGCCGGATCCGAGCCGCGCTCGCCGCCCTCCCCGGGGTCCGCGACGTCCGGATAGCCATGACGGCGGACAAGGTGTCGCGCACGATCATCGCGGTCGGAAGCGGCAAGGGCGGTGTCGGCAAGTCGACGGTCGCGGCCAACCTCGCGGTCGCTCTTGCCCGCTCCGGCCGGAAGGTCGGCCTGGTCGATGCCGACATCTACGGCCCGTCCTTGCCCCGGATCATGGGCAATTCCGACCGGCCCGAGCTCAGGGACAAGAGGATCGTCCCGGTCGACGCCTTCGGCGTGAAGATGCTGTCGATCGGGCAGCTGGTCGAGCCCGGAACCGCGCTCGCCTGGCGGGGCCCGATGATCGCCAGCGCCCTCGGCCAGCTGATGGACGGCGACTGGGACGATCGCGAACTGATGATCGTCGACCTCCCGCCCGGCACCGGCGACATCCAGATGTCGCTCATCCAGAAATGGAAGCCGGCGGGGGCGGTGATCGTCTCGACCCCGCAGGACCTGGCTTTGATCGACGCGAGCCGGGCCATCGACCTGTTCCGGAAGATGGACGTGCCCCTGCTCGGCCTCGTCGAGAACATGTCCGGCTACGCCTGCCCCAATTGCGGCGAAGTCTCCGATCCGTTCGGCTCCGGGGGCGCCGAGGCGGCTGCGAAGGTGATGGAGATACCCTTCCTGGGTCGGGTTCCGCTCACTCTCTCGATCCGGCGGGATTCTGACTCGGGCGTTCCGCCGGCCGCCGGCGAGGGGACGGAAGCCGACGCCTTTGCAAGCATTGCAGCCCGGCTGATGGAGCGGATCGCAGCGAGGTGAGTTTATCCGTCGCCCCAGCGAAGGCTGGGGCCCCGGCGGGTGAAGAACGCCGGCGCCCTTCACTCCCTGGGGCCCCAGCCTTCGCTGGGGCGACGATGCCGGCCATGCCCCTCACCCGCGACGAAGACCTGTACGACCTCCTCGCCTCGACCCGCACCATCGCCATGATCGGCGCGTCCGACCGGCCGGACCGGCCGAGCTACGGAGTGATGAAGTTCCTACAGGCCCACGGGTACCGAGTGCTTCCGGTGAACCCGCAGATCACCGGCGAGCATGTCCACGGCGAATATGTCTGGCGCGACCTCGCCCAGATCGGCGAGCCCATCGATATGGTCGACATCTTCCGCCGGTCCCAGGCCGCGGGCGAGGCGGTCGACGAGGCCATCGCCGCCGGCGCGAAATCGGTCTGGCTTCAGATCGGGGTGATCAACGCGGAAGCCGCGGCGCGCGCCGAAGCCGCCGGCCTCAAGGTCGTGATGAACCGCTGCCCGAAGATCGACATTCCGCGGCTTGGGGTGCCGCAGCCCTCCTGATCCCCTTCGTCCGGCGGAAACCGGGACCGTGCCGAGGAGTGGCGCCTCAATGACCCAAGGTCCCGGCTTTCGCCGGGATGACGGATTGGCTGGAGGCGAACTGACCCCCCGCCCGCTGCGACCTCGAGCCGCCGAGCAGCCTCACCCGCCGGTTCGGGAAATCGACGGAGACCCGGTCGAACAGCCGGAGCGCGTCCATTCCGAGGAGCAAGGCCGGCTTTTTCGAAAGTCCGAGCTTGGCGAACGGGTGGACGTCCGCGAACGCCACCGGCATGTCCTTGATGTCGATCCCGCCGAGCCGGATCTTCTTCACCACCGTCTGGTCCGCCGGCATCTGGCCGCCGGTCACGCTCTGGAGCATGATCGGGAAGGTCGCCCGGAGCCGGCCCTTTTCCTCGAGCTTGCGCCTGAGGACGTTGTTGGCGACCGTGGTCTGGGCGCCGGTGTCGAGGATCACCCAGACCTTCTGCCCTTCGACCGAGGCGTCGACCAGGACGAGGTGGCCGAGGCGGTTGCGGGCGGTGACGACGATGGTGTCGGACGGCCAGGATTCCTCCCGCCTGTGGCTGTTGGTGACCGTCATCTGCTGTCGTGCGAAATCGAAGGACACGCGCTGGGACTGGAGCGAATCGACTCCGAGGATGCCCTCGGCCCCGATATAGCGGCGCTGGAGCGCCGGGGCGTGGATGTCGCGGACGCTTCTGCCGCCGACCTCCAGCGCCGGAATCAGCACCGTCTGGATCTGGCTCACCTCGGTCATGCTGTGAAGCCGCGCCCGGCTGCCGAGGCCGAGCCGGAGGTCGTGCGCCAGTTCCTGGGCGATGGAGGTCCGTTCGGCCCCGGTATCGACGACGAACGCGAAGGGCCCGCTCTTGCCGATGTTGACCGGGACGGTCATCCGGGCCCAGCGGTCGTCCTGCGTGCCGAGGACTGCACCCGGTTCCGGGACGGCGGCCGGGGCCGGGGCGGGCTCCTGACCGCTGAGCGGCGCTAGCCCGGCGAGGGCGGCGGCGGCGACGGGTGGAACGAGCAGCCGAAGCTTCATGGGTGATCCTCCTGCCGCCGTCCTTTAGCAGCTGTTCGAGCGGAACTGAAACGCGCTCTGCGAAGGCCTGGGACCGTGCGACGAAAGCTTCGTCACCCCGGCGAAAGCCGGGGCCTCGGGGAGACCCGCCGAGACTGATCGACCTGAGGTCCCGGCTTTCGCCGGGATGACGGGTTAGACGAGTTCCATGGCCCGTTCCCTGAGCCGCTCGACGGCCTGGCCATGGATCCCCGGCGCCGCGACGAGAACTCCGAACGCCTCCCCGCTGGCGCTGTTGAAGGCGAGCGGCTGGCCCAGCGCTCCGCTCACCGTCGCCCCGGCTTCCGCTGCGATCAGCGCCGCCGCCGCGATGTCCCACTCGAAGCCCCATCTGAGGGTCGCGACGAGGTCCGCCTCCCCCGCCGCGACCAGGGCGATCCTGAGCGCGATCGAATTGGGCTTGGCGACCGCGACGAGATCGGAGTCGACCTTCGGCAGCTGGTCGGTCGGAACCCTGGCCCCGACGAGCTCGGTCCGGCTGCTGGCCCGGAGTGGCTCGCCGTTGCGCCAGGCGCCAAGGCCCTTCTCGGCCCGCCAATGCTCGCCCCGCATCGGAGCGTCGAGGACTCCGAGAAGCGGAGTGCGCTCCTCGACGAGAGCGACTGAGACGCACCAGCCCGGACGGCCGCGAAGGTAGTCGCGGGTGCCGTCGATCGGATCGACCACCCAGAGCCGCCTTCGGTCCATGCGGTCGGAAGAGTCGAGAGTCTCTTCGGAAAGCCAGCCGGCCTCCGGGTCGAGCGCGGTCAGTTTTTCGCGAAGGAAGCGATCGACTTCCAGGTCGATCTCGCAGACGGGGTTGCCGGGCGCCTTCTCCCAGCGCCTGTAGTCCGTGCCGAAGCGCGCGGCGGCGACCGCCCCGGCCTCGCGGACGATCGCGGAGACGGCGTCAAGCACCGGCGACCGTCATCCCGTCGATCCGAAGGGTCGGAACGTTGGCCGCATATCGGAATTCGAGGTCGTCCGCGGCGACGAGCCTTCCGAACATGTCGATAAGGTTGCCGGCGATGGTGATCTCCTCGACCGCCGGCCCCAACCTGCCCTTCTCGATGATGAAGCCCGAGGCGCCCCGGCTGTAGTCGCCGGTGACCGGGTTCACGCCCTGGCCGATCAGCTGGGTGACGTACACGCCGAGCTCGACGTCTCCGATCAGCTGCTCCCGGGTCAGCCGGCCCGGGGCCATGTGGACGTTGGTCACTCCGACGCCCGGCGCTCCGGAGCTTCGAGTGGCGTGTCCGGTCGGGGCCCGCCCGAGCTGACGGGCCGAGGCGCTTTCGAGCAGCCAGCCGGTCAGGCGGCCGGAATCGACTATGTTCACCGGCCGGGTTGCAAGCCCCTCGCCGTCGAAAGGCTTCGAGCGAAGGCCTCGGGGCCGGTGCGGGTCGTCGCTTATGGTGATTTCCTCGCCGAAGAGCCGCTCGCCCTCCTTGTCGAGCAGGAAACTGGTCCGGCGGGTGATCGACGGCCCGCCGATCGCGGTCATGAGATGGCCGAGCAGCGAATTGCCGACCCGCGGATCGAACAGCACCGGCCAGGTCCCGCTTGCAAGCTTGGCCGGGTCGAGCCGCGCCACCGCCCGTTCGGCCGCGCGTCGGCCGATCGTCTCGGGATCGTCCAGCTCGGCATAATGGCGGACGCTGTGATAGGAATAATCGCGCTGCATCTCGCTTGCCGAGCCGGCGATCAGGCTTGCCGAAGCCGAATAGCCGGTAGTCGAATAGCCTCGGCAGAAGCCGTGGCTGGTGGCGAGTGCGAAAATGCTTCGGCCGGCGCTGACTCCGGCCCCCTCGCTGTTGGTGATCCCGGCGACCGCCCTTCCCGCTCCCTCGATCGCAAGCGACCGGTCCCGGAGCTCGACCGGCGAGGGATCGCCGCCGTCGTCGCCCTCGACGTCGGGCCCCGCGTCCCGAATCAGAAGCTCGGCGGGGGCAAGGCCGGACCACGGATCCTCGGGCGCCTCGCGGGCCATTGCCGATGCCCGCTCGACCAAAGCGGTGAGAGCCTCGTCCGACAGATCCGAGGACGAAACGCTGGCCGAGCGGCTTCCGACGAAGAGTCGAAGCGAAACGCTCTCCGCCTCGTTGCGGGCGACGTCCTCAAGCTCGCCGAGCCGGACCTGGACCGAAGTGGAGGCATTGGCGGAATAGACGGCGTCGGCGGCGTCGGCCCCGGCGCGAGCGGCGCGCTCGGCAAGCGCGGCGGCGCGCGCTTCGGCTTCTTGGATGCTCAGCATCGGTTCCACCTAGGGTGGATGGCCGCTGAAATCTAGGAGGTGCCGACGACGAGGCAGGCGAGGAACAGGATGAAGCCCGCCATCCGGTTCGACCGGAATTTGGCCAGCGCGTCGCCGCCGTCGTCCGGATCGAGCTTCGCCACCTGCCACCCCAGGTGCCCGGCCACGGGAAACAGCGCGGCGAGCGCAAGCCCGTCGGGCCTGACCCGCCAGAGCGCCGCCGCCCAGAGGGCCAGAGCGACGGCATAGCATACCGCCACCCCCGCCCGGGCGTGCCGCCCGAGCGCCAGGGCCGAGGACTTCACTCCGACCAGCGCGTCGTCCTCGCGGTCCTGAAGCGCATAGAGGGTGTCGTAGCCGATTACCCAGAAGATCGACCCGCCCCACAGGATGACCGGAACCGCCTCCAGCTCGCCCCGAACCGCGGGCCAGCCGACCAGCGCCCCCCAGGAGAAGACGAGTCCGAGCCAGGCCTGGGGCCACCAGGTGATCCGCTTCATGAACGGATAGGCGACGACCGGAGCGAGGCTGGCGAGCGCCACGATCTGCGCCGTCCGCCCGAGCTGGAGCAGGACCGCGAGCCCGACGAGGCAGAGCGCCCCGAGCAAAATCCAGGCGCCCTTGAGGCTGGCCCGGCCGCTTGCCAGCGGCCGAAGCCGGGTCCGCTCCACCCTCGCGTCGAGGTCCCGGTCGACGATGTCGTTCCAGACGCAGCCGGCGCTCCGCATCGCCCAGGCGCCGAGCGCGAGCCAGAGGATCAGTGCGACCCCGTTCGGACCGAGCCCCGCCAGAGCAACGCTCCATGCGCAGGGCCAGAAGAGCAGCCAGGCCCCGATCGGGCGGTCGAGGCGCATCAGCGAAGCGTAGGGCCGAAGCGGTCCCGGCAGTGCGCCGATCAGGCCTCGACGCTCGGAATCGGGGACGATGTCGTCGTTGGACGCTGCTGGCATGAACGCCCAATACCGTTCGGCCTGAGCTTGTCGAAGGCCAATCTTCTCTTGCCCTCGGGGAAGGAAGGGGCTTCGACATGCTCAGCCCGAACGGACGGAGGATCACCAGCCCTTGCCCGCAACCCCCGCCTGGCCGCCGTCCAGCCTGCCGCGCCTGTTCGTCGACCAACCGCTCGCTGAAGGTGCGAACCTCACCTTGGACGGCTCCTCGGCCAATTATCTAGGCAATGTCCTTCGCCTCGGTCCGAACGCCGGGGTGAAGCTGTTCGACGACCGTACCGGCGAATGGCTGGCCGAGATCGTCGAAGCCGGAAAGAAGCGGGTTACTCTCGCCGTCACTCGACATCTGCGCCCCCGTGAGCCCGTCCCCGACCTCTGGCTTCTTTTCGCCCCTATAAAGCACGGACGGATCGATTGGCTGGTGGAAAAGGCGACCGAGCTCGGGGTCGCTCGGCTCGTGCCGGTCCTCACCCGCCGGACCATCGTCGAGCGGCTCAATCTCGACCGGCTTCGAGCGCATATCGTCGAAGCCGCCGAGCAATGCGAGCGCACCGCGCTCGCCGAGCTGGCGGAGCCGATGAAGCTCGGCGCCCTGCTCGCCGGCTGGCCGGAGGACCGGACCCTCTATTTCGCCGATGAGAACGGAGGGCAGCCGCTGTCCCCCGAGGCGGGCCCGGCAGCGATCCTGATCGGTCCCGAAGGCGGCTTCACGGACGAAGAGAGGGCGGCGATCCGAAATCTGCCGCGGGCTCGGCCGGTGAGCCTCGGGCCACGCATCCTTCGAGCCGACACGGCGGCCCTGGCGGCGGTGGCGGTGTGGATGGGCGCCGCCGGGGACTGGTACACGTCATCCCGGGCTTGACCCGGGATCCATGAACATAGGGTCCAAGGTCTATCCTCCCCGGCCCGTGGTCATGGATTCGGCCTTCGCCGGAATGACGGGTGCGACATTGATCCATTCCGGTTTCGTTCGGCAACGGGAAGAGGCTGGCGGCTTTCCGCGACCGGAGTTAGAGGGCGGCGATGACGACCCGGACCGAAAGCACGCGCGCCGACCCGCCGATCGAGAGCCGCGAGGACCTGCTCGCCCCGTTCGGGCGCGGCGAGAAGCCCGAAAGCGACTGGCGGATCGGAACCGAGCATGAGAAGTTCGTGTACCGCCGCGACGATTACCGGGCGCCTTCCTACGACGAGCCCGGAGGAATACGCGACCTGCTCGAGGCCCTGACCGAGTTCGGGTGGGAGCGCGTCGAGGAGGGCGGCAAGGTCATCGCCTTGTCGGGCAAGGACGGCAACGTCAGCCTGGAGCCCGCCGGCCAGCTCGAGCTTTCCGGCGCGGCCCTCGAAAACCTCCACCAGACGTGCGCCGAGGCGGGGCGCCATCTCGACCAGGTCAAGCAGGTGGGCGACAAGCTCGGCCTCGGCTTCCTCGGCCTTGGAATGTGGCCTGACAAAAGGCGCGACGAGCTGCCCCGGATGCCCAAAGGCCGCTACGAGATCATGCTCCGCCACATGCCCAGGGTCGGGAGCCTCGGGCTCGACATGATGCTGAGGACCTGCACCATCCAGGTCAATCTCGACTACAGCTCCGAAGCGGACATGGCGCAGAAGTTCAGGGTGGGCCTCGCGCTCCAGCCGCTCGCCACCGCCCTGTTCGCCAATTCGCCGTTCACCGAAGGCAGGCCGAACGGCTTCCTGTCCTTCCGGAGCCATATCTGGTCCGACACCGATCCGCACCGCACCGGAATGCTCCCCTTCGTCTTCGAGGACGGCTTCGGCTACGACCGCTATCTCGACTATGCGCTCGATGTCCCGATGTACTTCGTCTACCGCGAAGGCCGCTACATCGACGCCGCGGGCCTGTCCTTCCGCGATTTCCTCAAGGGCGAGCTTTCCGTCCTTCCGGGGGAGAAGCCCCGGCTCTCCGACTGGACCGACCATCTGTCCACCGCTTTCCCCGAAGTCCGATTGAAGAGCTTCCTCGAGATGCGCGGGGCCGACGGCGGGCGCTGGAGCAAGATCTGCGCCCTCCCCGCTTTGTGGGTCGGGCTGCTGTACGACCAGTCGGCGCTGGACGCCGCCTGGGACGAGGTTCGGCACTGGTCGCTGGACGAGCGACAGCGCCTTCGCGACGAGGTGCCGAAGCTCGGCCTTGCCGCCAGGACTCCAGCCGGCGAGCCGCTCCGCGAACTTGCCGGCCGGATCCTCGCGATCGCCGAGGCCGGCCTCAAGGCGCGCGCACGGCACAACCAGGCGGGGGACGACGAATCCGGTTTCCTCGGCCCGCTCCGGGAAATCGTCGCCAGGGGAACCACCCCTGCCGAAATGCTGCTCGAACGCTATCATGGCAAGTGGAAGGGCGACGTGAGCCGAATCTATGACGAGATGAGCTTCTGAGGCCGTCGTGCCGGACTTGCTCCGGCATTCATGAACACGGAAGAGCCCAATCTCGAACGGCAATGTTCATGGACCCCGGATCACGTCCGGAGTGACGACGGAGAAGCGACGATGACCGAACTACGCACCCTCTACCCCCCCATCGAGCCCTACGAGACCGGCCGTCTCGACGTCGGCGATGGCCACAGCCTCTATTGGGAGCGTTGCGGAACCCGGGGCGCGAAGCCGGTCGTCTTCCTCCACGGCGGCCCCGGCGCCGGCTGCAGCCCGGACCATCGCCGCCAGTTCGATCCGGCGCGCTACGACATCCTGCTCTTCGACCAGCGAGGCTGCAGCCGTTCGACTCCCCATGCCGGCCTCGAGGCCAACACGACCTGGCACCTTGTCGGCGACATCGAGAGGCTTCGCGAGCAGGCCGGCCACGACAAATGGATGGTGTTCGGCGGCTCCTGGGGCTCGACCCTCGCGCTGGCTTATGCCGAAACACATCCCGAGCGGGTCACCGAGCTGGTGCTTCGCGGGATCTTCACATTCCGGCAGAGCGAGGTTGACTGGCTGTACCGCTACGGCGCGTCGGAGGTCTATCCGGCGGAATGGCGCGATTTCCTTGCCCCGATACCGGAGACCGAGCGCGGCGACCTGGTCGCCGCCTATCAGCGGCGGCTGACCGACCCCGATCCGGCGACCAGGCTGGTCGCCGCCAAGGCGTGGAGTCAGTGGGAAGCCGAGACCGTCACCCTCCACCCCAGCCCGGCGACGATCGCGGCCCACACCAGCGACGATTTCGCAGTCGCGATCGCCAGGATCGAGAACCATTACATGGCCAATCGCGGATGGCTGGAGGAAGGGCAGCTGATCGCCGGCGCCGGCCGGCTGAAAGGCATTCCGGCGGTGATCGTCCAGGGCCGCTACGACATGTGCACCCCGCCCGCCGCCGCCTGGGACCTTCACGAGGCCTGGCCCGAGGCGAAGCTCGAGATCGTCCATGGCGGGCACCTGTTCAACGAGCCGGAGGTGCTCGACGGGCTGATCCGGGCAAGCGACGGGTTTGCAGCCTAGTCCTCCCCGTCGCGAAGCGCTGGGGAGGATCAGCGGCCAGGCCGGTACGCCCTCTCGATATGCCCCTTGAGCTGCTCGGGATAGAAATACACCTCACGCAAATTCCCCTTCGAGTAGCGCTCGGCCTGGTCGCTGAAATGCGGCGAGGCCGGGTCGCCGCTCTCGCCGCCCGCGGTCACGGCCTTGGACCGGACCTTCGGGCCGAACTCGACCACCGCGACGAAGCTGTTGCCGCTGGTTCCGTACCAGCGCTTCGACCCGTTCCTCGGCGCCGCTCCGAATGAGGCGAGCGAGCCCCAGCGGCCGGAAGTGAAGGCGACCGGGAGGCTGGGCCCCGAATCCGAAAAGGGGTGTGCGATGTCGCCGGTCAGGCGCTGGAAGCGGTTCACTTCGCCCCAGGGCGTCTCCCAGCGGCCGAAATCGCGCTTCAGCCGGTCCGAGACCTCGGCCAGAGCCTCCAGCTTGCGCGTGGCCGGAAGCCTGTCGATGAGGTCGATCGGGACCATCGGCGGCTGCCCGTCCTTCCGGACCTCGGTCCACAATTGCTCGCCCCAGAACATGGCCAGGGTGGTCGGAACCGATTCCACCCCCCAGCGATAATCCCACCCCCTGAGGGCAGCGATCTGGCCTCGCAGCCGGCGCTTGAGGGGGTCGGACGCAACCGCCCTGTCCCAGGCCGCGACCAGGCCCGGGATCAGCCGGGCGAAGGCGGTCTGGTAGGGGTCGTAGGCGGCATCGCGAAGGCCCTCGAGGGTCAGCGCCGTCTTGCCCTGAAGCAGCCGAACCGCCTGGAGTCCGCGCGGGGTTTCGCCGAACATATCCATGTAGCGCGGGAAATCCCTCGCCTTCGGGCTGTTCGCCCCGGCTGCGGACCAGGGCCAGTTGTTGGTGTTCTGGATCCAGCCGTTCGGTGGGTTCAGGAGCCGCGGCGCTTCCGACAAGGCGTGGAGGCCGCGCCAGTCGGTGCGCGGATCGCTTCCGTCGACCGGCTTCGTGTAGTCGAAGCGGTCGTCGCGCACCGGAATGAAGTGCGGGTGATGGTAGGCGATATTGCCCTCGGAGTCGGCGAAGATCGTATTGTTGGACGAGTTCGCCTTCAGCTCCGCCACCTTGAGGAAGCCCGCATGGTCGAGCGCCTTGGTTCGAAGGAAGCTCTGCTGGAGCGCCTCGACGGGCTTGTGCATCATCGCGAAGGCGACCCATTTGCCGCCGGCCTCGCGGACGATCGGGCCGTGATGGGTTCGAAAGGTCTCGAAGCTCCGGCTTGCCATGCTTCCGTCGGCGCGCCGGTAGGCGATGGTCACCGTCGCGATCCGGACCGGCCTTCGCTCGTTGCCGTAGCGATAGTAGAGGCTGTCGCCCTCCTGCTCCACGGTTTCCAGGAACTCGTCGACAACGTCCACTCCGCTCGACGTGTGCATCCAGCCGGCGCGGTCGTTGAAGCCCTGGTAGATGAAGAACTGCCCCCAGGTTGCGGCGCCATAGGCGTTGAGGCCCTCGCCGCTCGTCACCTGCTGCTCGGAGCGGAAGAAGAAGCTGGTATGGGGATTGATCAGAAGCAGCGCGTGACCGTCGGCGCTCTTCGAAGGCGCGATGGCGAAGCCGTTGGAGCCGCGGGGTTCCGGATCCTGCTCGTCGCCCCAGCGAAGGCTGGGGCCCCGTCGGGTGAAGAGAGCGGCGCCCTTCGCCCGCTGGGATTCCAGCCTTCGCTGGGATGACGGGCGAGAGTAAAAGGCCTCCAGCGCCGCCAGGTCGATCCGCTCGATGTCGCCGCCGATGCTGCCTTCGGTGAAGCTGAGCGCCATCCAGGGCTCGAACCGGGCAATGGCCCGCGGACGGACCTCGGGATGCCTGGCCAGAAAATAGTTCAGCCCGTCCGCCCAGCTGTCCATCAGCCGCCTGAGCCAGTCCGGGCTTGCGGAGTAGCGCGCGCGAAGATCCTCCGGATCCATGTAGAGCCGGGCCCGAAGATCGGCCCAGATCGCCTTCTCCCCTTCCGCCTCCGCCACCCGGCCGAGCGCCATGAGGTAGTTGGTCTCCACCCGGTTGAAGTCGTCTTCCGCCTGGGCGTAGATCATCCCGAACACGGCGTCGGCGTCGGTCCTTCCGCGCACATGCGCGATCCCCCAGTCGTCGCGCGTGATCGTCACCCGCTCGGCCTGGGCCTTCCAGCGGTCGAGGTCGGGGGCCCGGCCGGGAGCGGAGGCGCAGGCGCCGAGGAAGAGAAGCAGCGGAAGGAGGCGCATGCCCAAGCGCTACGCCCGCTCCCGCACCGTCGCAAGTGCGCGATTTTCCGGCTTCAATCCCCGGCGGCAGGAAGTTCGTAGAGCGTCAGCCCTCCGCGCTTCTCGCTCTCCTCAGGCCTGAGCGGAAGCAACCACCGCCTCCCGTCCGCCGAGAAACTGCAGCCCCCAGTCCAGTCGGGCCAGCCGTTGCCGCAACTTTGCGAGGAGAAAGGGAGCCGCGCCACCGGTTTGCCGCGGACGTCGATCAGCAGGCTGCTCGTGACGTCCACCGGCAGGATGAGCCCTCCGCCCGGCGCCATCAGGTTCGACCGTCCCTCCGCATCGACGATTCGCGCCCTTCCGTCGAGTCCGACCCGCCGGTGCTCGTGCTTGCTGCCGCCTTGGGTCAAAACCAGGCGGAGCTCCGGTCGTCCGGCCTCGTCCACTGCACCGAACGCTCGAACATGGTCGCTCCGGAAGTCGTATATCGCCTTTCCGGAGACGAGGTCGAAGACCCGGCAGCTTCGAGGCGTGCGGTGATCGGGGGGGCGCGCGCACAGCAGTGCGAACGGGTGACCGGCGGCAACCGCGAAATCGGACATGTCGAAGACCGTGAGCACTCGGCCGGTGTCCACGCTGACGCCGCGGCCGCCCTTGGCGAGATCGACGGAGTGAAGATACCGGCCGCCGGCGTCGCTTCGGAAGCAGAAGCGCTTTTCCACGGGAAGGCACCCCCAGGCCTTGTCCCTCGCCGGGCCGGAAGGGCGACTGGAATGGCGGACGAACGGCGCCTTCTCCCCCGTCAGCCAGACCGGCCCATCCATCCCGTCCAGCCTGGTCCATTCGCCCGTGCCCGGCATGGCCCTCATCTCGCCGCCAGGCAAAGCGATCTCGCGAAGCCCGGACTTCCATTTGCGATCCTTGACCTGGACGAACAGGCGGTCGCCGACGAAGCGGAGTCCGTCCAGCGCCAAAACTTCCTCGGCGACCCGCTGCAGAAGGATTTCGCCGGACTCGAGGTCCAGCAGCGCGAGCTGGTTGTGATGCGCGACGGCGGCGGCCCTGTTGCCCGAGATGACGGCCAGGCCGCTCGGATGGCCGCTCGCGCCGGACGGGTGGTCCGGCCAGTCGACCCGCCGGATCTCGCGCCCGCCGCCGTCCCACAATTGGATGACGCCGGTCGCGCTGACGGTCAGGACCCGGCTTCCGTCAGCGTTCATCGCATAGGCCTGGAAGCCGCATATGTCCCACGGGTCCCCGTCGGCATGGACGCTGACGCAATCAGCCGAGGAGATCGACCACAAAGCCTTCGCCAGGGGCGCCTCCCGGGCCGCCGCCGGCGCGACCATGGCGAGCGCCGTCGCAATTGGGATCCCGATCATCGTCACGGCTCCGCTTCAGCTTCGAAACTGAATGCCGGGAAGGGAGAGCGAGCGCAACGCCCGGCTTTCCGGACCCGCACGGGCTGGCTAAGGCATGCGCAGGAGGCGGTGAAATGGCGGAATATCGGAAGAGCGACGAATGGCACCCCGCGCGCCTTCGCCGCGTCGTGGCGGCGAGCATGATCGGCACCACCATCGAATGGTACGATTTTTTCCTCTACGGCTCCGCCGCCGCGCTCATCTTCAACAAGCTCTTCTTCCCCTCCTACGATCCCTTCGTCGGGACACTGCTCGCCTTCGCGACCTATGCGGTGGGCTTCGTCGCACGCCCGCTCGGCGGGATCGTCTTCGGCCATTTCGGAGACCGGATCGGCCGCAAGCGGCTGCTGATGCTGAGCCTGGTGATGATGGGCGTCGCGACCGTTCTGATCGGACTGCTTCCGACTTACGCCAGCATCGGGGTCTGGGCGCCGGCGGGCCTCATCGTCCTTCGCCTCGTCCAGGGCTTCGCCGTGGGCGGCGAGTGGGGCGGCGCGGTGTTGATGGCCGCGGAGCATGGCGACAGCGCCCGGCGCGGCTTCTGGGCCAGCTGGCCGCAGGCCGGAGTCGCGGCCGGAAGCCTGCTCTCTGCCGGGGTGCTTGCCCTCATCGCCGGGCTTCAGAGCGAGGCCGATTTCCTCGCCTGGGGCTGGCGGATCCCCTTCCTCCTTTCCGCGCTCCTAGTCGCGGTCGGCTGGTACATTCGCAACCGGGTCGAGGAGAGCCCGATGTTCGAGAAGGCGCTCGAGGAAGCCGAGGCGCCGCCGAAGCTTCCGGCGATGGACGTGCTTCGCGAGCGGCCCGGAGCGGTGGTCCTCGGCGCGGGCCTCAGGGTCGGCGAGAACATCTCCTACTACATACTCACCGTCTTCTCGCTGACCTTCCTCGTCGACGTCGCCGCCGAGACCCGAAGCCACGCCCTGCGCGCGCTTCTCATCGGAGCCGCGGTCCAGTTCTTCGCGATCCCGCTCCTCGCCCGGCTGTCGGACCGGATCGGCCGGCGCCCGGTCTACGCGTTCGGAGGGCTCGGGCTCGCCGCCTTCAGCTTCGCCTTCTTCCCGATGCTTGCGAGCGGCAATTCCGTCCTCATCGTGCTCGCTATCGTCCTCGGGCTGGTCCTTCACAGCGCCATGTACGGCCCCCAGGCCGCCTTCATCACCGAACTCTTCCCGACACGGATCCGCTATTCGGGGGTCTCCATCGCCTACCAGCTCACCTCGATCCTGGCGGGCTCGCTGGCCCCGATCGTCGCGCTGTGGCTCTACAAGGAATATGATTCGGCGGTCCCGGTCGCGATCTACGTCGGCGTCGCCTGTCTGGTCAGCGGAACCTCGGCGCTTCTGGCGCGCGAGACGAAGGGGATCGAGCTGAGCTCGATCCGTTGAAGCGCCGTTTCCCCGCCGCGAAGCGGCACACCGAGCTCGACGTGGCGCCTTCGCGCCTTCTCTATCAAGAATAGTTCGGCACGGGGCCGAGGAAGAGCGGACCTAGGGGATGACGGTGATCTTGCGGGTCTCGGTGCGATCGTCGGGCTGCGGATCCATCCAGGGCCGCCGATTGACGAAAACCAGCTCGGCCGTCCCCGGCGCCGTCGCTCGAAAGCGGAAGGCGGCGATCTCCGCGCCTCCGGTCATCGGTTCGCTTCCCGCGGGCCGAGAGACCTTTTCGACGCTTTTGTCGACAAATTCGACAATATCCGACCGGGGCGACTTGATATCCCAGGAATAGCCCGTCCCGGCAGACTGGGGGAGCTCCACTTCGAACCTTTCGCCCACCTTGACCGGAGGCTGAGCAGCCGTGCCGCCAGGCTCCGCCTGCCCCGAAGCTTCGTTCTCGCCCGGCGGAGCAGCGTTCACCGGTTCGGCGCCATTCGATTGGACAGGCGCCCCTGCGTTGGAGTCGGGAGCAGCTGAATTGTCCGACTGCGCAGCGCAACCGGAAAGCAGAATGCCTAAGCCAGCAAATGCCACCGCTCGAAGCCCCAAGATCTGCATGGCCGTTCCCCAAAAATATCGAATGAGTTTTATTATCAGATAGCCGTCCTCACTGGAAGAGCGACCAGGAATGTTCAAGCCGAGGCTTTTTCTACATAATTGTCGATTACGGCCTCGAGCAATGTGAGCGGCACATTTCCTCCCAGAACAAGTGCATCGTCGAAGGTCCTGAGGTCGAACCGCCCGCCGAGCGCCCCCCTCGCCTTCTCCCTGAGCCGGACGATCTCGCTGTGGCCGACCTTGTAGCCGCAGGCCTGGCCGGGCCAGGCGCAATAGCGGTCGACCTCGCCCTGGACTTCCTCGAGCGTCGATCCGTTGGTCTCGGCGAACCATTGGATCGCCCGGGCGCGGGTCCACCGCTGGGCGTGCAGGCCGCTGTCGACGACGAGGCGGCAGGCGCGGAAGGCCAAGGACTGGAGATAGCCCAATTGGCCGAGCGGATCGCCTTCATAGGCGCCGAGCTCGTCGGCGAGCTGCTCCGCGTAGAGCGCCCAGCCTTCGGAATAGGCGTTGAAGGCGAGGAGAGAGCGGATGAGCGGCAGCTTGTAGGTATATTCGCCCTGCCAGATATGCCCCGGAATGCCTTCATGATAGGTGAGCGTCGCCAGCGAGAATCGCGGCCACATCGCCGTATCGCGAAGGTTGATGTAGTAATTGCCGGGAACCGAGCCGTCGATCGTCCCGGCCGCGGCATAGCCGCCCGGAGCGCCCGCCTCGATCTCCACCGGTACCCGCTTGATGACGAGATCGCCCCTGACCAGGGTCGCGAAGGCCCTCGGAAGCCGAGTGCGGATGTCGGTCACGCGCCCGTTCAGATATTCGAGGATCTGCGCCCGGCCGGAATCGGTGTTCGGGAAGAGCTGCTTCGGGTCCTTGCCGAGCGCCGTCATCCGCTCCCCGACCGTTCCACGGGTCAGGCCCTGGGCACGGAGCAGCGGCTCCATCCGCGCCTGGAGCTCGGCGAGCTGGTCGAGGCCCATCTTGTGGACCTCGGCCGGAGCCAGGCTGCTGGTCGTCGCGGCCCGCAGCGCCCAGGCGTAATAAGCCTCGCCGTCGGGCAGCTTCCACACCCCGGCGCGGCCGTCGGCTCGAGCCCGGTGGCGGGCAAGCTCCGCGATCTGGCGGTCCATCGCCGGAGCGATCCTGTCCCGAGCCAGGTCGACGGCACGCGCCCTCCAGTCGCCGGGGATCGCCGTCGTCCGGCGCTCCAGCGACGTCACCAGCCCCCATTCGCCGAGCGGCTGGGCGCGGGCGCCCTTCAACTGCTTCAGGGTCTTGTCGAGCAGGAAATCCGGAGCGACGACCCCGATGCCGCGGTCGTGGGCCAGCCGCTCAGTCTCGCCGTCCAGCCCTCCCGCGTAGGCCTCGAGCCGGTCGAGATAGGCTTCGGCGTCGGCCGCGGTCTCCACCTTGTGGTTGGAGTCGAGGAAATCCGGCACCTCGACGAAGGCGCCGGTATTCTGGGCGACGACATAGGGTGCGTTCCGGTAGGAGACGTTCTGGTTGAGCGTGACGACGTCGCCATAGGGGAAGCGGAAGCCTTCGACGGCGAGGCGGTGGGCGGTCTCGGCGACTCCGAGGTGGATCCGTGCGGCGGGATCGAGCCCCGTGCGGTCCACGGCCTGGAGCCTTCGAAGCCGGTCGGCCGCTGCGCCCGCCAGGCGGGCCCGGCCGTGAAGCGAACGGTCGGTCAGCTTCGACTTGAGTCCGGCGCGGGCGTCCTTGTCGAGGCCGAGCGAGCTCGCATTCTCGGGATATTCGGCGAGGATCTGCTCGGCCATCCCGGCGAGCAGCGGCTCGAGCGAGCCGGCGGCGTTCGAACCGCGCCGGGCCGCGCAACCCGGGAGGAGCGGCAGCGCCGCGACCGCAGCCGCGGAGCTCAGGAAATGGCGGCGGGTCCAGGGCTGCATGTTTTGATCCTTCGGGAATCGGCGAAGAGGCTGAAGCACTAATCCGTTCGCGCTGAGCTTGTCGAAGGGCCTTCCTTCTTACTTCGGCCGGCCAAAGGAAAGGGCCTGGACGGGCTCAGCCCGAACGGAATTGGAGATTGCCGCGATCTAATCCTCCAGCCGGACCCAGGTCGGAGCGTGGTCGCTCGCTTTCTCCCGGCCCCGGTGCGCCTTGTCGACGCCCGCGTCGAGCATCCGGTCGGCGGCCTGCGGGCTGAGCAGCAGATGGTCGATCCTGAAGCCCGCGTCGCGCTGCCAGGCGCCGGCCGTATAGTCCCAGAAGGTGTAGACCGCGCCGTCCGGATGGCGGGCCCGGATCGCATCGGTCCAGCCGCCATGGAGGATCCGCCGGAAAGCGGCCCGGCTCTCGGGCTGCATCAGCGCGTCGTGAGCCATCGCCCTGACCGAAAAGACGTCGTCGTGGCTGTCGGTCGGGATGACGTTCCAGTCGCCGGCGAGTACCACCGGCTTCTCTTCCGCGAGCAGGGCCCGCGAATGCTCGCGGAGCCGATCCATCCAGTCGAGCTTGTAGGCGAATTTCTCGGTCCCGACCGGATTGCCGTTGGGCAGATAGATGGAGCCGATCACCACCCCGCGGACCTCGGCCTCGATATAGCGGCTGTGGGTGTCGTCCGGATCGCCCGGAAGGCCGGTCCCGCGCAGCTCGGGCGGGCCCGCCTCGACAGGCGTGAGGATCGCGACTCCGTTGAACCCCTTCTGGCCGTGCCAGACCCCGTCATAGCCCGCCGAGCGCACGTCCTCGATCGGAAAGGCCTCGTCGGCGCATTTGATCTCCTGGAGGCAGAGCGCGTCGGGCTTCTCCTCCTGCAGATATTCGACGAGGCGCGGGAGGCGCGCCCGGATTCCGTTCAAATTGTAGGTGACGATCTTCATGGAGGAGCGGCTTAGCGGCTCGCGGGAAGTCCGTCATCCCGGACTTGATCCGGGATCCATGAACACGGACTTCGCAGGTATGGCCGGGTCCGTATTCATGGATCCCGGGCTCCGCCGGGATGACGGGTCAGACGGAGAAGCTCGACCCGCAGCCGCAGCCCGACGCCGCGTTCGGATTGCGCACCTGGAAGGCCGCTCCGCCGAGCGACTCGACGTAATCGACGGCCCCGCCCTTCACCAGATCGTGGGTCATCGGGTCGACCACCAGCGTCACTCCGCCCTCGCCCGCGATGAGATCGTCGGATTCGACCTCGTCGGCCAGGCCGAAGCGGTAGCTGAAGCCGGCGCAGCCTCCGCCTTCCACGCTGAGGCGAAGTATCGCCGGCTTGCCCTGCCGCTCGGCGATGGCCGCGACCCGGGCCGCGGCGGAGGGCGTGAGTGCGATTTCGGAAGGCTCGGCCATGGCGGAGAGATAGGGCCTGGAGCTGGCAGTCACAAGCATCCCGTCACCGCCCGCGAAAGCCGGGCTCTCCGCGAGAACCCCCCCGAGACCTTCCGGCCCGAGGTCTCGGCTTCCGCCGGGATGACGGGAGGGCCCTTGTGCCCGCGCGCCCTTTGGCGGCATAGGGCGCCCATGAAAACACGAGTCTACGTCACCTTGAAGAACGGCGTTCTCGATCCTCAGGGCAAGGCCATCCACCATGCGCTCGAGGGTCTCGGTTTCGCCGGAGTGAACGACGTGCGCGCCGGCAAGCTAATCGAGCTCGACCTCGCCGAGACCGTCGGGGACGAGGAGGTGGAGGCGATGTGCCGGAAGCTGCTCGCCAACACGGTCATCGAGAATTTCCGGATCGAGCGCGAGGCGGCGCAAGGGGCGGCCGAGTGAAAAGCGCGGTCATCGTGTTCCCCGGCTCAAATTGCGACCGCGACATGGCGGTGGCGCTGGAGCAGGTGACGGGCGCGAGGCCGGCGATGGTCTGGCACCGCGAGCCCGAGCTTCCCGAAGGCCTCGACCTCGTCGCAATCCCGGGCGGCTTCTCCTATGGCGACTATCTGCGGTCGGGAGCCATGGCCGCGCGATCGCCGGTTATGCGCGCGGTGAGCGAGGCGGCCGGGCGCGGGGTCTCGGTGCTCGGAGTCTGCAACGGCTTCCAGATCCTGACCGAGGCGGGCCTCCTTCCGGGAGCGCTGATGCGCAACTCCAACCTCCACTTCATCTGCAGGGACGTGCCCCTGAAGGTGGAGAACAGCCGGACGGCCTTTACCGGCCGCTACGAGGCCGGCGAGGACATCGTCATCCCGGTCGGCCATCACGACGGCAACTACCAGGCCGACGCCGAGACGCTCGACCGCCTCGAGGGCGAGGGCCGGGTCGCCTTCCGCTACGCCGATTCCTGCAACGGCTCGGCCCGCGACATCGCCGGGATCGTCAGCGAAGGCGGCAACGTGCTCGGAATGATGCCTCACCCCGAGCGGGCGTCCGAGCCGGCCCACGGCCGAACCGACGGCCGCCGGCTGTTCGAAGGGCTTCTGGAGTCGATCGGCGGCTAGGTCGGTCCTGACGAGGTTGAAGCCGTTATTCCCGGCAGATCCACCTGGACAGGACGCACCCTAGTCGCCGCCGACGGCCTGGAGAGCCAGAAAAAGTAGGAAGCCCGCCGTCGCGCAACGGGTGATGCGCATCGCAGGCCGGTAGAGCAGGGTCTCGTCCGCTCGCGCAGGCCGTCGCGCCAGCCATTCCAGGGCGGAGATCAGCGCGGCATAGCCGAGAGCGATCAGTAAGGCGTCGGCCTGGCCGAAGCGGCGCTCCGCGAGCCAAGCCGTAATCGCCCCTCCGAACGCCAGGGAGGCCGCGCCGAAACGAAGCGCTCCCGTGGCTCCCAGGACGACGGCCAATGTGCGGTCGCCGCGCGCCCGGTCCTCCTCCCGCTGGAAGACCTGTGTCGCCGGATAGAGGCCGAGGGCCGTCAGCGCCGCTCCCGACGCGCCCGCGAGCAGGGCCTCGTCGCCGGGGTCCAGCGGTGCGGCCGCGATCCAGCCGGCGGCGAAGCCGAGCGCTCCCTGCCCCAGAGCGATCGCCGCGGCGCTCTTCCACGGGCTCGACTTCCAGCGGGCCATGGGGTGGCTGTAGGCTGCGGTCCAGGCAACGATCAGCCCATAGACGAGCAGGAAGCCCGGCCCGGCGAACAGGGCGGCGAGCGCGCCGACGCCGGCTAGAGAGACGGCGAACCCCAGCAGGCCCGGCGGAACTCCCGGAGGGCGCTCGAGCCCGCTGACCGGGCCCTCGTCGGCGTCATAGGCCGAGTTGAACGCGGTTGCGGCCGGGTAGAGAAAGAGATGGAGGGCGACGAACGCGGCGGTCGTTGCGCCGTCCCACCGGCCGCCCGACAGCAAGGCGCCCCACAGGAAGATCGGCGCGAGCGTCAGCTGGAACGGGAGGCGCAAATGGACGATATAAGACGCAGGTCGGCGGAAGAGGGCCATCGCCGCTCCTACGCACGGCCGGGCGGCTTGCTCCGTAACGCAGGTCGGACGATCCGGACCGTCGGCTTCGTATCGAAAGAAAAAAGGCCGCCCCCTTCCGGGAGCGGCCCTTCCGTCGAGGAACCGGCGATCAGGCGATGGCCGCCTGGGCGAACAGCATCTCCATCGACCCCATGTCGTGCGCCATCGGCGCCATCGCGGAACCGGAATCCGCGCCGAAGGCCGACACCGCCGCTTCGCTCATCGACACGCTCGCTCCGCCGTCCGGACCGCCGGTGACGGTGATGAAGACGGTCCCCGTGTCCTTCGCGCCCCAGCCGTCGTTGACGAGGTAGGTGAAGCTGTCGGTGAAGATCTCGCCGGGATCGAGGTCGAGGCCTTCGGCCGAGTAAGTCAGCGTCTGATAGTAAGCGTCGAAGAAGACGGTGCCCTGGGTTCCGCTGGTGTCCAGCGAGTCGATCCGGATGTTGAAGCTGTCCGGATCGATTTCGTTCGCGAGCACGCTGAAGAACAGATTTCCGCTGGTCTCCCCCTCGCCGAGGCTGAAATGGTCGTCGACCGCGACGATCGGGTCGTTGACGCCCTCGACGATCGCCATGATCGTCGCCTTCTCGCCGCCGGCGCCCGTCACCGTGAAGGTGGTGCCATGGTGCATGTCGGCGTTGAGCTCGTCGCTGAACGGATCGTCGGCCGTGAAGGTCAGGCTCGCGCCGTCGAAGTGGACGGTGCCGAGCGTACCCTTGCCGTCGGCGCCGGTGATGAGGAAGCCGAGCCTCGCCGACAGGTCGCCGAGCAAGTCGGCGGTCGTGTGGTCCTCGAACACCCAGATATAGGCGTCGGGATCCTGGGTCACTCCGCCGATCGTCACCGTCGCCGTCGCGGTGGAGGTAGCTCCGTGCGAATCGGTGATCGTGTAGGTGAAATGGTCGGTCGCGCTCTCGCCGTCATCGAGATCGCCGAAGATCTGACCGGCATCGTAGCTCACCTTGCCGTCGGGTCCGACGGTGACGGTCGCGCCCCGATCGGAGACGGCCTGGACCGCGGTGATCCGGAAAGCGTCGCCGTCCGGATCGCCGTCATTGGCGAGCAGGACCGACGTGACGTCGGTCGGGCCGGCATCCTCGGCGACGTCCAGAGCGTCGTCGGCCGCGACCGGGGCGAGGTTCTGGGTCACGCCGGTGACGGTGACGGTCGCGGTCGCCGTCGAGACGTGGCCCTTGCCGTCCGTGATCGTGTAGGTGAAGCTGTCCGTCGCGGTCTCGCCATTGTCGAGGTCGGCGAAGATCGCGCCGGCATCGTAGCTGACCTTGCCGTCGGCGCCGAGGCTGACCGCCGCGCCCTTGGCCGAGACGGCCTGGACGGCACCGATCTTGATCGGGTCGCCGTCGGCATCTTTGTCGTTGGCGAGAAGGATCGAGGTGACCTCGGTCTTGCCCGCAGTCTCCGAGAGGGTCAAAGCGTCGTCCGCGGCGACCGGAGCGACATTCTGGGTGACCCCCGTGATGGTGACCGTGGCGGTGGCGGTCGAGAAATGGCCGGCGCCGTCCGTGATCGTGTAGGTGAAGCTGTCGGTCGCCGTCTGGCCGTTATTGAGGTCGGCGAAGATCGAGCCGGCGTCGTAGCTGACCTTGCCGTCGGGGCCGATGCTGACGACCGCGCCCTTGGCGGAGACGGCCTGGACCGAGCTGATCGCGATCGAATCGCCGTCGGCATCCATGTCGTTGGCGAGCAGGATCGAGCCGATTTCGGTCTTCCCGGCGGTCTCGGAGAGGATCAGCGAGTCGTTCTTGGCGACGGGCGCGACGTTAGCCGAGACGAGGTCGGCGAGCTTGAAGTTGCCGTCGGCGAGCTGGACCCGCTCCATGTCGAACAGGCGGTCGGTGCCGTCGGGGGATCCGGAGCGCAGGTCGCGCATGATCACCGAACCGTTGGCGCCGGAGAGGAAGCGATAGTCCGAGCTTTTGCCGGTGAGCACCAGGGTGTCCTGGCCGTTGCCGCCGCGGATCTCGTCGGCGCCGGCGCCGCCGGCGAGCATGTCGTTGCCGTTGCCGCCGTCGAGGAAGTCGTCGCCGGCGCCGCCGTCGAGGCTGTCGTCGCCATTCTCGCCGAACAGGCGGTCGTCGCCGGCGCCGCCGAAGATGAGGTCGTTGCCGTTGTCGCCGAAGATGCTGTCGTTCTGGGCGGTGCCGGTGATGGTGTCGGCTTTGTTGGTGCCTTTCAGGGTCGCCATTGTCTTACTCCGTTACAGGCCCTCGATGGGGCGGGTTGGGTCGGCCCCCGCCGGGCGGGCGGGGCCGTTGGTCGTTGCTGAGGGGGGGGGCGTGGACGAGCGCTCGAGCGCCGGTTCGGGTCAATCGACCCTTGTGCGGATACGGTTCAAGTCAGCTTACTCCACGAACCGCAGGGCGAAGAGCCCCGGCGGCGAGGAGGCTTTTGCGTCGGCCGTTTTGCCGCCCGATGTCGCGGCGCCGGAAGAAGTGTTTCAATTGTGTCGGAGCGCTGCGGTCACTCGCGTGGGTTCAGCAGCCGGGTGTAGCGGGCGATCAGGAAGAGCGTGGCCGGCCAGAAGCAGGTGTTCCAGACGTCGTGCCAGTTGCGGCCGTAATAAGCGCGGGCGCCCGCCGCCTGGGTCTCGATCAGGTCCCAGATCTCGCCGGCCAGGGCCGCGACGACGACCGCTCCGATCGGCACCCAGCTCCCCGGCGGCTTCCTGGACAGAGCGGCGGCGGTGAGGAAGACCGCGAGGCCGACATAGATGTGGAGCGCGTCCTTGGGCAGCCCGAGCAGATGGACCAGCGCCATCTTGGCCTGCTGGAACGGGCTCACGGGTCAGACCCGGGCCCGGAACGGGGTGAAATCGGTGGCGGAATCGTAGACGTCGACTCCCTCGCTCCGCTTGAGGAAGCCGACCACCGCGTAGGTGACGGGAGTGAGAAGAACCTCCCAGGTCACCTTCAACGCGAACTGGCTCGCCATTACCTCGAGCAGGGCCTCGACCGGCCAGCCCGTGGCTCCGTAGAAAGCGAGCGGGTAGAAGATCAGGCTGTCTATTCCCTGCCCGACCACGGTCGAGCCGATCGTCCGCTTCCACAGGTGCCTTCCCCCCGACATCACCTTCATCCGGGCAAGGACGTAGGAATTGGCGAACTCGCCGGCCCAGAAGGCGACGACCGAGGCGAGGACGATCCGCGGAACCTGGCCGAACACCGATTCGTAGGCCGCCTGCCCCGGCCAGTCGGAGGCCGGCGGAAGCTCCACCACCACCCAGCTCATCAGCGCCATGAACAGCGTCGCGACGAACCCGGCCCAGATGCAGCGCCTCGCCCGCGCATAGCCGTAGACCTCGGTGAGGACGTCGCCGATCACGTAGGAAAGCGGGAAGAACAAGATTCCCGCCCCGAACGGCCACAGCCCGACCAGGGGCAGATCGATCTCGGCCCTTTTTCCGGCGCCGAGAACGTTGGACAGGAGGAGGATCGCGACGAAGGCGGCCATGACCAGATCGAAATAACGAAAGCTCGCGCCCTTCAGGGCCGCCCCCTCGACCGCTTTCACCTCGTCCCCGTCCATGGCCCGACGCTAGCGCCGTTCCGTTCCCCGGGAAAGCGCGCTACAGCCCGAAAAATGCGCGCCCGTAGCTCAGTTGGATAGAGCACGAGCCTTCTAAGCTTGGGGCCGCAGGTTCGAATCCTGCCGGGCGCGCCAGTTTTCCGCCATTTTTTTGTTACCTAAATCTGCGTCAGGTAACGCATAGGTAACAAGCGAGCAGGATACGCTGACACCGCGTGAGAACTCGCGAGACAAGTGTTCCGGTGGCGATACAGGTGTGACTGACAATCGAGCCCGTCGGCGGGGGCAGCAGCCTGCGCCACCGGCGCCAGAAGCACCTTCAGCGTACGATGAGCGGAGCACTTCGTTAATTAGGCGCCGGGGTCCTCGCCAACATCATCGAAGGCTTCGTCCAGTGCTTTCGCCACCTCTGGGTCCTCGTGCGCGTCCCCGATCGCCTTCTGCTTCAGGATATCGCGCACGATCGAGCCGACGACGTAGGGCGGGTCAACCTTCTTCCCTTGATGGACGAAGCCCGCGACGTGGAGCCATTCGTGGATCATGTGGCGTGCGGGACTGATTGTGTCGGGCTTGCGCGGCTTGACGCATGCCTCAATGAACCACTTCGCGGTCTCCCACGGCAGTTTGCCCGGATAGCTTCCCCCAACGCTTGGCCTCTGACGATCGAGATCCTTGACGATGGCGATGTCGAGTTCATTGTCTCGTGAAGTCCCGCGCTCGAGACCAGTTTGGACAAGAGTGACAATATCCGAAGGCTTCTTCTGCACCACGGGTTTGTTCGCTGGCTTGAAGCTGAGGTGGGTGTACCGGGCCTTCAGGACACGCCGCTCAAACTCTGGGTCGTTGATCGCCTGCTGAAGCAACGCTCCCGCTGTTCTGAAGACAGCCTCCTCCTTCGCCGTGAAGCCTTTCAGAGTTCCTACCGTAACCTTGGTCGGCATGAGGATGCTCCTCCCAGTATTGCCCGCAAAGAAGATGGTGATCTGCCGTGAGAGTCAAGCGGAAGCTGATCCCGCCGCGGACAGGCTTGAACCTTCCGAGGCACATCTAGCGTGCCGCCCTCGCAGCGCCCGTCGGTGAGCCGATCGTGTGGACCAGCACTCACCTCAGCTTGGAGGAGCGGGAGGTCGCCGAACATCGTCAGCTAAGCACCTGAGCTTGTGCAAGAAAACAAGATGGTACTCGGCGCGACCCCACGTTTGTCCCCACGCGAAGGATCGGCTTGAATGGGCACTTCTGAGATGAGTTGGATACCGCGTCGGTCGCGCGACTCCTGACGGTGGCGGTTTGTGGCCAGCAGCGGTCGTTCAGCTTTGGAGAGGATGCTCGAAAGGGGTCGTGCCCTGGGCCTCTCATAACCGAGCTCGGCGCAAAGCGTAGCCGGCCCGAAAAGGTAGGAACCCGGCATCGCTGCGGAGCGACCTAGCAGACTTTCCATAGCGCTGGCGCTACGGGTCACGCCTGTTAGGATCAGCGGCGGCCGTTTCAGGCACTGCAACGATCTAGGTGACCCATCATGATAACACCCGCTCCACCGCCCCCGGCAGCGAGTCCGACACCGGTTTCTGCTACGGTTCCGATGAGCCCGGAAGAGATGATTGCCATTTGGTCGAAGGCTATCGACACTCAGATGCATTTCAACGAGATGGCGACGAAGTCCCGGCAACTTGGGCTCGCATTCGTCGCTGCGGCACTTGGCGTGGGCCTGGTCCTTCTTGGGCAAGGAGAGGATTTCAGCGTTCTCGTGTGGGGAGGTTGGCGCCTCCACGTCACAGTTTTCGTCATTCTCGCAGCCGTGCTCGCCCTGATGGCTGTTCGGAAGCTCGATCTCGGCGTCTACCATCAGATGCTCCGTGGCGCCGTCGCATTCGGAGAGGACTTCGAAGAGGCACATATGAAGCCGCTATTCCGGCTGGAGAAAGGGCTAACACAAGCTGTCTCGCATTTCAGCCGTAACTCCGATGCGTCGGCGAAGGGGCCGCCGGGAAACCAGTACACCGGATCGAACTACAAAACGGCTGGCCAGAAAGTTGCTGGATTTTACGCGCTCGCAATCTGGGTCTTGCTCATTTCCGCCGTGGCTCTCTTCGGAGTAACGAATGCCGCCAGCGTATCCGTGGAACGCCGGAATGAGCTAAGGGCGGGCAATCAAGAACTCGGGCAGCCGCAGCCAGCCGCCCGCATACCGCCTCGCGGACAGGTGCCCGCCTCGCCGCCGCCGTTACGCCGCCCCACGAGCGATGCAACCTCAGAAGGCAACGCCCAGTGAGTCGGCGAATCACTCACCTGATCTGCGACCTTGATAACACACTCTATGATTGGGTGAGTTTTTTCGTACCGTCGTTCTACGCGATGGTGGAGAAGATAGTCGAAATTGTCGGCTGCGACCGAGAGGTCCTCTTGGAGGACTTCCGTCAAGTCCACATGCGGAATCGCGACTCCGAGCACGGCTTCGCGGCGCTCGAAACCGAAACTCTTCGATCGCACTTCGCAGGAATGTCCCCGGCGGAGATAGCGCGCCACATCGACCCAGCACTTCACGCATACAACCGGATGAGGAAGGAAAGACTGAAAACCTACCCGAGGGTCCACGAAACGCTCACTTTTCTTCGCTCCAGCGGTGTGCGACTTGTGGCTCACTCGGAAGCAAAGTTCCATTCGATCGCAGATCGACTCTCACGCCTCTCGCTCTTCGAGTACTTCGACACCGTCTATTGCCGCGAGCGTTCTGCGTCGTCGCACCCGGATCCCGACAAGGCCCGCACCGTGGCATCTGCGCCAGAGCTGGCCAAGATTGTGGAGTTATCGCACCACCAGCGCAAACCCTCGGTGGACGTCCTGCTAGAGATATGTGGCCGTGAAAAGGCAGCAGCGGAGGCGAGCGCGTATGTCGGAGACAGCATTCCGAAGGATATAGCGATGGCAAACCAGGCTGGGCTTTTTTCGGTTTGGGCTCGGTACGGGGCTACGCTCGATCCCGAGGCATATGAGCAACTTGTCAGGGTCTCGCACTGGACAGCGGAGGAGGTCGAGCAAGAACGAGAGTTTCGCCGCCGGTCTGCGACAGTCCAGCCGCGCGCGGTCCTGGAGCACGGCTTCTATGAGATTCTTGACGTTCTCTCGTTACGGAGGGAGTTTGACCAAGATTCCGCTGCGAGCTTTGGAAGTTAGCCAGGTCCGGCCTGGGTGCAAAGCCGATCGTCGCAATTTCTCCAAGACGAACCTCCGGCCGCGCGAGACTCGCACTTCTGCCCCCGCCCTAGGGTGATGGTACACCATCTGGGCTACGCGTTCTCGTGCCCTCATAAGTGCCCCTCATCCGTCGGATGCGGTAACCTCTGTTGAGCTGCTACGGGCATCATCCGGCGGATGACAGTTGACAGAGAACTGCTTCTGGATGGCGTGAGAGGGCAATGAGGTTCCTAGGGACGGAATCGAAGAGAACATCTAGGTCACGCTTCTGGTGGCTCGTTCCGGTGCGGTACAAGTTCGCACCCCCAGAAGTACCCCCACACCGGAATATGACATCCGTTAGATTCCTGTCTGCAACGGGACGTGGTGTGGGTACGGCAGGCACTCACCGCGGATGTGCCGCCGCCGGGCGTTCCGTAGCGCTCCACTCAGCTGCGGCAGATCACCACAGGAGCCTCTTCTTGGCGCTTGGCGTGATGCCACCTAAATCTAGGCAATGAGCCGTGTGCAAGTGAGCGAGCTGAGGGAGGCGATCGTCGCGGTCATTGCGGCGGAGAAGGCTTACAATGTCCCGGCGCTGTGTGTCCGTTTGGGCCTCGACGATGGCGATACGTCAGAGGCGATGAGCAGTAAGGCGCGCTACGCGAGTACCAGGCTCGCCAAGCTGCCTGCGGACAGGCTGATCGCCGTGGCGCGGGCGCTCCTTGAGGAGGGCGATGACTTTGGATTGCGCGAGGCAGCGGACCGGATCGCCGAGCGCGCGACATCGCCAATTTCTGACCTCACACGCCGGAGGCTTCTCAGCGTGTACGACGGAAGCGAAATTTGCACCGAGTACGACGAGATCGAGTTCATTGAAGGCCTCTGGCCGATATCGTCGATGCCGGGCGACCAGGAGGCGCGCAGCATAGACGACTGGGGCTTCCGGTCGCTCAAAGACGACATCTTCCAGCACATGCGCAGGAACGACGACTGGTCCAACCGCGATCTGCTCGAACGCCTCGGCCTCATGCATTCCTCGCGCTCGCTGCTCTTCCGCTTCCTGGAGGCCACAGTTCATCCGACTGCCGTGAACGAGGCGACGCAGAAGGCCCGCGTCGAGAAGATAAATATGCATCTCCAGCACGACGGTTACCGGCTGACGCGCACCGGCTCTATGTCCGGCAGCGCCATCTACACTATTGCCGCACATGCCATCGGCTCACCGGCCGACGCCGCAATTTCGTCGGCACTGGAGCGTTTCGAGCCTGAACAGATTCACGGTCGCTGGACGGCAGCTCTCGATCGCCGCTCGGCTGATCCCGCAGGCGCGATCACCCTGGCACGGACGCTTCTTGAGGACGTGTGCCGATGGCTGCTGGATGAGCTCGAAGCGAAAGGCGCGCATCAGGACGACCTCCCTGCCTTGTACCGCAAACTCGCTAAGGCGCTAAAGCTCGCGCCAGACGATCACAGCGAGCAGGTGTTTAAGCAGATTCTCGGGAGCTGCCAGCAGGTCGTGGAGCAGCTCGGAGCGCTGAGGAACAAGCTAGGCGATGCCCATGGCGGCGGACCCCGCCGGGCAAGGCCGGCAGCCCGGCACGCGGAACTTGCGGTAAACCTCGCCGGCTCCATGGCGACCTTCCTGGTCGCGACTTGGGAGGCGCGAAAGGCGAACGGGACCGAGGTTCCCGCAAAGGAGGCGGGCGGGAGGTCCGGAGCACTTGTCTCTTAATCAGCGGGTCCTAGGTTCGAGCCCTAGTGCGTCCACCGCCTTTTCAAGCACTTAGCAGCCTCCTCCCCTCCTGCTCAAAATGAAAAGGTAGCAGGCTAGGTAGCGAGCGATCTGGGACGAGCTGAGACATCGTCGCGCCAGATGGGATTAGCGCTGGTACCGGGCTGAGGTTGTACTACGGTCTCTGGTCGAAGCTCGCTATGGTTCATTGCGCGACAGGTCGGAGCAATCGGTCGGCCGCCATATTCTCGCGACTTGCTACGCCTCGCGGTCGGGACGCCGGTGCGGCAATGCCGCTTCAGTCCAAGGACTGATTGCCTATCTCGAGGGTGGTATGCGGATTGAACGAACTGGCAAGATCGAACCGCTCACGCCGCAGGTCGTGGCGTTCCTGACGGGCAGGCTTGGCGGCGTGTCGCTCGATGACACGCACTCGCCCGAAGCCATGCGGATTGACTACGCCTGTATGCGCGGGCTGCTGGCCGTGGAACTCAAGACTCTGGAGGAACCAGGCAGCGAGCGGCTGAACAATCTGACCGACGAGCTGCGCAAGCGGGAAGACTGGCCGATCTTCCTCGGCTCGGCCCCGCTGCAGGCCTTCATCAACAATCTCGACGATCCCGAAGGGGTGCAACGCAAGGTGCTCGACCGCATCGGCCGGGGCATCATCAACCATCTGAAGAAGGCCAACCGCCAGCTCGAGGCTCACGCCAAGGCTTTCCCCCGCCGTAGCATGGTGCGTCTCCTCATCCTCGTGAATGAGGATCACGAGATCTACGACCCCCACACGGTGGCGTATATCCTCTGGCACGCGGTTCGGCGCAAGGAAGGGGACCGCGCGCTGTACGAGCATGTCGACGGAGTGCTGTTTCTGACCCAGCGCCACGCGACAGTGCGCAACAACAACCTGACCTATCCGGTCGTCACGATCGAGGGAGTGGGTTGCTACGATGACCCATGGAAGGGCGATGTGCTCGACTTGGTGGCCAAGCGCTGGAGCGCGCGAAACGGCGACGAAGTGCATGAGGTCGGGTCGGTCGAAGAGTTCGAAACCATCGACCACATTCCCGAGAAGGCTCCGCTCTACGAGCGCTGGCGCACGGAATATAAGCGCAATCCGTACCTGCGCCACCTTACGAAGGAGCAGCTACGCGACCGCTTCGATGAGGTGGCAACGTTGAACGCCTTGTCGATGCTGAAGAACACTCCGGTCAAGCTGACCAAGGATCAGACCATCGGCTTCATCCGGCAATTCGGCGACTTCATGCAGGAGATGGGCGACCGGGGTATGCCGATCACGGAGTTCCAGCACACCGATGAGCGCGAGGCGGCGGCGTGCCGGCGGCCCGGCCTCCCTGAGCCCGTTATCGCATGGCTTGCGAAATTAAAGCGTGACTAGGTCAGCCCCTTGCCGCTACTTAACTCGCGCCTGAACCCAATCGACTAGCTCGTCCTGCAGGCGGCCAGCGAACTCGCCGGCGTGCATCGCGGTGATAAGCATCGTGTCGTCGTCGTGGTCGAGTGGCTCTGAAATGTCAGCATACACCGTCTCGACATCAATGTCTGTTTCAAGGAAGCAGACGGACTCTAAGCTCTCATCCCGAATAGAATCGTACTCGTTCAACTTTGCGATGAGGGCAGCTCGCACGTCATCGTACCGGCCTTCGGGCTCCCCATTGATGTTCCAAGTGACCACATAGACTGTCATACAACCCTCCTTCGCACTGGCCTATCACGCGCGGAACCAAGTTGAAAGTTGCCCGCAGCCTAGTTGCGGATACGTGCTCGTCTACCGGGTTGCTGATGTCCGCAACCGTACTCGCAGCCCTCGTAGATGCGTGGCCTGCCACAGAGCCAACGTTCTTCCGTGCGCTTTCTGTACCGTGAGACGGAAAGGCCTTTTTGAAGCTACGATACGATGCCCAGGGACGGAATCTAAGAGGCTCGATGGGCGGCGGGAATACTCGCATGTTTCGGGAGCGGCATGAGTTCGTACCCCCAGAAATACCCCCACATTCGAATCTGACGGAGGTTCGATTCCCGTCTGCTATGAAATGGGGCTTGCTCACGGTGGGGCGCTTACTGCCGCCAAGGGCATAGATTCCGCGACGGCTTACTCCATATTGCGGATGACGCCTCGTCAGAAGGAAGCTCGAACCGTGTCCGATCCATATCGCCTCATCATTCCTCTCGAAAGCCAATCGGCCGAGGCCGTCAGAGCGGCGCTCGGCGCAGCGGTTGAGCTTGCCAGGAGGGGGGCGAAGCCGGTGACGGACGTCGTGCTTCTCACTCACAGCAAGATGCAAATCACGCGAACGACGCTGGCAACAGTCCTCGGCAATCATGCGAAGGCGCTCGCAAAGGGCCAGCGGATCGATCTGGGCGGCGGCGTTCTCCTCCGCAACGAAACGATGCAGACCCTAAAATATTCCAGCAGCCGCACCGTACTCGTGGTCTACTACGCCGAGGATAAAATCCTGGAATTCGTTGACGGCCTCAGTGGTGTCGAAGCCGTGATTGCGGTGCCCGAATTTCCTACCTCGGGCGAACTCTGGAAGAAGCGGTGGAGCCCGAACGTGCTCGGCGAAGCCGCCCGGCCGGCAGTGGCTGAGCTTATCACCGATCCGGTAGTTGAGACCGCGCTGAAGGGCCATGCCCGTCTAAGCAACCAAGGGCACAACGTCCTTCACCCGCGCGACAAGGAATATGCCGACGAGACGTTCCGTATCTTGAGGGCAAAGGGTCACACGCTCGATCCGGCCGAGATCAAGAGTTGGGCTATCCGCAACGGGTGGAAGCCTGGCGCGGCCGAAGAGATCGCCAACGTCGCGGCCAAGATCAATCGGCTGAAGGCCAAGCCAAATTTGGCAAAAATCCACGAACCGAATGCCCGCTACGGGCGGTGGATGATGGGCGAGGACTAGTACCCAGCACGTGAGCGCCAGTGCCGTCGGGTAAGATATGTCGCAGCTTCATGCTTCAAGCCGCGGACGAGTGGTCGCTAGAGAATGGGCGGTTGGTTATCCTCGAATGCGGAGAAAATGGCCTGCAACAGTTGATTCATCTCCGGGAAGCGCTTGCGCAAAGCCGCTGGGGTTGGCGCATCTCGGAGGGCGGCCTCAAACGATCGCGATACCGCCTCTTTTTCCGGAACGACCCCTTGGTAACGCCCAATGCTCTCCATCCACTGGGTCCAGCGGACCGGCCTGAGTCTTCCGTCAGGTCCTTTCAGCGAAGGGCGGCCCATATACATTTCGATAGGCGCGCCCGCGCCGTTGACGTTCATGCGGCCCAGGCCCGCTGGGCCGAGGGTTGGGTAACTTGCAGCGAGCTTCGTGTCAGGCAGCAACATAAGCCGGACATTGCGTGGAAAGCGAACGCCAGCGAGGGACCGATACGCCTCCGCGCCTGCGGCATCGTTATCGAATAATACGAGCATCCGGTTTTGCACGCGAGCGCCGGAGAGCACTTTGATCATTCTCGCCAGTAGCGACGCGCCGCCCTCAATCCTGAACTCCTCAAAGTCAAGAAACTGGTAGGCGTCCGCGTACTCAGGATAGAACGCGCGAAGCGCACCGGTGATGATCCGCGTGTCAGATTTGCCCTCCGTCAGAACGATAATTTTGCCGCTGGGGAAATCCGCAAACTGCGCGTCCTCGTCATGGGCGATCTGCTGCGGCGTGCGCTGCTCGTCCTCATCGGAATAGAGGAATGTACAATCCATCCAGACTGGCGCTGTGGGTAGCGCTTCGATGAGAAGCGCGAGCTGGGTAAATACGTCACCAGGTGCACTCAGCAAGCTCCCGAAGTGCCACGGGTTCAGCCGTCCGCCAATAGACCGTCGTTTTGAAGCGACCTCATCCCTGATGAGCTTCAGCCACTCAGGAAAGGTGATTTTTTCGAGCGCACGGAGCTGATTCGCGACCTCGCCCTCGTCATCGGTCGAGTGCTTCAGATAGAGCGCTGTCTGCTCGCGGCGCGCTTGGTCCCATGCACGTTCGCAATGGTCCGGTGTGTATCCTTGGATCAGGAGGCGCTTGCGCACAATTGACGCGGGCGCGAGCAAATAGTGGTAAAAAGGCAGTGGTTCGTCATAGTACTCGTCGATACCCTGACGCACCACCTTGTGCGCGGTATTCGCCGATTTACGGTAAAAATCAGCCGGTGCGAAGACGAGGTCGGCGAATGCTTGCCAAGCAAGATAACCCGCGTCCGGCAACGAAACGCGTCCCACATAGACTTCGACTTCATCGCTCATGACTCATTGTATCAGGGGATGCGCGGATGGCCTACACGGTAAGGCATGGGGTCCACAGGCGAGCAGAGACGCCCCAGTGCGTTCGACCAAAGCCGAGAGTTGGGTTAGTCCGTTGGCGCCGTGCACATTCCAATGAGGGCCGACAACTGTCCCAAAGGACCGCTGCCGCAAAGCGTGGCTCGTCTCGTCTCGACCAATGCGCAAGGAAATGCGACCTTAAAGCTGATTCGCCTGCCCGCGTAGATCCAGCCGTCGTGCGGTAGCCCGGTCACGCCGCTGCGCCCGCCGCCTGCCCACCGGCGTCGCGCTCGTACCAGTGCGTCGACCTGTAGCAGTGCGCGGCGGGCGCAACCTTGAGGTGCGGCATGCGATGCGCGGCGCCCATGAAGAAGCCGCACGCCTTGGTCATCCTGCTGAACGCCTCCAGCACCTTGGGAGGCGAATCCTCGTGGATTAGGTGGTCGGCGCAGATTTGTAGTGTGACGGCGAACACGTCCATCTGGGCCGAGGGCGTCCTCACGTTCGGCAGCACCTTGCCGATGAGGTTGTCAACGTTCTCGATATCTCTTCCGAATCGCTCGTTGACGAACGGTAGCATGCCCATCTGCGGAGACACCTGCGCGTGGAAGACAGGGTGACCAGCCGCCTTCTCGTCCAGGTCGTAATGCGCGCCGTACACGTGTTCCAGCGCTCCGAGCTTCGACCTGAAGTAGGCGACCTCCGTCCCAAAGGACTTCGTCAGGAGCGGCACGTTGACGAAGTCGGGACCGTCAAACGAAAGCCAGCCCTTCATCACAACGTATAGGTTCGAGTCCTGGTGCGTTGCCTTTTCGGGCACGTTGAAGACGATAGGGCTGACGATGAAACCGACTTGGTCGTCATCGAGCGCCGCGTCCAGCTGGAACGCGTCCACGGGCTGCGCGGGGCGCACGGTGCTGGCGGGATACATCGTCTGCATGCCAGACATGACGGCCTGCCATGCCGAGTTCACCCGTTGCTGGACGCGCCAGGCGTGACGGTTCATGGGCGGCGCTCCTTACAGACCAAGGAGCGGCGCCCATTCGTCGTAGTAGTCGCGCTCGACGCGGCTCAGCTGCGCGCCCTGCGGAATCCAGCTGCTGGACGGAACCGAGCAGTCCCCCCGCTCGCAAACCGGCCGGTGCGTGAATGGGCACAGGAAGCCGCCCTTCCGGCCGCCGCAACCCTCCCTGTCACAGGTGTGCGCGGCCGGCTCACGGCCGATCGCGACGGCCAGAGCGGCGCGGTTGAAGTCCCCAAAGCCCGCGAATTGCTGCTGGGCGATGACTTCGGCGAAGCCGTCGAGGATCGTGTCGACGTCCTCGCGCCAGTAGCACCGCGCGCCCGACGCGAACGGACCAGTGTAGACAGCGTCTTCGAAAATCGGAGCGATCTCTTCCGTCTCCCCCTCCGTCGTCGCGAGATAGGCGCACAGAGCGCGTTCCGAGAGGATGGGCCCGGGGAACTTCAGGACGGCGTTCAGCAGCACGTGTCCCAGCACGTATGTCAGGACCTGTGCCTTCTCCTCCCGCTCGACCGCCTCGGGCGGTGCGGCGAAGTCCCTCAGCCGCTGGAGCAGCGATGCGTTCGACGAGCCCAGGCGCGTCATGTAGAGTGCGAACTCGGTGTCCAGGTGCGGACGTCCGAGGATCGACCCAAGGATCGTCGCTAAGTTCTGACCGGCGTCGAGCAGCGTCGCATCTTCGTCGAATGCCCGCCGGATGTGCATGAAGCCCTCGACCGCGGCGGCGATGTACCTCGCGCCTTCGAAGTCGTTCGGCGGAACCCGCAGCTCGAAGAGGTTCGGCTCGTCGGGTAGGTCGCGGGTGTGCCCGCGGGAGAAGTCGCCGACGGGAATCGAGCGGTTCTGGCACCAGCCGACGATTGTCAGGCCGAATAGGCCCTTCATCCCGTTGCCGGTGAGGTCGTAGTCGGTGGCGACGAGCACAGTCTCGCCATCGACCAGCGAACCGAACTTCTTCTCGGGGTCGTCGCCGTCGATGCCCGGCATCCAGCGCCTGACTTCCACGCCGTCCGGCAGCTGACTGGCCAGCTGCGTCTCCAAGCCGTCAAGGACCTCGGCCTTATCGTCGATAAGTAGGATGGATGGTCCAGTCATGTCCGTCTCATTTGGCGGTTTCTAAGGGCAGTCTCACCCGAACGCAGGTTGCGTAGTCGGGGGGCGGCTCGACCAGCTCCGCCTTTCCGCCGAAAGCCTCCGCTCCGCGTCTGACCAGCGCGAGGCCGAGGCCCATGCCCGACCCCAGCGGGTCATTCTGCGACTGGGTCGTGGTGAATAGGGGATCGAACACGCGCTCGCGGAGCGCGCCGGTGATGCCGATGCCCGTGTCGGAGACTTCTAGATGGTGCCATCGTCCGTCGTTCCACGCGCGGAATGCCACGCGGCCGCGCTCGGTGCCCGCCTTCGCGGTCACCGCCTTTATAGCGTTCGTGTATAGATTGAGAGCGATGCCGTCGTATAGCGATGCCGGCACCATCGGCGCCAGGAGGTCCGGCTCGACTGTCAGCTCGACCGCGATATTCCTGTCCTCGGCATATCGGCCGAAGTACTTTCTCACCCGCTGCAATCGCGGCTTGACTGGGTATGGCTTGGCGGGCCTGGTTTTCGCGCCTTGTATGTAGCCCGAGGAGTAGGTGACGAACTCCTTCAGGCTCTTGATGTGCGTGGCGAAGCTCTTGGCGGCTGCCGCGAACGCCGGCTGCTTTGCTGCCAGTGCCACCAGCTCCGCGTGCGTGTCCTCCAGCTCCTTGAGCGCGACGCCGAACTCGTGGGTCATGAAGCCAGCGACGACACCGAGCAGGCTCATGATCTCCAATTGGCGTTCGCGCTCCCTGGCAGTCTCGTCCTGCCGCTCCGCCATCTGCTGCGTCTCGGCCAGCGCCGCGACGATGCGGACCTTGTCGGCCTGCGCGATGTTCGGATTGGACCTGACCTCACTGATGGCGGTCTGCGTGCGGTCGCGCAGCGACGTGAGGACGGCGGCGCGCCGCTTCTCCTCCTCCTCCTGCTGCAGCATGCGGTCCGCGTAGGCTATCGCCTCGACGGCCCCCCGTACCAGGTCGAGCAGCTGTTTGAAGGCGGCGTTCTCCACGAATCCCTCGCGGTCGGCTGACGCGATGAGCCCCTCGCCCTCGTTTTCCTCCTCAATCTCTTCGCTCCGGCGACCTTCGACCTGCACCAGCCCGATGAGCTGATGCGACTGGGGCAGGCGCAGCATCCAATTTTCAGAGGTGCTGGCACGCACCTCCGTTGACATGGGAAAGTGCTTCAGGGCCAGCGAGGACCTCGGGTCGCGTCGGTTCCGGACGGCGTCCGCCACCAGCTGCAGCCAGTCGTCGCCAGGCGTACCGTAGGGGCGCACGCGAAAGTTCCGGTCGAAGACTGCGACGCCCGCGTTCTCTTGGACCCAGGTGTACGCCCGCCGTCCGTCGACCGGCATGTCGCGGAAGGCACCCTCCCGCCGCGGGAAGAAGCGGATGTCGGCGTACAGGCTATCCAGCTCCCCCGCGAACGTCTCGATGATTTTCAGCGTCGCCTTCTTGACGCCGCGCCGGAAGACCTTGAGCTCGACGCGACGCCCTTTCAGTCTGAGCTGCGCCCGCAGCACGAAGCCGTCGAGGATCTTCGCCGCTACGTCCTCGGGCTCGCCGGACGTGTCATCCTCGATGTCGAGTACGAACCCCGGATCAAACTGATCCTCCTCGTCCGGCTCTACGTCCTCGCCGTCCGTGATCTGCCGGAATAAGGAGCGTAGCGGCGTCAGGATCCCAATCGAGCCGGTACGCACCTTCTTCAGGTCCAGTTCCGCGACCTCGGTGCGGAGCCGGCTGATCGAAAGTGAAGTTCCGGTCGGAGTGTCGGCCGGGACACGGGTCAAGGTGTAGGGCACCTTGACCTTGCCGAGGTCTTGGTGGCGGTCGAACTTCGGCCAGTCGAAATCCGCAACCAAGCGCGTCCTGCCGCCGTACTTGCGATCCTCGGCAACCGTTTCTAGGTGGAGGTGTCGGCCGAGGAACCGCACGGCAAAGCGGCCGATACCCTTCTCGCCAGTAATCGGACGCATATATTTGGCGCTCAGCCGGACCGATTCTTTGGAACTAGTGCCGATCCGCATCCAGCCGTCCCTGAACTGGTCTAAAGTCATTCCAACGCCCGTATCGGTTACGTCGAGCAGCCTTCCCGGCTCATAGGTGATCGTGCAGCTGGGCGCGTCGGCGTCGTACGCGTTCTTGATGAGCTCGACGAGCGCGACATCCGGCTGCTTGACCAAGCGTTCGCCGAGCTCGCGTAGAACGCGGCTCTCGATCGTGAAGGAGAGCGTGTCCTTGGAGAGGACCTCACCGGCGCGCACTACTCCGGCGCCTGCATGGTGAAGGTGTCCGCCAGCAGGCTGTTGAGCTGGTTGATCTCGATCTTGCGCAGGCCATTGGAGTGCGCGACGACACGGTCGCTGATGTCCGTGCCGCCAAGCCCTCCGACCAGCAGCTCGGCCTGTGCGGTGTCCAGATTGTAGACGCCTGCGACCCCGCCGACCGCCCTGGCCCCGACGGTGTTGGTCATGCCCTTGGGGAACGGTCCCTTGAAGCTCTGCGCCATCAGTACCGCCGGGACCGGGGGCATGACAAAGCGCCACCAGTCCGCCCTCTCCAGGCATGTGGCCGTCGCGCGGTCCGCCTGGGGGACTGAGGCAAGGTATCTCGCGAGCGGCGCGGCGGGGTCGGCGTCGGTGCGGATCAGCCAGCACTTGAGGCCGGCATCCCGGAAGATGCGGCGGAAGGTCGCCGCGTCGAGTTCGAGGGCTTCCGCGGGGGCGTGGCGCAGCGAGGTCACGCACGGCACGACGTCTCGCCCAATCTCGAGACCCATGCGGGTCCGCTCGCCTTCCGTCAGCGTTAGCACCTTCTGCGTCCCCGGGCTCAGCCCGCGCACTGCGCGCGGCGCACCCTTGGTCATGTCGCAACGACGCCGGTAGGGGATGACGCCGTCGGCCCCGCCGCTGGGTGACATCATGGGGGTGTATTCGCCGCCCGCAGTCTCGCTGAAATAGGACCAGATGCCGTCCCTGGCGGCCTTGTCGACGATTGTGATCGACGAAGTTGTCAGAACGCTGTCGAACGTCGTGTCGACGAGCCGGTAGACGCTCACGTTCCAGCGGTTGGCCGCGATGAAGTCCCGTAGCGATCGGACGGACGGCCGCGACACCCATTCATAGGGCACGACCAGCGCGCACAGGCCGTCGTCGGCGGCGCTGACGAGCGCTAGGAGAAAGAAGTACTGCCAAGCGTTGGCGAGGCCCGATATCGAGATGCCCGCCCTTCGCTCCAGCACCTGCGAAGCGTGCTGGCGCCAGCCCAGCGGCAGGTTCTGGTTGCGAACGAACGGTGGATTGCCGATGCACAAGGATGCGTCGTCTATCTCGTCGGAGAACGCGCATCGGTTGAGGAGTTCGGCGTTCGCCGGAAGACATGCGCCCCTGCAGCGGTCGGCGTCGATCTCGTAGCCGAGATAACGCTCGAAGGTGCCGTGGCGGGCGAAGCGGCCGTCCCCGGCTCCGAAGTCTATGACCTTCCCAACCCGGGGCCGTAGGGCGTTGACGTGGGCCCACGTGGCTCTCACGAGTTGGTCGGGAGTATCGACCTGGCACCTGTCCAAGTAGAGTGAAACCGACTCCCACTCGCCCCAGTCCCGCGTCAGGGCGACGACGGGGCGGTCGGGTGCTATGGTATTCACGTCGCTTGAATACATCTCCTGGTTCGCCCGCCCACCGTATCGTTTTAGATCCGAGCCATCTGCCCGGGATTCCCTTCGGTAGTCCTAAGGACTCCGGGGCTGAGGCGCAATGAGGCGGCCAGCGACCGAAACAGCACAGCTCAACGGGGGCCAAGGAACTCCAACTCGGCGCTCCATAGCCGCCGGGCAGCAATCCACCCAGCCTGGAGCGTTTAGGCCGATCGCTGACGGTCGGCGGCCGAAGGGATCCGTTTCAGGAGGCCGGATGAAGCGAGAAGCACCGAAGCAATTCGCGCTCGGCTGACGCTAGTGTCGATAGCGCGATTGGCAGCGCAGGGCGCTAGCGCACGGACTAACACTGCTGGCCCCGGTCGATCAATGGAGCTTCCTGATCTTCTCAAGCGCCGCATCGCTCGTTGGCTCCGGCTGCCCTCCCTCCAGCCGTTCGGATAGCTGGTCTAATATCCGGTCGAACGCTTCATTCGCAGAGGCGAGCTGAGAGCGATCCGGACGAGGCAAGCCGGAGGCAAACTGCAGCTGATGGCGCATGAGCCTCGCGATTATTTCCCATTGAAGCCCCACGTTGCGCTGCACACGCTCGGCCCGCCGCTCCAGCCTCGCTAAGGCCGCGTCGAAGCCGTCCTCCTTCGAGGGCGCGTTCCGGCGCAACAGATAAGCTTCGAAGGCCTCCTTCAGAATATCCGACCGCGCGCGGCCGGTCGCCTCCGCCATCCGCGCGAGTCGAGCGCTGTCCTCCGCAGACAGGAAGAGCTGGTGACGTACTTTGCGCGGCTTCATCGCGGCGGCTCCGAGGAGAAGACCGGAGCATAGGCGGGTGCCGGTCCGGGCGAGAGTGCCTCTCCGCCGCATCTGGATGCCCACGATCGCCCGCTCATCACATGCCGATCTCCGGACCTGAGCGCTCGCGCCCGAGCGTCCAGCTGATGCCGCCGGAGCTGCGTATCCTGCCGGCGATCTCCCGCCCAATGGCCCGCTCCAGCTCCGGCCGCCACGGCACCAAGCTGAACTCCCGCGACCGCTGTACCAGTGCATAGCTTCCGGAGGAGGTATCGACGCGGCGCCGGCAGATGCCGGAGATCCGCTCTCCCGTGCCCGTCCAATCATACTCGAGGCCGAGCTCCTTGCTCAGCTGAGCCCCCAGCGCCCGAAGTTCGCGCTGCCGCAGTTTTTTGTCCGTGTCGTCGGCGAACCGGAGAATCCCGTCCGGCGCCTCCACGAGGCCCTGTTCGATCAGCCACTGCTGCCGCCGGTGCAGCGCATCGTGAACTTCCTGGCCATACCCACGCCTGGGGATCTCCTTCCACCCGGCCTCCCGCAACTGTCCATCGAGCCAGCTCGGCCCGTTGTTGACCGCCTCGGCCTCCAGTTCGAGGCGCGCCAGCACCTGGATGCGGGCGGGCACGGCCCGCGCGGCACGCCGCTCATGCTCAAGCACCTGGTCCGTGTAGTCGGACGGGATGCGCCATGTGCCCTCGGCGTCTCTCTCGACGCCGACGCCGGCGCGCCGGAGCGCCTCGAGCCGCCGGATATGCGCCTCCGCGAAGGCGATGCTCGCGCTTTTGTCGTGGAGAAGGTGGCGCTCCAGCGAGTACTTCCCTTCCCACGCCCCTGCCACGGCCGCGATCGTCACATCCGCCTTGCGCAGCTGCGGCGTCACCGGCTCCAGCCGTACGACGCTGCCGATCGGCGTGGGCTCGGTCGAACGCCCGACATCGACATAGTGGGTGCGCCCATCGATCCCGTCGATGACGAGGCAGCGCCGGTCGTGATCATCGTCGGCAGGTCCGCGGTGCACGACCCTCCCCACCACCGGAACCTGCTCGGCCTCCAGGCTGTCGATCATATACAGCTCCGGCCGCCGCGCCAGCTTCGCCGCCGTCATCGCCCGATGCATGGTGGCGATGATGTCGCGGCGCCGCCCCAGGTCGCGGAGCGTCTTCTCGGCGTCGGGAGCGAGGCGCCAGGCAAGCGGCCCCTCCCGCTCCGCCAGCTCCATCCGTTCGAGCTTTCGCGCCCGGCTGATCAACAATTGCTGATAACTGCCGTCGCCGTCCCAGGCGCTGGGCTCTCGCCGCAGGTCCACGAGGCCTTCCTGCGCCCGCCCAATCAGGCTCCGATCCAAGGTCGTCAGCCGGTCTGCGTCGACCTCACCTGCGAGCTGCTCCTGCACCTCGAGCTCGCTCTGCGGCCCGAGCCAACGCGTCATGATCTCGGAAGCCCGGCCGCGGATCCCGTGGGCGATGTAGTCGCCAGCGATGTTGAGGGTTTTCCCGTCCTCGGTCACCCCCCGCACTAGGACGTGCGTGTGCGGGTGCCCCGTGTCGAAATGGTCGGCCGCCACCCAGTCGAGCGTTGTGCGGAGATCTTCCTCCATCTTCGCCATCAGATCGCGGGTGAAGCCGCGCAGGTTCTCCAACGCCGCTCCGTCCTCGGGCGAGACGATGAACCGGAACTGGTGCCGGTCGCTCTCTCCGCGTTCCAGGAACGCCTTGCCGTCGGCATCGTCGGTGAAAGTCGCGTAGAGGCGTCCCTGTTCGCCCTCGCGCGTCACTCCGTCGCGCTGCACGTAGCGCAGGTGCGCGGCCGCCGCGCCGAGTGCCTTGGCCCCGCGAAGCTCCACGACCCGCGCCTTGACCGTCACCCGCCGCGCCCGAACCCGCATCCCGGACAGCGGATCGCGCGACCATCTGGAGCCCTGCCCCACCCGGCCTGCGATGAGGCCGCCCCGCCCGCGCGCGTTGAACCGGCCGGAGGTTGGCGCTCCACCCCCCAGTGCCGGCAGCTTCCGCGGGTTCACACCTGCGCGAGCCAGCCGCTCCATCACCTGGCCATGAAGGGAGCGGGCACTCCGCCGTCCCTTGGTGCCGCGCATCCGGCCGAGCCGCGGCTCGAACCTGTTCTCGTCGTCCGCCATCCAGCAGGATATGCTTCAGTCGCGAATGCGGCTAAAGTACCTCTCCAGCGAACGGCGGAATTCTGCCGTTTCGTGCGTCGAAAGTGCCCGTCAGTCTCTCACCCGCAGAGGCCCAGAGACAAACTGTCTCACGAAAAAAAGATGTGCAGACAAATACATAGCGGCATTTCTGCGACGAGCTGAAATCCGCTTTATCTTGCCTTACCGTGCCCTTACCGTGCTCTCTTCTGTCTCCCAGCCCTCTACCCGCTCCTGAGACATCCTGGGACAACGCCGGGATCCAAGCAGCCTCAACAAAGGCCCCCCATTAGGTGAGCGAAGCAACCTGTGGGTTTCACTACCGAATGCGGAATTTCATCTCTTCTGGCGTTTGCAGCGGGGCAAGATTAGGGGCGGCGAGACATCCAACCCGGGAGAATGAAGTGGCCGAGGAACAGACTCTGAATGCCGTGGAGCTCGCGACTGAGCTGACGATCGCCTGGCTTGGGAACCAGAATAATCGCGTTCAAGCCGATGACGTGCCGCAGTTCCTGCGCACAATGCATGCGACGGTCACTGAGCTTTCGGGCGGCAGTTCGGCTGTTCCTGAGCCGGCGGAAGAGGCCGCCCCGACCGAAGAATTCACCCCGGCCGTGACTGCTCGGAAGTCTCTGGCGTCCAAGGATCACATCATCTCGATGATCGACGGCAAGCCCTACAAGACGCTGAAACGGCACCTTTCGCGGCATGGGCTCACCCCTGCAGAGTACCGCCAGCGCTACGGTCTCAAGCCCGACTACCCGATGGTTTCAGAGACCTATTCGCAAGCTCGGCGCGACATGGCGAAGAAGATCGGCCTCGGACAGAAGGGCCGCGCGGCCAAGGCCGGCGGCGGCCGGGGTCGCGGCAAAGCGCAAGCCTAGCGGGGCCCTGGGTCCCCCGCTGGCGTGCTTGCCTCAGCCCCCGAGTGACGGCTAAATTCGGGCCAGTGACGTCGAGGCGAGTAAAACAAAAGCGGGAGCGACGCCGCCGCGCCGCCCCCGCAAGAGCCCTCTTCGTAGCGATCAGCGGGCCCGAAGCAGCTCGACTTCCGCGTCCCGGCGGCTGTCAAAATGCTGCTTCCAGAGCAACTCGACCGCCGTTCCCTCGCCATCGACCAGGCACACGCCGGCGTACCAGCGGCCGTCCAGAACGCTTAGAATTGCGATCCGAGAGAGGTCCTGGGACGCTTCTTCATCGTCGAAATCCCAGCCGACCTGCTGCCCCAGATAGCGCTCCGCGACGCGGGATTCCCACAGGAAATCGACGGCTTCGGCCTCTATAATCCGCTCCGCCAGAACCGCTCCGAACTCCGCCCGCAACGCGCCTACAGCCGCATCGCAACCCCGCCCGATGGTGCTCATCATGTTCATCTGCCGTCTCCTCAGCATCGTCTTCCGATCGGAGACGACGCCTTCGGGGCGGGCGGCGGAGCGGCGGTCAGGGATGCCGACGGCACCGCGAAGCGGGGCGCGGGGGAGCCGATTTGCGCAGCAAATTGGGGGACCGCGCATCCTTGAGGGCCGCTCCGCCGCCCGCCACACTGGGCCTCTACGAGACGAGACCCCACCCCCGCAGCCTCCCCTCCCGCTCATCCGACCTTGCGGAGCCGCGCGAGCCGAGTCACTCTCTTTGGAATGAAAGAGCGCGCTAGAGTTTCTCCAGCCGTCGAGACCAGCATCCTGCTCGCTTCGCGCCGGCGCTGTTGCCTCTGCTACGGCTTGGACCGTGATCTGAGGCGCAAAAAGGGGCAAATTAGCCATATCGACGGAGATCGGACGAACAGCTCGCCTTCGAACCTCGCTTATCTCTGCCTCGATCACCATGACGAGCTCGACAGCCGAACGAGCCAGAGCAAAGGCCTGACGAGCCGCGAAGTGCGCGCCTACCGTGAGTCGCTGGTCGCACGAATGGCGGAGGAGCGGTTGGAAAACCTGGATCTCTCTGATGAGGATTTTCCCAAGCTCGCGACGCCGAATGAACTCCGAATCGGAGACCTTTCAGCGACCGGAGGTTGGCGGCTTCTGTTCAAGCACGAAGACCATGCAGGGATCGAAGGCCCGCTTTTCGTGGGTACATCTTGCGAGCTCCTGATCGTCAAGCGGCCCCGGATTTTCAGTTATCGGCCCGGCGAGTCCACGCTTCAGCTTCGCATGGACGCGAGTCCCTACCTTGAGCGTCTGCCACGGGATGAATTGGAAACTGATTGGGTCGCGCACAGCGGCACTCATTCCGTGTGGCCGCTCTCCGGCGGATCCGTGGTCGTCTTCGAGAACGATCCGGATAGTGAGGGCGCCGAACCGGAAATCTTTACGAACCATCGCACTGATGTGACCTTCGGCGCTTTCGATCGGAAAAGTGACACCTTCATCTCGGCGGACGCAGACGGCATTATCAAGTTTTGGGATTGGCCGAAGCGGTCCGTCCGAACGACTATTTCCACGCTACTGGAGTCCATCGTCTCCGTCGTGGTGGACGCCGACGAAAGCCACTTGGTCGCTGCGTCTGAGGCGGGGGAGTTCGAGCTTTTCGCGTTGAAGCCCGTGCGATCGCTCGGAACAGGAAGGGCAGCGGTTCGGGGCCGCGCGGTGCATATGTGGTTCACACTAGACCGATTGCATCTGGCGGCCACGGACGACTGCGACCGGTGGGATGTCTTGGACCTATCGTCGCTCGAGCAAGTGCCCGTAGAACGGTGGTATGAGGTCTTCGTTCGGGCCAAGGTTGACGGGACCGAACAAAAGTTCCTCTTCCAAACCGCAAACGGCATGGTGGCCTATTCCGAGAATGAGCACGGCAAGCTCAAGGAACAGGCGCTCGATGCCTTCCAGCCATTTGACCGAAGAGTCACGAACTTCATCCTTTCCGCGGACGGTCAGTACGCAGCACTGGTGCATGAAAAACGCAGTCTTTTCGTCTGGGAGCGTGTACAGCCGTCGCACCAACCGGGGGCCGAGGACGGAATTGTCCAATGAGAGTGCGGGCAGAACGGCTCGAATCGCGGTCTAATCGGCCAAACGGGCACCGTCACAGACCGAGCTAACCGCAAGTTGATGCGAGATGAAGCGTGTCCAGCGCCTCGAAAAAAGAGACACTGGACTCTCCCGGAAGATGTTCGGAGCTGCTCAGAGGGAAAGGTTCAGGGCTGCGGAGAATGCCCCCGGCGGCAGCGCCGCCGGGGCCGGCGGCGGCCCTCAGAAGGGCACGTCGTCGTCGAGGTCGCCCTGCGGCTCGGAGCCGACACCGGCGCCGGACTGCCGCGGCCGGCTCAGGAACTGGACGTCTTCGGCGATGATCTCGGAGCCGTAGCGCTCGATGCCCTCGCGGTCCGTCCAGCGGGTGTAGTGGAGCCGCCCACGCACCGAAACGAGCATGCCCTTCGTCGCGTGCTGCGCGATGATCCGGCCGAGCCCGTTGAAGCACGTGACGCGATGCCACTCGGTGTCCTTGGCGGTGAAGCCGCTGGCATCCTTGTAGGTCTTGCCCTCGCTGTCGCGCTTCGGGCGGCTCGTTCCGAGGCTGAAGACGGCGATGTCGGTGCCGTTGTTGGCGGAACGAAGCTCGGGGTCGGCGCCCAGGTTGCCGACGAGAAGAACGGTGTTGGTCATTTCGAAAGTCTCCTGTTCCTGTCGCCGGGACCACCCCGTCGACAGCCCGGAGAGAGGCGCGGCGAATGCGGCGGAGCGCACCGGAGGCGAAGCCGCAGGGGAACCCCGGCCCGAGGCCGGCGCGGGCAGCCCGAAGGGCAACACGGGCCGAAGGGCCGCGGGTTGCGCGCCGCCGCAGCCGCGCCACAAGGGCTGAAGAAGGAGATGGACGTGGTCCGGCCGGCGGCTGACTGGAGAGCCAGAACGACCAGAAACGGTGCTCGAGCGTTGAATATCCCCGGGCCGAAACGCGAACTTTTGGCCTATTCGGCGACCTTCGCTTCAGCCTCGAGCGTTGCGATCCGCTCGGAGCAGATGGCGTGCACGACTTGGCCGAGCTCCTCCACGCGTTCATCGAGCCAGGTCAGCTCGTCCTCGGTGATGCGGTAATGCTTGGAGTAGCGCGCCTTCACGTAAGCGGCCTTGAGCTTCTCGAAAAGCGCCCGCTCGTGCCGCGTATCCTGCGGCCAGATGTGTACCAGGCGCGGGTCGATTCGCTCGGCCTGCGTTCGGAGGAACGCCAGATTGTGAACGTGCGGAGTGTAGAAAGTGCAGACCAGCAAGACGCAATGGTAGAGGCGCTCCACGGTCTGATGGAGATCGAAGGCAGCGTCTTTGAGGTTGCCCTGCTGGATGTGGAATCTAGCGCCGTCGAAGCGTTTTTTGGCTGCCGGAAACCACTCTTCGAAATATTCCCGAGCCATCGCAAGTGCCTGATCGGGCGTCTTCGGCTTGGGCTCCGGAAGGTCGGTGTCGTCGCTCTGGTAGAGAGCGATCCCCTCCTTCGCGACATCGATGAAGAAGTACCGGCCGTCGGCCAGCCCGTCATTCACCTCGTGCCCGGTATGAACGATGAAGTTGACGGGCGTCCGAAGGGTCTTCGTAATCGACTGCTCCCGGATGAGCCGGTCATCCGCCTTCGCCCAATATTCCACCCGGTCCGTCAGCCGTTTGTCGTTGACGATGATCAGCAGGTCGAAATCCGACTGGTAGCCCTTGGCTGTATGCGGCTCGTCGACCCAGTTTCCACGAGCATAGCTGCCGTAGAGGATGATCTTGAGGATGCGTCCCTTGCGCTTCCAGTCCTGGGTGGCGAGCGCGAGCTTCTCCTCGAACTCCTCGAAAAGAATCTGGACCACGCGCTCCACCTCGCGCTGCTTCGCTGCCGGAAGATGGTCGAGGTCCGTTCGCATCGAGATCGATCCTAAGAGGTCCGGGCAGCTCTGGCGAGGGTCGTAGGGCCCGAAGTCAGAAGTGCCGCTCCCACCAGCTAAGCTTCCGCCCCCGCCGCACCTGCTTGGTGATCTTGTAGATCGCCCGGGCAAGGTGTCGTTCCACCCGGCGTACCGAAAGGCCGGTCCTGGCGGCGATCTCTTCATAGGCCATGTCGTCCAGGCGGTGGGCCATGAAGATCTCCCGCTGAATGCGCGGGAGGTTGCCCACCGCTTCCTCGAGGCGCGGCAGGAGATCTGGTTCGGGTGTCTCGGGCATGGTGGAATCCTCGTCAGGAGCGGGAGGCCGGCCGCGCCCGAACGGCGTGCCCGCGCCCCGACACTCGCGCTGCTGCCTCTCCTTTCGGTTGCTTGAGAGGACCGGGCCGGCAGACGCCAGCCCGGTCCACGGCGCTAAGCCGCCGCGAGCTCGCGGGCGGTATGCTTGGGGTTGATCCCCAAAGGTCCACGGCGGTCGACGACGGAGATCCCCTTCTCCTTCGCCTGGATGACGAGGCGCTCGAGGACTCCATTGCCCGCGAACGCGACCAGGTAGCGCGGACTTAGCGAGAGAAACTGCTCGTTCCGGCGGAACCCGGCGCGCTGTCCGAGGCGCCGATCCAGCGAGAAGGTCAGCTGCGGCACTTTGCGCCGCTCGGCCCAGGAGGCAGCCAACCGGTCGACGCCCTTGGCATCGCCGCCATGGACCAGGACCAGGTCGGCAACATGCTCGCGGACCTTGTCGAGCGTGTCCCAGACGTTGCCGGCGAAAGTCTTCGCCTGCTCATCGGTGGGGAACGAGAGGCGTCCGCCGGCAAAGACGACGGGGGTGCCCTCCGGCATGACGGCCTTGCGGCGGCTCTCGACCCGAGCCCGCAGGAAGTCGCGACCGTCCACAACGGCCGAGGTCAGAGCCGCGCCGTGATTGGCGCGGGAGCCGCCGGCCGGGCGCCAGGAGTGGCCCGTCTCGTTGAGGTAAAGGCGAGCAGCCGTCTCGCGGAGGCTCTCCAGCGCCAGCATGGCAGCCTCGGCGGCCTGAGCACGGGCGATCTCGTTCTCGAGCTGGGAGGCGTGCACCTCAGAGCCGTCTCCGGACGCTATCAGACACCTGATCTCGTCGGTGGCGCGGTCGATCTGGCCGGAGCGCTTCAGCGCGGCCCGGTGGAACAGGTTGACGAAGGCCCAGCCGAGTTCCTCGGCGTCATCCTCAAGCGCGGTATCGGGGAAGAGGGCGAACAGGTCGGACCAGACCGCGACGAGCGTCTGCTCGGCCGCGTCCGCATCGAGAGGATCGGTGCAGGGCGCCCGATCGAGCGCGGCGATGTTGAGATGGCCGAGCTCCAGTGCGGCAAGCTGGGCGGCAAGGGTGGTGTACATGATGGGCTCTCCTGAAAGCGCGCCGGGGATCGGCGCCGGGAGTCCGAAGCCCCGGCATGAGGCGGCGGACCGCACCGCCGCGCCAGCGGTGGGAAACCCCGAAGCCGCGGCTGGCGCGGGCAGGCTGCCGCTAAGCGGCACGCCAACACGGGCCGCGGGCGAAGCGGGTTGCGGTCCACCGCCGCCGGGGCAGGGCCTCTCCCGTGCCGAGTCCGGCCAGGCTCATGAGGAGGCGCAAGCGCACTCCCTACGTCGCCGGCCGCCTCCGGAAGCTGCTCCCGCTCAGGCCGCGATAGCCTCGGGAGCCTCAGCAAGCGCATCTTCGGCGGAGCCCCCAACGACGTCTCGCCGTCCGAACCGCAGGAGCAGCGATGCCGCCTCCTCGGCCTTGGCCGCGACCGTGAGGATGGCCCTGCTGTCGGCCTTCAGCACCCTGAGCCAGGAGGCGAGGTAGCTGGCGTGATGGTCGAGATGGTCCACCGGCAGCCCAAGCTCCGCACCGAGGATGGCCGAAGAAAGCTCCGCTACCAGCTCCTCCATCGCGTAAGCCTCGCTGCCGAATCGGCCGCCCATCTGGCGGGCGAGCCTGTTCTCGTGGCCGGTCCAATGCGAAAGCTCGTGCGCAAGCGTGGCTCGATAGTGGTCCAGGTCCCTGAACAGGCCCGGCTCGGGCATCGTGACCTGGTCCAGCACGGGGGAGTAGAAGGCCTCGGCTCCCGAGCGACGGATCCTGGCGGGAACCGCTGCAAAGAACCGGTCGAGGGCGCTGTCGCGCTCTGTCGGCGGCGGGAGTGGCCGCGGCTCCGGGAAGAACCTGCCCGGCAGCCGGTCGATCTGGCAGACGTTGAACACGGTGAAGCTCTTGAGGACGCGGCGGGTCCGTGGGCCTTCGGCGTCATCGCCCTCATCGGCCTCCTCAGCTTGGTAGGCCCGATAGAAGATGGCGACGGTCCCGCGTTCGCCCTTGCGAACCTGACCGCCAAGCAGCTGAGACTGGGGATAGGTCATCCAGTAGGGCGAAGAATGGCCGGCGGCTTCGGCCGCCATCCAAAGCCATAGGACATTTATGCCCTGATATGGCGTGCCGCAGGCGCGCAGTGGACGCGACACCGAGGCGCCGGTCCACGGCTGCACCCAAGGCCGCGTGCCCGCCTCCAGCCGCTCCACGATCGCGGCCGTGATCGTTTCCGCCGGCGAGGGCCGGCTGATTGCATGTCTCATTGGGAGTCTCCGAATTCTGACCGGCTCCTGTCGAGCCGAGCAGCGGAGGCTCCCTCTCCTCTTCGGGTACTCAACCCAGGCTAAGCTATTCCCCCAATTGGGGGAATTGCGCGGCCACCCCATCTCCTGCCATAGTCGCACTGTGGACAAGCTCGCCGACTTGGTCGGCGAGCTCGGACGCGGCCATTGGCGGTCACGTTGCGGAGTGAGATCCCGGGGCGTGGCCTCAGAGGGCGGCACGTGGACCCGGCGAGCTTGGTGCGCCCCTCGTGACCGTGCGGAACGCAGCGGTTCGGCATGTTCGAACGAGTTGGTGCATTCGTCGAGGACGTGAACGCGGTCGGCACCCAGGCGGAGCTCAGATCCGTCCTTGGGGAGATAACCAGGGAGCTCGGCTTCACCCACTTTGCGGTCGCGCATCATGTGGACCTGCGCAACTCGTCCGAGCCGGCGATCCGCATTCACAATTATCCAGACGAATGGGAGCGCTACTACGATCGCCAGCATATCGGGCGGACCGATCCGGTCCACCGCGCCTGCCAGATGACCGCCGTGGGGTTCGCCTGGTCGCAGCTGCCGCGGATGATCCCCCTCACCCGCAGGGATCACCGCCTGATGGAGGCCGCAGCAAAGCAGGGCCTAGGGACGGGTTTCACAGTCCCGGCGCATGTGCCCGGCGAGGTCAACGGCTCCTGCTCGTTCGCGACGGCTCGCGGCCGGGCTTTGCAGGCAGAGCATCTGGCAACGGCGCAGCTGGTCGGCGCATTTGCCTTCGAGGCGGCCCGGCGCCTTGCGAAGCGCGAGCGCCAGAAGCTGAGCGATCCGGCTCGTTTCTCCGATCGCGAGCGCGACTGTCTCATATGGGTCGCCCGGGGAAAGTCGGATTCGGAGATCGCAACGATCCTCGGGATCAGCCCGGAAACGGTGCATCAGTATGTGAAGCACGCCCGCTCTAACTACGACGCCGTGAGCCGATCACAGTTGGTCGCCCACGCCCTGTTCAGCGGGACGATCAGCTTCATGGATATATTCAAGCGATAGCTGCGTGGCGCTACCCTGAAACCCCCGCAGCGAAGCCGACAGGACTAGGCGCCGTGTACGACTCGCTGTATTGGCAGTCAGCCGCGCACCCTTAGGAGGCTGAGCAAAAGACGATCAAGGCCATTCCGGGGTTAATAGGAATTGCCACGTCCGTGCCGCCCGCCCAAGATCAGGCTCAGAGAGGCTTGAGACAGGCATCCGGAGGGCAGCGATGGGGCAGATTCTATCTCTTACAGGATACGCCGCTGCGGGGAAGTCTACCCTCGCCAAGCACCTCCAAGTGCGACACGGCGCTCAGTGGGTACGAACACGTGACATTGTTCAGCTTCTGGGTGGTTCGGCTACCCTACAAAGTCTCCAAGAGAAGGGCCTCACCCTATCTTCGGAAGAGGGTGCTGACTTGTTCTTCAGCGAATTGCAAAAGCTCATCCATCCGACCCAGACGACGGTCATTGATGCCATCCGGCCCTTTTCCCATTGGACACGGATCAAAGCGGCGTACGGACCGCGAGCCCATCTTGTCGGTGTAAAAGCTCCACATGACACACGGCGCGCTCGCTTCGAGGAACGCGAGCCTGGCAGCTGCCTCCGGGCACGAGACGATCATGAGGTAGAACGCGAAATCCCGGGCCTTTTAGAAATCGCAGACTATGTCGTGGTCACCACGTCCAGGCTCGACGTAGTCACAGATCTGTTGATGGCTTTCGCCTATCGCGAAAGCCTACCCTCGTACCCGAGCTTGTTGTCGCTTGCAGCATCGCGGGCGTCTGGGCCGTTCCCGGAGCCCGAAGCTGGAGTCGTTCGGGATCTCTGGCAGCGGGCAGCGGCGGGAGAGTTCTGATGCCAGCGACGATCGTGGTCGGAGGGCAGTTCGGCAGTGAGGGCAAGGGGAAGATCGCCGCTTGGTTAGCACCAAATTTCCGACATGCTGTCCGGACCGGCGGCCCCAATGCCGGCCATACCGTCGTCGAGGGGGGTCGATCGATGGTTCTGCGGCACCTTCCCTGTGCCGTGATCAATCGCGACGCAGCCCTGTATTTGGGTGCCGGGAGCATTCTGGACCCGGACATATTGCTTCGCGAGATCGCCGAAAACCAGATCTTACCTGGGCGATTGAGGATTGATCCCACGGCAGTCGTGATCACCCGCTCCCACTTGGATGACGAAGTTGAACTCGTGAATCGGATCGGCTCCACTGGAAAGGGGGTCGGTGGGGCCGTGGCGAGCAAGGTTCTCCGCGCGCCGGAGGCTGTCTTGGCGCGCGATGTCCCCGAGCTCTCGCGCTATATTGGGGAGGTGGCGGATTCACTGCACAGGGCCCTGCGCGAGGGAGAAAACATTCTCTTGGAGGGCACTCAAGGCGCAGGCCTGAGCCTCCACCATGGTTCTTATCCTTTTGTCACGAGTCGAGAGACAACGGCCGGTTCCCTATGCGGCGAGGCGGGTATCGGACCGCTCGACGTCGAACGCGTGGTCCTGGTCGTGAGAACATACCCGATTCGGGTGGCCGGCACGTCGGGGCCATTGCCCGCCGAAATCAGCTGGGACGATGTGACAGCGAGATCCGGCTATGCAATGCCAATACGTGAGTACACCACCGTAACGGGGCGCCTTCGGCGGGTCGGTGAATTTGACATCCACGCCGTTGCCCGGGCAGCGAGGCTCAACAGCGCTACGGAGATCGCCCTCACCTTCGTGGATTATTTGGACTGCAACGTTCGGGACGCCACTGAGGGACAAGCTCTGACGCAGCCGGTCACGCGATTTATCGACGAACTCGAAGCGGCCACAAACACGCCTGTCACGATCGTCAGCACCGGGCCGGAAACTTCGGCGACCGTGATACGCCAAGCCAGACATGGAGCACGCGAAGCGTGAAGGATCAATATTTCGGTGACCAGACCGACTTCATAAAATATGGGATTCTTCAGGCTTTTGCGCTGAGTGATGACATCGATCTCTTTGTCCACTGGGCCAAAACCCCCAACGATGAATCGTCGGATGGAAACCGCACGAGATATCTCGCGAAGCCGGAACTCTGGAGACACTTCAACCCACGGATTTTCGATATGCTGCGAAGCGAACTCGCCGCTAATCGGCGATCCCTCCGTTCGGTCGAGCAGAACGGAATCCTCCCGCGCACTGCTTTCTGCTTCGATGAGTGGAGCCAGCACCCGCAGAGGCGCGTCGATAGCTTGGCCGAATTCTTGGCTCCCGCGGCGCGGCCGGGCCTTGTCTTCCTCGATCCTGACAACGGCTTAAGTACGCCACGCATCGTACCGCATTCGCCTGTGGCGCGGAAGTACGTGTTCCCCGAAGAGATTCAGTATGTCTGGGAAGGTGGCCATTCACTGGCAATCTACCAGCATTACCCGCGGGTACCGCGATTGCCGTATCTTACTGGGCAGCTTAACCGAATGGAGGGCTTGATTGGCCACTATGCTGGCGCTGTCGTCAACACCAGTCATGTTGCGTTTCTCTTCTGCTTCCAAGCCAATCACGCCGAAAGTGGATTGAGGATTGCTCGCGAAGCGGGGGCGCACTGGGCGCCACACACGCTCACTTACCTGCGAAGAGACGATGGGTCCCTGGAGCCTACCTTGGCACAAGCGCGAGCGCCCGATTTCCAGCAAGCAGAGCTGCCTCTGTGAGCCGCGACTTCTCCGCGGCGACCATCCTTGCTCATCGATATGACGTCTATGTCGAGCAAGCTCCTGCCGGACGGCGCAGCGACAAGGATGAATTTTGGTTCTTCACGCCGTCGGCTTGCAAACAAATCTTGTCGGCCGCGTCCTTGTCATCCGAGCGGACCGATCTCCTATTACGCCTTCAGCGGGCAGGAGTCCCAGCGCTCGCTGAGTTTTTCGCCAATTGGATGATGTACAGGGACGGAATCGAACACGCCGGTCGACGACGCACGGCCGTTGCGGTGCTAAAGCAGATAATCGATTGTTCCCATCCGGGGACAGTAATCACGATGCCCAATGATGGGCGGGAGCTCGACCTAGTAGCGCATTTCGCGGAACCGTTTGCATGGCGCTTCATGTGCAACGCCTTTGGTGTTCCACAGGACGTTGAGCATTGCTGGCACGAGCTCCTCGGGCTGGTGTGCAGCGTCCCGGGTATGGTCAACCCATCGACTGAGGCGCTGCTGCCTATCGAAGCCGCGTTGATTCGTTTGCGCTCGGAGGTGACCGCGCAATCCGACTTTCGTCTTAAATTTCTAGTAGAGGAGGCTGCGAGTGATTGGCCGGACGAAACTGCTCTCGTTGATCTAGTGATCAACCTACTCGGCGATGGCGTTCATCCGACGTCGGCCGCGCTAGCGAGCGAAGTCCATGCGCGATTTGCCCGGGATCCGAGCGCCGCCAGACGCGGGGACTCATTCTATTTCCATCGCGAAGCCCCATTCCAATACGTCGCCCGAACATCACGCGAGGCGCTCGAAATCGATGGCATTGAGATCCACCAGGGGACGCGCGTGGTCGCGTGCATCGGCGCCGCTGCTTGCGAGACGATCTGGAGCACAAACAACAGGCCGCTCACGTTCGGATTTGGTCGGCATTCGTGCCCAGGACGGCGATTGGCTGAGGCTTGTGTTAAGGATGGTCTCGTAAGCTTTTCGAGGTGGGCCAGCGGTCGAACGCTTCAGTTTGACCAACCCGAATGGGTTGCTTCCATCGGCTACCGCGCAATGGCGCGTTGTTCGTTTCTGGGAGTTCCACTGCCGTGACGAGTTATGGCGATCTGCGCGATTGGTGCACCGCGTTGTCAGATGCCGAGGTCACAATCCCGTTCACTTTGATCGCATGTGAGAATGCCGAGCGCGAGTTACTGATGCTGAAGCGCTCCAAGCCCCCCTTCGTCGATATGTGGAATTTCCTGGGGGGCAAGATCGAGCCTGATGAGCGTCCCGACGCATCTGCTCGCCGCGAGCTGCTCGAAGAGCTGGGTCGCGCCGTCGCGCCGCGAGTGCTCAAATATCGCGGTGTCGCCGTTTGGCCTGAAACAGCCGATGATGAGGTGCGCTACAAAGGAATGCACCTATTCTACGCAAGATTATCGGCGAAGGTTCACTCGACTGGACAGCTTGCGCTCCTTGATGAGGGAGTTACTGCTTGGCTACCGAAGGCCTTGTTAGCGCAAGGCAACGAGTTCCCGGCAGTCCCCAATTTCGATGTTTTGTACCCTTGCATGGTGGAAGCATCCGGCGATGCCCCACAAGCGGTGTTCCACTGGACAAACAAAAGGGGTCGCTATGAGTCCGTTTCGAGACCGATCAGGTCCGACTATTTCAACCCGTCCAGCTTTCCGCCCGGCATCGCTAAGGTGCCAATAGGCGACTTAGCCGACTTATCGGACACGTCTTGAAGTTTGACCTCGGCACGGGGTGGGGACGGCGGGGATTCCGGGCGGCGATCCGTTCCGGCCGTTGCGCCATCCTTACCAATCTCCTGTGAAGCGTCGCCGCCCCTTCCGGCTGGGGTGATGGCCGACTGTTCAGTGAGGCATCTCAGCTAGGCACGGTGGTCGGGGTCGATCGCGGCGGATAGTGGGGGGGGCCTGCATATCCCTTTGGGCGCACCCTGCGGCCGCTTTTGACTAATTCCGGTCACCGTCCCCAGCCCGTGACGAGGCGGGGCGGCGCCGAAGCGCCACCCCTGAGGTAAGCGGCGGAAGACGTCAGGCCGCTTCGTCGAGTCTGTCGAAAGGCTCGGCGTTGCCCGCTTCCATGTCGCCGACTTCCCTCTCCGGCTCAGTGTCCTCCGGGGACTGGCCTTCTTCAGGCAAAGCGTCTTCCCAAGGCGGAGTCTCGTCGACAGCCGCCTGGGCCTGCTCCGGCGCCGGCGCGAACCGCATCGGGTCCGGTAACCAGGCGAGGGCCCGTTTCTTCACCTTCTTGGGTGCGACGGAGCCGGCGAAGATCCGCTCCGCGGTCTCGCTGAGCTCCGCCTTCTTCGACTTCGAATAGCCGCAGGCGAAGACCGCGCCGCCGATCTCCTCGAGCGCGGCCAGAGTCACGCTCTTGGGCACCCGGTCGAAGAAATTGGCACCAGTGGGTCGCCACCATTTCGCGACGTCGATTCCGGGCAAGCGTCCGAGATGGTCGTGGAACGGGCAGGTTCGCCCGCCGGGAAGGTTGAGGCTCGCTTCCAGCGTTCGTGCGACCGCATGGCCGAGCCAAGCCGCCCGCGCCTCGTCCGGGAGCGTGCGGAAGGCGTCGAACCGGCCGGCGCGCGTGTCCGCCGCCGTCCAGCTGCGGTCGAGCGCCTCGGCCGCCTCTACGCGGGCGCGGGTGGCCGCCGCGTCCGGCGTCTTGAAGCCGAACACCGGGTCGGACGGCGGCAAAGCGACGAGCGAGGATCCGCTCTTCTCCGACGAGTAGCCCGCCTCGCGGTCGATCATCAGGAAGATGGCGAGATCCAGCGCCAGCCCCGGATCGGCAGCCACGTGGACGGCGAGGATGTCGCGCCGCTGGATCGCGAGCTCGTCGGCCAGCGCCTGCGAGAGCGGGACCTGCTTGACTGGCGGCTCCGCCACGACGACCGGCGCCTCCTGACCGTCCCCGCCCGCGTCGGACCCGCCGGATACGATCGACTCCTCCGGCTCGTCGGACGGCTCGACATAATAGCTCGTCTCGAGGCGTGGCTGCCCGGTCTCGTCGAGCAGCATGAAGGTGCCGACGCGGGGCTTCAGCTCGTCGGGGATCACCGGCGGCTTGGCCGTGATCGCCTCGATTCGGGCGCCGATCTCCCGCACCCGCGCCTCGGCGGCCTCGCGTGCTTCCTCGGCGGTCTCCTCGTCCTGGAGCTGGCCGATCAGCTCCTCGGTCTCGGCTTCGAGGGCGTCGACCTCGGCCCTCTCCTCGTCCGACAGCGGCGGTGTCTCGAGCGGGACGCGTTGCAGGCCGCGCGTGACCTCGTAGCCGGCCCAGCTCTCCAGCGTCGGCCGCACGAAGGCGAGGCCGGACGAAGCGGCCGTCTCGGCGGCGAGCGCCTCCAGCTTCTCGGTCGCGAGCCGCTCCAAGAGGGCAATGTCGAGCCAGCGCGCGCCATCCTCGTCCGAGAACAGGTCGCGCTCGATCCGCCCACCGGCTGCGGCATAGGCCTCCTCGCCGACGAACCTCGCCCGACGGTCGCTCGCGCTCACCGTCGCCTGGGTCATCATCCGGCGGATGCTGTCGGGGTGCTGAGCCATGTAGCTCCGGCTCACCTGCTCGAACACGAACGCCTGCCGCTCCTGGTCAGGGGTCGCGGCATAGGCCTTGGCGACGTCGAGCGTGATCTCGCCGGCGCCAAGCGCGTCGGACACGACGGGCGCGAGGGTCGCGAGCCGCAGCCGTCCTTCGACGAACCGGACGGTGAGCCCGAACCGCCGGGCGATGCCCTCGACGTCGGCGCCCTGCTCGATCAGCTGCTGGAAGGCGAGGCACTCGTCGGCCGGGTTCATGGCGAGCCGCTGGAAGTTCTCCGCGAGCCCGGCCTCCTGCGCCGCGGCCGGTCCGCTGTCGATTACGAGGCAGCAAACCTCGTGATCGACCCCCAGCTTGCCCTCTTCGGCGAGACTGGCGAGCGCCCGGAAGCGGCGGCCGCCCGCCTCGACGGTGAAGCGCCCCTTCGGCTTCTTCGCGGGGGCAACCACGAGGTTCTGCAGAAGCCCCCGCGCCTCGATGTCCGCCTTCAGCTGAAGGTCAGCCTGCTCGTCGGTGGTCCGCCGCACGTTGCGCGGTGACGGCATCAGCTTGTTGAGAGGTATCGTCCTGATCATGACAGGTCTCCGGATGAGAGCCGGTGCGGCCTTTCCGCACTCCGTCGCTCAACCGGCGCCCGCTTGCTCTCCTCTCGTTCCTCAGTTGCCGGAGCGGCCCGGGCTGCGCCGCTGCGTCACAGCCGGAGGAGGCGTTGCCACCAACGGAGCGGGGGACCCTCGAGAGCCCGATCGATCCCATAGAGCGCCCTCGCGATGTGCCGCTCGACGCGGCGAAGGGAGAGCCCGGTACGGTCTGCGATCTCTTGGTAGGAAAGTCCGTCGACGCGGTGCGCCAGGAATATTTCGCGATCCCTGGCCGGAAGGGCCGCGATGGCTTGATTGAGGCGCTCTAAGAATTCGGGGTCGCTGGATGGCGGCACGGGAGGTCTCCTTGGACGCGATCGCCAGCGCCGCACCCCTGTGGCACCGCCGGCGACACCGCACCGCTCACCTCCCCTCTCCGCCAAGGAGCCTTCCCAGCGAATCGAGATCCCCTCCAACGACAGAGGGTCGGACAGCCCTTGCCGGCCAAGAATCAATCTGCCCAACAAGGAGCATAGCCGATCAGGAGGTTCTCATGTCCACCAACAGCCCGGGGAGAATTTTGCGGCTCAAGAGCGTACTCGAGCGAACCGGCCTCAGCCCTTCGACGCTTTACAGGAAAATCCAGCTCGGCACCTTTCCGAAACAGCTGCGAATATCCACGCGCTGCGCCGGGTGGCGAGAGTCCGAAGTGGATGCTTGGGTCAACAATCCAGTTTTCTACTCAACAACCGGTAGGCACCGAGATTTGCTCGGCCTCGATTAAACAAACATCATCCGCCGAAATGTGATTGGTACGCGATCCCCCGTTCAGACAGGTGGCGCAGGCGTGACCATTGCGTAGCTACTCGCGTCAGCTCGTGCCTGGTCAGCAAGTCTTACTCTTGACCGGGCTTTTCGTCCTTGCGGCGTGAACCCCGGCAGCACGACCAGAATTCATGCACAACGACGGCGCCGAGAAGGAAGAAAGCGACTTCCGAGAAAGGGTCCCCGTACCCAGGAATGGGCAGCGGTACGCCTGGGAAGGCGGCGTGCCACAAGATGCAGAAGAGACCGCAGTTCAGCGCGATACGAATTAAGATCAGCATGTTCACCTCCGTTGATGAGGAGGAGCTTGCCGCAAGTGGTGATTGGCCGCAGTTTGTCGAACTCAAAACAAGCGGTTGTGGGAACCCGCACTCGACCTACTCTGCTTGAGCTCGCGTTCAGCGCGCGAATACAAACATATCGGCGGGATGGAACCGCGTTGTCGGCTGAGCTGCGAAAGCGCGGAGCCACCGGCCATGTACGTCGCAGTCGAGGCTGAAAATGCTTGGGGTGCCGTCGCCGTCAGGCAACTGCCTCATGGCCATATAGAGCCAGTCGCCTCTTGGCTGGTCCGCATAGTCAAGCCGCAGGCGGGGCCCAACAAGGGCTGAACATAGCTTAAGGCCGCCACGATCCGCGCGTTCATATATGTCCTGCAAGCTGGCGCAGTCCTCGAAGCGAAGCTCTGCCACTGAACGCTGCACCAACTCCACCGGGGTCGGCGCCTCATCGAAGACTAGACTTCCCAGTAGTTCTCCGGCGGAGGTGCCAGTCCGCCATGGGCTTTGGCTGAGCGCGCCCAACCAAGCTAAGGAACCTGAACTGGAAAGATCGACCTTACGAAAAATGTCTTGCGGCTCATGAAGTTTACCCACGTTGCCCCCGACGGAATCCAATTTTCTAATAGCCGGTAATCGAGGAAGGAAACTCGAATGCGCGACTACCGCGAGCTGCGCCGCAGATAGACAATGTGAGTCTCGCGCGAATAGCGCGCACCGTGCATCTCGTTACTCATGTGCTTCGTGCTCTTTTCGACGAGATCGAACGAGTCGAACACCCCGACAGCTTCATCGGGAGCATAGAGGCGGGAGAGAATGCCGTTTCCGGGGTCGCGAATGATCTGCCCCAGCCCATCCTGATAGTCGGTAGGAAATTTAGAGTAGTAGCCATCCTCACGGCCGGCAAAGCTGATCATGAGCAACGCCCCAGTGGCGAGCGCATCCGCTGCGTTACGTGCGTACGCGGAAACGTCGCTGAGCTCTATCTGGTGCTTGAAGCAGAAAGCATCGATTGCGAGCTGCTGCGATGCCGGCGGGCACGGCCATGCATCGCGAACGTTGTGGCACCGGGCGTCAACCTCGAGGCCGAACCCCTTAGCCTTTGCAAGCAGATCCTTGATCGCAGTTGGGACGAAGTCTATCGCCGTAACGTTATAGCCGAGCGAGGCGAGATACAGAGAGTTCCGGCCGCTCCCACACCCGACGTCGATGGCGCTACCCGCGAGAACGCCAGCTGCGCGTGCAAATTCGACGAATTTGACGACGGATCCTGAGGGCTCCTCTCGCACTGACGACGGAATGCCGCCCCGCCGATATTCCGTTGTCCATTCGCGAGCGCTGCTGGTTGCCGGCCGCGATGTTGCGGCGCGAGCGTGCTGATCATTTGTCATCTTCGATGGCCTTTATCCGGTTAAGGGATTGGATCGCCTCGGCGGGGATCGGCGTGGCGGAGCCCTCCGAAGCCCGTCGCGCTTCGCCGCCGAGGTTAGCCTCGCGGACCATTGCTGGCGTTGCGTTATCCAACAGAATCAGCAGGCGGCGAGCGGCAAATAGTTGCTGGTTCGCGTCAGGTGCGGCGAGCCCCGCAAAATATCGAAGTGCGGTGCGCCGGATCTCCGTAGGCCGTGGACGAATCCCATCGCGCCCAATCCAGTTGTCACCATAGTGGCAGGTGTCGAAGGCAACGATCGCGGATTGAAACTCGGCATCGGTCATCGCGTCGAACAGCGCGTTCCACGCGCCATCCGAGGAGTCGGCATGTAGGGCTCGCCCAATCAAGACCATCCGCCGATCATGGACATCGTCCGAATTAGGCAAAATCTTCAAATCTCGGCGATCGGCCGCTCCTGCGGAATATCGGGCGTTCACATGGTGCGCATGCTGTCGGATGATTCTCTCGAAGAAGGACCAACCAGTCGTTCCCTCAATGGCCTCATCCACGAGGCGGTGAGCTTCTTCGCTCAAGGAACTGCCGCCGGCGAAGTGTTCATCGGAGAGGCTCAGCAATGCGGCGACGTAGTAGTTGTGCGGGTAGCGGAGGTGGCTGACGATATTTTCCTCGTTGAACACGAGCTTTTCATCGCTCTCGAGAGCTGTGACCATGCTCCCCAATGCCATCTGGGCTGCCGCGAGATGCTTGATGTGAAGACGGTCGCTGCTGATCGATCGATCAATTCGGCTTTCTGCATCTGCTAGCTCCTTAGAGAGCGTTAGCAGATATGTACCGAGGTGTTCTTTGGCCGAGCCGTAGGGCTCCAAAGCCTCGGATCGGACGGTATGCTCTAGACGGCCGCGCCACTCACTAAGGTCGTGAAGTGTCCGCAAATGCGCGAGAGCGTGATCGCCAGCACCTAGGTGCTGGACTATGAGGTCGAGGAACTCCACGGTGATGGTTTCTCTCGAGTTCAGCCACTTACTGAGCCGCGGCCGATCGACGCCGATTGCCTGCGCGAGCTGAGCGTGGCTGATCCCTCGGTCGGCAATCAGCTCCTTGAGTCGGTCTCCCACGGTCTGGAAGTTGTCTTTCATCAAGCCCTCTGACTGCGCGCGTCTCAGACGAATAGCGCACCAATTGGATGAGGCAGTTGTGAAATCTAGCAACTGCACACCGCCCCCACCATCTCTAGGTGAGTCCCGAAGGGCGAGCGGTGATGGCTTTGATCGAATATCGAGCACAAATGTCGAAATGGCGAGCGCCCTCAGGCGGAGTCGGATTGACGGTGCGCGACGACGAGCCTGCCAAGGGCCTGTCGCCGTTCAGTAGGGAACTGCTTCCGCTCGTAGATCACCCGTTCCTTCGGGAGATCGGGGACGAGGGAAGATATTGGCTCCTGGCCCAGAGACTATATTCTTACATGGATTGGACGTTCGCTCTCGAGACGAACGTCGTGCTGCCGGTGGCGGGAAGGCTTGTGGAGGACACCTACAGCCTCAACGCGGGACCGGAACTTCGCGAGGACGCCCTCAAGATTATCGTCGACGAGGGTCATCATGCCCTTGAAGCCCTAGCGACTAAGAACCGTGTCATCGCGGTGACCGGCATCGCACCATTGCAAGCTTACACACCGCCGTCGTTCGTCGGGCGATTGGCCAAAGTCGAAGGCAACTCTCCGGCGAGCGAGCGCGCGATCGTCCGACTGGTATTTGCGATGGTCAGCGAGACGCTAATCACCAGCCTGCTCATCAAGCTGCCTAAGGACGAAACCGTCCTGCCCGTTGTGCGAGCGGCGGTCCGCCAGCACGCCGTTGACGAAGCGCGACATCATAGCGTCTTTGCCCAGGTGATGGAGGTAGCTTGGGGCCGGTGGACCGTCGACCAGAAGGATCGCTACGGGCCCTGGTTCGCGGACTTTCTCGACGCCTTCCTCAGCCCGAATATTACGGCAGCGGATTACTGGCTTCGCCACATTGGGGTAGCTGATGACTTACGGGCATCGATCCTTGAGGAGGTCTATGCACCGTCGCGGCTGAACTCGTCCACTCGCGAAGCGAGCGAACCGAGCCTGCGAGCGATGCGTCGAGCTGGCCTATTCGAGAACCAGCGGTTTGTGGACGCACTCGGAGCCAAGGGAATGAGCTAATCTGTCGAGCTAAGTGACTGCAGCAGGCTGAGCTCAGCTGCTATCAGCTTAGACCGCGTTGGTGACTCGCCAGCTCTCTTAGGCCGCCGTCAAATGCACCCGTAGCGCGGCCAGGTGCTCACTCAGGTTAGATGACTCTGGCTATTCGGCCGCGATGGCGGCCGGCACGAGCACGGCGGAAGCGGCATTCGTCGCGCGCTCGACCTCCTCTGCCCAAGCATCGAGCGCCTGGCGCTTCTCCGGCCCATATGTGTGGAGCGCGTATACTCTCGCGGTGACCCCTTTTGCCGCATGATTCAGCACGCGACCGACAACTTCCTCGCGAACACCGAGACGGACCATGTGCGTCGCGGCACTGCGCCTTAGGTCGTGAAGGCGCCAAGCGTCCACTGCCCCGCCCGTGGCCGCGATGAACCCGTCAAGTCTCGCCTTCAGCTTCGCATAGTTCGTCATGTGTGTCCGACCGTCCGTTGTGAAGACATGGACGCCCAGCCGAGGGAGCGCAGCCAGGATCTCAACGGCGACCGCGGAAAGAGGGACGTGATGCCTGCGGTCGCCTTTGGTGTCCGCGGCCGGGATCGTCCACGTCGCAGCGTCGAAGTCGAGGTCGGCCCAGGGCATCCCTGCCACCTCGGTTCGGCGCTGGGCCGTCAGTGCGAGTAGGCGGATATATGGGCCGAATGGGTAGCCGAGGAGTTCCGCCGCCTTCCAGATCTGCGCCATATCCGCCATGCTAAGCACCCGGTCGCGCTCCTGTTCGACATGCGGCTTTCGTATGCCCTCGGCCGGCGAGACATCGATCCAATCGCGGCTCAGGGCGAAACGGAAGATAGTCTTGACGAGCGACAGCACTCGGTTGGGGAGGACGGCCCCTTCCAATCGGTCGAGGAGGTCGCGAACGTCCGCACGGCGAATGTCAACGATCTTTCGGTCCCGCCACGCCGGAAAGACGTGCATTTCGAGGCGCCTCTCCTGAAGCCGCCAGCTGTCATTCTTCGGCTTGGCCACCTTCTTGATCCAATGCTCCGCCACCGCGCCGAAGGTCCGTTCGACAGCCTCGGCGCTCCCGCCCCTGGCAATCGCAGCGACAAGCTTCAGTGCCGCAGTCCGCGCCTCCGTCAGGTCCATGCCGGGATAGCTGCCAAGCTTCTTGTTTATGGTCCGCCCGCCGGTGCGGGCGCGGAATATCCACGTCTTGGTGCCGCCCGCCCCGACGCGCAGGCGGAGCCCGGTCACCTTCGCGTCAGGGTATTCCTGCTGGCCTTTCGCCGGCGGTTTGAAGGCCAGCACCTTTGAGTCTGATAACATGCGCCGCTCCCGTGCTGAGACGTGATGCAGCCGCGGGCCAAGGGCCCCACAGCCGCACCAAGCGAGCGCTCCCTCTCCTCTGGTATGCGTCGCGCCGGCAGTGAGCTGCCGACGAAACACGAGCGTTTTCGCGGAATCCTGATTGTTACCTAGAGTCCGGCTAGGTAACACATAGGTAACAAGCGCTGGGATTTGCTGGAATCGCGTGGGACGCTATGCGATTGATTTCAAAGGAAACAGCACTTTCTGGGACGCCCTGAAACAGCCCCTGACGAGACTTCTAAGCTTGGGGCCGCAGGTTCGAATCCTGCCGGGCGCGCCAGTTCCTGTGAGCGACCGTGATGCGCCGGCGGGACGCAGGCTCAGCAGACGGGCGACCGTTTGCACTGCAGGTCGCGCGCTCGTCAGAAAGAGCAAAGCTCGCACGACAGCCGGCTTGCCCCTTTTCGAGACTGTCGGTGCAAACAGGCCAATGGCCGGAGAACTTCGCGCCAGGCTTCGACCCGACACCGGATAATGGCGCCTCGCCATCGAGCGCGATCGTCACGGCGGACGACATACTGCTCGGCGCCCCGCAGCCATGGCGATGCCATCGCCGACCGAGACCTGGTTCGACAGCGGCGAAACGGGAGGCTTTCCGGAACATGCCGGGCAGCTCCACACCTCCCGGATGCTCTTCACCACCGAGATTCTCTGAGCCGATAGCCACGAATCCCTGCTCAGCGCTGGGCGCCTTTCAAGAGCATCACTTCACATGCCCGGCGCGTCCCGAATAATGGCGTTCGAGATGCGTTACGTGCTCGCTCATCGAGAACAGGCGGACCGGACCTTCCCAGAAGCTGCCCAGCCGGATGCGCCCGGCCTCGATGGCGACGAGCCTGTCGATCAGCTCGCGATGCGACCCGGCCGGGAATGTGAAGGCCTTGTTCGCGAACACTTCCTGAGCGCCGCCGCGATCGGATGTCAGGATAGGGATTCCGCGCGACACCAGCTCGATCGCGACCTGGGGCAGATTGTCTTCCCACAATGGGGGAACCAGACCGAGATTGACGCCGCTGAGGACGGAACCGGGCGTATGACGACGCGCCCGCGGGCCGGGCAAGGGCCGGTTTCGATTGCGCCCGCCCCTCAAGCCACAGCCTCGCGCGGCTCGTGAGGCGCCGGCCGCAATCGAAGCGGGACGGCGAACTTCGGGCCTGCGCCCGTCCGATCGGGATGGAATCGCTCGCTGGGGCAAGCCTTCGTCCGGCGCGGACCGCCGACGGCTGTGGATCGTCGCCCGGCAGACCGTGCACGAGCCTCCGCCGCGATAGTCCTCACAGGACGGGCGATCCTGGCTCCACAGCGTGACGACCGGACAGACGAGGTTGTAGTTGTGAGCGGAGTAGAGGATCTTCGCTTCCGGAAAGACCCGCCGGAGCTCAACGAAGAACGACCGGGTCAGTCCCTCGAGATTCTGGAAATGGAACACCTGTATGGCGCCGAGCTTGCGGCGGAGTTCGGCCGGCACGAAGTCCAGCTCCGGGCTTGCGTTGAAGGCGTCCGGCGAGGTGAAGCTGAACCGGGCCGGAGCCAGAACGGGGGAGTTGACGATCAGGACTTTCCTGAATTTTTCCTGCCGGAACCGCAAGCGCCGCTTCCATCCGAGCGCTGAGTAGACCACGCCCGAGCTCATCGCGACGACCTCGTGCCCGCCGTCGGCGAGCGCGTGGGCAAGGCCGCTGTGATAGGACCCGACGCCGCCCGCTCCAGGCTGGTCGGGCTGGACGAAATTATAGAGAAGGATCCGCATGCCGGAGCTCAGGCCGGCCCGGGCGCGGGCTTATCCGGCTCTGCCGGCGAAGCCCGGAGGAATTGGCCGGGCCCGACCCGGATCAAGCTTCGCCCAGCCTTTGGATCAGCGTCAGCCTGTTCCTGTGGACGTAGGCGAGCTTGTGGACGTCGGCCGGAAGCGCGGACTCGATGTCGCTCCTCGCGAGCCGGTACCGGCCGTTCCGGTAGGAGACGTCCAGGATGAAGTTGACGATGCCTTCGTCCCATTCGTGCCGGTACAAGGGGTATTGGCGCCGGGTGAGCAGCCTGTGGACGGTCTCGTCGTTGAACTGGGCCCAGATCATGTAGCCCACCTCGGCCCGGCAGGGTTCCTGAAGGCGTGGTAGAAGCCGTGCCCGGTCGAGAAGTCGATCCAGCGCACCAATGCGCTGTCCAGCGACGCCAAGTAGCGCGCCCGGAACGACAGGATCCGGTGGAACGCCTCAGGGTCGAGCTTGTAAGCCATCGGTCTCGATCCGAACCGGATGGTGTTCTTCGACTCCTCGGTCCCCCATGAGGTGTTGCCGGTCCGGGCTCCCTCGGCCGGGTTCGAGGCGGCGCGCTTTACCATGAACGGCTGGGTCCACCAAGCTCGGTGACGTATGGACTCGATCAGCGAGGCCGGACTGTTCCGGCGTATCAAAGAGCCGCTCGACGCGGCGCAGTTCGTCGCCGAGGTCTGGGAGCGGCGGTCGATGGCGTTTCCCGGAAGCCCCGGGCGCTTCCGCGATCTCGACGTGAGCTTCGACGGCTTCATGGGTTCGCTCGGCGACCTGCTTCCGAACAGCCTCCGCTCCAACCGGGTCGAAAGCGACGGCTCCGGCCGCTATTTTCCCGTCCGGGCCGAGGAGTGCCGGCCCTGCTTCGAGCAGGGGATGACCGTCTGCGCAACCAATTTGCAGGCCGGCATGCCCAGGCTCGTCGACCTCGCCCGCGATACCCGGCGGGCGCTGGGGCTCGCCGGCGGAGTCAACGTCAACGCCTATCTGTCGCCCGGGGGATGCGGGTTCGGCCTTCATATGGACGTGCAGTCGGTCTTCATCCTTCAGATCGAAGGCGAGAAGCACTGGCTTTACGGAGCCGAGCCCGCGGCGGCCTTTCCTCCCGAGGGTATGGACGCATATCCCGATAGCTTGAGGCGATCGTTCAGGGAGCGCTACCCCCGGATAGGATTGACCGAGCCCAAGGAGACCGAATGGCGCCAGCGCCTGCTCCGCCCGGGCGATGCCCTGTACCTTCCGGCCGGGACACCCGGGAGGACGATCGCGCCGCCTGCGCCCAAAATGCGGGGAACCCTGCCTAGACGAGGGCGAGCTTGTCGAGGACCGCCTTCCTGAACGTATCGTTGTTGAGCTCGGTGACGGTCCCGACCTGCCACGGGCTGAGATCGCCGAACTTCGCCGGATTTTGCGCCAGATCAACGAGCAGCGATGCCGTCACCGGACCGATTCCGGGGACCTCGTCGACCTTGGCTTGGACCAGCGCGGAGTCGCCCTTCGCCCGACCGATTGCGGCCAGCGTGGCAGCGACAAGGTCCGGATGCAGCGCCGTGGTGGCGTCTTTCTTCCGAGTGCTGAGCGCCACGGGCAGTTTCTTCTCGGGGTCGAGCGTGAAGCCGATGATCCCGGTCGTGTTCATGGTGTCGATGGTGACCCCCTCCGGCGTATCCGATGTGGTGTTGAGGCCGATCTGGGCGGCGCCCGCGGCGCCCGGAGGCGCGGGGACGGTCGCCATGCTGCTCTGCGAGCGGATGGTGACCGCGATGTCGCTCTTCGAGGGATCGAACCCGCCGCCGACTCGGAGCACCGCCGCGGTCGTCACGATGTCCGCCGATACCCAATGGGCCGTCGCGGAGGTGTCGTTGAAATTGTCCTTCTCGTTGGCGATCACGACTTTGTAATAGCACCAGTAGCGGTCAGTATTGACCCACTGCTTGATGTGATGCTCGACATATTGCTCGTGCTGGCCATTGGCCTTCTGAGTGATCGGAAAGAGGTTGTCGGGCTTGCCGGGTCCGCCGATATTGTCGTTGAGCAGATGGCCGCGGAAGTAGTTCTCGGTTGCGGTGCCGGTGCGGCTGGCAAGCTTGCCCATCAAGGTGGCCTGGCCGGACGGGGGGCTGCCCGCCGGATGGTCCGGACCGAGCAGCTTGGCTTCCATGACGACCCCGACCTGGTCGCCGCCGAGCTGGTCGTCGGTATATTTCACCGCGGTCTTCAGAGCCAGCGAGTCCGGAGCGGCGAGGTCGTCGCCGCGGAGCAGCTCGTTGATCGGATTGCCGTGCTTGGGGTTGATCTCGCACATGACGCAGGCCCCCGCCCCCAGCGTGTCGAGCGAGATCGCGCTGAGCTGGAAGCGGCGCTTGATCCGCGGGAAATAGCTTTCCAGCTCGGCCGTGTCTTCGACGTTGGTCTCGACGATTCCGACCATCTCGGAGGCCTTGCAGACATCCTGCTCCTGCTGCTGGGGCGTTCGCGGCATCGGTACCGGAGGCTCGTCGAGGGTCGCCATGCTGAGCGCCGTGGGGAAGCGCGCCTCGGTGACCGGAGGCGCCTGTCCGGGCGGAAGCGGTCGTTCCGGAGTCGCCGGCTTGGTCCCGGCGTCGCGGATCGAGGCGGCGTCGGCCGAGTTCGGCGGGGCGGCCCTGCCGGGGGCGGGTCCGGCGGCGTCGGCCGCCGCGTCGCGCGATCCGCCGGGAATGGTGCCCGGCGGAGCGCCGCCCTTGTCGGAATCCGCCGCGGCCGCCGCGGGCGAAGCCACAGTCGGAGCGTCGGCCGGAGCGACCAGGCCCGGCGGCTTCGGCTTGGCGGGCGGCTTGGGCGGAGCGGGCGGAGCGGGGGTGCCCGCGCCGGCCTGCTGGGCGAGCTCGGGCGGCACGGCGCCGGCGGCCGGGCCCGGCGCCTTGAGCTGGCCCTTCCAGTCGGCCTTGTTCTGCAACGCCTCTTTCGCGCCCGACGGCGCCGGTCCGTCCTCGGGCATCGCGGCCGTGATCAGGCTCTCGGTATCGATGTCGCTCGTGTTGAGCTCGATCGTCGGCGGCGCCGGGTTCGAGAAATTGTAGGACATCTTCGCCTGCAGGCCGAGATCGGGCCCGATGTTCCACATCCACTCCCCGAGCTTCCAGCTCTCCTCCCACACGGTGACCCAGCAGGCCTCGATTTCCGCCCAGGCGTTGAGGCCGACCTTGAACCGGGCGCCGGCGGCGAGGGTCGCCGTCCCGTCGATCATGTAGTCGCCGTTCGCATAGCTCAGCTCCGGGATGACCGAGACGGCGCCGTAGACTCCGGCCGAGGCAACGCCCTCGATGCCTCCGGTGAGCGAGCCGAGCACTACGTCGAGCCCGAGCCCCGCGCCGAACGCGACATAGGCCTCCGCGAAGGCGGGGATGAACATCTCGCCGGAAATGGAGAAGCTCGGCTCGCCTTCCTGGCCGACCGTGTAGGAGCCTTCGACGGTGATGTTCCGGAACACCCCGGGGCCGACTCCCGCGCGTACTCCGGCGCGGACCCGGATCACGGCGACCAGGATCGCCCACAGCGGGATGTTCTGCGAATAGCGGAACAGCTCCTTGTCGGTGCGCAATTCGGGGAAGAGCTCGACCGGCTCGGTGACGCTGATCTTGCCCGAAACGTCGACGCCCCCTTCCGGCAGGATCTCCGCGTGGAGCGTTCCCGAAAGGCGCGGGGCGATCTGGGCGGTGACGTCGCCTCCGCCCGTCACCTGGAGGGCGCCTTCCTCGGTCTGGGCGACGCGAACCCGGACGGTGCCGGAAAGCTTGCCGTTGTCCGCCGCGTAACTGAGCTCGGTTTCACCGGCCCAAAGCCCCTCGCGATACTCGACATGCACCGCCCCGGCGATCCCGGGCAGCAAGGCGGGGTCGATCGGAACGTCGCCCGAGCCTTCGAGTCGGCCTTCCACATAGTTGATGGTGAAGGTCGCGCCCTGGAGGCCGGGGACGGTCAGGTTGACGGTCGCTCCGATCGCCAGTTGCCCGGCCTCGTTATAGGCGGCGCGAAGCTCGCCCGATCCCGCCGGTCCGAGCGTCACAGTGACCGTGCCAGCGAAGCTGACTGCCCCGGTCGGGGCGAGCCTGGCGTCGATGGCGCCGCCCTGGACGGGCAGGCCCTCGGGAAAGTCCTTGGAATTGATCTTCACCGCTCCGCTGAGGTCTCCCTCGACGAAGGCCCAGGTGCCCGCGACGTCGGCGAAGCCCGGCACGGCGAGATTGAACGCGCCCCTGCCCTCGATCTGGCCGTTGGCGATCGAGGCCGTGACCGCCGCCGACCCGAGCCCCGGATAGCTCAGCACGAGCGCGTCGAGCGCTCCGGACGGGGTGCCGTCCTCATAAGCGAGCCTGACGACTCCGCTTTCGATCTTCAGCCCGGCGATGGCGGAGACGATCTGCGCGGCCGGGACCTCGACCGCCCCTTTCAGGGCGCCCGCTTCGTCGACGGCGAGGTCCGCCTTGACCCCTGGGAGGAAGGGCGCGGTCAGCTCGACATGGCCCGATCCCGAGAGCTTTCCGGCCTCCGAGAAGGCGAGCTTGAAGTCGCCTTTGCCGAGCCTTGGATATTCGAGCGTGGCCTCGGCATTTCCGAACAGCTTGCCGGCGACGAGACTGATCTCGCCGCCGCCGATCACCTTCACACGCTTACCGAGCGCCTTGGGCGTGAGGTCCGCGGCGGTGATCGTGACCTTAGCCGCGAGGTTCCTGCTCTCGTCGATCGAGACGGAGAGTTCCGGATCGCCGAGGGCGGGCAATGTGGTCTTCGCCTTGGCGCTGAGCGACGCCTTGCCGTCGCGGCTGACGTTGACGGTGAACTTGCCCGGCTCGACGTGGGGGATGTCGAAATGGCCGGAGATCCGAAGCATCTTCTCGACATCGTTCCTGACATATTTGGCCTCGTCAAACACAAGGCCGGGAAGCACCCGGCCGCGCTCCTTGAGGTCGATGTTCTTGGACTCGAGCAGGGCCTTGGGGATCGTGAAGCCGGGCGGAGGGCCGAGATTGACCACGAAATCGTCATTGGCGAGCAGGCCGTACAGAGCCGCGTTGCCCGGCGCGGCGGAATCGGTCTCGCTCGCCGGATTCTGCTGCGGCGAGGGCGTCCGGACGGGGGCCGGCGCCTCCCGGGCGGGAGCGGCCGCCTGCGATGCGCCGTTGCTCATGGCGACGCCTTTGCGCCGTCGCCGGGAACGGCGTTGAGGTCCGCGAACAGGGCCTTGCGAAGCGGCTGGCCCTTCTTGGCATATTCGCGGGCCACCGCCGCCGCCAGGTGGCTCATCGCGATCGGCGTTCCGTCACGCGCGGCGGCGTGGGCGGCCGCGAGAGTGCAGTTGCGGATTTCGCCTCCGGTCAGCTCGAAGCGCTTGGCAAGCAACGTCATGTCTATGTCGGCGCCGAGCGGCGCGCCGGTCTCGCCGAGCTTGGTCCACAGGCACAGCCGCTCGGGAGCCTCGGGCACCGGGAAGTCCACCACGAAATCGATCCTCCGCATGAAGGCCTCATCGAGGTTCTGCCTGAGGTTGGTCGCCAGGATCGCGACCCCGTCGAACCGTTCGATCCTCTGCAGCAGATAGCTGATCTCGATATTGGCGTAGCGGTCGTGCGCGTCCTGCACTTCGGAGCGCTTGCCGAACAGAGCGTCGGCCTCATCGAAGAACAGCACCGCAGTGGCGCGTTCGGCGGCCTGGAAGATGCTTTCGAGGTTGCGCTCGGTCTCGCCGATATATTTGGAGACTACGCCCGACAGGTCGATCCGGTAGAGATCGATCCCGAGCATGTGGGCGACCACTCCGGCAGCCATCGTCTTGCCCGTGCCGGGCGGTCCGGCGAACAGGGCGACCAGCCCGGCGCGGCGGCCGTAGGCGGCGCCCAGCCCCCAGTCGAGGAGCACCCGTGGACCGGTTGTGCGGGTGGAGACGAGATCGATGAGCGCCTCTCTCGGTTGAGCCGGAAGTACGAGCGCGTCGAAGCCGTGCGGAGTCTCGATCCGCTCGGCAAGATCGGCGAGCGCCAGACCGGCATGCCTGCGCGCCGCCGCCCGAAGCGCCGAATCGAAAGGCTCGCCGGAGCCGGCCGCCTGGCGCGCGAGGGCGCCCATCTCGTCGAACCGCATGGCGAAGGTGTCGGCCAGCTCGGCGGCGAGGGCGGAGCCGGCTCCCGGCGCTTCGCGCTCGATGGCGCAAGACCATGCGGCGGCGCGGGCCGGCATGGGCGGCGGCGGAACCTCTCGGCCGATCGCGAAGAGACCGGCTTCGCCCCAGAGCTCGGCGCTTCCGGTCACGGCCAGGGGGGGCCGCGCCGACGCGACGGAGGCACGCACCGAGGGCGGAGCCTTTTCCCAGCCGCGAAGCAGCGGGATGGCGCCCGCCAGCCGGGAATCGCGAAGCGCTCGGGCGAGCAATCCCGGGACCGCCGCTTCCGGAAGCGCCGCCCAGCGCGGCCAGTCCAGCCGGTCGACCGCGAGGCCTTCGCGATGCGCGGCCGCGAGGGTCCAGAGCAGGGCGTCTGCCGAGCCGGTCCCGGTCAAGGCGACGGGGCGGTCGAGCGGCGAGTCGACCCATCCGAACGCCTCGGCGGCCGAAGCATCGATGGAGTCGCGCTCGACGAGGGTCGCAAGGGCGGGATCGCCCCGGTCGCGCCCCATCAGAAGGTCGATCACGCGCTCGTCGCAGCGCAGCGGGGCGGCCATCAGCGGCTGATCGCCGGCGTCCGGAGCGACGAGAGCGTTGCGGCGCAGGCACCCGCCCGCCTCGCACGCGGCGCGGAGCGCGAGCAGCCCGACTCCGGTGTCGGCCAGCATCCGCTGCGCGAGTGCCGGGGTCAGCGTCCGCCGGGTGAGGTCGTCGGCGAGAAAGCCGTAGACCAGCCCGAAGCGCGGATCGATGGCCGGAGCCGCTGCGAGGACGAGAAGGTCCTGCTCGAGAGGGTCGAGCCCGAAAGCCGCCGAGAGGCGGTTGATCGCAAGCGACGGGTCGGCCGCGCGGGATTCCCGGACCCGCCGGTCGGCGGCCGCGACCGAGGAATCGAGGCCGTCGGAGCTGGAGGCGCCGATCCGCCCCGCAATCTCGTCGCAGAGCATCGCGGCGTCTTCCTCGCCGAGGATCAGGCCGAGAAACTGGTCGCGCCGCTCGGGCGAACGAAGAGCGCGCATCACCTCGACCTCGCGCCGGAGCCGGAGCGCGAGCGCGCCGAGGGCCAGCTCGAGATGGGCCGGGTCGCTCATGGCATCAGTATCGTCAGGCCGTGCCGGCGGCGCCAGGGCAGCGGCCCCTGCTCGCCGGTCATTCCGGCGATCGTGAGAACGATGGCCAGTGCGGGCCGGACCAGCCTCGCGGTCAATCGCTCCGGCCCGAGCTCCAGCGTCCCGCCCGTTTCAAGGAACTGGCTCCTGAGATAGGGAGCGCTGCTTCCGCGCAGTCCCGGCAGCCGGTCTGCGAAGGTGCCGAGCAGCAGGGACGCCCAGGCCGACGCGCACGCGCTTTCGGGATCGTCGGCGACCGCTCTCGGCCAAAGCGGAGGGTCGGGCTCGACCGGCAGAGGCACGACCAGGTCCGCAAGCGCCTCGGCGTGCCCGGCCATCCGGTCCGGCGGATCGAGCGCGTAGAGTATCAGGGCGCGGGCCTGGCCCGGTGAAAGCAGGGTGTCGATCTCGAGCCTGCGCAAGATCGGCAACAGCAGTGCAAAGCCTGCAAACGGGGAATCGAGCCTGGGCTCGCCGGCCGCGGAGCGGCGCTTTGCGCGCAGCCCGTCCGGCGGCGGCGTCGCGCGCTGCGTCTTGCGCCTCGTCCCCAGGCCCGAGTGGATTGCAGCGGCGACCCGCCTCCCGGCCCGGCCGGCGAACAGCGAACGGGCGAAGGCCACCTCGCGGCGCTGGGTCGAAGACGAAGCCAGGACTTCGACCGCCTCGTTATCGTCCGCCTCGAGCAGATCGAGCAGCCCGGGCGCCACGGACCCCAGATGCGCGACCGCCGCCACGGCTCGGGCGAGGGGTGCGAGGACCGCGGGCGTCGGCGCTTCGTCCGCCCGGGGCTCCGCAAGGCTTCCAAGCAGGAGCGCGAGCGCCGAAGCCGCGCCCGGTAGCGACCGCCAGCCCGGCGGGGCGTTGGCGATCAGGCGCCGGACCTGCCTTACAGCTGCCGAGTCGGCCACCGCAGACGAAGCGCCGACTCGATCCAGGATGCTTGCGGCGGCCGCGGCTCCGAGGCGGCGGGCGAGCCAGGCCGGGTCGCGGAGCCCGGCACCGGAGCGTGCAAGGGCTGCAAGTATCTCGGGGCGGGCGGCGAGCAGCTCGACCGCCGCCGTCTCGGGAGAGACGTGCGCGAGCGGCGCGAAATCGCCGAACGCGAACGAAGCATGCCTCGCGACTCCGAAGCGATGCTCCAGATAGGCGGCCGCGAAGTCGGAATGACTTGCGAAACAGGCGATATTGCCTTGGTCGGGGCGATCGAGCGCGGCCGCCAGGGCCGAGCCGATCCGCTCCGCCCACAGCCGGGCCAGCGCCGGGCTTTCGAACATCTCGCGGGTCACGGTCAGGTCGAGCTCGATCCTGTCGATTCTGACGATTCCCTCGCTCGGTCCGAGCCGCTGGCCAACCGCCGCGGCGATGGCGTCCGGGAGCAATTCGCGTGCGACCCGGTCGAGCCGGCGCTCCGCCGCATAGCCGTCGGCGGCGGGGCCGACGAACTGGCATCGCGCCTCGACCGAGCCCAGGGTCAGCCTGTCGCGCGCCGGTTCGATCACGTGTCCCGGATCTCCGGCAGCGAGAGCAGGTTGTTGGGCGGCAGGTCGTCGCCCTCGGTCTGAAGATATTTGCGCGACTTGCGCTTTCGAACCAGCACCTTGCGGCCCTCGAACCCGACCGGCAGGGTCCGGTACGTCCGCCCGGCTTCGATCGCCGCGATCGCCTGGTCGAGGCTCTCGACGAACACGGTTCCGCTGCCGTCGAAGCCGGCGAGCTTGTCGATCGAGCGGTCCTCGTCCTCGCGGTCGCGCTGGATGTGGGTGACGTAGCGGATTCCGGAATGGTCCAGCGTGCAGACCAGCCGCCCGAGCGAGTCGAGCCGCGGGATCAGGCGGCGATCGCGCGGAGTCGCGAAGACTCCCTCCGCGACGATCTCGACCGCCCCGAGCACGACGTAATTGGCGGCCCTGTTGACCGGACCGGCGAGCGGCGGACCCCAGGGGCCGCAGACTGCGGCCTGGAGCTGTCCGGGATCGAGCGGCGCTTGGCCGTGCGGAGAGAGCAGCGAGCAGGCGATCTCGACCGTGGCGCCGCCGCAGCTTCTGCTTGGATGGGTGTGGTTGCCCGGATGGCCGCACCCTTCCGGCCAGGCCGGGCGCGGACCGCCGTGGAGGGGCGCCGGGCGGGCGATGATCCAGGCCCGGCCGGGCTGAGCCGCCCTTGCGCCCTCGCCGCCGTCGACGATGGTGCAATCCGCCGGAGTGCCGCAGGTGGCGGCGATCGTTGCGGCGATGTCGTCGATCACCACTTCCTGGCTCAGATAGACCTCGTCGCCCAGCGGGGTGAGCGCGAAGCCCGGGCCGATCGCGAGGTCGACCGCGGCCGCGGCCGGGCTTAGCGGCCGGGTCGACAGACCGAAGCCGGCCGCCACGCCCCAGCCGAGGACGTTCCGGGCGAGCAGAGCGAGCCGCCGGTCCTCGAAGCCCTGTTCGAGCGAAAGGTCGTCGGCGACCAGAAGCTGGCGATCGAAGTAGAGCGGACGGTCGAGGCCGTTCGCCTTGCGCACCGACACGCGGGCGCTCACGGCACCACCTCGATCGTGAGCCAGCTTTCGAACAGTCCGCCGGCGATCCCGTCCCCGGTCGGAAGCTTGGCGGCGAGGAAGTTGCCGTCGATCGGTACCCCCAATTCGTCCAACACGAAATCGCAGCGCAGGATCACCCGGACCGGAGCGCCTGAAACCAGGTTGTTCGGCATCAGGCGGATGCCGCGCACCAGAGGGGTCCCGGCCGCCGCTACATTGACCTTGGAGATGAGGCCGTTCGCTTCCATCACGGTGTTGATCAGCTCGATCTTGCCCTGGACCGGACAGAGGCAGGAATTCTGTCCGCCGGTGACCGACAGGACTTCGAAGGCGAAGCTGACCAGGGGAGCGTTCTGACCCGCCTTCGTGGCAAGCGAGTCGGCCGATACCGGGCGGTCGAAGTAGATCGCGAAGCCGAGAGTATTGAGCGCGTTTGCGCCGCGAGCCTTGCCGTGGGTCCAGCTGAGCGCCGAGACCTTGCCGTAATTGCCCGCCGGAAGGGTTCCGTCCTTGCCGCGGGGAATGCCCAGAGTGAGCAGCTGGTCGTTTTCGGGATCCAGGCCGATCGGCGTGAGCACCGCCGTGGCCGGCTGGCCCGGATCGAGGGTGTTGACCACGACCTTGTCGATTCCGGGCCCGCGCGGGCCGGCGGCACCATTGAGTCCGTCCTTGCCGTCCTTGCCGTCTTTCCCATCCTTGCCATTCGCTCCGGCGGCGCCGTCAGCCCCCTTGGGGATTCCGAGGGTCAGGAGCAGGTCCGATTCGGGATCGCCGCCGATCTCGGAGAGGACCGCGGTTGCCGCTTCGCCGGAGCCCAGGGTGTTGGCCGCGACCTGCTGGATACCGGGTCCACGGGGCCCGATATCGCCCTGGCCGCCCGGGTCTCCGCGCGGACCCGGCGGCCCTTCGGCGACGCCTTCGTCGAGGATGCACTCGACGACCGCCCGAAGGTTCTGGGCCGACGGGATGAGCGGGCGATAGGTGAAATTGTCCAGCGCCACCTCGCCGTCGCGCGGATCGCGGTCGCGGATCCGCGGACGCTGCGCCGCGTCGTAGCGCGGGAGATGCGCCAGGACGACATGGTGAATCTGGTCCTCGCAGACCGGGCAGCCTTCGACCGCTGCACGAAAGCGGGCGCCGCAATCGGCCTCGTCGGGCTCGATCACCGCCACCAGGCCGCGGTCGGGCTGGCTTTCGGCGCTTTCGTCGGCGAGCGCGACGTAGAGTTGACGCCCCGACAGCGTGAGGCGCTGCGACAGGCCGACCCCGGGCAGCGGTTCTTCGGTCCGGACTCCGTCCAGCGAGGGCGTATCGCCGGCCCGCTGGGCCTCCTCCATGTCGAGAGCGACCACGGTCGCCTCGGTGGCGTCGTTCACGACCCGGCCGACGAGGGCGTAGGCCCAGCGCTCGCCGGGCGCCACCGCGAGGTCGATCGCATGCGAGGCCGGAACCGCCAGCCCCTGCCCGCGCTGGTGAAGCGAGCCGTCGGCCTCGAGCCGCTCGTAGCGCCGCAGGACGGCCTGCGGCTCCTCGCCCGTGCCCGCCTCGGAGAGCAGGAAGATGTAGCGGCCGTCGAGGCTCCAATTGCCGGCGACCGGCTGTTCGTCGTCCGGCGCCGGAAGCAGTGCCGTCTCGGCGTCCTCGCCACCGAACAGCAGGGCCACCTCGACCATCCGCACTGCAAGGCCGCCGATCCCGTCCACCACCAGGAGCCGGGCCCCGTCCGGGGAAATGGTGAAGATCGCGCCGCGATGGTCTTCGGCCTTCCGCGCGGTCCAGTCCTTCAGCTTGAGCTCCACCGGAGAGGCCGGGCCCGACGGGGACGGCGGGTCCTGGCCCGCCCATTCGGCGATGGCTTCCTGCGACCAGGCGAGGATCACGCCGTCGTCGAGCCGGAGCGCGAACAGCGCTCCGGTGCGCGGCGATACGGCGAGCCGGGTCTGGCCATCGATCTCGATCGTTCCGAGCGGATCGGCGACGGTCCTGATCTTCGACTTGCGATACACGGCGATCCCGGAAGCGCTGCCGTTCGCGAAGGACAGATAGACCTGGTCCCCGACCGGCGAGACGGCGAGGTCGACCGGGTTGCCCGGGCCGTCGAGCGCCGTGACGATGTCGTGATTACGGCGCTCGTAGACGAGGATTCGCGAGGACTCGTCCTCCTCGTCGTCGGGAACGATGGCGACATAGGCATAGGCCGTCTCCTCGTCGACGGCGACGGCAGCCGGCGTCGATTCCGAGAAGGTCAGGGTCTGGCGCCAGTCGAGGCGCGGCTCGTGCTGTTCGTAGGCGGGGGCAAGAGACCCCGCGTCGGCGGCGAAGAGGTGGAATTCGAAGCCCTCGAGCATTCGACCCGGCTTGCCGCCCTCGGCCGCGCCCTCGCAGTCGGCGAGGATGATCGGGGCCAGCTCGCCGGGACGGTCGCAGCGCTTCAGGGCGATGACGAGGTCACGGGTGCCGTCGAGCTTCTCGACGAGGTCCGGATTCCCGTCGAGAAGCTCGCCGACCGGGATCGCCACCTTCTTCGGGACGATGATCTCCCGCCCGCAGCAATCGAGCGCGAGGCCGGGCTGGAGCAAGGCGAACCTGGCCCGGCAATCCTCGGCCGGATGCTCGACGACCTTGAGGCCGCAGGCCGTGCCGGTGCCGTGGAGGGTCGCGTTGAGTAGCTGCTGCTTCGCGATGTGATAGACCTGTTCGTCCTCGAAATCGCGGGCGAGCAGCAGCTTTCCGTCGAAATAGACGTTTCGGCGGGGCTCATGGAGACCGCAGGGTACGCAAAGTTGGGCATCGCAGGTCATATCAACCCCCCGGATGTGAGAGATAGGCGGCACCGAGGACGGGCGGTCCGCCCCCCGCGGTGCCGAGGCCCTGGGCGAGATGCCCAAGGCCGAGCGGAAGCGCCGGCGCCGAACCGATCAGCGTATCGACGCCGATCGAGCTTTGCCGGCCGATTCGGAAGCTGGGCTCGACAAGGCGCAGCGACGCGACGGTGTGAGCCGGCTTCTGGGCCTCGATCAGCCTCTCGAGCAGCGCCGGATCGGCGACGAAGGCGCGCGGCATCACGATCGTGAAATTGTGCGCGAGCTCGGCGGGAGCGGGACTGAGCGGAAGTCCGCCGACGAACAGCGGCGGGGCCGCCGGCCGGCCCCTCAGCCGGAAATGCTCGATGATCGTCGGCCAGGGATCGGGCGCTCCGCTGTGCCAGCGGATCAGGCGCTTCAACCCGGGGACGGTGCCGCGCGCCTTGAAGAACGGGATCGCCTCGCGGATCATCTCGCGGCGCACCGAATCCGGCCATTGCGCGAGGAAGCTCCAGTCGAACCACGAGCCCAGCCAGTCGAGAAACGCGCCGGCCTCGACCGAGTCCGGACTGAGACTGCGCGCGATCTGCCTGCCCTTCTCGGCCGGCTCCTGGAGCATCGAATCGAAGAAGGCGAGGAGCCGGTCGAGAAAGCTCGCGCTTTCCGGGTCCTGGTGGAAGGGGGGCGGAAGGAAGCGAAGCGACGAGGCGCGGGGCCCCGAAAGCTCGACCGCTCGAACCAGCGGAGTCGCCTCGCCGTCCCCGACGAACCGCAACCGGACCCACAGATAGCGGCCGGGAGGGCTCTGGATCAGGACCTCGGGAAGGTCGCCCTGCTCGATGGCGAGCGGCACGCTCCAGCTTTCGTCCGGCATGTCCGCGACCCGGGCGGGATCCAGCCTGGCGTCGTCGGCATAGGAATCGACGACGATCCGGGTTCGATCGGGCGCTTCCGAGTCGAGCACCAGCCGGTCCCAGGGGAAGCGGTCGCGGGCGCCGTCGAACGGGCCGGCGATCCAGCTTCCGGTCTTGGGCAGGACGATCCGCCGGGGGCGCGCGACGAGGGGCAGGCCGCCGATCCGGCCGCGCCGGTCGACCGCGAGGCCGGGGAGCCGAAGCGCCTCCAGCGGCGACCGATGGAAGGACAGCGATTCGTCCGGCGCGACCGTCATCGGCGGCGGATCGAGGCGCTCGGGGAGCGCCGCCTCGCTCGGCCGGCCGTTCGGGTCGAGCGCCTTCACACGGGCACCGTCCAGCACGAAGGCGGTGCCGTTCGGAAGGCCGGGTGCGACGGCGGCACAATCGCAGGGATCGCCGGCTCGGCAGAGGCAGACCGGACCGCCGATCACCGCGATGGCGCTTGGGGCGTCCAGCGTCCCGGCGCCGCCGCGATATTGCGTATCCATGCCCCAGTCGCGGCCGAATCGGACGACCTTCCCGGCTTGCGCGAGCACGACATAGGCGCGGCCGCCGCCGTCGAAGGCGAGCGCCGTCGGAGCGCCCTCGAGCGGGATCACCCGTCGAACGGCGCCGCTCGGCATGACGAGCACGACGAGCCGCTTCGCGCCCGGATCGGCGATGACCAGATCATTGTTGCAGGCAAGCTTGACGTCCGTCGGCCGGACCAGTGCGAACGGGTCGGCGGCGGCCGCCTCGAAGTCCGCGGCCGGCCTCTCCCACAGGGGCCTGAACGGCCAGGTCGGAGAAGCGTCGGGAGGCCGCTCGGCCTCGCCCCACGCCGGCACCAGGGACCGAACGCACTGTCCCTGCGGATCGGCCAGGAACAGGCGCCCGTCGGCCGCGATCGCCACTCCGCGCGGCAGGGTCCGTCCTCCGAAGCTTCCGCTGGCCTCGGAGTCCGGGATCGGGCGGACCTGCGCCCCGAGCCGAACCCCGTCGGGCGCGAAGACCAGCCCCGCCGAATCGCCCATCGCCCGCCATCCGTTGAGCGAGTCGAGGCGCGCGAAGGCGTTGGGAAGGGGTTCAGAGGCTATCATAGACGACGTTCAGGCTGATCCGCTCGGGACGAAGCCAGGGCAGGCTGCCCTCGGGAATTCCGATCACGTCGGTGACGGGATCGGTGTCGGGACTGGTCGCCTCCATCGTCGCCGCGAGCGCGGTCACCCGGCGGACGTCGGGCACTGAAAGCAGCCGGTCGTAGAGATCGGCGAGGTCTATCGGCGCTCCGAACGGCCAGCCGCGCCCGTCGCGGCCGCCGCGAAGCGGATGGAGGAAGCGGAGCAACGCCTCCGACGCCGCCGACCCTACCGCCCCGAGATCCGCGCTCTGGGCGATCGCGACCGTCGCCTGGAGCTTGGCGAGCGCAACGTAGCGCGGACCGGTGAGGTAGAGCTCGGTGGTGATCAGCCGCCGCTCGTCGAGATATTCGCAGATCGCCCGCAGCTGGGAGTCGCTCGGCTGCGGAGTCGGATCGTCCGAGATCGGAAGAACCACCACGCTCACCGCCCCCGCCTGGGCCTGGAACTGACCCTTGTTGACCGGATGGGTGCGCCGGTTGGCGAGCGCGAAGGCGCGCTGCACCGCAACGCCGGGAACGGTGGTTGCCAGATCGGCGAAATCCTCGGCGGTGACCGCCCGGTCGCGGGCGCGCAGATCGTGTGGGGCTCGAAGCAGGGTCTCCTCGAGCGACTCGGAGTCCCTCCCCCCCGACGCGGCGCGCGGATTGACGACGCTCTCGACGTTGCGGATCGAGCCCTTGATCCTGGTGATCGTGCCTGCCCCGACATTGCCGATCGTCCCGCCACCGGTCCTGTAGCGCTCCGCAGTGACCGTCGCCCCGGCGATCGGAACCCGGCCGCGCGGGGCGAAGGCGATCGTCCCGGTCACCGGGTCGAGCGTGTAGATTTCGGCGTCGGCCGTCTGGGCGTAGAAATCGTCGACCCGCTTCCAGCTCCGGGTGTCGGCCGCTTCCTCGACCGTCAGCTCGAGATCGGGGGCGTTGGTCTCGGGATCGATCAGCACCGGGGTCTTCGACAAGGTGAAGCGCTGGGTCGGCCGTCCGTCGGAGGCGCCGAGCCGCTCGGCAAGCCGGGTGGCCGCGGCGGTCGCCGGAACGGTGTTCAGCCGGATCGCCGAGACGAGCCCCGCCCCCGCGCCCGGATCGGCGGGGACGGCGCGGATCCAGTAGAGCGGCCGGGCGACGCCGTGGTGGCGCGGGGCCGGAAGGACCGCGAGGCGGGGGTCGATCTCCGCCCATTCCTCGGGAGTCAAAGCGGCCGGATCCAGCGCGGCGGTAACCGGACCGGGCATGGCATCGAGCTTGGCGGCGACCTGCGAATCGTCGCTGCACTCGTTGACCACCGCGTTGAGGTGCTCCTCGGGCAGGCCCATCCTGGTCCAGTGCTCTTCCGTCAGACCGCCGACGAGATCGGTGTCGCCCGAGAGGAGCAGGGCCTTGAGCTCGGCGTAGCGAGTCGGCGGCTTGATCAGGCCCATCTTCTCGAAGAAGCCCTGCGGCAGTATCTCGGGGGAGAAGCGGGTGGCGCGCTCGGGCAGCTGGAGCCGCAAATGCCCGGTTCGGGCCAGCCCGGCGGTGTCGTCGCCGCGCAGCGGCAGGTCGGTCCACTGGTCGGCGGCTCCGGCCGGGAAGGTATCGAGCGCCGCCGCAGCGCCCGAATAGATCTGCCAGCGCACTGCGGCCGTCTGCTCGGCGGCGGCGGAGCCGAGGCACTTGCGGACGAGCGGACCTTCGATCTCGGCACCGCTCTCGTTCGGATCGCCGATCCCGGCCATGTCGACGAACAGGTCGAGCTCGATCGCCGGAAGGACGTCCTGGCTGTAGGCGCCGATCGCCTGCTTGGAATCGAGGATCGGGCGGAGCGCCAGCCCGATCAGAAGCGGAGTCGAGGCGGAGGGTGCGAGCCCGAAGGGCCGGAAGGCGTGGAGGAAGGTCCCCTCCCCCTTCGAATCGTCATAGGTGGTGACGAGCTCCAGCGGGTTGCCGCCGGCGCGGGGAACGATCACCGCGCCCGGCGCGGCGTTCAGGGCGACGATGGACCGCTCGGTCTCGAAGGTAACCGGGCTCGCGAGATCGGGATCGTCGACGTCGACCGCCGCCCCTTTGGGTATGGGAACGGTGAGCGGATCGGTCGGCGCCTTCAGCTTGGCGAGGCGGAACTGCAGCTCGGCGCGCGCCGCGCGCGCCGGCCGGGGCTCGACATGGAGAAGGTTGAGGAACTCGACATAGGTCTTCTCGGGCAGCCGGTTGAGCTCGAACAGGATGGTGTCGGTGAGCCAGGCCTGGAGCTTGACCAGGGTCATGCCGGGGTCGCTGTCGTTCAGGTTGGTCCATTCCGGGGTGAAGCGCGGGATCCGGTCCCGCGCTTCGCGGACGAGATCGTCGAACGTGCGACTGTCGAGCCGGGGGGGCTGAATCGGCATCAGGCGCGTCCCTCGTTGAGGTAGAAGGGGTAGACGATGTTGTGGGCGGCGTTGTTGGATCGCACTCGGTAGTCGACCTCGACCAGGAGCAGGTTGGGCAGGTCGGCCTGGGCGTTGACCCTGACGGCGAGCACGTCGATCCGGGGCTCGAACCGAACGAGGGCGCGCATCACCTCGTTCTGGACCATCGCCACGGTCGTCGAATTGTTGGGCGCGAAGACGTAATCATAGGCGCCGCAGCCGAATTCCGGCTCCATCACCCGCGAGCGCTTGGGCGTCGAGAGGATGATCCAGATCGCCTCGGCGATCGCCTCCTCGCCCTCCGACCAGCTCAGCCCGCCGCGCCCGTTCACCCGGATCGGGAACTTGAAGCCGCGGCCGAGGAATTCGGGGAAAGCCATGGCTCAGCCTCCCACCAGGACGGTGACCGGAGTCGACAGCACGGAACCCACGGCATTGCCGTTGTTCTGCTTGGTGGGGTCGCCGAGCCGCACGACCTCCTTGCCGTGGATCTTGACGCTGCTCGAATAGCCGGTGAACTCGGTCTTGCCCTTGGTCGAGCCGCTGGTGACTCCACCCGCCGAGCCGGCTTCGTCGCCGCTGCTCTGGGGAACGACGCTGTCCTTGACCAGGATGGCCTTGCCCGCGGCATAGACCGCCTTGCCCCCTTCGGCCGAGGTGCCGGTGGCGTCGGCGAGCTGGGCGATGTTGGGATAGGGGATCGGCACCGGCGATCCCGGCGGCGCCGGAGTCTTGCACACGTCGGGCATTGCGAAGGCGATTCCGTCGGCGATGGCGATCGGCTGGGCCATCAGGCGCCTCCCTCGCTGACCACTGCGCGGCGCAGAGTTTCCGCGCCTGGATCGCCCCACAGCCAGGATTTGCGCCACAAGGCGGCGGCCTTGCCCGTCGCCGGGCGGACCACGAGCGTGTCGAAGACCATCGGGCCCTGGTCATGCGGGCACCAGCGCGTGTCCCGGTCCGGGCCGCGGCCCTCATGGACGAGCAGGGTCAGCGAGAGCGCGGGCATCGAATAGCTGAAGGTCAGGAGCAGCGGATCCTCGCTCTCCGGGGCGATCTTGCTGTGGGCGATCTTGACAATGCCCTGGGCCGGCAGCGGCCCGGCATGCGAGAGGGTGACCGGAGGGACCGCCCGGCGCTGGGCGTTCTGGAAGCGATCGTAGCGGTCGCCCGGCGCGGAACCCTGGCCGTTCAGCATTCGAGCGTCATCGAGCCGGGCGGCGCTGGAGCGCGGGTGCCAGCCGAAGAGATTGTCAGCCAGGTCGACGTCGTCGCCGGGCGAATCGCCCCGCACGAGCCAGGCCGTGGCCCCGATGGAGGCCGAGCCGCCGCGTCCGGGCGCCTTCCCTCCGAGGACGATCAGGTCGCCGCTGCGCTTGGCGACCGCGAGGTCGTTCTCGACCGTCACCCACGGAGTGGAATCCACCAGCTTGATCGAATCGATGAAGTTGATCGTCTCGCCGGCCGGATCCGGCGCCAGCGCTCCGCCGGCAACCGTGAAGGCGCGCTTGACGATCACCGCGCCCGCTTCCTCGACAGCGTCGGTCTCGCCGGCGCTTCGAGGTCCGCGAACAAAGGCTCCGCTATAGCCGGGGCCGGAGGGAAGCTCGACCATCGTCACGGGTTCAACTGGATCGGCGAGCCCTTCATCGTCGCCTCGCCCGAGGCTTCGATGGTGGCGGTCGATCCAGCCTTCACGTTGAGGGCCTTGCCCGTTTCGATCGTGATCCCGTCCTTGTTCATCAGGATCTTGTTGCCGTTCGAATCCTCGATCAGGATCCCGTTCTCGGCTTCGTCGGAAAGCGTGATTGCGTGGCCCTTGCGGCTCTTGAAGACCCGCTCCCGGGGGGTCGCCCCGGGCGGTGCGCCGTCGCCGCTCCAGATGAAGCCGAGAACGATCGGCTGGTTGATATGTCCGGCGATGAAGCCGACCACCGCGACGTCGCCGGGCTCGGGCATGAAATAAGCCCCGGCGTCGGGAGCGGCGCTGATGCTCGCCACCGGCGCCCAGTCCGACGAGCCCTCGCCGCCCAGGATGGGGTAGGTCAGCTTGACCCGGCCGAGCTGCTGGGGATCCTCCACGTCGACGACGTGGCCGAGGACGAGGCCGGTCATCAGCCGGCTCATTTGAGCACCAGCTTCTTGGCCTGGAAGCTGACCGAATAGCCGCTCGCTCCGAGGGTGTGGGTGGTCTGGCTGAGCCGGTAGAGCCCGGAGAAGCGGGCGCCCAGGCCGAGGATCTCGATGACCCGGCCGGTTCTCAGCTCCGGCATTCCGACCGCGGAGCCGGTGGCTTTGATCAGCTCCTTGGCGATCTCGGTAAGCACGGCCTTGGCGCGTTCCTTGGCGGCTTCCTTGGTCCGGACCTCGGCGTCATCCACATATTCGGTGGTCCCGGAGAGCGCCTTCATCACGCTCTCGACTCCGCGCGGGCCGAGAGAGAGCGGGTCGACGTTGATGTCCGCCCAGACCGCCTTCTCCTCGATCTTCTGGGCGCTTCCCGCCTGGGTCGGGTCGCCGCCGCGGACGACCGCCGTCTCGACCGCGCCGCGCGCCGAGAGCTGCGGTGCGAAGCTGATCAGGTCGCGGCCCCAGGTCAGCGAGGCGACCGGCGAATCGCCGGCCGGAGCCCCGAAGTGGAGGACCGGACCGTCGCTCTCGTCCTCCAGCCAGGCGACGAGGCCGGAATCGCGGGCGCGCTTGATGATCTCCTCGTAGGCGGACGCGTTGTTGAGCATGTCGGTCGTCTGCGGGCCCATGTCGAACCCGGGCGGCATCTCGACCCTTGCAGCCCCGACCTTGAGCGCGATCGTCCGGGCGATATCCATCTTCGACCCGGTGAAGGGGCCCGTCACCTTCTCGCGCTGGAAGCGGTAGAGATAGTTGAGCACCCGGACCCGGCATGTCGGCGCCCCCGCCGCCGGGAAGCTCGGTGTGATCGAGACGACGTCGCCTTTCATCATCAGGACGGGGTCGCCCTCTCCCATGTAGGAGAGGTAGAGCTCGACATCGGCGCCGGGCTCGAAATTGGGCGCGTCGTTGTCGCCGATCTTGTACGGCTGGCCCTTGTCGTCCCAGGGGCTGGAATATTTCGGCCGGCGCTCGACCGGGTCCCAGTCGCCCAGAGTGAACTCGAAATAATCGAGGTTCACCTCGTCGTCGCTATAGGTCACGTCGGTGACGTCGGCGATCACCTCGCGGCCGATCTTCTGGCCCTTGAGCTTGATCTGGAACTGCGGCGCGTAGAAGGCGCGGCTGGGATCGAATGGGACCCGGGCTGCCATCATGTCACCGGCGGAAGCTGGAGGATGAGCCCGACCGGCAAGTCGCGCGTCTGCGAAAGGCCGTTATGCTCCGCGATTACGCGCCACTTGGAGACGTCGGAATAGGCGTCCCAGGCGATCAGCGGCAGGGTTTCGCCTTCGCGCACCGCATGGGTGCGGGTGTGGTCGGCAGACTGGTAGTTGAGAAGGTCGGTCTGCTCCCCGATCGTCCAGTAGACCCGCATCTGCAGGGTCACGGTCGCTCGAAGCGGAAGTCCGTCCGGATTGAACAGCGTATAGCGCCGGGCGACGCTGGTCACGATCACGTCGACTTCGGTCATCTGCACGTCGGCTATCGTCGGGCCGGGCAATCCGGTGCCCCAGTTGATCCGGACGATGGGCGGGGCGTGGAGCGCCCCGTCGACGCTCACCAGCTTCTGGAACTGGGTCACCTTTTCGGTGACAGATGTCGCCCCGTCGCCGGTGCCTCCGTCGGTCGAGTCGAAGAACAGCTCGAGCGACAGTGTCTCGGCATCGCCGCGGACGAACTGGATGATTGGCGCCTCCAGCCCGGGAACCGCGATGTCGGCGAACTGGGCGGATTTGGTGAAGGCCAGCTCGGTCGGATTGTAGCTCACCTCGAAGGGCGGCCCGTCCTTCGTCTTGTCGAGCTTCAGGCGCTGGAAGGTGAGCTTCGCCATCTACCGGTCCCGATGATCGACATGGGTGTCGCGCGCACGCTCGCCCGCGATCCGCGCCTCGTCGTCGAGCCGCGCCTTCACCGCCGCCACCACCATCTCGAGCACCTCCGGGGACAGCAGCGCCGACCGGTCGACCACCCCAAGCCTGGTCGAGACGCTGTTGACCCGGACATCGACCGCCATCCCCTGCCCCCTCAGAACAACGATCCGACGGCGCCCAGGGCGGCGTCGGCGAGCTTGCCGGGCGACATGACGAGCGACAGCTTCTCGTGGGCGATCTCGAGCTTCTCGATCGCCAGGGCGCTCTGCGAGGCGTTGAACGCGGGGCCCACCCACTTGACCGGAATGCCCCGCTCGAAGGTCCAGGTCTTGATCGGAAGGCCCATCTCGTTGCCGATCATGATCAGCCCGTTGCGGCGCTTGCCCTCGCCCTTGAGGAACTGCTCGTGCCACAGATAGAGGTCCTCGCCGAAGCCGACCCCGCGGGTGAGAGAGATGTTCGGGAAGGTGAACCGGCCGGGAAAGCGGTGGATCCGGTCGTTCACACCGCCTTCCTGATAGTCGACGGCGGAGAGCTCGCTGTCGAGCCCCGAGCATTCCGAAAAGCCGCCGAGCGCCAGTGAAGCCATCGAGCCGATCGCCGCTAAGGTGGAGGAATCGTCGATCAGCGCGACGTAGAAGTTGAAGGCCGGGAGCGGGCCGAGGCGGGGCAGGTCCATGATCAATCCCCCACGTTGAGATGATCGAGGGACTTGGCGATCCGGAACAGGATGAACTCGAAGGGGATCGCCGGCGCGACCGCGACTTCCGCGACCAGCTCGCCCCTCGAGCGGTCGGAGTCCGGATTGTTGTCGAGATCGCATTTAACCCGATAAGCCGCCGCCGGAGTTCCCCCGGCCAGCCCGCCTGCGCGCCAGAGCCGCTCGAGCAGGGTTTCGATCGTGAACGCGACGGCCTGGCGCGTGGTCAGGCTGTTGGGCTCGAACACGACCCACTGGAGAGCCGCCTCCAAGGTCCGTTCGATCGCATCGACGACCCGGCGCGACGTCAGGTGGACCCATTCCGGATCCGAGCTCAAGGTGCGCGAGCCCCAGATCCTAAGACCGCGCCCGGGGAAAGCGCGGATCGCGTTGACCGCCGAGGCGTGAAGCATTGCCTGGGTGGAATCGTCGATCGCAAGCGAGGGCGCGACCGCGTGGCGCAGCGGCAGATTGGCGGGCGCCCGAGCGATCCCGCCGGCGATCTCGCCCGCCGCCAGTGCGCCGCAGACGTGGCCCGACGGCGGAACCGCGACGTTGTCGGGAGCGATCACCCAGGGCGCGAAGAAGGCGAGCCGGTTGCTGTCCCCGAGCCGCGAACGCCAGGTGAGCAAGGCGTCGGGCTTCATGTCCGGCGTCGGCGGATCGACGATCGCAACCCGGTAAGGCCCGGCCTGGGTCGCCATCGCGCGCTGGATTTCGAGGATTTCCGGGTCGGCGAGCCGGGTCGGAAAGGCGAGCGGCGCCAGCCGGATCGTCTCCGGTATCGGCGCTTCGAACTCGGCGCTTTGAAGCATGAGCTCGGCGATCTCGTAGCCGGGCTTGGCCAGCCGCACCGTGAACAGGCCGGGCGGCAGCGGCGCGAGGGTGAAGTCGCCGTCGGGACCCGTCAGCGCGCTCGGAGCCTCCCCGGCCGCCTCCACGCTGACGCCCGCTACCGGAATGCCGGTCTCGCCGTCGACCACCCGGGCCGACAGCGAAGCGACCGGCGAGGGCTCCAGGTTGCAGCAATCGGCAGGCCTCGGCGGCGACGGGCTCGCGGGCACCAGATCCGGCGGCTGCAGGACGAGATCGGGCGCGGCCACCAGAGCCGCCTCCTCGACCCGCGACGCCGCCTCGAGCGCCAGCAGATAAGCCTCCCGCATCTTCTGCCAGGGTTCGGCCCGAACCCTGTCGCTTCCTCCGGCAAGGGCGAACATGCCTTCGGGAAGCCACTGATCCACGAGTGCCGGATCGAAGCCGGCCGGCGCCTTTACGGAGACATAGCGGCTCGACGCCAGGGCCGCGGCCGCGGCGCGGGAATGTCCCGGCGCAAGGGAGACGCGCTCGAAGCGCTCGGCGAGGCGGCCGTCCAGCAGGACATCGATCCGGAACTCGACGCTCGTCAGCCGGAACGGACGGCGCGGGTCGAGGCCGAGCTCGGCGAGCGGCCTGGCGAGCTCCAGGGTCAGCATCGCCGGATCGACCGCGGCGAGGATGGTGGCCGCGCTGGCCTTGTCCTGGAACAGCTCGACGATCCCGCCGGCCTCGAGCCCGGCCAGGCTCGGCACCAGCACCCGCCTGTCGTCGCCTTCCGCCGCTCGCTCGGCCTCGAGCAGCGGCTGCGAGCCGCGCGCGATCGAAAGCGACAGGCGATTGCCCCACAATCCCGGGTCGGGCGTGCTCGCCCCGTCCTGGATCGCCGCCTCGACCATCGCCGACCAGCCCGGCGCGCTGGAGGCCGAAGCCCCGCTCAGCTTGCGCGGATCGATCAGCCTCCAGTTGAACGCGGCCGAGGCGCTCCAGCCGTTGGCGAAGAGGTGGCGGGCGACGCCTTCCTCGACGTCGGTGCCGATCGCCAACCGCATTACGTACGCGCTGGCCCCTCCCGTTTCGAAGAATCCGCGCAGGGCAGGCATAAGATGGCCGACGGCGAGCGGCTCGCCGAACAGGGCCTCGACCTCGCGTATCGATTCGACCCGGACGGCCTGGCGAACCGGCCCGCGCCGGGTGAAGCCGATGAACAAAGGCACGTCGCCGCGGGCCAGCGGCCCGTCCGCCCGGACCGGCTGCACGGGCTCGTAATAGAGCCCCGGTGCGAGGTTGGCGACGCGCACCGTCGATCTCCCCTCAGACGAGCTTCACGTCTTCGACGGCGATCTCGATCGCCTCGATCGCAGCTTCGTTGGCGGTCGAGTTGAGCGCGGGACCCTCATATTTGGAAATCCAGCCCTGCGAGAACTCCCAGCGCAGAGCCGCTGCGCCGCTCTCGTCGCGAAGGATGATCGCGCCCGACTTGCGCTGGGTGAGTCCGTCGATCGTGCTCTTGCGCCACTCCCACAGCGTCTTGTCCTGCGTGAATCCGCGCTTCAGCGAGATGTTCGCATATTTGCGCAGTCCCGGCATCTTTCGGACCGACGCGGTGTCGGAACCTTCGCGATATTCGATGATGTCCTGCTCGAAGCTGAGCCCTCCGACCTCGGTGAAGCCGCCGGCCGGAATGTCGTCGATTTCGATGATGAAATTATACTGGGCGTAAGGGTCGATTCTCGCCATTTCGGCTTACTCCTGCAAGGTTTCGACAGGTCAGGACGTCGCTTCGCGAGTCTTCTGGCTGATCTTGACGATGACGAATTCGGCGGGCTTCACGATGGCGACGCCGATGACGACGATGAGCCGGCCGTTGTCGATATCGGCCTGGGTCATGGTCACGTCGTATCCGATGTTGACGAAGAAGGCCTCGTCCTCGCTCGTCCCCTCGAGCCCGCCGTCGCGCCACAGGGTGCGAAGGAAGCCGCTGACGGACTGCTTGACGCTTGCCCAGAGCGGCTCGGCATTGGGCTCGAACACCGCCCATTGCAGCCCGGTGTCGAGCGACTGCTCGATGTAGAGCAGGGTCCGGCGCACGTTGACGTAGCGGAATTCGGGGTCCGAGCTCAAAGTCCGGGCGCCGTAGAGCCGAAGGCCTCGGTTGACCGACCGGAAGTCGCGGAAGCAATTGACGTGGACCGGGTTGAGTATGTCCTGCTCGCCCTTGGTGAGAGCGGTGTCGAGCTGCAGGATTCCCCGAACGACCTCGTTGGCGGGCGCCTTCCACACGCCGCGCGCGACATCGGTCCGGGCGTAGATTCCCATCACATGGCCCGACGGCGGGATCCGGATCATGTCGCCCGGCGCTCCGACGGGGTCGGCGACGTCGAGCCATGGATAATAAATGGCGCCGCGCGTGCTGTCGAAATTCTGGCGATGGGTCCGAGCCTCGGCGACCTTGGCGCCCGCCGGCGGCTCGATCACGGCGAAGCGGTAGCGCATCTTCTCGCAATGCTCGAGCAGCGCGTTCTGAACTCCGACGGAGGTCTGTCCGGGCGCCGCGACGATCGAGATCGAATTCTCGTTCTCCATGGCCTGGATTCCGGTGCGCAGGTGCGGGTCGTCGGACGGATCGCCGATGAAGGCCGAATCCGGATCGGCCTGGATCCCGGCGAGGTCGTCGTCCCCGCCGCTCATCCGGAAGCTTCCTCCAGTGATCGGAGACGATTGCCGAAGCGCGGCGGCCGTGGCGAGATCCACTCCGTTATCGTCCTTGGCGCGATCCGAGACGCGGATCAGCTCTGCCGCGCCCGAAGCCGCGGAGGTGTCGCTCGCTCGGTCGAACGCGCCTATCGACCGAGGCGCGTAACGGGCATGGCTGGGATGAAGCGAAAGGCCCTCGAACTGTTCGCTCTGCACGACCTTGTCGTTCTCGTAGCGGTCGACGAAGAGGTTGAACTCGCGTGACTCGACGGCGGTCCCCGGGCCGACGCCGGTGATGAGGCCGGTGGTCAGCGTCACCTCGTTGGACTCCCGCTTGACCGACTCCACGGTGACCAGCTCTGCCGACGAACCGCTACCGACCGCGAGCGTGCTTCCGGCGAACAGTCCGAAGGTGGAGCTCAGCTTCAACGACATCAGTCCGGCATTGACCTGGTCGACGACAGTGCCGGAGAGCAGGCTCACCGGCACCGCCCTGACGACCAGGGAATTGCCCCAGCTTCCCGGGTAGCGGGCATGCACCTCAAGCAGGGCCGAGACTCGCTGGACGCTGGTTCCGGCGGGGTGCGGATAGGCCAGGGGGTCGGCAAGGGTCGCCACCGGCGGCGCACCGGCGACGATCCGCAGCTCCGTCCCATTGGCGGTCGTCACCGCGACGGTCTCGCCAGGGGCATAGCCGCCGGCGTCGTCGACCCACAGCTGCGAAGCGCCGGCCGCGGCGTCGCCGTCGGCGGTGGTCGCACTGCCGGGCGCCGCGTCGTTGGCGAGCTGGACCCTGTGGACCTGGGTTGAGGCGGGGGGATGATCGTAGAGCAGGCCGCCGCCCTCCATCCCGAGCGGCGCTCCGGTGTCGACGATCACATATTCGGTCAGCGAAAAGTCGTTGGAATCGCGGATGCGCAGCACATCGCCGTCGGCCAGTGCCGGAAGGGGCGGCGTGGTGAAGGCGATTCCCCCGCCCGCTTCCATTTCGTCGGGATCGGGAACGAGCGCGCCCGGAGTCACGTCCTGGCGGACGATCGCGGCGTTGTCGTCGACCTTGCCGCCGAGCGGATGCTCGAACAGGACCAAAGTCTGAGCCATCCCGGCGGTCGTCACGACCGGCTCGGAGCGGGACCCGTCGGTGATGACGAAATCGACGTCGGCGGCGATGCCGTCGTCGGACGACATGGCGATCCGCGTATCGCCGGCGCCGGCGCGGGTAATCAGGGTGACGTTGGTGGCGGCGCCCGAGGCGATCCCCCACAAGGAGGCCGACGCATGATCCGCCTGATCGCCGACGATCCGGGTCACGTAGAGTCGCGAGCCGCCGTTGGCGAAGAAGCCGAACGCGGCCTGCGGCATGGAATCGAGCCCTCCGGTGAAGACCCGCGGATCCAGAAGGCCGCCGAACAGCCGGGTGTAGGAGCCCGCGCTGGTGACCAAGGTCGGCGTGTTGACCGGGCCGCGCACGGCGAGCCCCACCATGGCCGCGGTCGAGGTGCTCGCGCCTTCGATCGCCTTGTTGGCGCTTGGGACTTCCTCGACATAGACGGCGGGCGCTAGATATTCGGGCATAGCGGCTCCTCGGCGCTTCTAGGCAGTCGCGAAGACTGCGCGGTTGATCCTCTGGTCGTAATCGGGTCGGATGAGATGCTGGCTGACGTCGCCGCCGTGAGTGACCTCGACTGTGACTTCGGGCGCCACCGGCAAGGTGGGCAGTCCGAAGCTTCCGTCGGCCCCGGTCGTGGTCGAAGCGCCCGCCGGCAGGACGATCTCGACGCCGGCGCCGACGGCCGGCTGGTCGGAGTCGCCCTCGACGAAGACATGGCCGGCGAGCGCAACCGGAAGCGGGTCGAGCGTCAGGTCGATCCGGAACGGCGCCCCGGCGATCCGGACGATCGTCACCTCATGGCCTGCGATCGTCCGGATTTCGCTTGAGAGCGCGAGATCGGCGGGGGGCACGACGGCGGCGGCCACCGCGTCGACATGGCGGTCCGCGCTCGCCGAAATTCGAAGCGTGGGGCTTGGGCCGGTCGGCTGCGGCATCCCCTCGGGGGCGAGATGGAAGGCGAACCATCCGTCGCCGTGACGGACGAGCCGCGCCGGGACCGGGACGAAGTCGCCGTCGCCGGACGGGTCGTAGGCCAGCGCCGGCGACGGTCCATCTATGCCGCGGCCGGACATCGAGTCCGACAGCCGGCCGCTGACCAGTACCTGGCTCACCGCGGCCGCCGAAAGTCCCTTCAGAGCGCTCACGGCATCGTCCCGGTGAGGACCAGTGCCTCGTCGACTCGCGGAATGGAGTCCGCCGGACGGGCGCTGTCGATCGGAACGAGCTCGACCAGCAGTCCGACCGAAAGCCGCAGGGGCGCGCTGAAGGCGTTCCACAGCTGGGTCACTTGCTCGACCGAGAGCGGGTCGATCGAGACTCGCAGCGCGTTCGAACCGCCGCCGAAACTGTCCCCGAGCGGCTCGCCGTTCAGCTCCGCGAACGAACGATGGTCGTGGAAGTGCTGCAGGATACGGCCGAGATGCTGGTGGCCGGTCTCGTCGTCGGCCAGCGGCACGAGCAGGTAGCGCAGCTCGACCGGCAGCGGGGCCAAACGGAACAGTCCGGGCTTGATGGGATCGGGAAGCGGGCGCTGGTTGCGCAGGTGCTTGCTCGGGAGGACGTGATAAAGATAAAGCGCGGCGACCGCCTGCGAATCCATGTTTTCGTTATCCGGCGGACCGATGAAAATCGATTGAGCTTCCGCTCCAAGATTGAAATCGATGCCGGATGCGCTGACGAGTGCGCCGTAGACCTGGCGGCGCAGCTCCAATGTTACATCACCGATTACCGTGAACTTGGCCACCCACGAATCTTCCCATTCTATAGAGCCATGGGTTCACGGCTATAGCATAGGCGTCATTAGAATTACTGACTTGCCCTGGTGAATGGTTATATCATGCAGGCGCGAAGTGGCCAATAGTCCACGTCGCAGAGATATTTCCCAAGGATTCAATCTACTGGCGATTCTTTAGCTACTGACTCTTGTGTCATCAGTACTGTTTCGAGCTGGAAAGACGGGTCCGGCTCGGAGGTGATTCTCTTTTCTGCGCCGCAGAGTCGCGATGCTGTCGAAAGCGGAGATTCGAGCCATAATCTCAGTGCCTTCCCGACAAATAGCAATGTAGCTCGCCGGCCTGTACGCGCCGATTGATCCTGGATAGGTAGGATTCCTAGATTGACGCGCGGAAGTCTGGCGCTTTTCGAAGGCGACTTGCCAATAGACTTCCGCAAAACGAACAAATCTTGTCGGTATCCGACTGGATTGGTTCTCAGACCTGACGATTTCTGCGGAAGCCTGAAATCCGCGGCATTGGACCGTCCGGCGGACTCAGTCCCGGCCCGGGCCGTTCAACCATTGCGGGGCCTTGTAGCCGCGCAGCAGGTCCTCGGGCCCGGGCCTCTCGCGGACCACCGCCCAGTCCTCGCCGTTGACCAGCACCTCCGGCGCCAGCGGGCGCGAATTGTAGGTGCTTCCCATGGTCGCGGCGTAGGCCCCGGCGGTCCGAAGGACCATCAGCTCGCCGGCTACGACCCGGTCGATCCGACGGCCCCGGGCGAAGGTGTCGCCGGTCTCGCAGACCGGGCCGACGATGTCGGCGACCATCAGCTCGCCGTTCGGGACGACGGCCTCGGCGGCGTGCCAAGCGTCGTACAGACTTGGACGCATGAGGTCGTTCATCGCCGCGTCGACGATCACGAACGGATCGGCCGGCCCCGGCTTCACCCGGATCACCCGGGTCAGGAGCACCCCGCAATCCCCGACGAGGAGCCGCCCGGGCTCGAAGATGAGCCTCGTCCGCCATCCTCGGGTTACCCGCTCGACCATCGCTCCGTAATCGGCCGGAGTCGGCGGCCTGGGCGCCGACGGATCGTAGGCGAGGCCGAGGCCTCCGCCGAGATCCGCGGTCCGGATCTCGTGCCCCGCCCCCCTCAGGTCGCGGATCAGGGCTCCGAGCCTCTCGAACGCCGCCTCAAGCGGTGCCAGGCTGGTGAGCTGGCTCCCGATATGGACCGCCACGCCGGCAAGCCGAAGCCCGGGAAGGCTGCTTATCCGGGCGCAGGCGGCGACCGCGTCGCCGATCGCCACGCCGAACTTGTTGTGCGCCGAACCGGTGGAGATCTTGGCGTGCGATCCAGCGTCGACGTCGGGATTGACCCGAAGCGCGACCACCGCCTCAATGCCCAGGGCGACCGCCACCTGCGACAGCATCTCGGCTTCGGGAACCGACTCGAGGTTGAACTGGCAAAGCCCTCCCTCCAGCGCGAGCGCCATTTCGGTCTCGGTCTTGCCGACTCCGGAGAAGACGATCCGGTCGGCCCGGATCCCGGCCGCCCGGGCGAGCCGGTATTCGCCGCCGGAGACCACGTCGGCGCCGAGCCCCTGCGCGGCGAGGGTCGCGAGCACCCCCGGATTGGGGTTGGCCTTGACCGCGAAGGCGACGAGCGGGTCCGCGAGCGGTGCAAGCGCCGACTTCAGCGTCTCGACCTTCTCGAGCATGCTCGCCGTCGAATAGACGTAGACCGGAGTCCCCACCTCCCCCGCGATCAGCGGCAGCGGCACGTCCTCGCAATGGACGATTCCGCCCCGGAGCGGGAAAGGGTCCATGCCTACCGCAATTTGAGCCGGACCCCGACCCGGTACGAGCGCCCGAGCAGGTCGCTATACGTGGTGTTCGCGGCCAGGCCGGTCTCCGGAAGAAGGATCGGATCGGCGTCGAACAGGTTGGTGACGTTCACGAAGAACTCCCCGTTCTTGCCGCCGAACGCGTTGAACTTGATCGTCGCGTTGAGGTCGACATAGGTCGCCCCGCCGATGCTGTTGTCCTCGTAGGTTGGGAACTGGTTGGTCGAGACCGGGCAGGAGCCGGTCTGGCATTCGATTCCGGTCGCGTCGTACCGGCCGTCGCCTACGCCGCGCGCGACGGCGGTCAGGGTGTAGTCCTTCGTGTCGTAGGCCGCGCTGACCCGGTAGATCCACTTCGGAGTGATCGACTGGGTCCCGGTCCCGACACCCAGCGTTCCAACGGAGTTGAGCGGGATGAAGCCGGGCACGCCGGTGGCGACGGTGTTTTCGAGGTAGCGGGTCGCGAGGCCGCGCAAGGTGAAGTGGCCCTGCCCGAGGCGCATCCGGTACGCAGCCTCGAAGTCCAGCCCGCGCATCAGGATGCTCGAGAAGTTGACCGGCTGCCGGGCGATGAGGACTCGCGAGGGATTGGCCGGATCGGGGGTTATCGCGTCGCAGAAGTCCGCGAGGCCCTCGAAGCAGCGGTTGACGATGTCGTCCGCGCTGAGGCTGTCGATCGCATCCTTGACCTTGACCCGCCAGTAATCGACCGAAGCGGTGAAGCCGGGAAGGAAGCGCGGCGAGAGGACGGCGCCGATGTTCCAGCTGTCCGCCTTTTCGGGCCTCAGGTTCAGATTCCCGGTGATGGTCCCGAGATAGGCGAGGTTCGCGCCGTAGGTGCCCGAGCCCGGCCCAGCTCCGGGAAAGAAGGGGTTGGTGACCGTGGAGCTGTTGGCGGTGCCCGCCTGGTACAGCTCGTTGAGGTTGGGCGCCCGGATGTCGCGCGAGCGGCCCGCGCGGATCAGGATGTCGTCGATCGGCTGCCAGGTCGCCCCCAGCTTCCAGGTCGTGACGAAGCCCGAGGTCGAATAATCGGTGGCCCGGACCGCGCCGTTGAACTCCAGGCCGAAGCCGAGCGGAACGACCGTCTCGAGATAGGCTTCCTTGACGTTGTAGCTGCCCTTGCTGGGGCGGAAGTTGCCGACCGAAAAGAGGCTCGTCGTGGTTCCGTTCGCATTCTGGACGGGCTGGAACTCGATCGGCACGAACCCGTCGATTTCCTCCTTGCGATATTCGGCGCCGACCGCGACGCTGACGTCCCCGGCCCAGGTCGCGAATGGGGTGAGCGAGAGGTTGGCGCCGACAACGGTCTGCTCGAGCACCTGGTCGCGGTACGGATCGTCGAGGATGTAGTCGATCGCCGCCGGATCGGCGACTCCGATCCCGAACAGGTTGAGCGGCCGGCAGGCGGCATCGTCGTTGGCGGTGCTCGCATCGACGTTGATCGCGCACTGGATCGATCCGGCCGCGTAGCCGCCGGGATTGCCGGCCGGGGCGAACACGGCGTTCAGGGCGTTGGCCCTCCGCACGGTCTGCTGGATGTTGATCAGCTGCTCGTGCAGGTCGGCCTTGCCGTACTGGCCGTATACGTCCCAGCGCGCCGGCTTTCCGAACGCCTGGAATTCGCCCTCGGCGCCGAGGACGTAGCGCTGCACCTTGCGCTCGTTGTTCGATCCGCGGAACGGCAGGTCGGCGCCGCTCGTCGCGAGGGTCACGCCGGTGATCCCGGCCAGGGCCGCCGGCCCGAGCGTCTGGTAGAGGAACGCGTTGCAGGTCGTCGGCGCGGTCGCCCCGTTGCCGCAGTTCGTCGCGTTGATCGAAAGCCCGGTCATCAGGTTGGGGCCGGCGTTGAACAGGGTTTCCTGCCGGTTGTAGGAAGCCTCGGCGAACAGAGTGACCCCGTCGGTAACGTCGAAGCTCAGCCGCCCGAAGACTCCGTAGCGGTCCTCCTCCGGATTGAGTCCGATCCGGCGGCCGGTATCGTTGATCCGCCAGTCGCCGCCCTGGTTGAGCGACGGGCTGCTGCTCGTCGCGGTGGAGCAGACCGGGGACGGGAAGGTCAGAGCGCCATATTGGTATTTGTTGACCGAGCCGTTCTGGCCGAAATAGGTCCCGCACAGCTTGTTGGTGGTCCCTCCGAGCGACTGGGTGATTAGACCGCCCGGAGTCGAGTTCGCCTGGCCGACCTGGGTCCGGAGCAGGTAGCGCGGAGCGGCGGGGTTGGCCGGCCATGCCGGGTTCTGGATTCGAACGAAGCCGGTATGGTTCCAGTCGCGCTCGCCCGGGTCGATCGAGAAGATGCCGTCGGTGTGGGCGATCTCGCCCGCCACGATCACCCGCCCGCGGCCGCCGGCGAACTTCAGCCCGCCGGTCACCGCTCCCGAATAATTGAACCCGTCGCCGCGATCGGTGATCCCGATGTCGCCTTCCAGCTTCAGCCCTTCATATTCGTTGTTGAGGATGAAGTTGGTCACGCCCGCGACGGCGTCCGAGCCATAGGCGGCCGAAGCGCCGCCGGTGACCACCTCGACCCGCTGGACCAGGGACTGGGGAATGGTGTTGACGTCGACGATCCCGTTGGCGGTCGAGCCGACCGATCGCCGGCCGTTGACCAGCACCAGGGTGCGGACCGTTCCAAGACTGCGCAGGTTGAGAGCGTTGATTCCCGCCTGGCCGTTGCTCAGCTCGAGGCGGGAGTTGGACGGCCGGATCGACGCCGCAAGCGCCGGCAGCTGGTTGACGAAGTCGGCGATATTGTTGGTCGGCGAGCTGTTCTCGATGTCCTCCTCGGTCAGGACCTGGAGCGGAGTCGGCGCCTGGAATCCGTCGCGGACGACCCGAGTGCCGGTGACGACGATGTCCTGGCGGTCCTCGGGCTCGGCCGAGTCCGCCGCCGCGGTCTGGACGGCCTCGGTTTCGGCCGCGGATTCGTCGGCGGCCGGATCGGTCTGAGCGGCTGCCGGACCCGCGATCGACAGAGCGGCAAAGGCGGCTCCGGAAAACAGGAACGTTTTCAACGAATTGCGACGAAACATGTGAAATCCCCCTGAAACCCGCATTTGCTGCGTGATTAGCGTGCATTAAGTAGCAAGAAGCCCCTCCCCCCGCATAGTTTCTCTTCACCCAGCCATAACCTCTCGCCATCCACCCCACGACGATTGCAACGCCAATGTGGCGCCAAGGCCACAGCACGTGCAGCCCAACCCGGACAGGCCGCAGCCGTATACGTAACCAATCCTCGCCGGCCGCAGGCCAATCGTTTTTCAACGCAAAGACGCAAAGACGCAAAGATGCCCGTGCCGCTCCCAGGCCATGCGAATTTTGCATGCTTTCGAGGATCATGCATGGTTGCAGCTACGCTGCCCGGGCGCGCGAGCTCCAGCGGCTATCTTGGAAGCGCCGCTGAATCTTTGCGTCTTTCCGTCTTTGCGTTGAATCCTGAAGGGCACGCCGCTTGCCGCTTCACGCCGGGAGAGAACCATGCACGATGTTGAGCAGCTGGCCGCGCAGGCAATCCAGTGCGGGTTCGAAATCCACTCGAACCTCGGCCCAGGGCTGCTCGAATCGTGCTACGAGGTGCTGCTCGCAGCGAGCCTCGCTCGAACCGGCCTTGCCGTAGAGCGCCAAAAGATCATCGATATCGAATATAACGGAATCTCTGTTCGCGAGGCATTTCGGGCCGACCTCCTTATCGAGCGGCGCCTCGTCGTCGAAGTGAAGGCGGTCGACCGCGTCGCGCCATTCATTCCCGGCAGGTTCTGACCTATCTCAAGCTGCTGGATCTACGCTTGGGCCTGGTCATGAACTTCGGCGGGGGGACCTTTCGCGAGAGGCTGAAGCGGGTCGCGAACACGCGCCCGCATTGACTGTTCCGCCGCCGCGGTGGAGCTTCGCGCGCGATGAGCGAAGTCCTGGCCGAAGCGCCGCCCCCCGCGATCCGACCCGGCCTCGGCCGGGTGGCGCTCTACGTCCTGCTCGGTTTCTCGGCCGGGCTGCCCTTCTACATGTTCTCGACCGTGCTCGCGCTCAGGCTCCAGGCGCACGGAGTCGTGCTGGTGGTGATAGGCTTCTTCGCCTGGGTCCAGCTTCTGCCCACCTTCAAGTTCCTCTGGGCGCCGGTGCTCGACCGCTTCGACGTTCCCGGCTTCGCCCGTTTCTGGGGCAAGAGGCGCGGCTGGATCATGCTGTCGCAGCTCGGGATCTTCACTTCGATGGTGGCGATGGCGCTGACCTCGTCCGACTCCGACCTCGCAGTCACCGCCCTGTTCGCAGTGCTCCTCGCCTTCTGGACGACCACTTTGGAGATCGCCGCCGACGCCTGGCGCATCGAGCTCGCTCCGACGCAGGACGAGCAGGGCCCGGTCGCGGCGGCCAATCTGTGGGGCTACCGGACCGCGATGGTCGCGGCCGGCAGCGGAGCCCTTCTCGTCGCCGACCCGTCCGGCAAGGCGGCGCCGTTCCTGAGCGGGCTCGGGATCGAGGCGGGCTGGACGACCTCCTATCTGCTGATCGCCGCCGCCGCCTTCATCCCCCTCCCGATCCTCGCCTCGCTTCGCCCGGATCCCGGGGCGAGCGGCGGACGGGGAACCGCGCTCGCCGCCGGCCTCGCGGCGAGCGCGGCGATCCTCCTCGCCGTCCTCGCCGTGACCGCGGCTGCCGGCTGGCTCGTCCTCGGCGCCGCCGGAGGCGCCGGGATCGACAGTAAGACCAACGTCACGCCCTACGTGCTCGGCATCTGCATGATCCCCTTCCTCGCGATGGCCGCGGCCCTCCCCAGGATCCGGCGGTCGCCCCCCGATTCCGGGATCAGGAGCTCGGCGGCGATCGGCCCCTATGTGGACTTCTTCTGGCGCTACGGCTTCGGCGCGCTGGTCGTGATGGCCTTCGTCTCGATCTACCGGATGGGCGACGTCCTCGCCCTCAACCTGTCCAAGCCGATGATCAAGGGCCTCGGCTACTCGCTCGACCAGATCGGCTACGCGGACAGCCTCGTCGCCCTGGCGGCGAGCATCGTCGGAGTGGGGCTCGGAGGGCTGATCGTCGTCCGCTGGCGGATGGGCCTTGCGCTCGCCGTCGGGGCCGGCTTCGCCGCCTTCGGCAATTTCGGCTTCGTCTGGCTCGCCCACCAGCCGGTCGAGGTGTCGATGCTCTACCTCGCCACCGCGGCGGACCAGTTCGGCAACGGAATGGCCGGCACGATCTTCGTCGTCTATCTCTCGATGCTGGTGAACCCGCGCTTCCCGGGCGCCCAATATGCCTTCCTGTCGGGCTTCGCCTTCCTCCTTCCCCGCCTGCTGTCCGGAGCCGGCGGGGCGATCGTCAAGCAGCTCGACGATTCCGGCCTGAACGGCTTCGACCTGTTCTTCATGCTTTCTGGAGTGCTCAGCCTGGCCGCGATCCTCTTCCTCCCCTTCCTCGCCCGGATCGCTCCGAGGCCCGACGACCGATGATCGACTCGGCCTTCGCCCCGGCCGCGGCCGCCGTCGCGGACGGGCGGATCCCCGGAGCCGCTCTTGGGATCGTCTCCGCCGACGGCCGCCGCGCCGTGAGGCTCGCCGGAATGGCCGCGCTTCTGCCCGAAGCCGAGCCGCTGACCGAGGCCCATTGGTTCGATCTCGCCTCGCTCACCAAGGTCATCGCAACGACGACGATGATCCTGGCCCTCGCCGAGCGGGGCCGGCTCGACCTCGACCGGCCGCTGACCGACGCAATCCCTGACCTTCGCCAGTACGACGTCGAAAATGCGCCCGAGCGGAGACTGACCTTCCGCGACTGCCTCGCCCACCGCACCTTCCTTCCGGCGGTCGAGCCGATCTACACCTACGGCGGCGATCCGGCCCGGCTCCGCGCCTTCGTCCTGCAGCGCGAGTGGAGGCACGGCCCGCCGGTCTATTCGGACATCAACTTCATCCTTCTCGGGATCGCGATCGAGCGGATCACCGGCGCTCCGCTCTCGGACTGGCCGCTTCCCGACGGGCTGGGCTTCGGCCCGCCGCCCGGGCCCGCGGTCTCGACCGAAGCCTGCTCCTGGCGCGGCCGAGTGCTTCGAGGCGAGGTCCATGACGAGAACGCCTCGGCCCTGGGCGGGGCGGCGGGCCATGCCGGTCTGTTCGGAACCGTCGCGGGAGTGCTCGACTTCGCTTCCGGCCTCCTCGACGGAAGCGGAGCCTCGCCGGCCATGATCGAGGCGATCCGGACCCCGCTTCGCGACCATCGAACCTGCGGCTGGGAAAGCCGCTTCGACGGCTGGCACGGCGGGGACTCGTGCTCCGCCTCGACCATCGGGCACACCGGCTTCACCGGAACCGGCCTCTGGGTGGATTTCGATCGGCAGGTCGGCTGGACCCTCCTCACCAACCGGGTCCACCCGACCCGCCACCGCGAAACCGCAATCGCCGAACTCCGCCGCGCCACCGGCGAAGCCGTGATCGGGGCTTGGCCGCCCTAGTCCTCCCCGTCCGCGAAGCGGATGGGGAGGGGGACCATGCGAAGCATGGTGGAGGGGCAGCCCACTGCCGAAGCCCCTCCACCCCGCTTCGCGCGGTCCCCCTCCCCATGGGCATCGCTCACGGGGAGGACTGGCGCCACCGCCTCGCTTCATCTCACAATCTCAAAGAGCCCGCCGAGCCCACGACTCGACCGGGAGAACAATATCGGAACATCAAGCCCCGATATCCTTCAGATATATCCGATTCGGAAGTTGCTAATTGGCCTCGGCGATCAGCAGCAACGCGGCGTCGACCGCGTCGGTCGCCCGGACGCCTTCGGGGATGTCGTTGGCATAAGACGAGAAAAGCAGGGTCCGCCCGCTCTTCGCGATCATGAAGCCCGAAAGGGCGGCGCTGGCGTTCAACGTCCCCGTCTTCGCGAACAGCCGGCCCTCCAGCGCGGTCCCCTTGAATCGCCGTGCCAGGGTTCCGTCGACTCCTCCGACGGGGAGCGACTCGCGCCATGTCGCGCCCCAGGGCTGGCCCGCCGCCCAGCGCAGGAAAAGGATCATCCCGCGAGGCGCGACCCGGTTGTAGGTCGACATGCCCGAACCGTCGGAGAAATCGAAGCCGGCTCTCGGCACCCCCGCCTGCTCCAGCATGGCCCGGACTGCGGCGAGCCCGTCGGCGATCGAGCCGCTGCCGCTCCGCAGGCCGACCCGGCGAAGAAGGAGCTCGGCATGCAAATTCTGGCTGACCTTGTTGGTGAGCGCGATGTCGGCGGCCAGCGGCGGCGGGACGAGGCTGGCGAGCGGCTCGGAGCGGGGCGGACGCGCGGGAGGAGCGCCGCTGCGCACCGCCGGATCGTCGGCGGGGCGAAGCGGCCGATGGCGGACCCCCACCTGACCCGCGACCCTCACCCCCCGGGCCTGGAGCAGCGATTTGAGCCGCCAGGCGGCATAATGGGCCGGGTCGTCGATCCCGGCGCGAAGTAGCTCGGGCTCGGCGCCGGCCGCGATCGTGCCGGTCAGCCGGAGCAGCCGTTCTCCCGGAAGCCGGTCGAACTCTAGCGCCGTCTGCCCTCCGGCCGGGACGGTCACCGCGCGGTTGTCGATCTCGTAATAGGGCATGAGCTCGAGCTTGGGCGGCCGGCCCGGAGCCGTCGCGAAGGCCAGGATTGGAAGCTCGTTGTCGTCGAGGGTGAGGGCCGAGGTGGCCGTTCCCGAGCGCGTCGGGATGTTGTTCCAGCTCATCCCCGGGCTCCAGCGCTGGTCGGGGAAGAGGCTGTCGTCGCCTATTACGTCCCGGACCGCCCGGGTTCTGGCCGCGACCGCGTCGGCGAGCTTGGCCAGGCAGTCCTCGACGCAGTCCGCCCGGCTCGACAGTCGGGCGTCTCCCCGTCCTTCGAGCACGACGTCGGTCGCACCGCCGCCGCTCTCGAGCCGGACGGCGGCACCGCCCTCCGAGTCCGGGGCGTCTACTCCGGGAAGGGTCGCGAAGGCCGCCGCGGTGGTGAACATCTTGGTGTTGGACGCCGGGATGAAGCGCGAATCCGGAGCGATCGCAACGATCTCCCGCCCGTCCTCGGTCGCGACCACCAGCCCGAAGCGGATTCCCGGGCCGGCTTGCGCAAGCCTGGCTTCGACGCGCTTTTGAAGGTTCTGGGACAAGGCGGGGGGCGCGGCGGCGAGCGTGAGCCCGAGGGCCATCGCCCCAATCGCTAGTCTCCGGCCCCTCATCCCGGCGATCCTAGAGCCAAAAGGCGCTGGAGCAACAAGGCGCGAGGCATTCAGAGGCGAACCGCCGCCATAACCCTCACGCATGGCGGCGGCGGTCGCGCTTGTCGGGAACGGGCGGGGGCTTCAAAGAGACGCGGATGACCTGGTTGAGACGGCTTCTTCTGGCGCTCTGGGGAGCCGCGCTCGCGCTCGCGCCCGCCTCCGCCTCCGCGCGCGCCGAAGGCGACCCCCTCGCCGCGGCCCTTGCGCTTCCGGTCGCGAGCGAGCTGGTGGGCGCGCGCGATGCTCCGCGCTTCGCCTGGGTGGAAAACGCCGGAGGGATTCGAAGCCTCTGGTTCGCGGAGCGGGGCAAGACCGCGCGGAGGCTGATGGTCGCCGCCGAAGACGACGGCCAGCCTCTCTCCGACCTCGTTCTCAATCCCGACGGAACCCGTCTTGCGTTCGTCGGGGGCGGCGACCCCGAGGCCCGCGACGATCCGCTGCCAAGGGTCGCGTCGGGCAGCGAGCCGCCGGCTCAGCGAATCTTCATCGCCGACACGGCGGCCAAGTGGGAGGATCTGCTGGTCGTCGGCGACGGTCACTCGCCCACCTTCTCGCCCGACGGCAAGCGGCTCGCCTTCACCCGGCGGGGGGAGATCTGGCTCTGGGACGGCACCGGCGAGGCTCGGAAGCTCGTCTCGCCCGGCGGGGAGATCCGGCGGCTGCAATGGTCGCCTGACGGAACCCGGCTGCTGTTCATCAGCCATCGGGGCGATTACAGCTTCGTCGCCCTCGTCGACCCGAACGTGCCTCGGGTGCGGTTCCTCGATCCGGGACTGGGCTTCTCGGTCGAGCCGGTCTTTTCCCCCGACGGCCGGCAGGTCGCCTATATTCGCCACCTCGACGCACCCGCCGGCGCGGCCCGCGACAGCGGTCCTTACTGGTCGGTCAGGATCGTCGACCTGGCGAACGGAGCCGCGCGCGAGCTCTGGGCCGCGCCTTCCGGTCCCGGCGGACGCTATTACGAATCGCGGGGCCAGGACCTGCATTGGAGCAGGGACGGGCTTCTCGTCTTCCCGTGGGAGCGGAGCGGCTGGCTCCACCCCTATGCGCTCGACGCGTCGAAGGGCGGGACTCCCAGGGACCTGACGCCCGGCCCCTTCGAGGTCGAGATGTTCATGCTCGGCGCCGACGGCCGCTCGCTTGTTTACGCCGGCAATTCGGGCGACCTCGACCGCCGCCACGTCTGGCGGCGGCCGCTTTCGGGGGGACGGCCCGAGCGGGTCACCGGCGGCACCGGAATCGAGACTGCTCCGGTGCTCGGCGGAAGCGCTCTGGCGGTCATCGCCACCGGAGTCTCGATCCCGGCCTACCCTGCCCTCGTCGAAGGCGGCCTGAAGCCGCTCAAGCCGCCCGTCTCGGCGGCCGGCTTCGTCACGCCCGAGCCCGTCCTGTTCCGGGCCGAGGACGGAGTCGAGGTCCACGGCCAGCTGTTCCGGGCCCGAGGCAAGGGCCGGCACCCCGCCGTCGTCTACGTCCATGGCGGCCCGCGGCGGCAGATGCTGCTCGGATTCCACCCGTCGGGCTATTATTCCAACGCCTACGTCTTCAACCAGCACCTCGCCGCCCGCGGCTATCACGTGCTGGCGGTCAATTATCGAAGCGGCACCGGCTACGGCAACGCCTTCCGCGACTCGCCCGACCTCGGCCGGGGCGGAGCGTCGGAATATCGCGACGTGCTCGCCGCCGGGCGCTGGCTCGCCGCGCGGGCCGAGGTCGATCCGGGCCGGATCGGGATCTGGGGCGGAAGCTGGGGCGGTTATCTCGTCGCCCTCGGGCTCGCCCGCGACAGCGGCCTGTTCGCCGCCGGGGTGGACTTCCACGGAGTCCATTCCATGCTCCGCCCCCTTCCCGGCAATCTCTCGCCGGAGGCTCAGAACGCCGCCCGCCAGCTGCAACGGGATTCCTCGCCTTTGGGGGCGATCGATCGCTGGCGCTCGCCGGTCCTGCTCATCCACGGCGACGACGATCGCAACGTGGACTTCGGCCAGTCGGTCACTCTGGCCCGCGAGCTCGCCGCCCGGCGAATCCGCTATCGCGAGCTCGTCTTCCCCAACGAGCGCCATTCCTTCCTTCTCCATTCCCACTGGCTGGCGAGCTTCAGGGCCGCCGACGCTTTCCTCGCCGACGAGCTGATGGGGAAAGCGCCGGCTCGATGAGCTGGCTCAGAGCCGCACTCGCGTCGCTCGTCCTCCTCGCCGCAACCGGCGCCGCGACCGCCCGGGAGCGATCGACATTGATCCGCGGAGCCCGGATCTTCGACGGATCGGGCGCTGCGGCCCGCGTCGGCAACGTGCTGCTGGAGGGCGATCGGATCGTCGCTGTGGGCCCGTCGGTGCGGGCGCCTCGCGGCGGCCGGACGGTGGACGCGCGCGGGCTGACCCTGATCCCCGGCCTTCACGACCTCCACACCCACCTGCGCGCTCCGGCCTTCGACGCCCCCGACGATCTCCCCAAGGCCTATGCCGGCTATCTGGTGAACGGGGTGACGAGCGTGAACGAATTCTCGCTCTCGCCCGAGATGCTCGCTCCGGTCCGCCAGATGACCGGGCCGGGAGGGGTGCCGGCTCCCAACCTCCAGCTCGCCATCCGCCTCGGAGTGCCGGGGGGCCACGGCACCGAATATGGCTGGGGACGATCCTTCACTCTCGAGGCGGCCACTCCCCGAGCCGCCCGACTGGCCATGGCCCGGGCGCTGCCCTACCGGCCCGACGTGCTCAAGGTCTTCGCCGACGGCTGGCGCTACGGGCGCTCGCCGGGCCTCAACAGCATGAACGAGCCGACCCTTGCCGCAATCGTCGAGGACTCGCACTTCGCCGGGATCCCGGTCATCACCCATACCGTCACTCTGGAGGGCGCCAAGGTCGCGGCCGCGGCCGGAGTGGACGCGCTGGGCCACGGAATTGGCGACGCGCTGGTCGACGACGAGCTGATCGCATTGATGAAAGCGAACCGGACCGCCTACATTCCCACCCTGGCGGTCTACGAGCCGCAGGGGGGACGGGCCTTCCTTCCGGCCGAATGGCGGCGGCTTCGGCCTCAGGAGCGTGCGCGCGAGGAAGCGAGAAGCGCCGGCGAGGGCGAGGCCGACCCACGACCCGAATCCCCGCGCTGGACGATCATGAAGGAGAATGTCCGCCGGCTGAAGGCCGCCGGAATCCGGGTCGGGGTCGGAACCGACGCCGGGATCGGCGGGGTCTATCACGGCTCCTCCACCCTGCGCGAGATCGCCTGGCTGGCGAAGCTCGGATTCACTCCCGCCGAAGCGCTCGTCGCCGCGACCGCGGTCAGCGCCGGAATCCTTCGCCGATCGGACCACGGCCGGATCGCTCCGGGCCAGCGCGCCGACCTGGTCCTGACCGGCGGCCGCCCCGACGAGCGGATCGAGGACCTTCACGACATCCGCCGGGTCTTCGTCGCTGGGCGGGAGATGCCGCTCAAGGCCTTGGCCCGACGGCTCGCGGACGACCGGCCGTCGCCGCTTCCGGTCCACCTCATGGCCGGCCCCATACACACCGGCGCCGGCCCGGCTGGCCGGACCGACCTCGACACGCTTCCGGTCGAGGGCACCGACCCCGGTTTCGACCACAGCCATCTCGACCTCGCCCACGCGCCGGGCGGCCGGCTGTTCCTGATGGCTGGGATGGGCGCCGCTCCGAGGCCTTTCGCGGAGCTCCATGTGCCCCTGACCCCGGGCGCGATCCAGCTCGCCGACGCGAGCGCCTTTTCGGGAGTCGCGTTCGAAGCGCGCGGGGCCGGCGATTACGTCCTGCAGCTCAACAGCTACGCGATCCATCCGAGAAGCTGGTTCCAGGCCTCGTTCCAGGCCGGGGAGGCCCGGAGGGAGATCCGGATCCCCTTCAGTGCCTTCCGGAGCCCGCTCGCCGAGGCTCGGCTGGATCCCGCCCGCCTTCGCGCCCTGCTCTTCCGCCTCGAAGGCGAGCCGGGCGGCGGCGCCTGGCTCGAGCTCGGGAACATCCGCTTCTACCGGTAGCAACTGTCATCCCGGCGAAGGCCGGGATCCCAGAGGGTGAAGACTTCCGCGGGCGCTTCGGCGTGCTCACGCTCCAGGGCAGGTCCCCGGAGTCGGGCGGTGCGCCAGGGGGCGGCCGGCGGCGCGGCCGGTGAGCAATCCATTGTCGACCGCGAGAACGCCGTTGACGATCACGGTTCGAACGCCGGCGGAGGTCAGTTCCGGCCGTTCGTAGGTTGCGCGCTCGGCGTAGCGCTTCGGGTCGAAGACGACGACGTCGGCGAAGGCGCCGGGCTTCAGCCGGCCGCGGCCGTTGAGAGCGAAGGTGTCGGCCGCCAGGGTCGAGCTTCGCTCGATGAACTGGCGAAGCGTCATGACCCGCCGGGCAGCGACGTACCTGGCATATTTCCGGGCGAAACTGCCATAGGTGCGCGGATGGCCGGTCGAGGCGTCGGAGCCGGTCATCACCCAGGGCCGGCGCATGAACGCCTCGATGTCGGGCTCGATCTGATTGAACGACGCGACCGCCGGATCGCCTTCCCGGATGATCGCGATGGCCGCGGCCACAGGCTCCTCGCCGCGGCTCGCGGCGATCGCCGCCAGGGTCCGGCCCTTGAAGGTCCCTTCGGTGATGAGCAGCGCCGCCGCCCCGCCGCGCCGGCGCAGATTCTCCGCCATTCCCGAGCGCAGGCGCGGATCGTCCAGCCTCCCGAGCAGCCTTTCGCGCCCTCCGTCCTGCGCCCAGAGCGGGACGAGCGAGGCCGCCAGGCTCGTACCCGAGGCGGACCAGGGATATTGGTCGGCGGTCACCGCCTGCCCCTTCCGGAGCGCCGCCTCCACCTTGGCGATGATCGCGGGCGCCTGGCCGTGAACGTCCACTCCAAGCGCCTTGATGTGCGAGATGTTGACCGGGATCCGGGCCTCCCGGCCGATCGCCAGGGCCTCCTCGACCGCCGCTGCGAGACCGACCGTGTAGGAGGATTCGTCGCGCAGGTGGCTGTCGTAGGTGCCGCCGCGCCGGCCGGCCTCGAGCGCCAGTGCGATCACCTCGTCGGTCCTGGCGAAGCTCTGGGGCGCGTAGAAGAGGCCCGTCGATAGCCCCAGCGCCCCCCGGCACATCGCGTTCGCGACCAGAGCCTTCATCCGCTTCAGCTCGGCCCCGTCCGGCGCTCGGTTCGAATCTCCAAGCACGTCCCGGCGGACCGCGCCGAAGCCGACATAGGTCGCGTAATTGATCCCCACCCGGCGGCTCGCCGCGGAGCCCAGGACCTTGCCGACGTCGGGATCGCCGCCGCCGTCATTGCCGATGAAGGCCGTGGTCACGCCCTGCATCAGGAAGGCCGCGATCAGCCGCCGGGCCGGATCGTCCGAGGCGAGGTCTTCGCCCATATGGGTATGAGGATCGATGAAGCCGGGAGCGACGATCATGCCCTTGGCGTCGATGATCCGCTTCGCCGGCCCGGGAAGGCGCCGGCCGACGGCGACGATCCGGTCTCCGGACACCGCGACGTCGCCGGTGAAGGGCGCGGCCGTGCCCGTGTAGACGGTTCCGCCCCGGATGAGCAGGTCGACCGGCTGGGGCGGGGGCGCGGCCCCGATGGCGAGGAGGGCGAGACCGATGAGCCCGGCGTAGCGCGAAGAAGCCCACCCAACCCCTCTCCCGTTCTTCACGGGAGAGGAGGGGCCCAAGCGGAGCTTGGGAGGTGAGGGTCTTTTCTCCGGATTCCGCAAGACCCTCACCTCCCACCGCTTCGCGGCGGGCCCCTCCTCTCCCGTAAGCACGGGAGGGGGAATGAGGCGTCAGCTCCAGTCATCTGCTTCCCCAAAAACCGGCTTCGGGCGGAATGAGCCAGCCGCCTTCGTCCCTGACGCCGCCCGCCCTGTCCTCCCGGAGCCAGAGCGGGCCGTCAAGGTCGACGAAGTCGGAGAGGGCAGCGACGTGAAACGCCGGAGCGATGGACAGCGAGGACGAGACCATGCAGCCGGTCATCAGGATCAGGCCCCGGGCCCGCGCGGCCAAAGCGAGGTCGAGGGCGGCGGTCAGTCCTCCCGTCTTGTCGAGCTTGACGTTGACCCCCTGGTAGCGAAGCGCGATCCGGTCGAGATCGGCGGCGACGTGGATCGCCTCGTCGGCGCAGATCGGAACCGCGGGGACGAAGCCGGCGAGCCAGGAATCCGAATCGGCCGGAACCGGCTGCTCGACCAGGTCGACCTCGCATTCAAGGAGGACGGCCTGCATGTCCTCGAGCAGCCGCTGATCCCAGCTTTCGTTCGGGTCGACGATGAGCGCGGCCCTGGGCGCCGCCGCCCGTACGGCCCTGATCCTCGAGGCCGGGTCCTCGGCATCGACCTTCACCTTGAGGAGCGGCGCCTCCGGATGGCGCGCCGCCACCTCGGCCATCGCTTCGGGCGTGTCGATCCCGAGGGTGATGGCGCTGACCAGCCGACCGGGGGGCGGGCCTCCGGCGAGCGTCGCGACATCGACCCCCGACCGCCGCGCTTCCAGGTCCCACAGTGCGCAATCGACTGCGTTGCGGGCGGCGCCCGGCGGGAGCAGCGACTGGAGCGCCTGCCGCCCGGCGCCGGCCTCGACCGCTGCCCGGACCCCCTCGATCGCCGCGAGCGAGATCTCGACGCTTTCGCCGTAGCGGGGATAGGGCACGCCCTCGCCTCGCCCGACCGCCCCGTCCTCCTCCACCGTCACCGTGATCACGTCCGCCGCGGTCTTCACTCCGCGCGCGATCCGGAACGGCCGGCTTAGCGGGAAGCGGTCGTGCTGGGCGCGCAGTGAGCGAGGCACAGGAGCTCGATGATCGGGCCGACTCCTAAGGCGATCGGGTCGGTGGTTGGAAGGTCGAGCCGGTCGGCGACCCGGTCGCAGAGGCGCCGCGCCTCCAGGCTCTCCATTCCCGAGGTGTTGAGGCAGACTCCGGCGGCCCGGACCCCCGGGCTGGTCAGCCGGGCGGCCTCGAGATTCCGATCGAGGCATTCGGCAAGGTCGGGAAGGGCGCGTCCCGGAAGGCCGCGCATATGCTCGCGGCCCGGCCTGTGGCAGAGCACGAGCGCCTCGGCCTGGGCGCCGTGGAGCAGGCCCATGGACACGCCCGCGAAAGACGGATGGAAGAGCGAGCCCTGCCCCTCGATCACGTCCCAGCCCCCGTCGTGGCGGGCGGGGGCGAGCTTCTCGATCGCCCCGGAGATGAAATCGGCGACCACGGCGTCGACCGGAACTCCCTCCCCGGCGATCAGGATCCCTGTCTGGCCCGTCGCCCGGAAATCGGCGACGAGGCCGCGCTCGCGAAGGCCGGCGGCGAGCGCGAGCGACGCATACATCTTGCCGACCGAGCAATCGGTCCCGACCGTCAGGAGCCGGTGCCCGGCCCTTGGATAGCCGGTCCCGACCGGAAGCTCCGCCGGAGGCTCGCGGACGTCGAAGAGCCGAAGCCCCCGCTCCGTGGCGAGCTCGACCAGCCGCGGTTCGTCGCGGAGCCGCTGATGAAGGCCCGCCGCGACGTTCATCCCGGCCTGGAGGGCGATCGCCGCGTCGTTCACGAGGTCGGTTCCGAGCTTTCCTCCCGCGCCCGCGATTCCGAGCACCAGGGTCCGGGCTCCGGCCTCGACCGCTTCCGCCATTCCGAGCCTGGGGAGACCCAAGGTGAGCGGGCAATCGTCGTGGCGGAACTCGCCGACGCAGTCGTCGCGCCGGAACTCGGCCAGGCCGCGCGAGGTCTTGATGCTCATCGCGTCCGCGCAATGGCCGAGATAGAGGAGGTAGGGCCCCGGGATCATGTCCGCTGGATATCGCCCCGCGCTTCGCACGGCAGCATAGCGAGTGCGCCGCTCGGCATAGTCTTCCGTTATGGCGGTCGGGAGCGCTCAGTCTTCTCCTGCATTCGCAAGGGAGGTTGAAGGGTCATTCCGCCCCCAGCACCCGGGTCAGCGTCTTGAGGAAGTCCATGGCCAAAGCGTTGGGCGGGCGGTTGGTCAGGTACATGGCGTGGATGTCGAAGGTCAGCGCCGGCTCC
>DASVQD010000054.1:0-101477 GCA_036389345.1 Allosphingosinicella sp. | reverse complement strand
ACATGAAGATCAAGACCAACGTTCGCGCCGGCCTTGCCCCCGCCCCGCGTTGCGGCGCCACCGTCCGCTGCGGCGGCGGAACCCGCTGCGGCGGAAGCACGGCCTACGCGCTCTAAGCGATAGGTCGAAGCATCCGGTCGGCCGTCGGTCGGCCGGATGTTTGCAACCCGACATGCACAGACGTGGAAGGAATGTGACATGAAGATCAGGACCAACGTCCGCGCCGGCAGCACCCGGATCGATGCACCCCGTTGCGGCGCCACCGTCCGTTGCGGCGGCGGAACCCGCTGCGGCGGAAGCACGACCTACGCCCTCTAAGGCGCAGGTTTAGAAATCCGGCCGGCATGTGCCGGCCAGATAAAGCGCGATCAAGCGCAAACATGAGAGGAAGCCAACATGAAGATCAGGACCAATGTCCGCGCCGGAGCCGTCTCCGGAAGCCCGCGTTGCGGCGCCACGACCCGTTGCGGCGGCAGCAGCCGTTGCAGCGGAACCCAGGATTACATCCTGGCGTAAGCCACGAGATCGGGCCGGCAAGCGCCGGCCCGGTAACGCGCGATCAAGCGCAAACATGAGAGGAAGCTAACATGAAAATCAGGACCAACGTTCGCGCCGGTGCCTCCGTCAGCCCGCGTTGCGGCGCCACCGTCCGTTGCGGCGGCAGCACCCGCTGCGGCGGCTCGACGACCTACAACCTCGCGTAATCGAGACTGGTCGGCATTCGCCGGCCGACAATGCGCGATCATGCGCAAACATGAGAGGAAGCTAAAATGAAAATCAGGACCAACGTTCGCGCCGGTGCCGTCGCCAGCCCGCGCTGTGGCGCCACCACCCGTTGCGGTGCCACGACCCGTTGCGGCGGTTCGACGACCTACAACCTGGCGTAAGCCGGACCGGTCGGATGGCTTCAGGCTGCTTTCGCAACCCGGAACGCCATCGCCAAGGTGTAGCCATCCAGCTTCGGCTGGGTGGCTATACTCTTCTGGCCCGACCCACTTCGTGAAGAATGGCTTCGCATGACGGCGTCGAGATCCAGAACATGGGCTTCCGGAATCCTCGCGGCGCTGCTCATCGCGGGGGCCGGACCGCTGCAGGCTGGCAAGCCGAGCGTTCCCGAGCTTTCAAGGCCGGCAATACCCGAACGCTTCAACGCCGCCGAGCGCTATCCGGCCGCGACCGTTCCCCAAGCTAGCCTCGCCGACGAGGCATGGTGGAAGATCTTCAACGATCCGGTGCTGGACGGCTTCGTCAAGAAGGCCCGAGAGAGCAACGGCAGCATCTTTGAGGCGGCCGCGCGCCTCGAAAAGTCGCGGGCCCTGCTCCGGGGTGCCGCGGCGGCTCGGAACCCTAATTTCGGCGGCGGCGGCGGCGCCTCGCAGCGTACCGGCCCGCTGATCAACGAGGCCGGCCAGGGCGGCCGCCTCTTCTACCCGTCCGCGACGCTCAGCTACGAGGTCGACCTGCTCGGCAGGCTGTCGAAAGCGAAAAGGGCGGCCAGGCTCGATGCGGCGGCAAGCGCCGACCTGCTCCGCCACGCCCGGCTTCTCGTAGAAGCCGATACGGCCCAGACCTATTTCGAGATCTGCGCGCTCGACGAGGAGCGCTCGATCCTCGCCAGGGCCGCGGACGACCAGGGCGCGACTCTGAAGATCCTGGAGGTGCGCGAACGCAACGGCCTCGCCACCCGCCTTGCGGTCAATCGGGCTCGGGCCGAGGTCGCGACCGCCCGCTCGGACATCGACGACCTCGATCGCCGCCGGGCCGAGCTGGTCGCGGGGCTTGCGCTGCTGATGGGCGAGGCGCCCTCGGACATCGCTGTTCCCGGAAAGCTGGGCACCCCGCCGATCATCCCGTCGGACATCCCGAGCGCCGTCATCGCCCGCCGCCCGGACATCTCGGCCGGCCTTCGAAGCGTCGAAGCGGCACGAGCCCGGGTCGGCGCCGCCAAGGTGTCGTGGCTGCCAAGCCTCAGCCTGACCGGCGCCCAGGGTTTCGCCTCGCCGTCGCTTGGAAGCCTGCTCAGCTCGGCGACCCAGAATTTCGGGCTCGGCTTCCTGTTCTCGATCCCGGGCCTCGACGGAGGCCGCCACAAGGCCAGGGTGCGTTCGGCCCGGGCCGACCTGTCGCTTGCCTCGGCGGAGTACAGCACCCAGCTCCTAACCGCCCTGCGCGACGTCGATAACCAGCTGAGCGCGGTGCGGATCCTCGGCGACCGCGCCCAGACCCTGAGCTCGGTCGCCGACGACGACGAGGTGCTGGCGACGATGCTCCAGGCCCGCTATTCCAACGGGCTGATCAGCCAGCTCGATTATGTCGAGGGGCTTCGAATCGTCCTCGATCACCGCCGGACCGCGGTCCAGGTCAATATCGCCCGCTATGTCGCGACGATCGGCCTCATCCGGGCCCTGGGGGGAGGCTGGGGCCCTCCGGCGGCCGGCCCGGACCGGCTGGCGAAGAGCCGCTAACTCCATTTCCAGAAAAGCGTTGCGCTGCGGCGCTTCGCTGCCTTAGCCTCCGGGCGGTTCAAGGGGGCGCGCGACCATGGTCAGTCTTGTGAAGGGGCAAAGCATCCGCCTGGAGAAATCCGGCGGCGGGAGCCTGACCCGAGTGACCATGGGTCTGGGCTGGGACGTTCGCAAGACCAAGGGCTTCATGGGCATGTTCGGCGGCGGCGGCGCCGACATCGATCTCGACGCCTCGTGCCTCCTGTTCGATTCGCGGCGCCAGGTTCTCGACGCGATCTGGTTCCAGCAGCTGCGCAGCCAGGACGGGAGCATCATCCATACCGGCGACAATCGCACTGGCGAGGGCGACGGCGACGACGAGCAGATCATCGTCGACCTCTCGGCCGTCCCGGCCCACGTGACGGCCCTGGTCTTCACCGTGAACAGCTTCACCGGGGACACTTTCGACAAGATCGAGAATGCCTATTGCCGGCTCGTCGATGCCGCCAACGGCAAGGAGATGGCCCGCTACGACCTGACCGGGGCCGGCTCCCATACCGGCCAGGTGATGGCGAGAGTGGCCCGGTCCGGCGGCGGATGGGAGATGAAGGCGTTGGGCGAAAAGACCTACGGCCGCACATTCCACGACATGCTTCCCGCAATCCTCAACCATCTTTGATCGCCCGGTATCGGAATGCAGTTGCAGCGTGGCGCGAACACCGCGATCGGAACCGGAAGGGTCGAGGTCGCGGTCGAGCTGGAAGCCGGCCCGGGCGCGGCCGCCGACGTCTCGGCCTATCTGCTCGCCGAGAGCGGCAAGGTGCGGGGCGACCATGACATGGTCTTCTTCAACCAGCCCGAGGGCGGCGGCGGAGCGGTCCGGCTCGCCGCCGGCCGTTTCGAGATAGACCTCGAAAGAGTCCCGGAGGAGATCGCCCGGATCGTCTTTTGCGTCACCATCGACCAGGGCCAGGGCCGCCAGTCGCTTTCCGCGCTTCGATCCGGCTCGATCGAGGTCGCGCGCGGAGGCGCGGTCGCGGCCGCCTTCCGCCCCGACCTCGCCGGGGCCTCAGAGGCCGCGATGATCTTCGGCGAGCTCTACCGCCGCGGCGGCGAGTGGAAGTTCAGGGCGGTCGGGCAGGGGTTCAACGGAGGCCTCGCGCCCCTCGCGCGATCGTTCGGCATCGATGTCGCCGACGAGCCCCAGCCAGCGCCGCCCGCTCCACCGCCCCCTCCACCGCCGCCACCGCCCGCCGCGCCCCGGCCGATCAATCTGTCGAAGGTCAGCCTGGAGAAAAAGGGCCAGGCGGTCAGCCTCGAGAAACGCGGCACCAGCTTCGGCCAGATCGTCGTCAACCTGAACTGGTCGCGGGGCAAGCGCGGCTTCTTCAGCAGCGCCGGAGCCATCGACCTAGATCTCGGCTGCCTGCTGGAGATGAAGGACGGCCGTAAGAGCGTGGTCCAGGCGCTTGGACGGATGTTCGGGAGCTATCACGAGCCGCCCTACATCGCGCTCGACGGGGACGACCGCACCGGCGACGTGTCGCAGGGCGAGAACATGCGGATCAACGGCGCTCACTGGAACGAGATCGAGCGGATCGCGATCTTCGCGAACATCTACGACGGAGTCCCGAACTGGCAGCAGACCGACGGAGTCGTCAGCATGACCATGCCCGACCAGCCTCCGATCGAGGTCCGGATGACGGAGGGCCGCAACGACAAGCGGCTTTGCGGCATCGTTCTTCTCGAGAACGACGGGGGCCGGCTCAAGGCGACCCGGATCGTCGATTATTTCCGCGATCAGAGCGAGCTCGACCGCGCCTTCGGCTGGGGCCTGCGCTGGGTCTCGGGGAGCAAGGACTGAACATTCACGATTACGGGGGCTGATTCGTGCTGTCATATTTCAAGGGTTCGTTCTTCTTCACGGCGATCTGCCTGGCGCTGGCGGTTTGGCTCGGCTGGGCAATGACGGGGACCGCCGCCGGAACCGCCGGGGTGGTCTGGATCGTGCTCGTCCTCAGCGTGCTAGAAGTGTCGCTTTCATTCGACAACGCCGTCGTCAACGCCGCGGTGCTTCGACATATGGACGCGATCTGGCGACGGCGCTTCCTGACCTGGGGCATCGCCATCGCCGTGTTCGGGATGCGGATCGTCTTCCCGCTCGCCATCGTCGCCATCGCCGCCTCGCTCGGGCCGGTCGAGGCGGTCAGGCTCGCCGCAGGAAACCCCGCCGAATATGAGCGGATCATCACGTCCGCCCATGTCGGGATCGCCGGATTCGGGGGGGCGTTCCTGGCTATGGTCGGGCTCAAATTCTTCTTCGACAGCGACAAGGAGGTCCACTGGATCGAGGTCGTCGAGGCGCGATTGTCCAAGCTGTCGTCGATCGACGCGGTCGAGATCGGAATCGTCCTTCTTGCCCTCTACGGCATCTCGACGCTGCTTCCGGGCGAGGAAGCGCTGACCTACCTGGTCTCGGGCATCTTCGGGATCATCGCCTATCTCGCCGTGGAGGCGGTCAATTCGCTGCTCGAGCCGGACGAGGCGGCGGTCGCCGCCGGCGCCGCGGTGCGCTCGGGCCTCGCCGGCTTCCTGTACCTCAACCTGCTCGATTCCGCTTTCTCGTTCGACGGGGTGATCGGCGCCTTCGCCTTGTCCAACAACATCTTCGTGATCGCGCTCGGCCTCGGCATCGGAGCGATGTTCGTCCGCTCGATGACCATCCTGCTCGTCGACAAGGGCACCCTAGCGGAATATCGCTACCTCGAGCACGGCGCCTTTTGGGCCATCCTGGCGCTGGCCGCGATCATGCTCCTGTCGGCCCGTTTCTACGTTCCCGAGGTGGTGACCGGACTGATCGGAGCGCTTCTGATCGGCTTCGCGCTCTACGCCTCGGCCCGGCACAACCGCCTGAACCCGACGACCGAGCCCGAGGCCGAGACCCAGCCGGTCGGCCCGGACGGAAGCCGGCTGGACCTCTGACAATCGCCCGAAAGGAACGAGCCCGATGTCGATCAGCCTTGCCAAGGGCGCCAACGTCAGCCTGTCGAAGGAAGAGCCCGGGCTCGCCAACATCGTCATCGGCCTCGGCTGGGACACGAGGGCGACCGACGGCGAGGGCTTCGACCTTGACGCCAGCGCCTTCCTGCTCGGCGAGACGGGCAAGGTCCGGGGCGATCACGATTTCATCTTCTACAACCAGCTGCGCTCCTCCGACGGGTCGGTCGAGCATACCGGCGACAACCGCACCGGCGAGGGCGATGGCGACGACGAGCAGATCAAGGTCGACCTGAGCCGGGTGCCGGCGGACGTCCACAAGGCGGCCGTGGTGGTCACGATCCACGAGGGCGAGGCGCGCCGGCAGAATTTCGGAATGGTGCAGAACGCTTTCATGAGGATCGTCAACGCGGCGACCGGACGGGAGATCAGCCGCTACGACCTCAGCGAGGACTATTCGATTGAAACCGCCCTGATTTTCGGAGAGGTCTACCGGCACGGCGGCGAATGGAAGTTTCGAGCGGTGGGGCAGGGCTATCAGGGCGGGCTGGCCCCGGTGGCCCGCAACTTCGGCGTCAACGTGGGCTGAAAACAGGAGCAGATCAGTGGCAGTATCTTTGAGCAAGGGCGCAAACGTCAGTCTCAGCAAGGAGGCGCCGGGAATCCAGGCGGTTCGGGTCGGCCTCGGCTGGGACCAGAGGGTAACCGACGGAAGCGACTTCGACCTGGACGCGAGCGTCTACCTGCTCAACGAAAGCGGGCGGGTCCGTTCCGACGCCGACTTCGTCTATTTCAACAACCTGAAGGCCGCCGACGGCGCCGTCGAGCATCATGGCGACAACCTGACCGGGGTCGGGGAGGGCGACGACGAGGTCGTGTCGGTCCATCTCGGCAAGCTTCCGCAGGACGTCGCCAAGGTCGTCTTCGCCGTCACCATCTACGAAGCCGATCAGCGCCGCCAGAATTTCGGAATGGTCTCGAACGCCTTCATCCGGGTGGTCAATTCGGACGGCGGGACGGAGCTCGCCCGATACGACCTTTCCGAAGATGCCTCGACCGAAACCGCAATGGTCTTCGGGGAGCTCTACCGGCACGGCGGGGAGTGGAAGTTCAGGGCCGTGGGGCAGGGGTTCAGCGGCGGCCTCGGCCCGCTGGCGCGCTCCTACGGCGTCAACGTCTGACGGGGCTCGGCCGGACTCCGGCCGCGTCATGGGCGATCTCGCTCCAGGACAGAGAGTCTCGATCCAGGGCGCCGTCGTCGAGATGAGCCTGGAAGGTCCGAGGCTGACCGCGCTGGGCGGCGAGCTCGGGACCGTCTTGATCGGACTGGATTCGGCGCGGCGAAGCGTGGAGTCCTTCCCGGTGCTCGACGTCGCGACCCGGCAGCTTCGGCCGGGGATCGGGTTTGGAGAATCGGGGCAGCTCCGCCTGGATCTGACGGCGTTGCCGGCGGACCTCGACCGGCTGCTTCTGATACTTTTTCTCCAGCGAGGCCCCGGCCAGGGACTCAGCCTTCGCGATTTCGGATCGCTGGCCGCCACTTTCGGCGACTGGCGCTTCGACCTCGACTTGACCAACCGCGGCGAGGCGGCCCTGATCCTCGCCGAATCTATCGCCGCGGCGACGGCTGGCGGCTGACGGGCAGCGGGCAGGGCTTCGCCGGCGGCCTACCCGCCCTCGGTTCGGCTCTGCGGATCGACATTCCCATCCCGTACCCTCCGGGGCACCGGCGGGAAGTGGGCCCCGGAGGACAGGGTCGCGGCCGCCCTCCGTTCGAATCCGAATTCTCGGGGAGCGGGTTCGCGGTGGATTCGACCCACATCCTCACCAATGCCCACGTCGTCGACGGCGCCCGCAGGATCGACGCCGCCAGTGATCGGTTCACCGCCCCGGCGGAAGTCGTCCTCTCGGACCCGCGCAACGACATCGCGCTGCTCAGGATCGAGCGAGCGCTTCCGGCGGCCGCCCGCTTCCGTTCCGAGATCGACATCCACCTCGGCGAGGACGTCATCGTGCTCGGTTTCCCGCTCCAGGGCCTGCTCGGCTCAGGACCCCAGGCGACGGGCGGCAACGTCTCCGCTTTGTGCGGGATCGGCAACGACACCAGCGTCCTTCAATTCAGCGCCCCGATCGCGAGCGGGAATAGCGGCGGACCCATTCTAGACCAGTCCGGACTGGTTCTCGGGCAGGTCCATTCCTCGCTGAACCTGGACCGGATCCGCGACGGCGGGAGCAACGCCGAGAATATCAATTTCGGAGTGAAGGGCGCGGTCGTCCGGTCGTTCCTGGCCACGGTCGGGATCGAGCCGGTGCTCGATCCGAGCGGCCCCCCGCGCTCGCGCGCGGACATCGTCCGCCAGGCGCGCTCCTTCATCTATCGCATACGCTGCGAGGCCTAGGTCGGCGTCCCGCTCGAAATGATACCGCCTGCCCCGACCGTTCGGACCGTGTCCCTGGCCAACGGCCGGCTGACTCTCGAGCTTCGCCGAAGCGACTGGCCGCTCGACCGGCTCTGCGACTTCGCGGCCCGTCGCAATCCCAGACGCGGCTATCTGATCGTCTCCAAGGTGCTCGGCCGGCATATTCCGGTCCGCCCTTCCGAACTGCGAGCATCGCTTCGCGACCTCGCGTCGAAAATTCCAGCCGACCTGCCGGGGCCGATCCTGGTGATCGGCCTCGCCGAAACGGCGGTAGGCCTCGGCCACGGCATCTTCGAGGAGCTGCACGGCCGGGGCGCGGCGGCCGCGTTTCTCCATACCACCCGGCAGGTCGTCGAAGCGCCGCTCCTCTGCCGCTTCGAGGAGCCGCACAGCCACGCTTCGGCCCACCTGATCTACCGCCCAGCCGGGATCGACCTCGCCGCGATCAGGTCGCTCCTGATCGTCGATGACGAGGTGTCCACCGGGACCACCCTCGCCAATCTCGCCGCCGCTCTGGCCCCCGCTCTTCCGGCCTGCGAGCGGATCGTCGTCGCGACCCTGACCGACTGGTCGGGCTCGACCCGATGGCTGGAGCGAATGCCGGCTACCGCCTGCTGCGTCAGTCTGCTCGAAGGCAGCCTAGCCTGGTCCGCCCACCCGCAGGTCCCGATCGAAGCGGCGTCGGCGGAGTTCGATTCGGCCGCCGGCGCGCTCGGAGCCTTGGGGGATGCAGGCCCGTTCGGGCGGGTCGGGGCGGTCCGGCCGACCGTCTTCCGCCTGCCCGACATCTCCGCTTTGTCGCTTCCGGCCGGCCGAGCGCTTCGAGTGGTCGGGACCGGAGAGTTCACCTATCCCAGCTTCCTCTTCGCCGAGCGGCTGGAGGAAGCCGGGATCGATGTCGTCGTTCAAGCCACGACTCGAAGCCCCATCCATATCGGCGGAGCCATCGGCCGAGCCCTCGTCTTCGGCGACAATTATGGGAGCGGCATGGACAATTTCCTGTACAATGCCGATCCGGCGGACGGGCGGCTCTCGCTGATCTGCCATGAAACCGCGCCCGGCACCGTCGACCCGGCGCTAATCTCGGCGCTGGACGCGCGGGCCATCTGCTTCGGAGGGAGAGACTAGTGCGGGCCATTGCCCTCGTCGATCTCGACGACACCCTTTTCCAGACCCTCGGCAAATGCCCCGAGGACGTTCCGGTCGAGGCCCTCGAGCCGATCGGCTACGCACGCGACGGCGGACCCCTGAGCTATGCGACGCCCCGCCAGCTTCGATTCCTCGCCTGGCTGTCGGAAGGAGCCTTGCTGGTGCCGGTCACGGCGCGCAGCAGGGACGCGCTCGACCGGGTCCGGATCGGCTGGACCCGCGCCATTTGCGCGCACGGCGGAGTCGTCGTCGGCTCCGAGCGGAAGACCGACCTCGGCTGGAGGGCCCGGATGGCGGCCGAGGCGGGCGCTCATGCCGAAACCCTGGCGCAGCTGGCCCGGCAGGTCGAGGCGGAGGCAAAGGAGGCGGCGCTTCGGATCCGTATCCTCGAGGAGGACGGGTTGCCGCTCTACCTGCTGGTCAAGCATGAAACCGGCGATTCGGCGGTGCTTTCCGGAGTGATCGATCGGGTCGTCCCGCAGGTCCCGCCCGGCTGGACCGTTCACCGCAACGGCAACAATGCGGCGCTGCTGCCGCCCTATCTCGGCAAGCAGCACGCGGTCGCCTATCTGATCCCCGAGCTTCGCCGCCAATATCCCGACACGCCGGTCATCGGAATCGGCGACAGCGTGACCGACGCCCCGTTCATGGCGCTGTGCGACTATGCGATGATGCCCACCCGGTCGCAGCTTGCCGAAGCGGGCCTGGCGAGGGCCGGGTGATGGCCGCTCGACCGGACCCGCCCGCCGGCGGAGCCTTTTCCGGCAGCTATGCAGCCGAGGACGTGACCTTCCTGCTCAAGCCGGTCGAGCTTCGCGCCACCGACGTCGCCGCCAAGGAAAAGCTCATCCAGAGCGGCCGGCGCCATTATTCCGAGATGATCGCTCCGGAACGCCCGCCGGACCCCGCCTATCTCGATCTCTACCGGCAGGCGCTCGAGCGTAACGGCGCCCGGGTGGCGCGCGACATCGTCGCCCTGGCCGCGGCCCTCGTCGAGCGCGCCGCCGGCCGGAGGGAGATCGTCCTGCTTTCCCTGGCGCGCGCCGGGACTCCGATCGGGGTCCTGCTTCGGCGATCGGTCGAGCGCCTCGGCGTCAAGGCGGCGCATTATTCGATCAGCATCATCCGCGACCGGGGGGTCGATCCCGTCGCGCTCGAGCATGTCGCCGCCCGCCACGATCCCCAAGACGCGGTCTTCGTCGACGGCTGGACCGGGAAGGGAGCGATCGCGGCGGAGCTCCGGCAAAGCCTCGCCGGCAGGCCGTTCGGCTTTTCCCCCTGGCTGGCGGTGATCGCCGACCCGGCGGGCCGCGCCGATCTTGCCGCCACGGATGAAGATTATCTCATCCCCTCGGGCCTGCTCAACTGCGTCGTCTCCGGACTGGTCAGCCGAAGCATCCTCAATTCGGACCTGGTCGGGCCGGGCGATTTCCACGCCTGCGTCCATTATCCGCAATTCGCCGGGCAGGATCTGACGAGGGCCTTCGTTCGAACGGTCGACTCGCTCGCCGCCGGCCTGCCGGCGCCCGCCGCCCGGCCGGCTTCGGTCCAGGCCGGCAGGGCGGCGCGGTGCGACCGGTCGATCGCCGAGCTGATGGGGAAATACGCAATCACCGACCGCAACCGGATCAAGCCGGGAATCGCGGAAGCGACCCGGGCGGTCCTCCGCCGGGTCCCCGAGCGGCTGCTGCTGCTCGACCCGCTGGATCCCGACGTCGCCCACCTCGTCCATCTGGCCCGCCAAAATGGCCTGGAGGTCGAGCTTCTGCCGGCGGGCTTCTGCTATCGCGCGGTGAGCCTGATCAGGGATGCCCGAGGGGTATGAGCGCGATCTTCGAGACGACCGAAGCCATCGCGCTCGGAGCGACCCTCTATCTGCCGGGGACCCACGGGCAGCTTTCGCCCATCGCCCTGGGGGATCGCTATCCGCAATTGCGCTCGGCGGTCGTTTGCCTGGAGGATTCGATCGGGGCGAAGGAAGTGCCTCGGGCGATCGCCAAAGTCGGCGGGCTGCTCGAGGCCCTTTCCGCCGGCGGGCGTCGGCCGAGGCTTTTCATCCGCCCCCGCGATCCGGCAATGCTCCAGGCGCTGCTCAAGCTGAGTGGAATCGAGCGCGTCGACGGCTTCGTCATCCCCAAGGTGTCGGTCGAGAGCCTTCCGCGTTACCTGGCCTGCGGCCTTCACGATCATCACCGGCTGATGCCGACGCTGGAGACCCGCGAGATACTCGACCCGGACGAGGCCCGGCGCCTTCGCGATCAGCTCCTCGTGATCCGAGAGCGGATCCTCGCAGTCCGGATCGGCGGCAACGATCTGCTCCAGACGATCGGCGCGCGCCGATCGGCGTTCAGGACGATCTACGAAGGCCCGCTGGCGGCGATCGTGGCCGGCCTGGTCGCCACCTTCGCGCCCTACGGCTTCTTCCTGTCGGCGCCGGTGTTCGAGCATTTCGACAGCGAGGCGATCCTGCGCGAGGAGGTCGAGCGCGACGTCGAGCACGGCCTCCTCACCAAGACCGTCATCCATCCCCGGCAGATCGAAGCGGTCGAAGCCTGCTATGCCGTCGGCCCAAGCGAGCTGACGGAGGCGCGAGCGATCCTCGAGCCCGACAGCCCGGCCGTCTTCGCCGTGTCCGGCTCGATGTGCGAGCCCGCGACCCACGGGCGCTGGGCCCGAACCATCGTCAAGCGGGCCGAGATATTCGGCCTCAAGCGCGAAACCGATACGATCGCGGCGGTTCGCTGATCAATCGAAGGGCGACTCCGAAGATCCGTAGCGATCGTCGACGAAGCGCAGGTTGGTCGAAAACGCGTTCAGATTATCGCGCGCGAGCATTTTCGAGATTTCGCGAAGTCTCGACGTCATCTTGTCGAGGCGCTCGTTGAGGAGGAAGCTCGCCGAGCGTCCGGTCTCGCGGAAAACCTCCGCGCGATGCTCGGGAGGGATCTCGATATAGCTTTCGAGCAGCCTCGGCAGGTGGACGGAGCTGATCCTTTCAAGCTCGTGAAGCTCGCTGTGAAGCCCGCACCGCTCCACGCGCTCCTTCAGGTCCGCGACCAGACTTACGATCAGGGCGGCCCGCTCTCGCGACGAATCGGGGATTCGTTCGTCGTGCAGGTCGACCTTCGAAGCGGCGGGTAGCGGCGGAACCTGCGGGGAAGCTGGAGGCTCGGGCGCTCCGCTGCCGAAGCCCAAGCTGTCGAGCAGTCGCTGAAGGATGCCTCGGTTGGCCATGGCGCCGTCTTACGGTTCTAAACGCGATACATGAAGCCTCTTGGCCGAGCGGCACGCAAATTCTGCGGGTCGGCGGGCGGCGCCAGCTTTAAGCTTGTGGTGACCCCTACGGGACTCGAACCCGTGTTTTCGCCGTGAGAGGGCGACGTCCTAGACCGCTAGACGAAGGGGCCGAGCGCTTGCGAAGGGCGCATATCGGGGGAGGCGGTTGCGCTGTCAAGCTGGCGAAGCCGGGAAGGGAAGCTTAGGCCCGGACCCATTGCCGGTAACCGGTACGAACCCTAGAGGCGGCACATGTGCAATCTCTACAGCAACAAGGTCGCTCCCGACGCGATCGCAAGGACCTTCGAGCAGCTTGGAATGGCACTGACCTTCCCGGGCGGGCCGCCCAACCTCCAGCCCCGCGAAGAGATCAAGATCACCGATTCCGCGCCGATCCTGCGCTGGAAGGCCGGGGAGGGCGCCTCGGAGCTCGTCCAGCTTCGCTGGAGCTGGCCGGGGGCGGGCGGAAAGCCGGTCTACAATTTCCGCTCCGACGGGCGCGAGTTCACCAATTTCGAGCATGGCGGGCGCTGCCTGATCGTCACCGACGGATTCTACGAATTCACCAAACCCGAGGCGCCGCGCCCCGACAAGCGCAAGGACCGATGGCTCTTCACCATGCCCGGCCGCGACTGGTTCTGCATCGCCGGCCTGTGGCGGACGACCGACGTCGGCGAGGCCTTCACAATGCTGACGACCGAGCCGGGGCCTGACGTCAGGCCCTACCATCACCGCCAGGTCGCCGTCCTGCCCCACGAGACGTGGGCGGACTGGCTCGACGGAAGCGTCTCGGCGCTCGACCTGATCGGCCCGTGCCCGGGAGGCAGCCTCAAGGTGGACAGAGCCGGCTAGGGACGTTCCTATCTTGTTCTTGACTTGCAGGAAAAACCCTATTAAGATGAGCGCGACTCGGCGAGGCCGGGCCACGGCTCTTTGAAATCGTCGAACTCGAATTCCAAGCGAGGCTCGACCCCGGCGCCTGACACGAGTTCAGGGCGGGGCCGAGGCTCGCAAAGGTTCAGGCCGCTTTGGAACGCCTCGCGAGCGCCAGCTCGGCCGCGACCAGCTCCGCTACCTCCATCGCCTGGGCGCGGTTGAGGCGGGGGTCGCAATGGGTGTGGTAGCGGGCGGCGAGATCCTGCTCGGTCACCGGATCGGCGCCGCCGGTGCATTCGGTGACGTCGCGGCCGGTCATCTCGACATGGATTCCGCCGCCCGTCACCCCCTCGGCCCGGGCAGCTTCGAAGAAGGCACGAAGCTCTCCCATGATCCGGCCGAGAGGCCGGGTCTTGTAGCCGCTCGCCGTCCGCTCGGTGTTGCCGTGCATCGGATCGCAGGTCCACAGCACCGGGTGGGCCTCGGCCGCGACCGCCCGAAGAAGCGGCGGAAGCGCCTTCTCCACCCGGTCGACGCCCATTCGGCCGATCAGTGTGATCCGGCCAGGCTCACGCGCCGGGTTGAGGATGTCGAGCAGCTCGAGCAGAGCTCCGGGACTCAAGGTCGGCCCGCATTTGATCCCGATCGGGTTGGACAGGCCGCGCAGATACTCGACATGGGCGGAAGCCGCGAACCGGGTACGGTCGCCGACCCAGAGGAAATGGGCCGAGCTCGCGTACCAGCCAGCCCCGTCGCGACGGGTGAGCGCCTGCTCGTAGGGGAGGAGCAGGCCTTCGTGGCTGGTGTAGATGGGCTCCGGACCGGCTAAGGCGCGCAAATGGCTGAGAGCGGCGGCGGACTGGCCGTAAGCCCGGAACATCCTTTCCGGGTCCGGCCGGCGTGCCGTTTCATCGAAGGCGAGGCCGTTGACGATGTCGCCTCGATACATGGGCAGATCGCGCCCGTCCCGGGACTCGCGCTCGCGGGAGCGCGGCTTGGCGAACTGGCCGGCGATCCGGCCGAGCCGGACGACTGGAAGTCCGCCTGCCACCGCCAGCTGCCGGGCCATGGCGTCGATCAGCCCCGCAGTACCGCGAATCGTCTCCGGAGAGAATTCCGCGAAGCTTTCGGCGCAATCGCCGCCCTGGAGGAGGAAGGCTCGACCGCCTTGCGCGTCGGCCAGCTGCGCCTTCAGGGCCTGCGCTTCGGTGCTCGGCACAAGGGGGGGATAAGCGGAAAGCTCGCGAAGGGCGGCGGCGAGGGCGGCGGGATCGTCATAGGCCGGCTGATGCCTCGCTTCGAGCGATCGCCAGCTCGACGGGGTCCAATCCTGCGCCATGGGCACGCTCTGTCGCGGATCGCGGGCGGGCGCGCAAGCGATTGACGCGTGCGGCCGATAAGTAGAGGGAAGCGCTTGTGAAAAGCCTCTTTCCCCACAGCGCGACGACCGGCGACGTCACCGTCCGGGTGTCCGTCAGCTTCCTTCCCGAGCAGTCCGAGCCGGGCCGCGGCCGCTGGTTCTGGGCCTATCACGTCCGAATCGAAAACGGGTCGGCAGGAGCGATCCAGCTGATCAGCCGCGAATGGACGATCGCCGACAGCCGCGGCGGCCGGCACCAGGTTCAGGGCGAAGGCGTGGTCGGGGAGCAACCGGTGATCGAGCCGGGAGGCTCCTTCGACTATGTGTCGGGCTGCCCTCTGCCCACTCCGACCGGCTGGATGGAGGGGCATTACCGGATGGTCGCGGCCGACGGGAGCGCGTTCGACGCTGCGATTCCCCGCTTCCCGCTCGTCGCGCCGGCCGTAACCAGCTGACGGAAGGCCGCCTTGCGTCATTGCGAGGAGCTCAGCGACGAAGCAATCCAGCCTCGGGCAGGGTACCACGACGTACTGGTTCCATTCAGGCCGAACCGCGTTAGAGATGCGCGCTCAGGAGAATTGCGATGCGTAACCACATTCTCGCCGTCGGCCTCGCCATTTTCGCCGCGCCGGTGGCGGCCGCTCCCGCAACGCCCGTCGCCGCGAGGAAGATGACCTGTCCGATCGGAGGCGCAAGCTTCCAGTTCCAGCCGGTCGCGCAGCCGGTCGTCGCCGGCGAGCGGCCGGACGGACGGCCGATCGGCGGAATGAAGTTTCCACTGGCGCTTCCCGAATGCCCGGACAACGGCCTCGTCCTCTTCAAGGAATATGATGCCGGCGAGGTGGCGAAGCTCGAGCCGCTGGTCGCTTCCGAGGCCTATCGCGCGCTTCGCAAGGGCGAGACCCAATATTACCGGGCCTATTGGCTGATGCGCGAGCTGGGCCTGCCGCCGGAACGTTATCTCTGGGCGCTTCTGCAGGCGAGCTGGGAGGCGGAGGGCAAGCCCGAGCTCAGGAAGCGCTATCTCGAGGAGCTGGTCGAGGCTTCCGCGAAGGTGCCGCCCCGTCCGGGCGATCTCAGCTGGATCGGAATGGAGGGGCGGGCGATCAACGCGCTGCGCGAGCTGGGGCGTTTCGACGAGGCCCTCGCCCGCCTGGACAAGGTGCCGCTCGCCGGGCTCGACCCGGCGGTTCCGACCGGAGCCGCCGCGACTCCCCAGGCACTGGCCCAGGCGCGAAGCCGACGAGGCTGGCGGACCTTTTTCGCCGCGATCAGGCCGGTGATCGAGCGCCGCGACCCGTCGATCGAGCCGCTCGACCTGCTTCCTCGAAGCTTTGCCGCCGGCCGCTGCATCGACGAAGCCGGCAAGCTCGACTCGAACGGCCGGGCGTTTTGCGAGAAAGAAGCCGCGACGGTCGCCGCACTTCGCTCGGCCCGCGACAAGCAGGCCAAGGAGCAGGACGCGCTCCGCCGGTCCCGGGAGGCGAGCGGGCGCTGACGGGGCCGTCATTCCGGGCTTGACCCGGTATCTGCGAACACATGTCTTCGAAAAAATCTCGATTTTCCGTGTTCATGGATTCCGGCTTGCGCCGGGATGACGGCGGCGGCGAATTCACTTGAGCAGCGTCACCAGCCGGCTGAGCAATGCTACGAAGCGGTCCTCGTCCAGGGCGGCGGCCTCGTCGTTCCAGCTTGCCGATACCGCCAGCCAGCTGCCGGAGCGGGTCTTCAGCAGGAAGCTCAGGTTGAGGACCCCGGGTTCGGAGCCGCCCTTGAATCCGAAATAGTCGAAGTCCTTCGCCGCCGCGGGTCCAAGCCCCGGATTGATCGCCAGCAGCTCGAGTGCCGTGCGGTCGCCATTCCGACGAAGCCAGTCGAGGGTGCGGACGAGGTCCGCAGGGGAGGCGAACCATTCGACGGTGGCGATCTCCGCGGGCCGGCCGCCGCGCCGGGTCGGGTCGAGCGTCGAGGATTCGACCCGGTCGAGCTGAGCCAATAGCGACCGCCGCCCGGCCTCGTCAGCGGCTTTCCACTTCGCCAACAGGGCGGGATCGCCCAATTTGAGGGCGAAGGCCTCGCGGGTGGCGAGGAAGGGCCGGTTGCGCTCCGGTGACCGAACGCCCAGCTCCGGCAGGAGGCGCTCCACCTTGTCCCGCCCGAGCACGCCGAGAAGGGTGTCGGTGGCGCTGTTGTCGCTTCTCGAGATCATCAGGGCGGCGAGGCTGTGCAAAGTGACCGGCGAGCCTCTCGGCCAGTCCTGGACGATCCCGGAAGGCAAGGAAGGGGCGCCCAGCGGAACGACGTCGCTCCAGCCGCGCTCCCCCGCCTTCACCGAGCGGACCAGCTCGGCCAGGACGAACAGCTTGAAGGCGGAACCGATCGCAAGCGGGCGATCGGCTTTCTCGGTCAGGAACAAGGCGGGCCCCAAATCCTCGAGCCGGGCGGCGGCCAGAGACATCCGGCCGGGAAGCCGGGTCAGCGGAGCGATGACCGCGGCCACGTCGGCGGCCGAGGATTCCGCGCCGGCGACGAACAGGCCCTCGACCAGAAAGGGCGGCGCCGCGCCCACGGCCATTCGAAGCCGAAGCACCGCCCTCTCGAAGCGGACGAAAACGGTCCCCGCCGTCCGGCTTTCCGCCTCCACCCGCTGGACGTCCAGTGCCTTGCCGTAGCTCGATCTCAGCCGGGTCGTGACGGCGGCGAGCTCGGTCGGGGGCACCCTGGCGAGAAAGGCCGGAGAGAAGAACCGCTGAAGCGCAATGTCGCCGTTCAGGGCCCGGACGAGCTCGCCGGCGCGGCGGGCGAATTGTGGGGAAGGCTCCGCCGGGGCTGGGGAGATCGGGATCGCGCAGAGAAGCAGCAGGCCCGGCAGCCAGTGCCACCAGGCCCGGCCCCGGCTCATGCGTCGATTTCCTCCTCCGCGATCTCGGCCGCGTGGCTCTGGATGAAGTTGAAGCGGTGCTCCGGATTTCGGCCCATCAGTCGGTCGACAAGGTCGCGCACGGGGTGCTGCTGCTGGTAGCCGTCGGGGAGGGTGACCCGGATGAGCGAGCGGCTCTTCGGGTCCATCGTCGTCTCGCGCAGCTGCGACGGGTTCATCTCGCCGAGGCCCTTGAAGCGGCTGATCTCGACCTTTTTGCCCTTGAACAGGCTTGCCTCGAGCTCGCCGCGATGGGCGTCGTCGCGGGCATAGGCGACGGTCGGGCCCGACGACAGCCGGTAGAGCGGGGGCTGGGCGAGGTAGAGGCAGCCCTGCTCCACGATCGGACCCATCTCCGTAAAGAAATAGGTCATCAGCAGAGTCGCGATATGGGCTCCGTCGACGTCGGCGTCGGTCATGATGATGATCCGGTCGTAGCGCAGCTGCGACGGATCGCAGCGGTCGCGGGTGCCGCAGCCCAGAGCGAGCGTAAGGTCGGCGATCTCCTGATTGGCCCGGATCTTGTCGGCGCTCGCCGAGGCGACGTTCAGTATCTTGCCGCGGATGGGGAGGATCGCCTGGGTCTTGCGGTCTCGCGCCTGCTTGGCGGAGCCGCCGGCGCTGTCGCCTTCGACGATGAACAGCTCCGTGCCCGACGGATCGTCGGAGTTCGCGCAGTCGGTGAGCTTGCCGGGAAGCCGGACCTTGCGCCCCGAAGTCGCGGTCTTGCGCTTGATCTCGCGCTCGGCCCGCCGCTTCAGCCGGTCGTCCATCCGCTCCAGGACGAATCCGAGAAGAGCCCGGCCGCGCTCCATATTGTCGGCGAGATAATGGTCGAAATGGTCGCGTACCGCCGCCTCGACCAGCCGGGCCGCGTCCGGGCTGGTCAGCCGGTCCTTGGTCTGGCTTTGGAATTGGGGGTCGCGGATGAAGACGGAGAGCATCACCTCGGCCCCTCCGACGACGTCCTCGGCCTGGACCTCCTTGGCCTTCTTCAGTTGCCCGGTGAGTTCGGCGAAGGCGCGAATCCCGCGGGTAAGCGCCGCCCTGATCCCCTGCTCGTGGGTTCCGCCGTCCGGGGTCGGGATCGTGTTGCAATAATAAGAGGAGCCGCCCTCGGTCCACAAAGGCCAGGCGACCGCCCATTCGACGAGGCCGAGCCCGCCGGGGAAATCCTGCCGGCCGGTGAAGAAGTCGCTCGTCGCGCAGCCGCGCTCGCCGATCTGCTCCCTGAGATGGTCGGCGAGGCCGCCGGGGAACTGGAACACCGCCTCGGCCGGAGTCTCGTCGGCGATCAGCGACGGATCGCAGCGCCAGCGAATCTCGACCCCGGCGAACAGATAGGCCTTGGAGCGGGCCAGCCGGTAGAGCCGGGCCGGCTTGAACCTGGCTTCTTCCCCGAAGATTTCGGTGTCCGGGACGAAGCCGATGCTGGTTCCGCGGCGGTTCTGGGTCGGTCCCTGAAGCTCGAGCTTCGTGATCGGCTCCCCTCGCGAATAGGTCTGGCGGTAAAGCTCCTTGTTCTTGGCGACCTCGACGACCGTCTCGCTCGACAAGGCGTTGACCACGCTCACGCCCACCCCGTGGAGGCCCCCGGACGTGGCATAGGCCTTGTTCGAGAACTTGCCGCCGGAATGAAGCATGGTGAGGATAACCTCGAGCGCCGACTTGCCCGGGTAGCGGGGATGCTCGTCGATCGGGATCCCGCGCCCGTTGTCGATCACGGTGAGCCGGCCCGCGCTTCCCTCGACCGCCTCGAGGACCACCTCGATCCGGGTCGCGAAGCCCGCCACCGCCTCGTCCATCGCATTGTCGAGAACCTCGGCGGCGAGATGATGGAGAGCGCGCTCGTCCACTCCGCCGATATACATTCCCGGACGCCGCCGCACGGGCTCGAGCCCCTCGAGCACCTCGATCGAATGGGCGTCGTAATCGGAGGACGGGGCGGCGGTGGACGCGAACAGGTCTGACATGGGGGAGGTATAGGAGGACCACGGTTGCGGGGGCAAGGTTCCGGGCCTGTTCTATCCACAGGTGTATGTGGCCGCCTCGTCATGCTGAACTCGTTTCAGCATCCAGGGTCAAGACGCGGTGCGGGTGGAGGAGTAGCCCCTGAAACGGAGTTCAGGGTGACGGAGGGCCGGCGGGGGCCGCGGGTACGGCAGCGCAGAGGCGCGGCGAGCTCCGATTTGTCTCACGTGAAGGCGCGAAGGCGCTAAGGGGCGTGGGTGACGCCCGACATTTCAGCCATTCTTCTGGCCGCCGGCGCGGGCCTCCTCGGCGGGGCGATGAATGCGCTTGCGGGGGGTGGGACGTTCGCGACTCTGCCGGCGCTGATCGCGCTGGGGCTGCCCGCCAACGTCGCCAACGCGACTTCGAACGTCGCGCTTCTGCCGGGCGCGGGGGCGAGCGCCTGGACCTATCGGGACGAGCTTCGGCCGGTGGCGGGGCTTTCGGTGCGGCTGCTCGCCGGGCTCACCTTTTCCTTCGGTCTCCTCGGCGCACTCCTGCTCGTGCTCACTCCGACCGAGACGTTCGACATCCTCATCCCGTGGCTTCTGCTCTTCGCCTTCGCGGTGATGGCGTTCGGAAGGCGCGCCGCGGACTGGCTTCAGGCGCGGGTGGCGATCGGCCGGCCGACGCTGATCGCGATCCAGGCGCTGCTGGGCATCTATGGCGGCTATTTCGGGGGCGGGGTCGGCCTGATCATGACGGCGGTCTACGGGCTTCTCGCCAACATCCGGCCTAGGGAGCTGTTCGCGATCCGGACCACCCTGCTGGCGGTGGCGAATTTCGCCGCCGCGTTCGTGTTCATCGGCTTCGCGATGGTGTGGTGGTGGGCGTGCGTTCCGATGCTTCTCGGCTCGACTCTGGGCGGATGGCTGGGGGCGCTGGTGGGCAAGCGGCTTTCGCACAGGGTCGTAAGGGTGTGGACGTTGGCCGTGACGGGGGGAACGACCGTCGTCTTCTTCGTTCGGGCTTACGGCTGATCGGCGGGGAATCGGCCGGCGCCGGCCGTGGCGCGCTGGAGAGGCGTTACGGCCCGGGTCCGGTCGAAATAGACGATCGCGTCGAACTGTTCGGCCAGGCGGGCGCTGAAATAATGGGCGGTCCGCTCGCTGTGCGGAAGGTAGACGACTCCGATGGCCCGTTCCAGCATGGGCCCGGCGAGCAGCTTCGACGCAGCGGGGTTGCCGCGGATGAGCAGCGAGAAGGCCGGAACGGCCGAAGCCTTGAAAAGCGCGGAATAGCTGCCGGCAAGTGCCGGCCTCATGTCATAGCGCTTGCCCGGGGAGTCCCATTCGGGAGCCGCGAAGACCGTCCCGGAATGACTGAAGAAGCCGACCAGGAACGCGGCGTCCCCATGGCGCTGGCGCATCAGCTGGCCCAGGTTCAGCTCGCCGCGGTCCGCCGCGAAGGTCGCTCGCGCGTCGCCGGAATGAGTGTTGTGGCTCCACAGGACCAGCTTGGCCGGCCTGCCCGCAGTCGCTTCGACATGTCCGGCGATCTCGTCGACATTGTCGGCCATGTGCCGATCCCTGACGTTCCAGGCCAGCGAGCCCGACGACACCGTCCGGAAATATTCCTCCGCCGCGGCCACCGAGGCCGCGCTCCGGACCGCTCCGAAATGATTCTCGGCCGCCACCGGCTCGGCCGACCGGGGCAGCCGGCGCACTTCGGCGAGCACCGCCTGGGCCTGGGCCCGGCACGAATTGCGCGCCTCGCGCGTGGCCAGGCCATAGGCCCATCGGTCGCCGCGGTGCCGGGCAAAGCAGCGATAATGCCGCGCGGCGCGGCGTCCCGCTTCGGGCGCGGCTTTTTCGAGATAGGCCTGGACCGCCCGGGCGGCATCGAACAGGTCGTAGACGTCCATGCCGTAGATTCCGACGCGGCGCTCCGGGGGCCGCTCCAGATTGAGCGCTCGAAGCCGTTCGACGAAGTCGCGGAAGTCGCCGTTGGCCCACATCCACGCCGGAAAGTTCGAATAGCCGCGCAGCGCCTGCTCGGCATTGCGGTCGGTGCCGAGGCCGCGGACGTAGAGATTGACCCGCTGGGTTGCGGACCAGTCCCCCTCGATAGCGACGGCGTTCACCCCGTGATCGCGGATCAACCGCTCGGTCAGACGGCCGCGTTCGCGATAATATTCGTGCGTTCCGTGGGTCGATTCGCCGAGCAGGATCCGGCGGGCGCCCGCCGCGGCCGCGACCACGTCGGATAAATCGTCCGCGGTGCCGTCAATCGGCCGGATCGCCTCCTGCAACGGCTCCAGCGACACGGCTGCGACCGTGTCGGCTGGGGGTGTGGGGTGCGAACTCCTGGCGGCCAGCGCAGCAAGCGGTACGAGGATCGCGGCGTATGCGATTTTCAGCAGAGGCATCGGATTACCGGCCGTCCGGTCTCCGCCCGCCGTCAGCCGAAGAGGCCGCCGGAAGCCTTCGGCGCTTCGCCGTGAATCCGGTCGAGATAGGCGGAGGCGAGCTCGTAATGGGCCTGGACGGCTCGCCGATGGGCCGCGGCCTGGGCGAGCCGAAGCTCGGCCTCGGCTCTGCCTTCATAATATTCCTGTTCTTCCTGAGACATTTAGCGCCCGGATCGTCGTTGTTTCGGTCGGGTATCAAAACGGATGGATGGGGCTGGCCGTTCCGCGGAATCGCGCTGATCCAGGTTGTTGATCCGAGTGAACGAAAGCGGGTCTTCGTCACTCGCCGTCGTCCCGGCTTCGCCCGCGCCGAGTGCGGATTGCGAGGCGCCCGGACGGTTCCTGAGCCATTTCAGGGCGCCCTTCTCCATCCGCTTGAACTTCGGCGCCGAGCCGAGCGGAGCGACGAGCAGAGCGCCGCCGGGCGGAAGGGCCCATTTGATCCGATGGTAGAGAAGCGAGAGCTGGACTTCGCTGTCGACCAGGACCAGCCCGGGCCGAAGCTCGAACAGGTCGAGCGCCAAGCGCAGCTCGGGAGCAATGACGCTCTCCTCGTCGTGCCAGACCAGGAACAGCGCCATCTTCGCTTCTCAGCGGATCCTCGGGCCTCCGAACGGAAGCGGCGGCGGCGGGCGGCGGTCGCGGCGGGGGATCTGCGCCTGGTAGGCCACTCCGCAATGCTCGACGCAATAGGGAAAGCCGGGATTGGCCTGGTTTCCGCAGAAATGGAAATCGGGTTCGCCGGGATGGCCGATCGGCCATTTGCAGATCTTCTCGTTGAGATCGAGGAGGCTGGTCTTGTCGGCGATTTCCGGGCTCGGCTTGGCGGGCACGAGCCGGCGCGGCGGGGCGGGCGGGATGGGCGACTGCTGCTCGCCGGGCGCCTGGCGGACGAAGCCGCCCGGGCCGATCGAACGGATCTGCGGCTGCGGAGCGGCGGGTGGGACCGCGGACTCCGCCGGCGCGGCCGCGGGCTCGGAACGATCGTCGGCTTCCGGCTCAGGGGCGGCCGCCTCAGGTTCGGCTTCGACTTCCGCTTCGGCAGGGCTCTCGGCCGGGGCTTCGGGCTCGAAGGGGGATGGCGGGGCCTCGCTTATCCCCTCGTTCGGCTTGACCGGGGACGGCCGCGACTGAAGCCCGAGACGATGGGCCTTGCCGATCACTGCGTTGCGCGAGACTCCGCCGAGCTCGTCGGCGATCTGGCTCGCCGTATTGCCCTGGGTCCAGAGCTCCTTGAGCCGGTCGATCCGTTCGTCGGTCCAGGACATGTTTTACGGGCCTTCCTTCAAATGCTTGCGGCTCTGAGCTTGCGGCTCACGGCGTCTGCCTCTAGCGACGGCGCGGTGAACGACCAGCCTTCGAATTGGATGCGGGCCGCCCCGGGCGTCCCGGTGATCCGGAACGTGAACTGGGGCGGCCTCAGGACCCTCTATGTGAAGGAGGTGAGGCGTTTCTTCAAGGTCCAGCTGCAGACCATATGGGGGCCGGCCCTCACGACCCTGCTGTTCCTGATCATCTTCAGCGTGGCACTGGGGCGAAGCGGCCGGATGGTCGATCTCAGCGGCGCGCGCTTCCATTTCGCGGATTTCCTGGCGCCGGGGCTCATCGTCATGGGGATGCTCCAGAACGCCTTCGCCAATTCCAGCTTCTCGCTTCTGGTCGGCAAGATCCAGGGCAACATCGTCGACTATCTGATGCCGCCACTGTCGACGACCGAGCTGATCGCGGCGATGATCGGAGCGGCCGTCACCCGGGCGGCGCTGGTCGGCCTGGCCGTCTTCCTCGCGATGCAGCTCTGGCCCGGGGTCCACGTCGCCCCCGTCCATCTCTGGGCGGTGCTCTGGTTCGGCCTGATGGGAAGCATGATGCTTGCCCTCTTCGGCCTGATCACCTCCATCTGGGCGGAGAAGTTCGACCATGCCGCGGCCGTGACCAATTTCGTCGTTGCGCCGCTGTCGCTCCTGTCAGGCACCTTCTACTCGATCGACAGCCTTGCGCCCGCCTTCCGGGCGGTCAGCCATGCCAACCCGTTCTTCTACGTCATCTCGGGCTTCCGCTACGGCTTCCTCGGCGCCGCCGACTCGCCGATCCTGCTCGGTGCGCTGGGGTTGCTGGCGATCAACCTGGTACTCGGGATCGTCACCTACGCCATGCTCCGAACGGGATGGAAGCTGAAGGCCTGAGGCCTTGTGTGGCCCGGCGCCGCGGCGTTTCGTTCAGGAAAACCGCCGTTTACATGAACGACTTATGACGACTCCGTTCAGCGCGCCATCAGAAGCCGACTTGTAGAAGCTCCTTACCAACCAAGGAGCAAGTAACATGCGTAAGTTCCTCATTCCCGCCCTGGTGCTTTCCACCGTCGTCGGCGTCGCTCCGGCCGCGGCTCAGCACGGCGGCTACCACAACCCGAATCGCGGCAACGTCGCCTGGAACCGCGGCGGCCCGTCGCGCCAGGCGATCAACGAGCTGATCCGCGACCTCAACCGGGTCGAGACCAGGATCGACCGTTCGGCCCAGCGCCGGATCATCTCGCAGCGCGAGGCCTTCGGCCTTCACCGCGAGGCGAACCAGATCGAGCGTCAGCTCCAGCGCGCCAGCCGCAACGGAATCAGCGGGCGCGAGTTCGGAATGCTGAGGGGCCAGGTCAACAGGCTCGAGCAGCGCCTTCGGATCGAGCGCCAGGATCGTGACGGCCGCCGCTACTAAGGCGAATGCATCGGCGGGCGCCGCGAATTGACGCGGCGCCCGCTCCCTCTCTAGAGGGACGAAGGCGACCCGTTTAGGGTCGCCTTTCGCATTTCGAGAGACCGGAGATCCCAATGGCCATCACGCCGCTCATGCCCGTCTATCCGCGCTCGCCGGTGCGGCCGGTGCGAGGGGAGGGGGTCTATCTCTACGGCGAGGGCGGCGAGAAATATCTGGATTTCGCCAGCGGAATCGCGGTGAACCTGCTCGGCCACGGCCATCCCCATCTGACCAGGGCGATCCAGGATCAGGCGGCAACCCTGATCCACGTCTCCAATCTCTACGGATCGCCCCAGGGCGAGGCGCTTGCCCGGCGCCTGGTCGAGAAGACCTTCGCCGACACCGTCTTCTTCACCAATTCCGGCGCCGAGGCGGTCGAGTGCGCAATCAAGACGGCGCGCCGCTACCACCACCATCACGGCCGGCCCGAAAAGCACGTCCTGATCACCTTCAAGAACGCCTTCCACGGCCGGACGATGGCGACGATCAGCGCCACCGACCAGGAAAAGCTCAGGGACGGCTTCGCGCCTTTGCTGTCGGGCTTCACGGTGGTCGAGTTCGACAATCTCGAGGCGGCGGAGGCCGCGGTCGACGAGAATACCGCAGGTTTCCTGGTCGAGCCTGTCCAGGGCGAAGGTGGAATCCGCCCGGCGAGTTCCGAGTTCATGCGCGGCCTGAGGCGGATCTGCGACGAGAAGGACCTGATGCTGGTCCTCGACGAGGTTCAGTGCGGCGTCGCCCGCACCGGCAGGCTCTACGCATACGAGCATTACGGGATCGAGCCCGACATCCTGGCTTCCGCCAAGGGGATCGGTGGCGGGTTCCCGATGGGCGCCTGCCTCGCGACTGAGAAGGCCGCGGCGGGAATGACGGTCGGGACCCACGGCTCGACCTATGGAGGCAACCCGCTCGCTTGTGCGGCGGGCCAGGCCGTGCTCGACGTCGTCGCCGAGCCCGAGTTCCTCGAACGCGTCACCCGGATGGGCGAGCGGCTCCGTGGAGCGCTCGAGCAGATGATCCCCAATCACGACCAGCTGTTCGAGAGTGTTCGCGGTCTCGGCCTGATGCTCGGAGTGAAGATGAAGACCGACAGCCGGGCCTTCGTCGGACATCTGCGAGAGCACGGCCTGCTCACCGTCGCGGCGGGCGACAACGTGCTTCGCGTGCTTCCGCCGCTGATCATCGAGGAAGAGCACATCACGGAGTTCGTCGAGCGCCTTTCCGAGGCGGCACGGCGATATGAGGTTCCGCAGGCGGCCTGATACCCTTCGCGTCGGCGCAGACGCGTTGCGCGCGAGCGGAGAAGGTGCGAGCATCGATCCGGTGGCGAAAACGCGGCGGGGCGGCGGAGTAGTTGGACGTTCGGGGCACACCGAAGGAGCGGCGGGCGGCCCATCTGCGCGGCCGCCTGAAGCCCGAGCGACTGCTTGCAGACCTGGACGCGGCGACCCCTCCGAACCGACCGTTCGTAGACTGATCGGGATCGAGGCATCGACCTTCGAGAGCGAGGTTTTCGAACGCGAGTGCGTTCCCGAATTCGAGGATCATCTCCAAACCGATCCGGCGATCGCCGAGCAGCTCAGGCACTATGTCGAAATGGGCTCTCGATTCCGCTGGACCGGCTATTTCGATCCTACGGATGGAATGCTTACTCGCGGTCGAGCGGAACACGGAAGCGGCGCGGAATCTCCGGGAACGGATCGAAGGGCCGATCGCGACGGGCCCCGAAGACGGGAGCCAGCTGCCGCTCCTGTGGTCCTCTGACAGGTCCCGCGAGGACCGGAGCGCTTAGGACGCGTCGCGGAGGGATCGGGGCGCCGAGGGGCGCTTGAACACGAGTTGGGCCCGGGGCGGGGCTCGATCGGACGGCGCCGACCTTCTCGGGCCGCGGACCGGGCGCCTGCTTCGCCACTCGGATCTCGCTCCTCGAGCATTGCCTGGAAGGGAGCGCCGCCCTTTCTACTGCGCTCGGGCAGCGGAGACGCAGGGGACATCGCCGGCCGTCCAGTCGAAGTCATAGGTGGCCGGGACCTTCTCTCCATTGCCTACCGACGCCTTACGGCTCGCCGGATCGTAAAAGATCCACCCCATGCTGTTGTCGAAAGCGGCGATCCGCTCATTGTCCCGCCGTGCCGTAGCCGAATCGATTTCGGGCTGTTCGACACGCGATCCACGGACCATGCGGATCGATCCGTCGCGCAGTTCCCAGGCGCGATGGAAGTTCCGGCCGAACATCCGCTGGTCGAAGCTCGGCTTCGAGGACCATTGTTCCGGCCGGGTAGAAACCGGCAGGCGTACGGTAGTGACTCGGCAATTATATTCCGGCTTCGTAAAGAAGGGCACATCCGGGCCCTGATCCGGCGCCCGGACGTGCCGCTCGGGCGGGTTGAAGCCGCCGCCGGGAAGGGCCATCGACCTCGAGCCGTTTCCGTCGTCGTCCCAGTCCATCGTTCCACTGCCGGTGATCGTCAGGATGCTGGCGCCCGCCTTCTGGTCGTAATGCCACCGGACGTCGTCGATCGCCTGCCAGAAATCGCCGATGGAGTTCTGACGGAAGGCGGCCAGCAGCTGACCCGAGCTCACCGCGGAGAATTGCACCTGCTGCTCCAGGCCTTTTATCCCGCGCACAATCTGGGTCGACACTATCCGCGAGGGCTTGTCGAAGCCGGCCCGGGCATCGATTTCGACCAGATTGATCTCGTCCGGGGCGCTCGCCGGCTTCCAGGCCAGCTTCTCCAGCCCGCTCCCTCGAGAGGTGATCGGCAGGACCCAGCCGACAGGAAAGACCGGCCGCTCGCTGGGAGACGCGACGGCCGGGAGAGTCCCGTCCATCCAATAGGCTTTCCCGTCGATATGCGCTCGGACCAGCACATGATCGAACAATTGCGGGATCGGCAGGCGCTGATCGAAACCGTCGTCAGCCCCGCTGGAATTGACGAGCACCGCCTCGGCCTCGATTCCGAGCTGCGCGAGCAGCGCCAGCAGAAGCGCAGTCTTCGCCTTGCAGTCGCCGTAACGGCGCTGCCAGGTTTCGTCCGCCGAAGCCGGTGTCAGGTTGCCGCGGTTGAGGCCGACATAAATGTATCGGACATCCTGCTGGACCAGCTTGAGAGCGGCGCTCGCGCGGTCCAGCGAACCCGAGTGCGCAGCGCCGATTCGGCTGGCCTCGCGGCGGATCGCCGAATCCGGGGCGAGGGTCGCAGCCTTTGCGAACAGGGGCGCGAAGTGGCTCGAAAGGGCAGGCCAGTCTTCGAAGTCGCTATATTCGATGATTCGCTGCCAGTGATAGCGGGCCGGAGCGTCCTTCGGCGGCGACAAGGCAGAAGGATTGTCGAACCGGAAATCCACCTGAGGCCCGGACTCCCGCATCCCCGCCGCGATGTCCGAAGTCACCTTCAGGTTCGGCTTGCGACCCTCCTCCCAGCTCAAGCCGAGACGATATCGTCCGGGGGCCGGGTCGGGGGTGAGCTGGAGCAGACCGCCCTGCCTGTCGCCGAGCGTGGCATCGCTGCTGAAGGTGGTGAAGTCGACCTCCAGCTCGTCGCCGACGCGGAGATCCGGGACTCGAAGGACGGCGGTCAGGATCCCGTCCAGCCTCGCCGCCTCGAGCTGATCTTCGCGCCGCAATATTTCAAAGGTCGCGTCCTTGAGGACATCGATCGCCTGGCCGTCGCGATGCAGCTTGATCTGGTGGACCATGGGCGGCCCGGCCGCGGGGTTCCACTCTATCGCGATGTTGCCCAGCTCCAATGCGGCAGGCTGCAGGAGCTTGATGCGATAGCCGAGATATTGCGACTGTACCTTGTCGCTCAGGTGGATCTCGAGATCCTGCCGGCGGATGAAGACGGGCCCGCTGGCGTCCTCGGGCACCGGCAATGGCGCGGAAGCGGTCGCCCACCCCGGCGGGGGACCACGGCGCACCTGTTGCGTCTCGGCCTGGCCGGGAGCCGCAACGACGATGGCTGTCGAAATCAAAAACCAAGCGCGCACTGCCAGCCCTCCCCGTTTGGCGGCCATTGTGGCACAAACGCCGAGACTTGCCACTATTCGCGGGCGGGCCGTCCAAGTCTCGCCGGTCCCCAGCCGCGATGCGCGGGCGGTGAGGCATCGGAACCTTGAACCCCATCCCTATCCTAGCCACATCCGCCCAATGACCTCCCCCGAATTCGACACCGCTGCCCGCTCCGCCAATCTCGACGAAGCGCTCGGCTTCACCATCCCCCGCCGAAACGCGCGGGGCCGTCTCGTCAGGCTCGGACCGCTGCTCGGGGAAATCCTTTCCGCCCATGATTATCCGGCGCCGATCGCCCGAATCCTGTCGGAGGCGCTGGTGCTTGCCGCCTTGCTCGGCTCGCTGCTCAAGGAAGCGGAAGGGCAGCTGACCATCCAGGCGCAGACGGAAAGCGGAATCGTCGATCTGCTCGTGGTCGATTACCGTGACGGCGAGCTCAGGGGCTATGTGCGCTTCGATCCGGCGCGGCTCGGCGAGCTGCCGACGCACCGCGATCTCGCCGCCCTGTTCGGCAAGGGTTATCTCGCCATCACCTTCGACCATCCGTTGGCGGAAGAGCGCTATCAGGGGATCGTCCCGCTCGAAGGAAGCTCGCTCGGCGAAGCGGCCCAGAATTATTTCAGCCAGTCCGAGCAGCTGCCGAGCGTGGTCCGGCTCGCCGTCGACGATACCGGCCACATCGCCGGCGGGATCCTGGTCCAGCACCTTCCCGAAGGGGAGGAGGGCCGCGACCGGCTCCATACTCGGCTCGACGACCCGGAATGGGAGCATGTCCGGATCCTGGCCGAGACCATCAAGGGCCATGAGCTGACCGATCCGGCCTTGCCGCTCGGCGAAGCGCTCTGGCGGCTGTTCCACGAGGAGGAGGTGCGGGTCCTCGAGGCGATCCCGCTCAGCAAAGGCTGCCGCTGCAATTTCGAGCATGTCCGCGGAGTGCTGGCCCGGTTCGCGGTCGAGGAGCGGGCGGAGATGGTCGGCGAGGACGGATTCATCAACGTCGACTGCGAGTTCTGCTCGAAAGTCTTTCCGATTTCGCTAGGCGACTTGGGGGATTGAAATCGTTTCGGGGACGACCGATCTCTGTCCCCCACGGATTTTTACGGGTAGAGGCTGATTATGTCGTATCTGCGGGGTCGATTGCGCCGGGGGGCGCTCGGACTGGCCGGCTTGCTCGCCGTCGCGAGCCCCGTATTCGCCTTCGCCTTGCCGGGCCTCGAATCCTTCGCTCGGCTCGAGCAGGGCCGCTGGCAGCTGCGCGACCCGGCCGGCGCTCCGCGTTCGATCTGCCTTCGCGATCCCGCCGCGTTCGTTCAGCTAGAACATGCAGGAATCAGCTGTGAGCAGGAGGTCGTCGCGGGCGACAAGGCCGGGGCGACGGTTCAATATAGCTGTCCCGGGCGAGGCTACGGCCACACCAGCATCCGGATCGAGACTCCGCGGCTGGCACGAATCGACACTCAGGGCCTGATTGACGGCCGGCCCTTTTCCTACCGGGTCGAAGCTCGCAAGGTCGGCGCCTGCTGAAACCGTCCGTCATCGGGCGAAAGCCGGACCTTGGACCGGAAAGTCTCGGCGGGTCATCCCGAGGTCTCGGCTTCGCCCGGAGGACGGGGGTCGTTAAGCCCTTGTTTACCCTGATCCAGGTAAAGAGAGTTCGTGCCGATCGTTGGCACGCTTTCCTCCCTAGCAGGCCTCAAGGCCTAAACTGGGCCGCTCTTCACCGGGCGGCCCGTTCTTTTGAGCCGCTTGCGCCGCCGGCCGCTCCGGACTAGCCGCCCCGGCCATGTCCTCCAACACCCCGAAAGCCGTCGCCCTCCTTTCCGGAGGGCTGGATTCCATGGTCGCGGCGGCGCTTGCCCGGGAGACGGGGTTTTCGCTCCTCGCGCTGACCGTCGATTACGGCCAGCGCCACCGGGTCGAGCTCGATGCCGCGGCGCGAATCGCTGCCGAGCTTGGCGCCGAGCGCCACGTCGTGTTGCCGCTCGATCTTCGAGCCTTCGGAGGCTCCGCGCTCACCGCCGACATCGCCGTTCCCAAGGCCGGACTGGGCGACGAAATCCCGGTGACCTACGTTCCGGCGCGCAACACCATCTTCCTCTCCCTGGCGCTCGGCTGGGCGGAAGCGGCGGGGGCCCGCGACATCTACATCGGCGTGAACGCGCTCGATTATTCCGGATATCCCGATTGCCGGCCCGACTTCGTCGCCGCGTTCGAGCGGCTGGCCGCGCTCGCGACGAAAGCGGGCGACGAAGGGGGCCATTTCCGGATCGCCACTCCGCTGCTCCGTATGACCAAGGCGGACATTGTCCGCGAGGCGAACCGGCTCGGCCTCGACTGCGGCCTCAGCTGGTCCTGCTACGATCCGGCGCCCGGGGGCGGGCATTGCGGCCTGTGCGACAGCTGCAGGCTCCGGGCGAGGGGCTTCGAGGAGGCGGAGCTCCCCGATCCGACCGGCTATGCGGCGCGGCCGTGAGCTATTCGGTCAAGGAGATCTTCCTGACCCTGCAGGGGGAGGGGATGCAGTCCGGCCGGCGGGCCGTGTTCCTCCGCTTCGCAGGCTGTAACCTCTGGTCCGGGCGGGAGCAGGACCGCGCGCGCGCCCAGTGCCGGTTCTGCGACACCGATTTCGTCGGCACCGACGGTGAGAATGGAGGCCGCTACGAGGCGGCGCCGCTAGCCGAGCGGGTGAGCGATGTGTGGGCCGGGGGCGAGCGCCCGCTCGTCGTCGTCACCGGCGGGGAGCCGATGCTCCAGCTCGATTCCGCTCTGGTCGACGCGCTCCATTCGGCGGGCTTCGAGATCGCCGCGGAGACCAACGGCACTCTGCCGGCCGCCGCCGGGGTCGACTGGATCTGCGTCAGCCCCAAGGCGGGGACCGAGGTCGTCCAGCGCTCCGGGGACGAGCTCAAGCTGGTCTGGCCTCAGGAGGGTATCGATCCCGAGCGCCTGCTCGAATGGGATTTCCGCCATTTCATCCTGCAGCCGCTCGACGGGCCATCGCGCGAGGAGTCGACGGCGAAGGCGATCGGCTACGTAATGGCTCACCCGCGCTGGCGCCTCGGGCTGCAGTCGCACAAGCTGATCGGAATGCCGTGAGTCTATCCTCCCCCCGTTTTTCCGGGGGAGGGGGGACCTCCCGGCAAATGCCGGGGAGGAATATCCATTCTATTTCGCAGTCCCGCCGCAGGTGCGGCGGAGGACGCCCTTCTTGTTGTAGCAGGCGGCGGCCAGCGGAGGCAGCGGTTCGAAGCGGATCAAATAAGGCCGGTAGGCGGGACGCGGCTCGTAGGCCGGGACGAGAGCGTTCCTCATCTCGCGAAGGCGCGCCTGGGCGACCGAATAGAGCTGGCCCTTGGGCGCGGCCAGCGCCGATTTGGTGACGTTGGTCGCGGTCTGGCAGAAAATCTGCTGGGCCTGGGCCGCGGACCAGCCGTTGTAAGTCATCGTCGAATAATCGTCGAAGGCCTTCTGGCCCTTCGCGCCCAGGGTCCGTTTGTAATAATTGTTCAGCGCGGTGTAGGCGGCGGCGAGCTCGACGCTGTGGTGGGCGAGCAGGCCGTTATAGTTCGGAACCGCCCTCAGATAATCGGAGAACTGGCATTGCAAGGCTGCGACGTTGAGGCCGGCGCGCAGGTTCCAAAGCACGTTGGCGCGATATTCGGCGGCGGTCGCGCCCGGAAGCGGAAGGCCGACCAGCGGGTCGCTCGGCTCGATCGGCGCCGAGCGGATGTCGGGCGTGCTGAGATAAAGCTGCGCGGACGCCGGCGCGTCCGCCAGGGTTGCCGCCAATGCGGCGGCGGCGGCGATGAAGCCGGTCTTCATCCTGATGGCCATGCGGGGTCCCCTCGAGCGCTGGACACGCTTGCTCCATGCTTAGCAGGGGTCGCCTCGCAATAAAGCTTCACGCGCCGTGCCCGTCGTGACTGGGGCACGGCTCGTCATTCCTAAGCGCCTGAGCCTGATATGAAAAGAGTCTGCGCACAAGAAAAGGGCCGCCCGGTCGCCCGGACGGCCCTTTCCGTAAAAGCTGTAACCGATCGATTACATTCCGGTGGTGTTGCCAGTGCCCGTGCCGGTGTTCATCGTGGTGTCGCTGGTGTTCATGGTGGTCGACGTGTTGGTCGTCGTGGTCGCGTTCAGGTCCGCAGCGGTGCCGAGGGCGTTGCTGTCGGTGGTCGCGTTCATCGCGTCCACGGCGGTGACGTCGCCGGTGTTCGCCATCAGGGCGTCGTCCTGATAGTTCATCGCGGTGTTGTTGGCAGCAGCGTCCTCGCCACCACCGCAAGCCGCGACGAGCAGGGCCGCGCCGGCAACCATCGAACCGGTCATCACTTTCGAAAGAAGGTCACGCATTTAGAAACTCCCTAGGTTGACGATTTGGACGGGATGGCCCCTTTTTTCCCAAATCAGTTTTGCACAATAAACGGAAAGGATAATGCTCTCAAGCCTTACTCGCGCCCCCCCTCCAGGGAACGCAGGAAATCGCAGAGCCCATCCCGCAGCGCCAGGTCGAAACGGTCGGGTCGAACGGACACTCCCATCTCGTCGAGGCTGGTCACTGGGAAGTCGGCAATACCGCACGGCACTATCCCTGAGAAGTGGGAAAGTTGCGGGCTCAAATTGACCGAGAATCCGTGGTACGTGACCCAGCGCCTGACCCTGACCCCGATCGCTCCGACCTTGGCCTCGCCGAGCGGCCCGTCCGACCAGATCCCGATTCGCCCCTCGGCCCGGCGCGCCTCGACCCCGAGCCGGGCGAGGGTCGCGATCACCCAGCCCTCGAGCGAATGGACGAACCCGCGAACGTCGCGCCCGCGCCGGTCGAGGTCGAGAAGCACGTAGCCCACCCTCTGCCCGGGCCCATGATAGGTATAGCGCCCGCCCCGCCCGGCGGCGAAGACCGGAAAGCCCTCGGGGTTGAACAGCTCCGACGGATCGGCGCTCGTTCCCGCGGTGTAGAGGGGAGGGTGCTCGATCAGCCAGACGAGCTCGCGAGCCTCTCCCGCCCGGATCGCCGCGGCCCGGGCCTCCATCTCGGCGAGGACCGGAGGGTAGGGGCTGAGCCCCGGAGTCACCCGCCATTCGATTTCGCCGCCCGAGCTCATCGCCGGTCCTTCGACCCGCGGGCGGCCGAGGGCAAGGGGGGCGCTGGAAATCCCTCCGGCCTCCCCCGGCGGCGAGGCCCGGGCGGCCGGGCGGCGGACTCGGCGCCGCGCCCGGTGCTTGCGGGCCGTCGCCGATTCCCGCAGGCTCGCCCGGTTCAACCCGACCGATCGAGCCCGATGTCAACCGCCCGCCACTTCCGCTGGACCGCCGCCGCCGACTCCGGACTGCTCGCCGACATCATGTTCGATTCGGTGAGGAACGGCGAGAGCCCTTATTCCGAGCCGCAGCGGGCGGCCTGGGTACCCGCCCGCCCCTCCGGCGAGGCCTGGGAAGAGCGGCTGCGCGGCCGGGACATCGTCGTCGCCGAGCAGGACGGCGCCGCGGCCGGCTTCGCGGCCCTGGCCGGGGGCGGCTATATCGATCTCGTCTTCATCCGCCCGAACGCCCGCAAGGCCGGCCTCTTCCGGCAACTGATTTCGCGACTGATCGAAACTGCCGCGGCCAAAGGCGAGCGCCGGCTCTGGACCCATGCCAGCCTGGCGGCCGAGCCCGCTTTCGCGCGGCTCGGATTCACCGTTCGCAAGCGCGAGCGGGTGCGGATCGGCGACCAGCGGCTCGACCGGTGCGAGATGGAGATGCAGCTCGCGGCGGACTGAAGCCCGCTCGCCGGCAGGCGGGAGGGGATGGAAGCGCCAGCCGTCGCGCCCGCCGGGCGCGAAGAGCCTAGCCGGCGGGAGCGGTGCCCGGCCTCAGATAGGCGAACATGTGCGGCACGTAATCCACCTTGCCGAGCGGCACTCCGGCGTGGCGCAGGATCGCGTAAACCGCCATCTGGTGAAAGGCCGCCTGGGGCAGCGCCCAGTCGCGGACATATTGCTCGCCGGTCATATCGAAGACCATCCCGTTGGGAAGCGCGTGGGCGATCGCGCGGCCGGCGGCGGAGTCGAGCTCGCCCGGCCCGACCGAAGCGAGGAAATCCGTGGTCTCCGCCACCCGGGCCCGAGCCTGCGCCCAGCTGCCCGGCCTTTCGTCGCCGTCCCGGCCCTCCTGCCGGATCGCGAGCGCCGCCTCCGGCACCTCCTCGCCTCGAAGCCGGTAGACCGGCTCCTGCGCCTGGAAGGCGAGGAACCGGACCTGGGTGGTCAGAGAGAACATGTCGGGCGCGAGTCGAAGGGCGAGCAGCGCGTCGGGGCCTCCGGGCCGGTCTGCGGCGAAGGCCTCCGCCTTGTCGAGCCATCCGGAGACGGCGCGGAGCTGGTTGGAGAGCGAGGTGACGAGGAGCGCGGTGAAGTCCATGGGCGCTTTGTGGGCCGAAGGGGGTGGTGGGTTCAAGCCCTCGGGGCTCGCCGGCCGCACCCGCGGGCGTCATTTCCGAACTTGTTTCAGCATCCAGGCCCGAGCCGCGCCGGGGTTCGGCGGCCTTGATTCGAGCGCATCTCCTTCCACGGGCGGGTCGGGCCGGATCTTTCGAGGGACAGGGTCCCCCCGCCGTGCCCGTCATTCCGGCGAAGGCCGGAATCCATGAACACGGACAGAGTCGGACTGGATGGGCATCGTGTTCATGGATCCCGGATCAAGTCCGGGATGACGAGGTCCCAATCAGTGACAATATACTTTACAGCCGGGCGCGTACGAGCCCGGCGCGGCGATAAAAATGTATACTGGCACTGGTTACCGCCACCGGCGCGTCCGGCGCTCGATCTCGGCGGCCGCACCCTAATCATTTTTAAACGCGACGACGCAAAGACGCGACGATCCCGTGTGGGTCCCGGGCGCCGTGCGTTGCTTCATTCGGCGGCAGGGGAGGGCGCCTTCGGCGCCGGGAGCTTGCCCAGGTCCTTGACCGATTTTCCGCGTCGTTGCGTCTTTGCGTCGTCGCGTTGAAAATTGAAGGCCGAGGCGCCTTCGGCCCGGCGAGGCGGGCCGACCCCGTCCCACATCGCCAAGGCACAGAAATTCCGGCGCGCGCCGGCGCCGATCGATTGATAAGCATCGTCACCGAATTTGCGCGAACCCTCTACGCGCTCGGCCGCGGGCCTGGCTATCGGCCGCGCGCCTTGTCCGCTTCCTGTTCGAGGGCTTCGGCCTTCTGCTCGGCGGCAGCGCGCTCGGAGTCGGCCTGCTCGTCGAGGGCTTCGGCTCGGGCTTCCCTGGCCGCGTTGGCGCTTTCGGCCCCCTCTTCTGGCGCTCGCCCATCGTCTCGGCGGGGCCGCTCTTCATACTATCCTCGCCGTCGACCGCGCCCGAGGCGTTGTCGGCCTTCTCCCCGGCCTGCTCCCTCGGCCCGTCGCAGGCGGCGAGGGCGAGCCCGGCGGCGAGGGTGAGGACGGCGGGGATGCCCATTGGGGGAGCTCCTTCGGTTGCGGTGCTCTACGCCGGTTCGGTGCCATGGTTCCCGCGGTGACGGTGCCCGCGCCGCACCGTCGTCATGCCGGACTTGTTTCAGCATCCAGGGTCGAGCGGCGCCGTGGTGGGCCGCCTTGCTTCGAGCGACTGTCCTTCGCTGGCGGGACGGGCTGGATTTTTCGAGGGAAGGCACCAAGGCGCGAAGGCACGACGTAGAAAAGATCTGTCGGGTGGGCGTATAGGCCGTGCGGAACGATCGGGTTTTCTTCCAGGGAGATCGCCCGATGGGCGAAGAGAAAGGCGGCCTTCCCATCCTCGCCTTTGCCGATTCCGTCGCGTTCGAGCTCTGGCTCGAGGCTCAGCCGGCAAGCTCGCCGGGACTTTGGATCAAGTTCGCCAAGTCGGGCTCGGGCATCGCGAGCGTGACCAAGGCCGAGGCGATCGACGCGGCGCTGTGCCACGGCTGGATCGACGGGCAGCTCGACAGATATGACGACCGCCATTGGCTCGTCCGCTTCACGCCGCGCAAGGCGCGGAGCAAATGGTCCCAGGTGAACCGGGCCCGGGCGGCGGAGCTCATCGAGGCGGGGCGGATGCGCGCCGGCGGGCTCGCCCAGATCGAGGCGGCCAAGGCGGACGGCCGGTGGGACGCGGCCTATGCCCCGGCGAGCAGGGCCGAGGTCCCGCCCGACCTCCAGGCGGCGCTGGACCGCAGCCCGGCGGCGGCGGCCTTCTTCGCGAGCCTGACGGGGGCCAATCGGTATGCGATCCTCTACCGGATCGGGACGGTGAAGAGGGCTGAGACCAGGGCTCGGAAGATTGCGGAGTTTGTCGGGATGCTGGAGCGGGGGGAGACGGTGCACGGGTGAGCATCCCGTGACAGTGCATGAGTTTCCCGAGAAATAGGGACAGTATATATTTTTCGCCTAGAGAAATGGGGACAGTATATATTTTCGCCGCTCACGGCACCTGGCGGGCCGAAAATATATACTGTCCCCATTTTTCCCCACAGTCCCTATGGTCCTCGCCTTGAACCGCTTCGCGGCGGCGGCCTTGCATCTCGCGTCACATCTGTCCTGGCTGGCACAGTCTGGAGTTTTTGAGGAGAAATGGGGACAGTATATATTTTCGCCCGCTCACGGCACTTGGCGGCCGAAAATATATACTGTCCCCATTTTTCATGTCGTTCTTATCCCCGATGCCATGCGATTTTTTCAAGGCTCCGGAGAAGTGGCTCCGTTAGGAGGAGGCGGATCTCGAGCGTCCCTGCCGGCCGCTGACTCGTTGCGTCTTCGCGTCGTTGCGTTGAAAGCTGAAGGCCGCCGCGTCAGCGTTCAGGCGAGGCCAGCCGACCCCATCCGACATCCGCTTAAGCCGGGACAGTGCATGAGTTTCCCGAGAAATAGGGACGAGAAATAGGGACAGTATATATTTTTTGCCCGCTCACGGCACTTGGCGGGCCGAAAATATATACTGTCCCCATTTCCCCGTGTCCCCATTTTCCCCTCGCCTTGAACCGCTTCGCGGCCGCGGCCTTGCATCTCGCGTCACATCTGTCTTGGCGGCACAGTCTGGAGTTTTTGAGAGAAGGCACGAAGGCACAAAGGCGCGACGTAGAAACTCCGAACTACAGTTACTTGCCAGCCACCTCCTGGCACGTAAGGTTTCGGAGAAATAGGGACAGTATATATTTTCGCCGCTCACGGCACTTGGCGGGCCAAAAATATATACTGTCCCCATTTTTCCGTCGGGGGCTGCTAGGCGCGGTTGTTGGCTTGCCTTCGTGGGGAGTGCGGCTGGGCCCGCCGCCGGATGGACCCCGGATCAAGTCCGGGGTGACGGGGAAGCCGACGCGAGATGGCGGCGCGCGCTTGTCGCGCTCCAGTCCGCCGAGGCGGAGAGGCGGGCGGTGGAGCGGGCTACTGCCGGGAAGTCCGCCGAAGCTGAAGAGGCGCTCGAGGCGGTTTATCTCGATCGGGTGGGGAAGTTCACCGCGGCGGTCCGGCGGGTGATGCGGGTTCGGGCTCCGGATCTGCGGGCGCTGGCGGTGAAGATCGAGCTTGCTGTCGAACAGGAGGTGGGGAGCTTGGGCGGCGGGGAGGTTTGTCTGGCGGCGGTGCGGCGGGATGTGCGGCGGCTGAGGCATGCCGGTACCAGGCACCAGGGAAAAATCGCAGACTGTTGAGCGGGTGATCAACGCGGAGATCGGGCGGCTGGGCGGCGGGGGCTTTGCCTGGCGGCGCTGAGGCGGACGTTCCCGGTTGATGAGGGGAGGGGGATTTCGAATCCTCCCCCGGATTTCCGGGGAGAAATAGGGACAGTATATATTTTCGCCGGTCACGGCACTTGGCGGGCGGAAAATATATACTGTCCCCATTTTTCCAGACTGTTGAGCTGGCGATCAACGCGGAGATCGGGTCGCTGGGCAGAGAGCTTTGCATGGCGGCGCTGCGGCGGGATCGTCAGCTCGATGGAGTGAGGATGGGCGGCTAAGCCCAGGGCGTCATCCCGGCGGAAGCCGGGATCCATTAACACGGTGTCTGTCGATCGGAGGCGGCGGTGTTCATGGATTCCGGCCTTCGCCGGAATGACGGGCGGGGCGCGCTGGCCCGTGCCTAGGCGGGCGGTTTCGGCTAAGTTGAAGGAGACTTTTCGTTCTTTCTATGTTCTAGTTTCTGGATGGGCGCGAAGCGAAAGAAGGTGGGGCGTCGGCCGATCATCGATTCGGCGGCCAAGGTGGCGATGCTCGCGGCGTTGCGGGAGGGGCGGCGGCTTGACGAGGTGGCGGCCGGCTATGGGGTGACCTTGCAGGCTTTCTATTCGGCGCGGCGGCGCGATCCCTTGTTCGCGGCGGCGTGGCGGGATGCGCATTCGCTTTGGGCGGAGGCGGAGCGGCGGCCCGTCGAGGCGGGGGCCGGGGCGGAGACCGGGGCGGGGGGCGAGGTCCGGATCGCTTCGAACAACCGGCGGGCGATGCAGCGGCGAAGGATGCGCAACGTCCGGTTCGATTCGGCGCGCAAGGCGGTGTTCCTCGCCGCTTTCGAGCGAAGCTGCGACCTGCTCGAGGCGGCGGCGGCGGCCGGCGTCTGCGAGCGGACCGTCTACAATCATCTTCGAAGCGACCCCGAGTTCGAGCGGGCTTTCCAGGCGGCTCTGGAGTCGGGCTATCGGTGGCTCGAGACGGAGACGGTGCGGCTTCGGCTCGAGGCCCAGGCCCGGCTTCGATCGGCGATCGCGGTGGCTGAGTCGGCGGGGGAACCGATTCCGCTCGCCGAGGAAGGGCTCGAGTTCGACCGGGCGATGAAGCTTCTCGCCCGCTGGGACCGGGGGGGCGGGCGGCTCGGGCCCCGCCAGGTGGGGCAGGGGCGGCAGAAACGCTGGTCGTTCGAGGAGGCGATCGCTCTGCTCGACGCGAAGCTGGTCAATCTGGGCCTGCGCAGGGGCGCCGCGCCGCCGGCCGGGGCCGGGTGAAGGCGCTCCGCCCGGGGGACAGGCGGGGGCCGCGCCGCAAGGCCGAGCTTGAGGCGGCCCCGCCCCGCCTCTATGCTCCGCCCCGACTAGAAGGGGCTCGAGAGATCATGAAATTATCCTACAGCGCCGTCTGGGCGGACGTCACCGCCCTGCTGCGCAGCCACGCCTCGCTGATCGCCACCGTGGCGGGCGTGTTCATCTTCCTCCCGGCGCTCCTGACGGCCTATTTCCTGCCGCAGCCGGAGGCCCGGAACCTCTCCGAGATGGGCAGGCTGTGGACCGAATATGCGAGCGCCAACTGGCACTGGCTTCTGCTCAGCCGGCTGGTGAGCATGGTCGGCGAGATCGCGATCCTGCTCCTGCTCTTCTCGCGCGGGATCAGCGTCGGAGGGGCGATCGCCGCGGCCTTCGCGCTGCTTCTCTCCTATTTCGCGGCGTCGGTGCTCGCCAATATCGCGATCGGGCTCGGAGTGCTGCTCCTGATCGTGCCGGGCCTCTACCTGCTCGGCCGGCTCGGTCCGCTGAACTCGGTTCTGGTCGCCGAGGCCCGCAGGAACCCGGTCGAGGCGCTGCGCCGCTGCTGGGCGCTGACCGCCGGCCATGGCTGGGCGATAGTCGGGCTGATCCTGATCGTCGCCTTCGCCGCGGCCGTCGTCGTCGCGGTCGCGACCACCCTGCTCGGGATCGTCTTCATCCTCGTCGCCGGGCAGGAGATCGGGCAATTGCTCGTCCTCATCGTCAGGACCGCCGGCAATGCCGCGATGATGACCCTGCTCCTCGTCCTCAGCGCCGCCCTCTATCGCCGGCTGGCCGAGGGCGAAGCGGGGGCTCCGGCGGCGGGGCCGCGGGCCGGCTAGACCTTTCTCGGGCGGTCTTCGCCGAAATCGGGAGCGGCGCCGAGCAGCGGGATGTGAGGCGCGCAGTCTTTCGGCAGCAGCCCGGCCAGGCGGGGATCCGGAAAGCTTTCGAAGGCGCGCTTCACCGCGGTGAAGCCGGCGTTGAGATAGGCCTTGAGAGCGGCCGGGTGGTCGAGCGTGCAGGTGTTGACGAGGACCCGCTCCACTCCGGGCCGCCACGCGAGCGCCAGGGCGTTGCCGAGCAGCCAGGGCCCGTGGCCCCTTCCGGCCAGCTCGGGGACGAGGCCGAGGAACCGGATCAGGCCCTGTCCCGGGGCCCGGAAATCGAGCTCGACCATCCCGACTTCGATCCCGCCGCGGTCGACGACGGCGTGGACCTCGGCAATCTCCCGCCGAAGCCGCGCATCGTCCATCGCGAGCCGGGAATACCAGAGCCAGCGCGCCCCGACCCGCTCGAACAGCAGCCGGTAGCGGCCGGGCTCCGGCTCGCGCCAGCGCTCGAGGCGCAGCGGCGAGGCAGGAAGGGGCCGGAGGGGCGGGCGGCGAGTCATCTCGAGATAGGTGACGATCGCGCCGACATGGCCGGAGGGGAGCGGAGCGAGGGTCATCCCGGAAGCTCCAGGGTCGAAGCCACGAGGATGAGCCCGAGGACGAGGAAGAGCGGACTGTAGAGCCGAGTGTCATATCTCGCCCAGCGGGTCGTCCGAAGCGACTTGAAGAAACCGACGTAGCGATTGGGCACGAGCGCCCGGGCGAGGAAGGCGATACCCGCGACCAGAAGCGCCGCTCTGACGAAGCTCGCCGGGAGCGGGAGTGCGAGGTGGCCCGAATGGGCGACGATGAGCACGGCCAGGGCGACGAGCCCGGCCGCGACCGCGCCCGCCCCCAGGCGCCACCATGGAAGGCGGTGCGCCATGACCGGAATCCCGTCCCCCCGCTGGGGAAGCGACACCGAATAGCCGAGGCGGCCGCCCAGCGCCCAATGGAGGTGGAAGCCGGCGGCGAAGGCGATGATGGCGAGGGCTGGGAGAAGGAGCATGGCTTGGCCGGGCAGTATCACGATCGGTGCCGGCCGGCACTCCTTCCCTCTCCCGCGAGGACGGGAGTGGGCCTCCGGCCCGCTGCTTCGCTGTTCGTCCTGTCACAATCGAGACGAATTAGCGCATCCCGCGGCATCGGGCCGGGACGCGGAGACGCCAAGAATGGCGCCTTCGACGACACCGAGCCCGGTTCCACGGAGGATTGCATGCTTTTTCATATCTCGATGGCGGCCCGCAGGCCGCGGCAGGCGGCGGCGCTGATCGCCGAGCTTTGGGGCGGCCGCGCCTATCCGTTCCCGCCGGTGGCCGAGGGAAGCTGGATCGCGATGGCCGGCGACGAGCGGGGAAGCGCGATCGAGGTCTACCCGATCGGGACCGAGCTTTACGAGGGCGAGGGCGAATCGGGGGCCCAGTCGCGCCGCGGGCGGCCTTCGCCCGAGGGGCCGGTCCACGTCGCGATCGCCACGGAGCTCGCGATGGGCGACGTCAAGGGCATCGCCAGGCGCTTCGGAGCGCCTGCCAAGCTCTGCTCGCGCGGACCTTTCCGGGTGATCGAGGTCTGGGTCGAAGGCAGCTTCATGATCGAGGTGCTCACTCCGGAGATGCAGGCCGAATATCTCGCCAGCTTCAACTTCGACGGCTACGAACGCTACCTCGCCGCCGGAGCCCTCGCCGCGGCGGCGTAAGGGGCGGCTGGAAGCGCTCCGGTCTCGGTCCCGAGCAACTTGAAGGCGCGCGCCGCACTCCCGGCCTGTTTTTCGAAGCGGGCCGAGCGGGACCGGGCATTAGGGGTTGAGCGCCCTTGTGCTGGTAAGCGAAGGCAACTCCGATGATTGCCTTGGAATCGTAGAAACGGCCACGATGCTCGATGAAATATTCTCGGGCGCGACCGTAGCCGTAAAGCTGTAGGAAAGCAGCCCGACCGAGACCGTCGAACTCACGCATCGAGGCGAGGACAGCCTCGCGGTCGGTCACCTGCCTGATGGTCCGGGGAACGCGACTCATGCTACGAGTGATATACGCATATTAGATAATCAGGACAGGCCGATTTGCCGATCGCCCAGGCAACATGAAGAGGCCGGAGATTTTGCCACCCGTCCGCCCGATTTCCTCCCCGGGACTGGCCCGGGGAGGAGTCTGCGGAGTCCGCTCAGGCCGCGACTGTCCTGCGCATCAGGGCGGTCAGGCGGTCCTTCACCGCCAGTCGAAGCTTCTTGAGCCTGAGTAGCTTGATGCTGTCGGGGAGGCGCCGGGTCGTTTCCCGGGTGATCGCCTCGTCGAGGCGGCGGTGGATGTGCGTGAGCCTGTAGGCCGTGGATGACATGGTCGTTCTCCAGCATGAAATGTCTGCCGCCAGCGGCAGGTTTCGATTCCGAGTGGCCGCGCCGGGCGGCTTCTCAGAGTGCCGGAGGGGCCCTTGCCCGGTAGGAGGCGCCGGTCCGGCGCTCGGGCGGTGCGGCCTGGGCCCCGGCGAATCGTGCGCCCGGCCCGGTCCATAGGAGCTCCACGACCACCCCGGGGGCGGCCGGCGGCGGAAGCGCGGAGCCCAGCTCGGGGCCGGGAGCCTCATCGTCGAGCGGGTTGCGGGTTCCGGCCGGGAGAAGGGCTGTCGAAGGCCCGCCGCGGCTGGCGCCGAGCCGGGCCGCGGGGCCCTGAAGGTCGGCGCCGGAAGCCGAGGTGGCGGAACCCAGCAGGAGGCTCAACAGGATCAGGAGAGCCGCGAATGGCCCCGTGGTCGTCCGATCCTGCGCCGTCGTCGGCACCGCTGAACCCCTCCTGCCGTCCAGCCGATATGGGCGGGCGCGCGGTGAAAACAACGTCCCGCAGGCCGCGGCAGGAGCAAAATGTTTCGGGTCCGGGTTGCGGCTATATCCGAGGCCCAGGGGCCGAATCCCGGGCTTCCCGCCGGATCCATGAACGGGACCGGCGGCGAAACAGGGCTAGACGGTGTTCATGGATTCCGGCCTTCGCCGGAATGACGAATGCCGATTCTCGTCCGACAGCTCGCAACCATTGTGCAGTGCAGCACGTTGATCTCGCGAAGCCCAAGCGGCGCCCTTCCCGAAAAGTGAGTATGTCCATGAGCAATGTTCCCGCCCGACCGCGCGAAAAGGCCTCCTCCGGTGCGAGCCGATCGCTTTGGACATGGGGCGCCGGAGCGGCCGGAGCCGCGGCAGTGGGCGCGGCGGCGTTCAACGCGGTCCGGGCGCGCCGGGCGGAGGAGGCCAACCCGCCGGCGGGCAGCTTCGTCGAGGTCGACGGAGTGCGCGTCCATTATCTCGAGCGGGGGACCGGAGCGCCGGTCGTCCTTCTCCACGGCAACGCGACCATGATCCAGGATTGGCTCGCCTCCGGAGTGTTCGACGCACTTGCCAAGACCAACCGGGTGATCGCCTTCGACCGGCCGGGCTTCGGCCACAGCGAACGGCCGCGAACGACGGTCTGGACCCCCGCCGCTCAGGCCCGGCTGATCGCCGGAGCGCTGGAGGCGATGGGCGTCGGGCCCGCGACCGTCGTCGGCCACAGCTTCGGGACCCTGGTCGCGGCGGAAATCGGACTGAGCCACCCGGACGCGGCGGCTTCGCTCGTCCTGCTCGGCGGCTATTATTATCCCTCGGCGAGGCTCGACGCCGTCCTCGGCTCTCCGCCCGCAATCCCCGGGATCGGCGATGCGATCCGCTACACCGTCTCGCCCCTGCTCGGAGCGGCGATGAGGCCCAGCCTCGAAGCCCAGATCTTCGGCCCGGCCCCGGTGTCGGCCGGGTGGGAGAAGGATTTCCCGTTCGAGATGACCCTCCGTCCCTCGCAGATCCGGGCGGCCTCGGCGGAAGCGGCGCTGATCGTTCCGGCGGCGGCCGCGCTTGCTCCGCGACTGGCCGGGCTGACCCTTCCGGTCACACTGATCGCGGGCGACGGCGACAAGGTGGTGAGCACCGCCGACCAGTCGGAACGGCTGGCCGGGACTCTTGCGAAGGCGGAGCTTCTCGTTGTCGAGGGGGCGGGCCACATGGTGCATCACACCGCCGGCGCAGAGGTTGCAGCGGCGATCCGGGCGGCTTCGAGAGGCTGACGCGGTCTTAGTTATATCGAAGTTCAGCTGCCGCTCTCTTTCCCTCTCCCGTTTTTAGGGAGAGGAAGCCGGAGGGTGAGCGTCTGTACACCGCACTCGGCAAGACCCTCACCTCCCACCGCTTCGCAGTAGGCCCCTCCTCTCCCGCGAAAAGCGGGAGAGGGGCTTTTGCCGCTGCGACCAGCTGAAATGTCGATACAGTCTTACTCATCCCGAGCGCGCTGGGAATGACGGCCTCGGGTACCGCATGACAACGGCTTTCGAGCCCGGTAGGGCCGATCTCTCCAAGCGGGAGTGAACATGGATCCCCTCAGCCGCCACAATGTGAGCGTCTCCGGCACCGGCGACAGCTTCATGATGTTCGCGCACGGCTTCGGCTGCGACCGGAACATGTGGCGCTTCGTCGCTCCAGCCTTCGAGGAGACCCACCGGGTCGTCCTGTTCGACCATGTCGGCTGCGGCAAGGCCGACAGCTCCGCCTACGATGCGCAGCGCCATTCCACGCTTCAGGGCTATGCCGAGGACGTCGTCGAAATCGCCCAGGCGGTGGGGGTCAAAGACGGGATCTTCGTCGGCCATTCGGTCAGCGCGATGATCGGGATATTGGCGGCCCGGGCCGCTCCCGAGCTGTTCGGCAAGCTCGTCCTGATCGGCCCGTCGCCCTGCTACGTCAACGACGGCGACTATAAGGGCGGGTTCGAGCGCTCCGACATCGAGGAGCTGATGACGTTCATGGACAGCAACTTCCTCGGCTGGTCCGCCGCTCTCACGCCGCAGATCATGGGCAATTCAGAGCGGCCGGAGCTCGCCGAGGAGCTCAACAACAGCTTCTGCCGGACCGACCCCGACATCGCCAAGAAATTCGCCCGGGTGACGTTCCTGTCGGACAATCGCGGCGACCTGGAAGGAGTGAAGCTGCCGGTGCTGATCCTCCAGTGCAGCGAGGATCTAATCGCGCCCGATTCGGTCGGCGCCTATGTCCATGAGCGGCTTCCCGGAAGCCGACTGGTCAAGCTCCGGGCGACCGGCCATTGCCCGAACCTCAGCGCCCCGGAGGAGACGGTCGAGGCGATCCGCGCGTGGATCTGAAGGCGATGGCCGAGTCCCAGCTTCCAGGCTTCGACGACGAAACGCTCTACGAGGACGCCCCCTGCGGCTATCTCGCCACCCGGCCGGACGGGACCATCGTCCGGGTCAACAGGACCTTCCAGCGCTGGACCGGCTATTGTTCGGAGGAGCTTTGCGGGACCCGGTTCCAGGACAAGCTGACCCTAGCCGGGCGAATCTATCACGAGACCCACTTCGCTCCGCTGCTCCGGATGCAGGGCTCGATCAGTGAAGTCGCGCTCGATTTCGTCTGCAAGGCCGGCGACAGGCTCCCGACGCTCGTCAACACGGTACAGAGGACCGACGAGGGCGGAGTCCCGATCGTCAATCTGACGACGGTCTTCGACGCTCGCGACCGGCGCCGATACGAGCAGGACCTGCTTGCGGCGAGGGATAACGCTCGCCTTTCGGCGGACGAGCTCCAGCGGCTCAACGCGGAGCTGGAGCAGCGGGTGGCCGCCGCGGTGGAGGAACGGCTGAAGGCCGAGGACGCGCTCCGGCAAGCCCAGAAGATGGAGGCGATCGGGCAGCTCACCGGAGGCGTGGCGCACGATTTCAACAATCTGCTCACCCTGGTGATCGGAGGCCTCGACCTGATCGACAGGCAGCTTCCTTCCCAGCCTCCGGGCCCCGGCACCGACCGGATCCGGCGGGCCCGAGACGCCGCGATGGAGGGCGCCCGGCGCGCCGCGAAGCTCACCCAGCATTTGCTCGCCTTCGCCCGCCGCCAGCCGCTCCAGCCGAGGTCCCTGGAGATCAACCGGCTCGTCCGGGAGATTTCCGACATGCTTCGACGGACCCTGGGCGAGCAGGTCGAGCTCGAGGCGGTCCTCGGCGCCGGGCTGTGGAGCGTCGAGGCGGATCCGGTCCAGCTCGAGAACGCGATCCTGAACCTCGCCGTCAACGCCCGGGACGCGATGGGGGCGGGCGGACGGCTGACGATCGAGACCCACAATGCGAGCCTCGACGATTCCTACGTGGCAGGAGTTCCGGAGGGGCTTGCGCCGGGCCAGTATGTCATGATCGCGGTCAGCGACACCGGCTGCGGAATGACGGCGGAAACCCGGCAGAAGGTGTTCGAGCCCTTCTTCACGACCAAGGATGTCGGAAAGGGCACCGGCCTCGGCCTGAGCCAGGTCTATGGCTTCGTCCGGCAGAGCGGCGGGCACGTGGGAATCTACAGCGAGCCAGGGATCGGAACGACGGTGAAGATCTATCTCCCGCGCGGCCGGTCCGGGCTTCCGGCGGAGCGGCCGGAGGCGCGCCTGCCGAAGGCGATGTCGGGCGACGAGCGGATTCTTGTCGTCGAGGATCACGAGGACCTGCGCGAGCATATTGCGGGGATCCTCACCGACCTCGGCTACGACGTCGTCGCGGCCGCGGACGGTCCGGCCGCGCTCGCCGCAATCGCGGAGCGGCCCGACTTCGATCTCCTGCTCACGGACGTCGTCCTGCCCGGCGGAATGAACGGCCGCCAGATCGCGACCCGAGCGCTGCAGCTTCGCCCGGCGCTGAAGATCCTCTTCATGACCGGCTACACCCAGAATGCGATCGTCCACGACGGCCGGCTCGACGAGGGGGTCGCTCTGATCAGCAAGCCCTTCACCTACGACCAGCTCGGCGCGAAGGTGAGGGCGGAGCTGGACGGGCTCGGAATATCCCTGCGGTCCTAGAACGTGATCGACTTCGGTGGAGCTGCCGTCGTCGTCACCCCAGCGAAAGCTGGGGTCCATGCCGAGGGCGAGCCAGCGCGGAATCAGGATGGATGCCAGCCTTCGCTGGCATGACGAAGAAGACTCAGACTGACATGATCAGGCGCTAAATCCGCACTGCTTCGTCATGCCGGATGATGATTCAAACTCAACGCGGGGTGCTCTGGCCCGCCTTGCCAGCCTCGAACACCGCGAGCTGCGCCGCGAAGGCCCGCTTGTAGGCCGGGCGCGCCTCGCCTCGGGCGATGTAGGCGCCGAGGGTGGGATAGTCGTCGAGAAGGCCGGTATCCTCCACCCGGCGGAGGACCGTTACCATGAGCAGGTCGGCGGCGCTGAAATCGCCGTCCAACCAGTCGGAATCGCCGAGCCGGGCGGAGAGCTGGCCGAGGCGCGTCCTGACCCGCTCGTGGAGGAGGGGCAGGCGTTGCTCGAACCACGGCCGGTCGCCTTCTAAGATCTCGGCGGCCTCGAGCTCGACGATGGGGGGCTCGACCGTGTTCAGTGCGGCGAACATCCAGGCGACCGCGCGCGCCCTCGAATTCGGATCGTCCGGCAGGAGCCCGGGACGAAGCTGGCCGACGTGGAGGATGATCGCGCCCGACTCGAACAGGGCGAGATCGCCTTCCTCATAGGTCGGGATCTGGCCGAACGGGTGCAAAGCGAGATGCGCGGGCTGCTTCATCGCCTCGAACGAGACCAGCCGCACGTCATATTCCAGGCCCACTTCCTCGAACGCCCAGCGGACGCGCATGTCGCGCGCCATGCCCTGGCCTTCGTCGGGGGACGATTCGAATGCGGTGATGGTGACGGTCATCGGGCCCTCCCTGGCGAGGCCGGAGAATGGCCCGCAACGCCCCGGCTCGGCAAGTCCCGCGGAACCGGAGGCGGGGACGCGGCTTTTCGTCGCATGCGTTCCCGGGCCCAGATCCCCAATCCGGCGTTGAAGCCGCTCGAGTTCCTGATCGGCGAATGGTGGACGGAAGGCAGCCATCCCGCTTTGACGGGCGGGCCGCTCGTCGGCCGAGCGTCCTTCGCCTGGAATGAAGGCGGGGCCTTCCTGGTCGTCCGGACCAGCGTCGATCACCCGCAAATTCCCGACGGAATCGCCTTCATCGCCAGCGACGACGTGGCCGGCCGCTTCTGCATGTCCTATTTCGACGAGCGCTCGGTTTCCCGATTGTATGAAGTGACCGTCGGCGACGGCCGGGTGGAATGGAGGCGCGACGAGCCTTCATTCTCGCAGTCGACGACCCTCATCGCGGCCGACGGGGGCGAAAGGCTGGTCGGTACCGGCCGGATGTCGAGGGACGGCGGGGCGTGGGAGGACGATCTGTCGCAGGTCTACACCCGGATCGGTCCGTAAGGGCGGCTCGGGCGGCGAGGCCTCATCGCGACGAAGGAGCGCCCGCATTCCGGCGGACGCTCCCCCTTCGCTGCCTGCGTGATAGCAGCTCAGGTAACCTTACATCCCGTTGGCAAGGTTGGTGTCGGGATCGTTGGTGGTCGCGTCCTTCTGCATCATCATGTTCTCGGTGGACGCGTCGGTCGAGCCGTTGGCGCCCATACCGCCGGCTCCGCCCATGCCGTTCATCGACGCGTTGGAGTCGAGCATGGCGTTCGAGTCCGTCATCAGGTTGTCGTCGACCATCAGATTGTCGGTGGTCAGGGCATTGGAGTCCTGAGCGGAATCGTTCCCGCCGCAGGCGGAAAGGGCGAGGGCCACGGCGGCCAGTGCAATCGTTCGCATGAATTTCCTCCGTTTTATGTACCGGCCCAACGCAGCATCCGCGGCTTGGCTCCGCGCGCCGCGCTTCAGCTCCAGGTGGCGACCGGCGGAAGGCTCATCAGGATCGCGTCGACATTGCCGCCCGTCCTGAGGCCGAAAAGCGTTCCGCGGTCGTAGATGAGGTTGAATTCGGCATAGCGGCCGCGCCATTCGAGCTGCCTGGCCTTGTCGGCCTCGTCGAACGGAGTGGCCATCCGCCGCCGCACCAGCCTCGGGAACACGTCGAGAAAGGCTTCGCCGACGTCGCGGGTGAAGGCGAAGCTCGCCTCGAACGGGCCTTCGAGATGGTCGTAGAAGATGCCGCCGACCCCGCGGTGGACTCCGCGATGGGGGATGTAGAAATAATCCTCGGCCCATTTCGAGAAGCGGCCGTAGAAGGTCTGGTCGTGGGCGGCGCAGGCGGCCCGGAGGCGGGCGTGGAAGTCGGCCGTGTCCTCCTCGTAGGGGATGGGCGGGTTGAGGTCCGCTCCGCCTCCGAACCAGCGCCTGGTGGTCACCAGGAAGCGGGTGTTCATGTGAACCGCCGGAACGTGCGGATTGGCCATATGGGCGACGAGGCTGATCCCGGTCGCGAAGAAGCGGGGATCCTCGCCGGCGCCGTGGATCGTTGCGGCGAAATCCTCGCTGAAGCGGCCCGCGACGGTCGAGACGTTGACCCCGACCTTCTCGAAGACCCGCCCCTTCATCATCCCGCGAACCCCGCCGCCGCCGGGCGAGCCGTCGGGGTCGTGGCGCTGCCAGGGCGTGTAGTCGAACCCGGAATCGCTTCCGGCCTCGCGCTCGATCGCCTCGAACTCGGCGCAGATCCGGTCGCGAAGCGACTCGAACCAGGTCCGGGCGCCTTGCTGTTCTTCGTCGAGCTCGATCATTGCGCCCGGATGCCGTCCGGCGCCTCGACTTGCAAGCGTGCTCGAGCGGCTCCCCTCGGAGCGGCGGGTGGGCGCAACCTTCCGGCGCAATTTCGGCAAGCGCCGGGGAACGCAGCAATTCCTGCGCCGTTTGGCGGGTCGAAAGCGGCCGGGATTCGGCTGCTCCCAATCGATTCGGCCAGATGGAGACCCTTATGACTCGAGACTCGACTTCCCTCCCCGCGGGCGCGGGCGCAACGACGACGACCACGAGCGGCGGCGACGCCGCCGGCTACCGGTCGGACGAGTGGCGCGAGAGCAGCCCCTCCACGCATCGGGAGATCGAGCTCGTCGAGACCCGGCCGAGCGCCGCGATGGTCGCCGGAGCGGCGCTTGCCGGGGCGCTGGTGGGCGCCGCGGTGCCGTTCATGTTCGCCGGCCGCGGCTCCGGCTCCAGCAGCCGAAGCGAGAGCACCACGGTCGAGGAATCGGTGATCATCAACCGGCCGCCGCACCAGATCTACGATTTCTGGCGGGATTTCGAGAACCTGCCGCAGTTCATGGACAATATCGAATCGGTGACCAAGCTCAACGAGGTGCGCTCGCACTGGAAGATCAAGGCTCCGGCCGGCGCCAGCGTCGAGTTCAACAGCCTCGTCACCGAGGACATTCCGGGCCGGCTGATCGCCTGGAAGTCCGAGGAAGGCGCCAGCGTCCCCAATCGCGGCCGGGTCGAGTTCATCGAGACCTCCGACGGACGCGGAACCAACGTCAGGGCGACCATCTCCTACGATCCGCCGGCGGGCGCCGTCGGCCGGGTCGTCGCCAAGCTGTTCCAGAGGGAGCCCGGAGTCCAGGCGAGGCAGGACCTCGACCGGCTCAAGGCGCTTCTGGAGAGATAAAGCAGGGCAGGGGGGCGGCCCGCGACGGCCGTCCCCCCGCTCTCGTCACCCTTCTTACCGTCACCCTGAACTTGTTTCAGGGTCCAGCTTTCCACCCGTACCGCGGCTCCGCCCTGGATGCTGAACCAAGTTCAGCATGACGCACCGGCCGGCCGGAAAAGCACTAGGGCCTGCCCCTCCGGCGTGAGCGTCCGATGGTCATCGGGTCGGGCTTGGGCGGAGGGGTCCAGCCTTCGGGAGGAGTCACCCGCTGCTGGCTGGTTCCGAGCCCCATCCGCCCGGGCTGCTGGCGAGCCACCCCGGACGTATCGGCGCTCTCCGCCTCCTCCCGGCTCGCGCCGCCGCGGATCAGGGCGATGCGGTCGCGAAGGCGCCTGGCCTCCTCGAAATCCATCGCCGCCGCCGCTTCCTCCATCCGGCGGTGAAGATCGCCGATCTCGTCGCTCATCTCCGCACAACGCGCCGGCGGGCAATTGGCTCACGGGCAGTCCCCGCGAAGCGGCAAATCCCTTCCTTCTGCGTTGTGCCTTGGCGCCTTCGTGCCTTGTCTCGAAACGGGTGACGCAGCGGCCGACAGGCAGGCGACGGCGGCTGGCCGGGTGCAGGGCCGAATCCGAACCATCGCATCCAGGGCCTTTCGCTCGAATCCCGTGCCCGGCTGTTTTTTGAGAGAAGGCACGAAGGCGCAAAGGCACAACGTAGAAAGTGAAGGATGCCGCTTCGCGGCGGTGTTCACGACCGCGGCCACAGCCCGGTCTGCCGAAGCGCCTCGCTTAGTCCGATTCCGGCCGCCACGGCGAGGTTGAGCGAGCGGGTCCCCGCCGCCTGCGGGATTCGCACCCTGAGCTGTGCCCGCTCATGAACGGCTTCCGGCGCGCCGCGACTTTCCGAACCGAAGAGCAAAACATCGCCCGTTTCGAACCGCGCCTCCGGCAGGGGCAGGGCGCCCGCCGTTGTGAACAGCACCAGGCGTCCCGTGAGACTCTTCTCGAACGCCTCCCACCCCGGATGCCGGGTCACGGCGACGATGTCCGCATAATCCATCCCCGCCCGCTTCAGGGCCCGGTCGGAAAAGGGAAAGCCGCAGGGCTCGATTATGTCGACGGGCACGCCGAGGCAGGCGGCGAGTCGAAGGATCGTGCCGACGTTGCCGGCCTGATCGGGCTGGTGGAGGGCAAGGCGCATGGCGCCTCAGTGAAAGCCGAGCGCCGGGGAAGCAATCCTCGTCATTTGTGAGCCCGGCGCGGCGGATCCGCTTGGGGTCGGCCGCCGGCGGCTACGGCCGCAGGCTGCCGCCCGAACCCCGGGCGCGGAAAAGCTCAAGGAAAATAATAGGGAACAAATAGGCTTTTTCCTCGTTCTTTATATGTTCCCCTCATAACCGGGCAGGGCGAGCCGTTCAGGCCGCCCGTCCGCATTCCACTGGAGTCTTACAAATGCCGTTTCTGTTGAAAACTCTCATGGCGACTACCGCCTTGGCGGCAGCGCTCGCTCCCGCCGGCCTCGGGGCCCAGACGGACCCGGCGCCCGCGCCGGCCGAAGCCGCCCCGGGCGCGGTGCTCGACGAGGCCGAGGCGCTTGCAGTCGATGCCAAGCATTATGCCGCAGAATATGGAGTGACGTTCGACGAAGCGGTCCAGCGCCTGACGACGATGATCTACGGCACCGGCGCGGTGACCGAGGCTGCATCGGCTGAAGGCACGGACCTGGCCGGTCGCTATTTCGACAACGCTTCCGCGGAATTCGGCCTCGTCGTCGCGACCAAGAAGGCGCAGAAGGCGTCCAAGACCCTCTCCTTCACCCCGCGCACCAAGGAGAATTACGGGCGGTTGACCGCCGAGAGCCGGAAGGCCCGCAACGAGGCGCGCAAGGAGGCCCGGCGGATCGCGAAGCTGTCCGAAACGGAGGTGGCCAAGGCCGAGGACGTCCTGGGCAAGCCGGTGAGCCTCAAGGTCCGCTACAAGGTCGGCAGGGCCCACAACCTTCTCGACCTCACCCAGGCGGTGGATATGCTCGTCGAACGGAAAGGGTCGATCCCCGGCTTCCAGCTGGCCTTCGTCGACGAGATCGAATCGAACGTCCGAGTGATGACGACGGCCCAGCTCAGCGAGGCCCAGCAGCGCGAGGTCAGGCAGCTCGTCAAGGTTCCGGTCGAGTTCGAGTTCCTCGCGACGCCGATAACGCAGGTCGCGAACATGCGCGGCGGAAGCAAATTGTACGGGAGCTCGACCGACACCTCCGCAAGCTCGCGGGCGTGCATGACCGCGTTCGGGGTCCGGCACAACACCATCAAGACGTCGACCGGAGCGGCCATGACGGGGATGGTGACCGCGGCCCACTGCGGCGGCGCGACCAACGTCATTGCCGACGACGGGCGCAACTATCCGATTACCCATGGGCAAGTCGACGACACCCGTGGCCTCAGCAATATCGGGGAGACGGATATCAGCTTCGTGCACGGGACCAACAACAACCCGGTCGGCCTCGGCACCTTTTATTATGACGGCACGACCAACCTGCGATCGGTATCCGGAACCCAGTCGCGCGGCGGGACTGCGGTGGGCAGCGGCACCTGGAACCAGGTGACCGGCACCGCGGTCGGAAGCTATATCTGCCACGTCGGCCAGACCTCTCCCGGAAGCACGACCAACATGCAGAGCTGCGGCGAGGTCATCTCCGTCAACGCCGAGCAGAACGAGGACGGAAGCGTCGTGAACCAGACGGGCGGTTATTTCGTCATGGTGCGCAACACCAGCTCGGGCAAGGGAACGGTGCTGGGATCGACCGGAAGCGGAACGCTTCGATGCCACAGGGGGGACAGCGGCGGACCCTGGTTCGCAGGGACGGTCGCTTATGGTGTAATGTCGGCCTGTCACTGGACCGACGGCATCGATGGAAACCGGGCGGCTTTTTCGCTTTATACCAGCCTGGACTATCTCAACTGGATCGGGAGCACGATCATTGTTCCGTAAGCTTACCCTCGCCGCCTTCGCGATAACCGCGCAAGGCTGTCAACAATCCGAGCAGGGCCTGGGGAATATTCCCCAGGCCTCTGCCGCACAGGGCCAGCAAGCCATGCCGAACCCGGTACCGCCGCCGGACGGGATCCGATTGTCCTACTGGGGTGCCGGAGTGCCGCCGCGGCAGGGACCGACGGGCGGTGCGGCGGCCGTATTCCGCGGCGTGCTGTCTCGCGCCGGCGGGTGCCTCGTCGTCACCGCGCCCAACGGCATCCAGGTGCAGCCCGTCTTTCCCGCCGGCAAGGCGATCTGGGACGAAGCGGCGCATAAGCTGGTCTTCCAGGGCAGGTCCTATCGAACGGGGGACCGCATCGAGCTCGGCGGCGGGGAGGTCTCCTCTCCGTCGGCCTATGCTCGAGAGACAGGCGTGGAACTCGCGCCGTGCGCCGTGGGCAGGGTCTGGTCCGTCATCGCCTAGGTCGAAGCGGAACCGTCACCCCGGACCTGATCCCGGGTCCCACTTCTTCCCGATGACGGGTGGAGGAACAAGGTGGATGCCGGATCAGGTCCGGCATGACGAAGAGTGGCTTCCATTTGAACAGGACAGATTCCGGGGCGCCGACGGGCCAGCCGGTGACGGGAGGTCAGGCCGCTACCTAATCCCCGTCGCCGAACTGCTCGAATCGCAGCGATAAGGTGCGCAGCGGTTCCACGAGGGAGGCCTGGGACCGAACGGCGCGCCGGGTCCGGTGAAGGTGTCGAGCACCCGCACTGCGGTGTCCGCCCAATTGTCGCGAGTCCTGAGCTTGCCGGCCAGGGTGTCGAGCTCGGCCCATCTGGACTCGAGGGCCGAATCGGCGGCCGACCAGTCCGCCCCGGGGGCCTGGGCGTGCAAATCCGCGACTCGCTGCTGAAGCTCCGCCAGCCGGTCCTGCTCGCGGCGCATCGCCCCTTCGAGGCAGTCCTCGAACGCTTCGCGGCGCGCGGCGGCGGCGCGCTGCTCCCAGGGTGGGGCGTTCCACAGGGCCGGGACGGGTATCGAGCAACCCACCCGCATCTCCACCCGATGGGCCTCGATCTCGGCGAGGGCGCGATCGAGCGGGGAAGGGACCGCTTGGGCGCCCGCCGGGGAAGCGGCGAAGGCGAGGGCGATCAGGAAGAACGAGCGCATCGGAGGACTCCGTTTCGGTTCCGGTCCGATCAGGCCGCTCTCCCGCTTAACCGGCGTTGAACGCCCCGCCGCCCGGTCCCGCTTCCCCGCCCTTGGTCATCTGCCAGGCCGCCTCCTCGAGCAGGGTCCGCAGGCGAAGGCGGTTGATCCGGATCCTGGCGCCGGCGGGGACGCAGGAAGGGACCGACGGAATCACCTTGGACAAGGCGCTGTCCACGGCGGCCGACTCCCGGGCGCGCGCCTCTTTGGTCTCCCTGTATCCCCAGGCGATGCTGTTCTCCGCCGCCGGGTCGACGGCCCTGACGATCGCGACGACCTCGCTCCAGTGCGTCGCGGCCAGGCAGGCGCCGAGCTCGGCGGCGACCAGGGCGGCCGAGTCCTGGGCGGTTCTCGGCGCGCCCGGGGGCTCGGAATACCAGGCTGAAGGTCCGCCGGGCGCCGGGGCGGAGGGCAGGCGGTCCCGGCTGGACTGGAGGAGCGCCCGGACGAGCGCGGCGCGGATTCCGGCTTTGTCATATTTGGGAAGCCAGACCCCGCCACTGGCTTCGAAGGGCTCGCCGAAGCAGGCCGGGAATCGCGGCTCGGCGCTCCGCACCAGCCGGCCTTCGGCCGCCGATCCCGGCAGGGTCGCGAGCCAGCGGTCGATAAGGCCGGGATGGCGGCGGATCAGGCATTGCGTGATCCGCGGCGACATCCGGGTGGCCAGGGAGTTGATCTCGCGGGGCGGGTCCGCCCGGGCCGGAAATGCTGCTGCTGCGGCGGCGGCCGCCGCCGCCGCGGCGCCGAGCAGCGCGACGGAAAAGCGGGATTCGAGGCGGAGCGAGGGCATCACTGGGTCATTGCGGGCGCCGGACCGTGACGCAATACCGCTTCCGGACAGCTCCGTTCATTCGCCGAGCTCCTCCCTCGTGCCCACCCCTTGCCAGAGGAGGATGGTCCGAGCCGCCGACAGCATGCCCGTCAGGTGCGCCACGAAGACGAGCGGTATCGCGATCTTCAGGTCGGCCGGCAGATCGGACCAATAGCCCAGGTGGTGCCGGCTGCCGCTCCAATATCCCGTATGGAAGTGCATCGTCTGGACATAGGCGAACAGGATCGGGAGAGCGAAAAGCGCCAGCATCCCCAGATAGCCCTGGCCGATGCGCCATTCCTGATCCTCGTGGAGATAGTGGCGATGCGTCAGAAGGAAGCCGTGCGAGCTCCGCCGGTTGCCGTGCACCTTGCGCGCCATCCAGAGGCCGGCTCGCCTGAGCGGCGGAATTGCGAGCGGCGATTGCACGGCGCGGACCTTCCAGGCTGGGCCTCCGCGTCATGGCCCGCGGCCCGACGAGGGTCAACGCCGGGCGGCCGCTCAAAAACGCTGTTGGCAAAGCGGCGTCCACGCGTCTATCAGGCGCGCCAAGCCGCTCAGGGGAGGCTTTCTTCCTCCTTTGCGTGCGGCGCTGCGCGGGTTCTTCCTTTCGCCCACGCATTCCTGTTCGAAGCGCTGAAGGACATTATGGCGACGGTTGAACACAGCGACGGGACGCTGGGCTCTGGCCCGGACGGCGCGTCCGATGCCTCCATGAGGCGGCGCGACTTCATCAACATCGCGGCGGTGAGCGTCGCCGGAGTCGGTGCGGTCGTCACGCTCTTCCCACTGGTCAACCAGATGAACCCGTCGGCCGACGTGCTCGCTCTGGCGTCGATCGAGGTGGATCTTTCGGCGATCCAGCCCGGCCAGGCGGTGAAGACCATCTTCCGCAAGCAGCCGCTCTTCATCCGCCACCTCACCCCGGCCGAGATCCAGGCGGCGAACGCCGTCCCCGTAGGCGAGCTTCGCGATCCGCAGACGCTCGCCGAGCGGACCAAGGAAGGCAAGCCGCAGTGGCTGATCACCATGGGCGTTTGCACCCATCTCGGCTGCGTCCCGCTCGGCGCCGCGGAAGGCGAGAGCAAGGGCGCCTACGGGGGCTATTTCTGTCCCTGCCACGGCTCGCATTACGACACCGCCGCCCGGGTCCGCAAAGGCCCGGCGCCGAAGAATCTCGAAGTGCCGGCCTACGCGTTCAAATCCGATACCGTCGTCGCAATCGGCGAGGAGGCATAAGATGAGCTTCCCCTGGGCAGAAGAATATCGCCCCAAGAGCGGCTTCATGCGCTGGATCGACCAGCGCCTGCCGCTTCCGCGCCTCGTCTACGGCGCCGTCGGCGGCGGCTATCCGGTGCCGCGCAACCTCAACTACTTCTGGAATTTTGGAGTCCTCGCCGGGATCGCCCTCGTCATCCAGATCGTGACGGGGATCATCCTGGCGATGCATTTCGTGCCCTCCGACGCCGGCGCCTTCCGGTCGGTCGAGCACATCATGCGCGACGTCAACCAGGGCTGGCTGCTTCGCTATCTCCACGCCAACGGCGCGAGCTTCTTCTTCATCGTCACCTACATCCACATCTTCCGCGGCCTCTATTACGGATCGTACAAGGCGCCGCGCGAGCTGGTGTGGATGCTCGGCCTCGTCATCCTCCTGCTGATGATGGCGACGGCGTTCATGGGCTACGTCCTGCCCTGGGGGCAGATGAGCTTCTGGGGCGCCAAGGTGATCACCGGCCTGTTCGGAGCGATCCCGCTGGTCGGCGAGCCCGTGCAGCAATGGCTGCTCGGCGGCTTCGCGCCCGACCAGGCGACCCTGAACCGCTTCTTCTCGCTCCACTATCTTCTTCCGTTCGTGATCGCCGGAGTGATCATCCTCCACATCTGGGCGCTTCACATCCCGGGCTCGAGCAACCCGACCGGAGTCGACGTCAAGGGCCCGCAGGACACCTTGCCGTTCCATCCTTATTATACGGCCAAGGACGGGTTCGGCCTGGGGGTCTTCCTCGTGCTCCTCGCCTTCGTGGTTTTCTTCGCTCCCAATTATCTCGGGCATGCCGACAATTACATCCCGGCCAACCCGCTCTCGACTCCGTCGCACATCGTTCCCGAATGGTATTTCTGGCCGTTCTACGCGATCCTTCGGGCCTTCACGGTGGACTTCATCCTCCCGGCCAAGCTGTGGGGCGTCCTCGCGATGTTCGGCGCGATCATCCTTCTCTTCTTCCTGTCCTGGCTCGATCCGTCGCCGGTCCGCTCGGGCAATTACCGGCCGCGCTTCAGGCAGTTCTTCTGGATCCTGGTCGCCGACATCTTCGTCCTGGGCTTCGTCGGCGGAAGGCCCGCGGAAGAGCCGTACGTGATGATCAGCCAGCTCGCGACGATCTATTACTTCGCCCATTTCCTCATAATCCTCCCCATCCTGAGCTGGACGGAGCGGACCCTGCCGCTTCCCAACTCGATCTCGGAAAGCGTGCTTCACGGGGAAGAGCGCGAGGCGGCGCCCGCCGACCTCTCCGGCCTGCGGCCGGCCACCGCGGCTGAATAAGGGAAAGACGACACATGGTTCGCCTGCTCGGCATCCTCATCGGCCTCGGCTTCGTGCTGGTCACCGGCATCTCGCTGGGCAAGGGCGTCTACGCCTATATCAGCGAGCCGCACGAGGAGAGCGTGGAACATGCCTTCCACCTCGAGGCGCGCGACCTCGGCTATTCGTTCGACGGCCCGTTCGGCAAATATGACCGGCCGCAGCTCCAGCGCGGCTTCCAGGTCTACAAGGAGGTCTGCTCCTCCTGCCACGGTCTGAGCTTCGTCGCCTTCCGCAACCTCGAGGACCTCGGCTATGCCGAGGAGGAAGTGAAGGCGGTCGCCGACAAGTGGCAGATCCCCGTCCCGGCGGTCGATCCCAAGACCGGCGAGGCGAGCGACCGCAAGGCGATCCCGGCCGACAATTTCCCGAACCCCTATCCGAACGAGGTCGCCGCGCGCGCCGCCAACAACAACGCCCTCCCGCCGGACCTGTCGCTGATCACCAAGGCGCGCCACGGCGGCCCGGCCTATGTCGCCTCGCTGCTCACCGGCTACCGCGATCCGAAGACCTACAGGAACAAGCACGGCAGGCCGCTTCCGGCCGAGGTCCAGCCGGGGCAGGGGCTTCACTTCAACCCCTATTTCCCGAACCTCAACATCGCCATGCCCCCGCCGCTTCGCGACGGCCAGGTCACCTTCGCGGACGGCACCGCGCCCACGGTCGAGAACATGGCGAAGGACGTCAGCGCCTTCCTCGCCTGGACGGCCGAGCCCAAGCTCGAGAACCGCAAGGCGGCGGGCTGGGCGGTCCTGGTCTTCCTCCTCTTCGCCACCGTCCTCTCCTACATGGCCTACCAGAACATCTGGCATGGCGGCGCCAGCCGACGGGTGCGGAAGACGGGCCCCCTCGATCCGGTGAACATGGCGAAGAGCGACGAGGCCAAGCGCGACGCGGGGATTGCGGGATAAGTCGGAGAAAAGGGAACAGTCACTTTTCCGCACGGCAGCGACCATTCTGGCAGGGAGTGCGGAAAAGTGACTGTCCCCACCGGCGCCGGGAATGACAATGACGATCTCAAGGCGCTGATCCGGACCGTCCCGGACTTCCCAAAGCCCGGGATCCAGTTCCGCGACGTCACCACGCTTTTTCTCGACGCGCGCGGGTTCGCCGACTCGATCGATCGGCTGGCCGCCCTGGTCGACGACCCGCCCGACCTCGTCGCCGGCATCGAGGCCCGCGGCTTCGTCGTCGCCGCGGCGCTCGCCAAGTTGCTCGGCGCCGGACTGCTGCTCGTCCGCAAGGACGGCAAGCTGCCGGGAGCAACGATCGCCGAGGATTATGCGCTCGAATACGGCACCGACCGGCTGGCCATTCACGTCGACGCCTGCGCGCCCGGAAAGCGGGTGCTTCTCGCCGACGACCTGCTGGCCACCGGAGGCACGGCGCTCGCGGCCGCGCGCCTTCTGCGCCGGGCCGGAGCCGACGTGGCCGAGGCGGTCTTCATCGTCGACCTTCCGGAGCTGGGGGGCGGCGAGCAGCTTCGCTCGGCCGGGATGAAGGTGCACGCGCTGGTTGAGTTCGAAGGGGAGTGAGCCGTCGCCCCAGCGAAGGCTGGGCCCCGGAGGGTGAAAAACGCAGGACCCTCCACCCCCGAGGCCCCAGCCTTCGCTGGGGCGACGCGCCAGCTCCGGAACTTCAGGCTTTCCAAAAGGTTAACGAATTCACCGACGGTTCAGCCGAAAATCGGAGTTTGCGGGCCGTCAGCGTCCTTTCGGGAGAGTCGCTCATGCCCCTGTTCAGCCTTCGCAACGCCGCCATCCTTCTCACCGCCGGCCTCGGCCTCTCGGCCTGCGCCACCTACGACGATTACGGCTACGGCTATGGCGGAGTCTCGGTCGGCTACGGCGGTTCCGGCTATTGCGATCCCTATTACAGCGACTGTTATTACGGCCGAGGAAGCGCTTATGCCGATCCCTGGTACGGCTGGTACGGCAATTATTATTATCCGGGCTACGGAATCTACGTCTACGACAGCTACCGCCGGCCGCATCGCTGGAACGACGATCATCGCCGCTATTGGGAAGGCCGCCGCAGCCGCTACGGCGGGCGCAACTGGAACGACCGGCGCTGGGAGCGCTGGGACGGCTGGGACCGCGGCGACCGGCGCGAGTGGCGCCAGGACCGGGGCGAGTGGCGCGAGGACCGGCGCGAGATGCGGGGCAACTGGCGCGACTATCGCCAGGATCGCCGCGGCGACCGAACCGAGTTCCGCAACGAGCGGATCCAGGACCGCGAGGCGCTCCGCAACGGCACCGTCACCCGCGAGCAGTTCCGCCAGGACAGGCGTCAGGACCGGCGCGAATTCCGCCGCGAGGGCCGCCAGGACTTCCGCGGATTGAGGCGCGAGAACCGTCGGGATCGCCGGGACTGACCGTCGAGGATGGTCGCGCCCGCTGCCGGCCCGTCATCCCGGCCTTCTCCGGGATGACGGCTATGGCCGGCTATGACAGGTCAGGCCGGGCGCCGGCGGATCAGCACGATCGACGTGAATCGCATCACCGGAATTCCATCCTGGTTGGTCACTTCGGTCTCGGTCCGGAAGGAGCCGATGTCCCGCTTCGAGCGTGAGGGAGTCTTGTCGAGGATCCTGCCCCTCACGATGAGCGTGTCGCCCGGATAGACCGGCTTGAGCCACCTCAGCTCGTCGACTCCGGGGGAACCGAGCCCGGCCTGCTCCTCATCCATCACCCGCCGGGCGATGACTGCCATCGTCATCGCGCACGTATGCCAGCCGCTCGCCGCGAGCCGGCCGAAATGGGTCCTGGCCGCGGCCTCGTCGGAGAGGTGAAAGGGCTGCGGGTCGTATTTGCGGGCGAAGTCCAGGACTTCCTCGCGGGTGACCTGGTAGCGGCCGAACTCGGTCTCGCGCCCGGTCTCGAGGTCCTCGAAATAGATCATTCCGCTCTCCGTCATCCCGGCGGAAGCCGGGACCTCGGGGAGGTCCGCGGAGACTTTCCGGCCTGAGGTCCCGCTTTCGACGGGATGACGGGGGAGTCAACCGGGCGTTAGCCCCGAAAAAGCGCCGCAGAGTGACAAGTGTGTCACCGGAGCACCACTAAATGGTCTCGATTGTGTCACTGCCGCAACATTAATCTTGCGTTCAACCCGCCGATGGAAAAGAACGGTTCATCGCAGCCGTCGCTGCGGTGAGTTGAGGGAACGAGACGATGTTGACGCCGATCGAAGGCGGCCGGAGCTATCCTCACGATCCGGCCCTGCGCGGGTTCCAGGTCCTCTATCATACGGGCGAGGCCAATCGCTGCCCGGGGTGCGGACGAAGCCACTGGTATATCGGCCGCCTTTCCGCCGAATGCGGCTTCTGCGGCACGGCACTCGCCCTCGCCGAGACCGCGCGCACCGGCGCCGGCCTGTTCCGGACCGTCCACCCGGTCCGCCAGGACGAGTGGGACGTGGCGGCCTGAGCACGTCGCCCCAGCGGAGGCTGGGGCCCCAGCGGGTGAAGCCTGTGGCGTTTTGTTTCACCCCCTGGGGCCCCAGCCTTCGCTGGGGCGACGGTCAATCCCAGCCTTCAGGCCAGGGAAGCGGGAAATAAGCCCGGAACTCCCGCGCTTCGTCCACGGCGCGGCCGAACGAGGGCCGACCGCGAAGCCGTCCGTAATAAGCCTCCAGGCTCGGCCGCCCGGCAAACGGCAGTATCATAGCGGCGTAGAACAAGGCCGGGCCGGCGCCGCAATCGGCCAGCGTGAAGGCCTCGCCGGCCACCCACGGTCCGCTCCCGGCCAGCCTGTCCTCGAGCAGATCGTAGGCCCGTCCAAGCAGGGCCCCGGCCTCCTCGACTCCGTGCGGGTCGCGGACCCCGTCGGGGCGAAGGCAGTCGCCCACCACCTTCTGCAGCGGAAGCTCCACATAATTGTCGAAGAAGCGGTCCCACAGCCGGACGTCGAGCGCCGCTTCCGGATCGGCGGGAACGAGCGGCGCGGGGCCCGGATGCACCCGGTCCAGATATTCGACGATCACGCTCGATTCGGCAACGGTCCTCCCGCGCGCCTCGTCCCGCAGGACCGGGAACTTGCCCATCGGCCAGAGCCGCCGAAGCTTTTCCCTCTGCGCCGGGTCGGAGAGGTCGACGACCACCTTCTCGAACGGCACGTCGCGCTCGTAGAGGGCGACGAGCACCTTCTGACAGAAAGAGGAGAAGGGGTGGTAGTGGAGGCTGAGGGTCATCAGATTCGTGTCCGCTGCCGGCGGCAAGGTGTCAACGCCAGCTATCCTCCCCATGCTTTCGCATGGGGAGGGGGACCACCCGAAGGGTGGTGGAGGGGGAGATTGCACCAGCCCCCGCCATCACCCCTCCACCATGCTTCGCATGCTCTCCCTCCCCATCTTCGATGGGGAGGATATTCGGAACGCCCGCGTTACCGAAGCGTTGGCGGTAAGTCGTTCAGGGAACGGGTTTTTCGCCTTTTCCGAAAATCGAGGAGCAACGCCATGCGCCGCGGCCGGCTCGTCATTCTCCTCTCCGCCACCTCGCTTGCCATCTCCGCCTGCGTCCAGACCCGCCAGATCGCCGATGTCGAATTCGAGCCGCCGCAGGGCGATTACAGCCTGATCGTGATGCGCCCCGACGTCACCGTCGGCCTCGTCACCGCCGGCGGGCTGGTCGAGCCGAGGGCCGACTGGACCGAGAAGGCCCGAGCCAATCTCCTGAAGGCGCTTGCCGACCAGCAGGCCGGGCGCGGCGGAAGGACCCGGATCCTCGAGACCCGCGGCGGAATCCCCGGAATCGGCGAGCAGGAGGTCGCGGACCTCGAGCGGCTCCACGCCGCGGTCGGCAATTCGATCGCTCTCCACAAATATCTCGGCGCCGACCTTCCGACCAAACGGCGCCGCGGGATCGACTGGACGCTGGGCGAGGATGCGGTGAAGTTCGGCCGGGCGACGGGAATGGACTATGCGCTCTTCCTCCATGCCGAGGACAGCTTCGCCTCGACCGGACGGGTCGCGCTCCAGGTGCTCGGGATCGCCGGCTGCTTCGTCGGCTTCTGCGCGCCCCAGGGCGGAGGCGGCCAATCGGCCTACGCCTCGCTGGTCGACCTGAGGACGGGCGAGGTCGCCTGGTTCAACGTCCTCCAGACCCAGAGCATGATGCCGGGCGTGGACTTCGGGGACATAAGGACGCCCGAGGGGGCCGCGCAGATGGTCGAGCGGCTGCTCGGCCGGATGAAGGCCGGGCGCTACGTCAGGGCGAGGCAATGAGCGACGCTCTCACCCGGCGCTCGGTCCTCGGAGCGTTCGGCTGCGCCTGCTGCCTCGGAACGGTAGGCGCCGCCGACGCTCGGATCCCGCCCCGGTCGATGAAGCCCCTGATCGGCCCCGGCCACCGCCCGACCGCCAAGGACGAGCTCGGCATGTGGCAGCAATATGAAAGGGTCGAGCAGGAGATCGCCGGCTCCAACCTGCTGCTCGGCGACCCCGGGCTCGCTTCCTATCTCGGCGGCCTCGCCGAGCGGGTGGGAGGGCCGGCGGCGAAGGACCTCAGGGTCTATGTCGCCCGGATCCCCGAATTCAATGCCTTCATGGCGCCGACCGGGTTCATGGTCGTGTTCACCGGCCTGTTGCTCCGGATGCGGGACGAGGCCCAGCTATCGGGCGTGATCGCCCACGAGGCCGGCCATTTCCTGCGACGCCACCAGATCCGCCTGTGGCGCGACATGAAGCTCAAGACCGCGGCCTTCAATTTCCTGGCCATGGGGGCGGGAGTCGGGGGGGCGGCCGGAGGCTTCTACGCCGGCGACCTGGTCCAGCTCGCCCAGTTCGGAACCATCCTTTCGCTGCTTTCCTACAATCGCGAGCTGGAGTCGGAAGCGGACGCCATCGGCCTGCTCCAGATCAGCGAGGCCGGCTACGACCCCGCCGCGATGCCGGAGACGTGGCAGCAGCTTATCGAGGAAAGCCGGGCGAGCGCGGCGATGCGCGGCAAGCGCTACCGGCGCCGCTATTCCCTGCTCGAGACCCACCCAGCGCCCGAGACCCGGATGGTCGACCTTCGAGCCTCGGCCAGGGAGGTGACGACGGCCCGGACCACCGAACGGGCCCGGGACCGCTACGTCCGGGCGCTCGGCGGCCATCGCAAGACCCTGCTCGACGACCAGGTCAAGCTCAACGATCCGGGGGCCAGCCTCTACGTCATCCGAAACCTCGCGAAGGACGGCTGGAACGGGCTTCTTCGCTATTACGAAGGCGAGGTCTGGCGCCTGAAGGGCGGCCCGGGCGACAGCGATCTCGCCGGCCGCAGCTATGCGGCCGCGATCGCCTATCCCGACGCACCGCCGGAAGCCTGGCGGGCGCACGGCTATCAATTGCTTAAGTCCGGAAGGCGCGGCGAGGGCAAGGCGGCGCTCGACCGCTATCTGACGCTCGCGCCCGGAGCGCCCGATGCAGCGATGGTCCGCCACATGGCGAGCCAGTGAAGGAGGACCGGCCGATGCGTGGACGAAGGATTCTCGCGGCCGTGGCGGCGCTGTCGCTGACGGCGGGCTGCGCCGGGGGCTTCGGAGGGCCGGGCCTGTTCCGCTATTACCGGCTGGTCCAGCCGGGTCCGGAGAACGTCGCCCGAGGTACGATGGTCGTTACTCCAACGGTCCGCTGGAACAAGGCGCCGCGGGGTCCCCACGACATCAGGCGGGAGGAGAATTGGACCCTGAACGGGCCGCTGCTCGACGGGCTCACCTTCATCGGCGGATTGGAGAACGACAAAAGGATCGTCCAGCAGCGCCGCAAGGCGGACCGCAAGGTCCCCAATTTCCGCTCCGACATGAACCCGACCGAGATCGCGGCGATGATCGAGAGCTTCTACCGGATCCGCGCGGGCTCGACCCGGTTCGAGATGACCGGCCTCAAGCCGCGCCAATTCCTCGGCCATTCCGGCTTCCAGTTCGATTACGCCCATCTCGGCGGCGACGAGGTGGAGCGGAAGGGAAGGGCGGTCGGAGCGATCGTCGGCGGCCGCTTCTACCTCGCCTTGTTCGACGCCGCCCGGATGCATTATTTCGACGCCGGCTTGCCGGAGTTCGAGCGGATCGTGGAGAGCGCAAGGCTGCCGGGCTAACCCGTCATCCCGGCGAAAGCCGGGACCTCGGGGAGACCCGCCGCGCTTTATCGACCTGAGGTCCCGGCTTCCGCCGGGATGACGGGCTACTGCCGAGCCTCCCCCACGATCGCCTCGGCCTGCTCGAACAGGGCCGGGTCCACCTCCGCTCCGGAGGCCGCGGCATTCTCCGCGAGCTGCTCGGGCCTCGACGCTCCGACGATGGCCGACGCCACGTTGGGCTCCCTGAGCACCCAGGCCAAGGCGAACTGGGCGAGGCTCAGCCCCGCCTCGGCCGCGACCGGCTTCAGCCGCTCGACCGCTTCAAGCACCGGCCGCTGGAGCAGCCTGTCCATCCAGCCGCCCATCTCCTCGCTCGTCGCCCGGCTGCCTTGGGGCGGCGGGCTGTCGGGGCGGTATTTGCCGGTGAGGACGCCCTGGGCGAGCGGGGACCAGACGATCTGCGAGATGCCGTTCGCCGCGCAGAGCGGGATCACCTCCTCCTCCGGCTCACGCCAGAGCAGCGAATATTGCGGCTGGCTCGAGACGAACTTCTCGACGCCGGCCATTTCGATGGCGGCGCGGATCTTGTCGGCCGGCCATTCGGAGAATCCGATGTAGCGCACCTTGCCCGAGCGGACCGCTTCGCTGAGCGCCTGCATCGTCTCCTCGAGCGGGGTCGACTCGTCGTAGCGGTGGCACTGGTAGAGATCGATCCGGTCGGTTCTCAGGCGCTTCAGCGAGGCGTCGAGCTGCTTCTCGACCTGGGCCCGGGACAGCCCCCGGTCGATCTCGGTCATCGGGAAGTACAATTTCGTGGCGAGCACGTAGGAATCGCGCGGCCGTCCCTTCAGCACTTCGCCGAGGAAGCTCTCCGCGGCGCCGCGCCCGTAGATATTGGCGGTGTCGATGAAGTTGATGCCGAGCTCGAAGCCCTTGTCGACGACCGCGGCGGCCCGGTCGCGCTCGACTCCCACTCCGAAGGTGAGCCACGAGCCGAGGGAGATTTCCGAAACCTCGAGGTCGCTCGATCCGAGCCGCCGATAGCGCATGCCTGTCTCCTGCCTGTCCGCTTCAAAAGGGTCGAGCCTCGACAACGTTCCTCGTGGGGCGCCGCGAGAGTCACCCTCCGCCGTCATGCTGAACCTGTTTCAGCATCCAGGCCGGCGCCGCTCAGTCCTCCGGGGGAAACCCGGACTGTCGGCCCCGCTCCACCCTGGACCCTGGAACAAGTTCGGGGCGACGACCTGCTCCCGGGCCCGGAGGACATCGCCCGCCATGCCTCGGCCCCAATTTGCTATTTTCGCCCCTCGCGCCTACATAGAGCGTCGCTACCAGTCGCAAACGAACGGTCTTTGGCGCTTTGCGGCTCCTTTTTCCTTCTCGCCTCTCGCAGCACCGGGGGGCGACGATCGTCCCGCCATTCGAAAGGAAAAAGTGAAATGATCGGAACCGTGAAGTTCTTCAATGCCGACAAGGGCTATGGCTTCATCCAGCCCGACGGGGGCGGAAACGACGCCTTCGTCCATATCAGCGCCGTCCAGGCCGCCGGGATGCAGACTCTCGACCGCGACCAGCGGGTCTCCTACGATCTCGAGACCGACCGTCGCGGCAAGACAAGCGCCGTCAATATCCAGGCGGCGTAACCGACGTTCCTCCGCCGTTCCGGCGGGGGAGTGCAACCCGCCCGAGTCCTTCCGCGGGGCGAGAGGCGGGTAGAAGGGGCGGGGGCCAAAGGGCCCCCGTCCCGCCTTGCTCCAATCGCAAGGGGGGAAGAAAGAAACGCCTATGTCCGCACAGCATGACTTCTACTCCGCCCGCGCCGCCGAGGCGCGCTCCGATGCCGACAAGGCCACGCTCGACAATGTCCGGGACCGCTGCCTCCGGGCTGCCGGAGCCTGGGAAGCGATGGCCGCGAGGGCCCATCGAAGCGACGTCTTCCGCGCCAAGCAGGCCGCCGACAAGGACGCCGCCGCTTCGGTCGAGTAATATTCCGTCGTCCCGGCGAAAGCCGGGATGACGGGGTCGACGACGAGGCCCTTGCCCACCACCCGTCAAAAGCGTAGCGCGCCCAGCGATCCGGGGCCGGAACGGACTGCGCCCTTCGGCCATTCCTACCGGGTGATGCTAAGGGACGAAGGATGAGCGAAGCTCCGGCTGCCCCGGCCCTTCCGGACTCGCGCGACCCGCAGTCCGACCATCATCGCCAGGGGCTGCTCAGGCTCACCGTAGGCGCGATCGGGATCGTCTTCGGCGACATCGGCACCTCGCCGCTCTACGCCTTCCGCGAGACCTTCGCCGGGCATCACCCGCTCCCGGTCGACCGGCTCCACGTCCTGGGGGTGCTCAGCCTCATCTTCTGGTCGATGATGATCGTGGTGACCTTGAAATACGTCACCATCCTGATGCGGGCGGACAACAAGGGGGAGGGGGGAAGCCTCGCCCTGCTCGCGCTCATCTCGCGAAAGACCGAGGCGGCGCGCTGGGGCGCCGCGATCGTCCTTCTCGGGGTCTTCGCCTGCGCGCTCTTCTACGGCGATTCGATGATCACCCCGGCCGTCTCGGTGCTCTCCGCGGTGGAAGGTCTGGTGGTGGTCCAGGCCGGCCTCCAGCCGTGGGTGGTGCCGATCGCGATCCTCATCCTCGTCGGCCTTTTCATGATCCAGCAGCGCGGCACCGCGGCGGTGGGCGCTCTTTTCGGGCCGGTGATCATCGTCTACTTCCTCACGCTCAGCGTGCTCGGAGCTCTCAGCATCGCCAACTCTCCGGGGGTGATCTCCGCCCTCAATCCGGCGTGGGCGGTGCGCTTCTTCTTCGAGGAGAAGTGGCTCGCCTTCGTCTCCCTAGGCTCCGTGGTCCTCGCAGTCACCGGGGCGGAGGCGCTCTATGCCGACATGGGGCATTTCGGCCGCCGCCCGATCCGCGCCGGCTGGATCTATTTCGTCCTGCCCGCGCTGATGATCAACTATCTGGGGCAGGGGGCGCTCCTGATCGCGAGCCCCGAGGCGATCCACAATCCCTTCTTCCTCCTGGCGCCCGAATGGTTCCGGCTTCCGCTGGTCCTGATCGCCACCGCGGCGACGGTGATCGCCAGCCAGGCCGTCATCTCGGGGGCTTTCTCGGTGACCCAGCAGGCCATCCACCTCGGCTACATCCCGAGGATCAAGATCACCCACACCAGCGCCGCCGCGGCGAGCCAGATCTATATCCCTGCGGTCAACTGGGCGCTGATGGTGATGGTGATCCTGCTCGTCCTCGTGTTCCAGACCTCGTCCAACCTCACCGCCGCCTACGGGATCGCGGTGACCGGGGCGATGTTCATCGACACCTGCCTGCTCGCCGTCGTGCTGTTCGCACTGTGGGGCTGGAACCGGTGGCTCGCGGTCGGCCTGCTCGCCCTCTTCTTCCTCGTCGACGCCGCCTATTTCGCGGCGAACCTCCTCAAGGTGCCGAGCGGCGGCTGGTTCCCGCTGATGGTCGGCTTCATCATCTTCGCCCTTCTCACCACCTGGGCCAAGGGCCGAAAGCTGCTCCACCGGCAGCTCAAGCAGGGCGACATCCCGATCCAGCTGTTCATCAAGTCGGCCGCGGGCTCGGCCGCCCGGGTCCCCGGAACCGCCATTTTCATGACCAGCCAGGCCGACGGCGTCCCCCATGCCCTCCTCCACAACCTCAAGCACAACAAGGTGCTCCACGAGCGGTCCATCTTCCTCAAGGTGGCGATCGAGGACGTCCCCTATGTCGACGACGAGCGGCGGGTCGAGGTCGAGGAGCTCGGCGAGGGCTTCTACAAGATCATCCTCCACTTCGGCTTCATGCAGGACATGAACGTCCCCGAGGCGCTCGGAGCCGTCGACCGCTGCGGCCTTCCGTTCCGGATGATGGAGACCAGCTTCTTCCTGTCCCGCCAGACCCCGCTCGCCTCGACCGTCCACGGAATGGCGATCTGGCGCGAAAAGCTCTTCGCCTGGATGATGCGCAACGCCGAAAGCCCGATGGAATTCTTCGCCCTCCCGCCCAACCGGGTGGTCGAGATGGGAAGCCAGGTGAAGATCTGATTGACCCCGTCATCCCGGCGAAAGCCGGGACCTCGGGTCGGAAAGTCTCGGCGGGTCTCCCCGAGGTCCCGGCCTTCGCCGGGATGACGGGCCTCTTGATTCGCCTTGCATCTGTCTTACATTCATAACACAGCAAGGAGCTCGACATGGACTTCATCCGCCGAATGCAGCCCAAGGACTGGACCATCGCTTTCATCACGTTCGTCGCCGGCGCGATCATTTTCTAGGAAACGCCGCCGGTCCCGAGCGTTGGCCGCTTCGAAAGGAGCCGTGCCATGATCGAGGATGAGGGCGGCCCGGCCGCCGGCCGGCGCGACCCGCCCGAGCCGATCCAGGACGACCGCGACGGCGGCGAACCGGTCGGGAAAGACCGCCCGACTTCGTTCGATTCGGGCGGGACCCCGGGCGAAGGCAATGAGGGCGCGATAGACCTCGACGCCGTTCGCGACCGGGCCAGCTGATGAATTTCGTCGTCCTGGGCCGCGACCGATCAGGCGGCGAAGCTCGGGCCGCCCACCGCTCCGCCCACCTGCGCTACGTCGAAGGCCACCAGTCGAAGATCGTTTACGCAGGCCCGTTGCTGGAGGGCGGAGCGATGGTCGGGAGCCTGTTCGTCTTCGACCTGCCGGACCGGGCCGCGCTCGATTCCTATCTTGCGGGCGATCCCTATTTCAACCCGGGCATCTTCGAGTCGGTCGAGATCTGGGAGAGCCGCTGGATGGTGCCCGAGCGCGAGCCCGGCTTTCTCGCCGCCGAAGCGGAGCGGGCGCGATTGCCTTAGTTCCTCCCCCGGTTTGCTGGTGGAGGGGGCTTCCGGGACCGGCCTTCCTTCCCCCACCACGGCGCTTCGCGCCGCGGTCCCCCTCCCCGAGGCAAGCTCGGGGAGGAATTGAATGTCAGCAGCTGCGGGCGACCTCGCGGCCGACCAAGGCTCCGGCGGCGCCTCCGACGATCGCTCCGGTGGTCCCGCCGCCGCCGCCGCGACGGTAGCGGTAATAGCCGTGCGAGCCGCCGCGGCCGATCTCGCGGCCGAGAAGCGCCCCGACCGCTCCGCCGACGATCGCGCCCGCGGTCCCGTTGCCGCGCCGGCGGCAGTCGTAGCCGTCATAACGGCCGCGATAACGGCTTCGGCCGTAATAGCCGCCGTCATAGCTCTGCCCGTAATAGGTCGGGCCGTAATAGCGCTGGCCGTAATAGCGCGGGGCGTAATAGCGCGGGGCGTAATAGCGCCTGCCATAGTGCCGGACCGGATAGCGGCGAGCATAAGGGCTGTAATAAGGATCGTAATAGCCGCCATAGCCGTAATAAGCCGGCGCCGAGCCGACATGGACGACGACCCGGCTCCGATGGTGGCGGTGGCGGGCATCGGCCTGGGCGGGAAAAGCGACGAGCGCTGTGGCCGAAGCGGCGAGCGCGAGGGCGATCTGCTTGAGCACGGGCAAGCTCCTTGGAACAGGGGACGCAAGCGGCCGAAAGGGCGAAACCTCGCCTCCGGTCCACTCGAAATCTGCCTCCCGCTTCCTGACCGCCCGATGAACGGGCCCCGGACCTCGCAGCGCTCCGGCGGGCCTCTCGACAGCCGCGCCGCTCCCGTGACAAGCTGAGCTTCGCGAAAAGGGGGCTCGCGCAATGTCCAGAAAGCTCGTGGTTCTTCTCGACGGTACCGGCAGCGAGATCGGCGCCAACATCTCGAACGTCCTGAAGCTCTACCGGGCGGTTCGCCAGGGGCCGGACCAGCTCGTCTATTACGATCCCGGGGTCGGGACGATCGGGCAACCGGCCTGGTGGTCCCAGCTGAGGCACGAGGTTCGAAGCCTGCTCGGCCTGGCGCTCGGCCTCGGCCTCGACGACGATCTGCTCCAGGCCTATTCCTGGATTTGCGGCAATTGGGAGCCGGGCGACGAGATCTGGCTCTTCGGCTTCAGCCGCGGAGCCTATACCGCCCGGGCGCTGGCGGGTTTCATCCATCTCTTCGGGCTGCTCGGCCGGGACCAGCTCAACCTGTGCGGCTACGCGCTCGTCGCCTTCAAGAGGTCGGGCGATCGAGGCGATTTCGAGATCGGCGACCGGTTCCGCGAGGTCGCCGGGACGAGGCGCGCCGAGATCCGGTTCGTCGGAGTATGGGACACGGTCGCCTCGGTGCTCGTTCCGAGGGCGAGGACCTTCTTCATCCCCACCCCGCAGAGGATCCTCTTCACCCGGACCAATCCGAGCGTCCGGACCTTCCGCCAGGCGATCGCGATCGACGAGCGCCGCCGGATGTTCCGGCTCAACCACTGGCGGGACCCGCAATCCTGGTGGCCGGGCGGCGACGAGCACCGGAAGGTGCCCCAGGACGTCCGCCAGGTCTGGTTCGCCGGAGTCCATTCCGACGTCGGGGGGGTCTATCCGGACCGTGACGGCGCTCTTTCCCGCTACCCGCTGCTGTGGATGGCGGGTCAGGCCGCCGAGGCCGGCCTCGATCTCGATCCGGCCCTGCTTCCGCCTCCGCCGGACTCGCCCCCGGCCCCGGTCCCGACCCTCCACCGGTCGCTGACCGGCCCCTGGTGGCTTCTCGAGCCCTGGCCGCAGCGCGTCCGGGAAAAGGAATGGCCGGGCCGCCGCACCTTCCTCGGCCTCTACATTCCGTGGGGCGAGCCCCGGCCGATCCCCAACCGCCCCTGGAAAGGCGCCCCGCCCGGGGAGCCCTTCCTCATCCACAGCTCCGTGCTCGAACGGATCTCGGCCTGTCCCGGTTACCGCCCGGTCAATCTTCCGGCGGCCTACCAGGTGGAGACCTTCGCCGGCCCGCCGCCCCCGTCCGTTCTGCCCGCGCCGTGCCGGCCGGAGGGCGCACTGGCCCGGCTGAAGCGGCTGGTCACGACCCGGCCGTCGGGCTCCGGCTGGGGCCGGCTCGGGAGGACGGCCTTGTGGGTCCTGCCGGTCCTGGCGCTCCTCGGCGGGTTCGGAGGCCTGATCGGGTGGGATCCGAAGCTTTCGCCGGGGCTGGCAGCGCTCGCCCTGGCCGCATTCCTCTTTCCCGTCCTGGCCGAGGAATCGCTGTTCCGCGGCCTTCTCCTCAAGCCTCCGGCCGCCGGGGCCAGCGGCCTGGGGCCGGCCGTCCTCTCCGCTTCACTCTTCACGCTCTACAATCCGCTATTGGCCCTTCTGTGCCGAAACGGTCTCGGCGACCGGTGCCCGCCCTGGGCCGCCCTCGGCATCGACCCGTGGTTCCTCGCCGCCGTCTTCATCCTCGGCCTGGCCTGCGCCCGGCTCGCCCTCGCCACCCGCTCGATCTGGCCGGGAGTCGTTCTCCACTGGACGGTGCTGGTGGGCTGGGTGGCCCTGTTCGGAGGGCCGGACAGGCTCTAAGGCGCGGCCATGCCGGGCCGCTCCGAATGCTATGACTCGATCATCCTCGGCGCGGGCGGGGCCGGAATGATGTGCGCGGCGGTCGCGGGCCGCAGGGGCCGCCGGGTCCTCGTCGTCGACCATGCCGACGCTCCGGGGAAGAAGATCCTGATCTCCGGCGGCGGCCGGTGCAACTTCACCAACCTGCATTGCTCTCCCGACCGGTTCCTTTCCGCCAACCCCCGTTTCGCCGTCTCGGCCCTCGCCCGCTACACGCCCGCCGACTTCCTCGGCCTCGTCGAGCGCCACCGCATCGCCTGGCACGAAAAGACGCTGGGCCAGCTCTTCTGCGACGGCTCCGCCCGCCAGATCGTGGCGATGCTTCAGGACGAGTGCGACGGAGGCGGGGTTGAGTTCGCGCTCGGCCGGCCGATAGCCGACGTCGCCCACTCCGGCGGCCGCTTCCGGGTGCGGTTCGGCGAGCGCACCGCCGAGGCGCCCGCTCTGGTGATCGCAACCGGAGGCCCGTCCATCCCCAAGCTCGGAGCCACCGGATTCGCCTACGACCTCGCCCGCCGCTTCGGATTGAAGGTGGTGGAGCCGAGGCCGGCGCTGGTGCCTCTGACGCTGAGCGGCGAGGAGGCGCTGTTCCAGGCTCTGTCGGGAGTCGCCACCGAGGTCGTCGCAAGCGCCGGCAAGGCGCGCTTCCGAGAAGCCGCCTTGTTCACCCACCGGGGCCTCTCCGGCCCCGCCATCCTGCAGGTCTCCAGCTACTGGCGCCCCGGCGAGCCGGTCGCGATCGACTTCCTTCCCGACGCGGCGGCGGGCTGGCTTCGCGAGACGAAGCGCAGCGCCCCCCGTTCGGCGATGAAGACCATCCTCGGCCGGCGCCTTCCCGAACGCCTCGCGGAGGCCCTTGCGGAGCGTCTCGCCCTCGCCGGCAACCTCGCCGACCTTCCTGACCGCAAGCTTGAGGAAGCGGAGCGGCGGCTGGCCCAATGGCGCTTCACCCCCAACGGCACCGAAGGCTTCGCCAAGGCCGAGGTCACCGTCGGGGGCATCGCCACCCAAGGCCTGTCGTCGAAGACCATGGAGGCCGCGAAGGTCCCGGGCCTCTACGCTATCGGCGAGGCGGTCGACGTGACGGGCTGGCTGGGCGGCTACAATTTCCAATGGGCCTGGTCGAGCGGGGCGGCGGCGGGGGAAGCGGTTTAGAATCTGGTCGCACCCGCCTTCATTGCCGGATCGCGCCGCCGGAACCGGTACGCAATCCTGGCGTGAGTCGGAGGGGGGCGGAGGGGGGACAGCAAGGGGACAGTCACTACTGTCCCCAACTTCGGGGACAGCAAGGGGACAGTCACCTTACTGTCCCCACTTCAGCGGTTAGGCCTCTGAGGACAGTTGGAGGACAGTCACCTAACCATCCCCCATCTCGCCTGCTTTCCCGACCGCAAGCCGGAGGAAGTCGAGCGCGCTCTGTCGCGATGGCGCTTCACCGCCAACGGCACGGAAGGCTTCGGCAAGGGTCGAGGCGACGGTCGGCAGGATCGCCACCCAGGCCCTCCCATCCCCAGGATGGGAACCGAAAGGGGCCGGGCCTCTGCGCCGTCAGCGAGGCGGTCGACGCACCCACTGGCTCCGCGGCTGCAATCTCAACGGGCGTGGGCGAGCAGGGCGGCGGCGAAGGCAGGGGATCTAGAGACAGGGACTTCAAGGCGACAGTGACGTCACTGTTCTCCATTTCAGCGCTTATCGAAATCCTGTTGACTGAAGTCATCGTTTCCGATCAAATTCGTGACATGCCGCGCGCCGCCCGCCTGGTTCTTCCCGGGATTCCGCACCACGTGACCCAGCGCGGCAATCGCAAGCAGCGGACGTTCTTCGTCGACTCCGATTTCCGGCTCTATCTCAGCCTGCTTCGTCACTGGTGCCGAAGGAGCGGGACGGCGCTCTGGGCCTGGTGCGTCATGCCGAACCACGTCCATGCGATCCTCGTCCCGTCCAGCCCGGACGGGCTTCGGGGCACTCTGGCGCCTGCCCACCGCCGCTATTCCTGGGAGATCAATCAGCGTCAGGGCTGGCGCGGCAATCTCTGGCAAGGCCGCTTCGCTTCCTTTCCGATGGACGAAGCGCATCTCCACGCCTGCCTGCGTTACGTTGAGCTGAACCCGGTTCGCGCCGGTCTTGTCGACCGGCCGGAGCAATGGCCCTGGTCCCACCCTCCCCATCGCCTTCGGCGACGGAGAGGACCAATCAGAACAACCGCAGCTGCGGCCCCTGCGGCGGCTCGAACAGATCCGTCCGAAGCTTGCGCTTCTCCCTGTTCAGCCCGTGCTTCTTCGCGGCGATCTCGAACCGGACCCGCATCAGCTCCGCCCACGGCCCCGAGCCGGTCATCCGGCTGAACCAGTTGGGGTCGTTGTCCTTGCCGCCGCGCATCGATCGGATGATGTTCATCACCTTGTCGGCCCGGTCGGGGAAATGCTCGTCCAGCCAGGCCCTGAACAGGGGCGCAACCTCGTGGGGCAGCCTCACAGGTAGGAAAAATGCCCCCTCGGCGCCCGCTTCCGCCGCGGCCTCGACGATATGCTCGACTTCATGGTCGGTGATCCCGGGAATCACCGGGGCGATCGCGACGATCGTGGGCACTCCGGCATCCGTAAGCGCCTTCACCGCCGCCAGCCGCTTTCGGCCGGAGGGCGCCCGGGGCTCCAGGGTGCGCGAGATCGAGGGGTCCAGCGAGGTGACCGACAGGGCCACCCTCGCAAGCCCCTCCTCGGCCATCCGGGCCAGAATATCCACGTCGCGCACCACCCGGTCCGACTTGGTGGTGATCGTCACCGGATGCTTCGTCTCGGCGAGCACTTCCAGGACCGAGCGGGTGATCCGCCACTTCGACTCGATCGGCTGGTAGGGATCGGTATTGGTCCCTATCGCCATGGAGCGAACGACGTAGCCGGGCTTGCCCAGCTCCTCCCTCAGGATCTTCGCGGCGTCCGGCTTGGCGAACAGCCTGGTCTCGAAATCGAGGCCCGGCGACAAGTCGTGGAAGGCGTGGGTCGGCCGGGCGAAGCAGTAGATGCAGCCATGCTCGCAGCCGCGATAATTGTTGATCGAGCGGTCGAAGCCGATGTCGAGCGATTTATTGTAGGTGATGATGGACTTCGGCTTCTCGACCGTGACCGTCGTCCTGACCGGCGGGAGATCCTCGTCGATCTCCTGGCGGACATCCAGCCAGTCGCCGTCGAGCTCGCGCACGGGCAGGTTGAAGCGGGTCGGAGTCCGGTTCTCCGGCGCTCCGCGGCCGTGATGGACATCGGGACGAGGCATTGGCCCGGCATAGCGTAGGCGATAGAACAGAGCAAGAACCTAAGCCTCATCCCGCGAAAGCCGGGACCTCGGGCCGAACAGTCTCGGCGGGTCTCCCCGAGATTTCGGCCTTCGCCGGGAGGACGGGACTATTCCGTCCCCGAAGCCAGCTTGGTCTCGTCGGCTTTGAGCCGAACCGCGCTGGCCCCCGCCAGGCCGGGAAATTTCGGCCACAGGCCCTGTGCAAGCGCCGCCCGGCTCGGGCCCGGCTTGCCGGCCTCTTCCTCGTAGATCCAGTAATTGCGAAGCACGATCGGAACGTAGCCCCGGGTTTCCCAATAAGGCAGCGACTCGATGTAGAGCAGGGGATCGCCCTTGTCGAAACGGCGGGCGTTCCACTCGGCCACCGGCACCGGGCCGGCATTGTAGGCCGCGATCACCTTGGGCAGCAGCCCTCCGGTGGCGCCGTGGTCGCGCAGGTTCTCGATATAAGATTGCCCGAATTCGATATTGGCGGCCGGGCTTGCGAGCATCTGCCGGTCGAACGGTTCGCCGCGGGCCCGGGCGATGTCGCCGGCCGTGCCCGGCCGAACCTGCATCAGCCCGACCGCCCCGGCCGGGCTCACCACCGACGTCCGGAAATTCGACTCCTGGAGCGCGTGGGCGAAGGCGAGGGAGGGATCGACCCGCCAGCCCCGGCTGGGCTGCCAGTCGGGCCTCGGATAGCGGGCGGCGAGGTTGACGCTCGCCCCGCGCGGCGCATTGTGCGCGAGCCAATATTGGGCTCCGGGCAGGTTGAGGTCGGCGGCGAGGTGGAGGAGCGCGTTGTGGTCGCCGGCGCCGCCCAGCCGCGCCTGGTGGCGAAGGAACTGGTCGGCGAGATCGGTTTCGCCGATCTCGGCAAGGGCCAGCGCCGAGCGGACATTGGGCTTGCCCGCGATGCCGCGCCATTCGGAATCCCGGTAATTGTGAAGCCCGGCCGCTCCAGGGCCGCTGATTCCGAGGGCCGTCGCCGCGATGAGCCCGTAGAAAGTCTCCTTCTGCCGCGCCGCGGAGCGCAGAGTGCCTTGGACCCGTTCGGGCCGGCCGCACATCATCTCCGCCCGGGCCGTCCAGTAATAAGCCGCGGCGGCCATCTCGACGTCGGTCGAACGCCCCGAGACGTGCGCGAAGGCGTCCGCGGCGGCCTTGCAATCCCCGTCGCGCCACGCCGCAAGCCCTTCCGACCAGGCGCCCTGGATCGCCCATTCGCCGCTTCCGGCGCGGGCGAGGGCGGCGAGCCGGCGGGCGTCCCGGTCGTTGCCGACGGTGTAGTAGGACCAGCCGATCCGCTGCTGATATTCGGTTCGCGCCTGCTCGCCGAGCAGCGCCTGCCGCTCGTTGAAGATCGCCTCGGCCTCGTAGGGGCGGTTGTCCTTGATCAGCGGCTGGACCAGCGGCTCGAGCTCGGCGGCCGCCGGGTCGCCCTTGGTCGCCTCCGCGCGCGCCCGGCGCGGCTGGCTTCCGACCCAGACCAGCTTCTCGGCGGCCGGCAGGCTCGGAAGCTCGGTCGCTCCGCGAGTCAGGGCGAGACGGGCGAGCTGCTCCGCCTTCGGCATCTCCGGCGCCCGCTGGAGCAACGGGAGAAGCTCCGGCAGCTCGACCCGGGGGGAACCCTTAGCGGTGAACAGCTCCGCCCTCGCGACGTCGTGCAGCGGCCCCTCGGGCATTGCTGCGAGCCTGGCCGAGGCGCCCAGCCAATCCGTCGCTCGGATCGCCGCGAACACGTCGCGATAGCCTTGCCGCTGCTCGGCGCTGAGCCCGGTGGAGAGCGACTCGCTCGAGCGGGCGCCGTCGTCGGCGAGGGCCGGGGCGGCGGGCAAAGCGAGGGCCGCGGCCAGCAGGAGGGGGCGCAGACGGTTCATTCCTTCACCTCTTCGATCAGCATCTGGAGGTCGGCCCAGGCCATGGCCTTGAGGCGCGGCGAATCCAGCAATTGTCGGGGAGCAATGGTTGCCAGAGCCTTTACCGGGCCGGCATGGGTAGCGATTTCGTGCCAGCGGCCCCGCGCCTGCGGCACCGACAGGCCGAGCAGAGCCTTGGCGCAGGAGTCTCCGAAAAGCAGTACGGCCCTCGGCTCGGCAAGTCCGATATGGTGTCGGGCGAGTGCGGCACAGCTCTTCATCGAATCGCTGTTGAGCTGACCCGACGGAGACCGGATGCAGGACAGGGCGGCGAGGTAGATCGAGCCGCGGTCGCGGCCGATGGCTGAGAGCATGCGCTCGAACAGCCGGCCGGCCTCGCCGCTGATCAAGGCCCCTGCCGCGCAATCCTCGCCGGTCGGCATGTCGGCCAGGATCATGAGCCCCGAGGCTGGATCGCCGGCCGGGCAGACTCGCGGTGCCGCCGGGGCGGCGAAGGCAAGCCGGTCGGTCGAGGCGAGCCACGCCTGGAACAGGTCGAGCTGGCCGGGAAGCGCGTCCTCAGGCTCCGCGCCGACGGCAGGCCCCGCCGGCCCCGCCGGAACCGCCGGCTCGGCAGGCGAAGCCTCCCGCGATTTCGGCCGGAGCCAGTCGCGCGGCGCCTCGTCGACGAGCGTGTCGACGCCCGCCTCGGTCCACCAGTTCAGCGCGCTTGTCGCGGCCGCCGGCCAAAAAGCCTCATTTCCCCGCTCCACTCCGGCATGGAGTCCCCCTCGGGCGGGCTGGTCAACCTCAAATTCTCTATCTATCTGCCAGACGTTGGCTGCCTGCGACGATGCGAGTTTGCAGGATGCCCGCCACAGGAGCGCCTTGATGTCCGAACGCGAGTCGATGCCTTATGACGTGGTGATCGTCGGCGCAGGTCCGGCGGGCCTGGCGGCGAGCATCCGCCTCAAGCAGCTCGCCGACGAGGCGGGCCGCGAGCTGAGCGTCTGCATTCTCGAAAAGGGCTCGGAGGTCGGCGCCCACATCCTGTCCGGAGCGGTCATGGATCCCCGGGCGCTGGAGGAGCTGCTCCCGAACTGGCGCGACCTCGACAGCCCGCTGACCGTTCCGGTGGTCGAAAACCATCACTGGGTGCTCAGCGAGAATCGCAAATATTCGATGCCGCACGCGATGATGCCGCCCTTCATGAACAACAAGGGGACCTACACGGGCTCGCTCGGCAATTTCTGCCGCTGGCTCGCGGGCCAGGCGGAAGCGCTCGGAGTCGAGATCTTCCCGGGCTTCGCCGCGGCGGAAGTGCTGTTCAACGAGGACGGCTCGGTGAAGGGGGTCGCGACCGGCGACATGGGGGTCGCCCGCGACGGCACCCGAAAGCCCGACTACCAGCCCGGGATGGAGCTTCACGGCCGTTACACCTTCTTCGCGGAAGGCGCTCGCGGTCACCTCACCAAGCAGCTCAAGCGGACCTTCGACCTCGAGCGCGAGTGCCAGCCCCAGGTCTACGGGATCGGCCTCAAGGAATTGTGGGACATCGAACCGGGCAAGCACGTCCCCGGAAGGGTAATCCACACCCAGGGCTGGCCCCTCGACGACAGCGCCTGGGGCGGGGGCTTCATCTACCACCAGGCCAACAATCAGGTCGCCCTGGGATTCGTCGTCGCCCTCAACTACCGCAACCCGCACCTCTCCCCGTTCGAGGAGTTCCAGCGCTGGAAGCAGCATCCCGAGATCCGGCGGATGCTGGAAGGCGGGCGCCGGGTCTCCTACGGAGCGCGGGTCATCAACGAGGGCGGCTGGCAGTCTGTGCCCAAGCTCGCCTTCCCGGGCGGGGCGCTGATCGGCTGCGCCGCGGGCTTCGTCAACGTGCCCAGGATCAAGGGCAGCCACACCGCGATGAAGTCCGGAATGCTCGCCGCCGAAGCGGCCTTCGCAGCGATCGGCGCCGAGCGGGGCGGCGACGAGCTGACCGGCTACGAGGAGGCCCTCCGAAGCAGCTGGATCGCGACCGAGCTCAAGATGGTCCGCAACGTCGAGCCCTTCGTCGCGAAGTTCGGCGGGACGGCCGGAACCCTCCTGGCGGGCACCGACATGTGGATGCGCTATCTGAAGATCGGGCTGCCCTTCACCCTGAAGCACCATCCCGACAACGAGTCGCTCTACCGCAAGGACCTGGTCAGGCCGATCGCCTATCCCAAGCCCGACGGGGTGATCAGCTTCGACCGGCTTTCGTCGGTGTTCGTCTCCAACACCAATCACGAGGAGGACCAGCCGGTCCACCTCACCCTCAAGGACTCCTCGATCCCGACCGAGATCAACCTGCCGCTCTACGACGGCCCGGAGCAGCGATATTGCCCAGCCGGGGTCTACGAGTTCGTCGAGGAAGCGACCGGTCCGAGGCTCCAGATCAACGCCCAGAATTGCGTCCATTGCAAGACGTGCGACATCAAGGACCCGACCCAGAACATCAACTGGGTGGTGCCGGAAGGCGGGGGAGGGCCCAATTATCCCAACATGTAAGCCTTGGGTCGAAATCGGCATCCCCGTCGCCCCAGCGAAGGCTGGGGCCCCAGGGGGGGAAAGGCGCCGGCGTCTCTCACCCGCCGGGATCCCAGCCTTCGCTGGGATGACGGTGGCTGCGCTGGCGCTCCTGTCCGTCCCAGCCCAAGCTTCCGTCGACGACGCCTCGGCGCTCACCGCTTATATCCGTGCCCGGGCGGCGGACGGGTCGGGTGCCGCCGAGCAGGCCGCCCGCAATTATGCCGCAGCGCTCGCCCTCGCGCCCGCCAACGAGGTGCTCGCCGCCCGTGCCCTGTCCCAGGCCATCGCGGCGGGAGACCGGCCGCTTGCGCTTCAGGCGGCGCGCGTGCTCGATTCCGCCGGCAAGCTCGCCCCCGACGGGCGACTCCTCCTCGTCGGCGAGGCGTTCCGGGCGAAGCAGTGGAAGGAAGCGGGGCGGCAGATCGAACGGCTCGAGCAGGACGAGGTCTTCTCGTTCATGACCCCGTTGCTCCGCGCCTGGCTCGCCCAGGGGAGCGGCAAGGCCAAGCCTCTCGTCCTTCTCGAGGCCGCCAACGGCAATGCGCTCGCCGCCACCTACGCCTCGGAGCATCGGCCGCTGCTCCTCATCGCGGGCGGCAGGGCCAGGGAGGGCGTCCTCGCCTTGGCGCCCTTGCTGAACGACGAATCGATCCGCTCCCAGCGTCTCCGAATCGCGGCCGCGGCCATGCTCGTCCGGAAGGGAGAGCGCGGGCAGGCGCTGGCGCTCCTCAAGGGCGATTCGGACGCGCTCGTCGAGGCCCGCCGCCGGATCGAGGCCGGCAAGCGCCTGGGCGGCGAGATCGTCACGCCCGCCGCCGGGATGGCCGAGCTTCTCGGCCGGATGGCGCTCGATCTGAACGGCCAGGAAGTGCCTCAACTGGCTTTGAGCTTCGCCCGGCTTGCAACCTTCCTTGCGCCCGAAAACGCCGAAAGCTGGCTGATCGCGGCCGACCTTCTGACCGGGCAGGGCCGCCATGAGGCGGCCCTCGAGGCGCTCGCTAGGGTGCCCCGCGACGACGTCTTCGCCGCAAACGCCGCCGACCGCCGGATGACCGTGCTCGTCGAGGCGGACAGGACCGCCGAGGCGCTTGCCGAAGCCCGGCAGGCGATCGCCGACCGTCCCTCCGAGATCGATGCCTGGACTCGTGTTGGCGACATTCTCAACGAGGCGAAGCGCCACCAGGAAGCCGCTGCCGCCTACGGCAAGGCGCTCGATCTCGTCAAAGCCGGAGCGGAACCTCGCAACCCGCTCTGGGCCCTGTGGCTCCTCCGCGGCAGCGCCTTGACCCAGGCCGGCGACTGGGCAGCCGGCAAGACGGCGCTCGAAGAGGCACGCCGGCTCGCCCCGGACCAGCCGGTCATCCTCAACTTCCTGGGCTATTCGCAGCTCGAGCGCCGCGAGAACCTGGCCGAAGCGGAGCGGATGATCGGCGAGGCGAACCGGCTCCAGCCCGACGACGCCGCGATCACCGATTCGCTGGGCTGGGCGCATTACGTGCGCGGCGACCTCGGCAAGGCGATCGAGCTTCTCGAGCGCGCTTCGCAGGGCCAGCCGGCCGATTCGGCCATCGCCGAGCATCTAGGCGACGCTTATTACAGCGCCGGCCGCCGCTATGAGGCGCGCTACGCCTGGCGCGCCGCGCTCCACTATGCGGAAGGCCCTGCCGCCGACAGGCTCCGAGCCAAGATCGACACTGGGCTTCGGCCGGATCTCGCCGCCCCCTGATGCGCGAGACCGCCTACGCCAAGGTGAACCTCGCGCTTCATGTCAGGGCGCGCGAGGCGGACGATTATCATCGCATCGAGACCGCCTTCGCCTTCGCCGAGGAAGGCGATATTTTGAGCGTCCGCGAAGATCACACTCTGAGGCTGGAGACGACGGGCCCGTTCGCCCCCGACCTGCCGGAGAGCGGCGGCAATATCGTTCTGGCGGCGGCGCTCGCACTGCAAAGCCATTGCGGCGTCGGAGCTGGCGCCTTCCTGACGCTCGATAAGAGGCTTCCGGTCGCATCGGGTATCGGCGGCGGCTCCGCCGACGCCGCGGCCGCGCTTCGGCTGCTCGCCCGCTGGTGGGGCCTGGCGGTCGGCGAAGACGATCTGGTCGCCCTGGCAAAGGAGCTGGGGGCCGACGTACCCGCCTGCGTCTCCTCCAGAAGCGCCCGTGGAGAAGGGCGCGGTGACCGCCTGGAACCGACGGACTACGGGGTTGCCGGAACGCCGCTGCTCTTGGTCAATCCGCGCGTGGAGCTTTCGACGCGCTCGGTCTTCGAACGGTGGGACGGAAGGGACGGAGGGCCGCTCGGCGATCCGTGGGCAGGAAGGAACGATCTCGAGGCGCCGGCGCGGGGCTTGGTTCCCGAAATAGGGGAGGTGCTCGATTCGCTCGCGGCGGTCGGAACGCCGAGCCTGGTCCGCATGTCGGGCTCTGGAGCGACCTGTTTCGCCTTGTTCGGCAATCCAGCCGACCGAGACGATGCGAGCCGCCGGATCGGCGAGCTGCACCCGCTCTGGTGGCGCCTGTCGAGCTGCCTCAGGTGACCCGCCCGTCCCGGCTCGGGACGCAGTTTCACAATCCTTAACCATCGTAACCCTACGGTTTGCGTCCTGGCACGTCCCTTGCTGCTGGAGCGGCGACGAGTCGAAGCGGGGCCCGAGGGGGCTTGGTGGACATTCGCCCATGGTCCCGCTCCGAAACGTACGGAGCCGGCGCCATGGCCCTCTGGAGCCGGCCGCGTCCGACCGCGCGGCCGGCTCTTTTTGTGGCGACTTTTGTGGCGACAAAGCCGCCGCGCCCCGCTTAATCGGCCGATGTTCGAACTGACTCTCGACGGCGACGTCGCCCGGCTTCGCCTCAACCGGCCCGAAGCGCGCAATGCCATCCCCGTCGCCGGATGGGCGGATCTCGCCACTGCCTGCGGCGAGGCCGCGGCCGAAGGCGCCCGGCTGCTGATCCTGAGCGGAAGCCGCCAGGCCTTTTGCGCCGGGGCCGATCTCTCGGATTTTCCGGCACTGGCCGACAGCGCCTCGGCTGCGACCGCCTTCCGGGAAGCGATGCGGACCGGGCTCGACGCCGTGGCTGGCCTGCCGATCGCGACGATCGCCGCGATCGAGGGCCCCTGCTACGGGGCCGGAGTAGCGCTCGCCATGGCCTGCGACATCCGGGTCGCGGGCGATGGGGCCCGTTTCGCGATCACTCCGGCGAAGTTCGGGATCTCCTATCCTCAGGAGGATGTCGCACGGCTCGTCGCGCTGGTCGGTCGCGGCCAGGCGTCCCGCCTCCTGCTCGGGGCCGGGACGATAGATTGCGCGGAGGCGGCCCGGATCGGGCTGGTCGAGCTTCCGGTGGGCGACACCGATCCCGCTGTCCACTCGCTCGCCGCGGCGATCCTGGCCAACAGCGCCGAAAGCATCGCAGTCCTGAAACGGGCGATCCGGCTTGCCGGGGAGGGCGCGGTCCGCGACGGCGAGCAAGACCGTCATTTCGACGCCTTGTTCGGATCGGCCGTGTTCCGGGCCCGGCTGACGGCGCTCCGGCCCGGCCGCTGACTTGTCCGGCCGCGGTCAATCGGGGAGAAGTGGCCGGATGAAGCGCCTCTGGGGTCTCCTCCTGCTCCTCGCCGGCTGCGGCGCCCGAGAGGCTGCGGCTGTCGAGGAGAAGATCGAATGTGCCGTGGAGGGGGCGGGCTTCGAGCCGGTGTGCACGGTCGAGCGGTCCGCCGGGTCCGAGACTCGTCTCATCTTGCGCGGCCCGGACGGAAGCTTCAGGCGGCTGGTGGTGACCAGGGACGGTCGGGGCGTTGCGGCGGCCGACGGCGCCGAACCGGCATCGGTGACGGTTCTCGCCAAGGACCTGATCGAAGTCTCAATCGGCTCCGACCGCTATCGCCTGCCGGCGAAGGTCCGATGAGCCGTCCGATCCTTACCGCCGCCGGGATGCGCGCAGCGGAAGCCGCCGCGATCGCCGCCGGAACTCCGGCCTCGGAGCTGATGGAAAGGGCAGGGGCGGCCGCCGCCGAGGCGATATGGCGCTTCGCCGGGCCGGTTCCGGCTCTCATCCTGTGCGGCCCCGGCAACAATGGCGGCGACGGCTACGTCATCGCCCGTCATCTGGCCGAGCGCGGCTCGAGCGTCAGGGTCGCCGCATTCGCGGACCCGAGGAGCCACGACGCCGGCAAGGCGCGCGCCGCCTGGACCGGGCCGGTCGAGGCTTTCGCGGAGGCCGGGCCCGCGCCGCTGCTGGTCGATGCCTTGTTCGGAACCGGCCTTGACCGGCCGCTCGACGCGCGGGGGTCGCAACGCCTCATCGAGCTCGGCCTCGTGGCGAAAATTCGAGTCGCGATCGACCTGCCGAGCGGAGTCGCGACCGACGACGGAGCGATCCTGTCGCCGGTTACCGATTTCGATCTCACCGTCACCTTCGGCGCTCTCAAGCCCTCCCACCGGCTCCAGCCGGCAGCGCGCCATATGGGCCGGGTCGTCGTCGCCGACATCGGAATCGCCGCACAAAGCAGGCTCCACGAGATTTCGAGGCCGGCGCTGGCCGGCCCGGGCCCCGACGATCACAAATACAGCCGGGGCTATGTCGCGGTGATTGCGGGAGCCATGCCCGGGGCCGGAGCCCTCGCCGCCTCGGCCGCTTTGCGCGGCGGCGCCGGATACGTGAAGCTTTTCGGGGCGCAGACCATGAGCGGAGTGCCGCGGGCGGTCGTCCAGGGCAGAGCGGACCCGAAGAAGATGTTCGACGATCCGCGGGTCGGGGCGATCGCCATCGGTCCGGGCCTCGGGCTCGGTTCCACTTCGAGAGCCGCTCTCGACTCGGCGCTGGCCGCCGAGCCGCCCCTCATCCTCGATGCCGACGCTCTAACGCTCATCGCGGACCAGGGCGGCTTCGAGTCCGCCGGTCCGACCCCCATCCTGACTCCGCATCACGGCGAGTTCGAGCGGCTGTTCCCCGGCGGCCGGGGAAGCAAGGTCGAACGGACGCTCGGCGCCGCCGCCCGGACCGGGGCCGTCGTCGTTTACAAGGGCCCCGACACCGTGGTTGCAGCGCCGGACGGCCGAGCCGCCGTCGCCGGCAGCTTCACCCCCTGGCTCGCCACCGCCGGAACCGGCGATGTGCTCACCGGGATCGTCGCCGCGATGCGGGCGCGAGGGCTCGGCGCCTTCGAAGCGGCCTGCGCCGGAGTCTGGCTGCACAATCGAGCCGCGGAGCTGGCCGGGCCCGGCCTCATCGCCGACGACCTGGCCGGCCATCTGACCCCCGCGCTTGCCGAATGCCTGTGACCGACGGCGACCGCATCCTCCGCTTGGCCGGCCGCGGCGACGGAGTGGGGGAGAGCGGCCGATACTATCCGCTGACGGCCCCGGGCGACCGGGTCGCGGCGGACGGCGGCGTCGAGCGGGGCGCCCATCGCCAAGTGCCGCCATGCCGCCATTTCCCCGAATGCGGCGGCTGCCAGCTCCAGCATGTCGACGACGAGGCCTATGCGGTCTTCCTTCGCGACCGGATCGCCTCGGCCCTCGCTGCCCAGGGTGCGCCGGTGCCCGACATCCTCCAGGCGCACATTTCGCCGCCCAGGAGCCGCCGGCGCGCTTCGCTCCGGGCCGAGCGGGGCGGTGCGCTCGGCTTCAACGCCGAAAAGAGCCACCGGGTCGTCGACATGCGCGAATGCCACATCCTCCGGCCGGAATTGTTCGCTCTTGTCCCCCCGTTGCGCGGGCTGCTTCGAAGCCTGAAGCTGCCCGGCGCCGCAGGGATAAGGCTGACCCTGACCGACCAGGGCGCCGACGTCCTGCTCGAGAAGGTCGAGGCCGACGGACTCGCCGCGACCGAGGCGCTCGGCCATTTCGCCCGGGACCATAAGCTGGCCCGGCTCGCCTTGGACGACGGATACGGCGCCCAGACCCGCTGGGAGCCCGAGCCGGTCACCGTGACCCTCGGCGGAGTTCCGGTTCCGCTCCCGCACGGCGCCTTCCTCCAGGCCACGGCGGAAGGGGAGGCGGCCCTGGTGGAGGCGGTCCGCAAGGCGGTCGGGGAGGCCCGGATCGTCGCCGACCTCTTCGCCGGCCTTGGAACCTTCGCCCTTGCGCTCGAGGGCCGGATCCTTGCCGCAGAGGCCGCCCGGGACGCCGCTCTGGCCCTCAAATCCGCGGCAGGCCGGGCGCAGCGCGCGGTCTTCGTCGATCACCGCGACCTCTACCGCCGGCCGCTCGAAACGGCCGAGCTCGACCGCTTCGAGGCGGTCGTCCTGGACCCGCCCCGGGCGGGGGCAAAGGAGCAGTCGGCGCTGCTCGCCCGCTCGCAAGTGTCCCGAATCGCCTTCGTGTCATGCAATCCCTCGACCTTCGCTCGCGACTGCGCGGCATTGACCGAGGGCGGCTTCCGTCTCGAGTGGATCCAGCCGGTCGGCCAGTTCCGCTGGTCGACCCATGTCGAGCTGGTCGGGGCCTTCAGCCGGTAGAGCACCCGCGCATCGGATCGAAGCACCGGCACCATTCGCCCTGAGCTTGTCGGAGGGCTTTTCCTTCTTGTGCCCAAGGGAAAAGGAGGGGCTTCGACAGGCGCAGCCGAACCGGCGGGCTCGCCTGACGACCGAACGCCCTAGCCGAGGCCCCACGCCATCCGGATCCCCTGGACGGTGAGGCCGGCCAGGGCCAGCGACGAAAGGGCGAACAGGATGAAGCGATAGGTGATGACGTTGACCGTCGTCTGCACCAGGCTGTGCGCGATCCTGAGCGCAACATAGGCCCAGGCGAGCATTGCGCTATAGCCCCCGCCCGCATGGCCGACCGCCAGGGTGAGGGCGATTGCATAGAACAAGGTCGGCTGCTCGACGAGGTGCATGTAATTGTGGGCCTTCCACATCACCTCGTCCTCGACCACGCCCTCCAGCGCGTTGCCGCCGCGTCCTCCGATCCGGCCCTTGAGGGAAATCCCCTTGCGCTTCATCGCTGCGAAGCGGGTCACGACCATCCAGGCCAGGACCACCAAGGTCCAGGCGACGAGCACCACGACGGGCGCGAGAATCGGACTTTGCATGGCGGTTTCGTCTCCCCCTGTTTCCCCTCCGAGACTGGCCTTTCGAGGCGCTCGAGTCAAAGCGGCGCCAGAAGTCGCTTTACGCTTTGAAAATCATGCTAAACGGAGCTGGAGTTGAGTATCGGAGGAATCATGCGCCGCATCTTTATCATCGCCGGACCCCTGCTGCTTCTGACCGCGGCCGCGCAACGGCCCGCGGCGCCTGCACCCCGCGCTGCGCCCGCGCCGGCCATTCCCACCCGGGTGACGGCGAAGATGCTGTCGGACCTGTGCGCTCAGGATCGCGGCGCCTGCCTCGGTTACGTCGTCGGCTCGACCGACGCCTGGGCGAGCGCGCTCGCGGCCGCGGGACGGCCCCAGGTCGTCTGCATCCCGGCCGGGGTCAATAACGACCAGATCACCCAGTCGACGGTGCGCTATCTTCGGGCGCACCCGGAGGAAGGCGGCTTGAACGCGTCGGTCGTCATCTTCGCCGCGCTCAAATCCGCCTTCCCCTGCGGGTATTGACGTCGGGGATGGTCGAACAGCCTGGCGAAGCCGCGCTTCGCCCGCTCCCCCGCCGCCCACGTCCCGCCGACGGTGCGCTTGACCGGCACTGCGGACCTACCTTCCGACGGTGAACCTGATCGCCGCGCCCGTGTCGTTCTTCATCGCCTGGATATGGCCGGGATCGGTGCGGAGGAAGGCGTGGAGATCGAGATGGCCGCCGAGGAGGCCGAGGCCGTAGGCGACCTCAAAATCGATTTCCCGTCCCGTCGGCGCGAGATTGAAGAAGCGCCTCTCCAAACGTGCCGTGCCTGTCGAATAGTCGTAGCCGACCGGCATATCGAGGTCGAACCCGCCGCTCGCGACGCGAAGCGGCTGCATTAAGCGGAAGGCGAGCTTGTCTCCGGCCGCCAACAGGCCGGTCTTCGACAGATCGAAGGCGAACGCCTCCGTCCGGAGGCGGCCCTTCTCCACGAGCGCGCTGGTCCCCGGCATCGACGTCCAGCCGCGGCGATAGCTGGCATAGGCCTGGAGGCCGCCGCCCAGATCGAGACTGGCCGTGCCGTCGGCGAACAGGGTCCGCGAGCCGCGGTTCGACAGGACGGAGGAGAAGCGGGCGCCCAATATCGTGGCTTCCTCGTTTAGTCGGGAAGCGCCGAGGCTGAACCTCGCCGGGCCGACTTTCCTGTCGAACGTCAGCGAGCCCCGATTGTAGGATAGCCGGTCGAGCCGATGCTGAAAGCCGGGCATGTGCACTTTGCCGCGTTCGCTGGTGACGGTGAGCGCGACGGGGCCGATATCGTGGCGAAGGCCGATGCTGCTGTCGGCGCTCGGATGAAAGCCGGCGCGGCTCGTCGGATCGCGGGCCACGAGGAAGCTGTTGTCCCATCGCCCGGCGAGTTGCTGCCGGAGCGAGTCGCCGCTTTGGGAAAAGCCGAAAGCGATGGCCGTCTTCGGCGTCAGGCGGCTGAGCGCCATGCCGGCGACCGCCTCGGCCCGTCGGCCATCTTCATCGCCGAGGCGCAATCGCCCAATTTCCGCGCCCGGCCCGCCGCTCACATTCTGGCGGATCGTGACGGCGACCGAAAATGTCCCTGAAGACGCGGCGGCGGTGCGGAAATTCCCGCCGCTCACGCCCTGCGCGAGCGGCTGCTCCTGGGACACGCGGTCGAGCGTCCTGGCGAGGTCGAGCGCGTAGGCGCGCGAATAGCCGTCCAGGATGACGGCGCCTCCGCCCAGACCGGGCGCGGCATCGCCCATCGGGCCTGAGACAGTCCCGTTCTGGCTGAGCGAGATCGGCGCCATGCTCCCCGCCAGCGCCGTCTGGCCCTGCGGCTGGAAGGCGCGGTCGATATTGAGGATGCCTCGGCCGTAGATCGGGTCGGTGCCGGGCGCGCCCGCATCGTCGGCCGTCTTCAGCAACAGCTCGACGATCTGGGCTCCGGTAAGGTTCGGGAAGGCCCCGGCGAGCAGGGCTGCCGCGCCGACGATGGTGGGCGCCGAAAAGGACGTGCCGTTGACGTTCACGTGCGCCCCAAGGTGGTTGACGGTCGCGTTGCCGCGGCCGAGCGCCGTCAGATAGTGATTGGCGCCGATGCCGGTTCCGGCACGGTCCGAGAAGCTGCTGATGACCCTGTTGGCATCCATCGAGCCGGCAATGATGAACAGGCCCGTGGACCCTGCGTCCTGGACATTCTTAAGGGCGAAGGAGTTCGGCTGGGCCGTGCCCGAATTGCCGGCCGACATGACGACGATGATTCCCGCTTCGACCGCTCGGCGGACGGCGTCGAAGGTCTCGGCGGGCATTCCCTCCTCGTCGCCGAAGGACATGTTGATGATCTTCGCCCCGTTGGTCCGGGCAAGGTCGATTGCGACGGGCAATGCCGAGTCGAAGAAGCAGTCGCTGGTGCCCGGCTTGCAGCCGGCGGGATCGCCCACGTTGAGCGACAGGATCGTCGCTTGGTAGGCGACACCCTGCATGTAGAGGCCATCCCGGTTCGCGGCGATGATGCCGGAAACCATGCTGCCATGTCCTTGATTGTCCACGATGCCGCGATTGGCGGCCACGTCCTGGCTGGCGGGATCGATCCGGCCCGCGAATTCCGGAAGCGAGGCATTGATCCCTGTGTCGACGACCGCGACCTTCACATTCTTGCCCGTGGCGCCTTTTTCATAGGCGGCGAGGGCGCTGGCCGTGGTCGCTGAATTGGAGGCTTGGTACTCCGCATCGTTGAGACCGCTTGAAGGCGGCGGCGGGGGCGGGGGCGGCGGCGGCGGCGGTGGAGGCGGCGGTGGAGGTGGCGTAATTGTCGCCGGCGGGGCACCGCCCCCGCCGCCGCATCCGCCGAGCGCAAGCGCTGCAATGCAGGCCGATAGGATGAAGGCTGCCTTGCCTGTTCTTTTCACGGCCCGCTCCCCCCGCAAGTCCCGCTTCCCGACCCGTTTCGAAGTGAGTCGAGGGAAGCTCCGGACGCGCAGAGTGCAGCGGGCCGCTAATTCAGTCCAGCATTTAGATAATCAGTCGAACAACTTGGCGAAGCCGCGCTTCGCCCGCTCCCGCCAGTGGCCGCGATGATAGGCGTCGCTCGCCAGCAGCGGAAGCACGCTGGTCGCCTCGGCAAACACCATCTGCTCCATCGCGGTCGAGACCTTGCCCCAGCTCGCCGCCTCCTGGAGGGTCGAGGAGGAGCAGGCGCCGTCGCGGACGTCCGCGACGGTGATCTGCACCGCATATTTGTGGACCTCGACATCGTCGTGGCCGAGGATCTCGGCGCACACCACCGTGTCCTGGGTGAAGTTCTTGGGCACGCCTCCGCCGATCATCAGAAGGCCCGTGGTGCCCGCCTCGATCTTGAGGTTGGTGAGCTCGCGGAAATCGGCGATCGCGTCGAGGACCAGGTAGGGCCGCCCCGCCTTCATCGAATCGACCTGGTGCTTGACCAGCCCGAAGCCCGCCGAGCTGTCGACGAAGGCCGGGCAGAAGATCGGAACGTCATGCTCGTAGGCGAGCTTGACGAGGCTGTTCTCCTTCTTGCCGTGGGTCATCAGCCACTTGCCCATCTCCTTGATGAAAGCGCGCGACGAATAGGCCCTGGGCTCGAGCGAGTTGGCGATGTCGCCGATCGTGTGATCGGTCTCCTGGAGCTTCTCCTCGTCGATATAGGTGTCGTAGATCCGGTCGATGTAGAGCGAGCGAAGCGTGTCGTCGTCAGGGATTTCAAGGGCTTGGTAATGCTTGTGGCCAAGCGCTTCGAAGAAATCCATGTCGACGATGGTGGCTCCGGTGGCGACGATCGCGTCGACCATGTTGTTGCGGACCAGCTCGGCATAGAGGTCCATGCAGCCGCCGGCCGAGGTCGAGCCGGCGATCACCAGGATCACCGAGCAATCCTTGTCGGCAAGCATCGTGTTGTAGATTTCCGCCGCCCGGCCGAGATCGCGGCTGGTGAAGCTCATCTTCTTCATCGCGTCGACGATCGGGCGGGCGTCGAAGCTCTTGATGTCGATGTGCTCGACGACGTTCGAGAGGAGCTCCGCCTTGCGGGTGTCGTTGATCTTGGTCTGCTCGTTCACTTCGTTTCTCCAATATCCGCGACGCGCCGGTTGAGCCGGGTCCTTCGGAGCCAGTGCTGTTCACAGGTCGGGACGGGACCCGGGCTCCCGAAGGCCACGCAGGTCCCGCTCTCCTTACAAAAACGCGGCTTGCCTAGAGCTTAACCACGTTGTTCCTTGCGACGTCGGCGGCATCCTCGCCGTAGAGCGTCGCCATCGGCTCGTCGGCCATCTCGACCCTGGCGACGGCGCCGAAACCGTTGAACGCTGTGCGCATCGCGCAGCCATAGGCTCCCAGCATTCCGATCTCGATATAGTCGCCCGCGCCCACGTCCGCCGGAAGGTGGAACGGCCCGGCCATATGGTCGAGATCGTCGCAGGTCGGCCCGTAGAAGCTGAAGCCCGTGTCGCGGACGTCGGACTCCTCTTCCCGAAGAAGCTTCACCGGGAAGCGCCAGCCGATATGCGCCGCGTCGAACAGCGCTCCATAGGCGCCGTCGTTGATGTAGAGCTGGTCCCCGCGGCGCTTCTCGACCCTGACGAGCAGGCTCGCATATTCGGCGCACAGCGCCCGGCCCGGCTCGCACCACAGCTCGGCGGAGTAGGAGATGGGAAGGCTCTCGAAGGTGCGCGAGATGACGTCGAAATAGGCCTCGAGCGGCGGCGGCTCCATTCCCGGATAGACTGACGGGAAGCCGCCTCCGACGTCGACGATGTCGACCGTCACCGCCGCCTCGACGATTGCGGCACGGACCCGCTCCATCGCCTCGAAATAGGCCGTCGGGCTCATCGCCTGGCTTCCGACATGGAAGCAGATTCCGAGCGCGTCGGCGGCCTGGCGGGTGGCGAAGAGCAGGGCCTTCATCTCGTCGGGCTCGGCTCCGAACTTGGAGGCGAGGCTGAGCTTGCTGTGCTCCGACGAGACCCGGATCCTGACGCACAGGTTGAGGTCCTTGGCTTCGCCCGTCGCCCGGACGATCTTTTCCAGCTCGTCCATCGTGTCGAGCGAGAAGGTGCGCACTCCCAGCGCATAGGCTTCGGCGATCGCTTCCTCGGCCTTCACCGGATGCATGAAGCACTGGACCGCGTCCGGCAGGGTCTCCGCGACGAGCCGGACCTCGGCGATCGACGCTACGTCGAAATGCGTGACTCCGCTGTCCCAGAGGATCCGAAGCAGATCGGGAGAAGGGTTCGCCTTGACCGCATAGAGCGACCGGCCCGGAAACTTCTCGACGAAGAATCGGGCGGCCCGCCTTGCGGCATGCGGACGAAGGAGCGTGACCGGCTGGACCGGGCGCTGCTTAGCGATATCGGCGGCCGAGACGGCACCGATGGGGGCGACAGCTAGCCCCAGCGCGCTATGATGCTTGTGCAACTCAAGGGACCTCCAAAGGCGGTAGTTGACGAGAAAGCTGCCTTGCGGTTGTTGGAAGTCCCCATGGGGCAGCGGGGGCGGATATATGGGTGGCGTGCCCCCCTGTAAAGACCTGCTTTTTCCCCAAATAAACCAGAGGGTTGAATGACAGAGAGGAAGCCAACGCCAGAGGGTGTCGAAGCTGCGGCGAAGCGCATCGCCGGGCACGTCGTCGCGACTCCGCTACTGCCGCTCGAATGGGACGGAGTCCGGTTCTGGGTGAAGGCCGAGTGCCTTCAGGAAGGCGGCAGCTTCAAGCTCAGAGGGGCCACCAACCGGCTGCTCCGACTCGGCGACTCGGAGCGCCGGCGCGGAGTCGTCGCCTTTTCATCCGGTAACCACGCTCTGGGCGTGGCGATCGCCGCCCGGCGGCTGGGAATCGCCGCCACCATCGTCATGCCCTCCGACGCCCCGGCAGTGAAGCGCGACGCCACGCTCGCCCAGGGCGCCGAGATCGTCGCCTACGACCGGACCACCGAGAGCCGCGAGGAGATTGCCGGCCGGCTCGCCGAGGCCCGGGGCGCCGCGCTCGTTCCCTCGTTCGACGACGTCGACGTGATCGAAGGCCAGGGGACCGTCGGGGTCGAAATCGCCCGGCAGCTCGGAGGCCCGCCCGACCGGGTCCTGGTCCCGTGCGGGGGCGGCGGGCTGGCGGCCGGGATCGCTCTCGCCCTGCCCGAGTCGCGGATCGTCACCGTCGAGCCCGAGGGCTGGGACGACATGGCCCGTTCGCTGGAGGCGGGCGCCCCGGTGCCGGTCGTCGAGCCGGCGCCGCCGACGCGCTGCGATGCGCTCCAGACGAAGCTCGTTTCGCCGCTCACCTTGGGAGCGCTACTCGACTCCGCCGGGAGCGGCCTGTGGGTCACCGAATCGGAAATCGAGACCGCGATGGCCTTCGCCGCCCGCCACCTTCGGATCGTCGCCGAGCCCGGAGGCGCCGTGGCGCTCGCCGCCCTGCTCGCCGGAAAGGCCGGCCAGGTCACCGAGCGGACGGTAGTGGTCGTCTCCGGCGGAAACGTCGATCCCGAGCTCTACGGAGCGATCCTGGGCTCTCAGGCGGCCGAAGCGGCGCGATAGTCGTGGGGATCGATCCGCTCGACGGGGGAGACGGCTTCGATCTGCCGGGTCAGCGCCTCGAGCTGGAAGCCGAGCGTCCTCAGCTCCGCCGCGAACACCTCTGCGTCATGGCCGGGCCGAGCGAGCGCGGAGGCCTCGAGCAGGGTGTCGAGCATCATCGAAAGGCTCGGAAGTATCGATTCCTCGATCCGTTCGAAAGCTTCGTCCAGCTGCCGTTTCGCTTCCCCATCGGGCATCGGGCAAAGCTATGCCGCCGTGCTTAACCTTCCGTAAAAGCAGCCCCCTATTTCTTGCGGCCTTCCGCTGGCACAAGCCGGGCCGATGACCGGATTCGCCGCCGCCCTCCTTTCCATCGCCGTCCTCGCGGCCTTCGCGCTCGTCGCCGGCGGGCTGACCCTCATCCTCAAGGGCCTCAACCGCAAGCAGGGGTCGCTGATGCTGATCATGGCCGCCGTCCTCTTCGCCAACGTCCTGATCTGGACGATATGACGAGCCGGGTCTTCGACTTCGATCGCGCCATAGTCCGCGAGCCCGCGCCCAGCATCGTGGAAGGGCTTCGAAGCGGTCCCGAACCGCCGGACTACGAGCGGGTCCTCGCGGAGCACCGCGCCTATGTCTCGGCGCTTGAAGCCGCAGGCGTTGCGGTCGAAACGCTCCCGGCGCTGCCCGATCATCCCGATTCGGTCTTCGTCGAGGATCCGGCCTTCGTTCTCCCCGAGGGCGCGATCCTGCTCCGCCCGGGGGCTCCCAGCCGCTTCGCCGAAGCGGCCGCACTGGCGCCGGTCCTCGATCGCCACTTCGCTCACGTCGCTCAGGTGGATGAGGGCTTCGTCGACGGCGGCGACATCCTCATCCTTCCGGAGGAGATACTCGTCGGCCTGTCCGCGCGCACCGACGAAGCGGGCGCCCGGCGCTTCTGCGCGCTCGCCGCCGATCTCGGTCGCCGCGCCAGGATCGTCGAGCCGCCCCCCGGGCTGCTTCACCTCAAGACCGGCTGCGCTCTCATCGATGTGGGTCTTCTGATCTCGGTCGCGGCCCTGGCGCCGCACTTCCCGGGTCACGAAGTCCTGGTCGCTCCCCCGGGAGAGGAGCATTCGGCCAATCTGATCAGGGTCAACGATCGAATCCTGATGGGAGATTGCTTCCCGCGCACCGCCGGCTCGCTGAGGGAGCGGGGCCTGGAGGTGGTGGAGGTCCCGGCCGCGGAAATCGCGAAGATCGATGCCGGGCTCTCCTGCATGTCGCTTCGGTGGCGCTCGGCCTCCGGGACCGCCGAATGAGCCCGGCCTCGGCCCTGGCGATGGCGCTCCTCGCGTCGAACGGCGGAAGCTATTTCTGCCAGGCGAGCGAGCGGATCGAGCCGGGGACGTGGGCCGTCTTCCAGTCCGTTCTTCTCGAGGACGGCGGCGGCAAGCTTCCCAGCTTCCACATCCGCTACACGGCCTCGATCAAGGAAGCCATCAGCCAGAGCATGGAATGGTATGATGTGCCGCGCTGGAACGCGCATCTCGGGGCCCCGGACACGATCAGCTTCAGCGTTCCGATATCCAAGCCGGACAGAAGGGGGTTTCTCAGGTTCGGCGAAGGTGCGGAAGGGTGGGCCGTGCCGCAGCAACGCGAATTCATCCATGCGCTGACCGGTTTCGGACTCTCCTGGGTCGAGTTCCAGGGCCATGCCGAGCGCAACAAATTCTGGAGCGGCTCGGGCTGGAAGGTCGAGGCCGTGGATCGCCGCCGGCGGGTCATGGGCTCGACCCGGATCCGAATGCCGGGTCCCGAGCGCGTGGAGCAGGCTTATACCCGCCTCAGGGCCGATCTCATCAAGTTCGAGGCCGACCCCGCGAAGCACTGCAAATATAGTCCGGCGCCGGAATTCGAGGATGACCCCGGCGCCATCGTCCGCCTCACCGGATCGGGCAGCTCGGGTCCAGCCTGAAATCCAGATATTCGTCCACCGACTTCATCAGCTGCGGCATCTCGTTGACGAAGAAATGGTTCGCCTGCGGGATGGTCGAGTGGTGGATGGTGATGTGCTTCTGGGTCCGGAGCTTGTCGACGAGCTTCTGGACCGCATTCGGGGCCACCACCTCATCCCCTTCGCCCTGAATGATGATCCCGGAGGCGGGGCAGGGGGCGAGGAAGGTGAAGTCGTACATGTTGGCCGGAGGCGCGATCGAGATGAAGCCGCGCACCTCGGGCCGCCGCATCAGCAGCTGCATCCCGATCCAGGCGCCGAAGCTGAAGCCGGCGATCCAGGTCGTCTCCGCCTCGGGGTGGACCTGCTGCACCCAGTCGAGCGCGGAAGCCGCGTCGGACAATTCGCCGATCCCGTTGTCGAACACGCCCTGGCTCTTGCCGACTCCGCGGAAGTTGAATCGCAGGGTCGCGAAGCCCCGCCTCACGAACGTCTTGTAGAGGGCCTGGACGATCCCGTTGTTCATCGTCCCGCCGCCCTGGGGATGGGGATGAAGGATCAGAGCGACGGGCGCTCGGGGCCTGGGACCGGGGCTGAATCGCCCTTCGAGACGGCCTTCCGGACCGGGGAAAATGACTTCGGGCATTGCACCTGCGCATCGCTAGAGCGTTTTCGAGCTGGCTGGAACAGCCGGCGGCTCGAAAAACGCGGCTCCAAAAAAATCCTGGAGCGATCCGACCTTGTCGAACTCGCTCTAGGGGGAAAGAGCGGGGCTGCCCCCGCGCACATGCCGCTCTATATAGGGCTGCGCGCCCGCCGTGCAATTTGAAAGGGAAGACGTGCAGACCCGCATCTATCTCGATCACGCCTCGACCACTCCGATCCTGCCCGAGGCAGCGGCGGCGATGGCGGAGGCGTGCCGGACCTGGGCGAACCCTTCCTCGCCCCACGCCGAGGGCCGGGCGGTCCGGGCCCAGCTCGAGGACGCCAGGCGGCGGATCGCCTCCGCGCTGGGCTCCGACTCGACCCTGATCTTCACTTCAGGCGCAACCGAGGCGATCTCGCTCGTCTTCGAGCGGGCAAAAGCGCGGGACCGGATCGTCTCGTCGGTGGAGCACCCGGCGGTGCTTCGAAGCGCCCCCGGCGCCCGGCAGATCGCCGTTCGCACCGACGGCACGCTCGACCTGGAGGATCTCGACTCCGCGCTCTCGGGTGCCCGGGCTCCGCTGGTCGCGGTCCAGTCGGTCAACAACGAAACCGGAGTGATCCACAGGGTCAATATGGTCGCGGCCCGGACGGCCGCGGCCGGCGGGCTGCTGCTCGTCGACTGCGCTCAGAGCGCGGGCAAGCTTCCGCTTCCCGAGGCGGACTTCATCGTCGTCGCCGCGCACAAGTTCGGCGGCCCTCCGGGCATCGGCGCCCTGCTGGTCCGCGACACTTCCGCCCTGGACGCGATTGGCGGCCAGGAAGGCGGCTTTCGCCCCGGGACCGCAGCCGTGCCGTCGATCATGGGCTTCGCAGCGGCGTGCGACGCCGAGCATGGCTGGTACGAGGAGGCGAAGCGGCTTCGCGCCCGGCTCGACGCCGGCATCTCTGCCGCCGGCGGCGAAATCGTCGCGGCCGACGCTCCGCGGATCGCCACCATCGCCTGCTATCGGATGCCCGGAGTGCCGGGCGCCGCCCAGATGATGCAGCTCGATTTGGCCGGGATAGCGGTCACCGCTGGAAGCGCCTGCGCCTCGGGAAGCCTGAAGACCAGCCACGTCCTCACCGCCATGGGCTGGCCCGAGGACGCGGCGCGCGAGGTGATCCGGGTCAGCTTCGGCCCGCAGACCCGTGAAAGCGACATCGACGCCCTGCTCGCCGAATATCGAGCCCTGATCGGCAAGCGCCGGGCGGCGTGAAGCAACCGATCTACCTCGATTACCAGGCGACCACCCCGCTCGCTCCGGAAGCCGCCGAAGCGATTCGGCCCTGGCTCGAGCCGGGCTTCGCCAACCCCCATTCGAGCCATCGGATGGGCCGCGAGGCCGCCGCGGCCGTGGAGGTGGCGCGGCAGCGGGTGACGGCGGCGCTGATGGCCCCACCTCGGCCGGAGCGAAATGAAGAACACCGTTCGAGTGCAATCGAGGGAACCGGTAACGAAAGCCCCGCCGGCTCGTCCACTCCACTCCGGCCGAAGGGAAATCTCTATTTCACCTCCGGAGCCACCGAGGCGATCAACTGGGCCTTGAAAGGGACCGCATCGCGCCTCCCGCCCGACCGCCGCCGGATCGTCACCCTGGCCACCGAGCATGCCGCGGTCCTCGACACGGTCGAATATCTCGGCGGGCTCGGCTTCGAGGTCGAGATCCTCCCGGTCGCTCCGGACGGCCTCGTCGACCTCGCAACCGTGGAAGCGGCGCTCGCCAGGCCGACCGGCCTCGTCGCCGCAATGCTGGTCAACAACGAGATCGGAGTGATCCAGCCCGTCGCCGAAATCGGCGCCATGGCGAGGGCCGCCGGCGCCCTGTTCCTGTGCGACGCCGTCCAGGGCTTCGGCCGAATCCCTGTCCCCCTCGCCGACTGCGACATGGTCGCCATCTCGGCCCACAAGGTCCACGGCCCCAAGGGAATCGGCGCTCTGTGGGTCCGCGGCGGAGTCGAGCTCGATCCTCTTCTCCACGGCGGCGGCCAGGAAGGCGGGGTGCGATCGGGCACTCTGTCGCCGGCCTTGTGCGCGGGCTTCGGCGAAGCCGCGCGCGCAATGGTCGAAAGGGCCTCGCAGGACCGCGAGCATATCGAGCGGCTGTGGGGCAGGGCGCTTCGAACCCTGTCGGGCTGGATCCTCAACGGTTCCGCGGAACGCCGCTACCGCGGCAACCTCAACGTTCGCCGCGAGGGTGTCGATTCGGCCCGCCTCATCTCCGAGCTTCGAGGAATCGCCTTCTCCGCAGGCTCGGCCTGCGCGAGCGGGTCAGACCGACCCAGCCACGTCCTCGCCTCGCTCGGCCTGACCGATCGGCAGGCCCGCTCCAGCCTTCGGCTTGGCTTCGGCCGCTACACGAGCGAGGAGGAGCTGGCCGACGCCCTGGCCCAGATAGACTCCGCCGCCGATCGCCAGCTGAGCTTCGCTGAATGACCATCGTCAGATTCATCTCCGCCGACGGCAACCACATCCAGCAGGTGTCGGGAGCGCCCGGCGAGCGCCTCCTCGACCTGGCCCAGACGCACGGTCTGCCGCTGGAGGGAACCTGCGAGGGCCAGATGGCCTGCTCCACCTGCCACGTCATCGTCGCCGCCGAGGATTTCCCAAGGCTCCCGCCCGCAAGTGAGGAGGAGGAGGATCTGCTCGACCTCGCCCGGTTCGTCACCCGGACCTCGCGCCTCGCCTGCCAGATCCATTTGAGCGAGGCCTTAGAAAATCTGACGGTGCGGATGCCGGGCGGCTCGCATAACATGCAGGGACGATGATCGACCGCCGAACCTTCCTCGTCGCAGCCGGAGCGGGCGTCGTCCTCGCCGCCGGCTGCCGGGCTTCCGAACCGCTCGAGGCGGCAGCGTCCGGGCCGGCGCCGCAGGCCCGACACCGTTTCGAGTCGATCCGGGCGACTCTGGGTCCCGGCGGCCGCCTTGGGGTAGCGGCGATCGACACCGGCTCAGGCCGCGAGCTGCGCTTCGATTCGGAACGGCGTTATGCGATGGCCTCGACCTTCAAGTTTCCGCTCGCCGCGGCGATGCTCTCCTTGGCGGACCTCGGCGAGATTTCGCTCGAGGAGAAGCTTCCGATCCCGCCCGGCAAGCTGCTCGACCATTCGCCCGGGGTGGAACGATATCGGGCCGAGGGGAGCCTCTCCGTCGCCCGGCTCTGCTCGGCCATCGTCGAGCTGAGCGACAACAGCGCCGCCAACATGCTTCTTCGCCGGATCGGCGGCCCCGAGGCGCTGACCCGGTTCATCCGCTCCTGCGGCGATGCGGTCACCCGGCTCGACCGCTTCGAGATGGAGCTCAACTCCAACCTTCCCGGCGACCCGCGCGACTCGACCAGCCCGGCCGCGATGGCCGGCCTGGCCCGGACCCTGGTCCTCGGCGAGCGCCTCTCCGCGCAGTCGCGACGGCACCTCTCCACCTGGCTGACCAAGGCGGTGCCCGGCGCCGATCGACTCAAGGCCGGGCTTCCGTCTCCCCCCTGGCTGGTCGGCCACAAGACCGGCACCGGCGCGAACGGCGCGGTCAACGACGTCGCCATCGCCTGGCGCTCGGGCAAGCCGCCCATCGTCATCGCCAGCTATCAGAGCGGAGGCAATGCCGAGCCCGCAGCCCGCGCCGCCGCCCACGCCGCGGTGGGAAGGCTGGTAGCGGACACCTTCGCCTAACCGTTTCCCGGGGAAGGCCGGAACTCAGTCCTTTCGCCCCAGCCGCTGGGCCCCGGCCTTGCCGGGGAACTGAAGCTTGCGCGAATCCCTCGATCGCCCCATATGCGCCGCGGGAGTCGGACGGACGGCGCTCTCGCCAACCCGGTCAGGTCCGGAAGGAAGCAGCCGTAACGAGTTCAAGCGCCGGGTCGTTTCCGGCTCCCACCTTTCCCCGCCAGAAAGCGGATTCCCTAGCGTCGAAGGCCTCGCCAACCGCCCGCCGGATTCCGGCCTGCTTCGCCGCCGCGGCCGGTCTGCATTCTTGCATCACAATGTCAAAGAGCCCGAACCGGAATTTCCGATTCGTCTTATGTTCTCACATGAAATCCTACATTGCGAGTCCGGTCTGTTCGCTTTTAGTTCCGCTTCGGATGTTGCACCTTGGCCTTCGACAGACCCCGCCCGAACGGCTAGAGTTTTCCCCGAGATGAGCGAATCCCCCGACGACTCCCCAGGCTTCGGCCTCGCACTCGGCCTCGACGAGCCGCCGCAGCCCGCCAAGTCGCAGCCCTACCGGGTCCTAGCCCGCAAATACCGGCCGCAAAGCTTCGCCGAGCTGATCGGCCAGGACGCGATGGTCCGAACCCTGGGCAACGCCATCGAGCGCGACCGGCTCGCCCACGCCTTCCTCCTCACCGGAGTGCGCGGGGTCGGCAAGACCTCGACCGCGCGGCTGATCGCCAAGGCGCTCAATTGCATCGGGCCGGACGGGCAGGGGGGACCGACGATCGAGCCCTGCGGCGCCTGCGAGCCATGCGTCGCGATCGCCGAGGGCCGCCACATCGACGTCGTCGAGATGGACGCCGCCAGCCACACCGGAGTCGACGACGTCCGCGAGATCATCGAGGCGGTCCGCTACGCCGCGGTGTCGGCGCGCTACAAGGTCTATATCGTCGACGAAGTCCACATGCTGTCCAAGAATGCGTTCAATGCGCTTCTCAAGACTCTCGAGGAACCCCCTCAGCACGTTAAGTT
>DASVQD010000053.1:0-42680 GCA_036389345.1 Allosphingosinicella sp. | reverse complement strand
CTCCACCACCCTTCGGGTGGTCCCCCTCCCCATCGCTTCGCGACGGGGAGGACGAGGCTTCGACGATCGCCGTCTCCACCACCACCCCAGTCTCCGGCGACACGAAGCCGAAGCGCAGCCGGTGCGCCTCCTCGAAGGCCGCTCGCATCTCATCGAATCGTCCCGCCTCCACCTCCAGGCTCGAATCGCTCCCCTCGTACCTCAGCGCCGCCCGCCCCTTCAGCTCGACCGCCTCGGCGCCCTGCCCCCGCAGAGCCGCCTCGGCCTCCGCCGCCAGCTCGGCCAGCACGTCCTCGAGAGGCTCGGCGCCGACGCTTCGCTGGCGAAGCTCGACCAGGTCGGCCAGCCCCATCCCATAGGCGCTGAGCACCCCGGCGAGCGGATGGATCATCACCCGCTCCATCCCCAGCGCGTCGGCGACGAGGCAGGCGTGCTGGCCTCCGGCGCCTCCGAAGCAGGCCAGGGTGTAGCGGGTGACGTCGTGGCCCCGGGCGATGGAGATGCGCTTGATCGCGCTCGCCATGTTGTCGACGGCGATGCGAACGAAGCCGGCCGCGACCTCCCTTGCCGACATCCCGACCTCGGCCCCGACCGCCTCGCACAGAGCCTGCGAAGCGGCCGGGTCGATCGGCTCGTCGCCGCCGGGGCCGAACACCGAAGGAAAATGCTCGGCCCTGATCTTGCCGAGGACGACGTTGCAGTCGGTGATCGTGAGCGGCCCGCCCCGCCGATAGCAGGCCGGCCCCGGAACCGCGCCCGCGCTGTCGGGCCCGACCCGGAAGCGCGCGCCGTCATAATGACAGACCGAGCCGCCCCCGGCCGCGACGGTATGGATTTCGAGCATCGGCGCCCGGACCCGGACCCCGGCCACGACGGTCTCGTTGGTCCGCTCATAGACTCCGGCATAATGGGAGACGTCGGTCGAAGTACCGCCCATGTCGAAGCCGATCACCCGGTCGAACCCGGCTTCGCGAGCGGTCCGCGCCATTCCGACGATTCCGCCGGCGGGGCCTGAGAGGATCGCGTCCTTGCCCTGGAAGGCGGCGGCGTCGGTGAGCCCGCCGGACGACTGCATGAAGTAGAGGCCGGCCTCGCTCCCGAGCGCCGCCACCACCCGGTCGACATAGCGGCGAAGCACCGGAGACAGATAGGCGTCGACCACGGTCGTGTCCCCTCGCCCGACCAGCTTGATCAGCGGCCCGACCCGGTGACTGACCGATATCTGGGTGAAGCCGATCTCCTCGGCCACGGCGGCAAGGGCCGACTCGTGGGCGGTCCAGCGCCAGCCGTGCACCAGGACGATGGCGATGGCGCGATATCCCGCCTGGTAAGCGCTTGTGAGCGAGGCGCGGGCGCCTTCGAGATCGATCGGGCGGAGCACTTCGCCCTCGGCCGTCACTCGCTCTTCGATCTCGACGACATGGTCGTACAGCGCCTCGGGCAGGATTATCCGCCGGGCGAAGATGTCGGGCCGGGCCTGGTAGCCGATCCTGAGGGCGTCGCCGAAACCCGCCGTGATGGCGAGGACGAGCCTTTCGCCCTTGCGCTCGAGCAGGGCGTTGGTGGCCACCGTGGTGCCCATCTTCACGGCTTCGAGCGGGGCATCGCCATGCTCTGCGATCAGCCGCCCGATACCCTCGACAGCGGCGTCGTCATATTGGCCGGGATTGTCGGAGAGCAGCTTGGCGGTGAGCAGCCGGCCTTCGGGCGAGCGGGCGACGATGTCGGTAAAGGTGCCGCCGCGGTCGATCGAGAAGGACCAGCCTTTCGTCATTGGCGGCCGTCATTGCGAGGAGCCCTTCGACGCCGCCTGCGGCGGCGCTCAGGATAAACTGCCGCTTCGCGGCAGCGACGAAGCAATCCGGCCTCCGAGAACGCCGCAGCCTGGATTGCTTCGCTCCGCTCGCAATGACGACGACAGGTCATCCGCGGCGAGTACCGCCTACCGGCCGAGATGGGCGTAGAGGACCATGCAGTAGAGCATCGGAAGCGACAGGATGAGGTTCGTCCGAGACGCCATCATCGCCACCGAGGCCGAGCGCGCCTTCACGTCGTCGGCGGCCGGGACGATCCCGAGCGCCCGCTTCTGGTTCGGCCAGATCACGAACCAGACGTTGGCGGCCATGATGATCCCGAGCCACATCCCGATCCCGATCGTCCGGTAATTCTCGGCCAGGCCGAGGGCCCGGGCGGAATAGCCGCCTTCCTTCATCTCGCCGGTGAGGAGACCCAGGATCACGGTCGCCAGGGCGGCCCAGCGGAACCAGAACAAGGCCGTCGGGGCGATATATTTGGAAACGCCCGGCTTAAGCTCCGCCGGCACCTTGGGCATGGTCGGGATCTGGACGAAGTTGAAATAATAAAGCAGCCCGATCCACAGGATGCCCGCGAAGATGTGCAGGTAGCGCAGGAACTGCGACCAGTCGTAATTTCCGTCGGCTATGAGCTCTCCGTGCAGGCCGAACATCGCCGCGAGCATGAGAACCACGCCGATGATCAGCGCGAGATGGAAGTTGCCGAGTATCTTGGCCATCGAAACCCCCTGTGGTTTGCGGTTCGAAGCCCTCTAACGCAGGGGGAGAGGCGTGGGTAGGTGAAAATCCTCCCCCGGATTTCCGGGGGAGGGGGACCGCGCGAAGCGCGGTGGAGGGGCATTCGGAACCTCGAAGAGCCCCTCCACCAGGCTTCGCCCGGTCCCCCTCCCCGGCAAATGCCGGGGAGGATTCAGAGCCTCCACATGATGCTCTGCGACAGGGGCGTCCACACCCCCGTCTTCACCCCCGCATGGCGCAGTGCCGCACCGGTCCACGAATTGCAGGTATAGACCGCGCTGTAGGGCCCGACCGCCTCGTAGAACATGTCCGAGCTCCCGTAGCCGCGGTCGAGGATCGGGATGGTCCGCCCCTCAGAGTCATACTGGAAGCTCCCACGGGCGAACTCGACGAGCCGCCGATATTCGTCGCGGCGAAGGACGATCGGGCGAGTGTCCTGGCTTGCCCTTGGATTATGGTCGTGATCGGCGTGCATCAGGCTTCGTCCCTGTCCGAAAGCGGCGAGGAAGGCGTTCTTCATGGTGAGGTCGCCCCAGGTCGGGGTCTCGAGGTAGAAGGTGCGGTTGCCGTAGCCCAAGGCGACGTAATTGGCGTTGCCCCAGGCCTTGTCCCTGAGGTGGGCGCCCGGGACGAGCGGGCGCCAGTCCATCTCCGCGGTGACCTTGGGCACGAGGATCCAGGTGTGGACTCCGTTGGTGCGGACGAACACCGTCACCCCTTCCTTCGGCTCCTCCCAGCCCCGGTTGGCCGGGACCGCGCCCAGGATCAGGGCGGCGAGGAAATAGAGGATCGGGACGGCGAGCAGGGCGGCCGCGGCGCGAAGTGCGATTCGGGAAGCGCGTTTCACCGCGGCAGCCTAGCGCTCGATGCGCCGGCTGCGAAGCTTCCCCGACCCGCCGGGCCCACGCCCCGGCCTTCCCGCCCTTTCGGGGAACCGGGAAGATGCGTATGCGAAGCGCGATGAGCGAATGGACGATCGGAATCCTCGGCGGCTCGGGCCTCTACGAGATGGACGCGCTGGAGGAGGCGCAGTGGATCGCCGTCGACACGCCCTGGGGGCCGCCATCGGACGAGCTGCTGATCGGGCGGCTTCACGGGGTCAGATTCGTCTTCCTTCCGAGGCACGGACGGGGCCACCGGATCCCGCCGAGCCAGGTCGACGCCCGGGCCAATGTCGATGCCCTGAAGCGGGCGGGCTGCACCGACCTCGTCGCGGTCTCGGCGGTGGGATCGCTCCGGGAGGATCTCGCCCCCGGCCGCTTCGTCCTGGTCGACCAGTTCATCGACCGGACCTTCGCCCGGGAGAAGAGCTTCTTCGGCCCCGGGCTCGTCGCCCACGTCTCGATGGCCGACCCGGCCTGCCCGAGGCTCTCCGCGCTCCTGGCGGACGCGGCGGAGGGGGTCGGGGCGAGCGTCGCCCGCGGCGGCACCTATCTCGCCATGGAGGGGCCGCAATTCTCGTCGCGGGCGGAGAGCGAGCTCTACCGGAGCTGGGGCTGCGACGTGATCGGAATGACGGCGATGCCCGAGGCCAAGCTGGCGAGGGAAGCCGAGCTTCCCTACGCGCTCGTCGGGATGGTCACGGATTACGATTGCTGGAGGCAGGGCGAAAAGGCGGTCGAGGTCTCGGCGATCATCGCCCAGCTCATGGCCAATGCGGCACTCGCGAAGGGGATGATCGAGGCGTTCGCGAAGGCTTTGCCGGAAGCTCGCGAGGCCTCGCCGATCGACACGGCGCTCGACTCGGCGATCATCACGGCGCCCGGATCGCGTGATGCGAAGCTCCTCGCCAAGCTCGACGCCATATGCGGCAGAGCCCTAAGCCGCTAGAACTCCGTTCTTTTTTTGTTCTTGCTTTGTAGGACTTTTCCTATCATAATTCGTCCTGGTCGAGTCGAGGACTGGCCGGGCTCTTTGACATTGTGAACCTGCGAATTCACGGGGACGCAAAGGATGGCTACCGCGCTGCCGGCGAGGCCGGAGGCAGTCGCCTGCCTTGCGCGGCCCCGATCGTGGTCCGGCGAGGGCTGGGGCCGGTGGGTGGAGCGCGTCGGCGCTTTCACCCGCTGGATCCCGGCCTCCGCCGGGGCGACGAGGTTATCTGGCCTTCTCCCCCATCGGCATCTCGAATGGCCGATCCCGGATCCAGCGGCTTGCGATTCGCTTCTCGCCGGCCGTCACGGGCAAGCCGGAATGGCCAGAGGCGGGGTCCGTCCGGCCGTCCGGGCCGGTGTTGCGGAAGAGGATGGCATCGCCGGTCCGTCCCTTCAGCTTCAGGCCGACGGTCGGGAAATGGGTTTCGCCGCCTTCGTAACCCTCGTTCAGCCAGACCAGCATCGTCATCGCCCGCTGGTTGGCGAAGCCGGGGATCGCGTCGAAATGAGGCCGGTACTCGCCGCCGGGGCGGTAGCGGAGCAGCTGGAGTGGCTCGCCCTGCTCGACGGCAGTTGCGCTGGCCGCTGCGATTCTCCGGTTGAGGGCGTGGACGGCGGGATTTTCGAGGGGCCAGGTGAATCCGACGCTGTCGCAGACCCGGACCGGATCGCGAACCTGGCGGCCCGTCGCCGAATCAATGACGACGGCGCGCTCGAGCATCGGCGCGGCCGCCGAGGCGAGCCAGTCGCATTCGTCGGCGGAGAAGAGCCCTTCGAAGCGGGTGATGGCGGGCGCCTCGCAGATCCGCTCACCCTTCGGGACCTCCAGCGGATCGCCGTCTTCGGTGAGCGCCATCGCCTCGATCCGCTCCAGCTCGCGCCTGCTTCGGGGGCTGATCTCGGCGAGTGCGGCGAGAAGCCGGAGCGCCTCGGCCCAGCGGCGCGGCCCGCCGACCCCGGCGGCGAGCAGGTTGCAGTAGATCGCCGCGGCGTCGGCCCGTCCCGCGCCGGCCGCGCGGCGGAACAGCTCCAGCGCTCCGGGAAGGTCGCGGACCCCGCCCTCGCCGCGAAGCTTGGCCGCCGCCTCGTCGAACAGGGCCTGCGCTTCAGCCATAGAGCCGGGCTACCCGCTCCGGGCTCATTCCGAACCGGTAGAAAGCCAGGCAGAGCAGGTTGCGCCCCGATCGCCGCAACCAGCCGCCGCTGCGCCAGCGTTCCGCCGAAGTGACCGCGTCGACTTCGAGCCGGTCGATCCGGCGGGCGCCGATCCTTCGGACCAGGTCGACATCCTCCATCAGGGGGAGCGGCCGATATCCGCCGACTTCGTCGTAGAGCCGCCGCGACAGAAGCAGGCCCTGGTCGCCGTATGGCAGGCCGAGCGCTCGAACCCTGAGCGCCACTCCGGCCTCGATCAGTCGGGCGCGCTTTTCATGCGCGTCGAGCCGGAAGCGGAAGCAGGCTGCGGCGCCGGGGCGGCGGGCGATTTGGCGCCCGGCCGCCTCGCGCCAGCCCGGGGCGAGCCGGGTGTCGGCGTGGAGGAAGAGGAGCCAGTCTCCCTTCGCCGCGGCGGCTCCGGCGGCCAGCTGGACTCCCCGGCCGCGCGGGGATTGGACGAAGCGGGCGCCGCAGCCCTGGGCGAGCGCTGGGGTGCCGTCGGTCGAGCCGCCGTCGACGACGATGATCTCCTCGGCTTCGCGAACGGAGTCGAGGCACGGGCCGAGGGTCGCGGCGGCGTTCAACGCGGGGATGACGACGGAAAGCATCATCCTCCCCATGCCATGGCATGGGGAGGGGGACCACACGAAGTGTGGTGGAGGGGTAATTGCAGCGGCCTGCGCCAGCTACCCCTCCACCCCGCTTCGCGGGGTCCCCCTCCCCATCTTTGATGGGGAGGACTTCAGCCGGAACAAGACGCGCCGCCGAGGACGCAGAAGCGGGCGCAATGGGGGTGGTTGAGGCTGATCTCGCCCGCGGCGTCGGCAAGACTCGGGCCCAAAGCGAATTGCGGGTCGTAGGGCAGCAGGGTGCAGGCGACGACGTGCGGACGGGGGGCGCCCCTCGCCTTCACCACCATCCGGCTGGACGCGCACATCATCGAACCGGGCGAGACGTGGAGGATGTCCCAGCAGGCGGTCGTGATCTCCGGCACGTCGGCGGCGGAATCCATCGCCGGGAACAGCACCAGCCCTCCGTCGGCGGCCAGGCCCTCGCTCCGGCACAAGGCGCGATAGCCCGATCGCGCCTGCTCCGGGCTCTCGCCGGGAAGCTGGCGCCCGGCGAGGGCGGTCCTGAAGCCGTTCGACTCCAGCCAGCGCAAGCCGTCCAGCGCCTTTGCCCATGTGCCGGCGCCCCGCTCCGCCTCGTGGACCGACCGGCTGTGGTGGTCGAGGCTGACCCGCATCGTCACCCGCTCGCGGGGAAGTGCCGCCAGCGCCGTCTCGAACCGCCGCATCGGCCGCATCGCGTTGGTGAGGACGAGGACCTCGAAGCCGCGTTCAAGCGCCGCTTCGATCATCGCGACCGAGTCGCGGTTCATGAACGGCTCGCCGCCGGTGAATCCGATCTCCCGGGTCCCAAGCGCCGCGGCCTCGTCGAGATAGGGACGGATCTCGGCGAGAGTCGGATAGACGAGGGAATCGTTCGTCGGGGAGCTCTCGATATAGCAGCTCGCGCAGGCGAGGTTGCACAAAGTCCCGGTGTTGATCCACAAAGTGTCGAGCCGGGCGAGGCCGACGCGAGCGCGAGGCTCGCCTTTGGCCGTCACGATCGGATCCCGGAACTTGGCCGGATCGAGCCGCCGGGCCGCCGGGTCGATGAAGGGGGAGGCGGAAAGGTCCATCGTCAGCAAGATAGGCGGATCGCCCCCGCAGTGTTAGGCCGAAAGCCCCTTTCCCGCTTTTCGCGGGAGAGGAGGGGCCCAAGCCGGAGGCTTGGGAGGTGAGGGTCTTGCCGAGTCAGCGGTACAGACCCTTACCTCCCACCGCTTCGCGGCGGGCCCTTCCTCTCCCGTAAGGACGGGATAGGAAGCAAATCGGGAGCGATCGATGAAAGCGGGCAACCAGGGCCGGATACTCCTCCTGCTGGTCATCGCTCTGGCGGTCGCGGCCTTCTTCGCGTTCGACCTGGGCGCCTATCTGACGCTCGCGAACCTGAAGGCCAGGCAGGCGGAGCTCGGCGCGTTCGTCGAGTCCAACCCGCTCGCCGCAGTCGCCGGCTTCTTCCTTATCTACGTCGCAGTCACCGCGCTGTCGCTTCCCGGAGCGGCGATACTGACACTCGCGGCGGGAGCGATCTTCGGGCTTTGGGAGGGAACGCTGATCGCGTCCTTCGCCTCCACGATCGGCGCAAGCCTCGCCTTCCTGTCGTCGCGCTACCTTCTGCGCGACTGGGTGAAGGCCAGGTTCGGCGAGCGGATCGGCTCGATCGACCGCGGCATAGAGCGCGACGGCGCCTTCTACCTTCTGACCCTTCGGCTCATCCCCGCCTTCCCCTTCTTCCTGATCAACCTGGCAATGGGGCTGACCGCGATGCGGCTGCTCAGCTACGCTTTGGTGAGCCAGGTCGGGATGCTGCCGGGAACGATCGTCTACGTGAACGCCGGAACCCGGCTGGCGGCGATCGAAGGCACGAGCGACATCCTCTCGCCGGCCCTGATCGGCTCGTTCGTCCTGCTCGGGCTGTTCCCGCTCCTGGCCAAGGCGGCGGTGGGTTGGTGGAGGCGCAGGCTCGTCTACCGCGGGTGGCGCAGGCCACGAAGCTTCGACCGCAACCTCATCGTCATCGGCGCAGGGGCCGGCGGCCTCGTCACCGCGCTGATCGGAGCGACGGTCCGGGCGAAGGTGACCCTGATCGAGAAAGGCGAGATGGGCGGCGACTGCCTCAACACGGGCTGCGTCCCCTCCAAGGCCCTGATCCGGAGCGCTCGGGCTGCTCACGAGATCCGCACCGCCGCCAACTACGGAGTGGCGCCCGCCGAGCCGGAGGTGCGCTTCGCCGAGGTGATGGAGCGGATCTTCCGGATCATCGCACAGATCGCGCCCGCCGACAGCGTCGAGCGCTACACGCGACTTGGAGTCGACGTCCGGAAGGGCCATGCCCGGCTGGTCGACCCCTGGACGGTTGAGATTGACGGGGGCGAGCGGCTCACCGCGCGGGCTATCGTCGTCGCCGCCGGGGGCGAGCCCGCGGTCCCGCCTATCCCCGGCCTCGCGGAGAGCGGCTTCCTGACCAGCGATTCGATGTGGGAGAGGCTGCGTGGCCGCGAGCGGGTCCCGGGGCGGATCGCGATCGTCGGCGGCGGCCCGATCGGCACCGAGATGGCCCAGGCCTTCGCACGCCTGGGGTCCAAGGTGACCCAGATCGAGAACGGCCCCCGGCTGCTTCCCCGCGAGGACGAGGAGGCCTCGGCCCTCGTCGAGGCGGTGCTGCGCGAGGAGGGGGTGGAGATACTCACCGACCACGAAGCCGCGCGGATCGAGGGCAAGACGGTGATCGTGAGCTCCGACAATATCGAACGCGCCGTCCCCTTCGACGAGATCGTCGTCGCAGTCGGACGAAAGGCGCGGCTAGGCGGCTACGGGCTCGAAGATCTTGGAATCGAGACGGGCCGAACCATCGCCGTCAACGATTGGCTGGAGACACGCTACCCCAACATCTACGCGGTCGGGGACGTCGCCGGACCCTATCAGTTCACCCATTTCGCGGCCCACCAAGCCTGGTTCGCCGCGGTGAACGGCCTGTTCGGCCAATTTAAGCGCTTCCGCGCCGATTATCGGGTGCTGCCCTGGGTAACCTACACCGATCCCGAAGTGGCCCATGTCGGCCACAACGAACTTTCCGCGAAGGAGGCCGGGATCGAGTTCGAAGTCGTGCGCTACGATCTGTCGCACCTCGACCGGGCCCTGGCCGAAGGGGCGAACCGCGGCTTCGTCAAGCTTCTCGTCCAGCCCGGCAAGGACCGGCTGCTCGGCGCGACCATCGTCGCCGACAGGGCCGGCGAGCTTCTTCCCGAGCTCGTCCTGGCGATGAAGCACGGGCTCGGCCTCAACAAGCTGCTCGGAACGATCCACGCCTACCCGACCCTGGCCGAGGCCAACAAATATGCCGCGGGCGAATGGAAGAAGGCCCACAAGCCGGAGCGGCTTCTCGGCTGGCTGGAGCGCTATCACCGCTGGCGGCGCGGGTGACCCGGATCGTCATCTTCGCCAAGGCGCCGGTACCGGGACGGGTGAAAACCCGGCTCATCCCCGCTTTGGGGGCGGAGGGGGCGGCGGCGCTGGCGGCCGAGATGCTGGATCGCACCGTGGAGGAGGCGTTGGCATCCGGGCTTCCCGTGGAGCTTTGCGGAGAGCCCGACGCGAAGGCGTGGCATGAGGCGCGGGCCGGGCTGGCGTTGACCGCACAGGGTGACGGCGGGCTCGGCGAAAGGCTTGCCCGGACCGCGGAGCGCGTTCTGGCCGAGGAGAAGATCCTTCTGATCGGCGCCGACTGCCCCGAACTCGACAGGATCAGGCTGCAAGCGGCGGCGGAGGCGCTGGACGATCACGACGTCGTGATTCACCCGGCGCAGGACGGAGGCTATGCGCTCCTCGGGCTGAGGCGCATCGCCCGGTCGATCTTCGAGGGGATAGACTGGAGCACGTCCGTCGTCGCTGCCCAGACGGTTGCGAGGATCGAGGCGCTGGGGTGGTCGCTGCGGGTCGCAGAGACTCTGCGGGACGTAGACGAGCCGTCCGACTTACTCGTCATTCCGGACTTAATCCGGCATCCATGAACACTGCAAACGTCCGCGGGCCGTGTTCATGAACCCTGGATCAAGTCCGGGGTGACGGCTTCCGCCCCAGCCGGTAGACGCAAGCGCAATGCACCCCCTTCCCCCCTATGCCGAGCTGCTCGGCCTTCGAACCGGTCGCTCGGACGACGGCGCGCTGCTCTGGATCATGCCTTTCCGCGAGGCGGCGGTGGGCCGGCCCGGCTTCCTCCACGGCGGAGCCATTGCCGGCCTTCTCGAGTTCGCAGCGCTCGGGACCCTTTACGAGGCGCTCGGCCAGGGCGCCACCGCCAAGCCGATCAACGTCAGCGTCGACTTCATGCGAGGGGGAACCGACCACGACACCTTCGCGTCGGCCGTGGTAACCCGGCTCGGAAGCCGGGTGGCGAACGTCGAGGCCCATGCCTGGCAGCAGGACCGCGGCAAGCCGATCGCCGCGGCGCGGATGAACCTGATGGTGAGGCGGGGGTGAACCGTCGCCCCAGCGAAGGCTGGGGCCCCGGGGGGTGAAAGGCGCCGCGTCCTTCACCCCCTGGGGTCCCCAGCATTCGCTGGGACGACGGCCTCTCACCCCCCTCGCTTAATCACTTCCCTGGCGATGACCAGCTGCTGGACCTGGCTGGTGCCCTCGTAGATCCGGAACAGCCTGACGTCCCGGTAGAGCCGCTCGATCCCGTAATCCGCGATGTAGCCGGCGCCTCCGAAGATCTGAACCGCCCGGTCCGCCACCCGGCCGACGGTCTCGCTCGCGAAATATTTGGCGGCGGCCGCCTCCAGCGTGATCGGCTCGCCCTTGTCCTTGAGCGCCGCCGCTTCGAGCACCAGCGCTTTCGCCGCCATCGTCTCCGTCTTGGAATCGGCGATCATCGCCTGGATGAGCTGGAATTCGGATATTGCCTTGCCGAACTGCTTCCTCTCCGCTGCATAGCCGACGGAGTCGGCGATCAGCCGCTCGGCGATCCCGACGCAGACCGCGGCGATATGAAGCCTCCCCCGGTCGAGCACCCGCATCGCGATCCGGAACCCCTCGCCCTCCTCGCCGAGCCGGTTGGCGGCCGGCACCGGAGCGCCGTCGAAATTGACGTCGCAGACATGGGCGCCCTGCTGCCCCATTTTCTTCTCGGGCTTGCCGACTCCGACGCCCGGAAGATCGGCCGGAACGAGGAAGGCGGAGACGCCTTTCGCTCCGGGCTCCCCGGTCCGCGCCATGACCGTGAAGAGCGAGGCCTTGTCGGCATTGGTGATGTAGCGCTTGGTTCCGGTCAGCCGGTAGACGTCGCCGTCGCGCACGGCCCTGGTCTGCACGGAGGCGCTGTCCGAGCCGGCGCCCGGCTCGGTGAGGGCGAAGCTGGTGACGATCTCCCCGCTCGCGATCCGCGGCAGCCATTGCGACTTCTGAGCTTCGCTGCCGGCCATCACCAGGCCCTGGCTTCCGATCCCGACATTGGTTCCGAAGACGGAGCGGAAGGCCGGAGTCGTCCGCCCGAGCTCGAGCGCGACCCGCACCTCCTCGGACATGGTGAGGCCGAGGCCGCCATGCTCCTCCGGGATGGACAGGCCGAACAGGCCCATCTCCCGCATTTCGGCGACGATCTCGGCCGGCACGTCGTCCTCCCGGTCGACCCGTTCCTCGAGCGGGCGGAGCCGCTCGGCGACGAAGCGCCGGACGGTGGAAAGGAGGAGGTCGAAGGATTCGGGGTCGAGTGGCATTGTCGTCTCCGATAATCGTCATGCCGGACTTGATCCGGCGTCCATCAACACGGACCGTGGGAAGCTTCAACCGGCAGTGTTCATGGATCCCGGATCAAGTCCGGGGGGGGGGGCGGCTTTACGGTCAGTATCCCTTCATCCGCGCCAGCTTGTCGGCGTGGTAATTGGAGTCTCCGAACAGCTCGTTCAGCGCCCGGTCGCGCTTCATGTAGAGGCCGATATCATATTCGTCGGTCATCCCGATCCCGCCGTGCATCTGGACTCCCTCCTGCACCGCGAGCGTCGAGGCCCGCCCGGCCTTGGCCTTGGCGACCGACACCATCGCCTCGGCCTCCGGGCTTCCCTCGTCGAGCAATTGCTGGGCCTTCAAGGCCGCCGAGCGTGCGATCTCGAGTTCCGAATAGAGATGCGCGGCCCGGTGCTGGAGCACCTGGAACTCGCCGATCAGCCGCCCGAACTGCTTCCTCTGCTTGAGATAGTCGACCGTCATCCCCATCGCAGCCGAGCCCAGCCCGACCATCTCAGAAGCGGCTCCGGCCCGGCCGGCGTCGAGCACCCGGCCGAGCAAAGCCTCGCCTCCGCCGACCTCCCCGATCACCGAGTCGGAATTGACCTCCACATCGCGGAAATCGAGCCGCGCTCCGATGCTGGAATCGGCGAGCCGGACGCCCTCGACGTCGAGCCCCGCGCTATCCTTCTCGACCGCGAACAGGGTGAGGCCTTCGCCGGTCCGAGCGGCGACGACGATCAGATCCGCCGAGGCGCCCTGGACGACGAACTGCTTGCGGCCCGACAGCCGGAAGCCGTTGCCGGCCCGCTCGGCCCGCATCCCGATCGCCTCGGGCCTGTGCTTGGGCCCTTCGTCCACGGCGAGTGCCGCGACCGTATCGCCGACGAGGATCCCGGGAAACCAGCGCTGGGCATGAGGCGTGCCCTTGAGCGCCTCGACAACCGCGACCGCGCTGATCAGGAAGGGCGAGGGTGTGAGGTTGCGGCCGATCTCCTCGAGCACGATCCCCGCCTCGACATGGCCGAGCCCCAGGCCGCCGTCGGCCTCGCCGATCAGGATTCCGGTGAAGCCCAGCTCCGCCAGCTGCTTCCACAAGGCGTGCCCGAAACCGTCCTTGCAGCCCATGTCGCGATATTTGCGAAGCTGCCTCGCGATCGAGCCTTCCTCGGCCATCAGCTGCCGGGCGGTGTCGCGGAGCATGACCTGGTCTTCGGTAAGGTAGAGCGGCATTTTTTCTCCTCGTCGTCCCAGCGAAGGCTGGGACCCCAGGGGGTGAAAGGCAAGGGTGCAAGTTCTCGCTGGGATCCCGGCCTACGCCGGGATGACGGTCTCTCTCCTATGCCCCCGGCAGGTCCAAAATCCGTTTCGCGACGATCCCGAGCTGGACCTCGCTCGTGCCGCCCTCGATCGAATTGGCCTTGGTCCTCAGCCATTCGCGCGCCGACTTGCCCTTGCGGCTCCTCTCGCTCTCCCATTCGAGGGCGTTCGATCCGCCGGCGGCCATGATCAGCTCGTGCCTCGCCTTGTTCAGCTCGGTGCCGGCATATTTCATCATCGAGGGCTGGGCCGGATGAGCCATCCCGACCTTCAATTCGTCGATGAACCGCTCGGACATCGCCCGGAAGGCCATTGCGTCGACGTCGAAGCGAGCGATGTCGGCGCGGAGCACCGGATCGGCGAGCCGCCCGCTCTCATCGCGGCCGATGCTTTCGACAAGCGCCTCGCCGAGGCTTCCGGTCTGGCCGCCCAGCCCCATCCCGCTGATCATCTCGCGCTCGTGGCCGAGCAGGTATTTGGCGACGTCCCACCCCTTGTTGATTTCACCCACCACCTGGTCCTTCGGCACCTTCACGTCGTCGAAAAAGGTCTCGCAGAAGGGCGAGCTGCCCGAGATGAGCAGGATCGGCTTGGTCGACACTCCGGGGCTCGCCATGTCGAAGAGGATGAAGCTGATGCCCTTGTGCTTGGGCGCCTGGAAATCTGTCCTGACGAGGCAGAAGATCCAGTCGGCCTTGTCGGCGTAACTCGTCCAGACCTTCTGGCCGTTGACCAGCCAGTGATCGCCCATGTCCTCGCATTTGGTCTGGAGCGAGGCGAGGTCCGAGCCCGCGTTCGGCTCGGAATAACCCTGGCACCAGCGTATCTGGCCGCGGGCGATCTCGGGCAGGAAGCGCTTTTTCTGCTCTTCGCTGCCATATTTGAGAAGCGCCGGGCCGAGCATCGAGATCCCGAAGCTCATCAGCGGATTGCGGGCCCCGATCCGGGCCATCTCCTGCCGCAGGATCTTCGTCTCCGTCGGCGAGAGCCCGCCGCCGCCATAGTCCTTCGGCCAGTCGGGCACGGTCCAGCCGCGCTCCGCCATCCGGTCCATCCAAAGCTTCTGCGCCTCGTTCTTGAACTGGAAGCCCCGCCCGCCCCAGCAGGCGTCGCTCTCGTCCCGCATCGGCTCCCGCATCTCGGCGGGACAATTCGCCTCCAGCCAGGCGCGTGTCTCAAGGCGGAAAGTATCGAGATCGCTCACGGGCCCGCTCCTCAGCTTTACGTTAACGTCAATGGCGCGGAGCTGGCGAAGCGTCAATCTCTCAGTCGTTGTCGGCTTGCTTCCCCACTTGAGAGCACTCCCGCCTCGGTCAGCCTTAACCCGATCAGCCTGACGTTGCTGGCGATTTCCGCCTCCGCCGCGGGCACCGCCATCCGATCTGGTCTACAGCCCAGAGGGCGCGCCCGCTGCCCGCCTGCCGCGCGGTGGCCAAGCTTCCTTATAGCGGCCCTGACGGCCCACATTGTAGTCAATATCTTCGATCTAAGCTGGTCGAGGGATCGGATTCGCGCGAGTCAGCTGGCGAAGCGCGATCCTGATCGGTTTCCCGTGCGGCTATCTCAACCAGCGAATTCTTGCTGCGCTTGAAGCTCTCCTGGGCGCCGCCTAGCTCCAATCAACATCCGCCTGTGGCCCGATCTCCTTCGCCGCCCGCACGATGTCCTCCAGGTCCACCGCCTTGTCGAACGGATCCTCGTCCAGCTCGGTCACCCGGTTCAACCGCTTCTGCCAGCGGTGAAGCGCCTCGACATAAGGCACGTACGGGACTCGCATCAGCGCTCCACTCGGCAGAAGCTCGAGATCCGCGATTCCGTTCTTGACCCATTCGCCGGTGCCCCAGTCGGGCATGTCGACGGCGGGGAAAAGGCATACGCCCTGGAGGTCGACTCCGCGGTTCACCGCCGCCAGGCTCTCCGAGACGACATCGTTCAGCCAGTCCGGCCTCCCGCCTTTCAGCCCGGAGGTCTCCGCGACGATGCAGGGGCGGCCGAACGGCTTGGCGCCCTCCTCGATCAGGTCGCACAGCGGCCGGATCCGATCGTCGCCGGGCTCGAGCGCGGCGTGGGGCCCCTTCTCGCGATATTCCATCTGGCCGAAGCTGTAATTGTTGAAGCCCAGGATATCGAGAATCTCGGGGGAGCCGCCGAGCTCCGGGAAGCGCCTGCCCGAAATGGCGTCCCAGGCGAGATAGGCGTCGTCGTAGGATTCGCGATGCGCCGCTTCGGCGAGGTCGGGGCGGTCGCGCGGCGGCACCACCCAGATGAGCGGGTCGATATGGACCATCCGGGCGTCGGGAAAATCGGAGCGGATCGCCTTTACCGAGGCGATGTCGGCCGCGGCCGCGGCGAGGGTCAGCCGGCGCCGGGTGTCGCGGTCCCGGCCGAACGGCGCCGCCCAGGCCCATTCGCCGGCCATGTAGCCGAAGAAGGTCGGCTCGTTCATCGGAGTGAAGCAGAGCGGGCCGTGATGGGCGCGCTCGCCGACATAGCGGGCGGCCGCGGCGGCATAAGCCGCGAAGCGCGGAACGAAGGCCTCGCCGAACGGGTCGAGATCGTCGGGATAGCCGTAATGGCAAAGGTCCCAGATCGGCAGGATCCCGTGGCGGCGCTGGGCCTGGAGGAACGGGTCGATATGGGAGAAGTCGTAGTCGCCTCCGCCCTTGTCGACGAGCGGCCAGGGAATGCCTTCGCGCGCAACGCCGATCCCGAGCGAACGCAGCATCCGGTAATCCTCGTCGGCATGGCCGAGATGCTGGGTCTCCCGGCACAGGTCGCGCCGGCCCTGGTCCTTCCAGACGAAGGTGGAGCATTCGAACCCCGACAGGAAGAAGGTCGGGAAAATGCCGTCGTGCCTGCCCATGGAAGGCAAGTACGCGTGGCGACCGGCTTGGGTCCGCGGCGATTGCCAAAGGGCACGCCGCGGCTAGACTGGCCGCGGGGCGGAGCTGGGAGGGGGATGGCGGATGAACGACTATCTGAGGTCCGTCGGCGGCGGCTTCGCCGGAGCCCTTCGCTTCCGGGGGCGGGACCGCCGCGCCCGCTTCTGGCCCTATGCCATATTCGTCTTCGGCCTCGGCCAGATCGTCGGGATGGCGGCGATGACGCCGGCGTTACTCCGGTTCCAGCTCGAGATGCTGCAGCGGTCCGGCCGGCTGCCGGGAGACGGCGGGCCCTATGGCGAGATGCAGGCTATGATCCCGTTCCTTTCGGACACGATGCGATTGGGCGCCCTGATCGGAGCGGTCACTGTCGCCCTGCTCGCCGCCGCGGTGGTCCGGCGGCTGCACGATTGCGACCGGACAGGCGCCTGGGGACTGCTGCCGCTCCCCTTCCCCGGCGCTGCGGCGATCCTGGCGAACAGGGCGGTCGTTGGAGTCGCCTCTTCTAGCCGGCCCGACATGAGCGCCTTCGCCGGCCTTTTCGCCAACAACCTCGTCTATATGGCCGCCTTGGGATGGCTCATCTACCTTCTGGTCGGCGAGGGCACGCCCGGCTCTAACCGCTTCGGACCGCCGCCACAGTGAATCAGGTCAGAGCTCCGGCGACCCTGCCCTTCACGTGGGGATCGGGGATGATCCGATAGCGGGCCTCGATCAGGCTGTAGATCCCGAACAGGCAGAGGCCCGCGGCGACCAGGACGCGAAGCGAATCCGGTAGGCTGAGGAGGGCGTCGCCGAGCGCTCCGGCTTCCTCCGCCTGGTGATGGCGGGTGGCGTTGAAGATCAGCCAGGCGGCGGCGAGGAAGATTACTCCGCGCGCGGCATGGCCGCCGACGCCCGCGGCGATCACCCACCATTTGTCCCGGGCTTCGGGAGCGAGATGCTTGCAGAAGCCCCGCTTCGCCGCGACGACGAGCTGAGCGATTCCGGCGGCGGCGAGGACCGCCGCGGCCAGATAAAGGAGGAGGTCGCCGCCTGGAAGGCCCATCGCCGTCGCGGCGCCGCTCTCAGCGCTTTCGCTCGAATCGCCGCCCGAGCCGAAACCCGACGCCAGCTTGGCGGCCGTGTAGGCGAGGCCGAGATGGATGACCCCGCTGACGGCACCCGCCGCCCGGCCGGCGATGCCCTTGGCGTCCTTGCCCTTGTTCTGGGTGTCGAAGATCGCATCGGCCACCCGCCAGATCCCGTAGGCGACGAAGCCCAGCGCCAGAAGGCCGAGAACGAGGCCGCCGGCCTCCCTCGAGACATGCTCCAGCGCGCCGCCCGCATCCTCCGCCTTGTCAAGCTTCAGGGCCAGGTAGCCGATGATGAGGTAGAGCAGCCCGCGCGCGGCGAAGCCGGCCCGGGTCAACATGAGGAACTTGGGGGATACGCTTGACACGGAGCCGAAACGTACGCCGCACCATGCCTGTTCCGCTCTCAGGCCAGGATTAGCCACCAGAGGGCGTTGGCGATCGTCACGCAGACCATGACGATTAAAATGAATATCGAGGTTGCGGCCGCGCAGAATGAGAAGACCAGCTTCGCCAAGCTACGCTGGTCGATCCTGAGGGAGGCTGCCCTCGAAACTGCCAAAAGCGACCGCGCCAGCCAGCCCGCCACGAGCGAGGCGAGCAGGATGGCGCTGCCGACGAGCGATGAAGCGACGAACGTCGTCACCGGTATGACGGCCTTGGAGGTCGAATCGTATTCCAGGGTGTCGAAATAATCCGCCATGGCATTCAGCCGGATGTTGACTCCTCCAGCGCCGAAGAGCGGCATGGCGCGTCCGTGCAGGCCCCCGGCAAGGAAATGGGGGGCTTCCTGCCCCAGATCGACCGCATCGTAGCCTCCGAATTTGGAGGGGATGGCGTAAGCGACGTTCAGGCTGGTCATCGCGAGCGCCGACATGAAAGCATCTACTGGCCCAACCACCGCGAGAACGTCGGCCGGAGCGAAAGACCGGACGATCTGCAGCGTCGGAAGCGGGCAATTTGGATTACCCGCCGGGAGTCGAGCCATTGCGGCCCGAGCGACTGAGTCCGACATATCCGCCTTGCCCGCCAGCTCCGGCCGCAGCCGTTCAGCCGCGATTATGCCATTCTTGAATATCGCTCGGGTATTTCCGAAAACCGTGGTCCCCTCTTTCAGCGATCCCGCGGTCAACTGATTGATATCCATGCAACGCCAACCAGATCTGTATGAGAAAAGGTCGGAGTCCGACACATTGGCGAGCTCAGATTCGCGCCGCAGGGCCGTAAGCCTTTGCGCCGCGGCCGGACTTTTCAGATCGCTTTTGAGTATTCCCTGTAATTCCCGCAGGTATGGATTAGATTTCACTTCGTTTGGCCTGATCGCCATTATGATCGGACCGACTGTCGAATCTTTTGCCATCGCCTGGACAGCTTGAGGAGAATAATAAGTCGCGGAAGTAATGGAGTCGGGCATGTCTCGTGTGACGATTAAGAAATAACAGGCGGTCCTCGCAACAGCGAACAACATTATGAATAGGGTCAGGCTCATCACGATATCAGCGACCACCATCGTAAAGGTGATGCGCCCGTCAGAAAAGTTTTCAATCGTTCGAGCGAATAAGCGGGTTTGTGCAATCGACAGGTAATCGGCTAATATCGTCGCGGCGAGGGTCACCAATAAACAAAATAATGCCACGCCGGTGGCCGGGGCCAGCACCCCTTGCGCAATCGGTGAGAAAAAGTCGCTGTCCTGCATCCACGCCGCGGCGAACGAGATGGTGATCACCGCTAGGCTGAAGAGTAGGGAACGCCGGAAGGCTTTCCAGGAAAGCAATTTCTGGCCCAAGTAACGATCGGCGAAGCGGCTTATCAGTAGACGTCGGTTCCCCGGCCTGAAGGAAAGCAATCGCTTGGCGAGGACTCGCTTCACGCTCCGCTTCGCCGTGGCGTCCGCGACACCCGCGAGGGCCAGCAAGACGGCGCACAATCCCAGCCCCAGCTCGTACATGCACTACTCCGTGGCAGGCGCGCAGCGCACGCAGTTGCATGCCTAGCGCAAGTTCAATTCGATCAGGTACCCGTTGGGACGCAGACGACGCGGAAGATTGCGCTCGTCACTTAAGCCGCGTCAATCCTGTGCCAAGGCGACCGATGGGGCCGGACTCCAAACCGGAGTTGTTCCGGCGGGCATTTTCAGAGCCCGGTTCAAGTGCGGCCGCCATTAGGTGCGCGCCGCCCACTGGCGCGAAACCGCGCTTTCTGGCAGCGGGGATCACGCAGCAGACATAAGGAATCCGCCCGGATGGACTTCGACCTTACGGAACGGCAGGCTTTTTACCGGGACCGGGTTCGCGATTTCGTCGAGACTCGGATTCGCCCGAGGAACAAGGATTACAAGGACCAGCTCAATTCCGGCGACCGCTGGCAGCCGATCGAGGTGATCGAGGAGCTGAAGCCCGAGGCCAAGGCGGCGGGCCTTTGGAACCTGTTCATGCCGCCGGGCCAGGCGCTCCGCCACGTCGACGAGAGCTTCGAGTTCGAGGGCACCCAACTCACGAACCTCGAATATGCGCTGTGCGCCGAGGAGATGGGCCGGATCGGCTGGGCGAGCGAGGTCTTCAACTGCTCGGCGCCCGACACGGGCAACATGGAGGTCTTCCACCGCTACGGCACCCGCGAGCAGAAAGAGCAGTGGCTCCGCCCGCTGATGAACGGCGAGATCCGGTCGGCCTTCCTGATGACCGAGCCTGGCGTCGCTTCGTCCGACGCGACCAACATCCAGTGCGAAATCCGCCGCGAGGGCGACGAATATGTCCTCAACGGCCGCAAATGGTGGTCGAGCGGCGCTGGCGACCCGCGCTGCAAGGTCGCCATCGTCATGGGCAAGACCGACACCGGCGCCGAGAAGCACCGCCAGCAGTCGATGGTCCTGATGCCGCTCGACTCGCCGGGAGTGACGGTGGAGCGGGCGCTTACCGTCTACGGCTATGACGACGCGCCCCACGGCCACATGGAGATAGAGCTCAAGGACGTGCGCATTCCCGCCACCAACATGCTGCTCGGCGAGGGCCGCGGCTTCGAGATCGCCCAGGGGCGGCTCGGGCCGGGCCGGATCCACCATTGCATGCGGACCATCGGGGTCGCCGAGGAGGCCTTGAAGGCGATGGTGAAGCGCCTCCAGTCGCGCACCGCCTTCGGCAAACGGCTGATGGAGCACAGCGTCTGGGAGCAGCGCGTCGCCGCGGCCCGGATCGACATCGACATGTCCCGCCTGCTCTGCCTCAAGGCTGCCGACATGATGGACAAGGCCGGCAACAAGGCCGCGGCGGCCGAGATCGCGATGATCAAGGTCTACGCGCCCAACATGGCGCTTCGAATCATCGACGACGCGGTGCAGGCCCATGGCGGCGCCGGGGTGAGCCAGGATTTCGAGCTCGCCAAAAGCTGGGCCGGGATTCGGACGCTGCGTTTAGCCGACGGGCCGGATGAGGTCCACAATCGGGCGATCGCCCGGATCGAGTTTTCCAAGCATGCGGTGTGAGGCGAACATCGTCCTCCCCGTGAGCGAAGCTCATGGGGAGTGGGACCATGCGAAGCATGGTGGAGGGGCCAGGGGCGCCCTCCGCCCCTCCACCGCACTTCGTGCGGTCCCCCTCCCCACCGCTTCGCGGCAGGGAGGACGAGGATCGTGAAAGCCGCCCTCCTCCGCCAGGCCGGCGCCCCGCTCACCGTCGAGCAGGCCGTCCTCGATTCCCCCGGCCCCCGCGAGGTCCTCATCCGCACCGCCGCCTGCGGCCTGTGCCATTCGGACCTTCACTTCATCGAGGGCACCTACCCCCATCCCCTCCCCTGCATCCCCGGACACGAGGCGGCCGGAATCGTCGAGGCGGTCGGGAGCGAGGTGCGCACCGTGAAGGTCGGCGACCATGTCGTCACCTGCCTCTCCGCCTTCTGCGGTCATTGCGAATATTGCGTGACCGGCCGGATGTCGCTCTGCCCCGGCGGCGACACCCGCCGCGCCCGCGGCGCTGCGCCCAGGATCACCGCCGAGGACGGAAGCCCGGTCAACCAGATGCTCAACCTCTCCGGATTCGCCGAGGCGATGCTGGTCCACGAGCATGCCTGCGTCGCGATCGACCGCGAGATGCCGCTCGACCGGGCCGCCGTCATCGGCTGCGCGGTGACGACAGGCGCCGGGACCATCTTCAACGCCTGCAAGCTGGTGCCGGGCGAGACGGTGGCGGTGATCGGCTGCGGCGGAGTCGGACTTGCCACGATCAACGCCGCCCGGATCGCCGGCGCCGGCCGCATCGTCGCCGCCGATCCGGTGCCCGAGAAACGCGAGCTCGCTCGAAAGCTCGGAGCGACCGACGTCATCGATCCGATGGAGGACGGCGCCGGCGCCCGGATCGTCGAGATGACCAAAGGCGGGGTCGACCACGCCATCGAGGCGGTCGGGCGCCCAGCTTCCGCGGCCCTCGCCGTCAGGGCGCTGCGCCGCGGCGGGACCGCGACCATCCTTGGGATGATGCCGCTCGACGAGAAGGTTGGCCTGGGCGCGATGGACCTGCTCTCGGGCAAGAAGCTCCAGGGCGCCTTCATGGGCGCCAACCGCTTCCCGGTCGACATCCCGCGGCTCGTCGATTTCTACCTTCGCGGACTGCTCGACCTCGATTCGATCGTTGCGGAGACCATCCCGCTGGAGCGGGTCAACGACGGCTTCGAGCGGATGAAGCGAGGGGATTCGGCGAGAAGCGTCGTGGTGTTCGATCAATGATAGAGAAGCGGCGCCCTTTCCCGTCGCCTCAGCGAAGGCTGGGGCCCCGGCGGGTGAGGAACGCCGGCCTTTCACCCCCTGGGACCCCAGCCTTCGCTGGGGTGACGGAGTAAGAAACATGTCACTCTTCGACCTCAGCGGCAAAGTGGCCGTCATCACCGGCTCCTCGCGCGGCATCGGCCGGGCGATCGCCGAGGCGATGGCCGATCAGGGCGCCAAGGTGGTGATCTCCAGCCGCAAGGCCGAGGCCTGCCAGGAAGTCGCCGACGCCATCAACTCGAAGCACCGCGATGCGGCGATCGTCGTCGCCGCAAGCATCTCCTCCAAGGACGCTCTCCAGAACCTTGTCGACGAGACCCGCCGGCAACTGGGCCGGATCGACATCCTCGTCTGCAACGCGGCCTCCAACCCCTATTACGGGCCGATGGCCGGCATCACCGATGACCAGTTCCGCAAGATCCTCGAGAACAATGTCATCGCCAACCACTGGCTGATCCAGATGGCCGCCCCGGAAATGATCGAGCGCCGTTCCGGCTCGATCATCATCGTCAGCTCGATCGGCGGCCTCAAGGCCTCCGCGGTGATCGGCGCGTACAACGTCTCCAAGGCCGCCGACTTCCAGCTCGCCCGAAACCTCGCCGCCGAGTTCGGCCCCCACCAGGTGAGGGTCAACTGCATCGCTCCGGGCCTCGTCCGAACCGACTTCGCCAAGGCCCTGTGGGAGAATCCCGAGACCCTGAAGGCCGTCACCGCCCACACGCCGCTCCAGCGCATCGGCGAGCCCGAGGAGATTGCCGGGGCGGCGGTGTTCCTGGCGTCGGATGCTTCGACGTTCGTGACCGGACAGGCGATCGTCGTGGACGGAGGAAGCACGACGGGGGTCGGCCTCTGATCCGTCGCCCCAGCGAAGGCTGGGGTCCATGCGGAGTCGGTGCTAGGTAAAGTCAGCATGGATGCCAGCCTGCGCTGGCATGACGGAGCAGAATATGAGACTCGCCGACAAGATCGCCATAATCACCGGCGCCGGCTCCGGGATCGGTCGGGCCAGCGCCATCCGCTTCGCCGCCGAAGGCGCGAAGGTGATCTGCGCCGACCTCAAGGGCCAGGACGAGACCGCCGCGGGGATCGGCGAAGCCGCGATCGGGATCGAAGCCGATGCGGGAAGCGAGGAAGACGTCCACGACCTCGTCCAGGCCGCCCTCCAATATCACGGCAGGCTCGATATCTTTTTCGCCAATGCCGGAGTGTCGGGCGGCCTCGCCTCCCTGTTCGAGCAGGAGGTCGCCGACTGGCAGGAGATATTGCGGATCAATCTGATCGGCCCCTCGCTCGCCATCAAGCATTCCGCGCCGGCGATGAAGGAGAACGGCCGCGGCTCGATCATCTGCACCGCCAGCGTCGCGGGCCTTCGCGCCGGCGCCGGCGGACCCGCTTATTCGGCGTCCAAGGCCGGAGTGATCAACCTCGTCCAGGTCGCCGCCACCCAGCTCGCCGGAGCCGGCATAAGGGTCAACGCCATCTGCCCCGGCCTCATCGAAACCGGGATGACCCGCTCCGTCTACGAATGGGCGCGCAAGGCCGGCAAGGAAGACCGGATCGGCCATCTCAATCCCCTCAAGCGCGGCGGAATCCCCGAAGAGATCGCCAACGCCGCCCTCTTCCTAGCCTCCGACGAAGCCAGCTACGTCAACGGCCATGCCCTCGTCGTCGACGGCGGCCTCTCGATCAGCCACCCCTTCAACCACCAGGAATATGGGCGCACGGCGGTCTAGCCTTCCCGTCGTCCCAGCGGAGGCTGGGACCCCAGGGGGTGAAGAACGCCCGCGCCTTTCACCCGCCGGGACCCCGGCCTTCGCCGGGGTGACGGTCTACGGGCGCGCCAGCCACCTCTGGCGGTTCCATTCGTCTATCACCGAGTCGGCCCGCGCCTTCTCCGCGCTCCCCGGCTCGAGATCCGAATAGCGGGCCCGCCGCCCCTTCTCCCCGAAGCCGACCTCCTCGGTCTCGAGCTGGAAGGTCGTCCAGGCCTGTCCCGCCCCGACCAGCCCGATCGCCGCGGGTGCCGCGAGCGCGCTTATATGCTGGAATACGGGCCCCCGGCGCTCGGGCACCTTGGCCCCGAGCGAGCGGAGGATAAGCGAGCGATAGTCGGACAGCCCGATCGGCCTCGGGATCTCGATTCCGGCCCTGCTCAGGATGAGGGGGATCTGGGTCTGCTGGCGGTTGATGACGTGGCCGTGGCCGAGAAAGCTATCGTCGAACAGCGACTCGCCGTGATCGGCCGTCACCACCAGCAAGGTGTCCTCCCACACCCCGAGCCGCTTCAGCCGCTCGACGAGCTGCCCGACCAGCCAGTCGTCATAGGCGATCGCGTTCCAGTAGGTGCGCTCGACCCAGGCGCGGTTCGACTCGCCGATCTCGCCCCGCGGGATCGGCTTTCCGGGAAGGATCCGGGGCATCCCGGGATGGGCGTAGGGGAAATGCGCCTCCTGGAAGTTGAAATAGGCGAAGGTCGGCCGCCGCCAGCCCTCGGCCGAGCCGAACGCCCCGTCGAAGGCCCGGAGCACCTTTTTCCCGTCGAGCAGGAGCGACGCGGTCGCCGCGAAGCTGAAGGCGCGCTCGGCCTTGAGGGTCTCCGCGTCGACGAAGACGTCCGAATTCTCCTTCATCCCGGCGGTCTCGGCGATCCCTCCGAACCGCTCCGCCTGGCCGGAGAAGACCCCGACCCGGTAGCCGTTGGCCCTGAAGTCGCGGAACAGCGAAGGCGAGCCCCGCCTGGGCGCGAGCGCGCCTCCGAACAGGCTCTTCAGCGATTCGGTGGTGAATCCGACATGGCTGTAGGCCTCCCGGGACCAGCTTCCGCCGCGGGCGAGCCCGTTCAGGACCGGAGTGAGCGGCCGCCCGTCCACCCGCCGCCCGATCGAATCGCCGCGCGTGCTTTCGAGAACGACGAGGACGACATGCTTCCTGTCGGGGATGACCGGCGCCGGGAAACTCGGCTCGCCGCCCGCGAAGCGGAAGTCGCCGCCATAGCCGTCCTCGTCCACCCCGTTGTTCGGGATATCGAGGACGAAGGGGTGGCGGGCCGGATCGAAGGGCGCCCAGTCGCGCTGCGCCGTGAACCAGGAATAGCCGTCGCCGTCGAAGTCGCTCGCCCGCCCGAGCCCGACCAAGGCGAGGCCCGGCGCGGTGAACCGGGCGAGGCCGTAGCGCGCGTCGGGCTCCCCTCCGGCCGCGTAAAGCAGCAGCGGCAGCGGCAAGGCCGGCCAGAGCAGGTGCCTCCACTTGAGGCCGGCCGTCGCAATCGTTCCGGGCAGCCAGCGCCGACCGAGCCGAAGCGCGACCCACCAGGCCGCGACCGCCCCGAGGGCCACCACAAGCATCAAGGCGCCCTCGCTGGCCACGTACAAGGCGGCCTGGGCGAGGCTGCCGCCGCCGAGGCTCTTGATCAGCTCGAAGCCCAAAGCGTCGCTGAAATAAGCAAGCGCCTCGAACTTGGCGACCAGGGCCGCCGCGAACCCGCCGACCGCGAAGAACAGGAAGTTGAGGAGGAAGACCGGCCCTTCCCGCCACCGCCGCCGGTGAAGCGCCCGGACGAGCAGATAGAGGAGCCCGATCAGGAGCGCATGGGCGGCCAGAAGCGCGACCCCGAACAGCCCCGCCTCCACCGGCCGGTCGATCACGTGCGAAGCCCCGAACCCGCCCGCGAAGATCCCGTACTTGCGCTCCACCAGCGCCGCCTCGAGCGCGAGCGTGACGAGAAAGGCGAGGCCGAGCGGCCACCAGGGTTTGAGCCGGGACATCGGAGGGCGCTGTAGCAGGGCGGCCTTGAGAAACGCCTAACCCGCCCCCGTCCATTGCCCCCGCGGGCGAAGGGCGCGATCCCCCCGCGAAGTTCACGAAGTTCACGATCCCGCGCTTTTTCCCGAGGCCTCCGGCGGGCGCGATCCTTCGCGGCGCCCGGGCGATCCCCGGATTAAGTTGAGGAAGTTGTGGGTATCGCGCCTTTCTTTCGACCTCCCGAGTGCGGCCGGCGTTCCCCGGGTTAAGTTGAGGAAGTTGAGGGTATCCAACCTTTCTTTCCACCTCGCGCGCGCGGCCGGCGATCCCTGGGCGAAGTTGAGGAAATTGAGGATGTGCGGCCTTGCCTGTGGCCTCCTGTGCGCGACAGGTTTCGGAACGCGCGAGGCGATGCGGCGCGGGCCCGGTTGCCAATGACCGCAGCATCGAGGACGCCCCCCTCCAGACAGGATAAACCGAGCGAACATATCATGAACATGATTCGGTGTCAATTCGACCGGGGGGGGCGTTGAGAGATTAGCATTGACTCAGTGAAACCCGTTCGCCCTGAGCTTGTCGAAGGGCCTTCCTTCTTGCCTCCCGAAGGAAAAAGAGGGCTTCGACAAGCTCAGCCCGAACGGGAGTTGGGCAAGCTGACGCCGAGCGCTCCAGGGCGCCCCCAGCATCGCGAAACCCCTGCTCCGCCTCACCGCATCAGCCGCCGAACGTCCCGCTTCAGAGCCGCCAGGCAGGCCTCCCCGCCGGTGAGAGTCCCCACCTCCTCATCGATCGCCAGCTCGATCTTCACCGCCAGCGCCTCGAGGTCCGGCGCCCGAACCTTCATCACCCGCCGAAGCGCCTCCGAATGGTCCCCGAGCCGAGCATCATAGACGTCCTGAAGCGCCGCCTCTTCCTCCGCCGTCCCACCCGCCGTCGCCCGAGCCACCGCCCGAACCTCCGCCTCCGCCGCCCGAAGCCGGGCGAGGGCCCGCCGCCACTTCTCCTCGACGTCCATCGATATCGTCATGCCGGACTTGATCCGGCATCCACCTTTCTTCCGACTTTCAAAAGGGCGAGGAAGATGGACCCCGGATCAAGTCCGGGATGACGATTGCACCTGACCGCGCGGCGCGCGCGCTGCGACTTCTCCTCGACTTCCATTGATCGACCGCTCCCGTGTGCCACTTAATCACACTGATCGTGTGCATTATCGGCCACGACCGTCGGCCAAGCAATAAAGAAAATCACACTGATCGTGTGTGGAGCTTTACCCCTCGCCCGGCAACGCTCCCCGCCGTGAAGGACGATCCCGACCTACTGGCCCTGGGCCGCGAAGCGCGCCGCCTCCGCGAGGCGCTGAACCTGACCCAGGAGGAGCTCGCCGACCGCGCCGGCCTCCACCCCAACTATATCGGCCGGATCGAGCGCGGCGAAAGCAACGTCGGCGTGAAGGCGCTGTTCAAGCTGGCGCGGGGGCTGGGGGTCGAACCTGCGGCGTTGTTTGAGCGATAAGGCGTCCCTCGTCTCCTGAGCGGCGTTGGTCGGTCAGGTATAGAAACGGAAATCAGTTTGATCACGCTCCCCGTAGCTGACATGCTTCAGTACGCGCCCGACCTCCTTGGCCGCCCGAATAGGGATCGGGAGCTTCTGGTCAAGTTGGGTTGAGTTCCAATTCAGCTTCGTAAGCGCCATGATCTCGGACGCCAAGGATGCAAGCGGCGTCTCGCACTCATACGGCCGAAGCTGCAATGGGGTCGGCACGCGCAACCCAGGAAACGTCCCGTAATAGGGTACGCTTCCACGGGTGTAGAGCAGGCCATTACGACCGAGTTCGACGAAGCTGCCCCTTAGAGGCGGATAGTCCCCCTCCCGCAGGAGGGACACATGACTTCCCTCGGAAATCCAGACCATGTCGCTCATCGAAATCCGGAGCTCCCCGATGGCCGCGGAAAAGCCCTCCGCCTCGCCTCGTTCGAACCTCGATGTCTTCATGATGACGATACGGGCCGGCATAGTTCGGTGGTGGCCGTGGTAGGCCTCTAAGGACCGCTTCACGAGCTCATAGGCATCCTCGCGCGCTAAGTATGGATGCTTGCCAGGCCGATCGGTTCTAGCCCGAGCACCTCTCAAGATTAATCCCTTGCCCCGCTCGTCGAACATCTGGGCCGTGCTAGTCCACAGCCGGTGACCGTCTAGGTCCCGATAGAAGCCGATCCCTAGATAGCTGGTCGTGTAATCACCCGATTTTGGTAGGCGCCACGGCACTTTTCCCGACTTATAAAACAGTGCATTCAGCAGGTTCCAGGCCCGCGTCGCCGGATCCTGCACCTTTCGATCGGTGCCCTTTAACTTAGTCGACAGCTTGAACGCGTCGTCCCAGACGGACGGCCAAGCGATCTGGGTCGGCACCGCGAGCCCGAGGGCCCGAGCCTTGAACAGGTCGCGGAAGTTGAGTTCGGTGGACCCGACCTCGTCGTCTTCTATCTCATCGTCATTCTCGTCGCGGTCGATCACGGTCGCGTTGACAACCTTCTCCAACAGCGGCTTAGGAAGCGCGGCCACTACCACCTCCGGGCGGGAACTTCCCTCCAATAGAGTACGTGCTCGCTCAATCAGCAGCTCCACGCCGGCGCGCACGGCCTCGTCATGCTTTCGGATGCCTTGGATGCGCTTCACGTCCGACGACAAGATCGCGGCCGCCCCGCCCTCAGGCACTTCAAACTTGCAACGAAAAGGATTGTCGTTGCCCAGGCCAGGAAAGCCGGGGTGAAGGTTGCCTAGCTTCGGGTTTGCACCATCGATGCCGATCATGGCACGATCGAGATAGCCGGCGAAGCCATCGATCGTCTCTGTCGTCCCGATTACACCTATTCGCACCACATCGCCAGGCTTAGGCTGCAGCGGGCCGTGACGCATAAGGCCCACTCGAGGATCGATGAAAAGTCCCCCGTCGCCGAACTCGAGGTCAGGTTCGGGAACGCATCTGGTCGCGAAGCTCATGCCTGCATCTCCAGCTGAACCTGGGCGGGGCCACCTTCATTCTCTGCCTTCATCTTCTTGGCATTCGGATCATGAACTACCCACGCGCCTTCTGGGACGGCCACGTCCATCTCTACTGCGTCGATCGGCTCAAATCGAAGAAGCGGTTCGCTTACGACGTCCGTTGGGACCCCAAAGAGTTCGAACATGGGCGACTCTGCCCCGAGCTTCGCTCCAGAAAGCAGATAGCGGAACATGAAGACCTGACCACGGATAGAGCCGTTCCGGTCCATCCGCTTCTTTCCGGCTAGGAGGTCGGCCGCGAACCTGTGTGGCCGGAAACCATCCTCGGTGAAGACGAAGGTCGGAGAGATCGACAGAAACCACTCTCCGGCGATCCGCTCGAATCGCGGCTGGAATGCGTGATGGCGAACGCTGTGCACCACTCCTTCCTTCTTCTTGTTCATATAGACTTGGACGACCATGGCCCAAGTTGGCTCACGGAGAGATCGGTAGTCGTAACGACGGGCTTGGCATCGATCGATCGCGCGAAAGTAGAAGATCCGGGACTTGTGATCGAACGCCAGATCGGCCGAGACTTGCTCCACCATAGTGCGACGGAGCAACTCGAGCATAATCAGCTCGTCATCGGGATCGTCACTGTCGGCAATCAACTCCGTATCGACTGCTTCGACGGTATCCACATCGACGATTGACTCTACGCCGGTGTCGCGGGGATCGCGAAACGAGACGAAACGCCTGCCCCGAACAACCCAATCGAAGCGCCGCTCCTCCGTACGCAAGAGGATGGGAACGGCCTCGCGACCCGACGAAAAAGGTGAATCCGCCACGTAAATTTCGTTAGGAAGGCCGATCCTCATTAGATTGAGGTGAGCCTTCTCTCCAGTACGCATGGGCGGAACGAATGTCCCTAGCCGTCCCCGTTCGACCGAGAGGCTAGCCAGACGATCCATTGACGAGGCGTCGAGCCGGTCCGTGCACTTATCGAACTGCAGCTTGCGCTCTTCACCGGGAACGCAATCGGCCACGCTCTTCCAGAAGAAGGTGTCATCGGAGCGACGATGCAAAATCAGGATTACGGGAAGGCTGCTGCTGCGCCAATATTCCACGTCGGTTTGACGCATCAGGTAGCTGAATCCGCTATCAGTCTCCCCATCATACCTGCTCTTCTCAGTAGTCTTCACCTGAACAGCGACCATCTTACCCGTCATCCGCTTAGTCTGCGGGTCACGGAATTCGATCGTACCATCGATCCCCGTCTCAAGACGACCCCGTCCCTCGAACACATGCCCGAGTTGCATCACGCGGGCCTTGACCAGCTGCTCGCCCAATTCGCCGGTGTGCTGCTGATCGGTAACCGTTTTGGCCATGACCATCTCCCGAACGGAGCTAGATCATAGCAGCAACACAGGTTGCCTCAAAGGGATCATTTGCTAGGATCCCACGCCCCCAGGCAGCCATCAACGTGGTCCACAGGCGCAGTCATAAAATTCAGTACCGACGTGTAGAGCTGCAGCTAGATGCATGGCTAGGGAGCCGAGGTTAGTATTGCCGTCTATGGGTAGGCCGATCTCGTATGTTTTGGTCCCCAGCTTAAGGGGAGCACTGGTGCCAGCTACGTGCCTGGCACCAGTGCCTCGGGGGTCGTGATTCCAGGCTTGATCCGGAATCCAAGAACCACAATCCCCGATCCATCCGGCGCCGTCCGTGTTCGCGGATCCCGGCCTTCGCCGGGATGACGGGAGGGCCCGGCCGCTAAGCCGCCGACGAAGGCCGGTATCTCGGCTCCGGGATCGCAAGCCCCTCCGCCCGCGCCGTCTCGATCCACAATTGGATTGCGACCTGCACCTCCGCCGCCGCCTCGGCAGGCGTGGCGCCGTGCGCCGAGCAGCCGGGAAGGTCGGGCACGGCGGCTACCCACCGGTCGCTCCGCTCATCCCAGAAGAGGTCGATGCGGTAATGCTGATCCATCAGGAGTCGAACTCCAGTCCGTTCGCCTGCACCATAACGATGAAGGCATCGACTTGGTAGGGCTCGGCATCCTTTCCGTTGGGCTGGATCGTCAGCACGGCAGGAATGGCCGGGTGCTTGTAGGTCCTGTGGCTGCCCTTCCGACGCTTCAGTTCGAAGCCGGCGGCGCGCAGCATCCGTTCGAGGTCGCGGAAGGCGATGATCCGATTGGGATTGACGAGCAGGCTGGCATAGAGCTTGGACGGCCTGGTCACGGCGGATCTCCTCGGGTCGCCAAGCCTTTTATCGCGAAGCCGTGGCTCCCGGGGGCGTCCGCCAGCGGACGGGGGGGGTAAACAGGGGGTAAACAGTGACAGTATACATTTACCGGGCAGAGGGAGGCCATCGCCCGCCGCCGTCAGGTTTAAATGTATACTGTCACTGTTTACCGAGGGAGGCCATCGCCCACCGCCGTCAGGTGTAAATGTATACTGTCACTGTTTACCCATCGCACGCGGCGACGGGACCCCGCCCAATGAGCCCCATCACGGCCCGCCGCCTCAGCTAAAACGCCGAGCCGCCGAACCCCTCACCCCGCCCCTCCCAACGCGCTCTTCGCCAGCCGCTCCAATTCCTTCACATGCGCGGCGAACGCCGTTCGGCCAGCCGGGGTGAGGGAAAGGCGGGTTCTGAGGCGGCCGGCGCTGGTTTCCTTGTGGAGGCGGACATAGTGCGCCTCCTCGAGCTGCTTGAGGTGCTTCGACAGCACGGAATCGCTCACCTCCAGGGCGTCGCGGAGCAGGCCGAACTCGACCTGGTCCGCCGAGGCGAGGATGGCGCAGGCCTGGAGCCGGATCGGCGCGTGGATGACGGGGTCGAACGCGGCGGTCACAGGCGGCCCCTTATCTCGATGTCGTAGACCTTCACCCACAGCCAGTCGAGCAGGGTCGCCGCGGCGAAGGCGATGAGGCCGCCCTGCACGGGCGTGAACAGCGCCATGTCGGGCAGCTTCGCGGGGTTCGAGGTGAGGAGGAGCCCGATCACCACTCCAAGCAGAGCCACGGCGACGATCAGGGTCCACCCCGGCCGGAAGCCGTGAATCCATCGGCCGGTCGCCTTGAGCTGCCAGCGGTACATCGCCCAGGTCAGAGCGAGGAAGAGCAGGAGGGCGAGGCCGAAGCTCCAGCGGTCCAGCCCCTGGATCGCGACCCAGCCCCCCATCAGAGCGCCCACCGCGAGATGGTAGACGAAGGGCAGCCGCTTCATCTCGTTCGCCCTGACCCGCGCCGAGCGCATCCTCGACAAGGCTTCGGCGGCTTCACTTTCACTGACGGACATGGTCCACTCCCTTTCCAAGTTGGAAAGTCAGCTAGCCGTCTCTTTCCATGTTGGCAAGCGTAAACTTTCCATGATGGAAAGTCAGTCGGTCATGGTTGACGTTCACGTAAAGACGCTGCAATCCGCGCCTCGAAGGAGACCCCGCCCATGAGCCCGATCAGCACCCGCCGCCACGGCGACATCCTCATCGTCACCTCGAACAATCCGCCGGTGAACGCGCTCGGCCACGCGGTGCGCGAGGGGCTGGTCAAGGCGATCGGGGAGGCGGACCAGGACGAGGGGGTGAAGGCGGTGGTGATCCTCTGCCAGGGGCAGACCTTCTTCGCCGGGGCCGACATCACCGAGTTCGGCAAGCCGATGCAGATGCCGATGCTCCCGATGGTCGTCGACATCATCGAGAATTGCACCAAGCCGGTGGTCGCCGCGATCCACGGGACGGCGTTCGGGGGCGGGCTCGAGGTGGCGCTCGCCTCGCATTACCGGGTGGCGGTGCCTTCGGCGAAGCTCGGGGTTCCGGAGGTGAAGCTCGGGCTTCTGCCCGGCGCGGGCGGGACTCAGCGGCTGCCGCGCGCGGCGGGAGTCCGCAAGGCGCTGGAGATGGCGGCGACGGGCAATCCGATCTCGGCGAAGGAAGCCTATGAGGTCGGGCTGGTCGACCGGCTGATCGAGGGCGACCTCGAAAGCCACGCCGTCGCTTATGCGGACGAGGTGAAGGCGGTGCGGCCGATCCCGAAGACCAGCGAGCGCGACGACAAGCTCGCCGAGGCGCGCTCCGATCCGTCCGTGTTCGAGGCGTTCCGCAAGGAGCATGCCCGCAAGTTCAAGGGTTTCGAAGCGCCGGAGAAGAACATCCAGGCGATCGAGGCCGCGGTCGCCAAGCCTTATCCGCAAGGAGTCCAGGACGAGCGGCGGCTGTTCATGGAGCTGATGAGCGGCACCCAGGCGAAGGCCCAGCAATATTTCTTCTTCGCCGAGCGCCAGGCGGCCAAGATCGACGGCCTCCCCGAGGGCACCGCGCCGCGCTCGATCGAGCGGGTCGGAGTGATCGGCGCCGGGACGATGGGCGGCGGCATTTCGATGAACTTCCTCTCGGCCGGAATCCCGGTCACCATCGTCGAGACCGGGCAGGAGGCGCTCGACCGGGGCACCGGGGTGATGCGCAAGAATTACGAGGCCTCGGCCGCCAAGGGCCGGATCAGCGCCGCCCAGGCCGAGGGGGCGATGGGGCTCCTGAAGCCAAGCCTGAGCCTCGACGACCTCGCCGACTGCGACCTCGTCATCGAGGCGGTGTTCGAGAATATGGACGTCAAGAAGGAGGTGTTCGGAAAGCTCGACCGGATCGCCAAGCCGGGCGCGATCCTCGCTTCCAACACTTCCTATCTCAACGTCGACGAGATCGCCGCCTCGACCTCGCGGCCCGAGGACGTCGTCGGACTGCACTTCTTCTCGCCGGCCAACGTCATGAAATTGCTCGAGGTCGTCCGGGGCGCCAAGACCGCGCCCGACGTGCTGATGACCGCGATGCAGCTCGCCAAGCGGATCCGCAAGGTCGCCGTGGTGGCGGGCGTCTGCTACGGCTTCATCGGCAACCGGATGCTGATGCCGCGCCAAGTCCAGTCCAACCGGCTGCTCCTCGAAGGCGCCACCCCGGAGCAGATCGACCGCGTGCATGTCGAGTTCGGGATGCCGATGGGGCCCTTCCAGATGGCCGACCTCGCCGGGGTCGACATCGGCTGGCACCGCGATCCCGCCCGGATCGAGAATGTCCGCGACGCGCTGTGCGCCGCCGACCGCTGGGGCCAGAAGAAGGGCGCCGGATTCTACGATTATGACGAGAAGCGCCGCCCCTCCCCCTCCCCCAGGGTCCAGGAGATCATCGAGCAGTTCCGGGCGAAGGAAGGGGTCGAGCCGCGCGAGATCACGGACCAGGAGATCGTCGAGCGCACCCTCTACACCATGGTCAACGAGGGCGCCCTGATCCTCGAGGGCGGCTTCGCCCAGCGCGCCTCCGACATCGACGTCGTCTGGGTCTACGGCTATGGCTGGCCGGTCTGGCGGGGAGGCCCGATGTTCTGGGCCGACACCGAGGGGCTGGGCAAGATCGTCGAGGGGCTGCGCCGGCAGAAGGAGCGGCTCGGCGGGGACTTCACGCTGTCCGACCTGCTCGTCCGAAAGGCCGAAGCCGGCGAGAAGCTGAGCCGCTAGGCCCCGCCGCGGCCCGCCCGAAGCCTTCCCCGGGCAAGTGGACGAAGGTGGAGGAATGTGGTCGAAGTGGAGGAATGTGGTCGAAACGGTCATGAACTGACTGTCCGACCACTTTTCGAGCCCGTCCCGAGGCCTTTGCCGGCCGCCCGCCCAGAGGAGAAAACGGGCCTGAACACGCCTTGAGCGAAGCGCGCGCAATCGCCACTCTTCGCCACTGATCGCCACGAATCGCTGTTAATTGCCACGAACGCGGACGCCCCCGCGGCTGCGCCCACTCACCCGCGTCACCGCCCCCCGCGCCGCTCGCCCCCGCGGCTCCGCCCCCCCGCCTGCCCCACCGCCCAGCGCCGCTCGCCCTTCGCGAAAAGAGCCCGGCCGCTCGACCTTCGCAAGCCCCGCCGATCCGTGAGCGCCGGCCCGCCGACCTGCCTTCGCCCCGCCCGATCCCTCGATAAATGCATATTATAGTCGTCGGACTTGCGCTAAGCGATGAGCCTCGATGAGCGGAGCGGACGAATCGTGATGCAGGCGGAAGATGTGGGCCCGACCCTCGAGCATCTGGCGCTCGACGCCTGCCGGCTTGCCGCGGCCCTGGTCGGCGCCGCCGAGGCCGAGACGCTTCGCCGGAGCAGCGGCGCCAGCCCGATCGAGATCTCGTCCCGCTTCGTTCGAAGCCTGATCGCCGCCCGCCAGCTCCGCCCCGACCGCTTCGGCGCCTTGCTCGCCCCCGACACGGGCTGGAGCGTCATGCTCGCCCTCTATGCCGCCCGCCTCGAAGGCTGGGAGCTCAACCAGTCCCAGCTCGCCGAAGCCGCCGGCACCGCCTCGGTCAAGACCCGGCTCCCCGCCCTCGAATCCCACGGCTTCCTCACCCGCCGCCCCGACCCCGAAAACCCGCGCGAAACGCTGGTCGCGCTCACCGACAAGGCGGCGGGCAGGATGGGGGCGTATCTGAAGGAAGCGAGGGAAATCTGAAGCCTGCAGGGCAGGCTTCAGCCCGAGCTCGGGAGATCTGAACCCTGTGGGGCAGGGTTCAGCGCGGGCCAGGGAGATTTGAAGCCTGCGGGGGCAGGCTTCAGTGAAGCGAGGCCCCGGGCACCAGCAGCGCCAGCGGGTCCACCCCGAGCCCCCCGGCCAGCGCCTCAAGTGTCGCGATCGTGATATTCCGCTCCGACCGCTCGATCCCGCCGATATAGGTCCGGTGATAGCCGCACACGTCGGCCAGGGCCTCCTGCGAAAGCCCCTTCCCCTCGCGCAACCGCCGCACGTTGGCCGCGATCACCCCCTGGAGCCCACCCTGCTTCCGAACCTTCGGCATGGGGTAGATGGGACGCGGATGCAGACTATCAGTCTACACTCTATAGGATGAGGTGGGGGGCTGGGATTCATCGAGGGTCGTTGATTTGACTGGCTGTTTGCTCGGCTACCCGATTGCCGGGATGCGCGGCTCTAATCGATAGAGTGCGCAAGAAACCTGTTCGAGAGTGAGGTCATATATACCCAGGGCGCCTTGTGATTCGTAAGTTTCAACGAAGGCCGTCCTGTCGATACCCTGGAATTCGACGAGGAATATCATATTTTCCTCCGCGCCTGAATGTGGCCAACGCACGACCTGAAGAGCCATTGGCTTTACGGAGTGGATGGGCGGATCTTTGAGATGCCGAGTGATTGTCATCGCCTTCGCAACCTGTTCTCTGATTTGATCCAGGAGGATCCGCTCATCGCGCTGCTTGGCTTCGACGGTAACAAAAACGTTTTCGATACTTAAAGGATTGTCTTCGCCGCGGTAGGTAGCAAGGAAAGCCGCATCAATTTCTGGCTGTGTTTTGATGCCCATTTGCAGGTGTCTGACATCTCGGATATTACGCTTTGAAGGCGAAAAAATCGATAGCTGGGTATGCACTAGGTGCAAATTTACGGCTATCTGAGTGAGCCATGTTTCTTCGACGCGGCCCAAATCCCTGGCTACTGCGTCAATCGAAACCGATTGGATCGTATAAACGGGCGTTGCTTCGTCCGGAGCATGCCAATCTGGGAAAGGAGACTCCCACTCCTCAGGGTGTTCGAAAAATTCGAACACCCTGGTGTCGCCATACCTCTGTCGCGCGGAGACACGCGACTCCGAGAGTTGAGAGGGCCAGTTTTCGACAATCGTTTTCTTGCGAATCAAGTCTTTCAGAAAATTGGCTATGTTTCCATCACTCAAAGTTGACCCGGTAGCCTCCAACGCGCTCCGGATATCTTTTCTGCGTATGACATTGTCGACGAAGTCGCCTTGGCGCCACTTCTCATATAGATATTCGATCACCGCTGGCTTGGCGGAACCTCGACGCTTTGCCACCTTGCGCCCTCAGCCGGCCGCAACCAAGCGCAGCCGAGCGGCCTCGGTTTCGTGCTGCTTCCGCTTCTTGGCACCGCTCTTTCGATCTCGCTTGGAGCTAGGCTTTACCACACCGAAATGCTCGGCCGCTTCCGACATCTCCATGTGTAAAAGTGAAGGATTTCCCAGCGGCATTGCACCCTTGGGCCGCGAGGGCATTACACGCATTGAGCCGATCACCTCTGTGGCCACCGCTCGGGCCAGCGGCGGAGGGACAGCATTGCCTATCTGCCGAGCCCCATGCCATTTGGTGGAATGAAGGCGGAACCAATCAGGAAATCCGTGTAGGCGCGCCATTTCACGAACCGTGATGCAGCGAGCCCAAGCGTAGTGGATTGGCCGCGGGCTCGTAAATGCGCCTCTGGCGCCGTCAGTACCCGCGCGCAGAGTATTAGAAACCCCGTTTTCAGGCAGCCGGAAAAACCGACTTATCGGCTCGACCTCCCCTTGTGGAGTGCGCGCAAAGCGTTCCTTCGAAATGTCCGTGTGGGTGGTTCGGGCGCTGGACGTCAAGAGGTCCGGTCGCCATTCTCGCACGTAGCCATAATGCCACGCTTCGTTGGTTAAGCAGCGCAGTTCTTCGGCATACCGCGAACCTGCCTTCAGTTTAGTGATTTTCTGAGCGTCGTGCTCCAAAAGACCGGCAAAGCGGTCTGCGTCAGGCAGATCGCCAAGCGCGTCCTTGCAAGACGGTCCGACAGGCAAATCGGGCAGCTGCTTGCGGGCGCCGGCTCGATTGGTCATCAGCGGAGGATACTCAGGTATCGAATAACCCTTGCGGGCTCCGATCAAAATAAGCCTCTCGCGGCTCTGCGGAACGCCGTAGTTAGCGGCATTCAGAACCTGCCAAGGCATGCGAACGTCGTACCCGGCTTGCTCGAACGCTGCGACCAGCTCGACGAGGAACGCCTTTTGATTACCTACAGTCAGGCCCTTCACGTTCTCAAACACAAACGTCCGTGCCTCTAATTCCGCGACGATCCGGACGAACTCTAGAACAAGGTTATTTCGCGGATCGTCCAGGACCCGGTGTCCAATCAGGGAGAAGCCTTGGCAGGGAGGCCCCCCGAACACACAGGCGACCTCCGCGTTGCCAAGGCCGGCCTTTAGTCGGATTTCTGCGGCAGATAACCCCACAACCGACCGGCAGAGAACGGCTGTCTTCGGAAAATTAAACTCGTGGACTGCACAGTGAACCGGGTCAACCTCGACCGCCGCCACCACGTCGAACCCCGCCTGCTCAAAGCCAAGCGACATCCCGCCAGCGCCGGCGAACAGGTCGATGGCGAGCGGTCTGGTCATGGCTTTCCGAATCCCTTGCTGTTAGATTTGTCTAACAAGCCAAGCCCCCCCTGTCGATCGAAATTTAGTGATCCGCTAAAAAATCTGTGAGCCGTTTGAGCAGGGTGTCGGGCTCCTTGGTCTCGCATTGCCAGATCGTCAGCGCCTGCCAGCCCAGCGCCTCAAGCTCTGTTGCGTTGCGGGCATCGCGAGATCGGTTCGCCTTTAGCTTCGGCCCCCAATATTCCAGACGGGATTTAGGGGCACGGCCCTTCGGGCAATCGTGTCCGTGCCAAAAACATCCATGCACAAAAATGGCCTTACGCCGCGCGGAGAAGACAATGTCTGGTGTCCCCGGAAGAGCTTTCACATGCAGTCGATACCGGTACCGATTCGCGTGGAGCAATCGCCGCACCACCCACTCGGGGCCAGTATCCGCGGTCCTTACCGATGCCATTATCCGGCTGCGCTGCGTGGGCGTACGGGTGTCCATAATCGCCGCTTACGCCAGAACCAGTTGCCGGCAATGTCCTTTCGTCCCCGAGAACCTCTTCAAATCGGGGTGCAAATCGTCAATCCTGCGCTACGGATATTTTTGCGGCGTCCAGTGTCCAAGCTCAGAATAAATGGGGCTGGCAACGAACATAGTTTGCACGCTAGCAAACCAGTTCCACGAATCGAATGGGTAGTCGCGAAGCCATGGCCGATAAAGCCGCAAAGCCAGAAGATGATCTCTCTGAGGATGAGATCGACGTAACCCCCACTCGAACGTTGTTCGTAGAGATGCTCACGCGCGATATCCTTTTGAATCGGGCGATAATCGACCTAGTCGACAACAGCGTAGACGGGGCCAAGCGACTGAGGCCGGAACGGGATTCCGATTTAAAGGGGCTGGAGATCCAGATACACCTGGATCGGAATAAATTTTCTATCTCTGATAATTGTGGGGGCATCGGGATTGATATCGCCCGCCATTACGCTTTTCGCTTCGGTAGGGCGAAGGGAATGGCTGCCACCCCAGGGTCGGTGGGCCAATTTGGTGTGGGTATGAAGCGGGCCTTGTTCAAGTTTGGGCATGGCTTCGAAGTGGTCTCCACGACAGCGACTGACCACTTTGAACTCCGTGTAAACGTTGACGAGTGGGAACAAGAAGAAGGTCCATGGCGATTCGCCTTCGATAAGGCTGAGGACGGCCTAAAAAATTCGATCGGCAAAACTGGAACATCTATCACATCCAGTCCTCTTAGAAGCGATGCTTCGGCTCAGTTTGGCAGTTCTATTTTCCAGAATAGCTTAGCGCGAGAGATCCAGTCAGCTCAACAACAATATATAGATCGGAATCTTCGTATTGTTGTAAATGGAAAAACCTTAATAGCTACTGCATGGAAACTCGCTGAAGGGGCAGGCATCGAACCGCTCTACATTGAGGATTTCGTCGATTTACCGGAAGGTGGCCGAGTCAATCGGCGTATATACGCCGGCGTTGCCGATTCCAGCCCAGAGGCTGCGGGCTGGTACGTATTTTGCAATGGCAGAATGATACTAGAGGCGGATCAATCGCGTACTACCGGATGGGAACGAGGAGCTGATGAGCAGGGGGTAAGCATCCCCAAGTTCCATGGCCAGTTTGCCCGCTTTCGTGGGTACGTCTTTTTGGATTCGGAAGATCCATCTTTACTTCCGTGGAATACCACCAAGACTGGCGTTGATGCCGACACTGACGTGTGGAGAAATACTTATTCGCTGCTGCGAACCAGCATGCGGCCAGTGATAGATTTCCTAAACAAGCTAGACACTGAGAACGACCAACCGGAAGGCACGCCGAAACCTTTTCAGGCGGCCCTGCGGACTGCACCGCTACGCGCTGTTCGAAGTGTCGTACGCAAAGGGCCGTTTTCAATTCCACAGCCACCGCCGGCTCCACGCGGGCCCCCGTGGACATCTATCCAGTTCAGCAAACCGAAGCCAAAGGTCGATGCACTCAGAAAAGCTCTTGATGCTCGGTCGAATAGTCACCTTGGCGAAATTCTGTTCGATGATGCTTATGAAGAGAACGTAGGTGACTGATGCCGGCTAGCTATCGTGAAATAGATTATCGGATCAGACCTGGCAAACATGCTGAACGTCTAATGATGGTCGACGCCTTTCGGCGGCTACGATTTGGAAGTGTAGAGAGTTACCAATACGTGGGACTTGGATCGGTCTATTTTAGCGATTTTTCGCTGATCCATAGGGCCCTTGGCATCACTAAGATGGTCAGCATTGAACGGAACGAGCACGATAAGCCGCGCTTTATCGACAACATACCTTTCGGGTGCGTCGAGATGTTGTGGGGAGACACAGCGGCGGAGTTACAGAATGTTGACCTGGGCCTACGGTCGATTGTCTGGCTCGACTTCGACGGACGACTCAACCGTCCCGTCCTCGGAGACGTTGCTCACGTGGCCGGGCGAATTGCGAGCGGATCCGTTCTCGCGGTGACCGTCCAGTGCCGATTTGACAGAATTGAAGATGAGCATGGCGACCGATCTGTGGTAGCCCTAACGGAATCCCTGGGCGCCGAACGAGTACCGCATGATCTCAGAACGCGTGATCTGCAGGGAAAAGGGACCTCCAGGATTTTTCGTAGAATCATTTTAGATGAGGTGCAAAGAGCACTGGACAGCAGGAACGCTATCCTGCCGCCGCGGCAAAGGATCCTAGCACGGCAAATTTTCTATTTCCGGTACGAGGATGGGGTCCAGATGATGACCGTGGGCCTGGTTTTTCACGACGCAGGTCAAAACGGCCTTTTTGATCTATGCGGATTCGACGATCTGGATTTCGTTCGAAACGGCGATGAGGCATTCGAAATTTCTATTCCGAAGCTCACCCCGAATGAGATCAAGAAGCTTGAGGCTCAAATGCCCCTAAAGCTGGATACGCCCCTCGCCCGCGGGTCAATACCCGAGCGCGACGCAGCGCAGTATGCTCGCTTATATCGGTATTTCCCCAACTTGGCGTTCGTGGAGCCGTAGACACCCGCTCGCGCGGATGCCCCATCGCCACCCCGCCGGACAGCGCCACATGCGAACCTCCGCCACCTTCGACGTATCCCCAAGGTTGACACCGTCGGGCTTCCTTCGGCTTCGCTCAGGACATGCTTCTAGAAAGCCACCGTCAGCCTTTGATCCGCTCCCGCGGATGCCCCTTTGCCACTCCGCCGCTCAGCTTCGACACATGCGGATACAGCTTCGCGACCTCCTCGGTATAGCCGAGGTTGAACACCGTCGGGCTCTTCTTCGGCCGCTCCGGGCGGTCGTAGAAAGTCCCGAACGCCCTATCCCACAGGAAGCTGGTGATGCCGTAATTGCCGTTCTCGTCGTGGAAATGGTGGGCCATGTGGCGCTTCTTCATCTCGGCGAGCCACTTGCGCCTGGGCTTGTAGGCGAGGTGCTGGATGCAGTGGACGAACTCGTAGAAGCAGGTGGTGACGAGGCCCGTCGCGAAGGCGGCGGCGGCGGCGCCCCAGGCGGCGTTGGGGGTCGCGGCGGTGACCCAGGGGCTTCCGATCGCGTAGCCGATGGGGAGGGTCGCGATGGCGATGGTGGGGAGCGTGGTGTGGAGCGCCCCGAACAGGACCTCGAGATGGTTGGGATCCTGGTGGTGGTCGTAGTGGATCCGTTTCCAGGTCGGGGCGAGGAGCCGGCTCTTCCACATCCACTTGCTGTGGAGGACGAAGCGGTGGAGCAGATACCAGACGAACGGATAGATGAAGGTCGCGACTCCGACCGCGATCAGGGTCGGGGCGAGCGGCGCCGGGCGGGCCGCGAAGAAGGCGATCGCGGCCGCCGCCAGCGCCAGGTAGGCGATGATCGCGGGATAGGTGATGTAGGCGACCCACAGCTCCTTCAGGGTCATCTTGTCGAGATGATGCTCGCGCCTCCAGAAGCTCGGGCGGATCGTCAAAGCGGGCTTCACGTCTCGTCTTCCTCGGTTTCGCCACTGGCCGCGGTCCAACGCGCGGCTCGCCAATATGGGGGCGATGCCTGCAATGGCAATGCGGCGGATTTAGGGCTCGGCGGGCGGCGGGCGGAGCGGTTCAGATCAGGCGGAGGCGGCGGGCCAGGCCTCCAAGGGCTTCGCGGTCGCCGCGGACCAGGCCGAAGCGCAAGGCGCACCAGCTCGCAAGCGCCCAGAGCGAGAGGACCGAGGCGAATCGGGCCGGGCCCCTCGTCCAGTAAGCGGCGAGGCCCATCAGGACGACTCCGGCGAGCGCCACCGCGAGGCCCCGGAAGAGCTTGGAGTCGAAGGGGCTGAGGCCCTCCGTCAGCCTGAGCTCGAGGGTTGCGGCATAGGCGATCGCGACGGTCGCGGCGCCCACCGCGGCGGCCATCCCGAGGGCTCCGTGGCGGGGGACGAGGAAAGTGCTGAGGACGGCCCAGATTGCGACCCCGATTATGCTGTTGAGGAGCGGCAGGAGGCGGTGGCCGGTCATCTCGACGATCGGCGTGGCCGGGCCGACGATCGCCTCGGCGGCGCGGGCGGCGACGAGGATGTAGAGGACCGGAAGAGCGGCCATCACCTCGGGGCGGAAGACGGAGAGGATGTCGCGGCCGGTGAAGGCGAGGAGCCCGGCGAGAGGAACGACGAGGGCGGTCGAGACCCGGCTCGCGAAGCGGTAGAGCGGAGCGATCTCGGACCGGTCGGCGCGGGCCTGGTGGGCGGCGACCGGGGCCATGACGTACTGGAAGGCCTGGCGGACGGCGAGCGGGAGGGTGGCAAGCTTCCGGGCGATCTCGAACAGGCCGGCGGCGACGGCCCCGCTTGCCCCGGGGAGGAGGATGTTGATGATCACCGCG
>DASVQD010000052.1:0-129348 GCA_036389345.1 Allosphingosinicella sp. | reverse complement strand
CCCTCCACCACCCTGCGGGTGGTCCCCCTCCCCATCTCGGACGGGGAGGACTAGATCAGCCCAGCACCATCTCATGCCCGAAGTTCAGCCCGATGCGGCCGTCGCGGGCCCAGCGGACGAAGGCATGGATTCGACTGCATTCGGGAAATTCGACCAGGATCGTCTCGCCGAGACGCGGCTCGAGCGCGCTTTCGATCATGGTTCCGCGGGTCGAGAGGTTGAGGACCGGCACTGCATGGCTCTCGCCCCGGAAATATATGACCGCACTGTCGACGAGGTCTTCGTGGCGCGGTTCGCAGCGGCGGTCTTCGAAGCTCAGCTCCCGGTGCTGGACGCGCATCGCACTCTCCCACGGATTGGGGGGCGAGGATGACCGAAAAGAATTACCGAATTCCTAAGCACGGGAATCTCGTTAACCTGTTTTAGGTCGAGGCTGAATCTCCATAACCTGCTTTAGATGCGGGCCGTTCGTGCGGAACCCTAGTCTTGCGAGGGGGGTTCGTTACTCACCCGCCACAATCGGAACGCACCAGGAATGACGCCAGATCGCCGGACGACGCCTCCACTGGAGTTATGGGGGGGCGCGGAAGCCACAATTGTTCGCCTGCAGGATGCGTATCGAGACCAGTCGGCCGAAACCGGACACCGGGACCGTCCCGGAGACATCGACCTGATGGCCGATCTCGGACTGACCACGGTCCGGTTCCCGATCCTTTGGGAATCGGTGGCGCCGGAAAGCCCGGAGAAGCTCGATTTCGCCTGGACCGACGACCGGCTGGCGATGCTGCGCGAGCGCGGGATCAAGGTCATCGGGGGGCTTCTTCACCACGGCTCCGGCCCGAAATATACCGAGCTTCTCGACCCGGATTTCCCGCAGAAGCTCGCCGATTACGCCGCGAGGGTGGCCGACCGCTATCCGTGGATCGAGATGTGGACCCCGGTCAATGAGCCTCTGACGACGGCGCGCTTCTCGGCGCTGTACGGCCACTGGTACCCGCACACACGGAATTACGGCGCCTTCCTTCGGGCGCTGGTCAACGAGTGCAAGGGCACGTTCGAGGCGATGCGCGCGATCCGCGAGCGAATTCCGGGCGCGAAGCTGGTCCAGACCGAGGATCTGGGCAAGACCTTCTCGACGGCGCCGCTCCGCTACCAGGCCAATCACGAGAATGAGCGGCGCTGGCTCAGCCTCGATCTGCTCTGCGGCCGGGTCGACGAGCGGCATCCCCTGTTCGGTTACCTGCGCGGCGCCGGGGTCGGTTACAGCGCGCTCGACCGGCTGGCGACCGGCGAGGCGAGGCCCGACATATTGGGAATCAACCATTATCTCACCAGCGAGCGCTTCCTCGACCACCGGATGCATCTCTATCCAAGCCATTTCCACGGCGGAAACGGCCGCGACAGCTATGCCGACGCCGAGGCGGTCCGGGTCAAGAGGCTCGAGGACGATACCGGCTTCGCCCCTCGGCTCAGGGAAGCCTGGGACCGCTACAAGATCCCCATCGCGATCACCGAGGTCCATCACGGCTGCCATCGCGACGAGCAGCTGCGCTGGTTCGCGGAGGTCTGGGAGACCGCCGGCAAGCTTCGCGACGAGGGCATGGATCTTCGCGCGGTGACCATCTGGTCGATGTTCGGAAATGTCGACTGGCGCTTCCTCCTGACCCAGCGCAACGGCCTGTACGACACCGGCGCCTTCGACGCGCGCAGCGGGACCCCGCGCCCGACGGTGATCGCCCACGCGGCCAGGGCCTATGCCAAAGGCGAGACGTTCGACCATCCGGCGCTCGACTCACCGGGCTGGTGGCGCCGCCCTCCGAGGCTCTATCCGTGGAGCGGAAGCTGCCGGAAGCCGGCCTGCGAGGAAGGCCGCAAGCTGCTGATCACCGGCGCGACCGGAACGCTGGGCAACGCCTTCGCCCGCATTTGCGAGGAGCGGGCCCTCCCCTTCTCGCTGACGAGCCGGGACGAGATGGACCTGTGCGATCCGCGCTCGATCGCCCGGACCCTGAAGCGCCACAAGCCCTGGGCGGTGATCAACACCGCCGGCTTCGTTCGGGTCGCCGACGCGGAGCGCGAGGTGGACGCCTGCATGGCCGCCAATGCCGGGGGCGCGGGCGCCGTTGCCGAAGCCTGCGCGGCGGCCGGCGTGCCGCTCGTCACCTTCTCGTCCGACCTCGTCTTCGACGGACGGCTCGGGCGCCGCTACGACGAGTCAGACGAGACCTGCCCGACGAGCGTCTACGGCCGAAGCAAGGCCGAGGCTGAGCGCCGGGTGCTCGCCGCCGGGGGCCGCCCGCTGATCGTCCGGACCAGCGCCTTCTTCGGCCCCTGGGACCGCTACAACTTCGCCTGGCACGTGCTGAGCGCGCTGGCGCGCGGCGAAACGGTCCGGGCGTCGTCGAGCAGCCGGGTCTCGCCCACCTATGTCCCCGACCTCTGCCACGCAGCGCTCGACCTCCTCGTCGACGGCGAGACGGGGCTGTGGCACCTCGCCAATGACGGCGAGCTCAGCTGGTACGAGTTCGCGGTCCGGGTGGCGGAGGGCTCGGGCTACGATCCGGCGCTCGTCGTCGCCGAGGAAGGCCCGGAGCCGCTCAACAATGCCTTGAGCAGCGAGCGCGGAATGATGCTCAGGAGCTTCGATTCCGCCCTGGAGGACTTCCTCCAGTCGGTGACGATCGAGGAGGCGACGGCGGTCGCGGCGGAGTAAGCGCGAAATCGCCACCGCCGGGTCGTCGCCCAAGGCCGCAATTTTGGTTCACACAAAGACACGAAGGCACCAAGAGGCTTTGCGAGCGACAGCGGCCGGGTCTTCGTCGATTGCTGCAGGATAAGCCGCTTCGCGGACCCTCCGTGGCTTCGTGTCTTTGTGTGAAAACGATCCTCTATCGGCGCCGCCGGATTCCATTCCGGTCGGCCGCCGGAGCGCGACCATGTAAGCCTGAGTCTCGTCGTGCCGGCGAAAGCTGGCATCGTGCGGAGTCCGCGCCGGCTCCACCCTAAGCATGGACCCCAGCCTTCGCTGGGGTGACGGTGGCCGCAGCTCCAATCGCCCCCTGACAACAGGCCACCTGTGCAAGGTCGGGCGAAAGCCGGACTCTATGAACAGGGACTCATCGGTCCGTAACGGCGGAGTTCATGGATCACGGACCAAGTCCGGGCTGACGGCCGAGCGGGAGGCACGAACCTCCCCCGCGAGCCGGCTCGCGGGGGACGTGAGCGGCGCTATTCCGCCGCTTCGGTCCACATCGAGCCTCGGCTTCCGCCGGACTCGACCTGGCGGGCGGCGTCGAGGCGCCTGAACGCGGTCAGGGCCTGGCCGACGACCTGGTCCATATTGTAGTAGCGGTAGGTCGCGAGGCGGCCGACGAAGGTCACGCCCGGAGTCGAATCCGCGAGCGCCTCGTACTTCTTGAACAGCGCCTGGTTCTCAGCCCTCGGGATCGGATAATAAGGATCGCCTTCCGCCGACGGATATTCGTAGGTGATGCTGGTCTTGGCGTGGGTCTGGCCGGTCAGGTGCTTATACTCGGTGATCCGCGTATAGGGCACCTGCGGGTCGGGATAGTTGACCACCGCCACCGGCTGATACTCGCCCTGGTCGACGATCTTGTGCTCGAAGCGGAGGCTCCGATAGGGCAGCTTGCCAAACCGGAAGCCGAAATATTCGTCGATCGGCCCGGTGAACACCAGGTGGCCCGCGTCGATCTCGTCGACGATGTCCTTATAGTCGGTGGACAAAAGCACATCGATGTTCGGGTGATCGAGCATCTTGTTGAACATCGCGGTGTAGCCATGCTTCGGCATGATCTGGTGCTTGTCGCCGAAATAGCGGTCGTCGGTGTTGGTCCGGGTCGGGATCCGGGCGGTCACCGCCTTGTCGAGGCCCGACGGATCGATGCCCCACTGCTTGCGCGTATAGCCCTGGAAGAAGAGCTCGTAGAGCTCGCGGCCGACCGCGGAGATGACGACGTCCTCGGAGGTCTTGATCTCCGCCACCGGCTCGGCCCTCGAAGCGAGATAGGCCGCGGCCTCCTCGTCCGTCTTCAGGTCGAGCCCGAAGAGCAGGTTGAGGGTCGTCCGGTTGATCGGGATCGGCACCAGCTGGCCGCGCACCTCGGCCAGCACCTTGTGCTCGTAGGGCCGCCATTCGGTGAACTGCGACAGATAGTCGACGATCTCGTCCGAATTGGTGTGGAAGATGTGCGGCCCATATTGGTGGATCAGCACGCCCGCCTCGTCGAGATGGTCGTAGGCATTGCCTCCGACATGCGGCCGCCGGTCGACGACGAGCACCCGGGCGTCGTGCTGGCTCGCGAGACGCTCGGCGATCACCGACCCGGCGAAGCCCGCTCCGACGACGAGATAGTCATAGGCCTTCTTGGTTGCCGAGTTGACGATGTTCGGGCCGGCGGCCGGAACCGAGATCGCCTCGTGGACCAGTCCGGCCATCCGGGCGTAGGTGATGTCCCAGCTGAGGTTGGCGAGCTTGAGGTCGACCTCGTCGAGCCATTCGTCGCCGCCGCGGACCAGAGCCAGGGCCTGCTCGCAGCCCGCGATGAAGGCCTCGGCGCCGTCGGCGATGAACACCGACTCGAGGTCGCCATAGTGGCGGATGACGTCGGTGATCGGAGTGGACACGACCGGCCTGCCGCCGGCGAGATATTCCGGGGTCTTGGTCGGGGAGATGAACTTGGTCGAATCGTTGATCGCGAACGGCATCAAGGCGACGTCCCAGCCGCCGAGATAGACCGGAAGCTCCTCATATTGCTTGTTGCCGAGATAGTGGATGTTCGACCGGTGCGGCAGGTCGGCGGGGTCGATCTTGACCACCGGCCCGACCATGACGATCGACCATTCCGGATGGGCGTCGGCGAGCGCCGCGATCATCTCGAGGTCCATCCGCTCGTCGATGACGCCGTAGAAGCCGAAGCGCGGCCGGGGCAGCGAGCCCTGATCGTCGGGCACCGCGTCGATCGCACGGGCCTGGCCGAAATGGGCCCGGTCGACGCTCGACGGGAAAGGATGGATGTTGGGATGGAGGCCCTTCTTGGCCTCGTACAGGCTGTAGCCGCCGGTGAAGACCACTTCGGCCGAGGCGAGAAGCTCGCGCTCGAGGCCGAGAAGCTCGGGGGGAGCGAAGCGGAAGTTGGCGAGCTCGTCCATGCAGTCGTAGACGGTGCAGGCCGATTCGAGATGCCTCGAGAAGGGCAGCATCATCGGCGTGTAATACCAGCGCACCAGCGGCCCCTGCTCTCCGGCGAGATAGGAATCGAGAAGGCTCTTCAGGGTCGATTCCCGCTCTTCGCCCGAAAGCGTCTCGGGAAGCGACGGAGTGACCACGATGACTCCGGTCTCGGCGCAGGTGCGGACTCCCAAAGCGGGTTCCATCTCCGGAAGCGCCGCCTCGGGTTCCTCCCAGAAGATCACTCGACCCGCCTCGGCGAAGCGACTCATCAGGTGCTGCGGTCGCTGGAAGACGAAATTCCAGCGAAGGTGCGAGAAGCAGATGAGCGTGTGGCCGATGGCCGGCTGGGGCGCGAAGTGGCTCTGCCCCAGCGTCGAGGCGGTCGATAACGTGATCAACGCAGGTATACCTTATGGTTTTGAAGGACTTCCCGAGAACGCCCAATGCTTGTGCGAAGTTCCCGCACTGCAGCACGATTCTACCTAATCCAAGTCAGGATTAAGCTGGGTTGTTTCGGCACCGGGACGTTCCGTGGGCGATTCGAATTGTATGATTTAATAAAATTACACGCGGCTTCGACGCCAACCCGTCATCCCGGCGAAAGCCGGGACCTCGGGCCGGAAAGTCTCGACGGGTCTCCCCGAGGCCCCGGCTTCCGCCCGGGTGACGGTCAAGCGTCAAACGCCGCTTTCAGCTCGTCCAGCCACGGCTTGGCGTTCCCGTCGCTCGGCGCCCGCCAGTCGCCGCGTGGGCTCAGCGCCCCGCCGGCCGAAACCTTGGGCGAGTTGGGGATCGCGCTTCGCTTGAACTGGCTGATCTGGAAGAAGCGGTAGAGGAAGACCTCCAGCCACTTGCGGATCGTGGGCAGGTCGTAGGACCGCTTCAGGGCGTCCGGAAAGCCGAGCGGCCAATACCCCTCGTCCGAGTCGCGCCAGGCCTGCCAGGCGAGGAAAGCGACCTTGGACGGCGGCTGTCCCGAGCGCAGGATGTGGAACAGGAAGAAATCGTGAAGCTCGTAGGGGCCGATCGTGCCCTCGGTCGACTGCATCTCGCCCTTGTCGTCCGCGGGGATCAGCTCGGGCGAGATCTTGGTGGCGAGGATCGCCTCGAGAATCCGGTTGGTCTCCTCGTCGAATTGCCCGGTCTTCACCGCCCAGCGGATCAGATACTGGATCAGGGTCTTGGGAACGCCCGCATTCACCCCGTAATGGCTCATCTGGTCGCCGACCCCGTAGGTCGACCAGCCGAGCGCCACTTCCGACAGGTTGCCGGTGCCGATGACGAAGCCCTTGCGCTGGTTGGCAAGCCGGAAGAGATAATCGGTCCTCAGGCCCGCCTGGACGTTCTCGAACGCGATGTCGTAGACCGGCTCCCCTGAAGCGAAGGGGTGCTTCATGTCCTTGAGCATCTGCATCGCGGCCGGACGGATGTCGATCTCCTCGCCGACGATCCCCAGCGCCTTCATCAGCGCCCAGGCATTGCTTTTGGTGGTGTCGCCGGTTGCGAAGCCCGGCATGGTGAAGCCGAGAATGGTCGAGCGCGGAAGCTTCAAAAAGTCGCACATCTTGGCGGCGACGACGAGCGCGTGGGTGGAATCGAGACCGCCCGACACGCCGATGACGAGATGGCTTCCGCTGGTCGCCTGGAACCGCCGGGCGAGCCCCTGGACCTGGATGTTGAACGCTTCGTAGCAGTCGGAATCGAGCTGCTCGGGCCGGTTGGGGACATAGGGGAAGCGCCGGAAGCGCCGCCTGAAGCCGATGTCGGCGAGGCTCGGCCTGTGCTCGAAATGGATCCGGCGGGCGGCCTTCTCAGGATGGCCGGCGGCGACGGCATTGTCGTTGAAGGTCGGCATCCGCATCCGCTCGAGCCGCAGGCGCTGGGCGTCGACGTCGGCGAGGCACAGCTCCGGCTCGGAGTCGAACCGGTTCGAGTCGCAGAGCAGCTCGCCCATTTCGTAGATCGAGCTTTGCCCGTCCCAGGCGAGGTCCGTGGTGCTCTCCCCGGGTCCCGAGGCCGCGTAGATGTAGGCGGCGCAGCAGCGGCTCGACTGCGAGGCGCAGAGCAATTTGCGCTCGTCCGCCTTGCCGATCGTGATGTTGGACGCGCTGAGGTTGCACAGGATCAGCGCCCCGGCCAGCGCGCCTACCGTCGAGGGCGGCTGCGGAGCCCAGTAATCCTCGCAGATCTCGACGTGGAAGATGAAGTCGGAAAGGTCCTCGGCGGCGAAGACCAGGTCGGTGCCGAACGGCACCGTCTCGCCGGCGACGGCGATGTCGATCCCGTTCAGCCCGATGCCCGAGACGAACCAGCGTTTCTCGTAATATTCGCGGTAATTGGGAAGGAAGCTCTTTGGGACCACGCCCAGGATCCGCCCCTTCGAGACGACCAGGGCGCAATTGTAGAGCCGGCCGTTGCGCCTCAGCGGGGCTCCGATTGCGAAGACCGGGGAGAGCTTGGACGTGGAGTCCCGGAATCGCGCGATCCCGTCCTCGACGGCGTCGAGGAAGGCTTCCTGGAGGAACAGGTCGTCCACCGCGTAGGAGGAGATGTTGAGCTCCGGAAAGACGACCAGGTCGCAGCCTTTGACGTGCGCCTCCTCGGCGAGGGCGACCGCCTGGTCGACGTTGAAGCCGATATCGCCCGAGGAGCCCGTCGGGCTCGCCGCCGAGACCCGGACGAAGCCGTGGCGGTGGATCGCCTCGAACGGGGCCTTTCCGGCCATCACAGCATCTCCGTCATCATCTCAACGGCGACCTTCATGCATTTGATCCGCGTAGCACCCCTTCCGCCGGGGCCGAAATGCTCTTCGCGGTGGGCGGTTGCCCGCCCCGCGCGGGCGCAGCCGAAATGCACCAGGCCGGGCTCGTCGCCGGCGTCGGCGAACCCCGTGATCGACAAGGCGATATTGGCGCGCGACCGTTCAAGGGCGCCTTCCGCCATGGCGATCGCGACCTCCCTGGAGACGGCGTCCTTCTCCTCGATGAGGTCCATCGGGACCCCGAGCATCTCGTTCTTGGCCTCGTTCGTGTAGGTGACGAAGCCGCGTTCGAACGGATGGGCGACCCCCTGGACGTCGGTCAGGAGCGAGGCGAGCATCCCGCCGGTGCAGCTTTCGGCGGTCGCCAGGGTCAGTCCGCGTTCGGACGCCTTCTGGAGCAGTCGGCGGGTCGCCTCCTCGGTCTCGTCGGGCAATACGGGCGACAGGGTCTCGGTATCGTTCATGGGGGTCTCTATCGGAGCGTTGACCCCAAGGAACCGGTCCTAGCGCCAGTTGTTCCAGAGCCCAAACGAGGAGAGCGACAGATGGCTACCGAACGGGACATGGACGCAACCCATTTGCTGACCGAGGACCACCGTAAGGTGGAGGACCTTTTCGAGCAGTTCGAGAAAGCCTCGGGCGACGGCCGCAAGGAGAAGATCGCCCGCCAGATCTGCCTCGAGCTCAAGGTCCACACCATGATCGAGGAGGAGATCTTCTACCCGGCGCTGCGCGGCAAGATCGAGGAGGACGACCTCGACGAAGCCTATGTCGAGCATGACGGAGCCAAGATGCTGATCAATGAGATCGAGGCGGGCGGCCCGGACGACGATTTCTACGACGCCAAGGTCAAGGTGCTGATGGAGCAGGTCGAGCACCATGTCGAAGAGGAGGAGAAGAGCCGCGGCAACCTCTTCCAGCAGGCCCGGGCCACCGACGTCGACCTGGTCGCGCTCGGCCGCCAGATGGCGGCGCGCAAGGAGGAGCTGATGAAGTTCGCCGACGCCGAGGGCCTTCCGCCGGCCCAGCCCGCGACGATGGGCTCGGAGGCCTAGATGGCGCGCAAGGGGGCGATCCTCACCGGAATCGCCGCGGCCTGCGTCGCCGGCCTCGGCTACGCCGCCGCATCCCTGCTTCGCCGCCGCTCGGCGGGCGGCGCCGCTCCCGGCTCGAGGCCCGCCATCAGCGGCTCGGGCGGCTACGGCGCGGTTGGCGAGTCCGGAGCGGCCCGTTCCGCCGGCCCGGACGCGATGCGCGACCCGCCCAAGGATTGGGACGAGGCCGATCAGGCCTCCGACGAAAGCTTCCCCGCGAGCGACCCGCCGGCGGTCAAGCACGTCGACTAGCTGAAAATCCTCCCCTGCTTTTGCAGGGGAGGGGGACCACCCGAAGGGTGGTGGCGGGGCTTTGCTGAGTCCGAAGAACCCCTCCACCAGGCTTCGCCTGGTCCCCCTCCCCGCGAAATCGCGGGTAGGATTTACGGCCGCGGCGCGTCCTTGTCCGGACCGTCGCGGAAGATCGTCTCCCGGGCCGCCCTCAGCTCCCGCATCGCTTCGGCCGTCGCGTATCCCCAGACGAGGTGAACCCCGATCATCAGCAGATTGCGCCGAGCCGGGTGCCTGGTGGCGGGTTCAAGGGTCCCCACCGCCGGGATCCAGCCCATGTAGCTCGCCAGCCAGATCGCGGCGCCGGCAGCGGCCCCGGTCCGCTTGTTCGGATCCGGGTTCATCGCGGCGATCAGCGCTCCGCACGCCGCGCCGTAGGCGAAATGGGCGACGGTGGTCGCGTCCTTGGCCGCCTCGGCGGCGAGCGGCAGGCCGAGTTGCTTCGACCCGGAATCGACGATCTCGCGCGGAGTGAGCGGATAGCGCTCCTCCTCCGGCAGCCGCCGGTGAAGCCGCCGCATCGCCGCGGTCATCGCCATCGTGCCGACGAACCCGGCGATTCCGCCGATGATCAGCCGGCTGGAAAGGTTGAGGCGGTCGTCTTTCGAACTGTCGTCGCTTCGAGCCATGGCGGCACCCTAAAGTGCCCCGGACGGTCTGCGAAGAGAGAATGGCGCGCCCTTCCCGTCATTCCGGCGGAGGCCGGAATCCATAAACACCGTCCTGTCCGGAAACGCTTCGGTTCATGGATCCCGGCCTTCGCCGGGACGACGCTTACTCGTACCTCAGCGCCTGGATCGGGTTGGCTCTCGCCACCCGGATCGCGTGGCTCGAGATCGTCCCCAGGGCGATGGCCAGCGCGAGCCCGCCGGCGAGGACGAACGGAGCCGGCCCGAGCGCGATCCGGCTGTCGAAGCCGTTCAGCCAGTCGCGCATCACCCACCAGGCCGCCGGCCAGGCGATGAGGTTGGCGACGATCACCGGCTTCGAGAATTGCCAGGCGAGGAGCCGGACGATGTCGCGGCTTCGGGCGCCGAGCACCTTCCGGATTCCGATCTCCTTGGTCCTGCGCTCGGCGGTGAAGGCGGCGAGTCCGAAGAGGCCGAGGCAGCCGATCACCACCGCGAGCAAGGCGAAGGCCCCGAACAGCTGGCCGCGCGCCTCGTCGCGCTCGTAGAGCCGGGCAACCCGGTCGTCGGCGAGCTCGGCGCGGTAGGGCAGATCCGGAAGAAGCCTTTTCCAGACCCGTTCGATATCGGCCATGACCTGCTTGGGGTCCTTGCCCTCGTAGCGGACGACCATCGTGTTCCAGCCGTTGCGAGCCATCAGGAACATGATCGGCTGGAGCGGATCGCGGACCGAGCGGAACCGGGCGTCCTTGAACACCCCGACGACGGTCGCGTTGACGAGCCCGAATTCGTCGAGCGTCAGAGCGGCGCTGATCGTCTTGCCGATCGCCTGCTGCGGGTCCTTGAAGCCGAGCCGGTGGGCCGCTTCCTCGCTGACCAGGATGTTGGTGCCCCGCCTGGCGAAGGCCTGCTCCGCCGCCCGGTCGGTCGGGAAGGGGGTGGTCGAATCGTCCATCGCGACGCTCTCGGAGAAATTGCGGCCGGCGAGCATCTTCATCCCCATGGTCGGGATGAAATTGTGGTCGATGACGTAGATTCCGAGGTCGATCGACTTGGGATTGCCCGGAAGATAGGTGGAGGTCACCGAATTGTTGCCGGGATTGACTCCGATCCCGGTCAGCGAGGCGCCCCTGACCCCGTCGAGCTTGGCGATCTCGCGCCTAAGCGTCTCGCCGACGGGCTGCGCCTGCCGGGCCGCGAGGCCCTGGAGCTGTATCAGGCCGTGGCGATTGTATCCGGAGTCCGCGGTCCGGGCGTAGAGGGTCTGGGCGTAGATGATTGCGGTGCAGATGATGAGCCCGATCGAGACGGCGAACTGGGCGACGACGAGGACGTTTCGGAGGCTCCCCGAGCCCTGGGCCTCGGCCGACGACTTGTTGGCCTTGAGCACCCGGGCCGGCTGGAAGCGCGAAAGGTAGAAGGCCGGGTAGAGCCCTCCGGCCGCTCCGACGACGAGCAGCAGGATCAGGATCGGGAGTAGAACTCCGCCGGAGCCCCAGTAGACCAGGCCGATATCGGCATCGAGGAATTTGTTGAACAGCGGCAGAAGCAGCTCGACCATTGCGAGCGCTAGGAGCATCGCGAGCGCGGTCACGAGCATGGATTCGCCGAGGAACTGGGTGATGAGCTGCTTCCGGCTGGCCCCGAGCACCTTGCGAAGCGCTACCTCCCTGGCCCGCTGCGACGCCCGGGCGGTGGCGAGGTTGGTGAAGTTCACGACCGCCATTCCGAGGATCAACAGCGCGACGATCGAGAAGGTGACGATGGTGCGCCGGTCGTTGCCCGGGGTCATCGACGCCTGCTGCGCGTCGCCGAGGTGGATGTCGCGAACGTCGATCAGCCGCCAGTCCTGGGTATCGCCCGGATTGGTCTTCGTTCGGCCGCCGGTATCGTCCGGGATGTTGCGCTTCTCCCAGGCCTGGAGCTGGCGGTTGATGTCCTCGGCGCTCGCCCCTTCGCGAAGCCTGACGTACCACCAGCCCCCCTGGTTGTTCCAGCTGGTCAGGAAGCTCGGCTGGTCGGCGAAGAAGGTCTCCGGGTGAAAACGGGCGACGACCCCCAGCTCCAGGTGGCTGTTCTTGGGCAGGTCCTTCATGACCCCGGTGACGATATAATCGGCGCTCTTGCCCTGGACGATGAGCGTCAGCGTCTTGCCGAGCGCGTCCTGCCCCGGGAAGCGCTTGCCCGCCTCGGTCTCGCTCAGCACCAGCGAATTGGGGTTGGTGAGCGCCGTCGCCCGGTCGCCCCGGACGAAGGGCACCTGCAGGACGTCGAACAGGTTGCCGTCGACGAAGTTGAAATCGTCGGCGAGGCTTGGCTGGCCGTTCTGCATGATCACCGCGCCCGAGGAGGCGACGTAGACCGCCTTCTCGACCTGGGGGAAATCCTTCACCAGCGCCTTGCCCGAAACGTAGCTCGTCATCTGGAGGCGCATCTCCTCGCCGCCGGTGTCGGTGGCCTTGTACAGGTCCTGGAGCTGGTAGGCGCGCTCGGCGCCCGGCATCCAGGAGTCGTAGCTCGACTCGTAGCGGACGTAGAGCAGGATGAGCAGGCAGGCCGCCATTCCGATCGCCAGTCCGAAGATGTTGATGAAGGCGTAGGTCTTGTTCTTGGCGAGGGCCCGAAGCCCGACGGTCAGATAGTTGCGCCACATGGTTCGGGTCCTATTCGTAACGGAGGGCGTGGATCGGGTTGAGCCGGGCGACCCGGAGTGCGTGGCCGCCCACGGTCGCGACTGCGATTGCGAGCGCGAGCAGCCCGGCGACGAGGAAGGGCCCCGGGCTGAGCGCGATCCGGGCGTCGAACGTGTTCAGCCAGTCGCGCATCGCCCACCAGGCGACCGGCCAGGCGACGAGGTTGGCGACTATGACGGGCTTGGAGAATTGCCAGGCGAGCAGCCGAACGATGTCCCGCACCCGGGCGCCGAGCACCTTTCGGATTCCGATCTCCTTGGTCCGCCTCTCGGTCGCGAAGGTGGCGAGGCTGTAGAGGCCGAGGCACGCGATCAGGACCGCGAGCCCCGAGAAGGCCGCGAACAGGGCGCCGCGGGCCCGCTCGGCCGAATAGAGCTCCGCGATCAGATCCTCGGCGAACTCGCCCTGGAAGGGCAGTTCCGGCTCGAACTTGCGCCAGACCCTGGCGAGGCCGTCCATCACCTCGCGCGGGCGAGCGGCGGAATAGCGGACCAGGACCTGGCTGGTCCGCGCCGGATCGTAGCGGTAGAGGATCGGCTCGATCGCGTCGCGGGCCGTCCGGATCCGGGTGTCGCCGACGATCCCGACGATGGTCGACGGGACGAGGTCGTCGGCGCCGTCGAGGCTGACCTTGACCGTCCTGCCGACCGCCGCTTGCGGCGAGGCGAAGCCCAGCAGCTTCGCCGCCTCCTTGTTGGCGACGATGTTGAGCCCGCGTCCGCCGAGCTGGGCGTCGCCGTCGCCGTCGGCTCGAACGATCCGGTCCTCGGCGAAGCGGTCGCCGAGGACCCGCCCGGCGAGAAGGCGCAGGTCCATGGTCCGGAAGAAGTCGGCATCGACCGCGTAGAAGCCGATCGAAAGATTGTCCGGCCCTCCGGGCGCGAGGACCGACTGGATGCTCTTGTTGGTCGCCGCGATTCCGAGATTGGTCCGGCCCGCCGCGACCACCCCGGGGACCGCGAGGATCTCGCGCCGGGCCGCCTCGAACTCGCTGCTGTCGCCGGCGAACTTCCAGGCCCGGTCGATCTGGACGAGGCCGTCGCGGCGAAAGCCCGGGTCGACCTCCTGGACGTAGCGGGTCTGCCAGTAGATGACGCAGGTGCAGATGATGAGGCCGATCGCGATCGCGAACTGGAGCACGACCAGGGTCGCCCTCAGCCGGCCGCTGCCCGGCGCTTCGGCCGAGGCCTTGTTCGCCCGAAGCACCTCGGCGGGCTGGAAGCGGCTGAGGTAGAAGGCCGGGTAGAGCCCGCCGAGCAGGCCGGTGAGGAGGAACAGGCCAAGCGCCGGCAGGAGCAGCCCGCCCTCGCCCGAATAGCCGACCTTGAGGTCCGCCCCGATCAACCCGCCGCTCCAGGCGGTCGCGAGCTCGACCAGTCCGAGCGCCAGCACCGTCGCGATCGCCGCCGTCAGGAGCGACTCGCCGAGCAGCTGGGCGACGAGCTGGCCGCGACGGGCTCCGAGCACCTTGCGGAGCGCGATCTCGCGGGCGCGCTGGGTGGCTCGGGCCGTGGACAGGTTGATGAAGTTCATCACCGCCATTCCGAGGATTAGAAGCGCGACGATCCCGAACGTCGCGAGCGTCCGCGGGTCGCCGGTCGGAGTGAGAGCGCCGTTGACGGCGTCGCCGAGATGGACCGCGGCCAGCGGAACCAGCTTCAGGTCCATGATGTCGGCCTGGGTCCTCGGGACCCCGTCGATCATCTGCGGAGCGACAATCCTCTTCTCCCAGGCCGGCAACGCGGCGTTGATCGCCTCGGCGTCCGACCCGGCCTTGAGCTTGACGTAATGCTGCTGGTTCATGCTTCCCCAGCCCTTGTAGGCGGCGGGGGTGGAGTCGAAATCGGCCGGATTGTGGCGGTAGAGCAGGGCCACCTTCAGGTTCGAATTGCTCGGCAGATCGCGGATCACCCCGGTAACCGGATAATCCTCGCGCCCGGTGCCGGCGCCGAGCGTGATCGTCTTGCCCACGGCCTTGGCGGTGCCGAGCAGCCTCACCGCCTGGCTTTCGGTCAGAACCACGGATTTCATGTCCGACAGGGCCCGGTCCGGACTGCCGTCGACGAATTCGAGGTTGAAGATCTTGAAGAAGCTCTCATCGACCGCTGCGGCATCGAGGAACATCGGTTTGCCCTCGTGCATCAGGACCGTCTCGCCGGTGCGGAAGACGGTCAGCGCCTCGATCTGGGGAAATCCGGCGGCAAGCGTGTCGCGCACCGGGAAGGGGCTGCGCTGCGATTTGGAGACCGGCTGGCCGGGCTCGTGCCAGGTCGCCTGCACCTGGTGGATTCGCTCGTGGTCGGGAAGCCAGCTGTCGTAGCTCGACTCGTAGCGGACGTAGAGCAGGATCGTCAGGCAGGCGGCGAGACCCAGAGCGAGACCGAAGATGTTGATGAGCGCGTAGGCGCGGTTCCGGGTCAGGGTCCGCAAGGCGACGATCAGATAGTTGCGCCACATCTCTTCGGTCCTACTCGTAGCGGAGGGCATGGATGGGGTTGAGCCGGGCGACCTTGACCGCGTGGCCCGCGATCGTCCCGAGCGCGATCGCCAGTGCCAGCAGACCGGCCGTCAGGAAGGGGCCGGGGCCGAGGTCGATCCGGGCGTCGAACCCGTTCAGCCAGTCGCGCATCACCCACCAGGCGGCCGGCCAGGCGATCAGGTTGGCGAGCACCACCGGCTTCGAGAATTGCCAGGCGAGAAGCTGGACGATGTCCCGGATCCGGGCTCCGAACACCTTCCGGATTCCGATCTCCCGGGTCCGGCGCTCGGCCGTGAAGGCGGCCAGGCCGAACAGCCCCAGGCAGGCGATGAGGATGGCGAGCCCGGCGAAGCCGGCGAAGGTCCGCCCCCGCGCCTCGTCGGCGCCGTACAGCTCGGCCAGCCGGCTCTCCGCGAAATGGGATTCGAAAGGGACGGCCGGGGCGAGCGAGCGCCACGCCGCTTCGGCCGCCGCGCGGACCTGCTCGGGATCGACGCCCCGGTAGCGGACCACCGCCCAGCGATAATAGCCGCTGTCATGATAGATCATCGGCTCGACCGGCTCGCGCACCGAACGGAAACGGCTGTTCTTCGCGACTCCCACGATCGTCGCGGGAACCATGACGTCATTCTGGAACATGGGGATCCGGATCTGCTTGCCGATCGCCGCCCGGGGATCGGCGAAGCCGAGCTTCTCCGCGGCCAACTCGTTCAGCACCACGTTCATCCCGCGCCGGGCGATCTGCTGCTGCGCCGCCGCGGACTTCGAGTCCGACTCGAGGGTCGCCTCGTCGATGAAGGCCTTGTCGTTGGCGAAGCGCGGCGAGAGCGCCCGCCCGGCGGCCATCGGGATCTTGAGGACGTCGAAGAAGGCCGGCTCCACGCTGTACCAGCCGAGCTTCACCGGCGCCGACTGACCCGGCGCCGCGACGGTCGTGTAGTCGGTCCGGCTCGAACCCGGCTCGATATTCGTCCCGGCCACCCCGGTGACTCCGTCGATCGCCGCCAATTGCCGCTGGAGGGTCTCGCGAACCGGCCGGACCTCGGGCTGGATCAGCCCCTGTATTTCGAGCAACCCCTCCCGGTCGTAGCCGGCATCGACGGTCCGGGCGAAGACGGTCTGCTGATAGATGATCGCGGTGCAGACGATGAGGCCGATCGACACGGCGAATTGGGCAACGACCAGCAGGTTGCGAAGCCGGCCCACGCCCTCGGTCTCGGCCGCTCCCTTGCCGCCTTTGAGGATCGAGGCCGGTTGGGCTCGCGACAAATAGAAGGCCGGGTAGAGCCCGCCGGCGAAACCCACGATCGCGGTCAGGGCCAGGATCGGCAGGGCCAACCCGCCCTCGCCGAAATAGGTGAGCCGGAGGTCCGAATCGAGGAAGCCGGAGAAGGCCGGCAGAAGCAGCTCGACCAGCGCCATCGCAATCACCATCGCCAGCCCCACGAGGAGCATCGATTCGCCGAGGAACTGGCCAACCAGCTGCAGCCGGCGGGCGCCCAGCACTTTGCGGACCGCAACCTCGCGGGCCCTTCGGCTCGCGCGCGCCGTCGTCAGGTTTATGAAGTTGACGCAGGCCATGGCCAGGATGAGCAGGGCGACGACCGCGAAGGTGACGATGGTGCGCATGTCGTTGCCCGGCCGGTCGCCCTCGGCGCCGCTCAGATGGACGTCCCGCGCGTTGACGAGCCGCCAGTCCCACTGCTTGCCGAGATCGCCGCCGCCCATGTCCTTGGCCGGGACGTTGCGCTTCTCCCAGGCCGGCATTGCGGCGTTGATCCGAGCCGCGTCCACGCCGGGCCTCAGCTTCACATAGGCGCCGCCGTTGACGCAGCCCCACGGGCAGGGAATTTCCTCGGCGGAGGTAAAGCGCCGGACGATCTCGAAGCTCAGGTGGCTGTTCTTCGGTATGTCCTCGAAAATCCCGGTCACCCGAAGGTCGTGCGTGGTGCCGCTGCGCACAGTGGTGAGGGTCCGGCCGATCACGTCGATGGAGCCGAACTGGCGCATCGCCTGGGCACGGCTGAGCACGACTGAGTCGACGGCCTTCAAGGCGGTGGCGCGGTTGCCGCGAAGGAAAGGGACCGAGACGATGTGGAAGAAGCGTTCGTCCGCCGCGTGGACCTCGATCCGCTGCGGCTGCCCGTCCTTCAGGACGACGATATTGTCGCCCTCGAGCTTCGAGACCGCCTCGAGTTGCGGAAAATCCTTGGCGAGCGCGGCGGCGACCGGCTGGGTCGCCGCCTGCATGGCGACCCGGCCGCCCGTGCTGTCGTCGATCCCGACGGTCTGGACCTGGAAGACCCGGTCGGAGTCCGGGAGCCAGCTATCGTAGCTGGTCTCGTAGCGGACGTAGAGGAGCAGGAGCAGGCAGGCGGCGAGGCCGAGGGCGAGTCCGAAGATGTTGATGAAGGCGTAGACCTTCTGCCGGGACAGCGCTCGGTAGCCGACGGTCAGATAATTGCGCCACATGGCCGTCCGATCCTATTCGTATCTGAGCGCGTGGATGGGGTTCGCCCGGGCCACCCTGATCGCGTGGGCGGCGACGGTCCCGGCGGCGATGGCGAGCGCGATCAGCCCGGCGAGGACGAAGGGTCCGGGGCCGAGGCCGATCCGGGCGTCGAACCCGTTCAGCCAGTCGCGCATCACCCACCACGCGACCGGCCAGGCGATCAGGTTGGCGATCATCACGGGCTTTGAGAACTGCCAGGCGAGCAGTCGGACGATATGATGGACTCGCGCTCCGAGCACCTTGCGAATGCCGATCTCCTTGGTCCGCCGCTGCGCGGTGAACGTCGACAGGCCGAACAGGCCCAGGCAGGCGATCAGGATCGCGACCCCTGCGAAAGCGGCGAAGAGCTGCCCGCGTTTCTCCTCGTCGGAATAAAGCGCGCCGATCACGTCCTCGCTGAAGCCGGCCGCCAGCGGCACCTCCGGTGCGAAGCGCTTCCAGATCGACTCGACCTGCTTCCGGACCGCGACCGGGTCGGCGCCCTCGTAGCGCGCGACGAGATAGGGCAGAGTACCGCGCTCGAAGGTGTGGAGGATCGGCTCGACCTTGTCGCGCACGGAGCGGAAGCGGGAATCGCGGACGACTCCGATGATGACGTAGGGCGGCCCCGGCTCCGCCGCGCCCATGTCGCGGAACTGCCTGCCGACGGCGGCCTCGGGGCTCCGGAAGCCGAGCGCCCGGGCAGCGGTTTCATTGACGACCACATGGACAGGCCGGTCGGATCGGGGTGCCGGACCGGGCGCGGCGCCGGGCTGGGGCGAGGGCGGCGTTTCGTCGGCTGCCCGGCCATCGTCGAACAGCCGCCCGGCGAGCAGCTCGATCTTCATCGTCTCGAAGAATCCGGCCTCCACGGGATAGACTCCGAACTCCAGGGGCTTGTCGAATCCGGGCAGGGTGAAGGTGCTGAAATTCATCATACCCGTGGACACTCCGATCGAAGTGCGGCTGGCCGCGGTCACGCCCCTGACCCGCTCCACCTCGCGACGGAACGCCTCCCCCTCGGTGCCGAGCAGGTGGATGCTTTCAAGCTGGAGCAGCCCCGACCGGTCGAAGCCGGGGTCGACGGTCCGGGCATAGACGGTCTGGCTGTAGACGATCGCCGTGCAGACGATGAGTCCGATCGAAACTGCGAACTGACCGACGACCAGGATGGTCCGAAGCCGCCCCGAACCCGGCGCCTCGGAGGTCGAGGCGTTCGCCTTGAGCACCCGGGCCGGCTGGAAGCGCGAAAGGTAGAAAGCGGGATAGAGGCCGCCGGTCAGGGCAACGAGCAGCATCAGGCCGAGCACCGGCGGAATCAGGCTGTCGGAGCCCAGGTAGCTCAGTGCCAGGTCCGCTTCGAGGAAGCCGGAAAGGACGGGAAGGACCAGCTCGACCGCCGCAAGCGCGAGGACGGTCGCGACCGCCACGACCAGAAGGGTCTCGCCCATGAACTGCGCGATCAGCTGCCGGCGGCTGGCTCCGACCAGCTTCCTGAGCGCGACCTCGCGGGCGCGCCGGCTTGCTCCGGCGGTCGCGAGGTTGGTGAAGTTGATGCAGGCCATTCCAAGGACCAGCGCCGCGACGATCGTGAAGGTGACGATCCTTCCCCGCTCGATCCCCGGCTTGACGGGGCTTTCGCCGTCGCTGAGATGCACCTTCTTGACGTTGACGAGGCGCCAGTCCTGCCGGCCCAGCGGCGACTCCTGGCCGCCCGGCTGCCGGGGGACGGCCTTTTTCTGCCATTCCGGCAGAGCGGCGTGGATCGGCGCGGGATCCGCGCCCGGGCGAAGGGTCAGATAGGTGAAGCCGCTGATCATGTCCCAGGCGCCGGAATTGACGCTGACGGCGACGCTGGGCGGTGGGCTGGCGGCATCGAAGCGCGCGAGCATCGTGAAGTCGAGATGCGAGTTGGTCGGCAAATCCCTGAGGATTGCGGTCACCCGGTAATCGATGGTCGAGTCCGCGCCCGGAGCGGCGGATTTGACGGTGATGGTTTGGCCTATCGGATCCTCCCGGCCGAAAAAGCTCTCCGCCGCGGTTTGGGTGAGCACGATCGAGCCCGGCAGCGAGAGCGCCTTGGCAGGGTCCCCGCGGGCGAGCGGCATCGGGAGCACGTCGAAGACCGGCCCGTCCACGAAGTAGAGGCCGTCGGGATACCGGGCCTCTCCCCGGTGAAGGATGACCGAGGAACCGGACTGGAGATGGACCAGCCTCTCGATCTGCGGAAAGTCCTTCTTGAGCGCGGCCCCGACCGGATAATTGGCCAGCTGGATGTGCCGCACTTCGCCGGTCGGGCTGACCACGTTGCTCTGGAGCTGGAAGATCCGGTCCGCGGCCGGGATCCAGCGGTCGTAGCTGAGCTCGTGCCGGACGTAGAGGAGGATGAGCAGGCAGGCGGCAAGTCCGAGCGCGAGCCCGAAGACGTTGATGAAGGCGTAGGTCTTGTGCCTCGACAGGATTCGGATCGCGACGGTCAGGTAGTTGCGAAGCATGGGTTCAATCCTCCCGGCGCGTCATCCCCGCGAAAGCCGGAATCCAGGAACACCGGGGGCTTCCAGCTCCCGCCCCTCCGTGTTCATGGATCCCGGCCTCCGCCGGGATGACGACGCTCCGGCAGTTCACTTGCCCCGCCCTCCGCCGGGCCGCCTTGCGACGACCTTGATCTCGGTGATCCCCCGCTCCGGGATCAGCCGGTCGACGTCGATCGCGGTCCAGGCCGGATAGGGGGCTTTGACGAAGCGTTTGTGCACCGCGGCGATGGCCGGCATCTGGGCGGCGACGTCGGTGTGGAAACTGGTGATGTCGACGACGTCGTCCCAGCTCGCGCCGGCGCGCTTCAATATCGCTTCGACCTGGCGATAGGCGCGCTCATAGGCCGCCTCGAGGGCCTCGCCGTCGCGCTGGCCGACGACGATTCCGCTGAGGTAGATGGAGTCCCCCGCGACGACCGCGTCGCTATAGCCCCACTCCTCCTGGAACTTCCGCCCCTGCGGGTTCTCGCTCATCAGCACCGTCGAGCGCTGCCGCTCGCCGGCGAGGGCCGGGGTCGTGAGCGCCGCGGCGAGCAGCAGAGCGAAAAGCCGGCGCCCTAAATTCTCCCCTGCATTTGCAGGGGAGGGGGACCATGCGAAGCATGGTGGAGGGGCCTCGCCGACTCCGAAGAACCCCTCCACCACCCTTCGGGTGGTCCCCCTCCCCCGCAAATGCGGGGGAGGACTTGAGAGACCCCGCCCCCTCACGCCGCCCGGCGCCGCTCGATCAGGATCCGGCCGTCGAGCATGTTCACCACCCGCCCGGCATAATCGGCATGGGCGGGCGAGTGGGTGACCATGACGATGGTCGAGCCCTCGCGGTTGAGGGCCTGGAGCATCTTCATCACTTCCTCGCCATGCTGGGTGTCGAGGTTTCCGGTCGGCTCGTCGGCGAGGATCAGCTTGGGGTTTCCGACCAGCGCCCGGGCGACCGCGACCCGCTGCTGCTGGCCGCCGGAAAGCTGGCTCGGCCGGTGCTTGGCGCGGTGGGCGACCCCGACCTTGTCCATCACTGCCTCGACCCGGGTGCGGCGCTCCGAAGCCGGCACGTCGTGATAGAGCAGGGCGAGCTCGATATTCTCGCGGACGCTCAATTCGTCGACCAGGTTGAAGCTCTGGAAGATGAAACCGATATTCTGCTTCCGGACGTTGGCGAGCTTGGCCTCGGGAAGCCCGGCCACCTCCATCCCGTCGAAGACGTAGGACCCGCTGCTCGGCGAATCGAGCATCCCGATCACGTTCAGAAGGGTCGATTTCCCGCAGCCCGAAGGCCCCATGATCGCGACGAACTCGCCGTCGGCGATGTCGAGGTCGATCCGGTCCAGGGCCGTCGTCTCGACGGTGTCGGCGCGGTAGACCCGCGACAGTTCACGCATGGTCAGCATTGCTTCAAGCTCCTTCGTCAGGTCTCGAGGTCGAGCCGGTCCTTGTCGGCGAAACCGGTATAGGGTGAGGTGATGACCCGCTCGCCGGGCTCCAGCCCCTCGAGCACTTCGATATAATCGGCGTTACGGCGCCCGAGGCGGACGTTGCGCTTCACCGCTCCGCCGCCGCCGGGCTCGACCACGAACACCCAGGCTCCGCCGGTCTCGTTGTAGAAGGCGCCGTTGGGGATGAGCAGGGCCGGCGCGGGATCGCCCAGGGTCAGCTTGGTCTGGAGGGTCTGGCCGCGGTTGAGCGCGGGCGGCTCGGCGCCGACGAAGGTGAGGTCGGCCTCGAACACGCCGTTCTTCACCTGCGGGTAGATCTTGGCGACCTTCGCCCGATAGGTCTTGCCGCCCATGTCCACCGTCGCGGTCTGGCCCAGCTGGACCCGGCCGAGATAATATTCGTCCACGCTCGCGACGAGCTTGTTCCGGCCCGCGCTGTCGACCTGGCCGAGCCGCTCGCCGCGGGTCAGCGACTGGCCGACCTGGATCGAGAAGGCGGTAAGCTGCCCGGTGACCGGCGCCCGAAGGTTGAGGGCGTCGAGGGTCGAGCGGGCGATGTCGAGGCTTCCGCTCAGCGAGGCGTTGGACGCCCGGAGCTGGGCGAGCTGGCTGGTCTGCAGCCGCTGGTTGACCTCGCGGGCGCGCCTCAGGACCTCCGCGCGCCGCCGGCTGGAGAGATATTCGTCGCGGCTGTCGTTATAGACCTTGGCGGGAACGTAGCCCTTTTCCATCAGCGGCTTCTGCATCTCGTACTGGCGCCTCGCCTTGTCTGCGGCGAGCTGGGCGTCGATGACCGCGCGCTCGTCGCCGATGCTGGTCTGGGCGAGGGCGAGCTCCTGGCTCCGCATCGAGTTGATCTCGCGCGACACGTCGGACTGGCGGGCGAGGAGGTTGAGAGCGAGGTCCGAGTTGGACAGCACCGCGAGCAGCTGGCCCTGCTGGACGATCGCCCCGTCCTCGACCAGCACCTTCTCCACCCGGCCGCCCTCGACGGCGTCGAGATAGACCGTGACCAGGGGCTCGACCCGGGCCCTCAGCGGAAGGAAGTCGTCGAACGTGCCCTTGCTCACGGGCGAGACGGTGAGCCGCTCGGCCGCGACCGTCTGGCTTCCGGCGCTCGGAGCGAACCACCAGAAGAGCAAGGCGAACAGCAGCAGGGCGGCCGCTCCGATGGCGATCTTGGAGCGCTTGGACAGGCCGGAGGCGACCACCACCTTGTCCATTCCGGTGCCGCTTTCCGCGCGCGCCTCGCCGTCCATCGATTTGATCTTGATCACGCTCATTCCTGCCTCATGCTGTCCGATTCCGGACACCTGCCTGTTCGCGGATGGACAGGTTCACAACAGGGCGCTCGCGCAGCCCATCGCAAGATGGGCGCTGCCGTCGTCGCAGGCGCCGGCGGCGAGGCTCCCGGCCGCCGCCCTGAGGCTCGCCACGCTTACGGGCTGGAGCACCGCCATCGGAAGAAGCAAAGCGATCGCGACGAACGCCGTCCCGGTCAGCCAGGATTTGAACTTGCGCATTGCGTACTCCCCGGTTTCCCTGTCGGCCTGTCCCCAGCATGAGCCGTGCCAAACGCGAAAAAGCTCCATCTATCGCGATTATCGGCGATTATCGGCGATTATCGGCGATCATTGGCGATTCCGAAGCCTCAGATACGTCCGCTTCCGAACGGCGCGGAGTCCGTCACCGGACGCCCCGGCCATGCTCGGCCCAGCGCTGGCACGATTATTGTTTGTCCGGAACCGGACAGGCGGGTAGGAGAAAAAGCGTGGCTGCGGAGGGAAAGCCGTTCTGGCGGTGCATCGTCGTCGACGACGACCAGGACATATTGCTCTCCGCCCGGCTCCTGCTCCGCGACCTCTTCGAGGAGGTCCTCACCTTCCAGGCTCCGGACGAGGCGATGGCGGCCATCGAGGGCGACGGCGCCGACGTCGTCCTCCTCGACGCCAATTTCGGCCGGGGCGCCACCAACGCCGCCGAGGGCTTCCACTGGCTCGGCGAGATCCTGGCCAAGGATCCGCAGGCGGTGGTCGTGATGATCACCGCCCATGGCGGGGTCAACATCGCGGTCGAGGCGATGAAGCGCGGAGCCACCGACTTCGTCTCCAAGCCCTGGTCGAACGAGCGGCTGCTTGCCACGGTGAGGACCGCCGCCTCGCTTCGAACGTCGCGGCAGGCCGCGGTGACGGAGCGCAAACGCGCCGTCGCCATCTCCACCCCGGCGGCCGGCGGAGAGACTCCCTTGCTCGGCCAGTCCGGGCCGATGCGGCGTATCTATTCGCTGATCGAACGCGCCGGCCCCACCGAGGCCAACGTCCTCATCCTCGGCGAGAACGGGACCGGGAAGGAGCTCGTCGCCCGCGAGCTTCACTGCAAGTCCCGTCGCTCCGGCAACGTCTTCGTCTCGGTGGACCTCGGAGCGGTCGCCGAGAACCTCTTCGAATCCGAATTGTTCGGCCACGTCAAAGGCGCCTTCACCGACGCCCGCGGCGACCGGATCGGCCGGCTGCAGGCGGCGGACGGCGGTACCCTCTTCCTCGACGAGGTGGGAAACCTGCCGCTCCACCTCCAGCCCAAGCTTCTGACCGCCCTCGAGCAGCGTCAGGTCACTCCGGTCGGGGCCAACAAGCCGGTTCCGATCGACGTCCGGGTCGTCGCCGCGACCAACCTTCCGCCCGAGCGGCTCGCCGACGAAGGCCTTTTCCGCCCCGATCTATTGTTCCGGCTGAACACGGTCGAGATCGAGCTTCCGCCGCTTCGCGAGCGGCGCGAAGACATCCCGGTCCTCGTCGAACATTATGTCGCGCTCTACTCGAAGAAATATGCCAGGCCCGCGCGCCGGCTCCCGGGCGAGGTGATGGCGGCCCTCGTCGCCTACGACTGGCCGGGCAACGTCCGGGCGCTCCGCCACGCCGCCGAGCGCGCCGTCATCCTGGCCGGCGACGGCGAGTTCACCTTCGAGGATTTCTCGCTCTCCCGATCCACCGCGCCGCGCCAGGCGACGGCCGGCACTCCGCCGGCGCTCGGCTCCGATCTCAATCTGGAGCGGGTCGAGAAGCAGATGGTCGAGCAGGCCCTGAAGCGCCACGCCTACAACATCTCGCTGGCCGCCCAGGAGCTCGGTCTCACCCGGGCCTCGCTCTACCGCCGAATGGACAAGCATGGGCTGTAGGCGGTCCTGTAATCCTCCCCGGCATTTGCCGGCGAGGGGGACCACACGAAGCGTGGCGGAGGCGTTCTGCCGGCTCAGGGAGGCCCCTGCACCATGCTTCGCACGGTACCCCTCCCCCGGAAATCCGGGGGAGGGTTATCAGCATGCATTTTAGGAGCCGCTTCATCGCCGGCCTCGGCTGGCGCGCGGTCATGCTTCTGGCGACGGTGTACCTTTTCGTGTCGGCCCTCGAGGTCGACGGCCTAGGGGTCGCACGGCTGCTCGCGGCCGGCCTGTGCCTGTGGGCGCTCTTCGAGCTGTGGCGCTACATCCAGCGGACGAACATGGAGCTTACCCGCTTCATCGAGGCGGTAAGGCTGGGCGATCTCTCCCAGAGCTTCGCGCATCGGGCGGACGGCAGCGGCTTCACCGACATCGGCCGAGCGCTCGACCAGGGCATCCGCAACCTGCGCGACGAGCGGCTCCGGCTCACCGAGGCGAACCGCTTCTGCGAGGCGGTGCTCGACGACGCTCCGGCGCCGCTTCTCACCGTCGACACCGAGGGCCGGGTGGAGCTCGCCAACAAGGCCGCCCGCCGGCTCTTCGTTCGCCATCACGGAGTCAGGATCGAGGATTACCGGATCTACGGCGAGACCTTCGCCGAAGCGCTCGGCGACGATTCGATCGCCAAGCCTCGACTCGTCCCGCTGATGCTCGACGATCTGCCGCAGACCGCGATGGTCAGCGCCGCCTCGGTCCATCGCCTCGGCGGGATGGTCCGGGTGGTCGCAGTCCAGCCGATCCAGGGCGAATTGAACGCGATCGAGATCGCCGCCCAGAGCGACCTTATCCGGGTCCTCACCCACGAGATCATGAACTCCATGACTCCGGTGACTTCGCTGGCCCAGAGCGCGGCCTCGCTGATGGCGGAGGCCGATCGCGGCGGCGATCCGCTCGTCGCCGACGCCCGGGCGGCGGTCGAGACCCTCGCCCGGCGTGCCGACGGAGTCATGCATTTCGTCGAGAGCTACCGCCAGATCAGCCGGACTCCCGTCGTCCGCCGCCGGCTTTTCGAAGTCGTGCCCTGGGCCCGGGAACTCGAATCGCTCTTCCGCGCCGGCGACGGAGCCCAGGGCGTCGCCTTGTCGCTCGACGTCGTTCCCGACCGGCTGACCCTCGACGCCGATCCCGACCTGATGTGCCAGGTGCTGATCAACCTGCTCCGCAACGCCGCCGAAGCCGCCCGCGACCATTCCGAAGCCCCGTCCGTCTCGCTGTCGTTCGCTTCGGTCGCGGGCGCCCGGGTCCAGATCGAAGTCGCGGACAACGGCGCCGGAGTGCCCGAAGACCTCCGCCAGGACGTCTTCCTTCCTTTCTTCACCACCAAGTCCAAGGGCACCGGAGTGGGCCTAAGCCTCGCCCGCCAGGTCGTCCTCGCCCACCGAGGCTCGATCGGGCTGGGGACGAGCGACAGCGGCGGGGCCTTGTTCAGGATATTGCTCTAGAGCGTCGGGCGTTATTTCTGCATCATAGTCATCCCGGACTTGATCCGGGATCCACCTTCTTAAGACGCCTCATCAAAAGTAGATGGATCCGGATCAAGTTCGGGATGACGATTCGAACTCAACGCCCGATATTCTAGCTTCGGATCACGCAGCCGGCGGGCTGCGCAGCTGCCTTGCGACGCAGTCCACCACCCCTTGCGATGCGTTTTTCGGGACGTGGACCCGACGTTCGGACCTTGTCCGGTCGATCCGCCGGAGCTGGGTTTCGGCCCTGCACCGGACCATCGAGTCCCGCCAACGCTGCGCCCTGCCGGACTCCGCTCTGAAAGCGACGCTTTCCCCGCACTGCGGAGCCCGCTGCGCGTTCGCCGATGCCGCGCCGAAGGCGAAGAGCGCCGACGCGATCACCGCCGAACGGAGGCTGCGCCTGCCGCTGGAACCGCCCTTCCTCACGCGCAGGTCACGAATCGCTCGCTTCGCTCGTCGCCGCGGACGCCTTGTCTTCGGCCGGGTACAACGGATCCTCCCAGAGCTGCTCCTCCGGAATCGAATCCGCGAGGCTCAGCCCGTCGAGAATCCGGGCGGTCTCGTCGCGCACCATCAGCATCACGCGATGGAGCCGGCACTGGTCCTCGGTGATGCAGTTCTTGCACGTCTCGTGTCGATACCGGCTGGCGCAGGGAAGCAGCCCCAGCGACCCTCGGGTGAGCCGGACGATCGATCCGTAGCTTATCTCCGCCGGCGGCCTGGCAAGCCAATAGCCGCCGTCGCGGCCGCGGCGGCTCGCCACCAGCTTCTCGCGGATCATCTGGGAAAGCATGACGGTCAGGAATTTCGGCGGGATGTTCTGCCGGGCGGCGATCTCGCTCAGCTGGACCGGCCCTTCGCCGTAGCGGTCGGCGAGGTGGAGGAGCGCGCGAATTGTATAGCGCGTTCGTTGAGAAAGCATAAGCGCGTCATGAACTCTTGCCTTCCGCTTGGCAACCGCCGGGCCGCCGGGGAGTGGGTCGTATATCGTCATCCCGCCGAAAGCCGGACCTCGGGGGACCCTCCGAGACTTGTCGTCCCGGGCTCCCGGCTTCCGCCGGGACGACGGAGCTTGCCCGCTACTGGTTCGAGCCGGCGGCCTTGCGGATGAAGTGGCCCGCAGACACGCCTCGAAGAAGCGCGAGTCGGTATTTCTGGGTCGTCTCGCCCTCGTGCCAGCCTCCGGAGGGCATGGTTTCGGCAAGCCGGCGCATCGCGGCGTGATCGAGCGTGTCGGCGGCCTCGCCGCACGCCGCGATCCGCCCGATCTCATCCGTGAGCTCGCCCTGTCCGGCGACGAGCCCTTCGTGCCAGTCGGGCGCCTGATAGCCCTTCAGGGTCTCATTGACGACCTTGGGCGGAAGCCGGTCCGCGAAGGCGGTCCGGGCGAGCGCCCGTCGAACTCCGTTGCGCAGATACTGGTCCGCCGGCACCCGGAGGCAGAATTCGATCAGGCGGCGATCGGCCGTCGGGTCGCGGACGTCGATCCCCCAGCCGGCGAGATACCCCTTGTTGTAATTGCCGACGTCCACGCGCCGAAGCGCCCAGAGCCGGGTTTCGATCGGATCGCGCCGCGGCCGGTAGCTGGGATCGAGCCCCCGCTCGGCGCCGCGCTCGACGACCCGGAACGCCTGCGCGGCTTCGGGACTGATCGCCGAATAGTCGGTCAGCTTGCGGCCCCGGCCGCGCAGCCGCCCGATCGTCTGCCACAGCGGCACCGGCACGAACGGCCCGATCGTCTGCGCGGCGACGGTTCCGACCCGGGTGCCGTTGCGGATCAGCGCAAGGGATTCGCGCGCCAGCCGAACCAGCCTGCCGCTGGTGAGCAGCTGGGTGAGAAGCGGCATCCCGTCGTAGCTGAAGCTCATATTGCCGCGGGCGCCGCTGAGCAGGACCCGATCGCCCCGGTCGCGGGCAATGTCCATGATCCTGTGCATCCACACGCCGTTGCATAGGTTGAGGAAGGGCCGCTCGTAGACGAAGAAATGCCGGTCGAGGCTGGTGAAGAGCGAGCCCCCGTTGTGGACCAGCACATGGTCCATATTGGGGTACATCGCGGCGACCTCCGCCGCATGGGGACCCTCGTCCGCGAACGCGCCCTTGATGACGCTGCTGTCATAGCCTTCGCGCGGCACCCCGGTGAACGCCGTGACCCGCCCGCCGGACGGCGCCATCAGGCGGGCGGCGGTGGCGGCGACGGCGCTGCTGTCCAGTCCCCCGCTCAAATGGGCCGCGACGGTCGGCCCGGCGCCCTCGATGCGCACTTCGACCGCCCGGTCGAAATGCTCGAGCAGGGCTTCCGCATAATCTTCCGCGCCTTTCAGCCGGAGCGGCTCGAGCGAGGGCTTCCACCAGCGCCTCGCGCTCAGGCCGTCGCGGGTGACCGCGACGATCTCCCCCGCTCGCACCTTGCTCACGCCGTGGAAGTAGGTCTCGGATCCGTCCTCGGGGATCAACGCCAGGAAGCTCGCCACCGCCTGGCGGTCCGGAGCGGGCGGAATCTCGGGGAGCGCGTGAAGGCCCTTCGGCATCGAGGCGAAAGCGAAAAAGCCGGGGCCCTGGCTGTAGTGGAGCGGGCACTCGCCCAGGAAGTCGCGGGCAAGGAGCAGCCGCTCGCGCCGGGAATCCCAATAGGCGAAGGCGAAATTACCCTGAAGCCGCTCGACCGCGTCGTCCTCCCAGCGCTCGAGCGCCCTCAGGATCAGCTTCGGGTCGGAAAGCGCGGCGAGCTCCGCCGCGCCAATTGCCAGAGACTCGCCGAGCTCGGCCCGGTTGTGCAGGCTCGCATCCGCGACGAGCAGGGTGGCGCCCCCCGCGCCGGACGCGACCGCTTCCGGCCGCCGGGCGCTGCGGCGCAGGGCGTAGAGCCGCTGCCCGACCGCGATCGCTCCGTGGCTCGCCATGGCCGGGGCTTCGGGCCCGTAGATCTGCTGCGCCTTGAGCATCCGCTCGCAGCGCATTCCAGCATCCGGACGACCGTCCCGGCTCCAAAAGCCCGCAATTGCAGTCACGCCGGGCGGATCTCCACCAGGCCGTCGGCGGCGAGCTCGTCGAGCAGGTCGCGCAGCTGGGCTTCGCAGGTGTCGGGATCGACTTCGAATTCCCGAAGCAGCTCCGCCTTGAGCTCGGAAAGGCGTTTCGGCTGCTCGATCATGCCCCATATCCGGGTGGCGGTGCCGTTGAAGCCGTAGCAGGTGCCGTTGTCGATGTGCAAAGCGACCAGTTCGCCGTCGACTTCGGTCTCGATCATCTCGCCCCGTCTCGCCACTATCAGGTCTTCGGCCACCAGGCTCTCCTTCGTTGTTTCGCCGCCTGCTTCTATGGGGTGGGCCGACTCCCATGCAACCACTCTCCCGCAGATATCCGAAACATCCTAGGGGTTTGACACGCCCTCCCCGGCACGGTACCCCTCCGGCTTACGACAAAGAACAGGGTGACAAGATGAACGTTTCGCGCGAGGCTTCCGAGATGGCCAATGAGACCGCCCCGCAGCGCACGTGGATCCGGCCCGCCGTCCAGCGGCTGGCCGCCGGTTGCGCGGAGAACGGTGCCCCCAGCGGCACCCCCGACATCGGCGTCAACTTCTCCTAAGCCGACGAGGCCGCGCGCCCTCTGGCGCGCGCCTTCTGCTATTTCAATCCGTCAGGCCGGTGCGATCGCCCTCCAAGCGTCCGCCCGGCTTTCGCGCGTCCGCTCTTCTCGCCCGGACCGTCGCCGCCGCCTTCGACTCTCGCGCCCGTCAGCCCGGCGAAAGCCGGGACCTCGGGGAGACCCGCCGAGGCTTATCCGGCCTGAGGTCCCGGCCTTCGGGTTCCCATCAAAGTAATACTTTGATGGGGTCCCTCCCGGGATGACGGAGTTGGGGCGGCCACTCCGGCCGCCCCTTCTCCTACAGGATGAAATCGCTCGCCGTGATCGGGTCGGCCGGGCTGATGATCAGCAGCACCTCGAAGTCGGCCGTGCCGTTTCCGTCGACGTCGCCCTGGACCAGCCAGATCGGTCCCCCGTTGGAGTCGTTCATGAAGCGAAGCTCGCCGGCGGTCCCGCTGAACTGGGCGTTGCCGATGAAGTTGAACGCCTGGTCTCCGTCGACGAGGACGTTGGCGTCGATCCGCGACAGGTCGATGACGTCGCCCGCGTTGAAATCCTGGATGCCGTCGCGTTCCGCCTTGTTCGAGTCGGAGATCGAATCGTAGCGGAAGACGTCGTTGCCGCCGTTGCCGTACAGCGTGTCGCCGTTGCCCCGGCCGACGATGATGTCGGCATTCTGGCTTCCCTGGATGAGGTCGTTGCCGGCGCCTCCGAACACCCGGAAGCTTCCATCATCCTCGGCCGAGCCGTTGAAAGTAAGCTTCTCGTTCGAGCGGAGCAAGGCGGCGTCGATGGTCATCTGGATTCCGGCGACATTGCCGTCGTTCATCGTCAGGTCGTAGTCGTAGCTGTCGCCGAGATTGCCGAAGCGGGTGTCGAAGGCTGAGACCAGAGCGATCTGCTCGATGCTGGTCAGCTGATTCGCCCCGAACGTGATCACATAGTCGCCGCGGAGCGCGAGCTGGTCGATCCCGCCGCCGCCCGTGAGGATGTCGCTCGACCCCCACTGGCCCTGGGCTCCGAACAGGAAGACGTCGTTCTTCGCTCCGCCGGTAAGCTTGTCGGTCCCTCCGCCGCCGTAGATGAAGAAGCTTCCGTCGGTCTCGGCCGAGCCGTTGAAGGTGAAGTCCTCGTCGAGCCGAAGCCGGTTGGCGTCGATCACCATCTGCACGCCCGACGCGACGTTCACGTCGAGCAGGGTGAGGTTGTAATCGTAGAAACTGCCTCCGGAGGCACCGAAGCGGGTGTCGTTGCCCGGCAGGATCGCCAGATTCTCGATCGAGAGGACGTCCGCGCCGAAGGTGAGTCCGGCCGAATAGTCGCCCTGAAGCGCGATCTGGTCGATTCCTTCGCCGCCATCCACTTCGTCGGCCGAGGTCATCGCGGGACCGAAGAAGAAGACGTCGTTTCCGCCCAGGCCGGAAAGATCCTCATCACCGCCCTGGACGACGAAGAAGAAGTCGCCCTGGGGCGTGCCGGTGATCGTGTTGTCGGTGGCATTGCCCTCCAGCCAGTCGCCCGGTCCTGCGACTCCGGTGACGGTCACCGTCACGCTGACGGTATTGCCGCCCGCGACGGTGTAGCTGAACGTATCGCCGACCTTCGACGTGTTGACCGCCCCGGACGTATTGTCGGTGAGGCGGGTGAACTTGCCGTTGGGGTCGTAGCTGTAGGTGCCGTCGGCATTGACCTTCAGCTTGGCGCCCGAGGCCAGGATGATTTCCTGGCCTACGTCGGCGGGTGAGCCGTTGACTTCGGAGACGGTGATCGCGTCGCCGGCGTCCGCGTCGCTGTCCGCGCCCGAGCCGTTGTCGGCGAACAGGCTTCCCGTCTTGATCGCGTTCTCGGGGGTCGAGACGGCGTCCGGCTTGGCGATCGGGGCGTCGGGCTGGGCCGAGACGGTGATCGTGCGCGTGTCGATATCCTCCTCGCTGGTGCCGTCGCCGGAGAGGCCGGGATCGCTGCCGTTCTGGCCGTTGTCGTTGGTGGTAACGGTGAGGGTGTCGGTGCCGCTGAAGTTCGGTTTGGGCGTGTAGGTGAGCCCGTTGCTCGCCGCCAGGGTCGCGTTGATCTTGGTGAGGGGCGCTCCGATGGTGATGGCCGTGCCGTCCACCGCTTCGCCGATGACGTCGCCCGAGGTGATTCCGCCCGCGACGTCGTAGCGGAACTTGAGCGCGCCGTTTTCGACCTGGAAGGTGACGTAGATGAGGTCCGTCGGATTGGCGTCCGGGTCGGAGATCGACATTCCGGTGAGCGCCTGGTTGACCGAGTCCTCGCTTACGGTGACGCTTGCGCCGAGCGAGTTGACCGGGGCGTCGTTGACCGCCTGGATGTTGACCATGAGATTGTTGACGTCGAGGCCGGTCGCGCCCGAGCCCTGGCCGCCGCCGGGCGAGCCGTCGGTGAAGCCGACGGCAAGATCGACCGAGGCCGGCGGGTTGTTACTGACGTTGGTGTAGCGGACGGCCTGGATGACCTCATCGACGAGAGCGCTGGTTGCGATCGCCTGAGCGCTGGTGAAGTTGATGACGATGAGGCCGGCATTGTTCGCCGAGATGGTGGCGAAAACCTGGCCCCCCGTCGTCTTGAGGTCTATCCCGTCGATGGTGAAATTGGGACCGGCGACGAGAGTGAAGACGTCGTCCGTGCTCGCCATCGAATTGCGGTTCACGCTGAACTGGGCGCCGGCATAGTCGCCATTGCCGTTGTTGAGAGCGTCGAGGTCGACGTCGGACACCGAGCCGGCGGGAAGGATCGCGACCGTGACCTGCTCGGTCGCGGCGATCGGCCCGGGCGTGACGAGCACCGGCGAATCGTTCACCGCGACCACGTTGACGGTGAGGACGTTCGGGCTCGAGTCCGTGTTGCCGTCGTCGTCGGTGACGACGAAGGTGATGGTGCCGAGGCCGTTGCCGTTGGCGTTGGGTTCGGCCTTGAAGCTGGCCTTGCCGTCGATCAGGTCCTGCGCCGTGAAGGTGACCGGGAGGGTCGCCTCGACCGGCGGATTGGCCCCGGCGCTGCCGTCAGCGTCGACATAGATCTTGCCGCCGCTGACCGCGCTGATCGTGACGCTGGCGAAGGTGCCGTCCGAATCGCTGAAGCCGAGGTCGGAAGCCTGGATCGGGCGGAAGAGGTCCTCCATCGCGGCGATCGTCGCGCTGGTGCCGGACGGAGCGTCGGCATTGTCGTCGGCCACGCTGACCGTCGCGGTCGCGACGTTGCTGTTCCCGGTGCCGTCGTTCACCACCACGCTGATCGAGCGCGTCGTGTTGGTGCCCTTGTCCGTGGGGTCGTCGCCGGTATTCGAGTAGGTGATCGCCTCGATCGCTGCCTCGAAGTCGGCACGTGAGGTGCCGGCAGCCGCGACCAGCTTCACCACCGTGTCGGTGCTTGAACCGTCGACAGTGACCGTCGCCGGAAGAGTGCCGACGTTGAGCTTGTCGCCGGTCTCCGGATTGGTGATCGTGACTGTTGCGCTGACGATGTCGTCGCCGCTGTCGGAGTCGATGATCGAGACGTCGACGTCGCCGATCCGAGCGGCGGCTCCGCCCTCGGTGTAGCTGCTCGCGAAGCCGGTGCCGACGGTGTTGCTGTCGTCGGCGTCGAGGTCGAGGACGGGCGCCGCGTTTCCAGCAAGGATCGTCGCCGAGAAGGTGTTGGGACTGGCGTCGATTATTTCCCCGCTGTTGGCGGTGCTTCCGTCGTCGTAGACCTGGAACGTGAAGCTGAGGGCATGGCCGGCCGAGCCCGCCGCCCCGACGAAGGTCAGCTTGCCGTCGATCAGGTCCTGCGCGGTGAAAGTGGAGCCGGCCACGACGGCGACCCCGGGCGTGGCGTCGGCGGGGTTCGAATCGTAATAGATCGTTCCGTCCGTAGCCGAGGGCACGGTGGCGATCTTGATCCCCGCGAAGCTGTTGGCCGGGCTGTCGTTGGGATCGGTGAAGCCGGTCGCGAAGTCGGCGAGGGTGAAAGTGTAGGCCGTTCCGGTCGAATCGTAGAGGCCGGTTCCGGCGCGGTCGGCGCCCACCGGGGCGTCGCTGACCGGGACGACCTCGATCGTCGAGCTCGCCGTGCCGGTGTCGTTGCCGAGGCCGCCGTCCTTGCCGTCGCCGTCAACCAGGGTGAAGGTGAAGGTGCGGATGCCGGCGACGGGGGTGTCGCCGTTCACCGCGAACTTGAAGTTGCGGATCAGCGTCTGGATGTTCGCCGCGTTGGCGTTGGCGTTCAGGGTGACGATGATCTGGTTGCCGGCGGTCGAGAGCGTTCCGATGTTGGTCGCTCCGACGAACACGTTGTTGCTTCCGTCGAACGTCGCGTTCGGGCCCCAGACGACGCTGTCGCCGTTCGAGCCGTTCACCGCCAGGGTCAGCGACCCGCCGTCGAAATTGGCGCTGTCCGAGTCCGTCACCGTCGCGTTCTGGCCGACGTCGATGGGGATGGCGGCGCCGCCCTCGTAATAGGTGGCGGAATCGCCGGTGACGGCCCCGATGACCGGGGCCGCGTTCGGGGCGAAGAAGGTGAGGTCGAGGCTGTTGTTGGTGTCGAGCGCCAGCCCGAGCGGGCCGGCGACCGTCTCCTGCCCGTAGTCGAGCCGGATCGCGCGCGAGGCGGCATAGGTCCCGGCCTGCCCGATCAGGAACTGCTCGCCATTGTCGTCATTGTCGACGTTGACGTCCGCCGGAGCGACGACGTTCGAATCGCCGTCCGCATTGGTGTCGTTCGGGTTCTTGACGCCCGGGGTCGAGACCTTCCCGGCCAGCGCACCGCCGGCCTGGAAGTTGGAGGCGTCGACCCGCACGATATAGTCGCCCGGAGCAAGGCCCGAGAAGCTGTAGGTCCCGCTCGCATCGGTCGTCGCCTTGAGCGCCGTGCCGGTGCCCGGGGCGGCGGGCGTGTCGATGCCCTGCTGGTAGCCGGGAACGTTGTTGACCTCGTTATAGCCGACGTAGAGATCGACTCCCTCGTCGTAATCGCCGTCATTGTTGGTGTCGGCGTAAAGGCTGAGGACGACGCCCGCGATGGTCGAGTCGCCGGCGTCGTAGAGGCCGTTCTTGTTGAAGTCGTTGATGATCCGGTCGCCGAGCGCCAGCCCGTCGATATTGCCGCTTTCCGAATTGGAATCCTGCGGGAGGGTCTGGTCGCTGTCGACGATCGTCTTGCCGGTCCAGGCTCCGACCAGCCCGTCCTCCGCCGAAGAGTCGATCGAGTGGCGGAACTCGATGATCAGCTTCTGGCCGGCCGGGAGAGTCCCGATCGTGATCGGTGCGAAGGCGAAGGCGCCGGTCACAGGGCCGGCGGCGGCGTCCGAAAGGTCGTCCGAGCCCGGAAGGCGGCGCTCGCCGGCGGCGATCGTGCCGTACATGAGCTCGTCGCGCGAGCCCAGGGCGGAGAGGTCGGAAAGGCCGATCTGGTGGCCGAGCTCGTGGGTGAGCACGGTGAGGAGATCGATCCGGGTTCCGGCGAGCCCGTTCGGATCGGCGGCGGAGAGCTTGCTTCCCGATCCACGATATTCGCTGTCGTCGCCCGGCGTGGAATCGACGAACCAGCGCCAGCCGGCCGCGTCGCTGTCGACGACGATGGTTCCGGCGCCGCTCTCGCCGAGCAACAGCCCGCCCATGTCGGAGACCGAGACCCTGACCTCGCGCATCGCTGCGATCTGCTCGGCGGTCGCGCCCGCGGCGGCCCAGCGCTGGATCGCCGCATCGGTGATGAAGTCGAGCTCGGCCCGGCTGAGCACTCCGTCGTCGACGACGACCGGGCCGGCCGGAACGGCTTCGGGCGTTGGCGTGGGTGTCGGCGGCGGTACCGGCGTCGGCGTCGGCGTCGGCGTCGGCGTCGGGCCGTCGACGACCGGCGGGGTGACGACCGGGGGCTCGTCCTCCACCGGCGGCGGCGGCGGCGGAACCTCGGCGAACATCGGCAGCGGCGACAGGTCCGGCGGGAGGTTGATCGTGCCGGTGATCAGCCCGACGTCGGAATTCGCGCCGACGACGCCCGTATTGTTAGCCTTGAGCTGCGCGTCGGCGCTGACATTGGCGGCGCCGGTATCGAGGACGGAAATGTTGCCGGCGGCCGGGCCGGGATATTCGATGACCTCGAGCCAATTGTTGGTGAAGCCGACGCCGTTTGCCGAGGTCGAGGGAACGACATTGTTGCGCACGTCGGCGCGAACGGTCGGAGCGCCGGCCGCGGACGAGGTCGATCCCTGATTGTCGCCCGCAATGTAGATCGCCTGCAGCGGCGCGTCGGACCCGCCTCCCCCCGGGTTGAACGGGAGATTGGTATGGTCGACCGTGTTGTTGGTGACGGTGATGTCGCTCGTCGGCACCGTTCCGAGATCGTCCTGCGGCCCGAGGAAGGTCGCCTCGATGCCTCGGCCGCTGGGGGTCTCGTAGACCCTGTTGTTGTTGATCAGGATGGTGGCGTCGGTGAGACCCTGGACGATGACCCGGATGCCGTTGCCGATCGACGAGCCGGAGCCGGCGAGATTGTTGTCGCCGATGGTGTTGTTGTCGATGCGTGCGTTGAGAGTCGAGCCCGCGCCTGCGGTGGCCGACGAGCCGACGACGATCGCGGTGCTGGTGGAGGTGGATCCCGACGTGCCCCGGCGGCCGTCGTTGATGATGGTATTGAGATTCTGGATGTCGACGGTGAGGTCGGCGTTATGGAATACGCCGAACTGGATGGCGATATTGTTGTCGTCGAAGGTGTTGTGAGAGACCACGAAGCCGTTGGTCGAGTTGGCGGCCGCATCGTTGTCGCCGATCCGGCTGCTGTTCTCGACATTGACGAGAATGCCGTTGGAGAAATTGTTGCGGAAGGTCGAGTCGCTGATCGATGCTTTGGTGATCACGGCGGAATTGTTCGTGACGATCAGGACTCCGTTGCCGCCCGCCGCGCCGCTCTGAAGCGCCAGATGGTCGAACGTGCTGTTCTTGATGTTCAGGGTGTCGAGCGTTCCCGCCGTGTTGTTGAGCTTGAAATTATGCTCGAACGACCCGCGGACGGTCACGTTGTCGATGAGCAGCGCGCCCGTCACGTTCAACAGGTCGACGCCATGCTCCTCGTCGGCATCGCCGTTGTTCAGCACGGTCGAATTCTTGAGCGTGAAATTGTTGACGCCCGAAGCGTTGATGCCGTCGTTGTCGCCGTTCTGGATGACCATCCGATCGAGCGAGACGTGCGCGGTCGACGTCAGGGAAATGCCGACGCCCGTGGAATTGTCGATGGTGCCGCCGGAGCCCGCCGTGCCCGTTCCGGTGACCGACAGTCCGGCCGTCGAGCCCGTCGTGTTGAGGACGATGCCGTTGACCGCGCCGTTCGACGCGATGCTCTCGAAGACGAGGCCGCCGGCCCCGATCGTCGTGTTGACGACCTCGAGCGCCGTTCCGCTGGTGGTCGCGATCTTGTTCACGTCGGCCGCGGGATCGGTGATGACCAATGTGGCGGTGCTGCCCGCGGCGTTGATCGAGGTGAAGGCGTCGTTGGCGCCGGTCGCTAGGTTGATCCCACCGTCGAAGCGGACGGTGCCGGCGGTGTTGCCGCCCAGGTGGATGCTGCCCTCGGCCGTGCCGGTTCCGCCGTCGCTGTCGAAATTGTCCGAGATCTTCCCGTTGAAGTCGATCGTTCCGCCGGTGCGGTTGACGATCCTGACCAGCTGGCCGTTATCGTCAGTGATCGTTCCGTTGACGGTGATGTTGCCGCCGCCGCCGTCGACCGAGAAGTTCGTGCCGCTCGCCCCGATCAGCGTGACTGAGCTGCCGAACGTGAAAGCGCCGTCGGAGCCGCTATCGATATCGACGCCCGCGTCGCCCGACACGGAGTTGCCGATCGTTGCAGTGCCGTTGAAAGTGTAGGTGGCGTCGGCATTGCTGAACTGGAGGCCGGTGCCGTTGGACGCGGTGAGCGTGCTCGGAGCGGTGAAGTTGATCGTTCCGCCCGAATGGTTGGTTACGTCGAGCAGGGCGGCGTTGTTCGCCTGGGTGATGCTGCCGCCGAAGGTGATGGCGGCGGTGCTGTCGGCGACATTGAGCGCCGTCCCGGTCGGGCTGGTGATCACGGTGTTGGAGATGAACGCGAACGAGCCGCTCGAGCCGGTGTCAATGTCGATGCCCGCGTCGCCGCCGTGCAGCGTGTTCGCGCTGCTCATCGTATAGGTGCCGTCGGCGTTCGTGAACTGAAGGCCGCTGCCGTTGGTGGCATCGAGGCTGGCCGTTGTCTGGAAGGTGAATATCCCGGCCGAATGATTGGTGACGTCGAGGATCGCGAAATTGGTGGTCTGCTTGACGTCGGCGTTGAATTTTATGTCGGCGGTGCTGTCCGAGACGGTCACAGAGACGCCGTTGACGCTGGTCGTCTGGCCGATGTTCATCGTCCCGCCGAACAGGAAGTCGCCGTCCGAACCGTTGGTGATCGAGATTCCCGACGTGCCGGCGTCGATCGTGGTCGTGCCCGCCACCGTATAATTGCCGTCGGCATTGTTGAAGACGAGCCCGCCGCCGTCCGTCGAGCTGTTGGTGCCGTTGAGCGTGATGGCGCCGGTGTGGGCCCCGGCGACGCTGAGCAGCGACCCCGTGGCCGCGCTGTGCCCGACCGTCCCGGAATATGTGGCGGAAACGGTCCCGCCGCTGACGTTGAAAGACGCGCCCGACGCGTTCGTCATGCTGCCGGTGCCGAGGTTGAGCGTACCGGTGATGTTGGACAGCGAGAGGTTGTTGACGGTGCCGGCGCTGCCGGTGGAGCTGGTGTTCGAGAAGCCGTTGCCGGCGATGGCGCCGTCCGAAAGATTGATGGCGGCGCCGGTCGCGGTGATCGTCGACTGGTAGCCGGGCGTCGCTGGATTGAGCGCCGCCGGATTGAGCGAGAGCGTTCCGAAGCTGGCCGCCTGGTTGTCGGTGATTCCGCCGGTGTTGGTGCCGCTTCCGACAATGTTGATCCCGGCGATCGTGTTGCCGGTTCCGACCGTGACGACATAGCCGTTATTGGTGCTCGAGCTGATCGTCGAGTTCGATCCCGCGGTCGCGATCGTGAAGCCGGAGACCACCAGGTCGGCGCCGCGGCCGACCAGCAGCTGGTTGGCCTCGAGGACGATTCCTCCCCCGGTGCCGTTGCCCGCGGCGTTCCCCTGGACGTAGATGGTGTCGCCCGCGCCGTCGACGTCGTCGCCGGTGCTGCCGTCGCCGGTGACTCCGTTGAGCTGGGCCATGGAGTTGAACGGGTTCGCCGAAGTGCCGGTGCCGCCCGCCGCAGCGGCGCTGTCGACGTACCAGACTTCGCCGGTCAGCGTGATCGTCACCTTGCCGATGCTGACGAGATCGTCGGCGTTTCCGGTGATGTTGTCGAACCCGGCGTCGCGGATCGTGTACAGGAAGCTGTCGACTCCGGTGTCGCCGGCCTGGTTGATATAGGTGAACGAGCCGTCGGCGTACATCGTGACGGTGCCGCCCTGCAGGCTGGCGATGGCTCCGGTGTCGACCGTGAAGCCCGGCCGGTCGTCGCCGGGAAGGCTTCCGACGTCGTTGGTCAGGACATTGCCATTGAACGTGATGGACGGGCCGCTCGGCCCGCCGGTCAGCGCCGACTGCCCGGCCTGTCCGACCCGCAAGGTCGTGTTGCCGACCGCGGTGAAGCTGTCGTTGAACGCGATCGGGGAGATGTTGAGCGACCCCGCGGCGAGGGTCGAGCCGGAGAAGGTGTCCTCGACCGTAACTCCGGTCGCGTCCTGGTCGCCCGTATTGGTGACGGTGATCCGCGTGTAGAGGATGTCGGCGGGGTCGTAGACTCCCACTTCGCCGGCATCGAGGTCGGTCTCGCCCGCGTCCTTGACGCCGTTTCCGTTGGAGTCGTGGAAACGCGTCGTGTTGCGCGTGATCGTGAACGAAACAGCCATGTGATCCCCTCCGGGTAAATTGGAGCGTCGCGCAAAAGTCCCCGCCGCGCGCAGTCCGCCCCCAAGCTCCTAGCATGCCATGCTAATTAATGGGTTACCAGCCGAATTCGGCCGGTAAAGTTGCTTTTTGCGACCGAGCGAGGGACGCGTTTCGCTAAAAGAAACGGGGCCGCGAAGGCCCCGTTTCCAAAACCGATGAAGTCCCGGTCGTTACGGGCGGGGCGGGAAGACGCCCTGCAGCGCGATGTTGAAATAGCAGGTGAGATAAGGCTGCATGTTGTTGTGCGGCTGGTCGCCCCCGGCCGGCGCTAGCGCCTGGGGGGCCATCGCCGCGAGCGGCGCTCCGGCCGGCGGAAGATAGGGCGTCGCGCCGGTCGTCCGGGCAATGCTGTTGCCGACCGGCGTGGTCCGGTTGCCGGGCTGGCCCTGGGCCTGGAGCCCGTGAGAGTGGGCGGGAATCTCGCTTATGAGCAGGGTGACCGTCTCGGACCCGCCGGTCTCGCCGAGATCGTGGAGGCTCAGCCCAGGTCCCTGGCCGGGATGCATGGGGGCCCGGCCCTGCAGATCCGGCAGCGCGAAGTTCGACTTGCCATTGCCGCCGTAGGTCGTGCCCAGCAGCGAGAAAAGCGCGGTGTTCTGCGAAATCGGCAGTAGCTGCCCGTTGCACCACGCCCAGCCCTTGGGCGCGAAGTTGAACGGGAAGATCCGTATTTCGGCGACGAAAGGATCGGCCATTTCGAAGCTCTCCTCAGGTTGGGCTCGGGAAGATTCCGAACAGCGAGATGATGAAGTCCACGCACAGATAAGGCATGAAGTTGGTGTGCGGCTGGCTGCCGCCGACCGGCCCGATCGACTGGGGCGCCATCGCCGTCGCGGGCGCAAAGCTCTGATAGGCGCTGATCGCGAGCTGCTCGGCGAGCACGGCGCCCGCAGGCGAAGCTTCGGAGGCGCCGCCGCTATTGCACAGCAGCGGGTGCGTATGGACGGGGATCTGGGCGGTCGTCAGGGTCACCTGCTCCACTCCGCCGGTCTCGGCGAGGATGAAGCCGTTACCCTGGTGGATCGGGATCCGGCCCCGGAGATCCGGCAGTGCGAAGGTCGACTGGCCGTCCCCGCCGTAGGTCGTGCCGATCAGCTGGAAGAGCGTCTCGTTCTCTGAAATGGGCAGAAGCTGCCCCTGACAGAACAACCACCCGGCGGGCGCAAAATTGCCCGCGAAGATCCGGATTTCACCGACATAAGGCTGTGCCATGGTTCGACCCCCTCAATTCGGCGACGGGAAAATGCCCTGAAGGGCGATGCAGAAGGTCAGCGCCAGATACGGCTGCATGTTGGTATGAGCCTGGCTGCCGCCGGTATTGGTGACCGAGCCCGCGTTCATCGCCGCGAGCGACGCCGCCGGCCCGTATATCTGGGTGGCCGCTTTCGCGAGCAGGTTGCCGCCGGGAAGGATCGCGTTCCCGTCATTGGCAGTGCCGTTCAGCACGTGGATGTGGGTCGGAAGCTGGGCGATCGTCAGGGTCACCGCCTGGGCGCCCCCCTTCTCACCGAGCGTATGCCCGCTTCCGACATGGAGCGGCGTGTTGCCGCGAAAGTCCGGAAGCGCGAAAGTGGTCCTTCCGTCACCGCCGAAGGCCGTGCCGAGAAGCGCGAACAAGGGCTGGTTCTGGTTGATCGGCAGGAGCTGGCCATTGCACATGGCCCAGCCCTTTGGCGCGAAGCTGAACGACATGAGTCGTATTTCCGCGAGGAACGGTTCCGCCATCGATGATATCCCCCCCTGTTGATCTATGATTGGCACCAAAATTACGGGTGCGCAATGGCCTCTTCGCTCATTCCGCGCGGCAGACCCATTTTTCTTTGCAACCGGGCTATTCGCTCCCGAAAAAGCGATTGGTCGGGCCGACTCACTCCCTGAAAGCCGTCTGGTTGAGCTTGGTGATCGGGCTGAGGATGTAGTTGAGGATCGAGCGCTTGTCGCCGAGCAGGCTGACATCGGCGATCATCCCGGTTCCGATCGGAAGCCGCCGGCCCTTGCTGACGAGGGCGTTCGAGGTCGTCCTCACCTGCACCGTGTAGAAGCTCTCGCCGGTCTTCTCGTTGAGCGTCGCGTCGGGCGAGATCGCGGTGACCACGCCCTTGAGCGAGCCGTAGATCGAGGAATCGTAGGCGGTGATGTTGACCTTCGCCTTCTGGCCCATCCGAACCCAGGCGATGTCCTGCGGCCTCACCATCGCCTCGACCAGCAGGGTCTCTTCCGAAGGAACGATCTCCACCAGGGGCGCGCCGGGGCCGACGGCCGAGCCGATCGTGGTGACCAGCACCCGGTTGACCCGGCCGGGAAGCGGAGCCCTGACGACGGTCCGGTCGGAGCGCTCGGCGAGCGCCGGCAGGGTCGCCTGGCGGGCGGAATATTCGGCCTGCGCAGTGGCGAGCTCATTGGCCGCGACGGAGCGCCAGTCCTGACGCTGCTGGTTCAGCGACGACTGCGCCTCGGCGACCGCCGAGCGGGCGCGAGAGATCGCCGCGGCCGCGGCGGCGGCCTCGCTGGCGGCCACCGAATAGGCGCTCTCGGCCTGCATCAGCGACAGCCGCGGCTCGATCCCGCGCTCGACCATCGGCCGGATCAGGTTCAATTCCTCGCGGCGGGCGTCCCTCGCGGTCACTCGCGCGTCGTAGGCGGCCTGCGCCTCCTGGACGGCCCGGCTGGCCTGGGCGACCCGGGCCTGGCCGGCGTTGATGACGCTTCCGAGCTCCTGCATCCGCGAGGCGTGGAGCGAGCGCTCGATCATCATCTGGCTCGCAGCGGCTTGGTCGGCAGGGGAGGGATAGGCCGGTTCGCGTCCGGCGACTTCGGCGGAGAGCCGAGCGATCTTCATCCCGAGAGCGTTGGCCGAGGCCTCGCCGCTTCCAAGCTCAGCCCCGCTCGCCGTCCGGTCGAGCCGGACCAGCTCCTGGCCGGCCTTCACCTGCTGCCCGGTCCTGACGTTGATCGCCTCGACCACCCCGCCTTCGAGGTTGGAGACGACCTGGAGCTGCGAGGTCGCGATCACCCGGCCCTGGCCCCGCACCGTGCGGTCGAGCTCGGTCAGCGCCGCCCAGATGATGAAGGTTACGAAGAAGCCGATCACCACCCAGAGCAGGACGTTGGACGCCGTGCGGGGTTTGATCCGGCTCGTCAGGTCCTCGATATGGGTGTGCTCGTTCATCGCTCAGGCCGCCTTGGTCGGGGTCGTCGGCGTCTGCTGCCGAGTGATCTGCTTCAGCACCTCGTCGCGCGGCCCGTCCATCGCGACCTTGCCGCGCTCGATCAGGAGAATCCGGCTCACCAGGGCAAGCAGCGGCGGCCGATGGGTGATGAGGACCAGGGTCCGGTCCTTGAGCTCGTCGCGAAGGCGCTGGATCAGTCCCGTCTCGGTCTGGGCGTCCATGGCGCTGGTGGGCTCGTCGAAGACGAGGACGGGGGGGCGGCCGGCCAGCGCCCGGGCGAGCGCGATCGACTGGCGCTGGCCGCCCGAAAGGCCCTCGCCGCGGTCGGCCAGCCTCAGGTCGTAGCCGTTGGCGATCGTTCCCATGAAGCTGTGCGTCCCGGACAGCTCGGCCGAGCGGAGCAGCTCCTCGTCGTCGACATGGGCCCGGGCGAGCCCGATATTCTCGCGCACCGAGCCGGTGAGCAGGACGCTCTCCTGAAGGGCCGCTCCGATGTAGCGGCGCATCTCGAGCGGATCGAGCTGGCGGATGTCGGTCCCGTCGATCATCACCAGCCCCTCTTCGGGCGGGTAGAGGCCGAGGATCAGTCGGGCGATCGTCGACTTGCCGGATCCCACCCTCCCGAGCAAGGCGACATGCTCGCCCGGCTGGATCGTGAAGTTGAGGTCCTCGAGAGTCTTCTCCGGCGCTCCGGGATAGCGGAAGCTGACGTTCCGGAACTCGATCCGCCCCTTCATTCCCGCAAGCTTCAGCCCCTCGCCCAGCGGGCCTTCCGGCGGAAGGCTCATCATCTCGTTGAGCTGGCGGTAGGCGGTCCGGGTCGAGGTCATCCGGGAAAGCAGCTGCGAGATCTGCGCGAGCGGGGCGACCGCCCGGCCGCCGAGGATCGAGCAGGCGATGAGCCCGCCCATCGTCAGGTCCTGGGTGGCGATCATTCCCACCCCGACGATGACGACCCCGGCATAAGAGAGGGTCCCGGCCGACGTCGCGGTGGTGATCCCGATGCTCGAGATGAGCCTCTGCCTCAGCGAGCTCTCGGAGTGGTTCTCCATCGCCCGGTCCCACCGCCGCGACAGCAGCGGCCCGGCGCCGGCGGCCTTGACCGTCTCGAGCCCGCCGATCGTCTCGACCAGCACCGATTGCTTGGCCATGCCCTCGCCCATCGCCTTGGCGGACAGGCGGTCCATGGCCGGCTGGGTCAGCGCCCCGACGATGATCACCAGCGGCACCATCAGGGCCGGCACAAGCGCGACCCAGCCGCCGATGATCGCGATCACGAAGATGGTGAGCAGGATGAAAGGAAGGTCGACGACCGCGGTGAGGGTGGCCGAGGTGAAGAAGTCGCGCAACGCCTCGAGCTCGCGCATCATGCTCGTCAGCGACCCGGTCGACCCCTTCTTGAGGTCGAGACGGAGCCGGAGGAGTCGCTCGAACAGCGTCTCCCCGACGTCGCGGTCGATCGAGGCTCCCGCGACGTCGACGAAATAGGCGCGGAGCAGCTTCAGCACGAAGTCGAAGATGACGACGATGGCGAGGCCGATCGAGAGCGCGACGAGCGACGAGGTCGCGTTGTTCGGGACCACTCTGTCGTAGACGATCATCGTGAACAGCGAGGTCATCAATCCGAAGATGTTGATGACCACCGCGGCGAGCGCGACCTTCATGTAAATGGCGCGATTGCGCCGCATCGGCTCCATCAGCCAGGCCGCGAAGCGGGGCTGGGACGCCGGCTTGATCTCGTGCTCGCTACTCATCCTGGCCTCCCACTCGGGCGGGGTCTATGCCGAGCGTATCCAGCAGATTGCCCGTCCGCGAGAGAAGCACGTAACGGGCGGCGTCGAGCTCGGCCAAGGTCCGGATGAAGGCGGTTGCGGTCTCGAAATAGGCGTCCTCGGCCGCCACCACGTCGAACAGATTGCCCCGCGAATTGATGAACCGCTCGATGAGGACGTCGCGTGACTGGCGGCTGGCGAGATAGCTCGCCTCGAGCGCCCGGAGCTGCTCCTCGAGCGCCCTGACGTCGGACCAGGCGATTGCGGCATCGCGCGACGCCTCGTCACGGACTCGCGCGGCCCGGGCGTCGGCCGAAACGGCTCTCGCCCTCGCCTGGGCGACCCGAGCCTCGGTCCCGCCGAAAAGGCGCTGGCGGAGAGTCACCCGCCCGCGGATGTCGTAATCGCGATTGTTCTCGAAGACCCCGTAGCGCCCGGCGTCGATTCCGGCGCTGATCTGGGGAAGCCGGTCGTTCTTCGCCGCTCGAGCCTCGCGCCGCGCCGAATCCGCCATCGCCTGGGCGGACCGGGCGGCGGGAGTGCTCATTGCGGCAAGCGCCGCCGCGTCGCGGGTCAGCGCCGGAGTCTGCGGGATCGGGGCTCGCTCGAGATAGGCGGGGGGCGGCGAGCCGGTAAGCTCGGTATAACGGGCCTCGGCATTGGCGAGCAGCCGGCGGAAGCCGGCGAGCCGGGTCTGGGCCGAAGCGAGATAGCTTTCGACCCGGGCGGTGTCGCCGGGCGCGGAGACCCCCTGCTGCACCCGCTCCTCGACCGCTTCGCGCAGCTCCTGCTGGTTGGTCACGAAGGACTCGCTGAGCGCGACGAGCGCCCGGTAGGCGAAGACGTCGTACCAGGAGGCGACGGTATTGAGAGCGATCCGGTCGGCGCTCGCTTCGGCTTCCGCGGCCGCGGCTCGAAGACGGGCACCGGCGGCGAGCACCCGGTCCGAGCTCGCCCCGAAGTCGAAGATCGTCTGGTTGACGTTCAGGATGGCGTCGGTGCGCGCCGCGGCGCGCGAGCGCTCGATGATGTTCTGCTGGTCGTTCGAAAAATCGCGCGAGATCACCCGGTAAGAGGAAACGCTGAGGTCGATGGAGGGCAGGCGCCTTTCGCGCGCTTCATCGACGACCGCGCCGGCCTCGGCGCTGGTCGCCCTCGCTTCCTGGGTCGCGGGATGGCGCTCCACCGCGGTCGATACCACGGTCCGGAACATCTCCGGCGAAGCCTGGCTTCGGGCGAGCTGGAGGATCGGGTCCTTGCCCGGATCGATGTTGAGCGGATCGTGGGTCGGCCCGGGCAGGGTCGGCGGGGCGGTCCGCGGAAGGACCGCCGCAGGCGTGATGGTGGAGCTCTGCCGAAGGCTGGAAGGCGGCGACGAAGAGGTCGGCGCGAGGTGCGAAGGCAATGGCGCCGGCGCCCGCTCCGGTATGTAAGGCGGAGTCGGGGTCGGCGGCGGCGGAGTGCTCGTGGTCGGAGAGCTCGTCGACGGCGCCTGGGCGAGCGCGGTCGCGCCCGTGACGAGCGACAGCGCGCAAACCAGCGCTCCCTTATTCAACCCCAGCATCGTCTGTTAAGAACCCTCTGCCCCCGGTCCCTTACCCACGTTAAGCGCGCGAGACTAGGAAAACCTGCACGGTCAAGGGATTGCGCGCCCCGGTAGTGGGTCAGTTCGAGTTTCGAGTGCAGTCATCCGCCGCGACTCCTCGCCGAATCCTGTACTTCCATCCAGGTACGCAGCGCCGAGTCTCGGAAATGCTCGAGAGCTTTCTTCGTGACGAATGTATCCAGAGTGATCTCAGGCAATTTCCCGACCCGCCCATGGAGACCGCGGCCTTTCGGGCCGAGCGGGTGCCCTCCGGCTAGGTTGCTACCGGCATCGCGCCTGTCGTCGCATAGTAGATCAACTGATTGGCGACGGACTGAGCCTTTGGATTATCCGCAAATTCAATGGGCGGGACGCATCGGCTTCGGCACGCTTGACGCGATATATCCGTTCCGCCTCGTCCTCGACCGGCTGCGCCGCGTCGACCGTCGGCTCTGTCCTTTTAGCGGGCAAGAGGCTCCATACGAGAACGCTTAGCGACGGCGCGGCAAGCCCGAATGGCAGAAGTTCGGGAACTCTGATGAGCGCCTTCCACGCATCGTCTGTATCACTCGGCAGATTGGCGGCTGAAACCGCCGTGTTGAAAGCGCCCCAGGTGGGCGTTGACGATGGCCGCGCAGCCACTGGCGATTCTTGAGGCGCCATGGGAGGGCCTCGACCGTTGGTCCCCCAAACCGACCTCCGGACCGGCAGCGGCCTGGACCCTGAACCTCGTTCAGGGTGACGAGCTGCGCCCGGTCAGGCGGCTTCCGGAGGGAAGCGGGCTAGGCAGGCGAAGTTGGGGGATTCGTCGCCGCCGATCACGGTTTCCCCATCCACGTCGACCCAGACATGCGCGGCGAGCCCGTCTCCGTCGCGCCGTGCGCCGTAGAGGAGGACGGAGCGGATCCCGCGGCGGCGAAGCATCCAGTGGAGGGCCAGGCCCTTCTGGAAGCAGACCGTTCGCCACGGCACCCGGCGGGACCATCCGATCAGGGCCGAGCGGGCGCGGCGGACGGTCTCCGGGTCGGACCGCTCCGGCCCGCGGCCGCGCGCCGAGGCCGCCGCGGCGACTCGCCGGAACGGAAGCACCGCGATCGCCAGCGAAGCCAGAGCCAGGGCCGCAAGCGCCTCCGCGAGCATCGGCACGTCGGCGAGGCCCGGCCGGGGGCGGTTCGATCGGTTGGCGGGGAGACCCATTGCGGCGCGATACAGGATGCCCGGCGAGGGTGGCAACTCTTGTTCAAACGCGGCCCGGACCCTAGGACCCGGGCGTGCATCCGCCCCGTGAATTCGAGCTCGTCGCCGCCTGCTGCCGCTGGCCGCCCTCGCCGGCGCGCGACGCGGCGGTGCTCGACGCCGCGGCCGGGGCGGACTGGACTCTCGTGGCCCGGATCGCGAGACGGCACCGGATCGAGGGCCTGGTGTGGAATGCGCTCAGGCAATCCGGCGCTCCGCTTCCGGCCGAGGTCGCCGACGGCCTGAGGGCGGCCGCCGACCGGATCGCCCGCCAGAACCTCCTCCTCGCCGCGGAATCGCTCCGCCTGAGCGCGTCGCTGGACCGCGCCGGGATCCGCCATCTGTTCGTCAAGGGAATCAGCCTCGGAGTGCTCGCCTACGGCTCGATCGGGCCGAAGATGGGCTGGGACATCGACCTCCTGGTCGCGATCGAGTCGGTCGAGAAGGCGGCCGAAGCGCTCGAGTCGGACGGGTACCGGCTCGTCCTCCCCGGCGGGCCCAAGGGGCGCGAGCGGCTCGGCCTGTGGCACCGGCACTGGAAGGAATCGGTGTGGGTCTCGCCCAAAGGCGGGCTGACCGTCGAGCTCCACTCGAGGCTCAGCGACAATGCGGTTCTCCTGCCCGGGGTGGGCCTCGATTCGCCCAGCCAGCGAGTCGAGGTCTCGAAAGGCCGCTTCCTCGAAACCCTCTGCACCGACGAGCTCTTCGCCTATCTGTGCGTCCACGGCGCCTCGAGCGCCTGGTTCCGAATGAAATGGATTGCGGACCTCGGCGCCCTGATCGGCGATTGCCCGCCGCAGGAAGTCGAGCGTCTCTACCGGCGCTCCCAGACGCTGGGCGCCGGCCGGGCGGCGGCCCAGGCCCTGCTTTTGTGCGAGCGTCTGTTCGCCACCAACCTGTCCCCAGCCCTCGGGCAGGAGCTTCGCTCCGATCGAATCAACCGGTGGCTGGTGTCCATCGCGCTTCGAAAGCTCGCCGGGCGGACCCTGACGGCGGAGCTCGACCAAAAGCTTCTCGGCACCGGCACCATCCACCTCATGCAGTTCGCACTCCTGCCCGGCCTCGCGTTCAAATATGCCGAGCTGCGCCGCCGGCTGGTCAGCCCCGCCGACCGGATTTCCGTGCAGCTGCCTGGACCGCTCCGCTTTCTCTACCCCCTCGTCGCGATTTCGCGGCGGCTCGGCCGCCGGACCCCGTAGGAGGGTACCTCCGGCCCGCGTCGGCGGGACGGCCGCGGACGGGTCCGATTCGGCGCCGCCACAAACCTCTTTCCTGATATGCGGCGCTCGGCGTAAGGGGTTGAAGTGGAGCGGGCATTTGGCCCCGACGGCCTCGACTATTGGCAAGTCTCTGACAACAGTCCAATATCCGCCGCGGGGTGCCTGCGATTCGACAGGGCTGGGGAGTGCTGTGGTGATTGGATTATTTCGTCGTTGGTTGGGCTCGGCCTTGGCGGCAGGCCTGATGGCCTGGACCACCGCCGCGGCGGCTCAGGATTCGTATTCGGGCGCGGACCCGGCCGGTTCCGGAGTGGTCGTGTCCGCGGTGCGCTGGCTCCAGGGCACCCTGCTCGGCACGGTGGCGACCGTCGTGGCGGTGATCGCCGTCGCTTCCGTCGGCTTCATGATGCTGACCGGGCGGATCAACTGGCGTTATGGCGCCACCGTCATTCTCGGCTGCTTCATCCTCTTCGGCGCGGCGAGCATCGTCGCCGGGATCCAGTCCACGTCCAGCCTCGGCAACTGAGGGGTGGACGGCCTCGAACATGACCGGCTGTTCGTCGCACTGACGCGCCCGCAGATGTTCGCGGGGGTGACCTATGCCTATTTCATCGCGAACGCCGTCGTCGCGACCGAGCTGTTCCTGATCTTCAAGTCGATCTGGGCGGTCCTGGCGGCCGTCGTCATCCACGTAGCGGGGGTGCTTTTGTGCCTTCGCGAGCCACGCTTCTTCGACCTCTGGCTGACCCGGGTGTCCCGCTGTCCGCGGGTGAAGAACCACAAGGTGTGGGGATGCAACTCCTACCGCCCCTGACCCGCGACCGGCGAGCGCCGTCGAGGGAGCTGCCGGCGGGCAAGCACCTGCCGTACGCGCGTCATCTCGACGATCACACGATCGAGACCCGCGACGGCCTCCTGATCCAGGTCCTGCAGATGCGCGGCCTGCTGTTCGAGACGGCGGACACCGAGGAGATCAACTATCGCAAGCGGCTTCGCGACGCGATGCTCCAGTCGATCGGCTCGTCGCGCTACGCACTCTACCATCATGTCGTCCGGCGGAGGATCGACGTCGGCCTCTCGGAAGGCCATCCCGACCCCTTCTCGCGCCAGCTCGACGCTGCGTGGCGGCGCCGGCTCGACGGCAAGCGACTTTACATAAACGAGCTGTTCCTGACCCTCGTCCGAAGGCCGCTGCAGGGACGGATCGGACGGCTCGACCGGATCCGCGAGCGGCTCGGGCGGGCGTCGGCCGCGCCCGATTCGGGCTCCGCCTACGAAAGCCACCAGCTCGGCCAGGCGCGCGACGCACTGATGGCGGCGCTCGGAAGCTACGAGCCCCGCCTCCTCGGCGTGTACGACACCGCGCACGGGCCCTGCTCGGAGCCGCTCGAATTCCTGTCGATGCTCTACAATGGCGAGATGCGGCCCGTGCTCCTGCCCCTGCAGGATCTCGGCGACTACCTGCCGTACCGGCGGATCAGCTTCGGCCAGGAGACGGTCGAGCTCGGGCCGGCCGGGGCGACCCCGCGAAGCTTCACCGGAATGGTGTCCATCAAGGACTATCCCGGCCAGACCGTCGCAGGAATGCTCGACGAGCTGCTTCGGCTGCCGTTCGAGCTCACCGTCTCGCAATCCTTCGGCTTCGTCGAGCGGCAGGCGGCGCTTTCGACGATGAACCTCGCCCTTCGCCGGATGCGCTCCGCCGAGGACGAGGCGGTGAGCCTTCGCGCCGAACTTTCCAACGCCAAGGACGAGGTGGCGGCCGGCCGGGCGGGCTTCGGCGAGCACCATATGACCATCGCGCTTCGCGCCGACACGCCCGCCGCAGTCTCCGAGGGAGTCGCCGAGGTGCAGGCCGCGCTTGCCGACCTCGGGATCATCTCGGTACGCGAGGAAATCGCGCTGGAGCCTGCATTCTGGGCCCAGTTTCCGGGCAATTTCAAGTATATAGCCCGCCGCGGCCTGATCTCCACCGGCAATTTCGCCGGGCTCGCCAGCGGCCACAATTTCGCTCTCGGCCGAGCCCAGGGCAATCACTGGGGCGAGGCCGTGACCCTGCTGGAAACGACGGCGGCCGGCCCTTATTATTTCAACTTCCACCAGGGCGATCTTGGCAACTTCACGGTGATCGGCCCGTCGGGCTCGGGAAAGACCGTCGTCCTGAACTTCCTTCTCGCCCAGGCCCGCAAGTACCGGCCGAGGATCATCTTCTTCGACAAGGACCGCGGCGCCGAGCTCTTCATCCGGGCGATCGGGGGCCGCTACGACCTGCTCAGGTCGGGCATGCCCTCGGGGCTCAACCCGCTCCAGCTCCCCGACAACCCGGCCAACCGCCAGTTCCTGATCGATTGGGTGGCGATGCTCGCCGGAGGCGCCGACATCGACGAGACCGCCCGGATCAAGGACGCGATCGACGCCAATTTCGAGCAGCCCGAGGACCATCGCCGCCTCCGCCACCTCGCCGAGCTGTTCCGCGGCGGCCACCGCCCGACCTCGAACGACCTGTGGTCGCGCCTGAGGTCCTGGTGGGGCGACGGGGAGCGGGCCTGGCTGTTCGACAACGCCCGCGACCGGACCGATCTCACCGCCGAATCCGTCGGCTTCGACATGACCCAGATACTCGACGAGCCGGCGCTTCGAACCCCGGCGATGATGTATCTCTTCCACCGGGTCGAGGAGCGGCTGGACGGAAGCGCTGCGATCATCGTCGTCGATGAGGGCTGGAAGGCTTTGGACGACGACGTCTTCGTGCGCCGGATCAAGGATTGGGAGAAGACCATCCGGAAGCGCAACGGGATCGTCGGCTTCGCCACCCAGAGCGCCCAGGACGCACTGGAGAGCCGGATCGCAAGCGCCATCGTCGAGCAGGCGGCGACCCAGATCTTCATGGCCAATCCGAAGGCCCGCGCCGAGGATTATGTGGGCGGCTTCGGTCTCACCCCGCACGAGTTCGAGCTCATCCGGACCCTTCCGGACAACGCCCATTGCTTCCTCATCAAGCACGGCACCGACAGCGTCGTCGCCCGGCTGAACCTCACCGGCGAGCAGGACCTTCTCACCATCCTGTCGGGCCGCGAGCGCACGGTGCGCCTCCTCGACGAGATCCGGGCCCAGACCGGCGACGATCCGGCGGAGTGGATCCCGCGCCTGCTGGAGGTCGCCTGATGAACGGTTGCGCGCCGCTGGCGCCGGGCGCCGGCTTCATCCAGTCGGTGCTCGCCTTCCTCGATTGCCAGGCCCAGATCCTGGGCTCGCGGGGCTGGGCGGCGCTGGCCGCGCCGGGCTCCACCCTCGGCCTCGTCCTGACCGGCTTCCTGACCCTGTTCGTCGCCTTGTTCGGCTACCGGCTGCTGCTCGGCTACGGCCCGGACGTCCGGACCGGCGTCGTCGCCTTCGTCAAGATCGGGATCGTCTTCGCCCTCGCCACGAGCTGGGGCGCCTATTCGACCCTGGTCTACGACGTCGTCAATCGCGGTCCCGCCCAGCTTGCGGCCGAGATCGGCGGCCCGAGCCGGCTTCCGGGTACCGGCGGCGACCTCGTCGCCCGGCTCGACGGCGCGGACCGCGCCTTCGTCGCGCTGTCCGTCCTCGGCGAAGGAAGCCCTCCTCCGGGCATCGCGTCCAATGCTTCCATCGTCAGCGGAATCCCGCCCCAGCCCTATCCGGGCTTCAACACCTACGGGATCGCGGGATCGCGGATGATGTTCCTGATCGCGGCGATCGCAGGGCTCGGCGCGGTCAAGCTGGTCGCCGCCCTTCTCCTCGCCGTCGGCCCCTTCTTCATCGCCTTCCTGCTGTTCGAGAACACGCGCTCGCTGTTCGAAGGCTGGATCCGGGTGCTTGCCGGAGTGGCGCTCGCGGCGCTCGGAATCTCGATCGCGCTCGCCGTCGAGCTGGCGATGATCGAGCCCTGGTTGTCCGAGATCCTCGCCCGGCGCGGCGCCGACGAATGGCTGCCCGGGATGCCGGTCGAGCTGGTCGTCGTCACCACCGCCTTCACCCTCATCGTCCTGGCGATGCTCTATGGCTCGGCGAAGACCGCCTTCGCCTTCCGGCTCGCGCCCGCCTGGCAGGCCGTCACCGGCCTCGGCGGCCGCGACCCGGCCCGCGAGGAACGACGCTTCGCGGCCGCCGCCGCGGGATCCGCCCGGGGAGACGCTCCCCCCGCCGAGGCACGTTCGCGCGCCGCCACCGTCGTCGACGCCGTCGCCGCGAGCCAGAGACGCGAATCCGCCAATATCGCAGTCGCCGTGGCTCGAGGCTCCGGCGGCGGAGGCGAGGCCGGCAGCGCCTCCGCCCAGCCGGCCGCCGCCGCCGGCGGCGGCCGGGCGCCGTCCGCTTCGCTTGCACCTGCCCCGCTCGGCCAGAGCTTCCGCCGCCGCACCCGCGGCCGGGTCTCGGCCAGCGCGGGCCGCCGGGATACCCGCTCATGAACGAACAGAATCGCGAGGCGCTCGACGCCTATTACAAGGACGCCGCGACCTGGAATCGCGACCGGCTCGATGCGCTGCACAAATCTCAGCGGATGGCCTGGTGGGTGGCGATCGGCGCCGGCACCGTCGCAGTGCTTGAAGCCGGAGCGCTCATCCTCCTCACTCCGCTGAAGACGGTCGAGCCCTACACCCTGCTGGTCGACCGGACGACCGGCTACGTCCAAGCCCTGAAGCCGCTCGACGCCGACAAGATCGCCCCGGACGCGGCGCTCACCCAGTCCTTCCTCGTCCAATATGTGATCGCCCGGGAGAGTTTCGACAGGGACGTGGTCCAGGTCAATTACAACAAAGTCTACGCTTGGTCGGCCGAGCAGGCGCGGTCGGGCTATGTGAGCTCGGTCCAGGTCTCCAATCCGCAAAGCCCGCTCGTCCTCTACCCGCCGACCACCGTCGTCGAGACGAGGGTGAAGAGCGTGTCTCCGCTCGGCCGCAACGTCGCCTTGGTGCGGTTCGACACGATCAGGCGGGACGCCGGCGGCCAGGTGCAGCCGCCGCAATCCTGGGTCTCCGTCATCCGCTACCGCTTTTCCGGCGAGCCGATGAAGCTCGAGGAGAGGTTCGTGAACCCGCTCGGCTTCCGGGTGCTTCGCTACCGCCGCGACCCCGAAAGCGCTCCGCCGGCGCAGGCCGTCGTGGTTGCCCCGACCGCCGTCGTTCCGGTCGGAGTCGTCCCCGGCAGCTCGACGACGGTGACCACGACGACCACCGGGACCGCAGCGACTCCGCTCGGCAGCGCGGCCGCCGCCGCCGCCCGGGCGGCGGAAGAGAGGCGCCGAAACCGGCCGCCGGAGCCGGAGCTGTGATCAGGCCCTTCCTCGTCTTCGCGGCCGCGGCGCTCGCTTCGTTCCCGGTAGCCGCGCAGGTCAGGCCGCAGGCGGAGCCCGGCGGCGATCCGCGAATCCAGTCGGTGCCGTTCGCGCCCAACCAGGTCGTCCAGCTGGAAGGGGCTCCGGGCTATCAGATCACCCTCGAGCTTTCCCCCGACGAGCGGGCCGAGAACATCGCGGTCGGCGACGCCAGCGCCTGGCAGGTCACCGCGAACAAGCGGGGCGACCTGCTTTTCGTCAAGGCTCTGGTCGCCGGGGTCTCGACCAACATGATCGTCATCACCAACGTCCGCACCTACAATTTCGACCTCGTTCCGGTCAGCGTCAGCCAGATGGCCTACCGGGTCAGCTTCAAATATCCGCCGCCGGCCGCGACGGAAGAGGAGCTCGCCGACCCCGCCGCCGAAGGCCGCTATCGGCTGGGCGGCGACAAAGCGCTGCGGCCGAGCGAGATAAGCGACGACGGGGTCCATACCTATATCCGCTGGCCGCGCGACCGGGCGCTGCCCGCCGTCTATGCGATGACGGACGGCGGCGAGGAGATGCTCGTCAACGGGATGATGCGCGAGGACGACCTGTTCGTCATCGACAGCATCTCGAAAAAGCTCGTTTTCCGGATCGACGGCAACGTCGCGACCGCGACCCGGCAGAGGAAGAAGCGCTGATGGCGAGCCGGACCCCACCGCTCGATCCTCGAATCTCCAACCCGCCGGAGCCCGAGGCGGCCGCGGCCGAGGAGGACGTGCGCCCGGTCGTCGCACTGCCGCGGTCCGGCCCACCCGCGATCGTCTTCATCGTCGGAATCATCGCCGCCGCGATCCTGTTGTTCATAATCCTCGATTCGAGGCGCCGTTCGCAGGTCGAGCCGGCGGTGAAGGTCAGGGCCAACGACGTGGTCGGCAGCGGAGCTCCGCCACCGCCGCTCTACATCCCGCCTGTGGCGCCTCCGGCCGAGGTGGCGGTCGTGACGGAGCCTGCGCCGGCGCCCGCTCCGGTCGTGAGGACCCAGACCTATCCTCCGGTCCAGATTTCCCCGCCTCAATATACTCCGCCGCCGGTCTATCGCGGTCCGCCTGTCCCGGTGCAGGAATATGAACCGCCGCCGCAGGCACCGCGCCAGGCGAGCGGCCCGACCCTGGTTCTCGATACGACGACCGGAGCGACCCAGCCGGGCGGCGGGCCCGGCGGCCCCGGAGGCGGCCAGCAGAGCCTTTCCGACGCCTTCGAGGGCGACCAGTCCGTCGCCCGAGTCCGCTCCGGGATCTTCGCTAACCGCTCGACGACGGTCCCGCAAAGCACGCTGATCCCGGCCGTCCTGGAGACCGCCTTCGATTCGAGGCGGCCCGGTTTCGCCCGGGCGGTGGTCTCGAGGGACGTGCGCGGCTTCGACGGATCGCGAATCCTGATCCCGCGCGGAACGCGGCTCACCGGCGAATACAGGTCGGACATCCAGCAGGGCCAAAAGAGGGCTCTGATCAACTGGACCCGGCTGATCCGTCCGGACGGAGTGACGATCGCGCTCGGCTCGCCGACCGCGGACACGCTCGGCCGCGGCGGAGTGCGCGGCAAGTATAACAGCCATTTCTTCGAGCGGTTCAGCAGCGCCATCCTCCAGTCGGCGCTCGACATCGGAGCCAATGTCGCGAGCCGGTCCGCGGCCGGCGGAGTCGTCGTTGCGCTTCCCGGCTCGACCCAGAATGTTGGCCAGAGCTTTCAGCAGGGCAGGATCGTCCCGACCCTGACCGTGAAGGCCGGGACCAGCATCGGCGTCTTCGTCGCCCGCGACCTCGACTTCAGCAGCTCCGAGGGGCGCAGGTGAGCCTCGCTCTGGCCGAGGATCTCCCGCCCGGGCCCGGGCTCTATCTGCGGTCCTTCCTCGCTCCGCTGACCGGAATGCTGGCGCGGCCGGACGTCACCGACATCTATGTGAACAAGCCGCTCGAAATCTGGGTCGAGACCACCGGCGGGGGCGTGGAGCGGCACGAGGCGCCGGGCCTCGACGCCTCGACGCTCGAGCGTCTCGCCCGCCAGATCGCGGCCCTGTCCCACCAGGGCATCAGCCGGGAGCATCCGATCCTTTCTGCCACCCTCCCGGACGGCGCCCGGATCCAGATCGTCGCTCCCCCGGCCACCAGGGGCCCGCTGGCGCTGGCGATCCGCAAGCACGTCTCCCCCGAGCTGGAGCTGTCCGACTACGTCCAGTCGGGCGCGTTCGGGGAAACCAAGGCCAGGCAGGGATTCGAGCGCTCCGAGGGGGACCGGGCGCTGGCCGACATGCTCGCTGCCGGAGACATAGGCGGAATGCTCTCGGCCGCGGTCAGGGGGCGCAAGAACATCCTCGTGTCGGGGGGCACCTCCACCGGCAAGACGACCTTCCTCAACGCGCTTTTGAAGGAGGTGCCGGCCGGGGAGCGGCTGATCCTGATCGAGGACACGCCGGAGCTCTTCGTCCGCCACGAGAATCATGTCGGACTGATCGCCGCTCGAAGCGCGCTTGGGGAGGCTCAGGTGGAGACCGACGACCTCGTCGCCGCTTCGCTTCGGATGCGGCCCGACCGGATCATCCTCGGCGAGCTCAGGGGCAGGGAAGCCTATTCGTTCCTCCGCGCCGTCAACACCGGCCATCCCGGATCGATGACGACCGTGCATGCCGACAGTCCGGAGCGGGCCGTCGAGCAGATCGTCCTGCTCGTTCTCCAGGGCGGAACCCAGCTCAACCGGGACGACGTCCGCCACTATGTCAGCCGAACCGTCGACGTCTACGTCCAGCTGACCCGGAGCGGGGGGAAGCGGCGGGTCGCCGAGGTCGTGCTCCGGGATTGAAGCCCTCATCCCATCGCGGAAGCGAAGCCTGTGATCGCGCGGGCGATGTCGGGCAGCGAGCCCAGCGCGTCGGGCCTGTGAACGGCCACCACCGGGACCCTCGCGGCGATCCACGCACAGCGCTCGGCGGCGAGCTTCGCCCGGGCCGGATCCAGGAAGGGCGCCCGGTAGACGTTGCGAAGCAGGTGGCCGAGCGCCACCCTCGGAGCAAGCCGCTCGATCCTCACCCGGTCGGTGCCAGGACCCCTCGCTTGAAGAACGCATATCGCGGCGACCCCCACCGGCTCCGGCGGCGGTTCGCCCGGGACGTCGATATATCTTTTGTCGTCGAAGATCGGATGACGGAAGAGCTTGGGCAGGGGCCCGGTCCAGCCGGCCGCACGCGCGGAATCCTCGTAGACGCGCATCCTGAGCGGCCCCCTTCGAACGCTGACTCCTTCGCCCTCCGCGTCCAGGACCGCCATATCGTCGCTGATCAGCGGACAACCCCCGCGCACCAGGGCCGCCGCCGTGCTGGACTTGCCCGCGCCGGAATTTCCGATCACCAGGATCGCGCGACCGTCGACGGCGACTGCGCCGGCGTGGAGGATGAAGGCGCCCTGGAGGTGGAGCGCCATTGCCAGGCCGGCCCCCTGGACGACGGCGGAGATGTCGTGAAGCTGGCTCGGATCGGACCAGCGGATATCGAGCCGGGCGCCGGCGGAATGCGCCTCCATGGACCAGAGGGGAGTGCCGCTTCCCGCTCCGTAACGGCTCAGCCAGCGCCCGTCCTCGACATGCCAGTGGGCCTCGAACCCGCCCACGCAATGCGAGGGTCCTTCCGGGGCGTCGAAGTCGCGGGCCCGCACGGCCTCGATCCGAAGCGGGCTCCCGCGCCCGGCCGGCGGTCGAAGACCGGCCAGGGCGATGTTCGAGCTCACCTCCAGTCCGAAGACCGAATAGCGGAAGTGCCGGCCGCTCATGCGGGCAGGAAATCGCGAAGAGAGGGGGGCCTCCTGCGATCCGGCACCGCTTCGGGAGCCACCAGGCAAAGCCGCTTGTAGAGCGAATCCAGCTCCGCTTGGTCGCCACCGCCGGCCTCGCACTCCGCTATCAGGGCGCGCAAGGCGATATAATCGTAGGGTTGGTGACGAAGCATCTCCCGAAAGAAGTCGACCCGCCGCTCCCACGATCGATGGTCGCGGCGAAGCCGGTCGAGAGCGGAGCCGTGAACGGCTGCCTCCATGCCTGGAATATCGCGTCCAGGCGGCTGTGCCGGAGCGGAGCCGCGGGGCGCGAGGGACTCGTAGAAACGGATTCTCTGCTCCCGCAGCCTGTCTGCGCCCCGCTCCCTCCGGGCCCAGGCGTGCGACCGTCGGCCGGCCTTCCTCGCAAGCCCGCGGTCGGCGTAAAGCCGTTCGAGCAGGGTCGTCAGCCCGGCGGCGCCGTCGAACAAGAGCCCCGTTCCTTCGTGCGGGGCGTGAACCGGGTGTCTCTCGAGAAGGGGCGCGACCCCGCAGGCGGCATAGGTCGCGAACTTCGTGTCGCTCCGGCCGTTGTTGAAGCCTTCGCGGCCGAGCGGGGCCAGGCCGAGGTCCCAGCTTCGAACGAAGGCGAGGAAGTCCTCATAGGGGCTGAACGGGCGGACCCGGGTCTGGCCGGGCGCCAACGCGGCGAAATGGCGCTGGAAGAGCGATTCGTCCCCCATGAATGCGAAGATCGAGTCGGGACGGCGCCGGCAGAATTCGACGACCGCTGGCGCGATCCGGGCGAGGTCGCTTTCATGCGAGGTCGTCCCGGCCCACCCGAGCACCAGCGGCCCGCCTTCGAGCGGGGGGTCCGGTTCCTCGTCGGCTATCGGCACGTAGGGATCGAGTACTGCGATCTTCCGGTTTACCGACTCGAAGAGCCGGGCCAGGGGCCTGGCGTAGACCTGGGCGGCATCGCACAGCCACGCATGATAGAGGATGCGCTGCCGGACGAGAGGACTGCGCAGGCGATGGCGCTTCGGCAGCCATGGGCCGAGATCGAGAAAATTGTCCGTAATCTCGAACACGGTCGGAAGCCCGGCGGCCCGCCGGCGCCGGATCACGCCTTCCGCCCTCATATGGTCGAGCATGTGGACCACGATCAGGTCGGCGGCGGCGGACACCTCTTCCAGCCGAGGATTTGAGAGGTCCATCACCTCCATCCGCCAGCCGGCCGCGCGGTCCAGCAGCCACTGCATCGACGCTATATGCTGAATGTAGAGGCCTTGATTCTCGCCCTTGAATTCCGGCGGGACCAGGAAGACCAGCGAACGCTCCATCTCACGTCTTGCGCCAGAAGACGGCGGTCCAGTCTATCCGGATCAGCGGGTCGCCCACGCCCCTTTCGGAGCGGAACTCGTCGACGGCCCGGCGGCAGTTCGGAAAGACGTGATAATCGTCTATGATGACGAAGCCTCCGGGTACGACCTTGTCGTACAGCGCCTCGAGCACATCGCGGGTCGACGAATAGAGGTCCGCGTCGATCCGGAGTATGGCCAGGCCTTCCACGGGCGCTTCGGCCAGGCTGTCGGCAAACCATCCGGGCAGGAAGCGCACCTGCTCCGAAAGCAGGTCGTATGACCTGAAATTGTCCTGGACTGCCGTCAGGCTCGCGGCGAGCCACGGCTGGGCCTCCTCGTGGAGCTCGTAGCCCTCGTCGAATTCGGAGGTGGGCTTCGGAAGGCCCTCGAAGGAGTCGGCGACCCAGGTCCTGCGCCAGTCCTGCCCGTGAGCGACCTGGAGCGCGCGCAGGAAGATCGCGGCGCCGCCCTGGCACACTCCGGCTTCCAGGAAATCCCCTTCTATCCCCCCGTCGAAGATTTGCCCGGCGCACCATTCCAGATTCTGGAGCCGCCTGAGCCCGATCATCGTGTGCGAGAAGCGAGTCGCCTTTCCGCGCCAGACCCGGCCGTCGGCCTTGTGCGCGACGAGGTCCTCGAAAAGCTCGGCTCCCCGGTAGCGGATGTCGCGCATTTGCCGCGGCAGATCCGGCTTCGCGCCTTCCTGCTCCAGCAGCTCGATTCGAAGTTCGTGCTCCGGATAGATGAGGTTGGTGAGCGCGGCCTTGAGAAGGTTCAGGTAACGCTCGCGCAGCCTTTCCGAGAGGCTTCCGTCGCTCGCGTCGACGAATCCGAGCGCGCCCATCCGATAGACGAAATCCGAAACGGCCCGGGCGGCCTCGTCGCGGGGAATGGCGAATTCGGCGGCGAGCCGTTCGGCCACGGCCGAGGGGCGCCCCTCCTCCGCCAGGACGGACCATAAGAAGGCGGCGCTCGAGTTGAGGCGGCAGGCGAGGCGGGTCTGGGGATGCACCAGAATCAGGTCGGGCGCTTCGCCGGGCACGGGCCTCGGCTCGACAGCGTGAAGCTGCCGGATGCGACGATTCTCTGGATCCGATTTCATGAAGACACCCGCAATCGCCCGGGACCCCCGCGGGCCGTCACCCGCGCCCTGGGCTCTTTGCCGGCGCCGGTCACGCGCGCGGGGTCGGCCCCGTCGCGGAGCGCTTTTCTCTCAGATCAGGAAGTGTACGGACCGTCCGTCCCGCTGGCGTTGAAGGCGGCCTCCGTGGAGGTGAAGTCGAGCTCCTCGATCGTCGGAGACTTCCAGTCGCCCTTGGCGGACGCGGTCGAAGGGCTGTTCTGCTGAGGGGACGCGCACTTATCGTTCATGGGCTGGTTCCTGGTTGCTCGCCACCGATTCTAGGGCAGACCCGCTAGTGATGTCGAGTGGGAAAGACAACAGGCGGGACGGCGTGGTCGCCGGCCCGGGAAAGAAGCGGACGGCCGTCCTGGCCCGACGCCGCCTCGTCCGGAAAGCTTGCGACCACCGACCAGTCGCCGCCCGGGTCTTCCTCGCCGACGACGGGAAGGCCGGCGCAACGCAGCCAGGCATGGGCCTGAAGCTCATGCTGCCGCCCGCGGCGCGACACTCCCAGAAAGATCGTGCTGGGATAGCCCCGGACTCGAAGGAAGAGCTTCCCCGCAATCGCCCGCTCGAGGCATTGACACCGCCACGGCACCCTGGTCGCCACCGCGTTCAGGGCCCTGCCCACCCGCCGAAGCTGTGCCGGTTCCGGGACCCGCGACGAAGCCGAGGCCGGCAATCTTCGAGCTAGCCGCCGGGAAAGGCGCCGAAACGGCACGGTGCGGACCACCAGGCGCGCGGCGGCGAGCCACGCCAGCATCTCGAGGGCGGCCAGGCGGTCGGCGGCGCCTGCCCGCCGAAACGCCCTCCAGCTCCGGCTAAGGGTTCGAAACATGCAGCAGCCCCCTGGACTGGAGCTTCTCGAGGAAGATCAGCACATCCGCCTCGCATTGCCCCCGATCGACCTCGAACCGCGCCTGGAGCCCGTCGACCAGGTCGCCGACCCGTATCTCGGTCTCCAGCTGCTCCCAGATGACGGCCCCGATGCGGTCGAGCACGAGATATTTGCCGGTCTCGAGATCCATCATCGCAAGCTCGTCGCCCATCGGGGCGGACACGTGCGCGTCGCGTTGCCGCACCCTGGAATCGCCGTTCAAAGTCGTCATCGCGGGCTTTTTTCACGTGAGCGCCGACATGGCAAGCACGGCCTATGGGAAGGCGCATGTGCTGGAAAAAACGGTCAATTCTTGCCGGGTGACCGCCGTCCGATTGTCAGCCGGAATCCCGTTGCATAGGATCGCGGACATGAAAAAGTTAGCCTTCGCCCTCGCCGTGCTGGTCCTTTCGGCCCCGGCAGCCGCCGTCCCCGCCGAAAAGGACGTCGCCCCCGCGGTGACCCGAGTCCCTTCCAAGGCGTCCGGTCCGGCGGCCTGCGGCTCGACCGCCGCCTCGCCCTGCGTTCCGGCGGCTTCGAGCGCGGGCAGGGCTCAGCGCTATCGCTCCGCCCTGGAAGCGGTTCGCCCCGCCGGGGACCTCGAGCTCAACAATGGAGTCACGAAAGTGATGAGCGATCTGATGGCCGCGGGGCGCTGCGGCGACGCCGTCAGCCTCGCGAAGCGCGACGGGCGCAACGATCTGGCCGCCCGCGCCGAACAATTGTGCAAATAGGATTCGAAGCCGTCGTGCCGGCCCTGGGAAGCCGACCCGGATACAATTGAAACACTTTTACCCGCGCCCCGACATCGTTCGGAGACCTGGCCGCGGCAACAACCGACAAACGGTCCGATCGACTGAGGCTCCCGCGGGGGGCGGCTCGGTCCGATCGATCAACACAATGCACTAGGGGGTCCTCAACCATGAAGAAGTTCGCGTTCAAGGCATTCCTGGCGACCTGCGCGTCGCTGTCCGTGGCGGCTCCGGCCTTCGCCCAGGACGTTCCGGCCAATGGAGACATCGTCTTCTCGTCGCCCGGCACAAACACCTATTTCCGCGACATCCGCCTTTCCGACAATAAAGGCGGCATCCGGATCTTCGCCACTCCGACGCTCGGGCCGGCGCCCGCCGGCGCCGACATGCAGTTTTTCGGCAACCAGAACCCCTATTTCCCCGGCCACGCCTATATCGACGCCGGAGCCGTCGACACCGGCGCGATCATCCTTCGAACGGCGCCCACGGGCTCCAACATCGTCGAGCGCTTCCGGATAAACTCCGCCGGCAACGTCGGAATCGGGGTCAACAACCCCGGCTACAAGCTCGACATACTCGGCAGCATCCGCATCCAGGGCGCCGGCAACGGAATCGTCTTTCCCGACGGCTCCTCACTCACCAGCACCGCCGGCGGCCTGAACATGAACGGCAACCGGATCACGAATCTCGGCAACCCGGTCAACCCCGCCGACGCAACGACGAAAGCCTATACCGACGCCAATTTCGTCAAGTTCGTCCCCGGCGCCGAGCAGCTCTCGGTCGGCGACGCGAACGGCACCGCTCCGATGATCAACCTTCGCGGCGGCTCGACCTGCTGCTCGGGCCCCGGCGGCCACACTCCGGCCTGGTTCAAGGTCTTCCAGAACGGAAGCTTCGTCGCCACCGGCAATCTCGGGATCGGAGTCTCGCCGATGCAGGGCAAGGGCTACCGCACCTCCTGGGACAGCTACAAGGGCGCCTTCCGCTCCGGCTATGCCGACAATGAGTGGGACGACGCCAATGTCGGCTTCTTCTCGTGGGCCGGCGGCTCCAACTCGACTGCGATCGGCCTCTACGCGCTCGCCTTCGGCGACACCAACTCGGCCGAGAGCACCTCGTCCATCGTGTTCGGAAGCGGCAACCAGGTGAAGGGCGCCGCAGGCTTCTCCGCCGGCGCCGGCAACCGGGTCTGCGACACCTACGGAGTCGCCTTCGGCAACAACGCCAAATCGGGCGGACCGCTGATCAACGGCAGGTGCGATCCGGACACGTTCAACATCCGCGGCCTCGCCGCCGTAGCCATCGGCTACAACGTCACCGCCGACCAGGACCACACCACCGCGATGGGCAAGTTCGCGTCCAACAACGGCTTCTCCGGCACCTTCATCTGGTCGGACGGCTCGGCGCAACAGACCGCGGACACGTTCCGCAACACGGCCAATAACGAGTTCGCCGCTCGCGCGACCGGCGGCTTCCGCTTCCGGACCAATCTCGGCGGGACCACCGGCTGCAACCTGCCCGCCGGCTCCGGCGTGTTCAACTGCACCTCGAGCCGGGCCACCAAGATGAACTTCGCGTCGGTGAGCGGAACCGACATCCTCTCCAGCATCCGTGCGCTTCCGATCTCGACCTGGAACTACATCAGCGAAGGCGACAAGGTCCGCCACCTCGGCCCGATGGCGGAGGACTTCTACAAGGCTTTCGGCCTGGGAGTCGGCGACAAGTCGATCGGAGTTCAGGACCTTGCCAGCGTCAGCCTCGCCGGAGTGAAGGCCCTCGAGGAGCGCACCGCCGAGCTTCAGGGCAAGAGCGAGGAGGTCGAGCGGCTCCGCGGCGAGGTCGCCGCCCTCAGGACCGCCAACGCCGCTCTGGAGGACCGCCTCAGCGCCATCGAGAAGAGCCTGAAGCGCGACTGAGCAGGGCCGCCGGGCGCGGGGCGTTCCGACGGGACGCCCCGCCGCTCTGCCCTGGGGCGAGCGATCCGCTCGACTATTCGGACTTCAATTGGGTGCGCACCAGGAACGCGACCAGGCCGACCACCGATCCCAGGAACGAGGCCAGCCATAAGCCCAGATAGACCAGCGGGATCCCGATGTTGCTCTGATTGATCGCTGCAGCCTCGGCTTCGGCTTGACGATATAACAGCCAGAACACGGAACTGGACAGCAGAAGAACGGAGGCCCAGCCCAGGGCCGCGCACCATCGATAGGAAAGCGCGCCGATCCGCCCGATGATCCGGATGGCGACATAGGTCACCAGAGCGTTGCCGGATCCGACAGCCAATATCGTTACCCACACCGTCATCATCTCAGCGCGGCCTCACCGGTCGGCTTTACACCCGACGCGATGTCCACGGGCAAGGATGCCCGGAAAGGGGCAGTGGCGGAGCGGGAGGGATTCGAACCCTCGATACGCTTTTGGCGTATACTCACTTTCCAGGCGAGCGCCTTCGACCACTCGGCCACCGCTCCGCATTCGCTGGAAGCCGAACCCTCTAGGGGCAGGCCGGCTTCAGGGCAAGTCGGGGGCGAAGCCATCCATCGCCCTGGCCAGGGCGATGTCCCTCGCCGTCACCCCGCCGGCGCTGTGGGTGCTTAGCGCCACCTCGACCCTGTTCCAGCTGTTCGACCAGTCCGGGTGGTGATCGGCCTTCTCCGCGGCGATGGCCGACCGGGTCATGAAGGCGAAGGCGGCCCCGAAATCGGCGAATCGATAATCCCGCCGGATCGCCCGCTCCGCCCTTTCGTAGCGCCACTGCGGCACGGTCCGCAGCGCGGCCGCAAGCTCCTCGTCACTGAGCGTCATTGTCTCGCGCCTCCATTCCCCTCTATGTCGCGCAGGTGACCGGGGAGCGTCAAACCTTTGCGCCCGACGCGGCGGAGATCGAGCGGCTGGCGGACGCCGCCATCGCCCGGATGCCCGATCATTTTCGCCGCCACCTCGACGGCGTGGTGCTGAGGGTGGACGATTTCGCCGAGGAGGACGTCCTCGCCGAGCTCGGAATCGAGGATCCGTTCGAGCTTTCCGGACTCTATACCGGCCGTCCGATCGGCGAGCAAAGCTCGATGCTTTCGGGCGAGCTTCCGGCCATGATCCACCTCTACCGCCGCCCCTTGCTCGACGAATGGGCGGAAACCGGGGTGAGCCTCGAGGCGCTCGTCACCCATGTCATCGTCCACGAGGCCGGCCATCATTTCGGATTTTCCGATGAGGACATGCACACGATCGAGGATTCGATCGGGGACGGCGCCGGTTGAGCCTGCTCGAGCTTCGAGCCGTCGCCTGCATCCGCGGCGGACGACTGCTGTTCGAAGGGCTCGATCTGGTCCTGGAGCCGGGAAGCGCGGCTCTGGTCTCCGGCCCGAACGGCGCCGGAAAGTCGAGCCTGATCCGCCTTTCGGCGGGCCTTTTGCCGGCGGCGGCGGGAAGGATCGAGCGCAGCAGTCCGGCGGCGCTCGCCGACGAAGGGCTGGCTCTGGACCCCGGACTGGATCTCGCGCGTGCGCTTGGCTTCTGGAGCCGGCTCGACGGCGGCGGTCCCGCCGAGGGGATGGCGGCAATGGGGCTGACGGCCCTCGCCTCGGTCCCGGTCCGGATGCTGTCGACCGGCCAGAGGAAACGCGCCGCTTTGGCCCGGGTGCTGGCGAGCGGTGCCCCCCTGTGGCTTCTGGACGAACCGGCCAACGGCCTCGACTCCGACGGGCAGGCGATGCTGGAAGCGGCGATCGCGGCCCACCGCGCCGGCGGAGGGGCGATCCTCGCCGCCTCGCACCAGCCTCTCGCCCTGCCGGGCGCGGTCCTGCTGGCGCTGGGATGAGCGCCCTGATCCTTCGCGAGCTGAGGCTGGCGGCGAGCGGGGGAAGCGCGATCTTGCCGCTTGTCTTCTTCCTTCTCGTGGCGACCTTGTTCCCCTTCGCGATCGGCCCCGACTCCGCGCTGCTGGCCCGAGCGGGAGGCGGCGCCTTGTGGGTGGCGGCCCTTCTCGCCGCTTTGCTTCCGGTCGAGCGGCTGGTCGAGCCGGACCGGTCGTCCGGCGTTCTCGATCAGCTTGCAGTGCGCGGGATCGCCGAGGAGAGCGTCGCCCTGGCCAAGCTCGCCGGGCACTGGCTCAGCTTCGGGCCGCCACTGATGCTCGCCGCCTTGCCCGCAGCGGCGCTGATGAAGCTGCCCGAGCCGGTCCTGGTCCGACTCGAGATCGGGCTCCTCGCCGGAACGCCCGGCCTCGCCGCCTTGACCCTGATCGTCGCCGCCCTGACCTCGGGCCTTCGGTCCACCGGGGCTCTGGCCGGGCTGCTAATGCTTCCGCTGGCGGTGCCGATCCTGATCTTCGGTGCGGGCCTGACCGAGGCCGAGGGAAGCGCCGGTGCGCTCAAGCTGCTCGCGGCGGCGTCGATTCTCCTCGTGGCACTCGCCCCCTTCGCCGCCGGCGCAGCGATAAGGGCAGCCCGGGACTAGCCGTCGTCCCGGCGAGCCGGGACCTCGGGGAGACCCGCCGAGACCTCTTGTCCCGAGGCGCCGGCTTTCGCCGGGCTGACGTCAATTCTTTGACCAGCGGGCGAAAATCGCCGTCGGGAGGAGAAGCCCGCGCGCTTCCTCGCGCACCGCCATGTCGCCGCATTCGACCCGGCCGCCGAGATCGCCGAGGACCTGGCGCAAAAGCTCGCCGACCGCCAGCGCCGACATCCGGACCGCATAAACCGTAAGCACGAGGAAGCGGCTGTCGGAATCGAGGAGCCGCCGGCAGTCGGCGATCAGGCCGGGCAGGCCCTCCTCCAGCTTCCACACCTCGCCGTCCGGGCCTCGGCCATATTTGGGCGGGTCGAGGATGATTCCGTCGTAGCGCCGGCCCCGCCGAACCTCGCGCGCCGTGAACTTCGCCGCATCGTCGACCAGCCAGCGCACCGGCCGGTCCGACATCCCGGAGAGCCGGGCATTCTCCTTGCCCGCCTCGACCGACTTCTTCGAGGCGTCGACATGGGTCAGCCGGGCGCCGGCGGCCGCCATTGCGAGGGTACCTACGCCGGTATAGCCGAACAGGTTCAGCGCCTCGCTGCCCTCGCCCAACCGGTCGCGCATCCACGCCCATTGCGGCGCCATGTCCGGGAAGAAGGCGAGGTGCCTGAACGGAGTGGTCTGGGCGCGGAAACGCACCTCCTCCCAGCCCAGCTCCCAGCCTTCGCGGGGGACCGGCCGGTCGAACTGCCAGCGGCCGCCGCCATCTTCGTCGGAGCCGGGAATGAACTCGCCGTCCGGCTCCCAGCGGGGCGAGGACGGAGCCCACATCGCCTGCGGCTCGGGGCGAACGAAGGAGAAGCGTCCGTAGCGTTCGAGCTTGCGGCCGTGGCCGCTGTCGACCAGTCCGTAATCGGCCCAGGGCTCGCCGACGAGAGTGTCGAGCCTCACGCCGCCCGGACGGCCGGGAAGCCGATCGTCGCCCTCGCGCGCGGGCCGGCGAGCATCTTGGCGCCGGCGTCGCGGACCTGGGCGAGGGTCACCGCCTCGAGCTCCGCGATCACTTCGGCCGGCTCGACCAGCCGGCCGTAGACGAAGAGCTGGCGGGCGACATAATGGGCCTGGCCCCAAGGGCTCTCCATCGACATGAGAAGGCCGGCGCGTGACTGGGTTCGAACCCGGTCGACCTCGCGCTGGGTGAGGCTCTCCACCGTCTCTGCGACGATCTCTTCGATCAGCTGCGCCGCTGCGGCCGATTCGCGCCGGGCGGTCGCGGCGTAGACGTAGAAGAGGCCGGTGTCGGAGTGCGGATGCAGCTGGGAATAGACCGAATAAGCGAGCCCGCGATCCTCGCGCACCTGCTGGAAGAGGCGCGACGACATTCCGCCGCCGACGATGTCGGAGAACATCCGCGCCGCGAAATAATCGGGATCGAGCTGGGCCGGCGCCGCGAAACCGAGAGCGAGATGCGCCTGGTCCGGCGCCGATCGGCCGACCCGGGTGCCGCCGGTGAACCGGGCGGGCTCGGACGGGTCGATCGTCCCGGAAGGAAGGTCCGCGAGCCGGGCCTGCGCCATCTCGACCAGCCGGTCGTGCTCGACCCTTCCGGCGGCGACCAGTGCGACGCTGCCCGCCCGGTAGCGGCCGCGCCGCCAGTCGTGGAGGTCCTCGACGGTGATCGCCTCGATGCTCGACTCGTGGCCGAGGACGGACCGGCCGAGCGACTGGTCGTCATAGGCCGCCGACCAAAGATCGTCGAAGATGATGTCCGACGGTGTGTCGCGCGCTTCGCCCAGCTCCTGCAGGACGACGTCCTTCTCCCGCTCCAGGTCGGCCTCGACGAAATGGGGCTTGAGGATCAGGTCGGTGACCAGCTCGACCCCCAGCGGCACATGCTCGGCGAGAACCGAGGCCATGAAATTGGTCGCGTCGCGCTCGGTCGAGGCGTTGAGGTCGCCGCCGACATCCTCGATCGACTCGCTGATCTCGCGCGCCGAACGGCCTCCGGCGCCCTTGAACACCATATGCTCGAACAGATGGGCGATTCCGTTGAGCCGCGCCGGCTCGTGCCTCGACCCGGCCTCGGCATAGAGGCCGACCGCGGCGGTCTCCAGCGAGGGCATCTCGCGGCTTGCGACCTTGAGGCCGTTGGGGAGGATGGTGAGCTTCATGAGGGGCGTCAGTTAGGGTGTCCGGTCGATGCGGGCAAGTTGGAGCGCCGAACCGTCACCCTGAACTTGTTTCAGGATCCAGGGTCGAACCGTCTCGCAGATGGAAAACTGGGCACTGTAACAGGTTGGCAATTGTCCCCTTGGGGCATGTGGGTTCCGTCATTCCGGCGAAGGCCGGAATCCATGAACACGGTTTTTGGGAACCTCATGCGGCGGTGTTCATGGATCCCGGCCTTCGCCGGGATGACGGGCTCGAGACCGGTCACATGTCGCAAGGAGATAAACGCCGAATCCGTCAGGGTGACGGAGTAAACGGGGGCGCCGGCGGGCTCTTCCGAGCCCGCTTGCGCAGCGCCAGGACATAGATCGCGGCGGCCGCAGCCGCGAAGAAGAACCATTGGAAGGCGTAGGCCAGGCTGTTGTTGGGCGCGTCCGCCACCGGCGCAGCGCTCGCCTGGAGGCCCGGAGCGGGCTTTTCGGACACGATCATCGGCCGGGGCGGCGGCGACCTGCCGGCGAGCCGCTCGAACAGGCCGCCGGAACGCGGCTCGGCCACGACCCGTCCCGTCACTTCGCCGCCCTTCCAGCCGGGCTTCGCCTTCGGATCGGGGGAAACGCCCATGTCGGCGACGAAACCGGGGCCCTCGGCGCCGGTCCGGCATTCGGCGATGAAGCGGGTTCCGCCCTGTCCGGAAGCGGCCTTGCCGCCCGTGGTCCGCCAGTTCGTCACGTCCAAGCAGAAGGCCGTGGCTCGGCGGTAGAGCAGGGCTTCGTCCACTGTCGCGCCCGGCGGCAGGGCCATGGCGGGAAGGGTCAGGTTGCGCTCGTAACGCTGCTGCAGCGCCTGCTTCTCGCCGGCCCGGCGGAGCTGCCAGAAGCCGAGCGCGATCATTGTCGCGACCGCGGCGGCGACCAGGATCGTCGGGATGACCGGGAAGCGCATCAGCCGGTCATCCGCCCTTCGCGGGCGCGGTGGCGATATTCGAGCGCGAGGAGCAGGCCCTTGGCGAAGCGAAGGGAGCCCACGACCAGGATCGCGGTCAGCGGCAGCCACAGGAGAGCGTGGACCCAGAAAGGCGGCTCGGCGCTCAGCTCGAGGGCGATGGCGAGGCCCGTGACCAGAGCCCCGACGACGAGGATCAGGAAGGCGGCCGGCCCGTCGCCGACGTTGAAGCCGGCGAAATCGAGCCCGCACGCCCGGCACTTGGGCGCGAAGGATGCAAGCCCCCGGTAGAGCGTCTTCGCCGAGCAGCGCGGGCACAGGCCCTGCAGGGCGACGGCGGCGGGGGCGGGGGCGGGTTCCTTCATGACCCCGTCGCCCCAGCGAAGGCTGGGGCCCCAGGGAGGACCAGCACGGCGCCCTTCACCCGCCGGGGCCCCAGCCTTCGCTGGGGCGACCCGGTCCCCCTACCCGTGATATTCGGCGCCCCAGCCGCCCCAGACGTAGATGCAGATGAACAGGAACAGCCACACGACGTCGACGAAGTGCCAGTACCAGGCCGCCGCCTCGAAGCCGAAATGCTGCTTCGGCGTGAAATGGCCCTTATAGGCGCGGATCAGGCAGACGATGAGGAAGATCGTCCCGACGATGACGTGGAAGCCGTGGAAGCCCGTCGCCATGAAGAAGGTCGACGTATAGACATTGTCGGTGAAGCCGAACGGCGCATGGGCATATTCGTAGGCCTGGATGCTGGTGAACAGCAGTCCGAGCCCGATCGTCGCCCACAGGCCCTTGATGAGCCCGTCGCGGTCGCCGTGGATGAGGGCATGGTGGGCCCAGGTGACGGTCGTTCCCGAGCAGAGCAGGATCAGGGTGTTGAGGAGCGGGAAGCCGAACGGATCGAGCACCTCCATCCCCTTCGGAGGCCAGGTGCCGCCGATCGATTCGACGCCCGAAGGGAACAGGGCGGCGTTGAAGAAGGCCCAGAACCAGGCGAGGAAGAACATCACTTCCGAAGCGATGAACAGGATCATCCCGTAGCGAAGGTGGAGCTGGACGACCGGGGTATGGTCGCCGGCGTGGGCCTCGCGGATGACGTCGGCCCACCAGGAGAACATCGTGAAGAGGACTCCGAGCAGGCCCGCGCCGCCGAGATAGCCGCCTCCGGGGATGTCGTGCATCCACATCACCAGGCCGCCGAACATCGCGAGCCCGGAGAACGAGCCGACCAGCGGCCAGATGCTGGGATTCACCAGATGGTAGCTATGGTTCTTCGCTCCGGCCATTTGTCATCCTCTTATGTTCCCCGGCGAAGGCCGGGGCCCAGTCCCGGCGTCCGCCTGGGCCCCGGCCTTCGCCCGGGGCGCATGGTCTCTAGCTTCCCTGTCCGCCCGAATCCACCGGGTAAAAGGTGTAGCTCAAGGTGATTTCGCTGATGTCCTTCGTGTCCGGATCGCGCAGGATCCGCGGATCGACGAAATAGACGACCGGCATCCGGACCTCCTCGCCGGCCTTGAGGATCTGCTCGTTGAAGCAGAAGCACTGGATCTTGCTGAAATATTTGCCGGCCTGGACGGGGGTCACGTTGAACGTCGCAGTGCCCTTGACGGTCCGCGCCGACAGGTTCTTGGCCGAATAGAAGGCCATTTCGCGCTCGCCGATGGTGACGATCTCGCGGGCTTTTTCGGGGCCGAAACGCCACGGAAGCGACGACGCGATGTTGGAATCGAAGCGCACCGCGACTTCCTTGCCGGCGACCGGACCCGGAGCCTCGATCGCGCGCTGGGTGGTGCCGTCGATCCCGGTGACCTGGCAGAACAGGCGGTAGAGCGGGACGCTCGCGAAGGCGAGGCCGACCATGGCGAGCACGAGCAGTGCGGCGAGGCCGGCGGTCCGGCCGTTGCGGCGGGCGAGATCGGTCACCTGAGCATGCCCATCTTGGCGATGGTGATCGCGTAGACGAGCACCACGAAAGCTCCGAGCAGCAAGGCCATGATGAGCGCCCGGGCCTTTTGCCGGCGCCGGATCTCCTCGTCGCGGGGGTCGGTCACGACACCACCCGGTCGGCGACGAGCGCTCCGAAGAGGGCGAAGAGGTAGAGGATGGAGTAAGCGAAGAGCTGCTTCTCCGGCTTCATCCCCGCCGGTTCGCTCGCCCGGTTGGCCAGGACCCGCAAGGCGAGAACCATGAAAGCCGCGCTGAGCGCCGCAGCGACGATTCCGTAAAAGGCCCCCGCGAGGCCGAGCGGCCACGGGGCCACCGCCGCCGCCGCCATCGGCACGGTGTAGAGCGCGATCTGCTGCCGGGTCGCCTTCGCGCCCGAGACCACCGGAAGCATCGGCACCCCGGCCGCGGCATAGTCCGATCGGACGAACAGCGAGAGCGCCCAGAAATGGGGCGGGGTCCAAAGGAAGACTAGGGTGAAGAGGAGGACCGGAAGCAATGTGACGTCGCCGGTCGCCGCAGCCCAGCCGATGACCGGAGGAAAGGCTCCCGCGGCGCCTCCGATGACGATGTTCTGCGGAGTCCGCCGCTTCAGCCAGATCGTATAGACCACGACGTAGAACAGGATCGAGGCCGCGAGGATCGAGGCGGCGAGCCAGTTGGTCGCGAGCCCCATCAGGAGCACCGAGAAGAAGCCGAGGCCGACTCCGAAATGAAGCGCCGTCTGCCGGTCGAGCCTGCCGGCCGGCAGGGGCCTCCCGGCGGTGCGCTTCATCAGGGCGTCGAGATCGGCCTCGTACCACATGTTGAGCGCCGCGGCGGCTCCGGCGCCCAGCGCGATGCACAGGATCGCGGTGAAGCCGAGCACCGGATGAATCGCGACCGGAGCCGCGAGCATCCCGCACAAAGCGGTGAACACGACGAGGCTCATCACCCGCGGTTTGGTGAGGGCGAGCAGGTCACGCCAGTCGGCGGGGAGCGCGGGATTCGGGGAAAGGGCGGCAGCCATCGGGGGCCCTATAGGCGACCCTGGCGCTCGGGCAAAGTCCTCGTTCCCGCGCTCAGGATCCGGGCAGCGGAGACAGGTCGAGGCCGCATCTTTCCAGGTAGGAACGGGCGAGGCGCAGGCCCACCGCCATTGACGGGCTGTACCTGTCGGGCTCCGACTCGCACTCGAGAGCAAGCTTTTCGATCGCGTCGATGAGCCCGGCCGGAGTCGGCTCGAAGGCTTTTTCATGGATCCGGTGGACGAACTTCCGCTCCGAGCGGCTCGTGCCCAACGAGTCGAAATCCGACGCCGTCCGGATGATCCCGAAGAATTCGGGCTTGCCTCCGCGATGGAGATAACGGGCATAACCGGTGAGGACGGTCGCCGACCGGCCCGGACCGACGGCGGCGCCGGTCTCTTCCGCCGCCTCGCGCTCCATGCCTCGGCGAAGCACGTCCTGGAGAGGGCTCAGCGATTTCCCGCCCGACACGGCCGGCTGATATAGGTCCGAAACATCGAGCGAGCCGGAGGAGCCGAGGTTGATCCGCCGCGAATCGACAGCCTGGGAGCCCTGCTCCTGGAGCACGATATGATGATCGGAGGTGAGCAGCAGCGCCGTCACTCCGACGTTGTTTGCGAGCACGCTGTCGGCGAGGTCGATGAGTTGGTCTCCCTCGAAGACGAGGGCCGATACCACGAAATCCACAGCCCATTTGCGGCGACGGCGGCCGTCCTCGCATCGCTCGAACCTCTGCCTGGCGACTTCGTTGGTCGAGATGCCGCTGAAATAATCGCTGCGCTGCACCGTGACGGGGAGATTGCCGCCGAGCAGGGCCGGCGTGAGGTCGGTGCGCAGCCCCACCTTCTTTTCGTTATAATCGGGCGCGCTCTGAGCGACTCCCTGCTCGCGATAGGCGCGGATCTGGGGAGGCACCTCGAACTTGTCGGGAGCAAGGACGACCGGGTTCGAGGCGGCGTCGAGGAGGCGGTTGATCTCATCGCTCGTGACGTACAGCTTTTCGCCGAAAGCGAGCTTTTGAAACCCCTCGGGCGGCTTCGCCCGCTCGGCAATTTCCGGGAAGGCTTCGTTGTTCGAGGCCCGAACGTCGAGCCGCCGCCGCGACCGACCGAGAATGTCGCGAAATACCAGATAGGCGCCGAGCAACGTCAGGACCCAGCCGACGATATCCAGCCTCGAGCGGCCGCCGACCCCGGCCAAAGCGAGGGCGATCAGCCCCAGTCCGGCCACGGCGATGGCGATCTCCAGGCCGGCCCGCGCGCGCAGCGACGCCTTGAACCGCAAATGGTCGAAAAAGGATCGGAGCCGTTCCATCGGGACCGCGACGATGCGGCCGGGACGGCTACCTGACAAGCCCTATACCAGGCCGCGGACCGGAAGGACTCCGCGATGGCGGAGCCCTTCTTATTGTCCTCAGTCGATCTTCGGCAGGGTCGAGAATTGGTGGAACGGCGGCGGGCTAGACAGCGTCCATTCCAGCGTCGTCGCGCCTTCGCCCCAGTAATTGGCTTCCGCCTTCCGTCCCGCCATCAGCGACCAGAAGATGTTGATGAAGAACAGAGCCATCGAAGCCGCGACCAGGTAGAAGCCCATGCTGGCGACGTGGTTCCAGCCCGCATAGGCGTCGGTATAGTCGGGAACGCGCCGCTGCATTCCCTGCAGGCCGAGGAAGTGCATCGGGAAGAACAGGATGTTCACTCCGATGAAGAACGCCCAGAAGTGCAGCTGGCCGAGCAGCTCGCTGTACATCTTTCCGAACATCTTGCCGAACCAGTAATACCAGCCCGCGAACAGCGAGAAGACCGCTCCGAGCGACAGCACGTAGTGGAAGTGGGCGACCACGTAATAGGTGTCGTGGACGTTGTTGTCGATTCCGCCGTTGGCGAGCACGACGCCGGTCACGCCGCCGACGGTGAACATGAAGATGAAGCCCAGCGCCCACATCATCGGGGTCTCGAAGGTCAGCGAGCCGCCCCACATGGTGGCGATCCAGCTGAAGATCTTGATTCCGGTGGGAACCGCGATCACCATCGTCGCCGCGGTGAAGTACATCTTGGTGTTCACGTCCATTCCGACGGTGAACATATGGTGCGCCCAGACGACGAAGCCGATCACTCCGATCGACACCATCGCATAGGCCATTCCGAGATAGCCGAAGACCGGCTTGCGGCTGAACGTCGCGACGATCTGGCTGATCATCCCGAATCCCGGGAGGATCATGATGTACACCTCCGGGTGGCCGAAGAACCAGAAGAGGTGCTGGTAGAGGATGGGGTCGCCGCCGCCGGAGGCGTCGAAGAAGTGGGTCCCGAAATTGCGGTCGGTAAGGAGCATGGTGATCGCGCCCGCGAGCACCGGAAGGGCGAGCAGCAGGAGGAACACCGTGACCAGGATCGACCAGACGAACAGCGGCATCTTGTGCAGGGTCATCCCCGGCGCCCGCATGTTGAAGATGGTCGTGATGAAGTTGATCGCGCCCAGGATCGACGAGGCGCCGGCGAGGTGGAGCGCGAAGATCGCCATGTCGACGGCCGGGCCCGAGGAGCCGCTCGTCGAGAGCGGCGCATAGGCGGTCCAGCCGATCCCGGCGCCGTTGCCCGTGCCGCCGGGAACGAAGGCCGAGCCGAGCAGGAGGATGAAGGCCGGGACGAGCAGCCAGAAGCTGATAGTGTTCATCCGCGGGAAGGCCATGTCCGGAGCGCCGATCATCAGCGGAACGAACCAGTTGCCGAAGCCGCCGATCATCGCCGGCATGACCATGAAGAAGACCATGATCAGGCCGTGGGCGGTGATCAGCACGTTCCACAGATGGCTGGCCTGATCGCCGCTTCCGGCCCAGGCCTCGAGGAAGTCGATTCCGGGCGAGGCGAGCTCGGCCCGCATGATTCCCGAGATCGTCCCGCCGATGATCCCGGCGATGATCGCGAAGATCAGATAGAGGGTGCCGATGTCCTTGTGGTTGGTCGACATGAACCAGCGCACGAAGAAGCCCGGCATGTGCTCGTCGTCATGGTGGGCCGCATGGGCGCCATGCGTTTCGAAGTGCGTGGCGTTGGCTGTCGTGTCGGTCATGTCAGTTTCCGCGTTTCGTATTGGTTGCGCCCTGGCTTGAGACGGGCGGAGTGGTGGCGCCCGGAGTCACATTGGGCTCGGGGCTGGTCTCGGGCGCGCTTCCGGCGGCGCGTTCCGGGGCCGCCGGCGCAGGGTTGGTCACCGGCGAGGCGGCCGTCGAATCGGGAAGGGGCTTGCCGGTCCCCGGCATGGTCCCGCCCTTCGAGGCGATCCAGGCGGCGAATTGCGCGGGCGGGAGCACCTCGACCGCGATCGGCATGTAGGCGTGGCGGGCGCCGCAAAGCTCGAAGCACTGGCCGTAATAGACGCCCGGCTTGTCGGTCTTGAACCAGGTCTCGTTCAGCCGCCCGGGAACGGCGTCGATCTTGGTCCAGAAAGCGGGGACTCCCCAGCTGTGGATGACGTCGGCGGCGGTGACGATCACTTTCACCACGGCGCCCTGCGGAACCACCATCCGCTCGTCCACCGCGAGCAGGCGGGGCTCGCCGCGCGCCTTGGCGTCGGAGTCCTTCAGGCCGTTGGAGACGATCTCGAAACCGCCATGGTCGGGATAAGTGTAGGTCCAATACCATTGGTTGCCGGTCGCCTTGACCGTGATGTCCGCCTTGGGCGGGGCATATTGGTGGGCGAGGAGCCGGATCGAAGGCACGGCGATCGCGACGAGGATCAGCACCGGCACCAGGGTCCACACCACTTCGAGCAGGGTGTTGTGGGTAGTCCTCGACGGCACCGGGTTGGCGCTGCGCCGGAAGCGGATCATGACGTAGAGCAGAAGTGCGAGCACGAAGATCGAGATCGCGGTGATCAGCGGCATCAGGATCACGTTGTGGAAGCCGAGCGCTTCCTGGCCGATCGGGGTGACCTGCGGCTGGAAGCCCATGGCGCCGGTCGGCTGCCCGACGGTCGCGTTCGGAGCGGTCCGGGCCGGGCTGCTTGAAAGCACGCTCGCGTTCGACGGCTCTTCGGTGCCCGTGGCCGCCGGGCTCATTTCCTCGGGCTGCGCCGGGGCGGCCTGCGAGTTGGCGCTGATCGCGTCCCTCGGGGTCTGCGCCGCCGGGGCGGGAGCCGCAGGGGCCGGGGCGGGAGCCGCCTGCGAAAGCGCGGCGGCCGGAGCCAGCGCGAAGGCGGCGGCGGCGAGGATCAGCTTGAGCGGAGTCTTCATCTAAACCCTTCGGGACCTTGACGACGGTAGCGGACGGATTCGCTAGGCGGGCGGCGGAATGGCGGGCCTTATAGGCAGGAGGCCCTGCCGCCTCAAGGCTCTTGGATCGCCTTGAAGCCGCCCTTTTCGCGGCCTATCACGCCGGCGGCCGAACAGGGAAGAAAAGGACGCATGGACGAAGAGGCGATCCTCGCCGAATTTCGAGCCGCCGAGGCGCTGCTCGAAGGGCATTTCATCCTCTCCTCGGGCCTCCACAGCCCGCGCTACCTCCAGTGCGCCCGGGTCCTGATGGATCCGGCCCGCGCCTCGCGGCTCGCTTCCGCCCTCGCGCACAGCCTTCCCCTCGAAGTCCGCTCCAGGGTCTCGGTGGTGATCTCGCCGGCGATGGGGGGAATCATCATCGGCCACGAAATGGGGCGCTCGCTGGGCCTCGAGGCGATCTTCCTCGAGCGACCGTCCGGCACTTTCGAGCTTCGCCGCGGCTTCCGGATCGAAGCCGGGCAGAAGGCCCTGCTGGTCGAGGACGTCGTCACCACCGGCCTGAGCTCGCGCGAGGCGATCAAGGCGGTCGCCGCGGCCGGCGGGGAAGTGGTCGCAGCCGCGGCGCTCGTCGACCGCTCGAACGGGCTCGCCGACCTCGGAGTGCCGTTCTACCCGCTCGTTCGACTGGACGTTCCGGTCTACGAGCCGGGGGCGATCCCGTCGGAGCTCGCCGCCCTCCCCGCCGAGAAGCCCGGGAGCCGCAAGCCTGTCCGGAGCGGAGCCGAAGGGGCGGCGTGACCCGCTCGCTGCGCCTCGGGGTCAATATCGACCATGTCGCGACCATCAGGAACGCGCGCGGCGGGGATTTCCCGGATCCGGTGCGGGCGGCGCTGCTCGCCGCCGAGGCCGGGGCCGACGGAATCACCGCCCACCTGCGCGAGGATCGCCGTCATATCCGCGACGAGGACATCGCCGAGCTGATGAAGCGGCTGACCATACCGCTGAACCTCGAAATGGCGGCGACCCGGGAGATGCTCGAGATCGCCCTGCGTCACCGGCCCCATGCCGCCTGCATCGTCCCGGAAAAGCGCGAGGAGCGGACCACCGAGGGCGGGCTCGACGCGGCCGGGCAGGACAATCACCTGATGCCGTTCGTGGAGGCCCTCGCCGGAGCGAACATCCGGGTCAGCCTGTTCATCGAGCCCGACCCTCGCCAGATCGAAGCGGCGATCAGGCTCAAGGCGCCGGTCGTCGAGTTCCATACCGGCCGCTACGCCCATCTCGAAGGCGAGGCGCGGGCCGAGGAGCTGAGGCGCCTCGCCGACGCCGCGGCTCTCGCCTGGAAGAACGGGATCGAGCCCCATGCCGGCCACGGCCTGACCTTCGACAACGTCCAGCCGGTCGCCGCAATCCCCCAGCTCAGGGAGCTCAACATCGGCCATTTCCTCGTCGGCGAGGCGATCTTCTCCGGGCTTGGAGAAAGCGTTTCCAGGATGCGATCGCTTATGGACGAGGCGCGGGGATGATTTCAGCCGAGGGCCAGGAGGGAGTCTCGCTCCCGGACAAGGCGGCTCCGCCGAGGCTTCCGGTCCACGCCGGACCGGCATGGCTGAACCGGCTGCTTCATTCGAAGGGTGTGGACCTGCTTCTCGGCTCGTCCGCGAGGCCGCCTGGATCCGTCGTGCCGAACAACCCCGAGGATTATGCGGAGCGGCTCACCAGGGAGATTTCAACCGAGCATGGCCTGGTTGCGGCGCGAATGACGTGGAACCTCACCTTCCAGGGCTTTCTGTTCGCGGCCTATGCGCTTGGCAGCAGCCGCGCCGGCCAAGAGCCCCAAGTCGCGCTGCTGCTGAGGACCCTCCCGATCGCCGGAGCGGTGACGGCCGGCCTGACCTTCATCGGAATCGTGGCGGCCTGGGCCAGGATCAACGGCCTGAAGCGCGACTGGTACTCCAATCAGCCCGAATTCGAGCGGTTCCGGCCGCGTCCCTTTTCGCACCCGGTGGGCGGTTTCTTCGGCCGGGTCCCTCCATTCGGGATCACTTTTGTGTTGCTATGGTGCTGGACCAGCCTGCGCTGGCCGCACGGGTGGTGAGCGGCATGATCATCGGGATCGGGTCGGACCTGTGCAACATCTCCCGGATCGAGAATTCGCTCGACCGCTTCGGGGACCGCTTCATCAACAGGGTCTTCACTGATGCCGAGCGTTCCAGGGCCGAGCGCCGCCCCCTTACCCGTGCCGGAACCTACGCCAAGCGCTTCGCCGCCAAGGAGGCCTTTTCCAAGGCCGTCGGCACCGGATTCAAGAGCGGCGTGTTCATGCGCGACATCGGAGTGGTGAACCTGCCGTCGGGCGCTCCGACCCTGGCTCTGACCGGCGGCGCCAAGGCGAGGCTTGACGCTTTGACTCCGGAAGGCCACCTCGCGCAAATCCATTTGACGATGACGGACGACTATCCTTTCGCCCAAGCCTTCGTCATCATTACTTCCAGCCCGTTGCCAAGGAGCCCAGGGTGAGCAGCAGCGACCCCGCATTGACCGAGACGCCCGAGGCCGGCCCCGAAGCGGGCAAAGCGGCGCCCGCGGCGAAGAAGGAGGGCACCGACTGGTGGGCCGAGCTGAAGGCCATCTTCTGGCTTATCCTCGCCGTGCTCGCCTTCCACAGCTTCGTCGCCAAGCCCTTCTACATCCCCTCCGAATCGATGATGCCGGGGCTTCTCAAGGGCGATCGGCTGGTCGTCAGCAAATATCCCTACGGCTGGTCCTGGGTCTCGCCCAGCTTCCACATCCTGCCCCCGATGTCCGGCCGCCTGTTCGGCCGGATGCCGAAGCGCGGCGACATCATCATCCTCACCCCCCCGGGCAGCACCTCCGACTATATCAAGCGGGTGATCGGCCTTCCCGGGGATTCTATCGAGATGATCGGCGGGGTCCTCTACGTCAACGGCCGCGAGGTGAAGCGCGAGCGCCGGGCGCCGGCGATGGTCGCGGTCGATCCCAACGTGCCGTGCGAGCGCGACCAATATGGCGAGCACCGGCTCCAGGGTCCCGACGGCAAGGTCTATTGCCGGCTTCCGGTCTTCCGCGAGACCCTGCCCGACGGCCGAAGCTACGACACGATCGACATGGGCTTCTCCGAGGTCGACACGATTCCAAGGACAGTCGTGCCGGCGAACCACGTCTGGGTGCAGGGCGACAACCGCGACAAGTCCGCCGACAGCCGGGTCTCGCTCGCCGGCGACGGCCTGGGCGGCGCCGTCCCGTGGGAGAATATCGGCGGACGGGCCGAGTTCATCACCTTCTCGCTCGACGGCTCGTCTCAATATCTGAACCCGATCAGCTGGATCACGGCGATGCGCGGCGGGCGGGCCGGCACCTCGCTTCGGCCCCAGGAAGCCGTGGCCAAGTGAGCGGGCAAGGGGCAGGCTCGCCCTCGGGCCGGCACTCGGACGAGCCTGCGATCGCCCGGGCTTCCGCCGATCACGACGAACATCACAGCCATGTCGAGCAGCCCGGCCCCGCCGAGATGCGGGATCCCCTCGTCCGCCACGAGCTGAAGCGGGCCAGCGTCTGGTTCGGGCTGGCCCTCGCAATCGCGGCGGTGATCTTCCTCGCCCAGCCGCTGCTTCTGATCTTCGCGGGCATCGTCCTCGCCTCGATGCTCGACGGCGGAACGAGGCTGCTCGGCCGGGTGCTTCCGATCGGCCGGGGCTGGCGGCTCGCCATCGTCACGGTGGCCGCCGTGGCCTTCATCATCTGGACCTTCTATTTCGCCGGCACCGAACTCACCGGCCAGGCCGAGCGGCTTCGCGAAGTCATCACCGGACAGGCGAACCGGATCCTCGCCTGGGGCAACGGGCTCGGGATCGTCCAGGGCGGGGTCGGGGTCGACCAGCTCGGCGGGCAGCTGATGGGCACTCTGGGCCGCCTGGGGTCGGCAGTGTCGAGCGCGCTGGGGGTCGTCGCCTCGACGGTGATGATCCTCGTCATCGGGATCTTCATCGCGGTCGAGCCCCGCCTCTACCAGCGCGGAGTCGCCTGGATGATGCCGCTCGGAAGCCGCGACCGCTTCTACAGCACCGCCGAGAATATGGGCTTCACCCTGCGCCGGCTGATGGCCGGGCGCCTGGTCGGAATGGCGGTCGAGGGCATCGGCACCTGGATCCTGCTGGCCCTGGGCGGGGTTCCGATGGCGGCGCTGCTCGGAATCCTCACCGGACTGCTCGCCTTCATCCCCAATATCGGAGCGATCGTCTCGGGGATCCTGATCGTCCTGGCCGGCTTCAGCGTCAGCACCAATGCCGGCTTGTGGGCGATCGCCGTCTACTTCATCGTCCAGACCGTCGACGGCTATTTGATCGTGCCTTACGTCGCCAGGAAGACCGTGGACCTCGCCCCCGCCCTGGTCCTCGGGGCGCAGCTCCTCTTCGGAGCACTGTTCGGGCTGATGGGCCTGATGCTCGCCGACCCAATCGTCGCGATGATCAAGGTCGCGCTCGAGGCGAAGTCGAGGCAGCAGGATCAGGGCGCCGGGCCGTCGACCGCTCCTCGAGGCGGATAGGAAAGCCGAACTCCCGACTTTTCCACTTCCGTTTGAATCGGCGACAGCGCATCATCGGCGCACAGCAACGCGGGAGAGTCGATCCATGCTCATCTTCAATGTCGCCGCCCTTGTCGCGCTCGCCGCTGCGTCGGCCCAGGCGCAGGCCCCCGCCGTCCCGATCGTCCCGAACACCGACACGGCCGAGGAGCTGCAGACGATCCGGAAGCTGTCGGCCTGCCTCGCCGAAAGCCGGCCGCGCTGGGCCCGCCGGACGCTCGCCCACGGCTATCTGAGCAACGCACAGGCGCGCAATGCGTCCGAGGCACTGTCGGGAACGGACAGCTGCCTCAAGGCGCCCGAAACCGAAGTGACTTTCCGCAATTCGGCCCTCGTCGGCGGCTTGGCGGAGCATTTCCTGCGATCCGACATTCAAGGCGTCGACTTCGAACGGGTCGAGAAAGCGCTGTTGACCGTCGAGCCCCTCAACGGCTCGGAGGATTTCGCCCTTTGCGTTGCCGCTCGCAACCCGAGCGCCGCCCGCGAGCTGACCTTCAGCGATCCGGGGAGCGCGGCTGAAGCGAAGGCGGCCGCAGAACTTTCGAGCCAGGTCCCCCCTTGCATCAAGCCGGGCGAGAATCTCACGGTCGACCAGCAGTCGCTGCGCGCTCTAATGTCCACCGCGCTGTATCGCGCGGCCGGGGCTGCACGGTCGGTGAAAAACTAAAGGCGCGAGCCTGTCGGCCGCGCCCTTGTTCGTCGAGACCTACTTGCGGCTTCCGGCATGGGTCTCGGTCAGCGGGTTCGTGGCGGTGTTCTTCCGCTGCTGGGCGAGCAGGCTGTCCTGCGTCGCCCTCGCATAGTCTTCCCATTCCTTCTGAGTACGGCATTCCCGGTGGACCATACGGGTCCCCGTGGGCCTTACGGTGTAGCAGACCCTCTTGGACGGATCGTCGGGCTTCGCTTCCTTCGCCTCGGCGCCCGTTTCGAGCCCCGCCGCGGTTCCGGCGAGCAATACGCCCACGGTCATCGCAAATACGGAAACAGTGCTCATCGCCTTGCAAGCCATGTCAACTCTCCTTCCAGTCGCCGCTGACGTCCCGGACCTGAGCGTACAGGAGGCCGATGTGCTAGCAAAGTCCCCTTTTGCCCGGGTCCGCGAAGGCCCGGCCCGGTCACAGACCGTCAGCGGCCGCCGCCCCCCGCGGGGGGCGCGCCTTCGGGGCCGCCGGGAGCGCCGCCCTGCATCTGCTGCATTTGCTGCATTTGCTGCATCTGCTGGAGCTGCTGCATTCGCTGCATCTCCATGTAGCGCGGGCCGGCGCCGGCCTCGACCTGGAGAACGTCGATTTCAAAGACGAGGCTGTCGTTCCTGGTGAAGGGCGCTCCGGGCGGGATCGGGTCGGGCGCGTGGGTGCCGGGGGGCAAGGTGAGGATGTAGGAGCCGCCGGGCCGCATGTGCTGGAGGCCTTCGCCGAAGCCCGGGTAAACGCCCTGGGTGGTTGTGACGAAGGGCTGCCCGGACTGGCGGCTGTCCTCGACGACCGGAGTATCGAGGCTCTTGGCGTGGAGCTTGTAATGGAGCGCGACGACGTCCTGACCGGTGATCTTCGGCCCGGTGCCGGCAGCGAGGGTCCGGATGGTGACCCCGCTTCCCGTCTTCACCGGCTGGAAGGCGCTGGTGCCCCACCAGGCGAAGGCCGCGGCGAGCGCGGCGAGCACCGCCAGGGCGATCCACAGCTTGGCGACCGAGCCCTTCTTGATGGGATGCAGAGGTACGGCGGTGACGGACATGATCATCCCCTAGATACGGTCGGCCCGGAAATGCGAAGGGCGGCGATACATCGCCGCCCTCGAACGAAGCAAGCCTTGATCCCCCGCCCGCTCCCCGGCGAAGGCCGGGGCCCGGTTGCGGCCGGGCGATTCGGACGCCGGCCTTCGCCGGGGAACGGCAAAACCTAGCGGGCGGCCCCGCCGCCGTCGCGCTCGGCGCGCTTGCGCTCGAGCTTGCGGGCGCGGCGGATCGCCGCAGCACGCTCGCGGGCGCGCTTCTCGGACGGCTTCTCGTAGTGACGGCGAAGCTTCATCTCGCGATAGACGCCCTCACGCTGCAGCTTCTTCTTGAGCGCCCGCAGCGCCTGGTCGACATTGTTGTCGCGAACGATGATTTGCATAAAGGCCCGTCACTCTCCGTCGAAAAGCATTTCCCAGGCAACCCCTTGGGCCGCCCATTGCGAAAACGCCGATAGCATAAAAATCGGTTCGTCGCGAGACCTCTCCCGCGCCGTCACGCCGGGGCCGTTAGCAGGGGTGGCGAGGGGATTCAAGTCGCCTTGCGGATCACGGCTCCGACCGCCGCTACCCGCTCGACGTCCTCATAGCCGGGCCCGCTGAGAAGCTCGCCGAAGATGTCGGGATCGATCTCCGAATAGGCCAAAGTGCAGCCGAGCTCGGGCAATCGCTCGGCCAGCTCTTCCCCGAAGCGGTCCCGTCCGCCCACGATGGCGCTTCCGGTATAGAGGAGGACCGCTCTGCCCGGCTCGATTCGGGTCGCCGCGGCGAGCGCCCAGTCGAGGGAGAGGCCGGCGCCGTGCATCCCGCCGCCGTCGCGATACTGGCGTCCGGCCGGGTCGGCGACGAAGGGCGGGTTGGCGATGACCAGGTCGATCGGCCCCTGGACCCCGTCGAGGCCGCTCGCTTCGACCGACTCCAGGGCGACCCCCGCATAGGCCGCGTTGATCCGGGCGAATCGGAGCGCGAGCGGATTGATGTCGGTGGCGGTGATCCTGGCGCCGGGGAGCAACCCGCCCGCCATGATCGCCCCCACTCCGCTGCCGGCGCCGATGTCGACGAGGCGCTTCATCGGCCCGAGCCTGGGAAGCTCGGCGGCGAGGAAGCGCACGTACCGGTAGCTGTCCGGGCCGAAGAAGACGGAATCGGCCGCATCGGTCGGGAAGGCCGAATGAAGGAAGAGCCGGTCCCCGAGCGAGGCGATCCGGACCCGGCTCCTGAGCAGCCGGCCCTCGCGCTTCGCCATCCCGCTCCGCTCGAAGGCCGCCCGGACCGGTGACGGCAGAAGGCTTTCCTCGAACGGCAGGTTCCAGCCGAATGCGCCCCGAAGGTCTTCGGCAAGCCGGGACGGATCGCGCTCCAGCAGTCGGCGATGGGTCTCCGGAGTCACGGTGACGAATCGGTAGCCCGAAGCGCCCATCGCCCGGAGGAGGTCGAGCAGTCCCTCGTCCTCGTCCCTCACGGCAAGGGCGCGGCGCGGGCCAGCGGCATGGTCAGGCAATGCACTCCGCCGCCGCAGCGGACGAACTGGTCGATCCCGACCTCGATCACGTCATGGCCGAGCGCTTGGAGAAGCCGGTTGATCCGGGTCTCGCCGGCGGGCGCCACGATCCGGCAGCCGCCGAGGCTGAGCAGGTTCGCCTCGAGCCGGTCGACCTCGTCGGGGGTGACCGCGATCAGCTCGATCCCGAGGTCCGCCATCGTCGCCGCGAACCCGCTTTCCAGGGTCTCAAGGCAGGCGACGGCGCGATGCCGCGACACGAGGCTGAACTGGGTGTCGAGGTGAAGGTAGCGCGGGTCGATCCGGGTGTAGAGCGCGTCCCAGCCGTGTCGCTCGAATATCCGGCCGAGCGCCCGGGCGCCCGTCTCGTCGGTACGCTCTCCCGAGATTCCGATCATGACGAGGCCGGGCCGAAGCAGGCAGACGTCGCCGCCTTCCACTCGCCCCTCGTCCACCGCCGCGAGCATTTCGATCCCGAGAGGCCGCAGCGCCGCGGCGAGATGCGCCGCCTCGCCGCGCCGGTGCGGCTCGGAAGGCCGCAATTCGACGAGGCCCCAGGGGGTCATGAACAGAGCGTCGCGGGTGAAGGCGAGGTCCGCCAAGCCCGGCTTGGCCGGGACGAGATGGCAGCGGGCCCCCGCGGCCTCGAGCCTCGACACCAAGGCGCGATGCTGGGCTCCGGCGCTGGCGGTGCAGGAGGAAAGCCCTCGGGCGAGGCTGTCGCGGGTGACCGCATTGCACGGCACCATCGCGAGATGGGTCGGCGGGCTGAGCAGGACGTCGGCGAGCCGGCCGGTCTCCGAATCGACTCCCCAGCGGCGGGCTTCCGGACGGCTTTCCGCCCGGGCGAAGCTTCGGATCATTTCCAAAGCTCGGAGCGGTAGCGTTCGAAGCAGAGTGCGCCGCAGTGGAGCCGGATCAGGGCGCCCTCGGCGATCGGGACTGCGCGCCTCGGATCCTCTTCGACCAGAGGCCTCAGCGCCTCCCGGTTCCAGGCTTCGCTATGTTTGACGTCGAGCACCGCGTGGAGGTCGAAATAGCGCCTCTCCGCCGCGGCGAAGTCGAGCCGGCGAAGCCCGGCGGCGGTCGCGGCGGAGCGGTCCGGGGCGGTCAGCTCGATGACCCCGAGGGCGCCTACCGAATGCCAGGCGTAGCGCCGGGTCGTCGCCATCGCGGTCATCGCGTTGGCGAGGGCGAGGCTTTCCCAGACGGTGTCGTCGATCCGCGCCTCGAGCTCCAGGGTCTCGATCAGGACGTCGAGCATCGGCCCGTGCATGCCCTTGGGGTTGCCTCGCCCCATCTCGTCCCAATAATTGCGGGCGAATTCGAGCTTGGCCCGGGCCGGCATCCGCACCTGGGTGAAAGCGAGCAGATCCTCGAATCCCGCTTCGCCCGCGGCCTCCTGGCCGAGGAACCAGCGCATCTCTTCCCGGCTCGCCTGGTCGGCGAGCCAGGGGAAGAGCGGGTCGTTCTGGCCTGGACCGTGGTCGCGAAGGGCTTCGAACCAGGCGATGAAGCCGTCGGGGTCGGTCGGAACGGCCGCCGCCTCCGCGGCCACCTCGGAGCGAAGCGAATCGAGGAACTCGCCTTCCTGCCGGCGCATCCGGAAGTCGCGTTCCTCGGCGCCGGGCCAGTCCGAATCGGGAAATGTCGGCGCGAGCCGCGCCCGGTTCCACCGCGCGAGGCCGCGCTGGAAGTCGTCATTGGAGAATCGTGACGCGCGACCGGAATCGGCGTCGGCGAAAAGGGAGGTTGCCAAGCTTGAAGCCTTTGAAAGGGTGGGTTGCAACGGACAACCGTTCCGCCCCGCCAATGTTCCGCTTAACCGAGGTTAGACAGCCGCTTGGACCGGGGAACGCGGGACCGGCGGAGGCGTTGCCGCCGGACCAGTGAAATGAGGTCGTGGCATGCTGATGGTCGAGACCGAGCTTCGACAAAGCGAAATCCACGGCACCGGCGTCTTCCTCAAGCAGCCGGTGCGCAAGGGCGACCTGATCTGGCGATTCGATTCGCGGATCGACCGGGTTTATTCCGAAGACGAGATTGCCGGCCTGCCCGAGCGGGTGCGCAACTTCCTTCGCACCTATTCGACCTGGCACGAGGCGACCCGGCTGTGGATCCTGTGCGGCGACAACGGTCGTCACTTCAACCATAGCGACACTCCGAACACGCTCTCGCTCGGCGCCGGCTTCGGCGACGACGTCGCGGCCGAGGACCTGCCCGCCGGGGTCGAGCTCACCACCAATTACGCCCTCATCTGCGACAGCGTCCGGATGAACGGGGCCTCCTATCTGTCGGCGGCCGAGGTCGATTCCCGATCGCCGGACAGGAGCCCAAGCCCCGCGACCGCGTCGTAGTCCGAGGCGATCAGCCGGTCGGCGATGTCGAGCCGGTAGCGGATCCCCGGAACGAAGACCCGGCCGGCGAGGTCGTAGGCGGCGCTTCGGGCCGATTCGATGTCCGGGCCGGTTCCGGTGGCCACGAGGGTCCAGCCGTAGAGCCCGCTCGTCACCAACTGCCCGCCTTCGAGCCCGACCTCGCCGAAATGGAGGTTGGCGAGGTCCTCCGCGGCCGGGGCGGGATCGAGGATCACCGGAAGTCCCACCGGCTCTCCGACCTGCCTGCGCGTATAGGGGAATGGCGGAGTCGTGAGGACGATCCCGACGCTGAAGCCGGGACGGGTCTCGAACGTGCCTGCCGAACCCCCGGCCATCGCCTCGAGAAGGTCTCCCCAGCCGGTCGCCTGCAGCGGCTCGAGGACGGCGAAGCCCGGATAGCCGAAGCGGCAGGTGAGCTCGAGCGGCCAGATCCCCGCCGGGTTCACGATCGTGTTGAGGTTGACGTAGCCGACATGGCGGTGCTCGCGGAGCAGAGGCTCGAGACGGGCGAGGGTCAGGTCGAAGAACCTGCCGCTCCGGTCGAACGTCGCCGCCGTCCCCATCTCGCCGGTCAGCTCGCCCATGTCGCCGGCGAAGAAGCGCTTATGCTCCCAGTCGAGGCAGGCCGGGGCCAGGAAGCGCTCGCCGTCGAAATAGGCGCCCACGCCCATCTCGACGCCCTCGACATGGTCCATGAGGACGAACGGGGCGGGCTCCCCGCCCCTGGCCCGGAACCGGGCGGCGAGCATGGCCCGGACGTCCGATCCGTCGGCGAGCTGCCCGACATAATTGTCGCTGGAGGCGAAGTCGGGGCCGCTGAACTTGAGGACGTAGCGGCCGGGATTCGCGGTGAGGAAGGAGTCCCCGGCCGAGCCGTCCTGGAACGCGTGGACGGCGGCGATCTTCAGTCCGAGGCCGGCCAGCACGTCCTGGGCGTAGGCCCTGTCGTTCTCGAGCCGGTCCCCGAACGCGCTTCCGCCGACGACCTTGTAGCCCGCCGCCCGCAACTCGTCCTGAAGTGCGCCGTAGCCCTCGGACACCGCCTCGAAGATAAGGATCCCGTCGCGCCCGAGCCACTCCAGCTCCGAGCGCCAGTCCGCGGTGCGCGGAACGAGGCCGGCCATCGTGCCCCGGGCTTCGTCATACTCGACGAACACCTTCACTTCATGGCCTTCGGCGAGGAGCCGCATGTAGAGGCTTCCGAGATCGCAGGTCTCGGTCACTCCGAGGAACCGCATCTCTACCCCGTCATCCCGGCGAAAGCCGGGACCTCGGGTCGGAAAGTCTCGGCGGGTCTCCCCGAGGTCCCGGCTTCCGCCGGGATGACGCTAGTCATCGAGATCCTTGAACTCCGGAACCTGCTTGCTCAGCCGTCCCTCCACCGCCGCCGTAAGGTCCGCGCTGACCAGCGCCCCGGCGTTCCACAGGGCGACGTGGCGCAGGCCTTCCTCCACCGTCCGCCCGCGGCTGTAGTTGAGGCTCATCTTGGCTCCGGCGACGGCGAGCGGGGACTTGGCGGCGATCGTCCGGGCCAGCTCCAGCCCGGCCTCGATCAACGCCTCGCGGTCGGGGAGGATGCGGTTGACCAGCCCGAGGCGCGCGGCCTCGTCCGATTCCATCCGGCGCCCTGTATAAGCGAGCTCGCGGACGAGCCCTTCCGGGACCAGGCGGGTCAGCCGCTGGAGGGTGCCGAGATCGGCGGTGATCGCGACGTCGACCTCCGCCACCTGGAAGAACGCGTCGGAAGCGGCGAGTCGGATGTCGCAGGCCGTGGCGAGGTCCACTCCGGCGCCGATGCAGCCGCCGTGAATCGCGGCGATGACGGGCGGCCTCGCCTCCTCGGCCGCGGTGAAGCAATCCTGGAGCCACCTGATGTGGCGCAGCCGGGCTTCCGCCGCGCGGCCGGCATCGTCGGTCGGCGGGAACTGGCTCGCTGCATATTGAAGGTCGAGGCCTGCGGTGAAATGGCGCCCCCGGCCGGAGAGCAGGATAGCGCGCACGCCGGAATCGGCGCCCAGGGTGCGCAGCGTCTCGCCGATCGCCTCGAACATCGCCTTGTCCATGGCGTTGAACTTGTCCTCTCGGGCGAGCTCGACATGGGCGACCCCGCCGTCGCGGCTTACTGCAATCCTTTCGCTTCCCATCGTCCGCCCGGCTCCCCTAGAAACGCCTCGCTATGAGCCGCTTTACCGTGAACGGTCAGCCCGTCCACTACCGCATGGATCCGGAGACGCCCCTGCTTTGGGCGCTTCGCGACGCGTCCAACCTCACCGGGACCAAATATGGCTGCGGTTCCGGCCATTGCGGCGCGTGCACCGTTCATATCGACGGCCAGGCGGTGAGGAGCTGCCGGGTCCGGATCGCGGATCTCGAGGGGAGTTTCGTCACCACCATCGAGGCTCTCTCCAACGACCGTTCGCACCCGGTCCAGCAGGCCTGGGTCGCCGAGAGCGTGCCGCAATGCGGGTTCTGCATACCGGGCATGATCATGGCCGCGGCGGCGCTGATCGACCGCAACCCGGCGCCGACCGATTCGGAGATCGATTCGGCGATCACCAACATCTGCCGCTGCGGCATCTATCCCCGGGTCCGGGAAGCGGTGCGCCGGGCCGGACGGATGCGCAGCGGCGAAGGCCGCATCTCCGCCGCTCCGCCGCCCGACATCGATCCCGCCGACGCGGCGCGGCAGGTGCCGGCGCTGCGGTCCGGCAGTCGAGACTAGCGTCATCCCGGCGAAGGCCGGCATCCATGTACATTGTCGTCGACGAACTGGACGACCGCGTCGATGGCTTCGGCCTCGCAGGATCCGAAGGCGCGGAGCGTGGCGGAGCGTGGCGGAACGTGGCGGAATGTGGCGATTCCGAGCGATTAGTGGCGATCATCGCCACTTCGAGGCGGAATTGCGCGCAAACTACTTTTTGTTTGAAAACAGATGCTTAACTGTCTGAGAAGAGCCTCGTGCTGTCGCTTTGCGAAATTTTTGGCGCCTAATTCCGGCCTTTGCTGAAAAACAGCATGTTCACGCGATGTTCCACGTGAAACACTGAAGCGAAGTTACGGTTACGGTTCAGCAACGGCTCATCCTGCGTAGGGCACAGACCGTCCTTGCCGAGCGGGCCGGAAAGGGACGGCCGGGCAGGAGGAGTTTCAGATGCGTAAAGCCCTATTCGGAATTTTGATGGCGGCGACGGCGGCGATGCCGATCGCCGCTCAGGCCCAGGAGAGCGAGGCCGGCAGCGAGCGGGCCGCGGCCCGGGCCGAGCGCACCGCCGAGCGCTATCGCGAGATGGGCGAACGCAACCAGGCGCGCTCCGAGCAGCGCCAGCAGCGGCAGGAAGTCCGGCAGGAGCGCCAGGAAAGCCGGCAGGAGCGGCAGGAGGTCCGGGTCCAGCGCCAGGAGCGCGCCGAGCCGGCCCAGGCCCAGCAGCAGCAGGCCCAGAGCTGGGGCCGGCGCGGCGAGGGCCAGCGCGGCGAGCGCTGGGGCGGACGCGACGATTCCAACCGCGAGGCCTATCGCCAGCGGGTCGAGGAGACCCGGGAGGCCAACCGCCAGAGCATCGACGAATCGATCGGCGGCAATTATGCCCGCGAGGGCCTTCGCAACCAGCGCCGGGTCGAGCAGGGCCTCCGCGAGGATTACGGAATCCGGCAGCGCGACGGACGCCGCGACTGGGACCGGGACCGCCGCGACGATCGCGACGGGCGCTGGAGCGGCAACAACCGCGACCGCGACGGGCGCTGGAGCGGCAACAACCGCGACCGCTGGAGCGACAATCGCGGAGGTCGAAGGAGCAGCTGGAACCACGGCTGGCGGAACGACAGCCGCTACGATTGGCAGCGCTACCGCTACGCCAACCGCAACCTGTTCCGTTCGGGCGGCTATTACGCGCCCTATCGCGGCTACCGGTACAACCGGCTGTCGATCGGGATCGTCCTCGACTCGCTGTTCTATTCGAACCGCTACTGGCTGAGCGATCCCTGGCAGTATCGCCTTCCCGCGGCGCCCTACGGGACCCAGTGGGTCCGCTATTACAACGACGTGGTCCTGGTCGACGTCTACACCGGCGAGGTGATCGACGTGATCGAGAACTTCTTCTGGTAGCGGAATAGACCGTCATCCCGGCGAAAGCCGGGACCCCAGGGGGTGAAAGGCGCCGAGCCCTTCACCCGACGAGGCCCCGGCTTTCGCCGGGGTGACGAAAGAGCCCGGAGCGCCAGCGCGCTCCGGGCTTTTTCCTTGTCAACTCCCCGGCATCGCAGCAGTAAGACCCCCTGGATGAAGGGGTCCGCGATGCGACTGAAATTGCTAGCCTGTCTGAGCCTGTTCGCGGCGGCGCCGGCCGCGGCGGAAACCGTCGTCGTCCATGCCGGGCACCTGATCACGGACGCGTCGAAACCGGCTTCGGGCCCTTCGACGATCACCATCACCGACGGCCGAATCACCGCCGTCGCCGCCGGGCACGCCCCAGTCCCCGCCGGAGCGCGGCTGGTCGACCTGTCCGGCAAGACGGTCCTTCCCGGCCTCATCGACATGCACGTCCATCTGTCGGGCGATCCCGGCGGCGACTTCCGAGACGAGGCGGTCGATCCGTCCGAATGGTCGTCTTTGGTCGGAGCGAAGAATGCGCGGATCACCGCGCTTGCCGGCTTTACGACGGTTCGCGACCTCGGCTCGCCGCCGCTGGTCGGCTTCGCGCTCCGGCGCGCCACGGCGGAGGGGATCATCCCCGGCCCGCGAATCGTCTCCTCCGGTCCGGCGATCTCGATCATCGGCGGTCATGGCGACGTCTCCGGCTTCAGGCCGGAGGTGATCAAGGCCATCTCCGTCGACAATACCTGCACCGGGCCGGAGCAATGCGCCGCGCGGGTCCGCGAGTTCTCCCGCGCGGGCGCCGACCTCATCAAGATAACCGCGACCGGCGGAGTCCTCTCCCAGCAGGCCCGCGGCCTCGGCCAGCATTTCACAGATGCCGAGATGAAGTCGATCGTCGACACCGCCCACGGGCTCGGCCTCAAGGTCGCCGCCCACGCCCACAGCGACGCCGGAATCGCGGGAGCGGTGCGCGCCGGGGTCGATTCGATCGAGCACGGCACCTTCGCAAGCGCCGCCACCGTCCGGCTCATGAGGGAGCGCGGAACCTCGCTGGTGCCGACCCTGATGGCCTTCACCGGGATTCGCGAACGGCTCGGCAAGGGGATCTTCACCCCGGTGGTCGAGGCGAAGGTCCGGATGACCCTCTCCGAGGTCGGCAAGGCGGCCCGGCTCGCCCGCGAGGCCGGAGTGCCGGTCGTGTTCGGAACCGACGCGGCCGTCTTCGAGCATGGCCGAAACGCCCAGGAGCTCGCCTTGCTGGTCGAGCTCGCCGGGATGAGCCCGGCCGAGGCCATCGCCTCGGCGACGACGGGCGCCGCGAGACTGCTCGGGATGGACAAGGAGGTCGGCCGGATCGCGCCGGGCTATTCCGCCGACCTCATAGCGGTCGGGGGCGACCCCTTGCGCGATGTCAGGGCGCTCGAGCATGTCGATTTCGTGATGGTTCGGGGAAAGGCGATCCGATGAACATAACAGCGTTCGGAATGGGCGATCCCGGGGCCCTCTACCGGATGCAGATCGGCACCTTCGTGCGCGATCGCCTGATGAAGACCCCGAACGCCTTCAAGCTGCCGGCCCAGGGCCTCGACATATTCGTCGTCCGGGATTTCCTGTCGCACAAGGAGTGCGCCGACGTCATCGCCCTGATCGACAAGGATCGGGTGCCGTCCGGTCTGCTCGCTCCGACCGACGACCCGGAATTCCGGACCAGCGAAAGCTGCAACCTGCGCCTCGAGGACCGGGCCAACCAGATGGTCGAGGCGAAGATCAACCGGCTGACGGGTATCGATCCGACCCACGGCGAGACCATCCAGGGCCAGCGCTATGCGGTCGGCCAGCAGTTCAAGCCGCACCACGATTTCTTCTACACCAACCAGCCCTACTGGCCGGAAATGAACCGGCAGGGCGGCCAGCGCACGTGGACCGCGATGATCTTCCTGAACGAGCCGGAGGCGGGCGGGCAGACCTTCTTCCCCAACGCCAAGGTCCGGGTCACGCCGCGCACCGGCAACCTCCTCCTGTGGAACAATCTCGACCAATATGGCGAGCCCAACACCTTCTCGCTCCACACCGGCTGCCCGGTCGACGCCGGGATCAAATATATCATCACGAAATGGTACCGCGAGCGTCCCTGGGGCTGGTACGCCCTGAACGGCGTGAAGCCGGCGGGGACCTGATCGAGCTCCGTCAGTGCGAGGAGCGAAGCGACGAAACAATCCAGGACTGCGAGGGCGCACTGGATTGCTTCGCTCCGCTCGCAATGACGGCCGGGTTCAAGGACGGTGGGCCTGCCCAATGCGCAATCCGGGCCGCTTTCCCACCCCGGCCCTGGCCGCTAAGCAAGGCGGATGAACAGGTCGAAGCTCCTCATCGCCGCCGCCGCGCTCGCCGCCCTCCCGGCAATCGCCCTCCCCGCCCCGGCCCCGGCCGTCGCGGCGACCGCCGCCACCGAATCCGAAAAGCTCAAGCGGCTCTTCCACGAGAGCGACGAGGCCAATCTGAAGCGCAACCCGGTGGGCGCCATCTTCCGCGGCGACCTGCGCTACGCCGACCGGCTCGGCGACTTCATCAGCGACGAATATTTCGCGGCCGAGCGGGCGGCGGGCGAGGCCGACCTCGCCGCGCTCCGGGCCATCGACCGCTCGAAGCTGAGCTCCATCGACAAGATCGCCTACGACGTCTTCGAATGGCAGACGCTCGACTCCCTGAAGAATCTCGAGCCCGGGATGCTTGCGCTCGGAGTGGTCCGGCCGATCAACCATATGTCCGGATTCCATACTTTCTATCCCGCCTTCGCCTCCGGCGAGGGTGCGGCGCCGTTCAAGACGGTCGCGGACTATGAGAACAATCTGAAGCGCCACAAGGATTACGTCCTGATCCACGATCGGGCGATCGGGCGCTTCCGGCAGGGCATGGCGTCGGGGGTTTTCGAGTCGAAGCTGACGATCCGGAACGTGATCGACCAGCTCGACCTCCTGATCGCCCAGAATGTGGAGGAATCGCCATTTTACGGGCCGATTCGCAAGTTTCCGACCACATTCTCGCAAGCCGACAAGGCCAGGCTGGCCGCGGCCTACAAGGCCTCGATCGAGAATGAGATCTACCCCGTGCACCGGCGGGTCCGCGATTTCCTGCGCTCCGAATATCTGCCCGGGGCGCGCGAGGGCGCCGGCCTCGTCGACATGAAGGGCGGCGCCAGGGTCTACCAGCGGCTGATCGAAAGCACGACCACCCTCCCCCTCACCGCCGACGAAGTGCACGAGACCGGCCTTCGCGAGGTCGCAAGGATCAAGAGCGAGATGGAGGCGGTAAAGACCCGCACCGGCTTCAAGGGCACGCTCCAGCAATTCTTCGAATATCTGCGAAGCGATCCGAAGTTCGCCCCGAAGACCCGGGACTCGCTTCGCGAAGGCTATGAGGCGATCGCGCGCCGCGTCGACTCGCGGATCGGGGCGCAATTCTCGACCCTTCCCAAGAGCCCGCTCGAGATAAGGGCGGTCGAGCCGTTCCGCGAGAAGACCGAGGCCGGCGGCTCCTACCAGCAGGGCACGCCGGACGGCTCGAGGCCGGGGATCTTCTACTACAATGCCTACGACCTGCCGTCGCGCCGGATGTGGGGCATGGAGACGCTCTACCTCCACGAGGGCAGCCCCGGGCACCATTTCCAGATCAGCCTGGCCCAGGAGAACGAGGCGCTTCCGGCCTTCATGCGCTTCGGCGGCAATACCGCCTTCGTCGAGGGCTGGGCGCTCTATGCGGAGACCTTGTGGGACGAGCTCGGAATGGAGACCGATCCGTACCAGCGCTTCGGCGGATTGAACGACGAGATGCTCCGGGCGATGCGCCTGGTGGTGGATACCGGAATCCACGCCAAGGGCTGGAGCCGGGAGCAGGGCATCGACTACATGCTCGCCAACAGCGGAATGAGCAGGACCGAGGTCGTCGCCGAGGTCGAGCGCTACATCGCGATCCCGAGCCAGGCGCTGGCCTACAAGATCGGCGCCCTCACCATCCAGCGGCTTCGCGCCAAGGCGCAGGCGGCGCTCGGCAGGCGCTTCGACCCGCGCGCCTTCCACGCCCAGGTGCTGATGACCGGATCGCTTCCGATGGCGGTGCTCGAGAAGAAGATCGACGACTGGATCGAGGCGAGCAAGGGATAGGGAGACGTCATCCCGGCGGAGGATCCCAGGGCGTGACGGCGACAAGCTCTTCAAGCGCCGGGCGTCAGCCTTCGCCGGGGCGACGGGCGGTCCTTCGATATGTCGGTTCGACTTCGCTCACCGGCTACTCAGGATGAGCGGTTGTGCTTTTCCGCTCATCCTGAGTAGGGCTGAGCCTTGGCGAAGCCCCGTATCGAAGGACGCAAGGCCGATGTCGTTGAGAGAACCCACCCTGATCGCCTGCCTCGCCGCCGGGCTGCTCGCCGGCTGCGCAGCCTCCTCGTCCCACCCGGATGCGGTCTTCTCGAGCCCCGCCGAGGCCCCGCGGGCCACCGCCTCCCAGGCTCTCGCCGCACTCTTCCGCGCCAGCGACGAGGCGAGCCTCCGGCGCAACCCCATACAGGCGACCGCGCGCGGCGACCTTCGCTACGCCGACCGTCTCGGCGACTTCTTCAGCGACGCTTATTACGACGCCGAACGCGAGGCCGCCCGGGCGGACCTGGCGGCTCTCGCGGCGATCGACCGGGATTCGCTGAGCGCCGACGAGCGCGTCGCCTACGACGTCTTCAAATGGCAGCGGGGAACGGACCTTCGAGGGCTGGAAGGCGAGGTCTTCGCCGCCACGATCGTCCGGCCGATCGACCATTTCAACGGCTTCCACACCTTTTTCGCCGAGATCAATTCGGGCCAGGGCATCGCGCCCTTCAAGACGGTGAAGGATTACGAGAACGGCCTCGGGCGGGCCAAGGATTTCGTCCGGCTCGCGGACGGAGCGATCGCCCGGATGGAGCAGGGCCTTGCGGCGGGCGTGGTTCAGCCCAGGCTGGTCATGGCGAACGTCGTCGAGCAGCTCGACGCAATTCTGGCCGAAGGGGTCGAAGGCAGCAGCTTCTACCGCCCGGTCGCGGCCTTCCCGGCGGAGGTGCCCGAGGCGGAGCGGCCGCGCCTCCGGGCCGCCTATGCCGAGTCGATCTCGAAGGAGATCCGCCCCGCGGTGACCCGGCTGCGCGACTTCATCCGCGACCGCTATTTGCCCAGGGCGCGGCCGAGCGTCGGGCTTCAGGACATGAAGAGCGGCCCGGCGCTGTACCGCCATCTGGTCGCCCAGAGCACCACGACGGACATGACCCCGGACGAAATCCACCGGATCGGCCTCGCCGAGGTGGAGCGGCTCCAGCGCGAGATGGAGACGGTGAAAGCCCAGGTCGGCTTCACCGGGACGCTCCAGCAATTCTTCGAGCACATCAGGACCGACCCGAAATTCAAGCCGAAGTCGAGGGAGGCGCTCCAGCAGGGCTATGTCGCAATCGGCAAGAGGCTCGACGTCACGCTGCCGAGGATGTTCTCGACCATCCCGAAGACCCCGCTCGAGATCCGGCCGGTCCCCGCGCTTACCGAGAAAGGCGCCGCCCGAGGCTCCTATCAGGGCGGAACGGTCGACGGATCGAGGCCGGGCGTCTTCTATTTCAACGCCTACGACCTTCCGTCGAGGACCACTCCGGCGATGGAGACCCTCTACCTCCACGAAGGCGCTCCGGGACACCATTTCCAGATCAGCCTGGCGCAGGAGAACGAGGCGCTTCCGAGCTTCATGCGCTTCGGCGGCAATACCGCCTATGTCGAGGGCTGGGGCCTCTATGCCGAGACTCTGGGGCGCGAGCTGGGGGTCTATACCGACCCCTATCAATATTTCGGCTATCTCGATTCGCAGCTCTTCCGAGCGATCCGGCTGGTCGTCGACACAGGAATCCATTCCAAGGGCTGGACCCGCGACCGGACCATCCAGTACATCCTCGACAACAGCTCGCGCGGGCGAAGCAACGCGACGGCGGAGACCGAGCGCTACATCGCCATCCCCGGGCAGGCGCTCGCCTACAAGATCGGCCAGCTCAAGATAAGCGAATTGAGGGCCCGGTCTGAAAAGGCGCTCGGCCCCCGCTTCGACATTCGCGAGTTCCACGCACAGGTGCTGATGACGGGGGCATTGCCGCTGGCGGTGCTGGAGCGGAAAATCGACGACTGGATCGCGGCGAAGCGAGGGTGAAGCTCCTACGTCGCCCCAGCGAAGGCTGGGGCCCCGGCGGGTGAAAGGCACCGGCACCCTTCACCCCCTGGGGCCCCAGCCTTCGCTGGGGCGACGGTTATCCTCACCGCCCGACGTCCCCATCGTCGAGCACGACCACCGGCCGGCTCTTGATCTCCGCCTTGACGAAGGTCGTCTCGTAGCGGCGGACGCAGGGGTCGGAAGCGAAGTGGCGGTCGGCGAAGGCGTTGAACTCGTTCATCGTGCGAGTCACGATCAGCACCATCAGGTCGACCGGGCCGGCGATGTTGAGGAGGAGCTGGACCTCCGGAGCGGCGGCCAGGCGGGCGCGGAGTGCGGCGATGCCCTTTTCCTCGGCATGTTCCTGGACCTGGACCTGCACGATCGCCCGCAGGCGGTCCGCGACCAGAGCGGGGGCCGGAACGGCGATATCGGCGGCGATCATCCCGGCTTCCCTGAGCGAGCGGATCCGGCGCGCGATGGCGGACGGCGAAAGCGGCACTTGAAGCGACAGGGCCTCGGCGGTGGCGAGATTGTCCGACTGGAGCAGGTTGAGGAGTGCGACGTCGAAGCGGTCGAGTTTCCTGTCCATGTCGCTCCCAAGCCTTACCCTGCCGATTATTGGCATGAAAGGCCGCGGAAAATCGCGCAAAAAGCGCCTGGCCGCGCCCATAATCGCGCGGGGATGCGTAACGATGTCGTGGGAGGATCCATGTCCAGATCGATCAATGCGGCCGGCTTTATTCTGCTGGCCACGTCCGCCGTCGCCATGAGCCAGCCGGCGCCTCAGCCGGCTCCTCAGCCGGGGCCTCGGCCCGAGGTGCCCGACGTCGCGGTCGGCCGTGACGAAGCTCGGGCCGCCGCCGCCGAGCTCGCTTCGGCGCTGGAGGAAAGCTACGTCTTCACCGACGTCGCGGCCCGCTACGCGGCGATGCTCAAGGCGAATGCGGCGAGCGGCGCGTATGACGGATTCACCTCGGGAAAGGCGCTCGCCGAGCGGCTGACGGCGGACCTTCGGGCCGTGTCTCCGGACAACCATCTTCGGGTTCGCCTCCGCCCGGCGGATCTCGGACCGCCTCCTGCCGGCGGGGGCCGGGCGCCGCCGCAGCGCCCGGCGGCGACGAGCGGGGTCGAGGAGGCCCGGCAGCTCGCCCCGGGAATCGCCTATATCCGATTCACCGCCTTCCCGGGCGACGCCGAGACGGTCGCCGCGGTTCGGGCCTTCATGTCCGAAAATGCCGGGGCCAGGACGATCATCTTCGACAACCGGATCCATCGCGGCGGCGGGCTGGCCGAGATGGACGCGATGTTTCCCTATCTCTTCGCCAAGCCCACCACCCTCGTGACCATGGACACCCGGGCCTCGGTCGACCGCGACGGCGGCTCGCCGATCCGCGACGCGATGCTTCGGACCGTCCCCGCCGGCGCCGAGGTCGTCCGCCGCGAGCATTATGTCCAGCCCAGCGCCACCGAGAAAAGGCTGTTCGGGGCCAAGGTCTTCGTCCTCACCTCCGGTGCGACGGCCTCCGCGGCCGAGCATATGACCCTCGCCCTCAAGCGCACCCACCGGGCAACGATCGTCGGCGAGCCGACCGCGGGCGCCGGCCATTATGGCGGGATCCAGACGATCGGCGACAAGTTCGTCGTGTTCGTGCCCGTGGGCCGGACCTTTGATCCCGACACCAACGACGATTGGGAAGGCGACGGAATCGCCCCCGACGTCGAAGTCCCGGCCGAATCGGCGCTCACCGAGGCTCTGGTCCGGGCCGGCCTCGCCCGGGCCGAGGCGGAGCGGATCTCGGCTGGGGTGAAACCGACCGGATCGATGGAGCGGCGAAATCCGAGGCGGGTCTGACGTCGACCCGCCACCCTCAGGCCTGACCCGTTAATCCCTCCCCCAGCCCGTCTCGAAGAGGACAAATGAATGGACGCCTGACCGTCGGTGCAGCCGAAGGGCGCGACGAAGGCGCCACACCGGTCGAGACCTAAAGTTTGTCCTTTTGAAGTTGAAGCGATGCATTTTCCGTCATGCCGGACTCGATCCGGCATCCACCTTCTTCCTCGATGCGCCATGGAAAGAAGGTGGACCCCGGATCAAGTCCGGGGTGACGATTCTACTTCAACAGGACAAACTCTAATTAGGGTTTACAGGCGGGAGCGGGGTCACCCTTTGCTGCTCGAAAACGCCGTCCTGAGCCGCCTTCGCCTCGTCGTCCCACTCCTGCTGGGTACGGCAGATCCGCTTTCCCAGCCGGGTCCCGGACGGTACTATAGTCTGGCAAACCGTCTTCGAAGGATCCCTTTCCTTCGACCGCTTCGCTTCCGCGGCGCTCATCCCCGGCACAAGCGCGATTCCGGCGCACAGGACGCCCATTGCCGCCGCCAAACCTGGAACGGTCCTGATCATTGCCCCAACCACGTCGTGTATCCTCCCCTTGCCGTCAGCGATTCGTGAGGCGTGAAGTACAAGAGACTGACCGGCAGACAAGTCCCTATAATTCAGTGACAGTGCACTAATTAAGGTCGGCGGAAATTAGTGCACTGTCACCGAATTTAGGAAATTAGTGCACTGTCACCGAATTTAAGTAGACGATTCCAGCGCTTCGGCGATCAGGCGGCGGCTGTTGGCGATTCCATAGAGGGCGATGAAGCTGCCCATGCGCGGTCCCTGGTCGCTTCCCAGAAGGGTCTCGTAGAGGGCCTTGAACCAGTCGCGCAGGCGCTCCTTGCCGTAATATTTCTTGCCGATCTCGTAGACGTGGTTCTGGAGGCGGACGGCCGGATCCTCGTTTTCGGGGCCGGCGCCGTCCTCGCCGGCGAGTAGCGCGTCGAGCTCGCGCAGCGCCGGAACCTCGTCGGCCGTGGGCGGCCTGCGCCTTAGCGCGGGCGCGACGAAGCGGCTGCCATATTCGACCGCGTAGGAGACCAGCCTGTCGAGCTCCGGGCTCGCTTGCGGAGTCAAAGCGGGATCGTAGCGGCGAAGGAAGCTCCAGATCGTCTCGCGGTCGCCGACGCCGGGAAGGCTAGCGACGTTGAGCAGAAGCGCGAAGCTGATCGGAAGCCGGACTTCCGGCACCCGGCCGGAATGGACGTGGTGGACCGGGTTGCCGAGGCGCTTGTCCCATTCCTGACCCGGATAGGCGGAGAGGAACTGGTAATATTCGTCGACCGCCCGCGGGATGACCCCGACGCCGAGCTGCTTGGCCCGCTTCGGCTCCCGGTAGATGTAGAAAGAGAGGCTCTCCTGGGGCGCGTAGCTGAGCCATTCGTCGATCGTGACTCCGTTGCCCTTGGTCTTCGAGATCTTCTCTCCATTCTCGTCGAGGAAGAGCTCGTAATTGAAGCCTTCGGGCGGGCGGCCGCCGAGGATCCGGGCGATTCTGGAGCTCTGGACGACCGACTCGATCAGGTCCTTGCCGGCCATCTCATAGTCGATGCCGAGCGCGACCCAGCGCATCGCCCAGTCGACCTTCCACTGGAGCTTGCAGCCGCCGCCGAGGATGGACTGCTCGACCTCCTGGCCGCTCGCCGGATCCGTGTAGCGGACCAGCCCGGCCCGGGCGTCGAGCACCTCAATCGGCACCTGCAGGACCTTGCCGCTTTCGGGGCTGATCGGAAGCACCGGCGAATAGGTCCGCCGCCGCTCCTCGCCGAGCGTCGGGAGCATCACGTCCATGATCTCGCCGTAGCGGCCGAGCACCTGGCGGAGCGCATCGTCGAACCGGCCCGACGAATAGCAGTCGGAGGAGGCGAGGAACTCGTAGTCGAAGCCGAAGCCGTCGAGGAATTGCCGAAGCAGATTGTTGTTGTGCGCGGCATAGCTGGAATGGTCGCAGCCATAGGGGTCGGGCACCTTGCTCAGCGGCTGGTCGAGATAAGCGTGCATCATGTCCTGGTTGGGCACCCCCGGCGGGACCTTGCGCATCCCGTCCATGTCGTCGGAAAAGGCGATCAGCCGGCTCGGCCAGCCGGTCATCTCGGAAAGCGCGTGGCGGACCATCAGGGTGCGCGCCACCTCCTGGAAGGTGCCGAGATGCGGCAGGCCGCTGGGGCCGTAGCCGGTCTCGAACAATATCTCGCCCCGGGGCGGGCCGTCGGGATAGCGCTTGATGAGCTTGCGCGCCTCTTCATAGGGCCAGGCCTTCGAAACCAGGGCGGCTGCGCGTATCGCTTCGGCGTTTTGCATATGTTCCCGTCGTGCTATGGCGGCTTCCCGATAGCGGCCCGCGGGCGGCGCCTTAAGCCTTTTAGGTCATTTCGCCAATGACGACGCCGATCCGCGCCAGTGCCGAGGAAACCGCGCTACCGCCGGGCCTTGCCGGCGAAGCTTCAGCGCTGCTTGAGCCGGGCGAGGCGCTGCTCTGGGTAGGACGCGGCCGGAGCGGAGCGACCTTCTCCGCTTTATGGCCCGGGGCGGCGATCATGGTCGTCCTTCTGGCGGCGCTGCTGTGGCTGATGCTGAGCGTCGACGGCTGGACCTATCGGGGCATTCCGCAGGACGGTCAGCCGCCGATCCCGGCGAACGTGGCGGCGCGCCTTACGCTCGGTCTCTTCGTTGCGGCTGCTTCGTGGAGCCTGCTGCAATTCGTGCGGCGGGTCGCCGGCGCGCCGCGCGCCCTGGCCGTGCTCACGACCCGCCGGTTCGTGCTCCGGGCAGGCCGCCGCCCCATCGCTGTTCCATTGGCGGCGGTCGAGCGTGCGGTGGCGAACGGGCCACGTCACCGAGCCGCGTTGCATTTCAAGATCCTGAAGTCGGCCGGCGCGTCGGCGGGGCTTTACCCGACCCTGTTCGGAGTGGGCAATGCGGATTCGGCGGTCGAGGTGCTCCAGCGGCTCGGAATTCCGGCCCGCGATGAGAGGTGGGAGGAGGTGGAGGAGGCTCCGCGGAGCCTGGAGGCGGGCGAAACGGTCCTTTGGAGCGCTCGGCGCGGCGTCCGCGCGGTCGGCGCCGAGCGCCTGATGATGGCGGCCTTCTGCGTGCCGGCTCCGTTTCCCTTGTTCATCGCCCTGTGGTTCATCTGGTCCGGCGCGGACGATACGGATTCGCCGGGCCTGACGCTCTTCGCGTGCCTGTTCGCGACCATGATCGCCGCCGCGATACTCGGTCCGATGGCGTGGTTCCCCCTCAGCCGGGCGCTCCCCTTCTTCGGAACCTGGGTCGTCGACGCATTCGGAACCCTCGCGGTGACCGACCGAAGGATCCTGTTCCTCGCGCCCCTCTCGGGCGCGATCGACCGGGAGGTAGCGGCCGAGCGCCTCGACACTGTCGCGGTGGTCGCTTCGGACGAGAGCGGACGGGGGCATATCTCTTTGACTTTGAAGCCTGAAAGCGGAGAGAAATATGAGTATATGGACCTCTTCTCAGTGCCCGATCCGGATAATGCCGTGGCGGCCATCAACCGGTTGATTCAGCCAAAATGACGACGGGCTTCCCCTATCCGGCGCTTCACGCGACCCATGGCGGCATCTGGCTGGCCACGGGGGACGGCGAGGTGCGGGGCCTCGGGCGGGGGGAGGCGATCTCCAGGGCGGCCGAGACTCCGCTCGTCATGCTCAACGCGCCCCTGATCGGGCAGAGGCTCGGTTATCCCGACTTGTCCGGGCTCGACCTGCTCGAGCTGTTCGCCTTCGTCCATCCCGCCAGGTTCGCGGTTCCGACGCCCAAGGGGCTGGCCGAGGCGCTCGGGATCGAGCCGCCGGCGGGCGATTCCGAGGCGGCGCCCTTCCTGCTCCGAGCCGCGGCCGCCCTGCTCTCGACCCTGGAGGGCGACTGGCCGGAGCGCGAGGGGGCCTGGGCTTCGGCTCAGGCGCTTGGACGGCTGCGCTGGTCCTGGACCCCGGCGATCGCTCCGCGGCTGAGCCGGCCCGAGCGGGACGAGCGCTGGCTGTTCTCAAGGCTCCCGGAATGGGAGGAGGCGGGCGCCCGCCCGGCGCCGCGAACGGTGCGGGTGCCGGAGGACGAGGCGGTCGAGCGGCTGACCGAGCTGGTCGGCCGGGGCGCGGAGGTCCGCCAGGGCCAGCGCGACTATGCCGCGGCGGCGGCCGGAACGTTCGACCCGCGGGCCGGCGAGGGGCAGCCCAACATGCTGCTCGCCGAAGCCGGCACCGGCATCGGCAAGACCCTGGGCTATCTCGCTCCGGCCTCGCTCTGGGCGCAGCGGGCCGACGGGGCGGTGTGGGTGTCGACGTTCACCAAGGCGCTCCAGCGCCAGCTCGACCGCGAAGGCCTGAGGCTGTTCTCCGATTCCGGGGTGCGGCGGCGCAAGGTCGTCGTCCGCAAGGGGCGGGAGAATTATCTGTGCCTGCTCAACCTCGAGGACGCGCTCCAGGGCGGCTTCGCCGGACGGGCCGCGATCCTCGCCCAGCTGGCCGCGCGCTGGGCCGCTTTCTCGAAGGACGGCGACATGGTCGGCGGCGACATGCCGGGCTGGCTTCCGACCCTGTTCCGCCGGGCGGGCGCGACCGCCCTGACCGATCGGAGAGGGGAATGCGTCTATGCGGGCTGCCCGCATTACCGCAAATGCTTCATCGAGCGCTCGGCCCGGGCGAGCAGGGACGCGGACATCGTCATCGCCAATCACGCCCTGGTGATGGTCAACGCCGCCCGCGGGCGCGACGGAGGGAACCCGCCCACCCGGATCGTCTTCGACGAAGGCCATCATCTGTTCGAAGCGGCCGATTCGACCTTTGCCGCGGCTCTCACCGGACAGGAGGCGATCGAGCTCAGGCGCTGGATCGTCGGGCCGGAAAGCCGGTCGCGGGGCCGAAGGCGCGGGCTTGCGGCCCGGCTGACCGATGTGGCGTCCTATGACGAGGCCGGGGCGCTCGCGGTCGAGATGGCGGTCCAGGCGGCGGGGCTCCTGCCAAGCGACGGCTGGATCCAGCGGATCGCCGAGGGAATGCCCTTCGGCCCCGTCGAGAAGCTGCTCGCGGCGGTCCGGGGCACCGTCTACGCCCGGGCGACCGCGCAGGACGCCGGCTACGGGATCGAGACCGAGATGGCCGAGCTCGACGGGGACATCGTCGCCGCGGCCGCTCCGGCGGTGGAAGCGCTCGAGCAATTGATGAGGCCGCTGATGGCGCTCGCCCGGCGGCTGGAGGCGGTGCTGGAGGATTCCCCCGACTGGCTCGATTCGCAGGCCCGGGCCCGGATCGAAGGGGCGATCGGAGGCCTTTCCTGGCGGACCCAGACGATCGCGGCCTGGGTGGCGCTGGCGGCGCGCCTCGGGGGTCCGGCCGATCCGGACTTCGTGGACTGGCTGGCCGTGGACCGGATCGACGGCCGCGAGTTCGATATCGGGCTCCACCGCCGCTGGCTCGATCCCACCCGTCCGCTCGCCGAGACGGTCCTGAAGCCGGCCCACAGCGTCATCGTCACCTCCGCCACCCTGCGGGGAGCGGAAGGCTGGGAGAGCGCCGAGGCGCGGACCGGGGCCGCCCACGTGGCCGGCCCAGTGCGCCGGTTCAGCGCGGCGAGCCCGTTCGACTATGCCGCGAACAGCGAGGTGCTGATCGTCACCGACGTCAAGCGCGGCGACGTCGGCCAGCTCGCCGGCGCCTATTCGCGGCTGGTCGAGGCGGCGGAAGGCGGGACTCTCGGCCTGTTCACCGCCATCCAGAGGCTGAAGGCGGTTCACGCCCGGATCGCCGACCGGCTCGCCCGGGCAGGCCTTCCGCTCTACGCCCAGCATGTCGATCCGATCGATACCGGAACCCTGGTCGACATCTTCCGGGACGATCCCCACGCGTCGCTGCTCGGAACCGACGCGCTTCGCGACGGAGTCGACGTGCCCGGCCATTCGCTCCGGCTCGTGGTGATGGAAGGCGTGCCCTGGCCGAGGCCGACGGTGCTTCATTCGGCAAGGCGGGCGGCGGGCGGCGGGACCCCCTATGACGACAGGGTGGTCCGGGCCCGGCTCGCCCAGGCGTTCGGCCGGCTGATCCGGCGAAAGGAGGACAAGGGAGTCTTCGTCCTGCTTTCGGCGGCGACTCCGACCCGGCTGCTCTCGGCCTTCCCGCCCGGGACCCCGATCAGCCGCGTCAGCCTGGCCGAGGCGGTCGAGCGGGTGCGCGAGCGGCTTTCAACCGCGCCGGCTTTCGGGCATCAGGCGCTGGAACAGAGGCAGGCCGAAGACGCCGGATGAAGACACTGACGCTGCTGCGCCACGCCAAGTCCGGCTGGGACGATCCGGTGAGCCGCGATTTCGACCGGCCGCTCAATCCGCGCGGGCGAAAGGCGGCGCGCACCGTCGGGCTCGAGATGAAGGCGCAGGGGCTGGCCTTCGACCTCGTCCTGGCCTCGCCGGCGCGGCGGGTGATCGAGACCCTCGAGGAGGTGTCGGCCGGCCTGGGCGGGATCGAGCCGCAATTCGACCGGCGGCTGTATCTGGCTTCGACGGCGACCTTGCTCGAGATCGTCCGGGCGGCTCCCGACGAGGTCGGCCGGCTGCTTGTGGTCGGGCACAATCCCGGCCTGGAGGAACTCGCTTTATGCCTCTCCCGCCGGGACGAAGCCGGGCTTCGGGCCGAGGTGGAGGTGAAATACCCGACCGGCACGGTGGCCGAGATCGCCCTCGACGTGGAGCGGTGGACCGAGGTGGAGGAAGCGACCGGAAGGCTGGTCCGCTTCATCCGGCCGAGGGACCTTGACCCGGAGCTTGGGCCTGAGGCGGAATAGCATCTCGTCATCCCGGCGAAAGCCGGGACCTCAGGATAAGAAGTCTCGGCGGGTCTCCCCGAGGTCCCGGCTTTCGCCGGGATGACGATCTATGCGTCGAGCGCCTCGGCCAGGGTGCGGCGGATGGCCTTGAGCTGCTCGAGCGGAAGCGAGTCCCGACCCGCGGCGCGCGCCGGCTCCGGAATCCCCTCGATCGCGTGGGCGGTATCGTCCCCGGCCCCGCTCGCCAGCAATTGCTGGACTCCGCGTATCGTGTAGCCGTCCTGGTTGAGGAGCCGATGGATCCGGCGTGCCAAAGCGACGTCGGCGGGCCGGTAGTAGCGCCGGTTGCCGGCGCGCTGGAGCGGCTTCAGCTGCGGGAAGCGGCTCTCCCAATAGCGCAATATGTGCTGCGGGACGTCGAGCTCGGACGCAAGCTCGCCGATGGTTCGGAAAGCCTGCTCGCTCTTGCCGGGGGCGTCCGCCATGCGGCTCAGCCGCCCTTGGCGATCCGCTCGCGCATGATCTGGCTGGCGCGGAACGTGAGAACCCGGCGGGGAGCGATCGGAACTTCGACTCCGGTCTTGGGATTGCGGCCGACCCGCTCGCCCTTGTCGCGCAGGATGAAGCTCCCGAAGCCCGAAATCTTCACGTTCTGCCCTTCGGACAGAGCATGGCACATATGATGAAGGATGCGCTCGACGATCCCGGCCGATTCGGCCCGTGAAAGTCCGATCTCGCGATGGATGACGTCCGCAAGGTCGGCACGCGTCAAGGTCCCGGCGTCCTGGCGCCTGATGGTTCCCGCGTCGGCCATTTCTTCTCCCTCCCCCCGAGGCAATCAAAAAAGCATAGTCCAGCTTGTACTTAGTTGCAAATCGACTTTGCCCGAAAAGCTTCGAATACGCATTCGGGTTTTACGTAGGCCCATGCTTTTCAGTAGCGGACCACCGCTGCGCCCCAGGTGAAGCCGCCCCCCATCGCTTCGAGCACGATCAGCTCGCCGCGCTTGATCCGGCCGTCCTTGACCGCCGTGTCGAGGGCCAGCGGCACCGAGGCGGCGGACGTGTTGGCATGCTGGTCGACGGTCACGACGATTCGGGCGGGATCGAGGCCGAGCTTGCGGGCCGTCGCGTCCAGGATCCGCTTGTTGGCCTGGTGCGGGACGACCCAGTCGACCTCGTCGGCGCAGTGGCCGGCGGCTTCGAGGGTCTCGGTGAGGACCGCGGCGAGGTTGACGACGGCGTGGCGGAAGACCTCCTTGCCCCGCATCCTCAGCTTGCCGATCGTCCCGGTCGTCGAGGCTCCGCCGTCGACGAAGAGCAGGTCGTTGTGGCGGCCGTCGGCGTGGAGCTTCGTCGCCAGCACGCCCGAATCCTGGGCATCGACCGAGTGGAGGAGGACGGCGCCGGCGCCGTCGCCGAACAGGACGCACGTCGTCCGGTCCTCCCAGTCGAGTATCCGGCTGAACGTCTCGGAGCCGATGACCAGGGCGTAATCGGCCATGCCGCCCTTCAGCATGTTGTCGGCGACCGAGAGGGCATAGAGGAACCCGGTGCAGACCGCAGCGACGTCGAAGGCGATGCAGTCGTCGATTCCGAGGGCCGTCTGGACCCGGGTCGCGCTCGACGGGAAGGTCTGGTCGGGGGTGGCGGTGGCGAGGACGATGAGCCCCACCCTCTGCGCCGGCACCCCGGCGGCGGCGAGCGCCTGGCGGGCGGCCTCGGTCGCGAGGGTGGCGGTGGTCTCCCCGTCGGCGGCGATATGGCGGGCGTGGATTCCGGTCCGCTCGACGATCCATTCGTGGCTGGTGTCGACCCGCTCGGCGAGCTCCGCGTTGGTCACGCGCCTCGCCGGCAGCGCGGAACCGGTGCCCAGGATAATCGATCGGCGGCTCACTTCGCCTCCGCCTCGACCCGATGCGCGGCGATGTTGTCCAGGTCTTCGGTGATCTTGCGTGTAATGTCCTCGCGAACCATGCGCGCCGCGACCCGAACCGCGTTCGCGACGCCCTTCTCGTTCGCGCCGCCATGGCTCTTCACGACGATTCCGTTCAGCCCCAGGAAGACGGCGCCGTTGTGATTGTTCGGATCGAGATGGTGCTTGATCAGCTTGGTGACCGGCCGCGAGATGACGAACCCGAGCTTGGCCCTCAGCGAGCTCGCGAAAGCCTGGCGAAGGAGGTCCGTCACGAAGCGGGCGGTGCCTTCGAGGGACTTGAGCGCGATATTGCCCGAAAAGCCGTCGGTCACGACGACGTCGACCTCTCCGCGCGAGATCTTGTCGCCTTCGATATAGCCTTCGAAACGCATGCCGAGATAATCCGCATCGCGCAGGATGGCGGCCGCCTCCTTCAGGTCGTCGGTGCCCTTCATCTCCTCCGTTCCGATGTTGAGGAGCTGCAGACGCGGCTTTTCGAGGTCGAAGACGACCCGGGAATAAGCGGCGCCCATGACCGCGAACTGGACGAGGTTCCTCGAATCCGATTCGGTGTTGGCACCGAGATCGAGCATGACGAGGTCGTTCTTGCCCAGCGTGGGAAGCAGAGCCGCGAGCGCCGGCCGGTCGATGCCCGGCATGGTTCGGAGCGCGAGCTTCGCCATCGCCATCATCGCGCCGGTATTTCCGGCCGAGACGGCGGCATTCGCCTCGCCCTCCTTCACGGCGCCGATCGCGCGGCCCATCGACGTCGTCTTGGCCCGCCGGATCGCCTGGCTCGGCTTGTCCTCGGCGGCGATGACATCGGGCGTGTGGACGACCTCGCAGACGGACGCGAGCTCGGGGAACCGGCCGAGCTCCGCCCGGACCGCGCCCTCGTCTCCGAACAGCAGGAAGGCGAGATCGGAGTCGCGCTTCAGCGCCATCGCGGCGCCCGCGATCATCACGGCCGGGCCGGTGTCGCCACCCATCGCGTCGATTGCGATCCGTGGCGTGATGCCCACCTTTGCCGTCTCCTCAAGCCGCGTCAGTGGCTCTTACGCCTCGACGGGGAGGATTTCACGTCCGTTATAGTGGCCGCAGGCGGCGCAAAGGTTGTGCGGCAGGTGGAGCTCGCCGCAATGCTTGCATTCCTGGTAGTTGGCCGGCTTCAGCGCGTGATGGCTGCGGCGCATGTTGCGCTTCGACGGCGAAGTTTTTCTTTTGGGGACGGCCATCCTGGCACCTGTTCTCGACTGGGGTTCGTGATTTGGCGAACACATTGCCGAGGGTCAACGGCGGATAAGGGCCGCTGGCCGTGCGGCCGGGGTGCTCGCGTGAGCGGTGTCGCCTATAGCGGATTTCGCCGCGGTTGCAAGCGCGGGCGCCGCGTGCGACTCCGCCTCCAGGATATGGGGACAAGGCCATGATTCTGCCGATCACTCTCACCATCGCCGGGGCCGCGGCCTTGCTCAATATCTGGCTGGCCCGCCGCGTCGGCCAGATGCGCCTCGCCCACAAGGTCTCGATCGGGGACGGCGGCAACGAGGCCCTGATCGCCCGGATGCGCGCCCAGGCCAATTTCATCGAATATACGCCGTTCGTGCTGATCCTCATCCTTCTCGTCGAGCTGGCCGAAGGCTCGAAGCTCTGGCTGTGGATCGTCGGGGTCGTCTACATCCTCGGCCGGATCGCGCACGGCTTCGGAATGGACCGGCCCCGGGGGGACCCGCTGAAGCTCAGGACGGTGGGGATCGGAATCACCGCGCTGATCCTGTTGGGGCTCGCCCTCTACGCGATCGCCTTGCCCTACCTGCACAAGGCGCCGGCGCGGGTGACTTATGCGGAGGCGGCAGAGGCGTCCCTGAGATGAGCTGACGCGTCGTTCCGGCGAAGGCCGGAATCCATGAACACGAACCGTCGAGAACAGCTTCAGGCCCCTTTGTTCATGGATACCGGCCTTCGCCGGTATGACGACTACGCCCCCGCCAGCGCCCTGTCCCCCACGAAGGGATTCGTCGCGCGCTCGCGGGCGAAGGTGCTCATCGGACCGTGGCCCGGGACGAAGGCGGTGTCTCCGCCCAGCGGCCACAGCTTGGTGGTGATCGCGTCGAGCAGGTCCTGATGGTTGCCCATCGGGAAGTCGGTCCGTCCGATCGACCCCTGGAACAGGACGTCGCCGACGATCGCGAGCTTCGAGGGCGCGTGGTGGAAGACGACATGGCCGGGCGTGTGGCCGGGGCAATGATAGACGTCGAAGACCAGGTCTCCGACGCTCGCGGTATCGCCGTCGTCCAGCCAGCGGTCCGATTCGAAGGGCCGGCCCATGATCCCGTAGCGGGCGCCGTCCTCGGCGAGCCGGTCGATCCAGAATTTGTCGGCGATGTGCGGGCCTTCGATCTTCACGCCGAGCTCGTCGGCGAGGATCTTCGCCGAGCCGCAATGGTCGATATGGCCGTGGGTGAGGAGGATCTTCTCGATCGTCACCCCGTGCTGCTTCGCGGCCGCCTTCAGCCGGTCGAGATCCCCGCCGGGGTCGGTGAAGGCGCCGAGCATCGTCCGGGTGCACCAGAGCAGGCAGCAATTCTGCTGAAGCGGGGTCACCGGGATGATCGCGGCTTTCATCGGGGGTTCGGTCATGAGGGGGAGATGGAGCGGCCTGAGCGAAGTTGCAACCGCGCCAGGGCGCCGCCGGCCTTCAGGGACAGTCCGGTGACGGTCACGTGACTGTCAGCGGACTGACAGCTTCAGGCCGACACGCCGCCATGTCGGCCCGCCCGCTGCGAAAGGGCCAGTATCAGGACCAGGATCACCGCGGCGAGGACCACCGAGGCGAGCGGGCGGCTGAAGGCGAGCCCGCCGTCGGCAACCGGCTTGTCGAGGAAGTCGCCCACCGCGGCGCCGAGCGGACGGGTGAGGATGAAGGCGGCCCAGAACAGCAGGACCCGATCCGTCCGGGTCCAGAAGTAAAGCGCAGCGAGCACCAGCAGCGCGGCCCCGAACAGCAAGGCCGCCCCGCCATATCCCGGGCCGGAATCGGCGACCCAGTCGCCGAGCGCGGTCCCGAGCGTCTGCGAGAAGGTGATGGTGATCCAGTAGAAGCTCTCCGCCCGGGCGGTCCGGACCGTCTCCACCGAGACCGAGCCCAGGCTCCGATACCAGGCGGCGAGCGACGCGAGGACCAGGCCGAAAAGGAGTGCCGAACCCCCGGCATAGCCGATTCCGAGCGAGCGGGTGGCGAAATCGGCCATCGTCGTCCCGGCCGTGGTGGAGGCGATGATCGTCGCCCAGTAGAGGAACGGATGAAAGCGCTTCGCCGCGATCTGCCAGACCGCCAGGACGGCCAGGATTCCGAGGAAGATCGCCGATCCGATCAAATAGCCGAGATCCCAGGTCATGCTGACCGTGTCGCCCCCGGTCTCGCCGAGCGTGGTCGCGAGCACCTTGACGACCCAGAAGCCTAGGGTGACCGCCGGGACCTTGCTCAGCGCGTCGCGATCCTCGGCTTGCATCCTCGGCCCTTTCGTCGGGTTCGGACAGGGAGATGGAGCGGGCGGGGACGAGTTGCAACCGCCGCCTGGCCGTTCGCCCTGAGCTTGTCGAAGGGCCTTTTTTCCTGTTAGCGGCGGAGCAAGGAGAGGGCTTCGACAGGCTCAGCCCGAACGGAGATAAGCTTGGTCCCGCTCAGCCACATCCCGCGCCAGGGGCCGAACCGATGACTCTCACCCACCTCCAGCGGCTCGAGGCCGAGGCGATCCATATCATTCGCGAGGCTGCGGCGGAGTTCGAGCGGCCGGTGATGCTCTATTCGGCCGGCAAGGACAGCTCGGTGCTGCTCCATCTGGCCAAGCTCGCCTTCGCTCCGGCAACCCCGCCTCTCCCGCTCCTCCACGTCGACACGACGTGGAAGTTCAAGGCGATGTACGAACTTCGCGACCGCGCCGCGGCCGAGGCCGGGATGGAGCTGATCGTCCACCGCAATCCGGAGGCCGAGGAGCGCGGGATCAACCCGCTCGACCACGGCTCGGCGCTCCATACCCAGATGTGGAAGACGGACGGGCTGAAGCAGGCGCTCGACCGCCACGGCTTCGACGGCGCCATCGGCGGCGCCCGGCGGGACGAGGAGCGGGTAAGGGCGAAGGAGCGGGTCTTCTCCTTCCGCTCCGCCGGCCATCGCTGGGATCCGAAACGCCAGCGGCCGGAGCTGTGGAGGCTCTACAACGCCCGCAAGGCGAAGGGGGAGAGCTTCAGGATCTTCCCGCTGTCCAACTGGACCGAGCTCGACATCTGGCAATATGTCGAGGCGGAGGGGATCGAGGTTTCCTCACTCTATTTCGCCGAGCCGAGGCCGACCCTGGAGCGCGACGGAACCTTGCTGATGGTCGACGACGGCCGGCTGAAGCCGGGGCCGGGCGAGAGGATCGAGGAACGCTGGGTGCGTTTCAGGACGCTCGGCTGCTATCCGCTGTCGGGCGCCGTCGAGAGCCGGGCCTCGACCATCGCCGAACTGATCGAGGAAATGCGTACCGGCCGCCAGTCCGAGCGCCAGGGCCGGCTGATCGACCGGGACGGCACGGCGTCCATGGAGCGCAAGAAGAGGGAGGGGTATTTCTGACATGGTTGCGAGCAACCCTGTCATCCCAGCGAAGGCTGGGATCCATTCGGTCTTGGCTCCGGGCTCCGACTCAGCATGGGCCCCAGCCTTCGCTGGGGCGACGGTGAGGCGATGACCGAAAAGACGCTCCTCCGCCTGATCACCTGCGGCTCGGTGGACGACGGCAAGTCCACCTTGCTCGGGCGGCTGCTGTTCGAGACGGGCTCGGCCTATGACGACGAGCTGGCCGCCTGCGGCGGCGATCTGTCGCGCCTCGTCGACGGGCTCGAGGCGGAGCGAGAGCAGGGGATCACGATCGACGTCGCCTACCGCTTCTTCGCGACTGCAACGCGCAAATATATCGTCGCCGACGCGCCGGGGCACGAGCAATATACGCGCAACCTGGTGACGGGCGCTTCGACCGCGGAGCTGGCCCTCGTCCTGGTCGACGCCCGCAAGGGTATCCTCACCCAGACCCGGCGGCACTCCTATCTGTGCAGGCTGCTCGGAGTGTCCCGCTTCGTGCTTCTCGTGAACAAGATGGATTGCGTCGGCTTCGACCGATCCGTCTTCGACCGCATCGTCGCGGATTACGCGGCGCTTGGCGAGAGCTTCACCGCAATTCCGGTTTCCGCGGTCGGCGGCGACAATGTCGCGGTCCGATCGAAAGCGATGCCCTGGTATGACGGGCCCCCGCTGCTCGAGCATCTCGAAGCCGTCGAGCCCGAGGTGGAGCGGGCCGGGGGCGCCTTCGCGATGCCGGTGCAATGGGTGAGCCGGCACGAGCGGCGCGGATTCGCCGGGATGGTCGCGGGCGGTTCGGTGCGCCGCGGCGACCGGGTGAGTGTGATGCCGGCCGGAACCGAGGCGACGATCGCCCGGATCGGACTCGGGAATCGGGAACTCGACGAGGCCGTGAAGGGCCAATCGGTGATGCTTTCCTTCGCCGAGGAGGTGGATTGCTCGCGCGGCGACGTCATCGCATCAGCCGACCGTCCGCCCGAGGCCGCCGACCAGTTCGAGGCGGTCATCGTCTGGATGGCGCTGGAGGAGCTGGTGGCCGGCCGGCAATATGCGCTGAAGCTCGCGGCCCAGAGCGCGCTCGCCACGATCCACACGCCCAAGTTCGAGATCGACGTCAACACCCTGGAGCAGGTGCCGGCGCACGGGCTCCGGCTGAACGGGATCGGGGTCGCCAATCTGTGGACCGACCGGCCCCTGGTGTTCGAAGCCTATGAGGACAACCGCGACCTCGGCGGATTCATCCTCATCGACCGGGTCACCGGCGAGACGGTCGGCGCCGGCCTCATCCGCCACGCCTTGCGCCGGTCGCACAACCTTCATCTGCAGGCCCTCGACGTCACCCGCGAGGCGCGCTCGGCGATGAAGGGGCAGGCTCCGAGATTGCTCTGGTTCACCGGCCTGTCCGGCGCCGGCAAGTCGACCATCGCCAACCTGGTCGAGAAAAAGCTTCATCTGCGGGGGCGCCACACCTTCCTGCTCGACGGCGACAATGTCCGGCTCGGACTCAATCGCGACCTGGGCTTCTCGGACGCCGACCGGGCCGAGAATATCCGGCGGGTCGGCGAGACGGCGCGGCTGATGCTCGATGCGGGGCTGATCGTGCTCGCCGCCTTCATCAGCCCGTTCCGGGCGGAGCGGCGAATGGTTCGCGAGATGCTCGGCGAGGGCGAATTCGTCGAGGTCTTCGTGGACGTGCCGCTCGACGTCGCCGAGGAGCGCGACCCCAAGGGGCTCTACGCCAAGGCCCGGGACGGGCGAATCCCCAATTTCACCGGCATCGGCTCGCCCTACGAGCCGCCCGAGGCGCCGGACCTGCGGATCGACGCGGCGGCGATGAGCCCGGAGGAGGCGGCGGAGGCGGTGGTGCGGTTCCTTCTTCGTCCTCCCCATGCGAAGCATGGGGAGGGGGACCACCCGTAGGGTGGTGGAGGGGTATTTGCGCTGGCTTGTGCCAGTTACCCCTCCACCATGCTTCGCATGGTCCCCCTCCCCATCTCACGATGGGGAGGACGAGAGCGCCCCATATTCGAACAACCTGAACCGGTAGCGCTGCTGGGCGCGGATGTTGGCCGCGACCTTGCCGTGAAGCGCCTCGTCCCACTTGCCCCAGCGGTCGACGAACTCGGCCGCCGCCTTGGCGTCACCGGCTTCCTGGATCGCGATCACCTGCTTCAGCAGGTCCCGGACCGCTTCGTGGTAGCGGTCGTAGTCGATCGTCAGCTGCGCGCCGGCCGGATCGAAGCTCAGCACCTTGCGGTCCAGGAACCAGTTCCACTGCATCAGCTGCATCATGTTGTAGGGCTGCTCGCGCCTAGGCCGGTTGTTCTGGAGCGTGCGAAGGATCCCGCTGGCGTAGAGCGAGCGGAGCTGGTCCTCGCTGTAATAGCCGCGGCGGCGAAGCTCTTTCGCCACGAAAAGCGAGATCAGGTCCGCCTTCATCTCCTCGAGCAGGCTGGAGTCCGGCCCGATCGAATCGAGCGTCGCTCCGGACGCGGTCAGGTCCGGGCCGAGATAATGGCCGACCTCGTGCCAGAGCGTCCGGTAGAAATTGCCGTCCGGGGTGAGGTGGCCCGCCTGCGCCGGTGCGACGGCCGCCCCGAAGATGTCGCCCGAGCCTTTGAACAGGTCGGGATTGCGCATGATGTTGGCTCGAAGCAGGATGATGCTCCCATAGCGCTCGACCAGATAGGCCTCGTTGGGAAGGTTGGTGGCGGTGTTGCCGCCGCGGGTCTGGCCGAAATCGGCGACGACGTCGTAGACCCCGACCGGAATGTCCTCCATCACCCGCCGCCGCCGCTCGTAGGGAAGCGAGTCCTCGAGCGCCTGGATGCCCTTCATCGCCTGTCGAAGCTCGGCCGATTCCTTCGTCCGGGTCGCGAGCAGGCTGAGACCGTAGAAGGCGCGGGTTCCGAGCAGCTCGTCGTCATAGGTCTCATAGGCGCCGATCTGGGCGTTGAGGTTCTTGAACCGTCCCTTCAGCCAGGCCGCGTCGCCCGATTCGTAATCGTCGCTGATGAGGTCGCGCGCGCGGTTTCGCAGGTAGCGGGCGAATTGCGGGTCCGACCCCGCAACGGCCTCGGCGGCCTCGTTGAGCAGGCGGTGGCTCCGGACCATCTCGTCGGCATAAGCGAGCGAATAAGGGACGGCGTAGAGGGTCAACCGGTCCGGTCGCTTCGCCAGGGTTTCGATCCGGGCCCGGAGGCCGGGATGGAGCGTGTCGATCGCCGGATATTGGCGAAGCTTGGCGAGATCGCGCTTCAGCACGGCCATTTCCGCCCGTCGGACGACCGAGCGAAGGTCGGTCAACCGGGCCCGCTCGCCCGGATGGGCGGCGAGAAACGAATCGAGCTCGGACTTGGTGAGGTCCCAGGGATAGACGTTCTTGCCCGGAGGAGCGTCGGCGAACGCGAGCGCTGGCTCGCGCCTGTTCTCCAGAGTCGTCGCGATCGGACCCTGGTTGAGCCGGTAGAGGGTGTAGAGCGCCCGCCCCTGCGGATCGGTCCGACGCGAGAGCGCGGCTCGGACGGTGAGCGCGCTGCGGTGGCGCTGAGCCTCGTAGACGTCCTGGAAGATCCTGCCGACCTCGAGCAGCTTCCCGACCGCGACCCGTTCGCCGGGCGAGAGATGGGCGAGCGAAGGCGCGAGCCGGATCGTCTGAGTCTTGTCGAGGATCGCCTGGACCTGGGCGGGCTGCCATTCGCGCGGAGCGGGGGCCTGGGCGGCGGCGGGCGCGGCCAGGGCGACGAAGCCGGCGAGAAGAAGGGTGAAGTTCACGAAGTTCACGATCCCCGCGATTTTCCCCCGGGCGCGGGCGAAAACGTCTCGCGGGCCCGACGCTCGGGCCTGGGTCCTCTGGTATTTCACGACAGCGCGCACACTCATCTCCCAACCGATCTCCAGCCTAGCAGGAAAAATCCTATTTGCATAGTCCGTTCGTCAGGTCCTAGCCGTCCGCCCGCCCCTCCGTCATGCTGAACTTGTCTCAGCATCCAGGTCCGAGCCGCTCATTAGCAACAGGTCGTCGCACCCGGCGCATCTCCTCGCTGGCCGGCAGGCCCTGGATTTTTCGAGAGAAGGCGCAAAGGCGCAAAGGCGCGACGTAGAAAAGGTGGGCTCTCTACGTCGCGCCTTTGCGCCTTTGCGCCTTCCCTTTGAAATTGGCGCCTGCGGCGCCAGGGAACCGCGCTGGCCCGTCCCCAGCCCGACTTCCGAGTGGGCGTCGGACTGGACCCCGAAACGAGTTCAGGGTGACGGTGCGGCGGACGGGCTCTAGGCTGGAGCGATTCACTTCGGGGAGCGGACGATGAAGCGCTTGGTGGCCCTTTCTCTGGCAATCCTGGCCGGCGCCTGCGCAACCGTCCCGGCGGAGCCGCCGCCGGCCGCCGCAAGCTATGCCTGGGCCGAGTTCGACGCGCGGGCGATCACCCGCTCCGGGGCCTCCGGCCTCGCCGACCGGGCCGCCGGGCGGGCGCTCGCCATCGACGATCCGGTGCGGATCGCGTCGATCAGCAAGCTCCACGTCGCTCTCGGAGTGATGCGGCTTGTCGAGCAGGGCAGGCTCGACCTCGACGAGGATGTATCGAAGCGGCTCGGCTGGACCCTTCGCAACCCCGCCTTCCCGGACCGTCCGATCACTTTGCGACTTCTCCTCTCGCACCGCTCGAGCCTTCGCGACGACGTCAGCTACGCGCTTCCGCTCGGGATGACGGTCGAAAAGGCCGTCGCCGCCCCCGAAGCCTGGGACAAGGAGCATCCGCCCGGCACCTTCTTCCGCTATTCCAACCTCGGTTTTCCGGTCGTCGCTTCGGTGATGGAGAAGTCGACCGGCGAGCGCTTCGACCGGCTCATGGACCGGCTGGTGCTGAAGCCGCTCGGCCTCCACGCCTGCTTCAACTGGACGACCTGCAGTTCGGCGACGATCGCTCGAGCGGCCGTGCTCTACGCGCCCGACGGCACCGTGGTCCGCGACGACCTGAAGGGCTCGCCGCCGCCTTGCCCGGTCGTCCCGGCGGAGGCCGGAGGCTGCGACCTTTCGGACTATCGCCCGGGGACGAACGGGGCGCTCTTCTCGCCGCAGGGGGGCCTTCGAATCTCGGTCCGCGATCTCGCGAAGGTCGGGGCGATGCTGCTCAGGAGCGGGCGCCTCCCGGACGGCAGCGCCTTCCTGAAGGAGGAAAGCATTGCCCAGATGGAAAGCCTCCATTGGCGCTTCGAAGGCGATAATGGCGATTCGGAGGGCAGCTTCTACTGCGGCTACGGCCTGGCGGTTCAGATCCTCGCCCAATGCGCGCCCAAGGACGATCCGTTCGCCGACTCGAGGCCGCGCCTCGGTCATGCCGGAGACGCCTACGGCCTTCGCTCGGGGCTCTGGATCGACCGGGCGACAGGCCGCGGAATCGCCTATTTCGCGACCGGACTCGGAGACGATCCGGAGCGCGGGCGCTCCGCCTATCGCGCGATCGAGGAATGGCTGGCGCGGAAGGGGCGGTAACTCCCCCCCGTCATGCTGAACTTGTTTCAGCATCCAGGGTGGAGCCGCTCCTTGGCCCGCTCCTTCGCATCGGGCGTGTTTCCTCAATTGCCGCAGGCACTGGATTTTTGGGAGAAGGCGCAAAGGCGCGAAGGCGCGACGTAGGAAAAGTGGGCTCTCTACGTCGCGCCTTTGCGCCTTTGCGCCTTCCCTTTGAAATTGGCGCCCGCGGCGCCGGGGGAATGCGCCGGCGCCGGTCCCAAAGCCCGACGGTGGAGCGGGCTCGAGACTGGACCCTGAAACGCGTTCAGGGTGACGGCTGTGCAGCGCTCATGCCCGAGCCTTATTCCGTCCCCTTGCGCGGCTTCTCGCCCAGCAAATTGCGCTGCCAGAACATGAGGCTGGCCCAGAAGGCATAGTCCTGATTCGCTTTCTTGGCGAAGCCGTGGCCTTCGTCCTGGGCGAGCAGGTGCCAGGCGGTGCCGCCGTTGCGGCGCACGGCCTTGACCGCCTGCTCCGCTTCGGAGGCCGGGACCCGCGGGTCGTTGCCGCCGGTCTGCACCATCAGCGGCAGTCGAAGCTCCTTGATCCGGGTCAGCGGCGAGATTGCGAGGAGCTTCTTCCTCTGGGCGGCATCGCGCTCGTCGCCATATTCCACCCGCCTGAGGTCCCGGCGATAGCTCTGCGTGTTTTCGAGGAAGGTGACGAAATTGGAGATGGCGACGATGCAGTTCGCCGCCTTGAAGCGGTCGCCGTAGCGGATCGCGCTCGCATAGCACATGTAGCCGCCATAGCTTCCGCCGGTCTCGGCGAAGCGGTTCGAATCCAGGGCCGGGTCGCGGGCGAGGACGTCGAGGAAGGCGCCGATGTCCTTCACCGAATTCTCCCGGAGGTCGGGACCGTTGTCGAGGGCGACGAAGCGCTTGCCGAAGCCGGTCGAGCCCCGGACGTTGGGGTAGAAGAGGGCGATCCCGAGCTCGTTCAACAGATAGTTGTTGCGCCCGAGGAAGCCGGGGCGAGACTGGCCCTCCGGCCCGCCGTGTATGCTCACGATCATCGGCCGGCGGCCCGGGAATCGCGACGGATCGGGCCGGTAGAGGAAGCCGGACACCTTCTCCCCGTCGAAGCTGGTCGTCTCGACGAGGACCGGCTCGACGTTTCGGCGCGGGTCGAGACCGCCCGTCTCGCTCTCGGTCCACCGGGTAACGGCCAGCGTTCTGGGATTGACGACATAGACGTCCGAAGGCGAGCGGGCGGAGGAGACGCTGACCGCGATGTCCCCCCAGGGTGCGATCTCCAGGCCGCCCATCGTCCCGACCGGAAGTCCGTTCACCGCACGCGCTTTCCGCGTCCGGGTGTCGAGCAGCTTGAGGCGGCTGATCCCGGCTTCGTTCACCGTGTAGGCGATGAAGCGCCCGTCCTCGGAGATGTCGAAGCTCTCGACGTCCCAGCGCGGCTCCGGGGCGACGGCGGTGAAGCGGCCAGTCGCCGGATCGAGGATTCCGAGGCGCTGGAAATCCGAGCCTTCGTCGGACGTCACCCACAAGGTGCCGTTCGGCGCATATTGGGCGCCCCCGTAGGCGATCGGGGCGTTGTGGTTGCCGATCGGGGTCATCCGGCCGGTGGCGACATCGATCCGGTGGAGGTTGGTCTTGGTGACGGAGATATATTCGGCGACGACCGCCCCGCGGCCGTCGGGCGCGAAGTCGGCAAGCGCCCAGCCGCCGCCCTTGACCTGGGCGAGCATCCGGTTGCTCGAGGGCTCTCGCGGATCGACGACGTAGAGGTCGCTGTCGGAGCCGTTGCGCCGGGTCGAGCTGTAGGCGAGCCAGCGGCCGTCATGGCTCCAGGCGTTGATCTCGTTCCGGCTCTTGCCGTCGGTGAGCAGCCTCAGCCGGCCGTTGTCCAGAACGTAGAGCTGCCAGAACTCGCTCCCGCCGACGTCCTTCTGGACGACGAGCACGTCTCCGACCTTGCGCGCCCAGGAGGCGCCCGCGACGGCGTCGGACTCGAAGGTCACCTGGCGGCGCATGCCCATGGGCCGGGCGACCTCGTGGACCTGGGCGGTATTGCCGAAGCGGGTCGAGATGGCGATCGAGCGCTTCGCCGGATTCCAGCCGAGCAGGCCGGCGGTCCGGAACTCCATATAGGGGCGGGTACGATCGGCGAGATCGTCGGGAACCGCCGGGATCCCGTCGGCGACGATCGCCGCGGGCTTCTCGACTTCGGCGAGAGCGGGGGCGGCGGGGAAGGCGGCGGCGGCGAGCAGGGAGAGGCGAAGGCGCATGAGGACTCCTCGGGCAGACGGCGCGCATTCCTAAGGGGCCGCACCGCTACCAGCAAGTTGTGTCAGCTCAGCTCCACCGACAGACGCCGACCCAATACTTTCGCGGCGCGTGCCAGGGTATCTAGAGTGACATTGAACTCCTCCGGGTCCAGAATACGCGCCAACTGTGCACGGCTGGTCTCCATCAGCGCGGCCATGCGCGCTTTGGAAAGCTTCTGGTCCTCCATCGCCTGCTGCAGCTGCAGCGCGATTACCCGCTTGATGGCGCGGGCGGTCACCTCCTCACGAATGCCTTCCTCATCAAGGAAGCCGTCGAGGGACGTGAGGCCCTCATACGAACGGATATTATCCGTTTCCGACACTATGATGCTCCTCTTATCGGAATTCCTCCTTCCGCTTTCGTGCCAGGTCCAGATCGGCCTTCGGCAGCTTGGCGCTCTTCTTGAAGAGCGCATGCACCACCAGCAGGACTTGTCGCACCCGATCGAAAAAGAAGATGAGCCGGAACTCACGCTTCGACGGCAGCGACGACCTTATCTCGTACAGCCCGTCCCCGAGGGGGCGGCACAGCGGCAAACCCATCGGGAAGCCGATCTGCACCGTCTTCAGATCCTCGCCAACGACCTTCTTTTCCTCGGTGGAAAGCTCGCGGATGAAATCCAGGACACCTTATTTCCGGACGCAGTCTCGTAAAACAGCACATTGAACATGAGGAGGCCTCAATTCGATGGACACGGACATGGCGGCCTCCTGTCAGCCAGACCCCCGTTCGTGACCAGCTGGTCGTTAGCCTTGGGCGGGGGCGTAACCCTTGGCTCGACCGAGGTACCATATGTGGTACACAAATCAAGCAGATTCTTTCAGCAGGCCACTACGTTCACCGCCAGCCCGCCGAGCGACGTCTCCTTGTAGCGGACGTTCATGTCGAGGCCGGTCTTGCGCATCGTCTCGATGACCTGGTCGAGGCTGACGAGATGGTCGCCGGTTCCAACCAAAGCGAGGCGCGAGGCTTCGATCGCCTTGATCGCCCCGACGGCGTTGCGCTCGATGCAGGGGACCTGGACGAGCCCTCCGACGGGGTCGCAGGTGAGTCCGAGATTGTGCTCCATCCCGATCTCGGCGGCATTCTCGATCTGCCAGGGAGTGCCGCCCAGCGCCGCGGTGAGCCCGGCCGCGGCCATCGAGCAGGCGACCCCGACCTCGCCCTGGCAGCCGACCTCGGCGCCCGAGATGGAGGCGTTCTCCTTGAACAGCGAGCCGACCGCCGCGGCGGTGAGGAGAAAAATGCGGACTCCCTCGTCGGTCGAATGGGGGGTGAAGCGGCGATAGTAGCGCAGGATGGCCGGGACGATGCCGGCGGCGCCGTTGGTCGGAGCGGTGACGACCCGGCCCCCCGCGGCATTCTCCTCGTTGACGGCAAGCGCCCAGAGATTGACCCAGTCGAGGACGGTGAGCGGGTCGGAGAGGGTACGCTCCGCCCGGTCGAGGAGGAGCTTGTGGAGGCCCGGCGCCCGGCGCTTGACGTTGAGTCCGCCTGGCAGGATCCCGGCGCGGCCGATGCCGCGGTCGATGCAGCCCTCCATTGCCTCGACGATCGCTCCGAGCCGGCGGTCGATCTCCTCGTCGGAGCGCACGGCCCGCTCGTTGGCCCGGGCGATCTCGGCGATGCTGAGGCCCTCCCGGTCGGAGATTGCGAGCAGCTCGTCGGCGCAGCGGTAATTATAGGGAATGTCCCAAAGGCCTTCCGGAGGCGCGTTGCCGGCGATCGCCGCCTCGTCGACGATGGCGCCTCCGCCCACCGAATAGCAGACCGAGCTTTCGAGCACCGAGCCGGCGGAGTCGAAGGCGGTGAAGCGCATCCCGTTCGAATGGTGGGGGAGCCGTTCGCGCTGAAGGAATTTGAGGTCGGCCGGCTCGTCGAAGGCGATCTCCCGGGCGCCGCCGAGGCGAAGGCGCCCGCAGGCCCGCACCGAGGCGACGATCTCGTCGGCCGCGTCCGGGTCCATCCGGTCGGGCCGCTCGCCGGACAAGCCAAGCAGCACGGCCCGGTCGGTGGCGTGGCCCTTTCCGGTCAAGGCGAGCGATCCGTAGAGCTCGGCGAGGACCCGTTCGGTCCGCTCGAGCAGCGCCTTTTGCGACAGCGCCTCGACAAAGCGGCACGCGGCCGTCATCGGCCCCATCGTGTGGGAGCTCGACGGGCCGACCCCGATCTTGAAGAGGTCGAAGACGCTGGTGACCAAGACGCTACCTCCTGACGCCCCGGCAGATGGGCCACCGCCGCGCTTCTGGCAAGCCGGGGAGCCGTTCGTGCTGCTCGAGTTCGGGCGCTTCGCCCGGCTCTACCGGGGGCCGGTGGAGGTGGTCGAGGCGCGGCTCCCCGGGGAGGTCGGGCCGGCGCTGGAGCGGCTGCGCGGCCGCCACTGCGCGGGGTTCGTCGCCTACGAGGCCGGCCACGCGCTCGAGCCGAAGCTTGCTCCGCTGGCGAGCGCAAGCCCCGCGGACGACCCGCCCTTGCTCTGGTTCGGACTGTTCGACGGGTGGGAGGAGGTCGACCCCGACACGATCCTCCCCGATCCGGCCGGAGCCTTCGCCGCGCGGCCCCGGCCCCTGATCGAGCGCGAGGCGCACGAGGCGGCGGTGGAACGCGCGCTGGAGCATATCCTCGCCGGCGACATCTACCAGGCCAACCTCACCTTCCGGGCGGAAGTCGCCGCGGCCGGCCATCCGCTCGCGCTCTACGCCGCGATCCGGCCGAGGGCCCGGGCGGGATGGGCCGGAGTGGTCTTCACCGGCGAGCACTGGCTCCTCTCCTTCTCGCCGGAATTGTTCTTCACGCTCGAAGGCGGACGGGTGACGGCCCGGCCGATGAAGGGGACCGCCCCGGCAGGGAGCGATCCGAAGGCGCTTCGAAGCGACCCGAAGCAGCGCGCCGAGAACCTGATGATCGTCGATCTGCTTCGCAACGACCTGTCGCGCCTGTCGAAGCCGGGGACGGTAAAGGTGCCGGCCCTGTTCGAGGTCGAGACCTATCCGACCGTATTGCAGCTGACCTCGACCGTGGTGGCGGAGATGGAAAGCGGGCTCGGCGGAGTCGATCTGCTCGAGACGATCTTCCCCTGCGGCTCGGTGACCGGAGCGCCCAAGATCAGGGCGATGGAGATCATCGACGCGCTCGAAGGGGAACGACGGGGCCCCTATACCGGTAGTATCGGCAGGGTTGCGCCGGACGGCGAGGCCGAGTTCAATGTCGCGATCCGGACCCTCGTCCTCCGGAGCGGCGGGGCCGTCGCCCGGATCGGCCTGGGCTCCGGGATCGTCGCCGACAGCGTGGCTTCGGACGAATGGCTGGAATGTCTTGCGAAGGGAGAATTTGTGGCGACGAGCCGGCGCTTCGACCTCATCGAGACGATGCGATTCGACCCGAACGAGGGGCTGTTCGAGCTCGACCGCCATCTCGCCCGGATGAAGCGGAGCGCCGACTTTTTCGGATTCGCCTTCGACCGCCACCATGCGCGCAACGAGCTTCAGGCCGCGACCTTCTTCCTCAGGGAGCCCCGAAAGCTGAGGCTGCTTCTGTCCAGCAGCGGCGCGCTCGCGATCGAATCGAGGCCGCTCCCGCCGGCACCCGAGGGGATGGCGCCGGTGGCCCTGGCTCCGCTCCCGGTCGAGGCGGAGGACTTCCGGCTGAGGCACAAGACCAGCGACCGGCGCTTCTACGACCGGGCGCGCGAGTGGACGGGGGCGTTCGAGGTGGTATTCGCCGACAGGGACGGCTTCCTGACCGAGGGAAGCTTCACCAGCCTGTTCGTCGAGCGCGGCGGCCGGCTCCTCACTCCGCCGCTGGAGCGCGGGCTGCTACCGGGGGTGCTCAGGGAGCTGCTGATCGACGAGGGTCGGGCCGAGGAAGCGGATCTTCGGGCGGAGGATCTGGAGGACGGGTTCTTCGTGGGCAATGCGGTGCGGGGGTTGATCGCGGCGACTCTCGTCCTCCCCGCGCGCGAAGCGCGTGGGGAGGGGGACAATGCGCAGCACGGTGGAGTGGCATTCTGACTCGGTAGGTCCCTCTACCGCACTTCCGTGCGGTCCCCCTCCCTATCCGCTTCGCAGACGGGGAGAACTGTCAAGCGGCCACCGGGAACCTCAAGAGCCGGTCAGCCACCGGCACCAAAGCCTCAGCCTTCGGCCCCACCGCCCTCACGATCTCGGGATGACCGGCGTCCAGCCCGCCGGTGAGCGAGCCGAAGGCCGGAAGGATGAGCTTCCGCTCAGTCGCGACGAAGCAGCGCCGCGAGACCTGGCGGCCGCGGTGCCGCACCCGCAGCTTCGGGTGAAAATGGCCCGACAGCTCGGGCCGCGATTCGGCGGGATCGGCCTCGTGGCGGAGGAGAAGGCCCTCCACGTCCGCCTCCTCGACGATGGCTCCGCCGCAATGATCGGCGATCCCGGGATCGTGATTGCCGGTGATCCAGGTCCAGCGGGTCGCCGCGGTAAGGGCCACGAGCATCTCGCGGGCCCGGGACGGAAGGCGTTCGCAGCCGTGCCGGTCGTGGAAGCTGTCGCCGAGACACCAAATCTCTTCGGCTCCGGTCGAGACCGAGAGCGCGGTCAGATCTGCGAGGGTGGCGATCGAATCGTAGGGCGGAAGCATCTGACCGAGCCGCGCGAACCAGCTCGCTTTCTCGAGATGGAGGTCGGCGACCAGCAAGGCGCGCCGCGACGGCCAGAACAGCGCCCCCTGAGGCAGCGCCATCAGCTCGTGGCCACAGAACGAAAAGCGAACCATCCGCCCGCTATAAACGGGGCGTCGAAGTGTTCAAGGGCTCAGCGCCCGGAGTTGGGAATAACCGAGGAATCGAGCGCCGGCGCGGGAGCGTGGGGCGAATCGATGAGGTGGGGAGTCGAGCTCGCGAAGAGCATGGCTCCGACGACGAAGCCTTCGGCGACGAGTACGAACGGGTTGGTGAGCTTCCTGAGGAGTTTCATTCGAAAGGCCTGCGCCTTCGCGGGTAAACGGAAGATGAATTCAACTTGCCTCCCCATGCGGAGCATGGGGAGGGGGACCACCCGAAGGGTGGTGGAGGGGTACCGGAACAGGCCCGCGCCTGGTCACCCCTCCACCGCCTTCGGCGGTCCCCCTCCCCATCTTCGATGGGGAGGCAAGGTTTTACGCGACCTCCGGCTCCTTTTGCGGAGTCTTCTGGGTCTCGATCGTGCGGGTCTCGCCGCTGCCGATCTCGATCTTGCGCGGCTTCATCGCGTCGGGGATTTCGCGCAGGAGCTCGATCGAGAGCAGGCCGTCCTTCATGTCCGCGGCCTCGACCCGGACGAAGTCGGCGAGCTCGAAGCGGCGCTCGAAGGCGCGGGTGGCGATCCCCATGTGGAGGAAGTTGCCGTCCTTGCCGCGGTTCTCCGACTTGCGGCCGACGACGACCAGCATGTTCTGGCGCGCGGTGATGTCGATGTCGGCGGACGAGAAACCGGCCACGGCGAGCGTGATCCGGTAGCGGTCGTCGCTCAACTTCTCGATATCGTAGGGCGGGTAATTGTCGGACTGCTCGGCGCGCGCGCTTTCGAGGAAGTCGAAGAGGCGGTCGAAGCCGACGGTGTTCCGGCGATAGGGGGTGAAATCGAAGCTTCTCATGTCAATGTCCTCCGTTTGAGCAACATCGTGAGGAGCGGCGGCAAAGAGCGCGTCGCCCCTCGCGGATTACAGGTCGGACACCATGAACGGGTCGTCCGACGGCGGCGATTTAGGTCGGGATTTTTCCGGTTCAAGACCCTTCAATCCTCCCCGGATTTCCGGGGAGGGGGACCGCGCGAAGCGCGGTGGAGGGGCTCTTCGGAGTCTGAAAGGCCCCTCCACCATGCTTCGCATGGTCCCCCTCCCCTGCAAATGCAGGGGAGGATTAAGTGGGCAGATTCTCCTCGACCGCGCTCGCCAGCTGGTCGAGGGTGAAGGGCTTCCTCAGAACCGGCACGTCGCAGCCCAGGGCCGCTTCCAGCTGCTCGCTCTCCGCATAGCCGGTGACGATGACGATCGGCAGCCCGGGGTGGAGCTCGAGCGCCGCCCGGGCGGCGTCCGCTCCGTTCATTCCCGGCATCGCATAATCCATCAGCACGAGATCCGGCCGCCAGTCGCGCATCGCCCGCAGTCCTTCCGCGCCGGAGGCCGCCGAGACCACGGTGCAGCCGAGGCCCTCGAGCGATTCGGCGAGGAAGCCCCGGACGTCGGAATCGTCGTCGACGACGAGCAGGCTCGTTCCCGCCGCGGCGCCCACGGGCGCCGAGCCCGGACGCCCGGAAATCTCGGCTTCGGGCTGCGCCGGGACTGTGGCGGCCGGAAGCAGGATGTGGACGGAGGTGCCCTTTCCCGGCTCGCTCTCGATTCGAAGGGTGCCGCCGGCCTGCTGGGCGATCCCGTAGACCTGGGCGAGGCCGAGGCCCGTTCCCTTGCCGAGCGGCTTGGTCGAATAGAAGGGCTCGGTGGCCCGGGCCAGAACGTCCGCGGGCATTCCGGTTCCGGTGTCGGCGACCGTGATCCGGACGAACCGGCCGGCAGGATGGTCGGGCGCCTCGTCGAGCTCGGCCCTGTCGGTGCAGATGGTGAGTGTGCCGCCCTCGGGCATGGCGTCGCGTGCATTGATGGCGAGGTTGAGGATCGCGTTCTCGAGCTGGTTGGCGTCGCAGATGCCGTACCCCGCGGCGGGATCGAGCCGGGTCTCGATCCTCACCTCTCCGCCGATCGTGTGGCTGAGCAGCCGCTGCATGGCCTCGATCACCGAGTTGACCGCGAGCGGCGCCATGCTGATCCTCTGGATCCTCGAGAAGGCGAGGAGCTGGCCGGTCAGCTTCGCCCCCCGGCGGGTCGATTCGAGCGCGGTCTCGGCGATCCGCTTGAGCCTCGCGTCCTCGACTCGGGAGGCGATCATCTCGAGCCCGCCCATGATCGGGGTGAGGAGATTGTTGAAATCGTGGGCGATCCCGCCGGTAAGCTGGCCTACCGCTTCCATCTTCTGGGCCTGGCGAAGCGCCTCCTCCGCCTTCAGCCGCTCGCCGACCTCGGACTGGAGGCGGTCCAGTGCGGCGCTGAGGTCGGCCGTGCGCTCGGAAACCCGACGCTCGAGGGTCTCGTTCACTCCGCGCAAGGCGGCCTCGGCCTCCTTGGAGTCGGTTACGTCGATCGCGACCCCGATGAAACCGACATGCTCGCCCTGAGCGCCCCAGCGCGGCCGCGAGATCGAGCGCAGCCAGCGCCATTGGCCGTCGCCGCGACGGTAGCGGCCCTCCAGGGTGAACAGTTTCAGGGTCGCTTCGCCTTCGAACGAGGCGGCGAGCAGCTGGTCGAAATCGTCGGGATGGATTCGCTCGCGCCAGTCGAAGTCGAGCGCTTCCTCGTAGGGCACGCCCAGGAAATCGGCGTAGGCCAGGTTCACGAAGCTGCGCTTGCGGTCGAGCTTCGTCACCCACATCGGCACCGGCGCCGAATCGGCGATCAGCCTGAACCTCTCTTCGCTCTCTCTGAGGGCTTTCTCGGCGAGGTGGCGCTCGGTGACGTCATAGCCTGCGACGAAGATTCCGCTCACCTCTCCGCCCGACTCGACGATGGGCTGGAACACGAAATCCACCAGCCGCCCCTCCAGCGGAGCGCCGGGCGCGCGCTGGATGTCGATCGGCGTGGCGTTTCCGATGAAGGGCTGGCCGCTTCGATAGACTTCGTCGAGAAGCTCGAAAAATCCCTGGCCCGCAATATCGGGAAGGGCCTCGCGGACCGTCTTGCCGACCAGGTCGCGATGTCCGACGAGCTGGAGATAGGCCGAGTTCATCATCTCGAAGACATGCTCGGGGCCGCGAAGCACGGTCATGAAGCTGGGCGCCCGGTCGAACAGCTGGCGCAGCCGCTCGGCCTGGCTGATCCGGGCGCGCTGCGCCAGAACCGTCGCCGTCGTCTCGGTGCAGACGCAGAACATCCCGACCGGGACGCCCTTGTCGTCGCGCAATGGGCTGTAGGAGAAGGTGAACCAGGTCTGCTCCTCATAGCCCTTGCGGGTCATGGTCAGCGGCAGATTCTCGAAATAGGTCGCCTCGCCGGCGAGAGCCCGGCGGGCAAGCGGACCGACATCCTCCCAAATCTCGGCCCAGACGTCCTCGAAGGCGTGTCCCAAAGCGTGCGGGTGCTTGGCCCCGAGGATGTCGATATAGGCGTCGTTGTAGAGGAAGCGAAGGTCGGGGCCCCAGGCGAGGAACATCGGGAACTTGGAGGAAAGGAGGATTCCGGTGGCGGTCTTCAAAGCCTGCGGCCAGCCCTCCGGCGGCCCGAGCGGCGAGCAGGACCAGTCGAAGCCGCGCATTCGCCCGCCCATCTCGCCGCCGTCGGCGAGGAAGGAAAGGCTTTCCGTTCCGGCCGGGTTTCCGGGCTCTCTCGACGCCATCGATACTCCACGCTCGCCCCCCGGCCCCGCGCGGCGCGTCACTAGCCTCGGAGCGCGGCTTGTGGAAGACCCCCGGGAAGGTCTATTTCGAAAGCGACGAGGAGAGAGCCGATGTTCACGGACATGAGGAACGGCACCGCCGAGGATTGGGCCCATATCGCCGCCGAGCACGGCAAGCACATCAAGAGCATCGCCGCCCGGCAGATCATGGACTGCCTCGCCCGGCTGGAATCGATCGAGGTCGGCTTCGTCGCCGACCAGCTCACCCATTCCTTGATGGCGGGCACTCTCGCCCGGCGCTCGGGCGCGAGCGACGAGGAGGTCGTCGCGGCGCTCTGCCACGATCTCGGGAAACTCTTCTCGATCCCCAATCACGGACCGATCGCGGCCGAGATGCTCAAGCCCTACGTCCGCGAGGACATCTATCACGCAATCTACTGGCACCAGGAATTCCAGGGCCGCTATTATTTCGAGCATCTCGGCAAGGACCCGGAGGGGCGCGAGCGATTCAAGGGCGAGAGCTGGTACGGCTTCGCCGAGAAGCTGGTCGACGACTGGGACGCCCCGGCCTTCGATCCCGGGTTCGACGTCGATCCGCTGGAGAGCTTCGAGCCGGAGGTTGCGCGGGTGTTCGGCAATCCGAGGGCGATGATCTGACTCAACCGTCATCCCGGCGAAGGCCGGGATCCATGAACACGGAAAGTGCAATCAGGGCGATGGGGCCTCGCCTCGATTGCGTGCATCGA
>DASVQD010000051.1:0-31716 GCA_036389345.1 Allosphingosinicella sp. | reverse complement strand
CAGACGAGACCGGTTCCCGATCCGGACTGCATGGCGATGACCTGCCCCGCCGTGAGCTTGGCGAGCTCCCCGCCGGAGGTGATCCCGACCTCCTTCGCCCCCCTCCGGGTGAGGCCCACGTCGCTCCAACCCAGCGAGTGCGCGTCCCCGAGCAGGATCGCCCGGCCCGAGAAGGTCGCATCCGTCGTGTCGAGCCCGTTGGCGTGCGCCCCGTTGATGTCGAACACGGTGGGGGAGTAGCTGTCGTCGCGAAGCGTGGCGATCTTGATGCCGCCCGTCTTTCCGCTCACCGTCTGGCCGGTGAAGGCGATTCCATATTCGAACTGTCGCCCGAAGAAGTTCGAGACGATGATGCCCGCGCCCATGTCCCCGGTTCCGGCGGCGCCGACGAAGACGCCGCAGGAGGTACCGCCGGTGGGCTGATAGGCGAAGTCGCTTCCGCTCTCATTCGTGGCCAGGATATTGACGCCGATGATCCATCCGGCCGGGTTGGTGGTCTTGCCGTGGAAATAACCGCCCTGCGCGATGGCCCCGGCGCCGGTCGTGTAACCGGTCCCGTGCACTCCGGCCGCCGTCGGGCCATAGCCGATCCCCGAGCCGAACAGCCCGACGGCCTGGCCCATCGTGCCCTCGACTCCCTGGCAGACCGAGACCAAGGCGGCCATGTTATCGGCGGTGGCCGTCGTCCTGTCCGTGGCGCGGATGACCCGCTCCACCTTGGCCAGCGGGACTCGGCCGCTCGAGGGCTCGGCGAACGTGCCGTCGCGCAGTCGAAGGAGGCTGGCCTCGGTGGTTGAGCCGGGGCCCCCGCTGCTTCCGACGAAGGGGTTAACCGGCTCGCCCTCTCCCAGCTCCACCGGAGTCTTCAACCGCCAGGTCTGCCCGCCGTCGCTGACGACGATGTCACCCTTGTCGCCGTCGGTCACTCCGTCGTCGTCCGCCGAGGGCCCGACCCGGAGCAGGCCCCACAGGCCCTGCGGAACGCCCCATTTGAGCACCCCGCTTCGATAGGCATAGTCCGCCGCCGCTCCGGTCCTGAACTCGAAGGTCCGCGCCGTCCCGGTGGAGACCGCCGATTCCGAGGCGACCCTGGGCGATTTGTCGCCGAGATATTTCTGGTCGGGCCAGGCCACCCCATGCACGGTGAAGCTGTGCTGGCGGGGCTTGTCGCCAGCGCCGACCAGATGCACCCGGACGCTGGAGTTGGCCGGAACGTTGAACACCGGAGTCGCCGGGGCGGAATCGTCCAGCCGATGCTCGATCGGCTCGGAGCGGTAGTTGAAAGCCTTCTGCCCCTGGTCCTCATGGTCGACCTGGTCCTGGCCCGGCGACGGGGGCTCGTCCGAGATCGGCATGTCGAGATTGCCGCGCAGGAAGTGGCGAAGGCCGTCCTGGAGGAGAAGCACCGCCTCCTCGGAGCGCTGCCGCCGGCCGTCGACGCTGGTGACGATCGTGGCGCGCGGGCCGTCCCAGGCCTCGGCGGAATCGTCCTCGGCCGTGTTCTCGTCGTCCGGCACCCAGAGCGCGCGGGCGTCGGCCGGCTCGACGATCAGTGCTCCGATCAGGCCGTGATGGCGATGGTTGCGGAAGTCGGCCATGTCCTGGAGCAGCACCGGTCCGAGCGGATTCGGGCTCCCCGCCGGACGGTGGGTCCGCCAGCTGTAGGTGACCGTCTCGCCGGGCGCCGCCGACTGCCTGGGGTTGAGCCCGACCGTGGCTCCGTCCGAATAGGCCATGTCATAGTCGACCAGGTCGGCGTGCATCGACACCTGCCTGGATACCGGCCGGACCGGACGGTTGGTCAGGTCGAACTCCTCGACCGGAACGCTGGGAGCGAAAGGCTCGGGCCGCATGTCCGCATCGGCCGCGATCCCGTTGGTGAGGAGGACCCTGACCTCCTCGCCCTCGCGGCAGCGCAGGACGAGCGGCTCGTTCGGGTCCATCTTCTGGCGGACCGGCACCGGGACGCCGTCCGGGCCGACGACCTTGGTCAGCCGGTAGACGAGCCCCAGCGGATCGACGAGGTCCGGTTCCCGGTAGATGAGGCTCCGGCGCTCCGCCGTGACGTGGAACTCGCGGGTTCCGGTCGGCGGGGACAGCTCGTTCAGCAACGGCCCAGTGGTGAGCGCACGCGGCGCAGCGCTCTCATTCCCCCAGAACGACCTGACGATCCCCCAGCAGCCGAGCCACAGGTCGTCGGCGCCCGACAGCTTGTACATATGGTCGCCCGCGCCGTAGGGCTCCTCCTGCTTGAAGGTGAACGCCTCCGAGATCCCGAAGCTCTGCTGGTTCCGGACCGCCGAGGCCGGCTGGTCGCGGAACTCGCGCCAGCGCATTCCGTGGATCTGGAAGCTGTGCTGCTCCTCGTGCGAGCCCTGCACCATCCGGAACCAGATCGGATCGTTCGCCCGCGTGTCGAAGCGCATCGTATAGGGATCGCGATTGTAGGGCGCGGCCGAGCTGAACCACAAGGCGGGGTCGATGAAGGCCCCGCTCCCGTCCCTGAGCCGCTCGTGGATCGGGTCGTTGCGATAGTTGATGGCCATGATTCCCTGGTCGCCGTGACCGCCCGGAGCCGGGGGCGGGTTGAGGGCCTCGCCGTCCGAGCTCCACATCGGGATGAAGTCCTGAAGCCCCATGCAGAATTCCCGGAACGACTTGGGCGTGGGTCCCGGCACGTCGATCCGCGCCTGGGCGCCGGCCACGATTTCGCGATCCTCCTTGTTGTGCAGGAATCGCGCTCCCGCAGGCTCGACGATGAGCGCCCCGAACAGGCCGTGCTTCTGCCGGAAGTTGGCGAACAGATGATCGTGGAAGAAGATCGTCCCGAATTCCTGGTCGAGCCACCAGCGGTAGCGCATCGTCTTGCCGGCGACGGGGCCGGAAATGTAGTTCCAGCCGACGCTCGCGCCGTCGGCGCAGATCGGGTCGAACTTCACCATGTGGACGTGCGGAGTGCACTCGCCCTGCCAGGGCCGCGCCGGGCACGGCGGGAAGGCATGGTCGAACTCGGTCGCCGGGATGTCGAGCGGCAGGTTGTTCTTGAGGCTGAGGTTGAGGATCTGGCCGTGCCGCGCCCGGAAGAAGAGCGGCTCCCTCGGCTGGCCGGCGGGCTGGACCTCGCCGGCGAGCGAATAGAAATGACCGTGCCTGTCGTGCCAGCCATGGCCGTTATAGTCGATGCGCGCCATGTTCACCGTCAGGTCGTGGCGGACCGCGCGGGCGCTGTTCAGATGATAGGCCGGCCGGTCCGCCGGCATCGTCTGCCCGGTCGGCCACTCCTGGCCCTGGCCGACCTCGAACGGACGGCGGGTGAAGATCTCGCCGGGCACCGGCTGCGGGTTGAAGGCGTTGCGCTCGAGGCCGGTCGGAACGGCCCGGTAGTCATAGTCCGCCGGCATCGCCTCCGGCATCGGCCAGGGCGGGATCGGCGACTTCTGCCGGATTTCGCCGGGGATGTAGAGCGGGTAGCCGGGATGGGTCGCGGTCGGCAGCGGCGGCGGGGTCCGGCCCGGGAGCGGAAGCAGCCGCTCGATCCGGGTGTCGTTCGGATAACGGCCGATCCGTCGGCCCGTATAGGGGAAGTCCTGGCTGGCGAGGAGCGGCCCGTCGCTTCCCTGTTGCAGGGTCTCGAAGGTCCGGAAGATTCCCCACATGCCTTCGTGGAAGTGCGGGTAGAGGTGGCAGTGCCAGATCACGTCGCCGGCCACCTGGTGGCGGTTGCCCGCGCCCCAGACGGGCTCGATCGTGTGGCCGGTCTGGGGGCTCACCGAGATCGCGTCGATCCGCGGCGACTTCCGGTCCTCGGGGACGGCGTGCCATTCGTAGAGGTGGAGGTGGAAGACGTGGGTCTCCTTCACCGCCGCGTGGACGAAGCGGATCCGGACCGGGTCTCCGATATAGGCCTTGAAGATCGGGGTCGCGGGATCGCCGAACATCCAGGAGCTGTGATGCTGCTCCTCGTTGAGCACCGGGCGGCCCTTGAAGTCGTGGCCTTCCTGCAGCAGCCGGAACAGGATCTGCTCCTTGTTGACCATCGGCTCGGCCCGATAGGAAACGGGCATGATCGGCGGCCCGGCGGCGCCGTGCCCGCCATGCCCGCCGGCGCCGTCGTCCGGAGCGCACGGGTCCGGATAATGGGTGCCGTGGGGCGGAACGAATTCCGGCTCGTCGTGGAAGAAGACGACGAACTCGCGATGCGCGTCCCGGCTGAAGTCGGTATATTCGCGGGGTGCCGGAAACTGGTAGTTGGCGATCGTCGCGGGCGCCGGGATCGGCGCCGCCGACTGCGCTTCGGGCGGGATGACGTCGAGGTAGAGGCCGTCGAGCTGGACCCCGTCGCCGCTCGAATCCACGCCCGAGACCGGATCGCGCCAGATCGTCCCGGCCGGCTCGACGATGAAGGCCCCGAACAGTCCGTGGACGTTGGTTCCGTCCTCACCGCCCGAATAGTCGCTGCCGTCGTGGAACGGGAAAACCCCTTCGCGCTCGGCTCTCCACACGTAGCTGTAATCGCCGCCGGGGGCCGCGAGGCTCGGCGGATTGGCTCCGACCTGGGAGCCGTCATGCGCCTTCACGTCGTAGCCGGGGCCGACGAGGTGCATCCCGATCGCCCGGCCTTCGATCTCGTTCGTCAGGTTCACGGTGACGACGTCGCCGTGATGGGCTCGAAGGACCAGCGGGCGGACGAATTCGTGCGGCTGCTTGGCTTCGGCCGCCGTGGTCGGGAACCGCACCCGGAATTCGGCGGCGATCGCCTGGGCGGGTCCGCGAAGCCGGTCGATCTCGGCCTGGTCGGGCAGCGGCTTGGCGAGCTCGCGCAGATATTTGACCAGCGGCAGGTTGCGGCGAAGGACGTAGATCAGCCCGTTATGGTCGTGGTCGCCCTCGACGTTGAACCAGATGGTCATTGGGATAGCGACGACGTCGTAGGTACGGTTCATTTCTGCTCTCCCGCCGACTCGGTCGGCTCACATGTCGAGAGAGAACAAAAGCAGAACTAATCCGACAATACTCCTTCAAGTTGAGGGCGGTCAAAAAAAAATTTCGACCGGCTCGTTGCGGTAGCTGGGCGGTCGTGCTTGCACCAAGGTCCATTCGGGCCCGGTCGGGCGCTAGCGGCCATGCCTGCTCGCGAGGGCAATCCCGGCGAGGTTTTGAGTGCGGGCGATCCAGCGGACCCGTTTCGGCGGGCTCGACTCGGCGAGGTCCCGAAATCGCGAACGATGCGCGGCCGCGGCCTGCGTCGGGCATCGCGACTCGCCGTTCGCCTGCGCGATGACGTTGGCGCAGTCGCCGATCAGGTCGAAGTCGCGCTCTCCAAGCGACTGCCCGACCCGCAATGCGAGCGTCAGGGCCAGCCATTCGGCATCGTTGCTCGTTCCGGATCCCAGGTCGTCGAAATAGTAGGACACGCCGCGCGCCACCACGGCCACCTCGATCCGGCCCGGATTGGGCCGGCACCCGCCGTCGAAGAAGATCTTCAGCCGTCGCCGACGCGGGAGCCTGGACATGTCCGGGCCCCTTACGGCCTGCGGCTCCGGGCGCAAAGCGGAGCCTTCCGAAATCGCCGGGCGGGCGCCAAGAAGCGCCGATGCGCACGAGGCTCAGCATTTGCATGAAGAAGGCTCGATTCGCCTCGAGAGAAGAGGCGGTCGCGACCGCCCGCCTCTCCGGCCTTTCGCTCTTTGCCTATCGCTGCGATCGCTGCCGCCTTTTCCACCTTACCAGCCGCGCCAAGGGAAAGGCCTGGGCCGGGGCGGAGGAGAGTGGAAGGACCGCCGGTTAGGCGTAATTGCCGGTGACGCAGGGGCTGGTCGCCCCGCTTCCGTTGGCGCCCCATTTGCGGAAGCCCTTCGAGTCGAGGTGGAAGCGCATTCCCGAGTAGAAGCCGAGGCCGATCCCGAACTCGCGGCCGCTGCCGCTGTGGATCCGGCAGACGTCGCGGATCAGGGCGGCCCGCGAGACGTCCTGGTCGACCGGAACGAGGTCGAGGGCGTAGAAATGGCGGTGGGCGCTCGCTTTGGCTCCGCCGGCGCACTGGTTCAATTCGGCGTTGCGGAAGCCCGAGACCGGCTGGACGTCGCCGATCACCGGCTCGACCTTGGCCTTCACGAAGCGGAGCGTGTCGGCGATGTGGACCCACTCGCTCGCCGGAGCGACCTCGAAGCGCGGGCCGGAGCAGTCGCGCCATTTGCTCGCCGTCCTGACCAGCTGCCAGGTCGGGACGACGTCGTCGACGTCCGCGGCATCGAGGAAGCTCTTGAACGAGAGGACCATCGTCCGGGCGCCGGCGTCGCGTGACAGCCAGGCCAGGTAGTCCGCCTTGCTCTGGCCTTCGGCCTGCTCCTGGGCCGAAGCCGGGGCGGCGAGCAGGACGACGAGAAGGGCGGCCAGCGCGAACGCTGCGAAGCGGATAAGTTGTTGCATAACAATCATATAGCCACATTTCGGCCATATTTCAAGGGGCTTGGCGCTGCCGCTGGCCTCACGCGATGAAGTGATGTTATAACAGGATAAAATTGCTGGAGAGTGACGATGCGAGGCCTTTTCCCGACCCTTTCCCTCCTTCTGGTCCTGGGCGGCTGCTCGAAGGCCGCGTCGGATCCGCGCGGGGTCGGCCGGGACGAGGTCCTGGTCCAGGTCTCCGCTTCGGGGCGGGCCGACACCCGCCCCGACGAGGCCCGGTTCACGGTCGGGGTGGACACGATCGCTGCGACGTCGCGCGAGGCCGGAGCCCGCAACAGCGCGACGATCAACAAGGTGGCCGCGGCGCTGCAGCGGCTCGGGGTCAGGGAGGACGATCTCCAGACCCGTTCGATCACGCTCTCCCGGATCGACTACGGCCCCAATCGCGGCCGCTTCCAGGCCAACAACCTCATCGAGATCGAGGTCCGCGACATCAAGCGCGCCGGCGAGGCCCTGGCCGCAATCACCGAGGCCGGAGCCAACGTCCTTTCCGGGCCCAACCTCCGGGTTTCGGATCCGGAGAACGCCGGCCGCTCGGCTTATGCCGCCGCCTACCGCTCCGCCCGCGCCCGAGCGGAGGCCTATGCCCAGGCCGCGGGCCTCAAGGTCGCCCGGGTTCTAGCCATCCGCGACGGCGGCGGCGACGCAGACGTTCCGATGAACCTTCCCGGCATCGCTTTTGACGCGAGGGCCACCGCCGTCGCGCCCGAGCAGGCGGCGCCCCCTGTCCAGGCCGGAATCAGCACCCGCGAAGTCCAGATCCGGGTCGATTTCGCTTTGTCGGAATAAGCGGGGCCCCGTCATTGCGAGGAGCGAAGCGACGAAGCAATCCAGTAGGCTGGATTGCTCGCTTCGCCCGCAATGACGCCCCGAACCCTTCGCCACGGTTTTTCAACGCTTTGCCGCCACACCGGGCGGGGCTATCACGGCTCCGCAACGACGAAAGGTCCTTCATGGCTTCCCACTCGCCCAGGCCGCCGGCGGACGCGCCGATGGGCGGGAGCGTCCTCGGCCATGATTGGGCCGCAACCCCGCTCGGGCCGCGGGAAAGCTGGCCGCAGAGCCTCGAATTCGCCGTCGGGCTGTGCCTTCGCTCGCCCCTCCCGACCGCGCTCTACTGGGGACCGGACCGGATCCTCGTCCACAACGACGCCTGGACCCGGCTGGTCGGCGGCGAGTCCGCTCTCGGCCTTCGGGCGCCCGAGGCGGTCCAGTCGCTCTGGCCGCTTACGGCGCCCCTCGTGGACCGGGTGGAAAGCACGGCCGAAGGCGCCTTCGTCCAGGAGCAGCCGCTCGGGCTGCTGCGCGACGGAGTCGAAGAGGAGACCTACTGGAACTGCCACCTCGTTCCGGTGGTCGGCGAATCGGGAGCGGTGGCCGGGCTTCTCAACCAGGCCAACGAAGTGACGAGGACGGTAACCGCCGAGCGCCGCCTGTCCTTTCAGGTCCGACTCGCCGACCGGCTGCGCGGGGTCCACGATCCCGAACAGGCCAAGCAGGCCGCGGTCGAATCGCTCGGTTCCTATCTCGGCGCGGCCCGGGTCGGCTGGGCCGAGATCGACGAGGCCCGGGGCCTCGCCTTCGTCCAGCGCGACTGGACTCGCGATCCGGCCATCCCGAGCTTTGCGGGGCAGGGCACCCCGATCGCGAGCTTCGGCGAGGAGGCGCTCGGCCTCTTCCGCTCCGGACAGATGCTCGCAATTCCCGACATCCGGGGGCTTGGCCTGGGATCGGACCGAACCGCCGCCTGGGAAGCGGCCGGGGTCCGGGCGCTGATCACCGTGCCGCTGGCCCGGGAGGGCGCCTTGAAGGCCCTCCTCTACGTCCACGAGCCCGAACCCCGCGCCTGGAAGAGGTCGGACGCCGCCATCGCCCGCGACGTCGCCGAGCGAAGCTGGGCGGCGGTCGAGCAGGCGCGGGCCGAGCAGCACCAGTTGCTCCTGATCAACGAGCTCAACCACCGGGTGAAGAACACCCTGGCCAGCGTCCAGGGCATCGCCTTCCAGACCCTTCGCGGCGAAGTGTCGCTGGCGGAGGCCCGCGCCCGGTTCGAGGCCCGCCTGATGGCCTTGTCCGGGGCCCACAACCTGCTCACCGAGGAGAATTGGGGCGGCGCCTCGCTCGAGCGGGTGGTTGGCGACTCGATCGAGCATCTCGCGGGGGAGACCCGCCGGTTCGACGTCGAGGGCGAGCCGCTCCGGCTGGCCCCGCGCGCCGCCCTCGCTCTGGCGATGGCGCTTCACGAGCTCGGCACCAACGCCGTCAAATACGGGGCCCTTTCGACCGAGTCCGGCCGGGTCTCGATTCGCTGGACCCAGGCCGGCGACCGCCTCCGCCTCGCCTGGAGCGAGAGCGGCGGTCCGCCGGTTGAGGCCCCCCGCCGGCGCGGCTTCGGCTCGAGGCTGATCGAGCGCGGCCTCGCCGCCGATCTCGGGGGGAGCGCGGCTCTGCGGTTCGATCCCGGGGGGCTGCGCTGCGACATCGAGGCCTCCCTGGCCGCGATCCGGGCGCCGGAGCCGGGAATTGGCTGAGCGGCGTCTCAGGATCCTCGTGGTCGAGGACGAGATGCTGGTCGCGATGAACATCGAGGACATGCTTCTGGAGCTCGGCCACGACGTCGCCGGGCTTGCAAGCCGTCTCGAGCCCGCTCTCGCGCTTGCGAGCGAGGGCAGGTTCGACGCCGCGATGCTCGACGTCAACCTCGCCGGCGATCCGAGCTTCCCCGTCGCCGACCTTCTCGCCGAGCGCAAAATCCCCTTCCTCTTCGCCACCGGCTACGGCCGGGCGGGCATCGAGGAGAGGTTTCGGCATCATCCGATCCTCCAGAAGCCCTTCCGGGCGGCTGAATTGGCGGCGGCTTTGGCGAGTCTCGGCCTCCCTGCCGGCGCAGCCGGTGGGGAGGGGGACCACGCGTAGCGTGGTGGAGGGGTGACCTTCAAAGGCCTCGCCCCATTACCCCTCCACCGCCCTTCGGGTGGTCCCCTTCCCCATGCTTCGCATGGGGAGGCAATCAAAACCCCCGGAACCTCGCGAACGCCTCGACCGGCTCCCGCTCCGTGCGAAGCGCGTTGATCGGCGCCTCGGGATCCGAGTAGCCGAGCGCCAGCCCGCAATAGAGGATCCGCTCCGGCGGTAGCTCGATGTGACGGGCGACGACGTCGTGAACCGCGGCCCAGGCCTCCTGGGGACAGGTGGCGAGGCAGTGCTCCTCGGCGAGCAGCATCAGGGTCTGGATGAACATTCCGAGATGCGCCCATTGCGGCCGGTCGAAGATCCGGTCGATCGAGAAGAGCAGGAGCACGGGCGCCCCGAACGCTTCGAAATTGCGGGCGAACTGGGCCAGCCGGGCGCCCCGGTCGTCGCGGGGGATTCCGATCGCCTCGTACAGCGCCTCGCCGCTGCGGTGCCGGCGGGTGCGGTACGGCTCGGGCAAGGGCGAGGGGTAGACGCTCAACTCCATCGGTGCCGGAACCGAAGCCGCCGCCTCGACCCTGAGGGCGGCGAGCGCCTCGCCGCTCAGCACGTCCACCCGCCAGGGCTGGAGATTGCCGCCTGACGGCGCCCGGGCGGCGATCTCCAGCAATTGCTCGACCGTCGCCCGGTCGACCGGGCGGCTCAGGAAAGCCCGGACCGAGCGGCGTCCAAGGACGGCTTCGGCGACACTGTTGCGCTCGCGGAACATGGGGTTATTGTGACCGCCCATGCGGCTACTCGACAAGATGCTTCCCGGGCTCATCAAGCGGGGCGAGCTCACCGTCATCGACCACAGGGGCAAGACCCACCGCTTCGGAGCGCCCGATCCGGAGCTGAGGCCGGTCACCGTCCGGCTGACCGACGCAAGGGTCCCGCTTCAGATCGCCCGGGATCCGGCGCTCGGGACGGCCGAGACCTGGATGGACGACCGCCTGCAGATCGAGCAGGGCGAGATACTCGATCTCGTCAGGATCATCCGCCGCAACCGGCGCTGGGAGGAGCGCAGCCGCCCGAACGGCTTCATGAAGAAGACCGGAAGGCTACGCCACCGCCTCGACATGCTGAACTGGAAGTCGAGGTCGCTGAAGAACGTCCAGCACCATTACGACATCGGCAACGACCTCTACCGGCTCTTCCTCGATTCCGACATGCAGTACAGCTGCGCCTATTTCACCGATCCGGCCAACTCGATCGAGCAGGCGCAGCTCGACAAGAAGGCCCATATCGCCTCGAAGCTGCTGCTCGAGCCCGGCCAGAAGGTGCTCGACATCGGCTGCGGCTGGGGCGGCCTCGCGCTCTACCTGAACCGGGTCGCCGACGTCGACGTGCTCGGAGTCACCCTCTCCAAGGAGCAGCTCGCCGTGGCCCGCCAGCGCGCCGAGGAGGCAGGAGTCTCGGACCGGGTGAAGTTCGAGCTGATCGACTATCGCGACGTCCAGGGCCAGTTCGACCGGGTCGTCTCGATCGGCATGTTCGAGCATCTGGGTCCGCCCTTCTTCCGGGCCTTCTTCAAAAAGGTACGAGAGCTGCTCAAGCCGGACGGCGTCTCGCTGATCCACACGATGGGGCGGATGGGAAAGCCCGGAACCACCGACCGGTTCATGCTCAAATACATCTTTCCGGGCGGCTACCTGCCCGCTTTGTCCGAGATCGTCGCCGCGAGCGAGCGCGAGCGGATGATCATGTCGGACTGCGAGGCGCTCCGACTCCACTATATCCACACCCTGGTCGCCTGGTACGAGCGGTTCAAGGCGAAGGAGGCCGAGATCACGGCGATGTACGATCGCCGCTTCTACCGCCTCTACGCCTTCTACCTCGCGGCCTCCTCGACCATGTTCTCCGACGGGGCGATGGTCGTCTACCAGCTCCAATATCTGCGCAGCCGCTACGCCGCGCCGATGACCCGCGACTACATGCTGAAGGACGAGGCCCGGCTGAGGGAGAAGCAGGGGCCGGCTCCCGGGTGATCGTCCTCCCCGTCCGCAAAGCCGATGGGAGCGCGAAGGCCGTCTTGACCCACGCCGCTCCTCCATGCTCATTGCGCTCGAAATCTAGGGGACCATGACGAATGTGGCTGCTCGATAAAATGCTGAAGAAGGTCGTCCGCAAGGGCGAGCTCACCGTCATCGACCATGACGGCAAGGAATATAATTACGGCGACGGCCAGCCGGCGCCTCATGGCCCGGTCCGGGTCCGGTTCACCGACAAGGGCGCCGCCAACCACATCATCAAGGATCCGAGGGTGGGGGCCGGCGAGGTCTTCATGGACGGCCGGATGGTCCTCGAGCAGGGCGACCTTCGCGATCTCGTGCTGCTCATCCGCTACAACGCCCCGGTCGAGCGCCAGGGGGCGCTGAAGCCCAAGGGCCCCGTCCGCCAGACGATCGGCCGGATCGCCGGGCGCCTCGACCAGATCAACTGGAAAACCCGCTCGGCCAAGAATGCCGAGCATACCTACAACCTCACCCGCCGCCTGTACGAGCTGTTCCTCGACGAGGACCGGCAGTACACGATGGCTTATTATCGCGACCTGTCGAACAGCCTCGAAAAGGCCCAGCTCGACAAGAAGGCGCATATCGCCTCGAAAATGTACCTGAAGCCCGGAATGCGGGTGCTCGACGTCGGCTGCGGCTGGGGCGGCTTCGCCTTGTACCTGAACCGCATGTACGGCGTCGAAGTGCTCGGGGTCGCACTCGCCCGCGACCAGGTCGATTTCTCCAACGAGCGGGCGCGAGAGGCCGGAGTCTCGGACAAGGTGAAGTTCGAGCTCCTCGACTATCGCGACGTCCAGGGCCAGTTCGACCGGATCAGCAACGTCGGCCTGATCGAGCATCTTGGGACCCCGCATTATCCGGGCTTCTTCGAGCATATGCGCCGTCTCCTGAAGGACGACGGAGTGATGGTCTCGCACTGCTGCGGACGGATGGGCGAGCCGGGGGTCACCGACAAATGGACCCGCAAGTACATCTTCCCCGGCGGCTACATCCCGGCCCTGTCGGAGCTGGTCACCCAGGCCGAGAAGCACCGCCTGATCGTCACGGACGTCGAGGCGATGCGCTTCCATTACGCTCCGACGCTGGCCGAATGGTACGCCCGCACCGTCAAGAACAAGGACGAGATCATCTCGCTCTACGACGAGCGCTTCTACCGGATGTGGCTCTTCTACTTGGCCGGAGCCGAGGCCGCCTTCCGCTACGGCGGGATGGTCAACTGGCAGGTCCAGTATGTGAAGCGCCGCGACGCCATCCCGATGACCCGCGACTATATGTACGAGGAATCGGCGCGGCTCCGCGAGATGGAGGAAGCCCCGCAATGGCATTTGGCGGCTGAGTGACGGCATAGAAAAAGGCCGGAGCGGCGGCGCTCCGGCCCTTTCCAGTTTCCGTCATACCGGCGAAAGCCGGTACCTCGGGGAGACCCGCCGAGACTTCTCGTCCTGAGGTCCCGGCTTTCGCCGGGATGACGTCAATCGTCCCGACCGTCCGCCCGCCGCTCCATCCTCGCCGCCCGCGCCGCCTGGCGCTCGTCCGGGCTGACCGTGCCGTCGCGGTTGGAATCGACCCGGTCGAAGCGCTGCAGCGCAATCCGCTGAGCTTCGGCCAGCGCGACCCGGCCGTCGCGGTTCATGTCCATCGCAGCGAAGGCTCGGGCCCCGAAGCGGGCCATCATCCCGCCTCGGCGGCCGCGATCGGCGAAGCGCTGGCCCCGGCGCTCGCCGCGCATCGCCCGGCGCTCCCCGCGATCGCCGCCGCGAACCGAGCGAGGAGCGTCGAACTCGGAGCGGCTGATCGTTCCGTCATGGTTTGAATCGAGCCGCTCGAAGCGGCGGTCGCGCCGTTCGCCGCGCTGCTCGCGGCGGGCCTCGGCGCGGGCCCGGACCTCGTCCTGCGTGACGAACCCGTCGCGGTTCGAATCGGCCCGGGCGAAGCGGGCCTGGACCCGCGCCGCCACCGCAGCCCGGGTCTGGGGCTGGTCGAAACGGCCTCGGCCCTCGCCCGGCTGGGCGACGGCGGGCGCCGCAGCGAGCACGACGAGCGCCGCACCTGCGAAGAATATCCTGTTCATTATCAACTCCTTGGAAACAAAGGGAGCGGGCTCCCCTACCCCCGGTCCGTAGGCGGCGGCGGCTGTACCGGGCTTTAACGCTACGGCCGCGACCGCCGACCCGAACCTTCATCCCGGGCTTGACCCGGGACCCATGGACACCGCCTCGTGAAATCTTGAACGGCCGTGTTCATGGGTTCCGGCTTCCACCGGAATGACAATGCGACGGCGGCATGAATGCCCCCGATCAAGTTAAAGGTTGAATTTCGGCGCCGTACGAGGGAGTCACCGACCGCCATGACCTCGACGCCGGCCGAAAGAGAGAGCGCCAGCGCCCGTCAGCCGCGCGCCTGGTGGGAGCATCCGGCGGTCGTGCTGGCGGCGGTGCTCGCCTGCGGGGTGCCGCTGCTGTGGCCGGACGTGCCTCCGCTCGTCGACCTGCCCGGCCATATGGGCCGCTATCACGTCCAGATGGAGATTGCCGGCTCGCCGCTTCTGCAGGCCTTTTACGATTTCAAATGGGCGCTGATCGGCAATCTCGGGGTGGACCTCCTGGTCGTCCCGCTGGCCGCGCTGATCGGCCTCGAGCCGGCGGTGAAGTTGATCGCGATCGCCATTCCGATGATGACCGCGGCCGGTTTCCTCTGGGTCGCGCGCGAGGTCCACGGACGGGTGCCGCCCACGGCCTATTTCGCGCTTCCGCTGACCTACAGCTTTCCCTTCATGTTCGGCTTCCTCAACTTCGCTTTGTCGATGGCGCTCGCCTTCCTGGCTTTCGCCTTGTGGCTGAGGCTTGCCCGGCTCGGGCGGCTGAAGCTTCGAGCCGGGCTCTTCGTCCCGATCTCTATCCTGCTGTGGGTCTGCCACGCCTTCGGCTGGGGGACTTTGGGCGTGATGGCCTTTTCGGCCGAGCTGGTCCGGCAGGTCGATCTGAAGCGGCCGCTCTGGAAGGCCGCGTTCAATACCGGGCTCCACTGCCTCGCGCTCGCTCCGCCGCTGCTGCTGATGCTGCTCTGGCGAAGCGGAGCCGTGGCGGGCCAGACCGCCGTCTGGTTCAACTGGCACCTTAAGACCGCGTGGCTGGTCATGGCCCTTCGCGACCGCTGGGACTGGTGGGACGAGCTTTCGGTGGGCCTGATCTGGCTCATCCTCATCGCCGGGATCGCCTACGGCAAGAGGCTCGAATATTCGCGCAACCTCGCCGCCTCGGCGATCTTCCTGGGGATCGTCTACATTTGCCTGCCGAGGATCGTGTTCGGCTCGAACTACGCCGACATGCGCCTCGCCCCCTTCGTCCTCGCCGCAGCGGTGATCGCGATTCGCTACCGTCCGGCCTGGGCCGGGCGGGCGGGGGCCGCCTTCGCCGTCGCCGGCCTCGCCTTCGCCGCAGCGCGCCTCGCCGGCAATACAATCAGCTTCTGGATGTACGACCGGACCTACGATCGCGAGCTGGCCGCGGTCGACCATATCCCGCGCGGCGCAAGGGTCGTCTCCTTCATCGGGGTCAAATGCGGACAGCCCTGGCGTCAGGCCCGGATCGAGCATCTGCCGGCCCTCGCTTTGGTGCGCCGCGACGCCTTCTCCAACGATCAATGGTCGATGAGCGGCGCCCAGCTGCTCACCGCCAAGTTTCCGGACGGAGGCTGGTATTCGCGCGATCCCTCGCAGCAGGTCCTCGCCCGCCCCTGCGGCGGCGAGAAATGGAAGACGCTCGACGAGTCGCTGGCCGAGTTCCCGCGCGACAAGTTCACCCATGTCTGGCTGATCGATCCGCCCCGCCCGAACCCTGCGCTGCTTCGCGGCCTCCAGCCCGTCTGGCAAAGCGGCACGAGCGTGCTGTATCGGGTCGCCGACCCCAGCCCGATCGCTCCCCAGGAACCTGAATGACCGCGCCCGCCCTTTCGATCGTCGTGCCCTGCTACAACGAGGAAGCCTGCCTCGGCGAGCTTCACGGCCGGCTCACCGCGGCAGCCCGGAAGGCCGTCGGCGACGATTATGAGATCGTGCTGATCAACGACGGCTCCCGTGATTCGAGCTGGGAGATGATGCGCGCCCTGTCGGCAACGGACCCGAGGCTGGTGGCGATCAATCTGTCGCGCAACCACGGCCACCAACTGGCCCTGACCGCCGGGCTCGACCTCTGCTCGGGGCGCCGGATCCTGATCATCGACGCCGACCTCCAGGATCCGCCGGAGCTCCTCTCGGCGATGCTCGCGGAGATGGACCGGCAGAAAGCAGACGTGGTCTACGCGGTTCGGCGGGCACGCGCCGGAGAGACGGCGTTCAAGCTCGGCACCGCAAAGCTCTTCTACCGCCTCCTCTCCAGGCTCGCCGAGATCGAGATCCCGCGCGATACCGGCGATTTCCGGCTGATGAGCCGCCGGGCGCTCGACGCCCTGCTCAGCCTTCCGGAGCAGGCGCGCTTCATCCGGGGAATGGTCGCCTGGGTCGGCTTCAGGCAAGTCCCGATCGCCTACGACCGGGCCGAGCGTCACGCCGGGCAGAGCAAATATCCGCTGTCGAAGATGATCCGCTTCGCGCTCGACGCGGTCACCGGCTTCTCGACGGCGCCGCTTCGAATGGCCAGCCATATCGGCCTCTGGCTGGTCGCGGCGTCGGTGCTGCTGGTCTGCTACATCGCCTTCGGCTTCTTCACCGGAAGCGCCATCCAGGGCTGGACCTCGCTGATGCTGGTCGTCGTCGTCCTCGGCGCGGTGCAGATGTTCGTCCTGGGAATGATCGGGGAATATCTCGGCCGGCTCTACATGGAGTCGAAGCATCGACCGCTCTACATCGTCGCCGAGATCGCCGGCCATGCGGGCGGCGATGCGACGCTGGGCCACGTCGCCCACGCCGCGGAAGATCAGGGCGCCGAGACGATCGCCACCAGCGACACGCCCGGCGGGAGCGGAAGCCTTCCGATCGCGTAGCGCTCGAGTCCGAAGACGGCTTCGAACAGGGCGTTGACCGGCCTCGGCGGAAGCTTGTCGTCGCTATCCTCCTTCTTCCTCAGCTTGCCGGCGAAGCGCGCCGCCGCGGCGAGCGGGAAGAGCAGGCTGTTGAACCAGCTCATCATCTCGATCTTCAGGCCGGCCGAGGCGGCGACCGCCCTCAGGCTCTTCTTCGTGTAGCGCCGCTTGTGATGGTTGACGACGTCGTGAGCGCTCCACATCCAGGGATGCGCCGGGACTGCGATCAGGATCCGGCCCCCCGGCTTCAGCCTGCGCGCGATGCTTTCCAGCGCTTCGCGGTCTTGCTCGACATGCTCGAGGACGTCGAGGATCGCGACCAGGTCGTAGGCCCGCTCCTCGACTCCGGTCAGCGCCGGAAGGGGGGCGTCCATCACCGCATGGCCCAGCCGCCTGCTTGCAATCTCCCGGGCGGCGGGGTCGATCTCGATCGCGTCGACCCGGCCGAACCGCTCAAGCATGACGATGTTGTGACCCGTCCCGCAGCCTATTTCGAGGATCCGGGGGTCGTCCGGCAGGTCGATCCGACGCTCGATGAGATCGGCGAGGATCTCGCGCCGGGCGCGGTACCACCAGTGCCGGCTGTCGAGCTCGGCCATTCGGTCGTAGACGATTCGTTCCATCAGCCGAAAACCCACCAGCGCTGGAGTGAAAAGGTGGCCAGCGGGGTGACGAAGAGGATCGGGATCACCGCCCACCAGGTCGGACCGCCGAGATGCTTGACGAGATACCAGACGAAGAATTGGTTGAGCAGGAATCCGAACGTATTGACCACGAAGAAGCGCACCTTCCTGACCCCGGCCCGGTCGCGGGCGCCATGCCCCTTGAAGCTCCAGCGGCTGTGAAGGACGTAGCCGAGCGCGGTGAAGGCCAGATAGTTCAGCGCCAGCGACAGCATCGGCTCGACGCCGAGGAAGGTCGCCACCACCCAATAGCCGCCGGCGACGAGAACCGACAGAAGCCCGCCGGTCAGCCCGAAGCGGATCATCTGGGCGATCAGGCCGCCGTAGCGGTCGACGAGGGTGATGACGGGTCGGATGGTCCTGCTTGCCCTTTGCGGTGCAGGGACTAATGCCGTCGCGAGGGGTTGAAAAGGGTTCATCGGATGGAGGGGCTGGAACGACGCTGGCGCTGGTGGGTGCTGCTCTTCTGGCTCGGGACCTCGGCATTTCTCCTCTGGTCGCGCTGGGGTCCGATCAACGCCTTCGCGCTCGGCGATACCGACGACAACATGCGGATCATGCAGGTCCGCGGCCTGATCGCGGGACAGGGCTGGTTCGATCTTCGACAATACCGGCTCAACCCGCCCTTCGGCGCCGACATTCACTGGTCGAGGCTCGTCGACCTTCCGATCGCCGGGATCAAGCTGGCGCTGGCTCCCTTCGTCGGCGGGCCGGCGGCCGAGAAGGCCGCGGTGGCAATCGCGCCGCTGCTCCCGATGGGAGTGGCGATGGCGGCGGTGGCGGTCGCCGCCCGGCGGCTGATCGCACCCTGGGCCTTCGGCCTCGCAATCGCCATCCTGCTGTGCGGCCATTCGGTCCGCAACCAATGGGCTCCACTCAGGATCGATCATCATGGCTGGCAGCTCGCGCTTCTCGCCGTCGCCGCCGTCTCGCTGACCGACCCGAAGCGGGCTCGGGGCGGCGCACTGCTCGGAGTCGCGACAGCCCTTTCGCTGGTCATCGGCCTCGAGATGCTGCTCTACTTGGCGATGCTGGGCGGAATTGCCGTCCTGATGTGGGTGCGCGACCCCGCGGAGGGACGACGCCTTGCAACCTACGGCGCAAGCCTGGCCGGCGGTTCGGCGATGGGCTTCCTGGTCTTCGCCTCCTACGCCAACCGGGCCCCCGTCTGCGACGCCTTGTCGCCGGTCTGGCTGTCGGTGATGGTGGCCGGCGGTGCGATCGCGGTCGGGATGACCCTCGTCGCGCCGCGCTGGAACGCTCGCCTCTCGGGAGACCAGGATCGCGGCACAAGCCTCGTCAAGCGAGCTGGCGCTTCCGAGCCGGTCGGGACGGCCGCCGTCCCTCTTCTGACGAAGGAAGGCGATGGGGTTGTCGTGCCTGCGGGCAGGACCGAAAGCGGGCAATGGCCGATCCGGCTCGCCCTCGCGGCCGCGGCAGGGGCGGCCCTCGCAGCCGGATTCGTCCTCGCCTGGCCGCAATGCCTTGGCCGGCTCGAGGGCGCGTCGCCCGAGCTGGTCGAGCTGTGGCTCGGCAACGTCCGCGAGGCGAGGCCGCTCTACATGCACGGCTATTCCACCGCGATCGCCGTCGCGGCTTTGCCGGCGGCGGGGCTGATCGGCTATGCGATCATGCTCTGGGTCCATCGCCGCGACCGGGCGAAGATCGTCGCATGGGCCGCGACCGCCGCCCCGGCCCTCCTCGCCGCGCTTCTGCTCCTCTGGCAAAGCCGGGCCGGACCGGCCGCCCAGCTGCTCGCCGTTCCGGGCGCGACAGCCCTTGTCTGGCCGGCACTCGCCAGCCGATTCATGCTGGTCCGGGTGATCGGAACCGTCGCGCTCTTCCTGATCGCCTCTGGCCTCCTTCCCCAACAGATCCTGACCTACTTCCCGCCGCCGCCGAGGCCGGGGATGAAGGTCGTCAACAAGGCCAACAATCTGTGCCCGACGCTTTGGGCGCTGAAGCCGGTGGCGCGGGTGCCAAGGGGCCATGTGCTGACCTTCGTCGACCTCGGCCCGAGGCTGATCACGCTTACCCACCACGACGCCGTCGCGGGACCCTATCATCGCAACGGCCAGGACATCATCGACGTGATGCGCGCGTTCCGCGGGAGCCCGGACTCGGCCCGGGCGACGATCGAGCGGAGGCGGATCGACTATGTCCTGATCTGCCCCGGCCTTTCGGAATCCACCGTCTACGCAAGCCAGGCCAAGAACGGCTTCTACGCGCAGCTGGTCCGCGGCAGGATCCCGGCCTGGCTGACGCCGGTGCCGCTCCCGACCAACTCGCCCTACCGGATGTGGCGGGTGGTTGGGACTAGACCTCGAAGCTGACGGATATCCCGTCGATCACGAACTGGGCGGCGAGCGCGGCGAGGACGACTCCGAGCAGGCGGGTAAGCATCGCCTCCATCCGGTGGCCGACCAGGCGCATCAGCCAGCCCGCCGCGAGCAGCGAGACGAGGGTGAGGAGAAGCACCGAGCCGAGCGCGGCGAGGACGACCAGGCTCTCCCGGAGCCCGTCGCTCCGCGCCATCAGGAGCATGACCGACGCGATCGAGCCCGGGCCGGCGATCATCGGGATCGCCATCGGGAAGACCGAGACGTCGTCATGCTCGGGGTCCGCCTCGACCTCCTGGGCCCGGCTCTCGCGGCGCTGAGTGCGCTTCTCGAACACCATTTCGAGGGCGATCAGGAACAGCATGATCCCGCCCGCGATCCGGAAAGCGGCGAGGCTGATTCCGAGCGTTCTAAGCAAGTCCTCCCCGAGAAGCCCGAAGAAGAGCAGGATCCCGGCGGCGACCAGCGAAGCCCGGATCGCCATCGACCGTCGCTCGGCACGCGTTGCGTCGCGGGTCAGCCCGGCGAAGATCGGCGCGCAGCCCGGCGGGTCGATGACCACCAGGAAGGTGACGAAGGCCGAGAGGAAGAGCGCGATCATTTCCAGTCCTCCCCGTCGCGAAGCGATGGGGAGGGGAACCGCACGAAGTGCGGTGGAGGGGCCTTCCGAGCCGGTACTGCCCCTCCACCACCGTTCCGGTGGTCCCCCTCCCCATGGGCTTCGCCCACGGGGAGGACGAGGGGATGGAGGGTCACAATCCCTCCGGCGGCGGAAGTCCGGCCCTGGAATGGGCCGCGACCAGCGTGTTGCGGAGGAGGACCGCGATGGTCATCGGGCCCACTCCCCCCGGTACCGGGGTGATCGCCGCGGCGACCTGCGACGCGCCCGCATAGTCGACGTCGCCGACCAGCCGGTCCTTGCCGCCCGCTTCGCCCGGAACGCGGTTGATCCCGACGTCGATGACGGTCGCCCCCGCCTTCAACCAGTCGCCCCGGACCATTTCCGGTCGGCCGACCGCGGCGACGACGATGTCGGCCCGCCGGACCACTTCGGCGAGGTCGCGAGTGCGGCTATGGGCAAGGGTCACGGTGCAATTCTGCGTCAGCAGGAGCTGAGCCATCGGCTTGCCGACGATGTTGGAGCGGCCGATCACCACCGCCTCCAGGCCCGACATGTCGCCGAGCCGGTCCTTGAGGAGCATCAGGCAGCCGAGCGGAGTGCAGGGAACCATCCCGTCCTCGCCGATGGCCAGCCGGCCGGCGTTGATGGGATGGAAGCCGTCGACGTCCTTGCCGGGGTCGATCGCCTCGATCACCGCCTTGTCGTCGATCCCGGCCGGAAGCGGAAGCTGGACGAGGATCCCGTCCACCGCCTCGTCGTCGTTCAGCCGCGCGATCAGGGCCAGCAGGGCGTCCTGCGAGGCGCTGTCGGGCAGGCGGTGCTCGAACCCCGCCATCCCCGCCTCCTCGGTCGCGCGGCCCTTGGAACGGACATAGACCTGGCTTGCCGGATCCTCGCCGACCAGGACCACCGCGAGGCCCGGCGCCCGGCCGGCGGCCCGGGCGAAGGCGGGCACCGCTTCGGCGACGCGCTCGCGCAGCCGCGCCGCGAAGGCGCGGCCGTCGATGGGCGCGGCGCTCACCGGTAGCTCATTGCCACATCGAGGGCGACGCCTTCCAGCAGCTTGCGGAGGACGAGGAGCAGGATGATGACGACCATCGGGCTGAAGTCGAGCCCTCCGAAATCGGGAAGAACCTTCCGGATGGGCCGGTAGATCGGCTCGAGGATCCGGTCGAGGCCTCGCATCAGCCCGCGGACGAAATCGTTATGGGTGTTGATCACGTTGAACGCGACCAACCAGGACAGGACCATCTGGATGACGATGATCCACCAGGCCACCGTCAGAAGGATCAGCAATATCTGGATCAGTGCCAGCAGCATCGGTCTCTCCCCGCGGATCGCTTGCCGGCGATGTAGGGCGCGCGCGTGGCGGGGGCAATGGCGGCCGCGGAGAGAGCTGCTGGCGCACGGCCTTTCCCGTCATTCCGGCGAAGGCGGAAATCCATGGACACCTCCGGGTGAGGTTCGGGCCGCCCTGTGTTCATGGATCCCGGATCAAGTCCGGGATGACGAGAGGATGAAGCCGCGCTACGCTGCCGGAATGATCTTCCTGCTTCTCGCGGCCGCCGCGGCCGCCGCCCCCCAGCCCGCCCAGCTCAAGGGCTTCCAGGACTGGACGATAGGCTGCGACAACGGCCGCGCCTGCCACGCCGTCGCACTGATTCCGGAGGAATGGCCCGAAGACGGGCTGACGATGAGCGTGAGGCGCGGACCCGAGGCCGGGGCCCAGCCGATCATCTCCTTCGATCTCGGCTCCGCCGGCGACGCTTCGGCGATCGAGGCCGACGGCAGGAGGCTCGCGGCCCGCCTGGTGGGAGGCCCCGATGGCGATACCCGGGTCGCTCCGGCCGACACGGCCGAGGCGATCGCCGCTCTCCGCTCGGCCGCCCGGTTGCGGCTGCTCGGGGCGGACGGCAAGCCGCTCGGAACGATCTCGCTCAAGGGCGCGAGCGCCGCCTTGCTCTACATGGACGAGCAGCAGCGCCGCATCGGAACCGCGACCGCTTTGGTCCGGCCCGGGAACAAGGCCGGGACGGTGCCCCCGCCCCCTCCGCTTCCCGTCGTGACCGCGCTTCCCAGGATGAGCGCTCGGGGACAGGTCCTGAGCGCGGCCGCACTCGAGGCTCTGCGCCGCAAGCACGGCTGCACGATCGACGAGGTCGGCGGCCCGGAGGAAGTCGAGATCGCCGCACTCAGCGCGGGCCAGACCCTGCTCCTGCTGGCCTGCGGCTCCGGCGCGTACAACGTCAGCTACGTCCCCTTCATCGTCCGGCGCGGCGGGCGCGCCGAGCTCGCCCCGTTCGACATCAGCCCGGGATGGTGGGACGACGGGAAGCCGGTTCTGGTCAATGCGGGGTGGGACGCCGAGCGCGGCCTGCTCACCGCCTTCTCGAAGGGCCGGGGCCTCGCCGACTGCGGCACCGGCAACGAATTCGCCTGGGACGGAACCCGGTTCCGGCTCGTCCAGCAGGAAGAGATGGACGAGTGCCGAGGGTCGAGGGACTATATCACGACCTGGCGGGCGCGTGTGGTGAGGAAATAGTTCGTCGCCCCAGCGGAGGCTGGGGCCCCAAGGGGTGAAGACCTCCCGCGCCTTTCAGCCCCTGGGGTCCCAGCCTTCGCTGGACGACGGGATAGTTCAAGGCGCCGACCTTTCCGGCTCCGCCCTGGCCAGCACCAAAGCGAACCTGCCCTCTTCGTCGCTCCATTCCTCGATCGGAGTCCATCCTCCCGCGAGCAGGAGCAGCCTCGCGTCGCGTTCGCCATATTTGTGGCTGTTCTCGGTGTGGATCGTCTCGCCCGCCGACATCGAGAAGTGCCGCCCGGCGACCTGGAAGCCGACGTCGCGGCTCGCCTGGAGGTGCATCTCGATCCGGCTCAGCCGGTCGTTCCAGACCGCGCGGTGGCGGAAGGCTTCGACCGGAACGTCGCCGCCGAGCTCCCCGTTGATCCGCTCGAGGAGGTTGAGGTTGAACTCGGCGGTGGTCCCGGCCTCGTCGTCATAGGCCTTGAGCAGCTCGGCCGGATCCTTGACCCGGTCGAAGCCGATCAGAAGCCAGGCGCCCGTGCCGAGCGTTCGGCGCATCGCCCTGAGCAGGTCGACGCCGGTCGAGGGGATCATGTTGCCGATGGTCGAGCCGGGGAAGAAGCCCAGCCTGGGCAAGGGATCGATCGCGGTCGGAAGCTTGATCGGATGGGTGAAATCGGCCTCGATCGGGTGGACCGGGAGGCCCGGAAAGTCGTCCGCGAGCGAGGCCGCGGCATCGCGAAGGAAGTCGCCGCTGATGTCGATCGGGACATAGGCGGAGGGTGCGGCGGCGGCGAGCAGTATCCGGGTCTTGACCGAAGCGCCCGAGCCGAACTCGACGACGGCCTGGCCCGGGCCGGCGATCCGGGCGACTTCCGGGCAGCGCCGTTCAAGAAGGGCAGTCTCGGTCCGGGTGAGATAATATTCGGGGAGCGCGGTGATCGCCTCGAACAGCTCGGACCCGCGCCGGTCGTAGAACCAGCGGGCGGGAATGGCTCGGACCGGAGCGGCGAGCCCGGCGAGGACGTCGTCGCGGAAGGCCGGGTCGACGACGAGCTTTACGGGGGCGTCCATCAGAATCCTTCCCCGGCGAAGGCCGGGGCCCAGTGGAGAAGGCGGAAGGGGTGGATCCCGGCCTTCGCCGGGAAACTGGACGGCTTCAAGGACATGCTCACCTAAAGGTCCCTCGCGAGTCGCAGCCCGGAGAACATCCAGCGCTGATGCGGATAGAAGAAATTGCGGTAGCTGGGGCGCACATGTCCGCGCGGGGTCGCGCAGCTTCCGCCCCTCAGCACGAACTGGCCGCACATGAACTTGCCGTTATATTCGCCCACCGTGCCTTGCGGCGGCCGGTAGCCGGGATAGGGCGAGTAGGCGCTCATCGTCCATTCCCAAAGGTCGCCGAACATCTGGCGAAGGCCTTGGCCGGCCGGCGCGGGGCTCGGGCGGACCGGCCCGGCGCGGTCCAGCTGGGCTCCGCGGGCCGGATCGAGGCGCTCCGCGGCGGCTTCCCATTCCTCTTCGCGCGGAAGCCGGGCGCCGGCCCAGCGGGCGTAGGCCTCGGCCTCGTACCAGCTGATATGGGCGACCGGCTCGGCCGGGGCGAGTGGGCGAAGGCCGTCCAGCGCGAACCGGGTCCAGCCCTCAGCTCCGCGCACCCAGTAGAGCGGCGCCTCGATCCGGTTGGCCTCCACCCAGGCCCAGCCGTCCGCCATCCACAGATCGGGACGGGCATAGCCCCCCTCCTCGACGAAGCCGAGCCATTCGTCATTGGTGATCAGTCGGCCGGCGAGGGCGTGCGGATGAAGCAGGGCCGGGTGGCGCGGTCCCTCGCAGTCGAAGGCGAAACCGCCGCCGGAGTCGCCGATCTCGACGATCCCGGCCGGTCCCTCGACCCATTCCATCGCCCCGGCAAGGGAAGCGGGCGCCGCCGCGGCGGCGGGCCACAGCGCCGGGCGGAGCGGGTTCTCGGCGAGCGCGGCGGTAAGGTCCATCAGCATCAGTTCCTGATGCTGCTCCTCGTGGTTGAGCCCGAGCTCGACCAGGGCCAGCGCAGCCTCGGAGAGCCCCGGGAGGACCGCGATCACCGCATCGTCGACATAGGCTCGCCACGCGCGCACCTCGTCGAGGCTCGGCCGGCTGAGCATCCCGCGCCGGTCGCGCGGATGGCGCTCGCCTTCGCCCTCGTAATAGGAATTGAACAGATAGGCCCAGCGCTCATTCCACAGGCGGTGGCCCGGGACATGATCGCGAAGAACGAAGGTCTCGAAGAACCAGCTGGTGTGGCCGAGGTGCCATTTGGCCGGCGAAGCGTCCGGCATCGGCTGGAGAGTCGCATCGGCATCGGAAAGCGGCGCGGCGATCGCCTCGCTGAGAGCGCGGACGTTGCGGTAGCGGCGGGCGATGTCCGGTGCCGGCGATGGGTCTGCCTGGGTGGCCATTTGCCCGGCTCCTTATACTAAATAATTGATGGAGGTTAGCGCCCTTCGATCAGCGGGTAGCCCCGGGTTTCCATAAAACTTCCCCGCCCCAGGCCGACGCCGCCAGCCTGGCCATGACAAAGAGATGGTCCGAAAGCCGATTGAGATAGACGAGGGCGAGCGGGTTGATCGGAGCCCCCTCCGACGCGGCGATCGCCGAGCGCTCGGCCCGGCGGACGATCGCCCGGGCGAGGTGGATCGCCGAGGCCCCGCCCCCGCCGCCGGGCAGGATGAAGCTTCGAAGCGGCTCCAGGCCCTCGTTCATCGAGTCGATTTCCGTCTCGAGCCGGTCGATCTGCGGTTGAACGATTCGAAGGGTCATTTCGGTCGGTTCGAAATCCTCGCCGGGCGTGGCGAGATCGGCGCCGAGGTCGAACAATTCGTTCTGGATCGCGGTCAGCATCGCCCGGAGCTCCGGGTCGGCGACCGAGGGGATCGCGACACCGATGGCGCTGTTGGCCTCGTCGACGTCCCCGATCGCCGCGAACAGCGGATCGGACTTGGACCGCCGGGAGCCGTCGGCGAGCCCGGTCGACCCCGAATCGCCGGTGCGCGTGTAGATCTTGTTGAGCCGGACCAGGGCTCAGCTCTTTCCGCTGGCGACGAGCAGGAGCAAGACGACGAGGACGATCGCGACGGCCTGGTAAAGGACCCGCTTGCGCATCAGCGCCTGCGAGCGGGCGCCGGTGATGTCCTTGCCCTGGGCCATTCCGATCACGCCCTTGGCGAGGACGAAGAGGGTCGCTCCGGCCATGATGACGATAAGGATGATGAGGAGGATTGTCATCGCGCCTATCTAGGTATCCGCGACCGAATATCCATACGGCATTTGTCCCGTCAGCAGGTCGGCGGCCAGCCTTTTCGGATCGGCCCCCGATTCGCGAAGCTCGCGCAACGTCGGGGCGCCGCTGCGCTTGGCGAGCCGGCGGCCCTGCGAGTCGAGCAGCAGGGGATGGTGATGGTAGAGCGGGGTCGGCAGCCCGAGCAGCGCCTGGAGCAGCCGGTGGACGTCGGTGGCGGCGTAAAGGTCGCGGCCGCGGACCACGTCGGTGACCCCCTGGGCGGCATCGTCCACGGTCACGGCGAGATGGTAGCTGACCGGAGCGTCCTTGCGCGCGAGCACGACGTCGCCGAAAGCCCGGGGCTCGGCCTGTACCTCGGTGTCGCCGTCGCTCCAGTAGAGCGGGCCGGTTTCCGCGGAGACCGCCGCCACGTCGAGCCGCCAGGCGTGCGGCTCGTCTGCGCGGCGGCGCTCGCGTTCGTCGGGCGGGAGCAACCGGCAGGTGCCCGGATAGAGCGGGCCGTCGGGGCCGTGCGGAGCGGCGGCGCTCGCTTCTATCTCGGCGGCGATCGCGGCGCGGGTGCAGAAGCAGGGATAGACGAGGCCGGCGGCCCGAAGCCGGTCGAGCGCTTCGCGATAGAGATCGAGACGCTCGGACTGGAAGACTATCTCTCCATCCCATTCTATTCCCAGCCAGGCGAGGTCCTGGATGATCGAATCGACATGCTCGGCGCGCGACCGGCCAGGATCGATGTCCTCGATCCGAAGGAGGAAGGCGCCGCCGCGGCTTCGGGCAAAATCGTGGGCGAGCAGCGCCGAGAAAGCGTGGCCGAGATGCAACCGACCGGTCGGGCTCGGAGCGAAACGGGTGACGACCTTCATAGCCCGTCATCCCCCGCGAAAGCGGGGACCCCGCTTCTTCCCTTCCGCCAGGCTTGCAGCAGAAGCGGGATTCCCGCTTCCGCGGGAATACGGTGAAGGCGGCGCAAGCTCCCTCTTTCCCCTTGACCCGGAGACTCGCGCCATGCTGTCATGGCGTCGTCACCCTCTTATGGGAGGGGGCTTGGACCGGGGAGGGCTTCCCCGTCCTGGGTGCGACAGGCCGGGCGTCTCTTCTCGCAGTGACGAGGGCGACGCGCGGCGCATGTACCATCCCGACCTCCTCCGCCATCCGGACGCCTGCCCCGCGCTCGTGCTCAACGCCGACTATACGCCCTTGAGCTATTATCCGCTGAGCCTGTGGCCATGGCAGACCGCGGTCAAGGCCGTGTTCCTCGAGCGGGTCGACATCGTCGCCCAATATGTCCGCGAGGTCCACAGCCCGACCCGGACCCTTCAGCTGCCCTCGGTGATCGCGCTCAGGCAATATGTGAAGCCGAGCGAGCATCCCGCCTTCACCCGGTTCAACCTGTTCCTCCGCGACCGCTTCGAATGCCAATATTGCGGGAGCCCGGCCGAATTGACCTTCGATCATGTCGTCCCGCGCGCTCAGGGCGGAAGGACGACCTGGGAGAACGTCGCCACCGCCTGCGCTCCGTGCAACCTTCGCAAGGGCGGCCGCACTCCGGTGCAGGCCCATATGAACCTCAACCGCCGGCCCTGGCGCCCGACCAGCTGGCAACTGCAGGAAAACGGCCGGAGCTTTCCGCCCGGCTACCTCCACGAAAGCTGGCGCGATTACCTCTACTGGGACATCGAGCTGGAGGCTTAGGACTATCGTCGTCCGGCCAAAGCGGCACCTCGGGGGCCCACCGAGACTTCCAGACCCGAGGTCCCGGCTTTCGGCGGGATGACGGGAAACCCGCAACCGCCTAACCGTTACGCCCGCGATGCGCGACTTCTCACAGCTTCTCGACGCACTCGTCTACACGCGCTCGCGCAACGCCAAGCTGAAGCTGATCGGCGATTATCTCAGGCGCACGCCCGATCCCGACCGCGGCTACGCGCTCGCCGCTCTGACCGGGGAGCTCGACCTGCCCGGAGTGAAGCCTGCCGCGATCCGCGCCATCGTCGAGGGACGGATCGATCCCATTCTGTTCCGAATGAGCTGGGATTATGTCGGCGACATGGCCGAGACGGTGTCGCTGCTCTGGCCCAAGCGGATCGACCAGCCCGCCGAGATCGACGACGGGTCGCTCCGGATCGGCAGCCTCGTCGAGCGCCTCCAGACGCTGGGCAGGGCCGAGGCGCCGGGAGCGCTCGCCCGGATGCTCGACCATCTCGATGCAAGCGGCCGCTACGCCCTGCTCAAGCTCGCGACCGGAGAGCTCAGGCTCGGCGTTTCCGCCCGGCTCGCCAAGACGGCGCTGGCCCAGGCCTTCGGCCTCGACGTCGATTCGGTCGAGGAGGTCTGGCACGGGATCGATCCGCCCTACCTTCCGCTGTTCGACTGGGCGGAAGGACGCGGCGCCCAGCCGACCGCCGAGAATGTGCCCGTCTTCAGGCCGTTCATGCTCGCCCACCCGCTCGAGGACCTTCGGCTCTCCCTGGACGACTATGCGGCGGAGTGGAAATGGGACGGGATCCGAGTCCAGATCGTCCGCGCCGGCGGCGAAACCCGGCTCTACAGCCGCGCCGGCGACGATATCAGCCGAAGCTTCCCCGAAATCGCCGAAAGCTTCCGGGAGGACGGGGCGGTCGACGGCGAGCTGCTGGTCAAGGGCGAGTTCCAGGGGGCGGACGCCCATGGCGGAGCCGCGGCCAGCTTCAACGCGCTCCAGCAGAGGCTTGGCCGGAAGGCGGTCTCGGCGAAGATGCTGAAGGACTATCCCGCCTTCGTCAGGCTCTACGACATCCTCTTCGACGGCCCCGAAGACCTTCGCGCCCTGCCCTGGGAGGAGCGCCGAGCCCGGCTCGCGGCCTTCGTCCCGAGGCTCGACCCCGGCCGGTTCGACCTGTCGGCGCTGATCGAGGCTTCGACCTTCGACTCGCTGGAGGAGATCCGCGCCGGAGCCCGCGACGCGGCGATCGAGGGCGTGATGCTGAAGCGGCGCGACAGCCCCTATACGGGCGGGCGCCGGGTCGGGCTCTGGTACAAATGGAAGCGCGACCCGCTCACCGCCGACTGCGTGCTGATGTACGCCCAGCGCGGAAGCGGCAAGCGCTCCTCTTATTATTCCGACTTCACCTTCGGCTGCTGGACCCCGGAGGGCGAGCTGTCTCCGGTCGGCAAGGCCTATTTCGGGTTCACCGACGAGGAGCTGCTCTGGCTCGACCGCTTCGTCAGGAACAAGACCGTCCAGCGCTTCGGCCCGGTCCGCGAGGTCGAGAAGAGCCTGGTCCTCGAGGTCGCCTTCGATTCGATCCACTCCAGCAAGCGCCACAAATCCGGCCTCGCCATGCGTTTCCCGCGAATCTCGAGGATCCGAACCGACAAGCCCGCCGCCGAGGCCGACACGATCGAGGGGCTGACGAGGCTGGTGACTTGAATCCTGTCCGGCGCCCTGGGGAAGGATCTGTGGGTATTAACCTTTGAGGCTCCGGAATCTCCTTTTGAAACAACGGATTTTGGCGGGATGACAGACGGTTCCGAGGGGCGCACGGCCAAGCTCGGTGGAGCGCCAGGGAGCGTTCGCCTGATTCGGAGGGATAAGGCGATGGCCAGTTTCAGTCTCGACAAGAAGGAAGAAAGCTTCGCGCACGACCCGCAGCACCGCGGCTATATGGTCGCCTATCGGGAGAACGAGGTGAACCATTGTCCCGGCTGCGGCCGGACCCACTGGTATGTCGGCCGGGTCTCGGCCGAATGCGGCTTCTGCGCCACGGCTCTGCCCCTTGTCGCCGCGACCAGCCGCGGCGCCGGAACCCACAGCCGGGGCCACCGGCGCGTCGATCTCAGCGAAGCGGCGTAGCCCCGTCATCCCGGCGAAAGCCGGGACCTCGGGCCGCTAAAGGTCCGGCGGTCCGGGCCCTTACCGGACCCGTCCCGTCAGAACGGAAGCCAGCGATTCTTCTGGCTGAAGCGCATATAGCCGGCATTGACCCCGAGCCTGGCGCCCACTCCGAGCCGCACCGGGATCAGAACCACGTCGCCGCGCCTCAGATAGCTCGCGGTGAAGCCGCCGACGACGTAGGCCTTGCCCTCGCCGGCCGGGAATCGGCGGAACAGACGCTGGCTGTCGTCGAGATTGTAGACGAGCACGAACACCTTGTCGGCATTGGCCCCGAAGTCGAAGCCGACGGAAGGTCCGGTCCAGTAGACTCGCCGGTCGCCTTCGATCCCGTGGTGCAGGGTCCCCGAGCCGTAGCGCACTCCGGCGATGAAGGCGCCTCCGGCCTCGCGCCCGGTGATGTAGCCGGTCGGATCGCCGCGCTCGCGAAGGAGATCCTCGATCAGGTCGGCGAGACCTTCCGCGCCCTTGCCGAAGACGCCCTCGGCCGCGGTGAACACGTCCTTGCGCGGTACCGTGGTCGAGGCCCGGCTCGCGCGCTGGCTCGCCGTCGAGGCAGCCGGCTCCGCTTCCGGTGCAGCCCCTTCGTCGACGGAGTCGGGAGTTCCCGGCTCGACCGGCTGATATTCGGATTCGTCGGTCTCGACCGAGGGCCCGGCCGACGCCGGCGGGCCCATGGCGCTGTTGGGATCGACGGTCGTGACCTGCGCCGGTGCGGCCGCGCCAGCCAGCGCCAGTGCCGCGGCGGCCCCGAGCCTCAGGAAAACGGCCCTCACCATGTCATTGCTCCCCCTTCCACTCCTCGACCCGAAGTAGATGCCTTCGAGGCTTTCGCCGCAATGAACGGGCGACGAGCCGAGTCTATATCGCGCCGGAAGGTGGCTTGGACCGGTACCCGCGTCCCGGGCCCCCAGGCTGCCGCCGCACTTCGCGCATTGTCGGCCACTCGGCGTTATGGCAGGGCTCCGTCGTGGACAGCCCAGGCAAATCCGGCTCGATCGAGCGCGACGAGCTTACCGCTGCGCTGGGCCGAGTGGCCGAGGGCAGCCGCACCGCGCTTGCCGAGGTCTATCAGAAGACCTCCGCGAAGCTGTTCGGCATCTGCATTCGTATCTTGGGGGAACGCGGCGAAGCCGAGGACGCCTTGCAGGACATTTTCATCAGCGTGTGGCGAAAGGCCGGAACCTTCGACCCGGCCAAGGCAAGTCCGATCACCTGGCTGGCCGCGCTCGCCCGCAACCGCTCCATCGACCGCAAGCGCTCGCAAGCGTCCCGAGCCCCGGCAGCGCCTCTGGGCGAGGAGGCGATGGAGGTCGCCGACGAGGCCCCGGACGCCCTGGCCGGGCTCGAGACGTCCGAGGAAGCGAGGCGGATCGCCCTTTGCCTCGGCGAGCTGGAAGAGCGGCAGAACCGGGCGATCCGGGCCGCCTTCTACGAGGGGCTGAGCTATCCCGAGGTCGCGCGCCGGTCGGCCGTCCCGCTTGGGACGATGAAAAGTTGGGTCCGTCGTGGGCTGCTTCGCCTTCGCGAGTGCCTCGACCGATGACGGAGACGTTCAGCCCGGAGGAGGAGCGGGACCTGGTCGCCGCGGAATATGTGCTCGGTTTGCTCGAAGGGCGCGCCCTGATGGACGCGCGCGGCCGAGTCTCGACCGATTCCGAATTTGCGGCGGCCGTGGGCGAATGGGAAGCGCGGCTTGCGCCATTGAACTGGGCATCTGCCGAAGTCGCTCCGCCCGCGCACCTGTGGGAAACGATCGAGGCCAGGCTCGAGGCGCAGGAAGCGGCCGGCTCGTCCGTGGTCCGGCTGCAGGGACGCGAACGGCTGTGGCGGGGGCTGGCCATGGGCATGACCGCGGTTGCGGCCGGGCTGGCGCTGGTGCTGGCGTTGAACGTGGCTCAGCCCGATCCACCCCGCCCGGCGCCTCCTGCCGAGCAGCG
>DASVQD010000050.1:0-32473 GCA_036389345.1 Allosphingosinicella sp. | reverse complement strand
GCTGGCGTAACCGAAGAAATCCTCCCCGAGCTTGCTCGGGGAGGGGGACCGCGGGCAGCGCGGTGGAGGGGCCGAGCGGAGCGAGGAAAAGACGGCGCCGACGCGCCGCCCCTCCACCACCCTTCGGGCGGTCCCCCTCCCCATGGGCTTCGCCCACGGGGAGGACGAGGAACGGGCCGATCCGCCACGGGACCACCCCCATTTGATATCGACAATGTCAAAGAGCCCCCCGGGCCTCACGACCCGGCATGAGGAGCAATATAGGAACGAAAGGCCTCGATCTCCTACAGATAGATCCGATTCGGAAGTTGCGCCGCGGCCGGGTCGAACCATCCCGCCCGCCAGGCATTTTTCAAGCTTCGCGGGCGATGCTAGAGGTCTCGAAGTGACGGCATTTGGACCAATAGGCGGGCTGACGAGATCCGAGGGGCTGCTCGCCTCGATCGACCACAGCCCGATCGCCTCGGTGATCACCGCCGCCCGGATGGCCGACAATCCGATCGTCGCCGTGAACGGCGCCTTCTGCGAGCTGACGGGCTATGAGCGCGACGAGATCGTCGGGCGCAACTGCCGTTTCCTGGCCGGGGCCGGGACCGAGCCCGCCCCACAGGAGACCCTTCGCCGAGCCGTCGCCGAAGGCCGTCCGGCGCTGGTCGAGCTGACCAACTACCGCAAGGACGGGACCGCCTTCCTGAACGCCGTGATGGTCGCTCCGGTTCTCGGCGAGGACGGCGAGCTCGCTTATTTCCTCGGCTCGCAGATGGACGTCGGCTCCGGGCCCGGGCTCTCCGCCTCGCGCCGGCAGCGCTCGGAGGAGCTGGTCCGGAGCCTCACCCCGCGCCAGCTCCAGGTGCTCACCCACATGATCGCGGGCTATCGAAACAAGCAGATCGCCGGCTTCCTCGCCATCGACGAGAAGACGGTGAAGATGCACCGCGCAAGCCTCCTCGCCAGGCTCGGAATCGGAAGCTCCGCCGAGGCGGTCAGGATCGGAGTGGAGGCAGGCCTGGCCTAAAAATCCTCCCCTGCATTCGCAGGGGAGGGGGACCATGTGAAGCATGGTGGAGGGGCTCTTCGAGACCCCGAGGACCCCTCCACCGCGCTTCGGCGGTCCCCCTCCCCGAGAAATCTCGGGGAGGATTAAGATGGCTCAATGATCCCGGCTGATCGCGAACCTCGCGATCGCGGCGAGCAGGTCCGAGCGGCTCCCGAAATCCTGCAGATGCTCGACCGCCTGGTCGACCAGCAGCCGCGACTGCCGCCGTGCCCGCTCCACCCCGAGCATCGTCACGAAGGTGACCTTGCCCTGGTCGTCGTCCTTGCGAAGCTTCTTTCCGACCGTCGCCTCGTCGCCGTCATGGTCGAGCAGGTCGTCGGCGATCTGGAAGGCGAGACCGAGGCAATGGGCGTAGCCTCGAAGGCTCGTCCGCGCTTCGGGGGTCGCCTGACCCAGGATCGCCCCGGCCTCGACGCACCAGCCGATCAGTGCCCCGGTCTTCAGCCGCTGGAGCCGGGTGATGGCGTCGAGGTCCAGCGCGTCGGCCGGAAATAGATCGAGCATCTGGCCGCCAGCCATTCCGCTGGAGCCGGCGGCTCGGGCGAGCTCGAAGACCAGCTCGGCGCGGATGTCGCCGGAGACCGGCATCGCCCGGTCGCCCAGGATTTCGAAGGCGAGAGCGAGCAGCGCGTCGCCGGCGAGGACGGCCGTGGCCTCGTCATAGGCGCGGTGGACGGTCGGCTTGCCCCGCCGGAGATCGTCGTCGTCCATGCAGGGAAGGTCGTCGTGGATGAGCGAATGGACGTGGACGCATTCCACCGCCAGCCCTGCCCTGATCGCGCTCTCGCGCGGCACCCCGAACAGGTCCGAAGCGGCGATGGTGAGCAGCGGGCGAAGCCTCTTGCCGCCGCCGACGGCCGCGTAGCGCATCGCCTGGAAGAGCCGACGGCGCGGGTCGGGCGGATCGGACAGGATCGCCTCGAACAAAGCGTCGATGTCGGCCGCGGCCCTGCGCATCGACGGGCCGAGGGCGACTGCGGCCCGGATGGTGTCGATCATCGTCATCCGATCGCGACCCGCTTGAACTGCGTGCTTTCCTCGATTGCGCTGACCTCCTCGATCCGCAGCCGGTAGCTTTCGGCGAGCGCGTCCAGGATATCGCCGACGACGCTTTCGGGAGTCGACGCGGCGGCCGTGATTCCGATCGAGCCGCTCCGGGGAAGCCGCGACCAGTCGATCTCCTCGGGGCCGGCAACCCTCTGGACGTCGAGGCAGCCGGCGGAAGCTGCGACCTCCGCCAGGCGGCAGGCGTTGGAGGAGAAGCTCTCCCCGGCGACGATCATCGCGTCGGCGCGGGCGGCGATCGCCCGGACCGCGGCCTGCCGGTTGGTGGTCGCATAGCAGATGTCGCCGGCGGCCGGGCGGGCGACGTCGCGGAATCGTGAATTGAGCGCTTCGGTCACCTCCGAGGCCTCGTCGACCGAATAGGTGGTCTGGACCGCCAGCCCGAGCCGGATGTCGGAGGGAAAGGCCAGGGTCTCCACCTCGGCGGAATCCCGGATCACCGAGACCGCGCCCTCCGGGGCATAGCCCAGGGTCCCGACGATCTCGGGATGCCCTTCATGACCGACGAGGACGACGTGGCGGCCGCTTCTGTGGAAGCGCTCCACTTCCCTGTGCACCTTTGCGACCAGCGGGCAGACGGCGTCGTAGGCGACCAGCCCGCGCGCCTCGGCGTCCCGGGCGACCTGCGGGGCGACTCCGTGCGCCGAAAGGATGACGACCGCGCCTTCGGGAATCTCCTCGAGCTCCTCGACGAAAACCGCGCCCTCCGCTTCCAGGGCCCTTACCACCCGAAGATTGTGGACGATGGGCCGGCGCACATAGACCGGCGCGCCGTGGACCCGAAGCGCGTCCCGAACCGCCTGGATGGCGCGCCTGACGCCCGCGCAAAAGCCCCTCGGGGCGGCGAGCAATATGTCCAGCGGAGGAAGGCCTTCACGGGCGGCAGCGTCGATCATTACGTCCTTGCTCGTCGCCCCCGCCGCAAAACCTAAGGGGCCGGCGGGGGCGAATCCACATGGACTAAAGCACGTATTGCATGCGGACGGTTTCGCGGGTGAAGCCCGGCCTCAGATCGATGCGTACCTGCCGAAACTTCGGCGCCCCGAAGCGCACCACCGGATTTCGCGAAAAGCCGAAGCCCTCTCGCGGGATCCCCATGAGCATGTCCAGCTTCCGGTTCCGGTTCTCGTCATGAAAGATCGCGAGCGCATAGCCGCCCGGCGCGAGCCCTGTGATCCGGATCGGCCCGGTTCGGGCGGGAGCACTGCGAGCAACCGCCTTCGGATCGCCCTTGCAGTCGGGGAAGTGCGACGGCTCCCGAGTGAGGCAGAAGTGGAGCTCGCCCTTCAGGTTTCGAAGCTTCTCGACCGAGATTTCGAGGTCGGCCGCGGGGCTGGCGGCGGCGGCGAGGACGAGGACGCAAGGCGCGAGCAGGAATCGGTACATAGCGCGCTGCGCTATCCGGACCACGGCGGCCCGGCCATATGGCCTTTAGGTGGGGGTCGGTGGTGACCGCGAAACCGGCTCTGATCATCGCCGGCGGAGGGCTTGCAGGCTGCCTCGCCGCGCTCGCCCTCTCCGAACGGCGCCCGGACGTCGAATTCCTCATCGTCGAGGAAGGCGACCGGTTCGGCGGGAACCACGTCTGGTCCTTCTTCGACGGCGACGTCGGGGATCGCGACCACTGGCTCGTCGAGCCCCTGGCCGGCCGCCGCTGGAGCGACCACGAGGTGCGCTTCCCGAACCGGTTCCGGACCCTGGGCTTCGGCTACAACAGCGTGAGGTCGGCCGACCTCGACTCGCGGATGCGTTCGTCGCTCCCGGCCGACCGCTACCGGCTTCGAAGCCGGATCGCCGAAATCGGCCTGGACCACGTCACACTGGCGAGCGGCGAGCGGCTCGAGGCGCCCGCGGTGATCGACGCGCGAGGGCCCGGGCCCCTCCCGAGGCTCGACCTGGCGTGGCAGAAGTTCGTCGGACTGGTTTGCCGCTTCGAGCAGGATCACGAAGTCGCCCGGCCGGTGATCATGGACGCCTGCGTCGAGCAGGACGACGGCTACCGCTTCGTCTACTCCCTCCCCTTCAGCCCCAACGAGATGCTGGTCGAGGACACCTATTACTCGACCTCGCCGATCCTCGACGTCCCGCTCGTCCGCTGCCGCGTGGCCGGCCATTTGCGGCGCCGCGGGCTGAAGCCGGCCGAGATAATCGCACAGGAAACCGGAGTCCTTCCGATCCTCCTCGGCGGCCGGCTGGAGGATCTGTGGAGCGCCTCGGACCCGCCGGTGGCCCGGCTCGGCCTGCGCGGCGGCTTCTTCCATCCCACCACCGGCTATTCGCTCCCCGATGCGGTCCGCAACGCGGTGCTCCTTACCGAGCAGCCGGACCTTTCGAGCGCCGCCCTCCACTCCGTCTTCCGCCGCCGCTCGGCCGCGCTCTGGCAGCAGCGGCGTTTCTACCAGAGGCTCAACCGGATGCTTTTCCGAGCCGCCGAGCCGCGCCGCCGCTACCGCGTCCTCGAGCATTTCTACCGGCTCCCGGAGCCGGTCATCGCCCGCTTCTACGCGGGCCGCCTCACCGCGCTCGACAAGCTCAGGATCCTCAGCGGCCGTCCGCCCGTGCCCGTCGGCCGGGCGATGACCGCGATCCGCGAGCGCCGCGCATGACCCGGACGGGGGCGGTCATCGGCTCCGGCTTCGGAGGGCTCGCGCTCGCCATCCGGCTCCAGTCGGCCGGGATCGACACGACGATTATCGAGGCTCGGGACAAGCCGGGGGGCCGCGCCTATTTCTGGGAGAAGGAGGGCCACGTCTTCGACGCCGGCCCCACCGTCATCACCGACCCCGCGTGCCTTCGCGAATTGTGGTCGCTTAGCGGCGACGACATGGCCCAAGACGTCGAGCTTCTCCCGGTCTCGCCCTTCTACCGGCTGTCCTGGCCCGACGGCACGGTCTTCGATTACGCCAATGACGACGCCCGGCTGACCGAGCAGATCCGGGCCCTCGATCCGGCCGACGTCGAGGGCTACCGCAAGTTCCTCGATTATTCCGCCGGGGTCTTCGTCGAAGGCTATGAGAAGCTCGGCGCGGTCCCCTTCCTCGACTTCAAGTCGATGCTGAGGGCAGCGCCGCAGCTCGCCCGCTACCAGGCCTGGCGCTCGGTCTATTCGATCGTCTCGGGCTTCGTCCGGAACGAGAAGCTTCGGCAGGCCCTCTCCTACCACACGCTCCTGGTCGGCGGTAATCCGCTGACCACGAGCGCCATCTACGCGCTCATCCACAAGCTCGAACGCGACGGCGGAGTCTGGTTCGCGCGCGGCGGAACCAATGCGCTGGTGACCGGAATGGTGCGTCATTTCGAACGGCTCGGAGGAACCGTCCGGCTCGACGATCCCGTCGAAAGGATCGAGACGGAGGACGGCCGCGCCCGCCGGGTGCGGACCCGCAGCGGCTGGAGCGGCCGGTTCGACGCCGTCGCCTCCAATGCCGATATCGTTCGAACCTACGACATGCTGGCCGATCCACGGGGCCGCCAGGCCGCTGGCAAGCTCCGCCGAAAGCGCTTCTCGCCGTCGCTGTTCGTCGTCCACTTTGCGACCCGCGGCGAATGGCCCGGAGTCCCGCATCACTCGATCCTGTTCGGGCCGCGCTACAAGGAGCTGCTCGGCGAAATCTATCGCGGAAGCACCCTGCCCGACGACCCTTCCGTCTACCTCCATCACCCGACCGCCACCGATCCGGCCATGGCCCCGCCGGGCAAGTCGACCTTCTACGCGCTCGCCCCGGTCCCCCATCTCGGCAAGGCCCCGCTCGACTGGGACGAGGCCGGACCCGCTTATGCCAAACGGATCCTGAAACTCCTCGAGGAGCGGACGCTGCCCGGCCTTTCCGAACGGCTCGAGATCGACTTCCACTTCGGGCCGGCGGACTTCGAGAGCGAGCTCAATTCGCACCTCGGCTCCGCCTTCAGCCTCGAGCCGCTCCTCACCCAGAGCGCCTGGTTCCGGGTCCACAATCGCGACGACAAAATCCCCAATCTGTATTTCGTCGGAGCCGGCACACATCCCGGAGCGGGGATCCCCGGGGTCGTCGGAAGCGCCAAGGCGACGGCCGGCCTGATGATCGAGGATCTCCTCGGATGAACCGGGCCCGGCTCGTCGCCACCGCCGGAGAGACGATCCGGCATGGCTCGAAGAGCTTCCACATGGCGAGCCGGCTTTTCGACCGGAGGACCCGCGAGCGGGCCTGGCTGCTCTATTGCTGGTGCCGCCACTGCGACGACGTCTGCGACGGCCAGGCGCTGGGTTTCAGGACCGACCGGGCGCAGGACAATGTGGCCGCGACGGAGTTCCTCACCGCGCGGGTGCTCGCCGGCGAGACGGTCGGACTCCTGCCCTTCGACGCGCTGGCCGCGCTCCTCGCCGAATGTCCGGTCCCGCACCGCTACATTCTCGACCATCTGAGGGGCTTCGCCCTCGATTCGGAAGGTTGGCGCCCGGCCGACGAGGCCGACCTGCTTCGCTACTGCTACCATGTCGCGGGGGCCGTCGGCTGCATGATGGCGGTCGTGATGGGCGTCGATCCGGAGGAGGAAGAGACTCTCGCCCGGGCCTCCGATCTCGGGATCGCCTTCCAGCTCTCCAACATCGCCCGCGACCTTCGCGACGATCACGAGGCGGGCCGCTGCTACGTTCCGGCCGAATGGATGGAGCTTCACGGCCTCGACCGCGGCGACCCGCTGCGGCCGGACCGGAGGGAAGCGCTGGTCGCGGTCGCGGCCCAGCTGACCGATCTGGCATTGCGCTTCGAATCCTCGGCCCATGCCGGGGTCGCGAAGCTGCCCTTCAGGGCGCGCTGGGCGGTGCTTGCCGCCTCCCGGGTCTACGGAGCGATCGGGCGCCGGGTGGCCTCGCTCGGAGCCTCCGCCTGGGAAAGCCGGGTGGTCGTTCCGCGCCGAAAGAAGCTGTCCTTCCTTCTTCCCACCCTGGTCGAAGCGATCAGGGCGCGCTGAGCCGGTGGCGCATTTCGCGTTCGTCGCTCCGCCGCTGCGGGGCCATTACCGGCCGCTCTCGAATCTCGCCGCCGAGCTGATCGCCCGGGGCCACCGGGCGACCTTCGTCCATCATTCCGACGCGGCCCCGCTGGTCGAGGCGCAGGGCGCCGGCTTCGAGCCGATCGGCCGGGGCGCTCCGCCGATCGCGGGCTGGACCGCGCCGATGGCCAGGATCCGGGGCCTGCTCGGCCTCGGCGGAGTGATGGACGGAATGGTCCGATTCACCGACATGTTCTGCAGCGAAGGCCCCGCCGCGCTCCGCCGGATCGGCGCCGACGCGGTGATCGTCGACCAGCTCGAGGCGGGCGGCGGACTCGTCTCCGAACATCTCGGGCTTCCCTTCGCGAGCATCGCAGTCACCGTCCCGATCAACCGCGAGCCGGCAATCCCGCCGCCCTATGTCGGCTGGCCGTTCGACCCCGGCGAAAAGGGTCTGAAGCGCAACCGGGGCGGCTGGCGGGTGAGCGACTTCCTGATGCGCTCGGTGGGGGATTCGATCGAGCGCAACAGCGGCCGGCTCGGCCTTCCGGCCCGTCGTCGGCTGGACGATTGCCTGTCCCCCAGTCTTCAAATCTCCCAGATGGTCGTGAGCCTCGACTTCCCGCGGGAGGCCCTGCCGCCGTCCTTCCATTATACCGGCCCCTTCCGAAGCGCCCGGCCCGGAGGGTTCGAGCTTCCGCCGGGCGACGACCGCCCGCTCGTCTACTGCACGCTCGGCACCCTCCAGGGCTCGCGCGCCGGCATATTCCGAAAGGTGGCCGAGGCCTGTGCGGAGCTCGACCTCAGGCTGCTGATCACCCAGGGCAATCTCGGTCGGCTGAAGCCCGGCGACCTGCCCGGCGATCCCCTGGTCTTCGACTGGGTGCCGCAGGAAGCCGTGCTCCCGCACGCCGACCTGGTCGTTTGCCATGGCGGAATGAACACGGTGCTGGAGCCGCTTGCGGAGGGACTTGCGCTGGTCGTCATCCCGCTCGCCTTCGAGCAGTCGGCGATCGCGTCGCGGCTCGACCGTGCCGGGGTCGCGAGGGTCCTTGGCCGGGGAAGCTCCGCCGGACGGCTGGCCCGTGCAATAGCCGATATCCGGGAGAGACCGGATTTCCGGGCGAGCGCCGGGGCGGCCCGGCTCGAGATCGCTCGCTCGGGCGGAACCGGCCGAGCCGCCGACCTCATCGAGGCGGCTCTGACCTGAGGCGTTCGGCGGGAAGCCGCCACCAGGGAGTTCCGGGCGAGCGGTGATGCTCGTGATGATAGCCGAAATGGAAGCAGGCCAGGAGGGAGGCCAGCCAGCCATGGCCGCTGCTCCGGGTCCGGTGCCGGTCGCCGAACGGCTCGGTTCCGGCGCGATGGGGAAGGAAGGTGCCGAAGAGAAACAGCTGAAGCGAGGAAAGGATCGCCGGCAGGGCCCAGAAAAGCAGCAGGTTCGGATAGGGTGCTCCGAGCAGGAGGACGTAGGCGCCGACCAGCGCGGTCAGGACCGCAAGCTCGCGCAACCCGAAATATTGGCGAAGGAACTCGAAGTACCAGGGCCAGAAGGAAGAGGGATGATCGGCGCTGAAGTCCGGATCCTGCGCGGTCCCGGGGCTGCGGTGATGCTCGAAATGCTTGGGCCTGAGCCGGTCGAACGAGAAGCCCGCATAGAGCGCCATTGCCAGCCGCCCCGCCCACAAATTCACTCGCGGACGGCCGGGCGCAAGCGAGCCGTGCATCGAATCGTGGGCGACGATGAACAGTCCCACGTTCAGCCAGCAGATCGCCAGCACCAGCATCGGAGCCGCAGCAAGCCCCGCCCCTTCCAGCGGCAGGAAGAAGACCGAAACGACGTGAAGCACGGCCCAGGTAAGCGCGATGGCAGCGGCCAGCGCGAGACCGATGGCCGTCTGCCGGCCCCGGCTGAGTTCCCGGGCCGTCATCCCGGACTTGATCCGGGATCCATGAACATGGCGGTATCCGAACCTTCGCTATCCGTGTTCATGGGTCCCGGCTTTCGCCGGGATGACGTCCCGATCCGCAGCTGCCGCCTCAAGCGCCGCACCGGAGGCGCGTAGAGGAAACCGAAGGACACCGCTCCGTCACGTTCGCGCACCGCATGGTGGAGCCGGTGGGCCTGGACGAGCCGTCTCAGATAGCCGCGCCTCGGCGTAAGATCGAATCCGAGGCGGCGATGCACCAGCCCGTCGTGGAGCAGGGCGTAGAGCAGCCCATAGACCAAGGTTCCGACTCCCACCCACCAGAAGGGAGGCCACAATCGGGCCAGGAGCGTGAAGAAGAGGAGGCTGATCCCGGCGAAGACGAGGGCGTAGAGGTCGTTGGTCTCCAGCCGACCGGGGCCCGGCTCATGGTGGGACCTGTGCCAGCCCCAGCCCCGGCCGTGCATGACGTATCGATGCACCGCCCAGGCCAGGACCTCCATCGCCAAGACCGTCCCGGCTACCAGGCCGGGCGCAAGGATCCAGCTTCCTGCCATTGGGGCGAGATAGGGGCGGCCCTGGCCCGCGTCCATGAAATGGCGCCGCCTACGGTACAAAGCAGGTAGGCGAAGCTTAGAAGAACAGCCCCGTCGGGACGAGGACGAAGCCGACGAGCACCGGAAGGCACCCCCAGCCGAACTTCAGGCATCCTCCGCGCGCCGGATCGGCCGCGCCCGAACCGGCGGGCTCGCCGCCCTGCGCATAAGGCGGCGCATCGAGCCCCGGCTGGGCCATTTCGGTGACCTTGTCGGCCCCGGTCCCGCGGGTCGGGTCGCCGCCCGGATCATTGATAGCCATGTTCGTCCTCCCGCTTCTCGGAAGCCTCCTTCTGAGCCTGCTCCATCGCCCCGGATCGCCCTTCGCCGGCCCAGGCCTCGTGCCCGTCCGTCGCCCGTCCGCCGCTCGAGCCCGCGACGGGCGGGAGTGTCTGCTGGTGCTGGACCACCTGCCACTGCTCGTGGGCGAGACGGCGATAGGTCGAGGTGCAATAGGCGCTGTAGGACTCGTCCCCGCGCGACGCCCGGACGCCGTAGGCGAGGACGATCAGCCCTTCCTGGGGCCGGCCGATCCTGAGATTGTCGAACTCCACCGACTCCCAACGCGGAGTTGCGGACACCGCCTCGACCGCCTCGCTTCCGCTCATCACGAAAGGCGCCGCCGGCACCACCATCAGGCACTGCGGGTCAATCGACCTACGGTAGACATCCTCCCCGCCGATCCAGAGGGAAGTCTCGAAATCTCGGACCCTATCGTCTTCCATAACCTGCTCCGAGCATGATTGATCGATGCCGAACCAACCCTCGGCGGGAAGAAGCGTTGCTACGGTCTTTGTACCAGCCCCGGTGGGGAGCGGAGGGCGAGGAAAGGCCCCGACCCGCCGGCTCGGCAGCCCTGTTGTTGCAATTGTCCCACATCGGGAATGGGCTCTGGACTCGGGCCGGCTTTCCAATAGTCTCCGACGGGTGCCTCGTCCGGGGCGGGAGAAGTTATGGCTAGCATCGCCCCGCAGACCTTGCGCGTCCTCGGCTGGAACATCGAGAATTACGGCCCGAAGAAGGACCTCGCCGGGGGCGCCGAGCTTATCAAATTCATCGCCGAGGTGATTCGGTACCGAAATTTCGACATCGCCGCTATTTGCGAAGTGCGCCAGAACTGGGCCGATAAGATCGGCCTCAAGCTCAAGGCCGAACTGGCAGGCGCGTGGGATTATTTCGCAAGCGAGCAGTACGTTCCCGGCCGCCTCGAGCAGTATCTTTTCCTCTGGAACGGCGCCACCGTCACCAGGCAGAACATTGCCGGCACGAAGGCCGGGTTCCAGGACAAGTTTTTCGACGGCAAGAAGGCACAGGTCGGCTTTTCGAGATTCATCAAGGACCGTCCGCCGCTCATGGGGCAATTCGAGGCGAAGGCGAGCAAGGGCAAGCTTCGAGTCGCGATGTACCATGCGCCCGAGCCAAAGGACTGGCGCGATCCGCGCGACGCGGCGATCAACATGGCCACCGCGACCGACCTTCGGCCGGCAGGTATGGCGTCCGTCGTGATGGGCGACTTCAACGTCAAGAAAAGCGCGAACTGGCAGAACGGCAATTACGGCCAATTTTGCTTCGCGAAGCTCGTCGGAGAGGGCTTCACGCAGCAGCTCAGCAAGAACGAGCTGACGAGCCTCACGAAACGCAACACCGTGATCACGTCGTTGGCGGACTGCAAGTGCCAGCCTTACGACCAAATATTCACCTGGACGCCGGGGGCTCCGGCGACCGCCGTCCCTACGCGGGTCGAGGACCTCATCGACGAGGCGATGAAGACGGCCAAGGTGAGCGCGCCGCTGCTCGCGCTGCTCAAGAAGCTGGCCAAGAACACCACCAAGATCGGCACCTATCAAGACGCATTCTCTGCCTATCGCAGGCTGGTGAGCGATCATCTTCCGGTGTCGGCCGAGATCGCGGTCTAGAAAGGCGGGCTGGGCGCCATGCGGCCGATCGACCAGGACAGCCGGGGCTTCGCCTATTCGAGCGCCGCGGCGCTCGCTCGCGAGGTGGTCGCCCTCGCGCCCGCGGAAAATGCCGACGGAAGCGACGGGCGAGAGGCCGAATTGCCGCCTCGAGTGGAGAAGTCGACGGTGGGAGCGCAGGTTGAGAAGCTCGACGCGCTGCTCAAGTCGAGCTGGGACCCGGCCGGCCGCTGGGCCAGCGAAGAGGATTCTGCCGAGGCCGACCGGCTCATCAAGCTTGTCGGCGACGGTTATTCCGAAGCCGTCAGCGACCTGATCGCCCGGTACGGGCCCTATTGCGCCTATTGCGAGTCGGCCGAGCCGGCCGGTCTGAGCGCCGATCCGGTCAAACCCGCCGCCTTGTTCCCTGCCGAAGCTTTCGATCCGGCCAACCTGCTGCTCGCCTGCGCGCCCTGTCGCGAGCGCAAGCAGGCCGCGCTGACCCGGGCGGGCGGTGCCCTGAGCGGCGCCGGCGGGCCGATCGTCCCGCTCTGGCCGCACCTTTACTGGCGGGATCTGCCTTCGCCGTCCCGGCTGCCCTTTCGGCACCGGCTGTACGAGAGCTCGGGCGGGGGCTCCGCCGACCGGCGGCCCTTGTCGGCGGATCGCCTACGATATTGGGTTCAGGCCTATCGTCAGGGGCGGATCGAGCGGGATTGGGGACCGGAATATTCGCCCCGCCTCGCGCTTCGAGAGCCGCGGCGCGCGCGCGGGACACCGCCCGAGACCGTCTATCTTCTCGCCCTGGTCGAAGCCCCCGGCGGAGCCCCGGCCGCCGCCGCCGCCCGGGCGACGATCGACATGGTGGACCTGAACGGCCTGGCCGAAGATCCTGGAGACCGCCGGCAGGAACGCCGCGCCCGGGCCTGGCTCGCCGCGCTCGATATCTGGCAGCGGATGGACGAAACCAGCCGGTCCGCCGCGACCGGCGCGGAGGCGCGCGCGGCGACGGGGGACCTTCACGACCGGATCATCGAGGCGACGGGCTTCTGGGGCGTCTGGCTCGAAGTGTTCCGTGACACCCCCGGCTTTCAGAACCGCCTTGCCGGGATTCTGCCCGGCACCGCGCCCACCCCCTCGTGGGAGATGTGAGAGATGCGACCCGTCATCCGACTGCTCAAGGAAAAGCTGGGGCCGAGCATGGTGGCTTCCGAGATACGCGACCTTCAGCTGGAGTCGGCCGACGAATATTGCCTGATCTGCGAAAGCCCGCTCGGCAACAAGCCGTTAGTGACCCACCGAGTCCGGATCAGCGAAAACGGCTACGTGGGATTCCCCACCTGCGAAAAGGACGCCCAGGGCAAACCGATCGTCAACTCTTCGGGCCGACTTCGCTGCGACAATTCAGTGAGGGCGGCCGATTGGGTCAATTCGATCCTGTGCTGCGAGGCCTGCTTCGATGCCCAGAGCGGTCCCGACTGGATCGACGGGCTTCGAGTTATCGCGGAGACGTCCGAGTGCCTAAGCCTGATCGGCGCGAACCTGGGCCCGGGCAGGCTGGACGAGGGCCGCTCCGCAGCGATCTTCCAGGCCGCGGCGAAGACCTGGATCTGGCCGGACAGCGCCGAGGACGGCTCCGCACGGGGGCTGATCCCGTTCGAGGGCGACGATACCTGGAATCTGCTGTCCTATCGCCGCGCTACCTCCTCGCAGGTTCAGCTGAGGGACCAGGGTCTCGTCCGACTGTCGGATGAGGAGGCGGAGCAGCCTTGGGCCAAGGAGCCGGAGACCAAGGTCTGGATCGAGCCGAGCGCCGGGCTTTCCGACGCGGACAACATGCGCGTCAAGAACACGATTCGGGGCTTCAATCTCAATCGTTACCGCCGCGCCGACGGAAAGGATTTGCGGGTTGAATCGCGTACCGCCGCCGACGCGCATGCCGACCAGTGGCGGCGAGTGTTCGAGGAGCTGCCCGGCAAGTGGCAGGGCGGCGTCGATTCGTTCAGCGAATGGCTGATGCTATATTCAGCCGACGCCCAACCGAACGTTATCCCTCCGATCGGCGACCTTCGCGCCGCTTTGAGGCAGATCGGCTTCTGGACGATCTGGGCGCGCACTTTCCTCGACCTCGGCAATAAGTGGCTTGCGGCCAAGGTGCATCCCTGGGCCGTGGAGGCGTTCCTGACCGCGCTCCTGGTCCAATATGAGGCGGAGGCGGCGGCGGAGGACGAAGTGATGGCGGCCGGCGCCGGAGCTTCGAAAGCCGATGAGGGGGCCTCGGCCGACGGCCTGGGCCCGAGGGAAGATTTCGACCCCGCCGACGAGGATGAGGCCAGCTTTTTCCCGATGGTCCTTAAGGGCACCGACGTCGCTCGGCTGCCCCAGGCCCTTGGCGGGCCCCTCTAGGCGATGCCGGACGGTCCCGATCTTACCCTTGGGGGTCCACCGGGCGGCCTGATCGTCGGCTTCGATGCGGGCGAGGTGCAGGTCGCCTGGGACCCGGCCTCGGTGCCGCGCGGCTACGCCGTCCGGGTGATGGTCGCCGACCCGCTCGGCGACCCGCTGCAGCCCCCGCCGGACGTCGCCGTCTCGGCGGACTCCGCGACCATCTCCGGACCGGCGATCCAGCCGGGAATTCGAATCTTGCTTCAGCTGCAGGCCGTGTCGCCAGCGAGCGAGGCGATGGCGATCGATCTCGTCCTGATCCCGGCGCCGGCTGCGCCGCTCCTCGAGCTTACCGCCGAAGGTCTGGAAGCCCGCTGGGAGCCGGTCGACGGCGCGCTCGGCTACGCCGTGGAGATTGCGGACGAGGAAGGCACTCTGCTCGATCCCGCGCCGCCCCAGACCTGGTTCGGGCCGGAGGATCCGTTCCACGCCCGCCTCCACCAGCCGGGGCTCGCCGAGGGCGCGCGCTATCGGGTGCGGGTGCGCGGAATGGCCGGCGCCGTGCGCGGCCCCTGGTCGGAGCCCGGGCAGATCGTCATCGACCGTTCGCTGCCGTCCAGCCCGCTCCTTCGGATGCTGCTCGCCCGCCTGCGCTCGGCCGGCCCCGATTTCGGTCTCGGCCCCGAACTGCTGCCCGAATTCGAGCCGCTCACGGCGCAGTTCGAGACGCTGCTCGGCGCCGCCGGCGGCACGCTGGCCTTGACCGGCTCCGCAATCGCCAGCGACCTGCATTCGATCACCCTGACCGCGAGCCTTGGTCTGTTCCACGTCGCTGCGGCAACCGGGACATTCGTCTGGACGGATCGCGACGGCACGCTGGTGCTCGATTTCAATTACCCCCTCGGCACCTGCACCGTCGCCCAGCTCCGGGCCGCCGATCTTCTCCCGCGCGACATGTTCGAACAGACCGGCTGGTCCACCGCCCTCGCCTCCCTCCACGGGCTCGCGCTCCAGATGTCGAGCGTAAGCAGGTCGTTGACCGTGTCGAGCGAAGGGGACGGCGCCGGCTGGTCGGTGCTCGGTCTTCCAAGCCTGCCGCTGGATCCGGTCCGGCCGCAGATTCGGGTAAAGGCCCCGTGGGGCCTCAATCCCAAGCAGTGGCAGCCGCGCGTGCTCACCGAGATCGACGTCGGCGCCGCCACGAAGCTGCCGGTCTTCCTCCAGCTGCCCGCCGGGGCGACACCCTGGCGGATGGGGCTGAGCGCTCCATGGAAGGTGGGCAATCTCGCCGGCCTCTCTACGCTGTTCGGCGGTAACGGCCTCGGCCTCCCCGACCAGGTCGCCGCGCTCGGAGCGCTGACCGTCGAGGAGCTGGGGCTGCTCCATCCGCCGGGCGGCAGCCGATGGACCTGGGACTTGGCGCTGAGCCTCGGCGGGTCCGACGAGGAAGCCGGCCCGAAAGGCTGGATCGCTGCGGACGGCCTTCGGCTCGACCGGCTCGGGGCGGCGCTGCGGGTCGAGGTGGCGAAGCGCGCTGACGGCTATGACGCCGCCACCTCCGGCGTGATTTCCGCGCGCCTTACGATCGGGTCCCTGGCGCCGCTCGACGCCTGGCTGCGGGTGCCCGGCGTGGACGGGGAATGGCAGCTGAGCGCGGCCAGCGCGCGGCCGATCGAGCTTGCCGAGCTGGCGCCGGCGATGGGCGGCGATTCCTCCGCGCTCGACCAGACGCTCGGCAAGCTCGGCCGCGTCGAGGGGTTCGTCCTCAACGGACTCGAAGTGGCGTTCCGGCCGGCCGAATCGCGGCTGACCCGGCTCTCGGTCGACGTCGCCGTCGGCTCGTGGACGATCCCGTCGCTGAGCTGGTTCGAGGTCGACGGGATCGAGGCCGCGCTCGACATCCGGAACCCGGCCGTCGCGGCCGACCGCACGGTCAGCGGCCGGTTCGACGCGCGGATGAGGCTCGGCTCGGTGCGGGCCGGGATCCAGGTCGCGTTCGGCGAGGATTCGGTGTGGCGGCTCGGCCTGGGTGCTAAAAAGGTGGCGCTGCCCGCGCTCGGCGAGCTTTCCGACATCGTCGCGCCCGAAGCGGTCCAGGCCCAGCTCCCCGCCGGCCTCCCGACCGGCGGAGGCTTCGAGCTGGGGGCGCTCGACCTCGCCTACGATTCGGCCGCCGGCCAGTTCCTGCATATCGGGCTGAAGCTGCGCAGCGAGCTCGAATGGGAGATCGTCCCCAATCTGCTCGTCCTCAATGCCATCGACGTCGCCGTCGCGATGGATCGGGAATCCGCAGCCGCGGACCTCGTCGCGACCGGCCGGATCGCGGCCGGCCTCACCATCGCCGGCGCCACCTTCGCCGTCGAAGCGGACAAGCCGAAGGACGACGCTCACTGGACGCTGCGCGGCGAGCTGAGCAACCGGGTCGAAATAGACTTCAACCGTCTACTTCACGAGCATGTCTCGCCCGACTGGTCGATCCCGAGCGGCTTGGGCCTGCCGACCGCGATCACCATCGTCGCGGCTCGGGTCGCGCTGGTGCCGGAAACCGGACGCTTCGACTTTGCCGGGGCGGCGCTCACCGACTGGTCCTTCTCGCTCGGCGGCGCCTCGTTCAACATCCGCTCGCTCGGCGGGGCGGTGCACCGGCCGGGCGAAGGCGACACCGACCCCCCGCGCGCCGATCTCTACGGCACCTTCGACTTCGCCGATCTGGCAACCGGCCGGGCCAGCCTTCGCCTCGGCGGTCCCGGCATCGACACGATCGTCATCGTCCAGGTCGAGGAATCGAAGGACGCAGTCGTGCCGGGCTTCGCGGACCGGCTCTCGGGCGCCGGGGAGGGAGCGCGCTTCACCCAGATCGTTCCCGACGGCCTGCCGGTCGCGCTGAGCGGGATCACGGTCGCGCTCAACCTGACTCAGGAGGTGGCGCTTGTCGCCGGCACCTTGCGCGGCTTCGGCTCGGCCTATCTCCTCTACCGGTCCGGCAGCGATGGCGCCGATTCCGAATATATTTTCGCGGCGGAGCTCGGCGACGATTTCCGCTTCGGTCGGCTGCTTTCACCACTTTCGCCCGTGGACGAGGTGGTAAGGGTCAAGGAGGCGAGGCTCGCCGTCTACACGGTCGGGACGGGGGGGCTGCCGGCGCTGAAGCAGGCCGCCGACCGGCTCGACGCGCTTCCCGACGGCAGCCACTGGCCGGTGCCGGTCATCGAGGGCACGCCTTTCCCGCCGCTGCCGCGCCGCGGAGTTCTCGTATCCGCGCGGCTGCAGCTTTCGACCGGCGACGGCCTGCTCGGCCGGCTGCTGACGATCGGCGAGGCCGGCGAGGACGACATATTCGAGCTGCTCGCACTGATCGATCGCGACGACAGCGCCAGGAGCCTGTTCTCGGCCCGGCTGCCGACCATCGTCCTGTTGCGAACGATCAGCCTCGAAAAAGGGCTCGTCACCTTCTCGCCGGCGGGAGCGGACCGGCTGACGATCGTCGCGGACCTCTTCGTCCGCGACATCTTCGGAAGCGATTTCGGCTTCCACGGCGAGCTTCGGATGTCCAGGGAGCGGCTGAACGGGCGGCTCGCTCTGCTGTCCGCGGACAATCGCCCGGACCGGATCGAGGCGCCGTTCGGGCTCCCCGGAATCGAGATCGGGCAGCTCGAAGTCGAGGTCGAGCGGACCTTCGCGACCGACGAAGCGCCCACGGCCTCGACCGCGATCAGCCTGCTCGGCCGGGTCCGCCTCGGCCGCGCGCCGGCGCAAGGGCTCGCGGACGAGCGGGCGGCCTTCGCCGCACGCCTCGGCCTCGCCGACGGACGCCCGGCCCTGATGAGCATCGCGCTCGACAAGACTCTCGACGTCGGCGCCTTCATTGCCCAGACGATCACCGGCGACGGCGGAAACTGGCCGTCCAGCTTCATCGACCTCACCTTCCTCGCCGGCAGCCTGGTCTACCGTTACAGCCAAGCGGACGATCCCGCCGGTCTGTGGAAGAGCGAGCGGGCCGCCGCCGACGGCACCGCGGGGCGGGTCCATCGCGACGGTTTCAACGTCGACGCCCGGATCCGGATGACGCTCGTCTCCGAGGTCGAGTTCGACCTCGCCATCACCGCCCGGCCCGATGGCGAGGGGCGCTTTTCGAGCGTCGAAGGCCACGCCGTCCTGCCCGCTCCGATCGACCTCATCGTCATCGAGCTGGCCGGCGAGGCCGAGAAGGACAACGCCTATATCGGCGGCCCCAGCTTCGACCTCGTCACCGGCGAGCATCCGCAGCTCGGATTCACCGCCGGAATCAACTTCCTGGGCCGGGGCTTCCTGTCGACTCAGGTCGCCGTGTCGAAGACCGACCAGAACGACACCAGGATCGCCGGCAAGATCACGGCCGCCGACGATCTCCCGGTGTTCGGGCAATTGTCGTTCCGATTCACCTACACCCGCAAGCCCGGCGGCAACGAGCTCGTCATCGAGGACTGGCCGGCCTTCGAGCTCGTCCGCGACCTGATCGACATCGTCTCGGAGATCCGCAAGATCGCCGCCGCCGCGCCCTCGAAAGGTTGCGGCGCCCTGACCGGGCTGGTCGCCAACAAGCTGCTGAAGACCAAGTACAGCGTGACCCCGAGCGCCGCGCTCGAGGGCGACTTTCTGGTCTTCGGCCTCACCGTCCGTTGCGACATGTACATGGGCGCCGACGTCACACCCTTCCTGAGCTGCGTGCTGCCGGCGATCGAGGTCCATATCGCGACCGACACCCGCTTCGACGATCTCGCGGAGCGGCTTCTGCAAGGCATAATCGAGGCCGGCCCGCGCTTCGTCCGGGCCCTGCTCGCCAAGCCTGACCTGATCGCGAAGTTTCTCGCCATGGTCTGCGGCGAGCAGGCGGCCCAGGTCGCGGCGGACTTGCTGTGCAGGGGCCTGGTCGACCCGAAGGTGCCGAGCAAGACCGGCGGTGGAGGCGGCGGCGGAGGAGGAGCCGGAGGCGGGGGGATCGTCCTCGGCGGGGGCGGCGATGACGATGATGACGATGACGATGACGATGACGACGACGACGACGATGATGACGATGATGACGACGATGGCGACGATGACGGCGGCGAGCCGGTTCCCGAGCGGCCGCTCATGCAGAGCTTCGCCTTCGCCGCGGGACGGTTCGACGCGGTTTGGCGCGGTGCCACTTTTGCGGCTCAATACGAGTTGGAGGTCTCGGGTCCGGGCTTCGGGCCGGTAACGGCGCCGCCGGTCGCCACCCTCGCCACGAGCCTGACCCCGGCCGCGCCCGCGGCGCTGAATCCGGGCGCCTACATCGCGCGGGTGCGCGGCAAGCGCGGCGACGTCTCCGGCCAATGGAGCGAGCCCAAAGGGCTCGATCTGGCCAGGCCCGCCGCGCCGGCGATTCGTCTCCGCTACTCCGACGGCGTGCTGGAGGCGACGGTTGGCGACGGCGCCGTCGACTCCATCGTCCAGTTCTACGATTCCACCGGGGCGGCGATCGGCGCGCCGGTGGCGGTGGCGGCCGGGCAGCAATCGGCGAAGGTGGTTCTGCCGTGGCCGCAGGGGCGCCGCTATCAGGCGGACGCGCAGACCACCGCGCCGGGCGCCCTCGTCAGCGAGCGCAGCGCGCGAGCCGCGATCGACCTGCTCCCCCGGCCGGACGGGATTCGCCTGGCGCAGGCGGGGGCCCAGGTGAAGGCCAGGTGGAACGCGACTGCGGGGGCCGCCCAATATGAGGTGCGGGTCGCCGCCGACCGCGCAGCGCCGGACGCGCCGGTCCCCGGCATCGTCGAATCGACGGCGATGCTCGACCTGCCGGCGAGGCCGCTGCCGGCGACGGTGTCGGTCGAGGTCCGCGCCGTCGCGGCCGATCAGTCGGGCGACTGGAGCGACCCGGTCACTCTCGCCTTGCTCCCCCCGGCGCCGGTGCCACGCTTCGCCTTCGACGCTGAGACCGGAGCGGCGGTCATAGGCTGGACTCCGGTCGCCGGCGAGACGGCCTATTCCTATGGAATCGAACTCGCCGACTCGAAAGGCGCGCCCATCCAGACCCTGACGGCTCCGCCCGCCCCCGCCGGCGGGGCGGTTACCGGCACCGGGACCATGGTCGTCGGCGGCAGCTATAATGTGCGCATGCGGGTCGAGCTCGGCGAGTCGGCCGGTCTTTGGGGCGAGGCCGTGACGCTGGTCGCCGCGGAACCGCCGCTGCCGCTCGACCCGAAGGTCGATTATGACGGCGAGACGATGCGCCTCTCCTGGACCGTTCCCGAGGGCGTCGCCGATCCGCTTTACGATGTCTCGCTGCTTCGCGCCGAGGACAGGACCGAGCTGTCGAACGGCCATGACGTGCCGGACTCCAACATTGTCCTCTCTACCGGAAATCTCGCTTCCGGAGTCGCCTATGTCGCCCGAATTCGCCTCCGTACCGGGACTGCAATCGGCCGCTGGGCCGAGCTCAGCTTCACCCTGCCCGAGGCGCCGTCCAGGCTGGCGCTGGTCCAGAACGGCGCCGAGCTGGCCGCCGCCTGGGATCCGGTGGCCGGAGCCACCGGCTATGCCTTGCGCCTGAGCGGGACGGCGCTCGCGGAGCCGCGGACCGCATCGACCGCTCCGGTGAAGGGCAAGCAGGTGCCGCCGACGACGCTCTCGGCCGACGTTTCGGGGCTCGGTGCGGCCGATCTCGCGGTGTCGGTGCGGACGACTGCGGGGGCGGTTGCGGGCCGCTGGAGCAAGAGCGTCGGAATCACCTTGTTGACTCCGCTCACGAACATGACCGCAGGCTTCTCGGAGGGCAGCCTCATCGTCGCCTGCGACGCCCTGCCCGCTGCGACGGGCTACCAGCTCATGGTGCTGGATGCGGCCGACAAGCCGGTGCTGACCGGGCCGGTCGTGCCGCCGGCGCCGGCGCCCGCGGGGGCGGATCCGAAGTCGGTGCCGCGTTTCGAAACCGCAGCCGACGTGAGGAAGCTGCCCGACGGCTCCTACGGCGTCCAGATCCGGGCGCTGGTCGGCGAATCGTCGACACCGTGGACGGTGTCGCCGATCGACATCGTGATCGAAAACCCGACCCCCGGCGCGCTCGCCGAGCGGCTTCACCGGGAAGGGCTGATCGCGCAGCAGGCGGCGCCGCGGATCATGAAGGCCTTTCCCGAAACCTTCGCTTCCGATCCCGAGGCGCTGCTTGGGCTGCTTCAGGTGGCCTTCCCGAGTTCGACCCGGACGGTGGGCCAATGCGCCTGGGCGCTCGCCGTCTCGCCTTACACCGCCGAGCAGGCTATCCCGGTTCTGGAGCGTAATTCCCGGCCCGAGCTCGACGCCGCGGAGGTGCGCGCCGGCATCGAGGCCGCCTATCCGCCGCCGAAGGTCGCCGCTTTGCTCGCCGACCTCGTCGCCGCCAAGGCCGACGCGCTCGTCGCGGCCGAACGGCTGGGCGATGCGCTGCCGCCGCTTTCCGCCTTCCAGATCGGCGTGCTGCTCACAGTCAGCCTGATTACCGATCCGCTGCCGACGCCCGGGATCATGGCGCCCGCGACGTTCGCGGCGCTGCGGCCCGCCGATGAGGCGGTCGCCGCGATTGGTGAGCTCTGCCCTCTGTGGAGCGCCCCCAAGATCAAGGCTGCGGTCGCGGAAGCCTATCCGGCGAGCGCACGCATCTATGCGGACCGACTGGCCGAGCGCGGCCTCGGCGCCCAGCAATCCTCGCGTCGCATCGTCCGGCTGTTCCCCGAGCTGCGCGGCAGCGCCGACGCGCTGCTCGCCTTGCTGACCGCGGCCTTCCCCGATTCCACCGCCACCGCGACTCAGCGGGCCTGGGCGATGGCTGCCGCCGGATTCGACGACGAGGAGATCGTGGCCGCGCTTCAGGCGATGAGCGTCACCGACGCCCAGGCCGCGCTCAAGGCGACTTATCCGCTCGACGCGATCGAGAACGAGACCGACGAGCTGATCGAGTCCGGAGTCGCAGTCCAGGAGACCGCGGCCAGGCTGATCGCCGACCATCCGGACTTGAGACCGATCCAGCTCGGCCTGCTGCTGGTCCGCAACGTCCCGGCGGCGACTCCAGGCCAGATCGCGGCCGCGCTGAAGGGCGCCGGCTTCACGCGCCGGCGGGTGGGCGCGGCGGTGACCGAGCTGTTCCCGCTCTCAGATCCAGTCGAGGTGGCGGACGCCCTGCAGGCGGCGTTCAGCGCCTGAGCAAGCCGGCGAGGCTGTCCATTGCGAGGATGGCGTGCTGGACGGTGTCGACTCGGATGCGCCGGTCGCTGCGCGACGTGCTGAAGCCGCCGAGGCAGGCTCCGGGTTGCAACCATCGGTGGCGCAGACAGAAGCGGACGACCCCGCCAAGCCCCCGGCCGAAGCGCTCCGCCGCGGCGGTATCCCCGGCGAGCAGCGCGAGGCGTGCGGCGGCGGCGAGCGCCTCGCCGCGCGTTGCGGCCGGTGCGCAGCCATAATCGGGGTCGGCGACTTCGCTGCTGTCGCCCGCGGGCCTTAGTGCTTGCCGCATGACTCGTTCGCCGCCCGCCAGGGCGCGGGCGAGGAACAAGGGGCGTTCCTCGAACCGGTGCGCCGCCGCGAGCGCCATGATCAGCCAATGGTCGGCGACGTCGGTCGGCTGGAGCGGAAGCGGCTCGCGCTCGAGCAGGTGGCTCGCGCCGGCAAGCCCCGCCGCGAGGTGGCGTGGGCTGCCGGCGGCCGCGTGGAAGCGCAGCAGGGCAAGCACGGCCTGGCCGGGATAATAGTCCGAGTGGAACGGGCGCGCCTCGCCGCCGTCGATACGGTGTATCGAGGCGAAGGCGCCCGACGCACATTGCTGGCTGACCAGATAGTCGGCAAGCCCCTCACACAATTCGAAATTGCGGTCGCTTCCGAGCGCGGCGTCCTTCTCGAGCAGCGCCAGGATCAGGAGTGCCGAGCCGCCCAGCTTCGCCCGGCCCTTCGAAACCAGGCAGGGCCGGCCGCCCGGGCCGGCCTTGCTGACCCGTTCCAGAAGGAAATCGGCGGACCGCGCCATGGCGGGCAGCGCCTCTGCCTCGGAAAGCCGCCCGGCCCAGATGCCGAGCGCCATCAGCGCTCCGGCATGGCGGAGCAGATTGTAGCCGGGTCCGGAGCGGCCCGTGGCGGGGTCGACGAGATAGCGGAAGCGGCCATTGCTCAGCACGTTGCGCGCGAGATAGGCGGCGCCGGCCCGGCCGGCCTCGTCCGCCGGAGCCGGCTCCTCCCATTTGCCGGGCATAAGGGCGCCTCCAGGAGCTGATGCCGGACCGCTCGGTGGTCGGTCCCGGTAGCTCAGGCGACGGCCGCCAGCGGCTCGGATAACCGGATCTTGTTTCCGTCGAGGTGACGGAAGGCGCGCTCTCGGCAGGTCAGCAATATGACCTGCATGCGCTCGGCGGCTTCGGTCAAAATCTCCGTCATGAGGTCCAGCCGACCATCGTCTGAATAGACAAGCGGATCGTCGAGGATCAGCGACACCGGCCGACCCTGCTCGAGAAGGACATCGGCAAATGCCAGCCGGGTAAGAACCGCGAGCTGCTCCTGAGTGCCTTTGGAGAGATTGTCGCATCCTTCGCTGAGACCCGCTCGAATGACGTGATCGAGTGAGAGATCCTCGGAAAATCCCAGCTCGCACCCCGGCAGCAGGCGGGCGATGTGCCGCTTCGCCCGTCTTGCGACCGGACCGAGAAAGGACTGCGAGGTTTCGACACGAGCTTCGTCGAGGATCGATCGAAGCATCTTGAGCGTCTCGGCTTCTTCCACCGTTCGTCTGAGGGCCGTGGCCGCGGCTTCAAGTTCCTCCTTCGCGTCGGCGGCCTGGTCGGCAAGTCCGTTGCCGCCCTCGCTGTCGATGGTGGCCTCTAGACGAGCAATATCCATTTCCAAGGTCCGCTTTGCGTCGAAGGCAGACTTCGCCCGGGCGTCGATGACCTGGATTTTCCGATTGACCTCGGTCTCGTCGTGGGCGGCTGCGTTACGCTGAGCCTCGGCCAGGGCAACCGAAGCATCCGCGGCATCTTTTCGAGCCTTGGCGAGACTCGCCTGAAGACCATCGAAATCGGGGTGCCGTTCCAGAGCTTCAAGATGAGCCAAAGCGTTTTCCACGTCCCGCTGAGCGCAGCCCTCTGCGTTGGCCAAGGGCGCATCCTTTGCAGCGGCGGCCTGCCATCTCTCGGCTGCGCTCTGGAATACGCCTTCAGCCTTGGCGAGCGCGCTTTCGGCGTCGTCCAGAGCTTTCTCAAGTCCGGTCTGGTCGGGAGCTGCGGGATGCTCTTGCACCACATCTTCCCGAAGATTTGCAACGAAGAGCTTCAGTTCCGCCGGGCCGGCGGGGAGATCAATATCCTCGTCCGCCGGAGTGATGGCCGAAATTTGAGTCTCGATGGCTTTCATCTCGGATGACGCCGCCTTTGCGGCATCGTTGCGGGCACGAGCCGCAGCCAGGTCGGGCACGCCGGCGGCGGCGAAAGCATTCTTCCGTGCCTCCAGCGCGCTTGCGAGCTCCGATGCGGCGCTCACGGCACTGGCCGGCGGCCGGATGATGAGCTCGGCCGATGAAGCGAGCCGGATCTTCGTCTCGCCGGCTATCGATCGCTCGCCCGGTTCGAGCGCTTCGCCGTCGATGGTGATCCCATCACAGGGACCTACAGCCTCGATCCGCGTCGCGCCGATGCTGAGGGCGACCTTCGCCGATGTCACTTCAAGATCGAGTGCCTCGAGCTCTTCGATGGCTTCGGCGGATAGGACCCGGCCGCTGACCTCACGTGCCGCAGCATAACTGTTTTCGAGTTCCTTCAGCCTTTCATGCCGCTCCTTGGCCGCGTCGACGGCCTTGCGTCGGCGCTGCTCGGCCACCAGCGCTTGCCCTGCTCGAAGCGAGTCCTGGGCGGCCTGACGGACGACACGCGCGTTCTTGACCTCCGCACGCGCCTCGACCTCGTTCCGCTTCGCTTCTTTCAATTCCTCCGAGAGGTCCGTGCGATTCGCCCGCGCCTGGACCAGGGCGTTCCGACTGTCTGTGACGGCCGAGGTGGCCTTTTCAATGCGATCGAGCAGATCTTCGAGGCTGCGGACGCGCGCGGCCGTGGAGGCGTGCTCAGCGGTCCTGGTGGCGAGGATTTGAGCGGCGGCCTTTGCCGTCTCCAGGTTCTTCAGGAGATCCGCTCGTGCATCGGCGTCGGCGCTGTCCGCCATGTCACGATGGAGCAGGCGGAGACGCGTTCTTCCAGCTTCAAGATCGCTGAAGGTTCGCTCCAGCCCGTCCAGGCGACGCCTGGCGTCCTCGGCAGCCGCCTTTGCGGCCTCGAGACGCGCCTGGGCCTGAGCCTGGAGACGGGTTCCGTCCCTGCCGGTATTGGTCCAGTAATTGGAGAATTGCTCGTCGACGCGAGCGCGGACCCGGTCGAAGGTCGCGCCGCCCATGATCGTGCCGACCTCGGCTTCCAGGGCCGAGAGCACTGTATCCCTGACGATTGGGCCTGGAGCCGTCACTTCCAGGGCTTCGGCCTGGGCGACCCAGAGCAGGCCTAGCGTCCCCCGGGCCGCGACGTCCCCGAGGCGACTGTTGTCACGACCGAATCCGAGCAGTGCCTGCAGGATCGCCTCGGCCTCGTCTCCGCTGCTTCGACCTGCGGGGCCGCGAACTTCTAGGAAGGGGCTTCTCAGGAATTGCTTGGATAGGCTCCAGGCTTCGTCGCCGATGTTGAATTCCAGGTCGATGCGGGGGGCGACGGAATCCCCGTGGGGAGCATAGGACTGGGCGAGCTGGTTCTTCGTGCCGTGGCGAACGAAGAAGGCGCCGCGCAAGGCTTCGAGCAAGGTCGATTTGCCGGCTTCGTTCGGCTCTATGACGATGTTGAGGCCGTCTTTGAGGCCATCGATCGTCAGGGGCTCCCGGAATTTGCGAAAGTTGGCGACCCGGATGGAGCGCAGTCGAAGGCTCATCAGGCTTCTTCCCGCCGATATTCGACGAACAGGCGTTCGAGCGCGCGCCTGGCGATGATGGCCTCGACGCCGCCGGCGGCGATCTTGCCGTTGAGCTTGGCCGCAGCCCTGCCGAGCATGCCCTCCATTTCGAGAGAGATCAGATCTTCCTCGGTGGGCCGGCCCACCAGGTCATCGGGCCGGACATCGAGAAACCGCAGGCGATGGGCCAGGTCGCTTTCCAGATCGGTCAGGATCGCGATCCGGTCCGAAAGAGAGGTGATGCCCGCCAGCGTCAACTGGAGCAATGTGGATGCGGGGTCTATTCCGGCGAGAAGGCGATCCCGCTCCCCGAAAAAAGCTTCCTTGTCATTCACGGTCCAGTCTCGAATCAGCCACTGAAACCGGCCGATCCGTTCTGGGATCACCCTCGGTTCCGAGCCCGGTTCAAGTTCCACGACGAGGGCTTGTCCCGGCTGGTCGCGCCGGAACCGGTCTGTCTCGGGCGTGCCCGAGTACCAGGTCCTGCCATCGACCTTGAGGGTGCCGTGCCAATCGCCGAGCGCAAGGTAGTCGAGTTGAGAAAGTCGAGCCCTGTCTGGCGGAATTTGATTGGGAGAGTCCTCCTCCGAAGAGAAGCCCTGAACGGAGCCGTGGGCCAGGCCGATGCGCAGCGCTGCCCCCGGCGTCTCCATCGTGTCGAAGAGGATGGTCGGGTCTTCGAGGTTGCGCCGATGGATCAATGGCGCTGGAAGCAGCCAAATGGAGGGTTCGAGCTCCCGCGGCTCGGGGTCGGTCAGGACCGAGATGCCGCTCGCCGCTAGCTTGCGAAGCCTGTCCCAAATTCCGCCGTTACGGGCGCTGTCATGATTGCCCGGAAGAAGCCACCAGCGGCAGGAGTAGCGCTGCATTCGAGAGACAGCCTGTACGAGTACCCGATCGTCCGGCCACTCGGTGTCGAAGACATCGCCGGCCACGAGGACGTGATCGGCCTTCTTCTCGGCCGCGAGCCTCCCCAGATTGTCGATGGCATCGAACCGCGCTTCCGCGAGGGCGGAGCGGACATCATGTTCGAAGCGTCCGAAGGATTTGCCGAGCTGCAGGTCGGCGGTGTGGATCAAGCGAAGGATCGCCAAGTTTGATTTCTCCTCCGTGACTCACCACTAGCATGGGCGCACAACCGCATTCGCAGTCCCATTTTTGGACCTTGTACCACCGGCCGGCGGGGAAAGCTCTGATTTCGGGCCGAATTCCGCAGCACTCAAGCTTTTCTCGAAGCTTGGTGACCCCAACGGGAATCGAACCCGTGTTTTCGCCGTGAAAGGGCGACGTCCTGGACCGCTAGACGATGGGGCCGCCGGCGGAAGCGCGGCACTTAAGTGGCGCGGCGCTCCGCGTCAATCGATTGGGCTGCCCGCAAAACCTCCTCGCGCGGCTGTCAATCGCACCAGGCGGCATCCTCGAGATGGAGCTCGGCGGCGAGCCGGTCGCCCCATTCGTCCTTCCTCACGCGGCCCGCCACCCACAGCTTGCGGTGGGACGGCGCCGCGAGCATCGCTTCGCCGAGCGGACTCGCCGCCATCCGAAAGGCGATCGCCTTGATCCTGCGTCCGTCGTCGCCGGCGACGATCAGGCGCAAATGGCCGTTGCCGACCACGTCCGCCTTGATCACCCTGACCGGACCGGCCGCCACCCGGGGCGCCGGCCAGCCCGCGCCGTAGGGCCCGCCCGCTTCCAGAGCGTCGCACAAAGTAGGGCAGACCCCGCCCGGGGCCAGCACCGCGTCGAGAAGCAGGGCGCGATCGTCGCGGCTTCTCGCCACGTCGGCGGCGAGCCGTTCGTCGAGGAAGTCGCAAAGCGCCTCCAGCTTCGAACGCTCCACGGTCAGGCCCGCCGCCATGGCATGGCCGCCGCCGGCGACGAGGAGGCCGAGATCCTTCGCAGCCATTACCGCCGCCCCGAGATCGACCCCTCCGATCGACCGGCCCGAGCCCTTGCCGAGCCCATCCTCGCCGAGCGCGATCACGATCGCCGGGCGGCCGAACCTTTCCTTCAGTCGTCCGGCGACGATCCCGATCACCCCGGGGTGCCAGGTCTCCCCGGCGGCGACGATGACGGAGCGGTTGCCCTGGCCCCCGCACGAACCCTCCGCCGCCTCGCAGACACCCGATTCGATTGCCCTGCGCTCCTCGTTCAGCCGGTCGAGCTCTGCGGCGATCGCTTCGGCCTCGGCCGGATCGTCGGTGGTGAGCAGCCTGACCCCGAGATCCGACTTGCCGACCCGGCCGCCCGCATTGATCCGAGGCCCGAGCGCCCAGCCGAGATCGGTGCAGGTCGGAGCCCGGGTCAGCCGCGCCGCGTCGGTCAGAGCGGCGAGGCCCGGGTTGCGCCGCTGCGCCATCACCTTGAGGCCCTGGGTGACGAACGCCCGGTTGAGGCCCCTCAGCTGCGCCACGTCGGCGACCGTGCCGAGCGCCACCAGGTCGAGCAGCTCGATCAGCCTGGGCTCCTCGCGGCGGGCGAAGAAGCCTCGGCCTCGAAGCACCCTCAGGGTCGCCGCTCCGAGCAGGAAGCAGACCCCGACGGCCGCGAGATGGCCGTGCGCCGCGGCCTCCCCCGCCTCGTCGAGCCGGTTGGGGTTGACCAGCGCCAGTGCCGCCGGAAGAGCGCTCGAGCATTTGTGATGGTCGACGACGATGACATCGACTCCCGCCTCGCGGGCCATTGCCAGCGCCTCGAAGGCCTGGGCGCCGCAATCCACGGTGACGATCAGCCTGGCGCCTTCCTTCGCAAGCCGGACGAGCGCCTCCCCGGACGGGCCGTAGCCCTCCATCAACCGGTCCGGGATATAGGTCCGCGGCTTCGAGCCGAGCCCGCGCAGGAGCCGGACCAGCAGGGCCGCGGAGGTCGCCCCGTCCACGTCATAGTCGCCGAACACCGTCACGGCCTCGCCGGCTTCCACCGAATCGGCGAGCCGCTCGGCCGCCTTGTCCATGTCGCGGAACAGCGACGGGTCCGGCATGAAGCCGCGCAGTGTGGGAAGCCGGTGGCTTTCGAGCGCCTCGCGGGCGACCCCGCGCGCCATCAGAAGCTGGTCGATCAGGTCGTCCGGCTGGAACGCCTCGTCATGGCCGTCGGCCGCGGCGCCGCGCCAGCGCCAGGGCTGGCCGAGGATCGAGCGCGAAACGCCGCAGACATGGGCCTTGGTGAGCATGTCGCCGTGCTTAAACTATTGCGAGTCTCGCGTGAATCGCCCTTCTGCTTCTATCCACATATGTTTTATCGGTGACTTTCATGACTGAAGACGAGGCGCATCGACTGGAAGAGGAGGAGCTGGCGCGGTCGATCCGGCTCAGCCCGATCGCAACCGTGATCAGCAATCCCCGCCTCCCCGACAATCCGATCGTCGCCGCCAACGCCGCCTTCTGCGCGCTCACCGGCTATTCGGAAGGGGAGATCGTCGGTCGCAATTGCCGCTTCCTCGCCGGGCCGGACACCGAGCCCTGGCTGACGGAGCGGATCCGGCAGACGCTTCGCGACCTTCGACCGTCGCTGACCGAGATCCTCAACTACAGGAAGGACGGAACCCCCTTTCGAAACGCCGTCCTCATCGCGCCTTTGTTCGGAGCGGACGGCGAGGTCGCCTGGTTCCTCGGCTCGCAGGTGGAGGTGGATGCGGGCTCCGCCGCTCCGCTCGCCCTTCGCCAGCAGCGCGCCGCCGGCCTCGCCGCCACCCTCTCGCCGCGCCAGCGCGAGGTCCTGAAGGAAATGGCCGAGGGACAGCGCAACAAGCAGATCGCCTGGCATCTCGGCCTCTCCGAGAAGACGGTGAAGATGCACCGCTCCCTTCTGCTCGACAAGCTCGGGGTGAAGACGACGGCCGACGCCATCCGCCTCGCCGTTGAGGCGGGGCTTTGATCCTCCCCAGGCCGCGCATGGGGAGGGGGACCACCCGAAGGGTGGTGGAGGGGTAGCGGGCAGAAGCATTTTGCGACCTACTTCTCCACCAGGCTTCGCCCGGTCTCCCTCCCCGAGCAAGCTCGAGGAGGATTCACTCTCGCCTTACGCCCAGAACAGGTCCGGCGGCTGCATCAGCGAGCCGCTCAGGTCGAGGTCCACGCCGGGTCCCGCGGCGGCAGTGCCGAAATTGGTCGATTCGAGCTGCTCCGACGCCGTCTGTCCGGGGGGACCGAACGGATTGTCGACGAGATGGATGTCGCCGCCATTCTCGTAGACCTCGATCATCGCCCCGGTGAAGAAATAGGACGGATCGGTCGGAACCGTGTTGCCGCGCACGTCGAGGTTGAGCCGGCCGGCCGTCCCGACATTGTCGCCATAGACCCAGATTGCGGGCAGCGGGAAATCCGAGGCGCCCGGGAAGAAGTCGGCATTGGTGTGGTCGACGTCGTTGTTGGTGATGGTGACGTCGCTCGCGGGCGGAGTGCCGGCGCTCGCGCCGAGCGACTGCACCTCGATTCCGAAGCCGAGCGGTGCCTCGCGGATGGTGTTTCCGTCGATCAGCGCCGTGACGTCGGCGAGGCCCTGAATGACCAGGCTGATCCCGCTTCCGACCGACGAGCCGGATCCGGCGATGGCCTCGTCGCCGATGACATTGTCCTCGACCCGGGCGTTCAGGGTCGAGCCGGCGAGCGAGCCCGCCGAGGTGCCCAGAACGATCGCAGTCGAGGTGCCGCCGGAGCCGCCCACCGCGGTCCGGCCGTCGTTGACGATGCTGTTACCCTGGATGTCGACGGTGACGTCCGAGCTTCCGAACACTCCGACCTGAACGGCGGTGTTGTTGTCGTCGAAGACATTGTCCGCGATGATCGCTCCGTCGGTCGACCCGCTCGTCGCATTGTCCGCGCCGATCCTCGAATTGCCGGCGGTGTTGATCAGGATCGCGGTCGAGTAGTTGTTGCGGAAGGTGCTGTCGGCGATGGCGAGGTCGGTGATCGCCGCCGTTCCGCTCAGGTCGATGAAGATCCCGTTGCCGCCCTCCGGGCCGCTCTGCACCGCGAGATGGTCGAAGACGCTGTCGGCGATGATCAGGCTGTCGAGGATCCCGCTCGAGTTGGAAAGCTCGAAGTTGTTCTCGAACGAGCCGCGCACGGTGGTCCCGTCGATCACCGCGGTGCCGGTCAGCCCCGTCAGGTCGATTCCATGCTCTTCGTCGGAATTGCCGTTGTCGAGGATGGAAGCGTTGGTGAGCGCGAAGTTCACGATGTTCACACCGTTGATCCCGTCGGAACCGCCGTCCTTGACGACGACCTGGTCGAGGCTGACGTCGCGCGTGTTGGAAAGCGAGATCCCGGCCCCGGTCGATGCGGCGATTGTGCCGCCCGAGCCGTTCGCCGAAGAGCCGCCGTCGCCCGTGACGGTCAGCCCGCCATTGACGCCCGCGACCGTGCCGGTGTTGGCCAGCACGATCCCGTTGGCGGCGCCGTTCGAGCTGATGCTCTCGAAGGTGAGGCCCGCGGCGCCGATGGCGGTGTTGGAGACGCTCAGCGCCGTTCCGGTGGTGGACGCGATCGAATTGCCTGCCCCGGTGACGGTCACCGTCCCGCCGCCCGAAGCGTTGAGTCCGGCGCCGCCGGTGGTGAGGATGTCGAAGCCGCCGCCGAGCGCGAGGCTGCCGCTGTTGCCGACATAATTGACCGCCGTCGCTGTTCCGGTCGCGACGTTGCCGCCGCCCGCGAAGGTCGCTGCGACCGAGGAGCCGGTGATGTCGATCCCGCCGCCGCCATGCGCTCCGACGATGGTCGTCGCGCCGGTGACGGTGAAGCTCCCGCCGACTCCGGCAAGGTCGATCGCGCCCCCGCTCGAGGCGGTCGAAGCGGCCGAGTTGAGAGTCACGTCGAGCGTTCCGCCGGTGTCGAGGTCGACGATCTGGCCGGCGCCGGAGATTGCGACGTCGCTGACCACCAGGTTGCCGACGCTGCTCCCGTCGTCCTGGATTCCGACATTGCCCGCCGAAACCGCGATGTCGACGCCCGAGACGTTGTTGTCGTCGGCAAGGTCGATGCCGTTGCCCGCCAGGGGGGCGATGACGGGCTGCCCGACTCCGATCAGGATCTGACCGTCGAGCAGGTTGATTCCGTCCGGCTCGGCATAGGTGCCGGTTCCCTGGAGCAGGTAGACGGTGGCGCCCTCCTGCGGCCCGTCGACTCCGCCCTGCGCCGCATTGAAGGCGGCGATCGAGGTGAACGGATTGGCCTGGGTGCCTTCGTTGGTGCTGCCGACGGCGCTGTTGTCTATGTACCAGACGGTCTGCGGACCGTCGTCGGCGCCGTTGACGGTGACCGTCAGGGTCGCCGTGTCCGTAACCGTGCCGTCGGACGCGGTGTAGGTGAAGACGTCCTGGGCCGAATCGCCGGCGTCGAGATCCTGAGCGAGGGCGTTGGGCGTGTACGTGTAGCTGCCGTCGGCGTTCAGCGTGAGGGTGCCGTAAGTCCCGTTGTAGGTGCCCGGATTGGCCACCGTCAGCGCCTCGCCGTCCACGTCAGTATCGTTCCCGAGGACGTTGCCCGAGACCGGATTGTCCTCGCCGGTCGAGGCGCTGTCGTCGTTTGCCGACGGAGCGTCGTTCGAGCCGCTGAGGGTGACGGTGAGGGTCGCCGAGTCGGAGGCGGTCCCGTCGGAGGCGGCGTAGGTGAAGACGTCCTGGGCCGTCTCGCCGTC
>DASVQD010000049.1:0-1894 GCA_036389345.1 Allosphingosinicella sp. | reverse complement strand
CCCCTCCACCGCCTTCGGCGGTCCCCCTCCCCACGAGGCTGCGCCTCGCAGGGAGGACGAGGCCGTCGACCGCTCCTCCCTCTCCCCCGGCGCCATCATCCCCGGCCCCGCCTTGATCATCGACCCTTCCGCCACCACCGTCGTCGAACCCGGCTGGCAGGCCGAGGTCGACCGGCTCGGCAACCTCATCCTCACCCGCTCGACTCCCCGCCAAAGCAGTCGAGCCATCGGCACCGAGGCCGATCCGGTCATGCTCGAAGTGTTCAACAACCTCTTCATGGCGGTGGCCGAGGAGATGGGGGTCGCGCTTCAGAACACGGCTTCGTCCGTCAACATCAAGGAGCGGCTCGATTTCTCATGCGCGCTTTTCGATTCCGCCGGGGCGCTGATCGCAAACGCGCCCCACATCCCCGTCCATCTCGGCTCGATGGGCGATTCGATCCGGACGATCATCGAGTCCCGCGGCGATGGACGGGACGGCCGCGGAATCCGCGAAGGCGACGTCTACGTCCTAAACGCGCCCTATCGAGGCGGCACCCACCTGCCCGACATCACCGTCATCATGCCGGTCTTCGCCGGTTCCGGCGACTGTGCCCCGGCCTGGTTCGTCGCGGCCCGCGGCCACCATTCGGACATCGGCGGAATCGCTCCCGGCTCGATGCCGCCCGACAGTCACAGGATCGACGAGGAAGGAGTCCTGATCGACAACGTCCTCCTGGTCGACGAAAGCCGCTTCCTGGAAGCGGAGATCCTCGCTTTGCTCGCCTCCGGCCCCTGGCCGGCGCGAAGGCCGGACCGAAACCTCTCGGACCTCAAGGCCCAGGTCGCCGCCTGCGCCCGGGGTGCCGCCGAGATGCGCCGGGTGGCGCTCGAATATGGCCGCGACGTGGTCGACGCCTATATGGGCCACGTCCAGGCCAATGCGGGGGAGGCGGTGAGGCGGCTGATCGGCCGGCTGAGGGACGGTGACTTCCGCTACGCGATGGACAACGGCGCCGAGGTCCGGGTGAGCGTCCGGGTCGATGCGGCGAGCCGCTCGGCGATCGTCGACTTCACCGGAACGAGCGCGCAGCAGCCGAACAATTTCAACGCGCCTTATTCGATCTGCCGGGCGGCGACCCTCTACGTCTTCCGCACCCTGGTCGACGACCGGATTCCGATGAACGACGGCTGCCTTCGGCCGATCACGCTCGTCGTTCCCGAAGGCTCGATGCTCAATCCCCGCTATCCGGCCGCGGTCGTCGCCGGCAATGTCGAGACCAGCCAGGTCGTCACCGACGCCCTGTTCGCCGCCTGCCGGGCGCTCGCCCCGAGCCAGGGGACGATGAACAACTTCACCTTCGGAAACGAGAGGCATCAATATTACGAGACGATCGCCGGCGGCGCCGGGGCGGGTCCGGGATTCGACGGTGCGAGCGCCGTCCAGACCCATATGACCAACAGCCGGCTCACTGATCCCGAAGTGCTCGAGGCTCGCTACCCGGTGCTGGTCGAGCGCTTCGCAATCCGGCGCGGCAGCGGCGGAGCGGGCGCCGGCAAGGGCGGCGACGGGGTCGAGCGGCACATCCGGTTTCGAGAGCGGATGCGGGCGAACATCCTTTCCAATCGCCGCGAGGTCGCTCCACGCGGGATCGAAGGGGGAGGGGACGCGAAGCCTGGAGTGAACCAGGTGGTGAGGGCGGACGGAACCGTCGAGACGCTGGGAGCCACCGCCTCCGCCGAGATGCGGGAAGGCGACATGTTCGTGATCGAGACTCCGGGGGGAGGGGGTTACGGCTCCGCCTCGTCCTCCCCGTCGCGAAGCGATGGGGAGGGTAACCATGCGAAGCATGGTGGTGGGGCGAACAGCGCCGCAAGCCCCTCCACCGCACTTCGTGCGGTCCCCCTCCCCACG
>DASVQD010000048.1:0-57615 GCA_036389345.1 Allosphingosinicella sp. | reverse complement strand
CCCCCTCGGCGCTGTCAGCCCCTCCACCGCACTTCGTGCGGTCCCCCTCCCCATCGCTACGCGACGGGGAGGACGAATGCCTTCCCTCCCGCCCAATCCTCCATTAGCACCCCCAGCATGACCGCCCTCGACGTCATCGTGCTGCTTCTCGTCGGCTGGAACCTCGTCCGCGGGGCGATCAAGGGATTCGTCGGCGAAGTCCTCAGCCTGGCGGCCTGGGTCGTCGCGATCGTCTTCCTGAAGCTCCTCCACACGCCGGTCACCAACGCGCTCGAAGGCTCGGTCGGGACGCGCTCGGGCGCAGCCGTCCTCGCCTTCGCCCTGGTCTTCGGGATCGTCTTCCTCGCCGGAAAGCTCGTCGCCCGCCAGGTCGGCGGCGGAGTGAAGCGCTCGCTGATCGGCCCGATCGACCGGATACTCGGCGCCGGCTTCGGAGCTCTGAAGGGGCTCATCCTCGCCACCTTGCTCTATCTCGGCGCCAATCTGATCTACGACACGATCTGGGGCGCCCAGTCGGAGCGGCCCGCCTGGATGGCCGATTCCAGGACCTACCCATTGCTCTACGCCAGCGGCCGGGCGATCGTCGATTTCGTGGAGTGGCGACGGGGCGCTCCGGCGGAGCCGCGCTATCGCCAGGCCCCGCCCGCCAAGGACCCGGAAAGCGCCAACGCATCATGATCCGACTTTACGACACCAAGGCGCGCGAGAAGCGCGATTTCGAGCCCGCAGATCCGGATCGCGTGACGATGTACCTGTGCGGGCCCACCGTCTACAACCGCGCGCATATCGGCAATGCCCGTCCCGCGGTCGTCTTCGACGTCCTCGCCGGCCTGCTTCGGCATACCTACGGCGAGGACAAGGTCGTCTACGCCCGCAACGTCACCGACGTTGACGACAAGATCATCGACGCCGCCCGCGCCGAAGGCGTCGAGCCCGCCGTGGTCACTCGCCGATTCGAGGATTTCTACCTCGCCGACACCGGCGCGCTCGGGGTGCGCCCGCCCAACCTCGCCCCCAAGGCGACCGAGACGGTGGGCGAGATGGTGGCGATGATCGCCCGCCTGATCGGGACCGGCAACGCCTACGAGGCAGACGGCCATGTCCTCTTCAACGTGCCCAGCGATCCCGACTACGGAGCGCTCGGCCGCCGCGACCGGGACGCAATGATCGCCGGAGCCCGGGTCGAGATCGCCTCCTACAAGAAGGACCCGGCCGACTTCGTCCTGTGGAAGCCCTCGAGCGAAGAGGTGATCGGCTGGGACAGTCCCTGGGGCCGCGGCCGTCCCGGCTGGCACATCGAATGTTCGGCGATGATCGAGCGCCATCTCGGGACCACGATCGACATCCATTGCGGCGGCCTCGATCTCATCTTCCCCCATCACGAGAACGAGCTTGCCCAGAGCCGCTGCGCCCATGACGGCGCCCCGCTCGCCCGTTACTGGGTTCATAACGGCTTCCTCTCAATGGCCGGCGGCGAGAAGATGTCGAAGAGCCTCGGCAACGTCGTCACGATGGGTGAGCTCCTCGACGAAGGCCACAAGGGCGAGACCCTCCGACTCGCCTTGCTCTCCGCCCATTACCGCCAGCCGCTCGAATGGTCGCCGCAGCTCATTGCCCAGTCGAAGGCGACCCTCGACCGGCTCTACCGGAGCCTCCTTCCGCCGGTGACGAAGCGGGGCGAAGGGGATATCGGCGAGGTCGAGGCCGCGCTGGCCGACGACCTCAACACTCCCCTCGCCCTGGCCCGGCTCGGGGAGCTGGCAAGGATCGGCGACGTCGAGGCGACCCGGCGCGCCGGGGCCCTGCTCGGACTACTCCAGCAGGATCCGGTCGAGTGGTTCCAGGGCGCCGAGCCCGAGCCGTCCGACCGGGTCGACCCGCGTCTCCGGGAGGACGCCGCCGGCTTCGCCCTCGGCGGGGCGGACATCCAGCTCCGGATTGACCGCCGCTCGGAGGCGAAGAAGGCAAGGGACTTCGCCGAGGCCGACAAGATCCGCGCCGACCTCGCCGCCCAGGGCATCCTCCTCGAAGACGGCCCCCAGGGCACCACCTGGCGCCGGGCCTGATCTACTAAATTCCTCCCCCGGATTTCCGGGGGAGGGGGACCGCGCGAAGCGCGGTGGAGGGGTTCATCGGCGCCGGCAGAACCCCTCCACCATGCTTCGCATGGTCCCCCTCCCCGCGAAAACGCGGGGAGGATTTTGTAAAGTTCAACAATTTCAAAGAGCCAAGGCCAGTCCGCGACTCGGCCAGTCGTCACCCTAATAGGAAAAGTCCTACAAAGCAAGAACAAAAACCGAACATAGATTTGGACCGGTCGAGTTGGCGAATGCGCGGCCCCGCTTTATAGCCGCCCCGTGCCCTCCGCTCTCTACAGCCGCGACATCCTGCGCCTCGCCTCGTCCATCCCTCACCTGCGCCGGCTCGAGCGCCCGCAGGCGAGCGCCGAGAAGAGCTCGTCCGTCTGCGGAAGCCGGGTCGCCGTCGACATCGCCCTCGATTGCGAGGGGAGGGTGGCCGAGCTCGGCCAGGCGGTGAAGGCCTGCGCGCTCGGCCAGGCCTCGGCCTCGCTGATGGCCGCCCACGCGGTCGGCCGGACCGGCGCCGAGCTGGAGCAGGCGCGCGACTCGCTCGCCGCTTATCTCGCCGGCCGAAGCGACCGGCCCGGCGATTGGCCGGGGCTCGACGTGTTCGCCGAAGCGCGCCGGGTCCCCGCCCGCCACGGCTCGATCCTCCTCGCCTTCGACGCGGCGGCCGAAGCCGCGGCACTGGCGAAAGCCGGCTGATGGAAGCCGAAGGCGCCGGCGCCCAGGCCGCGACCCTGCTTCTTCGCGACGGGGTGATCCTCCTCGGAGCGGCCCTGGTCTTCGTGATGCTGTTCCGGCGCTTCGGGCTCGGCGCGGTGCTCGGCTATCTCGTCGCCGGTGCGGTCGTCGGCCCGCACGGACTCGGCCTGATCAGCGCGCCCGAGGAGATGCTCCACGTCGCCGATTTCGGAATCGTCCTCCTCCTCTTCCTGGTTGGGCTCGAGCTCCATCCGAGCCGTCTGTGGAGGCTCAAGCAGGACATATTCGGCCTCGGCCTCCTCCAGGTCGTGGTCAGCGGGCTCGCGCTCGCCGGCCTCATCTACTTCGCCGCCGGCTTCAGCCTCGCCGCCTCGCTCGCGATCGGCCTCCCGCTCGCCCTCTCCTCGACCGCCCAGGTGCTTCCGAGCCTTCGGGCCGACGGCTCGATCAACACCCCGGCCGGCGAGCGCGCCTTCTCGATCCTCCTGTTCCAGGATCTTTCGATCGTTCCCCTGATCACGATCATCGCGGCCCTGTCGCGGGCTCCGGCCGATCCGATGGCGCCGCCGGGCTGGCAGCTGGGTCTCTACACGCTCGCCGCGATCGCCGGCCTCGTCGCGGCCGGCCGGTTCCTGATCAACCCGCTGTTCCGCCTCGTCGGCCGGATCAGCGAGCGCGAGCTGTTCGTCGTCGCCGGACTGTTCATCGTTCTCGCCAGCGCCGCGGTGATGGAGGCGCTTCATCTCTCCACCGCGCTGGGCGCTTTCATCGCCGGAGTCATGCTCGCCGATTCGCCCTACCGGCACGAGCTCGAGGCGGACGTCGATCCGTTCCGGTCGATCCTGCTCGGCCTGTTCTTCGTCGCGATCGGGATGATGCTCGATCTGAACGTGATCGCGGATCGCCCCTTCTTCGTCGTCGGGATGGCGGCCGCACTGATCGCTCTCAAGGCCGTGATCCTGTTCGCGGTCGCAAGGGCGTTCGGGATGGAGCGCCGCCGAGCGCTCAAGCTCGGCCTGTTGCTCAGCCAGGGCGGCGAGTTCGGGTTCGTCCTCTTCGCCGCGGCCCAGAGCGCCCTCCTCGTCGAGCCCGAAGCGGCGAGTCTGTTCGGGGCGATCGTCACGGTCTCGATGGCCACGACCCCGTTCCTGATGATGGTGAACGACTGGCTCGACCGCCGGGCAAGCCGGCGGGACGGCGACGGGCTTGACGGCCCCGAGCTTTCCGGACCGACCCAGGCGATCGTCGTCGGCTACGGCCGCTTCGGACAGACGGTGGCGCAGATGCTGATGGCGAAGGGGATCACCGTCACCCTGATCGACTCCAAGCCCAGCCAGATCGAGGTGAGCGGCGATTTCGGCTCCAAGGTCTATTATGGCGACGGTACCCGGCTCGACCTCCTCCGGCTCGCCGGCGCCGCCGAGGCCAAAGCGATCCTCTTCTGCCTCGACGACCGGGCGCCGACCGCTCGGCGCCTCGAACCGGTTCTCGAGGCCTTCCCGCAGGCGGCGGTGTTCGTCCGCGCCTTCGACCGGCTCCATCTGATGGAGCTCGCGCCGCTCGACATCGAATGCACGATCCGCGAGGTCTTCGAGTCGGCGGTGATGATGGGCCGCGAGGCGCTCGCCCTGTTCTGCGTCGACTCTCAGGAGGTCGACCGGGTCGAGCAGGAATATCGCGAACGCGACCGCAAGCGCCTCGACAGCCAGACCGCGTCGGGGGACATCCACGCCCTGAAGGAAAACATGTTCAGCCCGGACAATCCGCTGGGGATCCGGGCCGACTAGCTCCCCGGCGAAGGCCGGGGCCCAGTTTATAGGCCGCCGCGCTGGGCCCCGGCCTTCGCCGGGGAACAATCAGCGCGACCGGCAAGGCCTGACTTGCCGCTCCAGGAACGCCTCCACCTCGCCGAGCTCGACCGAGCGGTCAACGAACGCCTTTCCGATTCCTTGGGTTAGGATGAAGGAAACCCGGCCTCCGCTCGACTTCTTATCGCCCGCCATTCGCCGAACGAGCGACTTGGCGTGGAAGCCCTGAAGCGCGACTTCGAAACCGGCCGCCTCCAGATGCGCTGCCACCCGCTCGGCCTCGGCGCTCCCGCACAGCCCCCGCTCGGCCGAGAAGCGAAAGGCGAGGGCCATGCCCGTAGCCACCGCCTCGCCGTGCAGAAGGGAATATCCGCTCTCGGCCTCCAGCGCGTGGCCGAACGTATGCCCGAAGTTGAGAAGCGCCCGCCGCCCGCTCGTCTCCCGCTCGTCCTGCGCGACGATCGCCGCCTTCGCTCGGACGCAGGTCTCGATCGCGTGCAGCCGGGCCGCTTGGTCTCCGCCCAGGAGCGCGTCGGCATTCGATTCGCACCAGCCGAAGAAGGCGGCGTCGCCGATCAGTCCGTATTTCACCACTTCGGCGTAGCCGGAGCGCAGCTCCCGGTCTGGCAACGTGTCGAGGGTGGAGGGGTCGATCAGCACCGCCGCCGGCTGGTGAAAGGCGCCGATCAGGTTCTTGCCCGCCGCCGCGTTGATCGCGGTCTTTCCGCCGACCGAGGAGTCGACCTGGGCGAGAAGGGTCGTCGGCACCTGAACGTAGGGGCAGCCGCGCTTGAGGATCGCGGCCGCGAAGCCCGCGAGGTCGCCGACCATCCCGCCGCCGAAGGCGAGGATCGAATCGGTCCGCTCGATCCCGAGCTCGATCAGCCGCTCGGTCACCGACTGGAGCTGCGCCCAGCTCTTGCTGGCCTCGCCCGGCGGGACGACGATCGGCACGATTTCGAGTCCGGACGCCAGAAGCCGAGCGCCCTGCGCCGCCCACACGGTCTCGTCCGATACCGCCACGATCCGCCCGCCGCGAGCGTGAGGGGCAAGAAGCTCGCCAGCCCGTTCGAGCAGGCCGGTGCCGATCGCGACGGCGTAGCTTCGCTCGCCCAGGGCGACTTCGACCCGTCTCATTGCGGAGCCTCCGCGAGCGCTTCGACGATTCGCTCGACCGTGCGTTCGTGCGGTCCAGCCTCGCTTCGAACCCGCAGATGGGCCTGCGCGTAAACGGGATTGCGGGCCTCGGCGAGCTCGCGGAGGAAAATCAGCGGGTCCTTGCCGGCGAGCAGCGGACGGTGCCCGCGGCGCGCCACCCGCCCCGCGAGGGTCTCGGTCTCGGCCTCGAGCCAGACGGCGATGCAGCGCTCGAGGATCAGGGCCCTGGTCTCCGGGTCCATGAAGGCGCCGCCGCCCGTCGCGATCACCTTGCGCTCGCCGTCGATAAGCCGCCGGAGCACCCGGCGCTCGCCGTCGCGGAAGCTCGCTTCGCCGAACCGGTCGAATATCTCCTTTATCTCGTGGTCGGCGGCGCGCTCGATCTCCTCGTCCGAATCGACGAAGGGCAGGCCTAGCCTGCGCGCCAGCCGCCTGCCCACGGTCGACTTGCCGGCCCCCATCAGCCCGACGAGGACGATGGAGCGCAAAGGCGATCGTTCGGTCGGAAGAAGCGCGCTCGGCATTGCGGCAGGGGCTATACAGGGGGGCGGCTCGTGGGGCAAAAGGCCGGCCATGCGTATCTCACCCCCCGCGCGCCGGCGTAAACCGATCCTCCCGAGGCTGCTCCTCGCGCTTCCGATCCTCTTCGTCGCCTGGCTGATCTACCTGGGCACGCGCCACTCCGAGGTTCCGACCCAGCGGATCGAGCAGGACGTCACCAATGAAGCCCTTGCGGGCTAAGCTCCTCCTTCTGGCCGGCGGCGCGGCTCTGGCCTTCGCCATTCCGGCGATGGGCCAGCGCGATAGGGGGCCCGAATCGCTGCTGCCGCCAGGCTTCGGCGAGCCGCCCCCCCCTGCACCCAAGGCGCCCGCGGCGGAGGCTCCCGCGACGCCGTCGCCGTCGCCGTCGCCGTCTTCAGCGGCGCCAAGGCCCCCTTCGCCGCAGCCGCCCCGCCGCTCGGCGCCTCTCGAAATCGAAGATTCCGCGGCGGAGGATCTCGAAGCGCTTGCCCGCCAGGCCCTTCCTCCGCCCATCGAGATCCCCGATACCTCGCGCCGGCCGACCAATCCGGTCGGGCCGCTTCGTCCCGGCAATTGGGGCCTCGGGCTCGACGCCTTCGGCAACGCCAACGGGCGATTTCTGAGCGGCCTCATGGGCCGGCTCAACGCGCCCTTGCCGTCACGATGGACCTCGATCCTGCTTCGCCGGGCCTTGCTTTCCGAGGCCTCCGCTCCGCCCCAGGTCAACGAAATCGACTGGGTGGCCGAGCGCGCCTGGCTCCTGCTCCGGATGGGGGAGGCGGACGGCGCCCGGATGCTCGTCCAGGCGGTGGACGTCGACAAGTTCACGCCCCGAATGTTCAGCGTGGCGGTGCAGGCGGCGCTCGCCACCGCCGATCCGGCAGCGCTTTGTCCACTCGTTGCGCCGGGCCGGAAGGTGTCCGAGCAGAAGGTCTGGCCGCTCGCCGACGCGATGTGCGCTTCGCTCGAGGGCGACGCCGCTCGGGCGAGCCAGCTCATCGACCAGGCGCGCCGCCGGAGCGGCAGCAGCATCGACACTCTTCTTGCTCAAAAGGTGATCGGGGCGGGGGCCAACACCCGCGGCGCCGTGACTATCGAATGGGAGGGCGTCGACGAGCTCAACAGCTGGCGCTTCGGCCTTGCGGGCGCCACCGGGCTCGAAATTCCGGACCGCCTGATGAACGGCGCGGGACCCGCGGTCTGGGCCTGGCAGGCGCGGGCGCCGATGATCCCGCTCGAGCAGCGGATCGCGGCGGCCGAACGGGCTGCGACCCTCGGCGTTTTCTCCAACGCCTCGCTTGTCGAGATGCACAGCCTTCTCGCCGACCGGACCGACCCTTCGGAGATCGAGGCCAGCATCGGCGGCCGTCTGCGCAAGGCCTATGTGGGAGGCTCGGTCGAGAACCGGGTCGATGCGATGCGCGACCTTTGGGGCGGCGAAGGCGGCGACCGCTACGGCCGGTTCATCCTGACCGCGGCGGCGGCGGCCCGGGTCCCGGCCTCGGCGGATCGCGGCAATCGGGCGGACGATCTGATCGGATCGATGATGTCGGGAGGCTTCGACCGCTTCGCGGCGGGCTGGGGGCCGGTCGCGGACGGCCTCGACGGCGACGACGGCCATCGCGCCTGGTCGATCCTGGCGGTCGGAGCGCCCCGCCCGGTCGTCGACCTGAGCGCCGGCCGGATCGAGGACTTCACCGACAGTGCGGGAAGCCATCGCGGGCGGATGCTGGTGGCGGCCCTCGCCGGCCTCAGCCGGCTCGACGATCCGCTTCCCTATGGGGTCAATCCGGCGCCGCGAAGCCGCTGGGCCAACATCATCTCCGCCGCGGCTCGAGCCAACCAGCCGGGGACGGTGGCCCTCCTCGCCGGAGTGGGGATGCAGACCCCGAGCTGGCGCGGGGTTCCGCCCGAGCATCTCTACCATATCGTCCGCGCACTGAAGGCGGTCGGGCTCGAATATGAGGCCCGGATGATCGCTGCCGAGGCGATGACCCGGTTGTGAGCGCGGTTCGCGAGGACGGGCAGCTGATCGCCGCCTTCCTCGAGATGCTCGCGGCGGAGGCCGGGGCGGCCCTCAACACCCGGCTGGCCTACGAGCGCGACCTGCGCGGCGCTTCCGAGCTGCTCGGCGGCCGACTGTCGAGCGCCGGGCCGGATGCCCTGAAGGGTCTGTCGCAAGCCTGGCTCCCGCTCAAGCGGACGACGGTTGCCCGCAAGGCCGCCGCGCTTCGCCGGTTCTTCGGATTTCTCCACGACGAGGGCCTTCGAGGCGACGATCCCTCAGCGGCCTTGCCGCGCCCCGGCGGCGGCCGGCCGCTTCCCAAGATATTGGGCCATGACGCGGTCGCAGCCTTGTTTGCCGAGCTCGAGCGCCGCCGCCGCGAGGAGCCCGGTCCCGCGGCGTTGCGGCTGACCGCACTGGTCGAGCTGCTCTACGGCTCGGGAATGCGCGCGACCGAGCTGGTCTCGCTTCCCCGCCACTCGGTCCGCCCCGACAAGCCTTTCCTGATCCTCAAGGGCAAGGGCGAGAAGGAGCGGCTGGTTCCGATATCGGACCGCGCCCGCGCCGCCGTCGCTGAATGGGCTTCGCTCGTTCCCCGCGACAGTCCGTGGCTCTTTCCGTCGGGAAAGAGCCACCTCAGCCGGGTCCGGCTCCACCAGCTACTGAAGGGGCTCGCCGCCGCCGCCGGGGTCCCGCCCGAACGGCTCAGCCCCCACGTCCTCCGCCACGCCTTCGCCACGCATCTGCTCGAGGGCGGCGCCGACCTCAGGGCCCTTCAGATGCTTCTCGGCCATTCCGACATCGCAACGACCCAGATCTACACCCATGTCGACAGCCGCCGACTCATCGACCTTGTCAACGAGCGGCATCCGCTGGCGGATGTGGGGAGGAGGACAGGCGGGAGGGGTGGGGAAGGGGAACCCCTCATCCCTGGCTTGACCCGGGATTCATGAACACGGTGAGCGACGACTGTCGAAGACCTGTGTTCATGGATTCCTGCCTTCGCCGGAATGACGAGTGGACCCGCGGCCCCCGGCGCGTTGACGCAACCTCCGCACCGGCCTAACCCCGCGCCCGATCATGCCCACCTTCCTCGATTTCGAAAAAGCGATCGCCGAGCTCGACAACCGGATCGAGGAGCTGCGCGAGACGGCCGAAGGCTCGGACCTCAACATCGACGCCGAGATCGGCCGGCTCGAATCGAAGTCCGCCCGGATGCTCCGGGAGACCTACGGCCGCCTCACCCCCTGGCAGAAGACGCAGGTCGCGCGCCATCCGGATCGACCGCACTTCAAGGACTATGTCGCAGCATTGGCTCAGGATTTCATTCCGCTGGCCGGCGACCGGAACTTCGCCGAGGATGCCGCAATCGTCGGCGGGCTGGGCCGGCTGGGCGGCCGCAAGGTCATGCTGATCGGCCACGAGAAGGGCGACGACACGGCGAGCCGGCTCAGGCACAATTTCGGAATGGCCAAGCCCGAAGGCTATCGCAAGGCGATCCGGCTGATGGAGCTCGCCGACCGATTCGCAATCCCGGTCGTCACCCTCGTCGACACGCCCGGGGCCTTCCCGGGAGTCCAGGCCGAGGAGCGCGGCCAGGCGGAGGCGATCGCCCGCTCGACCGAGGCCTGCCTCGGTCTCGGCGTTCCAATGGTGGCAGCGATCGTCGGGGAAGGGGGCTCGGGCGGAGCCATCGCGATCGCGACCGCCAACCGCGTGCTGATGCTGGAGCACAGCGTCTACGCCGTGATTTCCCCCGAGGGCTGCGCGTCGATCCTCTGGCGGACCGCGGAAAAGGCCGCCGACGCAGCCGAGGCGATGCGGGTGACTGCCCAGGACCTGAAGGCGCTCGGAGTGATCGACCGGATCGTCCCCGAGCCGGTCGGCGGAGCCCACAGGAACCCGGCCGAAGCCATGGCCGCGCTCGGCGAGGCGGTGGCCGAGGAGCTTGACGGGCTGGCTGCGCTATCGAGTGCCGAGGTGCGCTCGGACCGGCGCCAGAAATATCTCTCGATAGGCTGACCCCAATCCTCCCCGTCCGCGAAGCGGATGGGGAGGGGGACCGCACGAAGTGCGGTGGAGGGGCCGACTGAGTCCGAATGCCCCTCCACCATGCTTCGCATGGTCCCCCTCCCCATCGCTGCGCGACGGGGAGGACGAGTGGCCTCAGGAACCGCAGGTGCCTTTCCCCGTTCCGTTACTCGACGAATCGTCCTGTTCGAGGAGTATCCGATGAAGATGAAGGCGCTTTTCGCGCTGTCCGTCTCGCTCGCTGCAATCGTCTCCGCCGCCGGGGACTCGCCGGCCGAGGCGCAGAGCAAGACTCGAAGCATCTCCCAGAGCACCGCAGCCACGGCCGCGAAGCAGCATCCCCAGATCGTCGAAGAATTCGGCGGCGAGGAGGGCAGCGCCCGGAGCGCCTATGTCAGGGAGGTCGGAGCCCGGGTCACGGCCCAGAGCAATATCGCAGGCGGCGGCAGCGCGTTTCGGATCACCACCCTTAATTCGCCGGTGATGAATGCCTTCGCTGTGCCTGGGGGTTATCTCTACGTCACCCGCCAGCTGGTCGGGCTCGCCAATGACGAGGCGGAGCTGGCGTTCGTCCTCGGCCACGAGGCGGGGCATATCGCCGCCCGGCACAGCTCCGAGCGAAAGCGCGCCAGCATCTTCAGCCAGCTGCTGGCCGTCGGAGTCGGAGTCGTCACCGGATCGAGCCAGCTCGGAGGCTTTGCCGGTCAGATCAGCCAGGGGGTCGTCCTCAAATATTCCCGAGGCCAGGAGCTCGAGGCCGACTCGCTTGGAGTGCGCTATCTCGCCGCCGCCGGCTACGACCCCGCGGCCTCGGCCAGCTTCCTCAATTCGCTGGGCGCCGCAACCGCCCTCGAGGCCCGGGCGGCCGGCCGAGGCGACGAGCGCTCGACCCCAAGCTGGGCTCGAAGCCACCCGCTCAGCGCGGACCGCGCGGCGAAGGCGACCGCTGCGGCCGCGGCCACCGGCCGGGCAGGCTCGGGTCTCAGGAACCGGGACTCGTTCCTTGCCCGGATCGACGGGATCATGGTCGGCGACGACCCGAAACAGGGCGTGATCGACGGACGCACTTTCACGCATCCGGACCTCAGGCTCCGATTCGCCGTTCCCGAGGGTTACGGAATGCAGAACGGGGCGAAGGCCGTCAGCATCGTCGGGCAGAGCGGCCAGGCGCAGTTCGGAGGCGGGCGATTCGGCGGCGATGTCGCCGCCTATATCGGCCAGGTCTTCCAGTCGATCGCCGGACCGCAGGCGCAGGTCGCCTACGCCCAGCCGCGCTCGACGGCCATCAACGGGATCCCGGCCGCTTATTCGACGGCGCGAGTCGCGACTCAATCCGGCCAGGTGGACCTTAGCGTCGTCGCCTATCGCTGGGATTCGGACACCTTCTATCATTTCGCGATGATCACTCCCGCAGGCAGCGGACTCGGCCCTTTCGAAGCGATGGTCGGGTCGATGAGCCGGATCGGGGCGGCCGAAGCGGCGGCGATAAGGCCTCGAGTGATCGACGTCGTGACGGTCGGCCCGCGCGATTCGGTCGCAACCCTGGCGGCCAAAATGGCCTATAGCGATCTGAAGGAAGAGCGCTTCCGGGTCCTGAACGGCCTCGCGGCCGGAGCGGCGATCCGGCCCGGCCAGAAGGTCAAGATCGTCGTCTACGGGACTCGCGCCTGAGGCATGAAGAAGAGGCGGCGGAACCTGGGTTCCGCCGCCTCCCTTATTCAAGTCGCCGGTTGGCGACTGGCCGAGATGACCTTACTTCACCGTCATGTTGGTCGCGACGGAGTTGAAGGTCGTGCCGAGAGTGGTGCCGATATTCTGCATGGCGGCAATGGCGGCGACGGCGATCAGAGCGGCGATGAGGCCGTACTCGATAGCGGTGGCGCCTTTTTCGTTCGTAAAGATCTTACGAATGAAATTCATTTCCGGTCTCCTGTCGTTTTATGGGAGTCCACGCTTTATCGGCCCCCCGGTTCATCCCGTGGACTCTTTACTTGACCGCCATGTTGGTAGCGACCGAGTTGAAGGTCGTGCCGAGGGTCTTGCCGATGTTCTGCATCGCGGCAATCGCGGCGACGGCGATCAGGGCGGCGATCAGGCCGTACTCGATGGCGGTGGCGCCCTTTTCGTCCTTGCGCATGTTACGGAAAAATTTCATTTCTGGTCTCCTGTTCCAAAGCTTTGGAAGTCCACACTTCCGACCGCCCCCAGTTCCACTTTGCGAACGGTCTATCTTCGGTTTAATGCGAGGAAGTTTCCAAATCGTTATCGGCTTAGTTTGATTGGCCGGCATGTTTGACGACATCGCTGGAAACGTTGTTCCACATCGTGATCGTCGAGCCGGCGACTGCGTTGAGGCCGGCGATCATCGCCAGCACGATCAGGGCGCAGATCAGCGCATATTCGACTGCGCTGGCGGCCTTGATGTCGCGGACGAGCTTTGCAAAGAAGAGTCGCATCGGCCTTTTTCCCACATCCGGCATTGCGCCCAATCCGCCTTGGATAGGTGAGCGGGGTTAACGGAGTCCTTCCACTGGCCAACAATCTGCAAAAAATTCCGACACTCCTGGTGGTGGCCGCGGCGCTGGTCGACGGCGATCGCCGCGTCCTCCTTCAGAAGCGGTCGGCCGGGCGGGCCATGGCCGGACTGTGGGAGTTTCCCGGGGGGAAGGTGGAGGCGGGAGAGCGTCCCGAGCACGCTTTGGCGCGCGAGCTCGAGGAGGAGCTGGGAATCCGGGTCGACATCGGGTCGCTCGAACCCGCCGCCTTCGCCAGCGCCGACAATGACGGCCGCCACATGCTCCTGCTTCTCTATTTGTGTCGGCAATGGCTGGGCGAGCCCAGCCCGCTCGACGCGGAAGCGCTCAAATGGGTTCGGCCGGACGAGATGGCGGCGCTGGCGATGCCGCCCGCCGACGAGCCCCTGATTCCGCTGCTCGATCGGCTGATCTGACCTCGTCGCGACCGGGCCAGGGCGTGATCAGGTCAGCCCGAGTCCTCTCGTCATGCCAGCGAAGGCTGGCATCCATGCTGAGTCCGCACTGGCTCCGCCCTAAGCATGGACCCCAGCTTTCGCTGGGGTGACGGTGACCTCAGCTTCACCCAAGTCGATCTCGCCCTGCGCTCGAACCGGAATGGGAATGAAGGCTCGAATCAAGCGCGGGGCTTGAGCGCCTCCGCCAGGGAAACCTTGCCGCTGCCCCGCGCGGCGGGGCGGGGCTGGTCGGGGGAGGGGCTCCAGCCGAGCAGATGGACGATCTCGAACCGTTCAGTCGTCTTTTCGCCGGATTCGGGGTCGAAATTGGCGATCGCCGCAGCCAGGGCGCGCCGCCCCAGCGGCCGCCGCGATCGGGCGGCCAGGATGTTGGTGGAGCCCATCGCCCTCAAGTCGCGCACCAGATCCATCAGCGAGCGGTAGCGCACGTCGATCGGCTGGACGTCGACCACCGGGAGCGCGAATCCCGCCCTGGTCAGGAGATCGCCGGCCGCGCGGACGTCGATCTGCGGATGAACCCGTGCTGCGGCGCCGCCTTCCACGAAGTCCGCCGCAAGCATGGCCCGCCTCAGCCGCGGAAGGCTCCCGGCCCCGGCAAAGGCGCCGAGGAACAGACCATCGGGCTTCAGCGCTCGGCGAGCCAGGATCAAGGCCCCCGGAAGGTCGTTGACCCCGTCGAGGGCGCCGACCGAAACGACGAGATCGAAGGCTCCGTCGGCGAACGGCAGTCGGTCCTCGTCCCCCTGGACTCCGACTGCCGAGCGGGCGAAGGCCGAGCCCGGGTCGAGGGACGTCACGTCGAGCCCTCGCTCCCGAAGTAGCCGGGTCAGATATCCCCCCGCACAGCCGAGATCTAGCGCCCGGCGGAAGTCGCGTTTGACGAAATCGAGCCGCTCGATCAGCTCGTCGGCGGCGAGCCGGTGCAGGTAGTCGGCCTCGGCGAACCGGGTCGCGGCCCGATCGCGCCGAAGCCGCCGAAGCCGGCGGTCGAAGGGGGCGTCCTGGCTCATCCGCGCGCATTAGGGACGCAGTGCGCGTCCGTCAGCTAATTTCCCGTCATTCCGGCGGAAGCCGGAATCGATGAACATCGTGGGATCAAGGTTTCGCAGGGCCGTGTTCATGAATCCCGGATCAAGTCCGGGATGACGCTTCCGCTGTTCCGTCCGGAGCGCTCAACCGGTCCGGGACAGCTTCAGGATATAGCCCTTGCGTCCCTTGAGGTCGCTCTGCACCGACAAATAGAGCGCTCCGCCATCGTCGGCCGCGATGCCCTGGACGTTGGCGAGGCTTCCGCCGAAGACGGCGACGACGTTGAGCCCGTCGTCCGGAGTGTAGCGGAACAGCTTGCCGTTATCGCTGTCGGTGATGAACAGGGTGCCGCCCGCGAAACGCAGGGATTCGGGCGAGAAGCCGGCCCGGTCGGCCACCACCCGGTGAAGCCTGCCGCCGGTCCTCAGCAGATAGAGGACGTTTTCACGATTGTCGGCGATGTAGAGATTGCCCGAATCGTCGAAGGCGAAGCTTTCCGGCTTGGCGATTTTCTTCTCCGGCCCGACCAGCACCGAAAGCGATCCGTCCGGCGCCACCTTCACCACCCGGTGTCCCGGCGGATCGCCGACGATCAGGTCGCCCGCCGGGGAGAGGCCGAGTCCCTCGGTCGACGGAAGGCCCCCGGCGGGAGCGACGACGGCGGCGGTGCGGCCCGCGGCGTCGGTCCGCCACAGCCCGCCACGGGTGTCGTCGGTGAAATAGACGTTGCCGGCGGAATCGCGGACGAGATCTTCGGGGGAAGCTAGCCCCGAGCGGGCGTCGGCGATGATCGCCGGCCTTGCCCCCGGCCGCCAGGCCCGGACGGCCGAGCCGCCCTCGTCGGCGACGTAGAGCGTTCCGCCGGCCCAGAGCAGTCCGTCGGGCGACGAAAAGCCGTCCTTCTCGCTCGCCACGATTTCGGCCTTCCAGCCGGGTTCCACGCTGAGGAGCATCGCTTCCTGGTCGAGCTTGCCGCAGCCCGCCAGGGCCAGCGCAAGGGCGAGGAGGTTCAGGCGCCGCAAAGTCTCAGCTCCCCGCGACATGTTCGACGATCTCTTCGCCCGTCCCGGCGAGGTCGCGAACGTTGGTGAGGACGTTGGTCGATTCGAACGCGACGAAGAAGAGCAGCGCCGCCGCCAGCGCTTCGTGCCGCAGGGTCCAGCCGGCCAGCGGCTCGAGCGCCCATCGCCGGGTCCGCCGGGCGACGAACTGGATTGCGAGCAGGACCGCGGCCCCGATCCCGGCTCCGGCGACGATGTCGAGCGGCGAGTGCATTCCGGTCACGATCCGGGGAAGCAGGATCGCCGCGACCGTCCAGGCCAGCGCGACCGCGCCCGCCCGGCGGGAGGCGAGGAAGATGCCGAGCGCCAGAGCGAAGAAGAAGCCGGCATGATCGCTCGGGAAGGAGCCGAGGTCGTTCTGCTCGATCTCGCCGCGCTTCAGGGCCTCGTAGCGATTGCGGACTCCGCCGTTGAGCGGCTCCCGATAGGCCAGCCTGGGAGTTTCGACGAGCTTGCCCTCCTCGATATGCCAGGCCTGCTGGGCGTGGACGAACGGGCGCGGCTGGAAATAGCCGTCGGCGATCGTCTTGGTGCTCGCCATGACGAAGAGCAGGGAGGCGACCGTGACGAGGAGGGTCGATCGGCGGCGGCGGATATCGGCCTCGTCCCCGCCCGACCACCAGGCGTAGACGAAGCAGGCTCCGATCGGCCCCGCCTTCACCAGATTGTTGTCGAGCGGAAGGGAGATGAGCGTGTCGAGAAGCCAGGAGCGGCCCGCCAGTCCGTTCAGGAGGAGGTAGAGCCAGTCGCTCAGCCGGACGATCGTATCCATGGTCAGGCCTCACCGGCCGCGGGACGGCGCCGAAGCCGCTGCCGCATCTCGGCGGCGAAGTTGACGGCTTCGCGCTCACCGCCGGGCGGGCGCCCGCTCGCCCACCACAGTCCGATCAGGAAAAGCGGATAGGCGACGACTCCGATCGCGACTCCCCCGGTCAGGTCGAGGATCGAGCTTCCGCTGTCGGGCCCGAGCAGGCGCACGGTCGCCGCCATGGCCGCCGCGGCAGCGAAGGGTCGGAAGACGTGGAGGCCCAGAGCGAAGGCATTCTGCTTCGAATAGCGCGCGATCACCGCGATTCCCGTCGCGAGCACCAGGAAATTGGCGGTGAAGGCCGCCAGGGCCACGGTCATGGCGTCCGGGTTGAACCAGGCCGCCCCCGCGACCGAGATCGTCAGGCACAGCGCTCCGCAGCCCGACATGTAGGCCGCCCGCCGGGCGAACCCGGCCGCCTGGAGCGAGGAGGCGATGACCTTGTAGACCGCGTAGAAAGCCGAATAGACGGCGACGATCCTGAGGAACGGCGCCGCCGATTTCCATTCCGCCCCGAGCAGAAGGTGGATTGCGGGCTCGGCGGTCGCGGCCAGCCCGAAACCCATCGGCGCCGCGATCATCGCATAGACCCCCAGTATCTGCGCGGTGGTCAAAGGCGCGAGCGGTTCGTCGGTTCGGGCGACCGTCACGAAGGTCACCCGGTTGAGCGCGGTCGCGATCTCCTGGGTGAAGATCTCCGACAGGTCCTTCGACACCGAATAGAGGCCGATGACGTGTGGACTGCTGAATCGTCCCATTACCAGCCGCTCGATCTGCATCTGGACGGTCTGGGTCACCGCGTGGACGAAGATCCAGAGCGACGTCCCGAGCAGCTCTGCCTTGCGCTTGAGCGACAGGCGCGGCCGGAACGGATGAGCGATATAGGTGGCGATCGAATAGAAGCTGCTCTGGGCGACCATCCCGACGACGAGCGCCCAGTAATTGCGGAACCACAGGGCCGCGCTGATCGTCACGACGAAGGCTGCAAGTCGCGACCCGATCCGCATCCTGAGGTCGCGGCCGAAGGCGAGCTGCCGGTCGAACTCGACGACTCCGATATTGGCCAGCCCGAGCACCAGGAAGCGCACGGACAGCACCGCAAGCACCGCGGTGAGTGCAGGCTGCCCGTACAGATGTCCCACCAGGGGTGCCGTTGCGAGGGCGAGCAGGCCCATCGTTCCGAAGACGATCAGCTGGATGGTCCAGGCCGTGTCGAGATGCTCGCGGTCCCATTCCTTGATCCGAAGCAAGGCCTGCCAGAGGCCGACCGCTCCGAGCAGCTCGACCAGGGCGAGCGCTGCGACGGCCAGGCCCATTATCCCGAAATCCTCCGGGTGGAGCAGGCGGGCCAGGATGAAGACCGAAATCAGGCCGATGAAGCGCATCAGCCATTGCATGGTCACTGCGATGACGGCGCTCCGGTAGAGCGCGTTTCGGGAGGTGGGCTGTGCCGGCATGGCTTCAGGCCGCCTGCCTGCAGGGAGCGGGCGCGCCCGCCGCCCTCCGGTCCCTGCGTGGATTCAGGTCCTCCTCGATCGTCCGCGCCAGGCGGGTGAGGGCGGCGGCGAGGGCAGGGAAGGTCTCCGGCCCGAAGCCCTGGATACCGGGCAGGGTCACCACTTCGGCGTCGAAATCCGGGGCCATCTGGCGAAGGCGCCACTCGGTGTCGTCGTCGAGCAGGATCAGCGCGTCGGAGCGCTGAAGCTGTGCCGTCGACAAGGCGCTCGAGCTGTGGTGCGAGAGGTCCGCTCCGAATTCGGCCGCGGCGCCGATGGTCGAACCGGACGGAAATTCGCCGCGCCTCGGAATATATCCGGCGGAGGTCACCTCCACCGGAAGCCCCGCGAGCCGAAGCCTGAGCAGCCGTTCGCCGAAGGCGCTTCGGCAGACATTGTCGCGTCCGACCACAACCAGCCGCCACGGTCGCCCGTTCGCCTTGCCGGCGATCCTCCGAACGGCGTCTTCGAACCGGATCCGGCGCCCGCGTCCGAGGCCCGGCAGCCGCTTGCGCAGGGCCTGTCGGGCTCGGATTGCGAGGGTCCGGCGCTCCTCGACCCAGGGTTCGGGGTCGTCGGGCGCCCAGCTGTCGGCCGCCGCCCGGGCAGTCGAGATCATGACCGCTGCGGCGAGGCCGGCGGCGGCGGCACGCAGCCGCTTCAGTCCGACGGATTCCTCGAATCGGTTGACCACCCGGTCGAATTCGCCGGTGAGATCCGACTTGCGCACTCCCGCCCGGTAGGAGCCGCGCCCGCCGCGGTCGTGGAGCGCGAGGTCCCACCACAGCGCCGGGAAATCGGCGCCGGCCGCAACCGCAAGCGGGAGCGAGCCCCAGAAGCGCGGATTGACCTCGAGAAGGACGTGCCGCCCGGAGCCCCGGTCGACCCGGAACTCGAACATCGCGACCCCGTCGAGCCGGGCGGCCGCAGCGAGAGGCTGAGCCGCGGCGAAAAGGGCCGGGTCGGCCGGCTCGCTTACCCGCTTGGTGCTCGCTCCGGTCTCCGAGCTCTCGTGGACCCGGCGGTGCTGGTAGGCGAAGAGTATCCGGCCCTCGCTCGCGAGCACCGACAGTCCGACTCCAACGCCCGGGAAGAAGCTTTCCGCGACGCATCCGTCCCAGTCGCCGGAGCGCAACTGCCGGTCGAGCTCGGCCGGGTCGCGGACCACCCGCGCCGAGCGCTTCATGGCGATGTCGCCCAGCGCGTAGGAAGCGCGCGGCTTGAGAACGAGAGGAAGGCCGAGCGCCTCGACGAGCGAGTCCGCTTTCTCGGCGCTTCCGAGCAGCCTTCCACGCGCCACCTCGACCCCGTGCCTTTCGGCGAGGGCGCGGGTGTTCGCCTTGTCGCTGAAGATTTCGAGAGCCGCCTCGTTGGCGATGCCGATCCGCTCGCGCCCCAGGGCCTCGGCGTGATGGCGAAGCATGAACAGCCCGCTGTCGCTGGTCGGAACCACCTTTCGGAAGCCGTAGTCCGCGATCAGCCGTGCCAGCGCCGATTCCCAGGCGGCTGGATCGAGCGGATAAGGGGGCAGCCGGTGGGCTCCGGCAATGAAGCGGGATTTCAGCGCCGGCGAGGAAAAATCGGACGGCGCGGCATGCACCTCGACTCCGCGTCGACCGAGCGATCGGGCGATGGCGAGGAAGGCACGCAGGTCGTCGCCCAGCAGCAGCACGCGTTCAGGCATTTTCCTCGCTTCGCTCGGTTGCTCCGCGCCGCTATGCGCATGAGGCGGTTCAGATATCCCTAACGCGCGGGGAAGAATTGACGATTTCCCTTTCCCTGGAATGGAGGGATATCCGTGAGGGTTCTTGCCCGGATCGGCGGTTCGGGCCACACTCGCCCGATGCCCGCGCCCGCCGCCGTCGCGCAAGCCGCGCTTCGCCAGATCCTCGATTTCGCGCTTCCGCCGCGCTGTCCCGGATGCGGCGCCATCACCGGCGAGCCTCACCGTTTCTGCCTCGACTGCTGGCGCTCGCTCGCTTTCCTCGCCGAGCCCTGCTGCGCGCGCTGCGGCCTTCCCTTCGCTTATCTCACTTCGGGCGAGGCGTCATGCGGCAGCTGCCTCGCGGATCCGCCGCCGTTCGACCGTCTTCGCGCCGCAGTCGCCTACGGCGAGGTCTCGCGGCAGGTCGCGCTCAAGCTCAAATATAGCGGCCGGCCCGGTCTCGCCGAAACCCTCGCGCATTTCATGCTCCGGCACGTCGGCGAGGCGGAGGGCGCCCCGATCCTCGTGCCGGTCCCGCTTCATCGGTGGCGGATATGGAAGCGCGGCTACAACCAGGCCGCACTGATCGCCTCCTCGCTTTCCAGACGCAGCGCCCTTCCGGTCGAGCTCGATCTCCTCGTCCGCACTCGGGCCACTCCGCCGCTGAGGGGACTGGGCCGCCGCGAGCGGTCGCTCGCGGTGCGCGGCGCGTTCGCCGTGCCGGCCGGGGCGAGGGGACGCCTTTCCGGGAAGCCCGTCCTGCTGGTCGACGACGTCTATACCAGCGGCGCCACCGCCGCCGCCTGCGCCCGGGCGCTGAAGCGCGCAGGGGCCGCGTCCGTCGATGTGCTGTGCTGGGCCCGGGTCGTTCCCGTCGAGGATCCGTGAACCTATCGCCGCCCGCTTTGTTCTCCTAGGGAGCATTTTTCCCAGTCAGGAGCTGATGAATGGCCCGCGTTGAAATCTATACCAAGTTCGGCTGCCCCTATTGCGCCCGAGCCAAGCAATTGCTGGAGCAGAAGGGCGTCGATTACGAGGAATTCGAAATCAATTCGGTGCCGGGCAAGCGCGACGAGATGCTCGGACGCTCCAACGGCAAGACCACGGTTCCGCAGATCTTCATCGACGGCGCGCATGTCGGCGGCTCCGACGATCTCGCCGAGCTGGAACGCGGCGGCCGGCTCGACCCGATGCTTCAGGGCGCCGATTCGGACGGCTGAAGCCCACCCTTCGGCTCCACCGTGCAGGCGACCGCGAATGGCGGGCGCCGCGCGGTCATCGAGCGCTTCGCGGTCTGCTGAAGGTCACGGTCACCAGGTCGAAAGCGCTGGACGATCCGCTGTTGACGGCGATTCCGCGGCCTCCCGCGGATTCGCAGGTCAGGTACCCGCGCCCGGTGGCGAGCGCCGCCTCGACCGCCCGTAACAAAGCGGCGAGCCCGTCCAGGTCGAGATGAATGAACAGTTCGTCGCCGCCGCCGGGCGGGTTCGGCTCGTTATCCGTTGCCATCTTTTGTCCTTCGCGCCGCCTCTTGTGCGACATTCGCCGCCGCCGTGTCGCAAGAAGCTGAACGGTCTTCTTTACAATAATATTACCTGCACCTCAGCCAGTAGTATAGAATGGGCGACATCCAAGTTGAAGCGCAATAGCTGGTAAAGAGGAAATAACCGTCCGTTCCCCCGCACCCGAAGCAGCAACGCCTTGGGTTCGGCGCCGAGCGCGAGTATAAGCGCAGACCGTCGACGAGGAGGCGTAGCGGGAATTGACCTGGGCTTATTCATACTCTTCGCTCTCGCTCGGCGATCCGGGGTCCGGAGCCGTCGTCGCTGCCGTCCAGTGGCTTCAGAACACTCTGCTCGGAACGGTTGCGACGACGGTCGCCGTGATCAGTGTGGCAACGGTGGGCCTGATGATGCTGTCGGGACGGGTGGACCTGCGGCGCGGCGCAAGCGTCGTCCTCGGTTGCTTCATCCTTTTCGGAGCGTCGAGCATCGCTGCCGGGATCCGCTCGGTGGCCTCCGGCGATTCGGTTCCGGTCCAGGGGGACTTCCAGGTCGAGCCGTGGACAGTCCCGGCCCCGATCACGCCCGTCGTCCAGCCGCCCGCCGCTCCCGCGGACCCCTATGCGGGCGCCGCCGTGCCGAGCCGTTGAGCGGAGGTCCGATTTGCCCGGTCTCTCGCCGGGGCCTTCATCGCGGCGTGGCGACCTGCGGTTGACAGGCCGACCGGCTGACCGCACCCCGTCGCGATGACCCGCATCGCCCTTTGCCAGGCCCGTACCGGAATCGATCCGGCGGCCAACGCCCGAGCCCTCGTCGCCGCAGTGGAGGCGGCCGCCTCGGGCGCGGCTGCGATTCTGTTCACTCCGGAGATGTCGGGGCTGCTCGACCGCGATCGGGGGCGGGCGGCGGCCAATCTTCGAACCGAGGCGACGGATACGGTGCTCGCTGCGGTGCGCTCCGCGGCGGCCCGAACCGGGATTTGGGTCCATCTCGGCTCGCTCGCGATCCGCGACGAAGCAGGCGGGAAGCTCCGCAATCGCGGCTTCCTGATCGACTCGCTCGGCGAGGTCCGGGCGACCTACGACAAGCTCCATCTGTTCGACGTCGACCTGCCCACCGGCGAGAGCTGGCGCGAATCCCAGTCCTACATGCCGGGCAACAGGGCCGTCGTCGCCGACTCGCCGGCCGGGGCCCTCGGCCTTTCCATCTGCTACGACCTGCGCTTCCCCGACCTCTACCGCGCGCTCACCGACTCCGGAGCGCAGGTTCTGGCGATCCCCGCGGCCTTCACGGTTCCCACCGGCCGGGCGCACTGGCATGTGCTGATGCGCGCCCGGGCGATCGAGACCGGCGCCTTCGTCGTCGCCGCCGCCCAGTCGGGGACGCATGAGGACGGGCGCGAGACCTTCGGCCACAGCCTCGTCGTCGGCCCATGGGGCGATGTGCTGCTCGACATGGAGCAGGGGGAGGGGATCGGCTTCGCCGAGATCGACCTCGCCGAGGTCGAGGCGGTCCGGGCCCGGCTTCCGGCGATTCGCCACCGGCGGCCGATCCCCGAGGTGACCGGTCCCGGATGATCATCTTCGATCTCAAATGCTCGCCCCGAGGCCATATCTTCGAAGCCTGGTTCGACTCGTCGTCCGCCTTCGAGGATCAAAAGGGCAGGGGGCTCGTCGCCTGTCCGCTGTGCGGCTCGGCCGAAATCGCCAAGGCGCCGATGGCGCCGGCGGTCGGCGCCAAGGGCAATTCGTCCCCGCCGTCGGACTCGTCGGAAAGCCTGTTCGGAGGCGCTCCGGCCGAGGTGAAGACGATGCTCGCCGCCGCCGCCGCGCTCCAGAAGACGCTGCTCGCCGGCTCGGAGAGCGTCGGTCCCCGCTTCGCCTCCGAGGCCCGAGCCATCCATCTCGGCGAAGCCGATCCGCGCCCAATCCACGGCGAGGCGACCCGGGCCGAGGCCGAGAGCCTGATCGAGGAGGGTGTGGCGATCGCTCCTCTGCCCTTTCCGGTGATTCCGCCGGGCGAGGAGAATTGACCGGCGGCCTCGCTCGCCCTAGTCCCTCGCAAAGGGCGGTGCGGCCTCGTAGCTCAGCAGGATAGAGCATCAGATTCCTAATCTGAGGGCCACAGGTTCGAATCCTGTCGAGGTCACCACCGCCCGCTTTACAGGGCCGAGGCGCCGAATGCCGTCGGGAGCGGGAGCGCAGATGAGCAGTCCAGGCGAACCGGGCGACGGCGACCTCGTCCGCTCACCAGCCAAGATGGAAGTCCCCGCGCAGGTTCAGGAGGCAGTCCGGACCCTGATCCGCTGGGCCGGCGACGATCCGGATCGCGAGGGCCTCGCCGACACGCCGGCCCGGGTCGGCCGCGCCTGGAAGGAATATGCGCGCGGCTATGGCGAGGACCCTTCGCACCATCTCAGCCGAACCTTCGAGGAGGTGGGCGGCTATGACGAGATCGTGCTTCTGAAGGACATACCTTTCCAGTCGCATTGCGAGCACCATCTCGCCCCGATCATCGGCAAGGCGTCGATCGCCTATCTTCCGGCGGAGCGCGTGGTCGGGATCTCGAAGCTCGCCCGGGTCCTGCACGGCTTCGCCCGTCGGCTGCAGGTCCAGGAGCGGCTGACCGCCCAGGTCGCCGACTGCGTCTGGGAGCATCTGAAGCCTCAGGGCGTCGCCGTCGTCATTGAAGCCAGCCACGCCTGCATGACTGCGCGCGGGGTCCACACGCCGGGCGTGATGATGACCACCAGCCGGATGATGGGGGTCTTCCGCGAGGACAATCGAAGCCGCCGCGAGGTGCTGGCCCTGATGGGCTATTGATACCTCACCCGTCACCCCGGCAAAGGCTGGGGTCCCGGCGGGTCAAGATGCCGCGGGCTTGACCCCTCGGCCCCAGCCTTCGCTGGGGTGACGGGTGCCAGACCATCGATTTGAGACGGCGCTCCTCAACCGCCTGATCCCTCTGCCCCTCTCGGCACAGAAGCGCTAGCCCACCGGACGCCTGCGGCCCGCGGCTCCCTGCCCCATAGCCTGCGAAAACGATTCTTCGAACTTGCCTACCGAGGCCGGGAGGCAGAATCGGGCTCCGCTCGAACGGAGCCAATGATCCAGTCCTTCGCGAGGGTCGTAGGTCGCCAGCAAATTGCCGATCGCCTGCCTCCCACGGCAGGAGCGCCTGTTCACGAAATCGCCGAAGGCCGCTGCCTGCGCGTAGAAGAGCGCCACCTTGAGTTCATAGGAAGAGCCGGGCTTGATATCGAAGGCGACGGCACCCTTGCCGAGCCCCGCAAGAGCGCGGATCATCGCCGGGTCCTCTTTCAACGGGTGCCTGGTGACGAGGAAACCGTCCCAGGGAATCAGCTTGCCGTCGGCGAACAGCCGCGCGAACAGCTCCAGTCTTCCCGCCTTCAGTTCCTCCGTCTCGCAGGAGATTGCGGCGACTTCGTCGAGCATGTCGGGGAGCTTCCTGCTCGGGCTCCATGCCTGTGCGAAGGCGCGAGCGGCATGGCGGTGGCAGATTTCGTGAGCAAGCACGCCCGGGCGGGTCACGTCGAATACCACATTTTTGTCTCTCGCCGCGAGCAAGGGGCCCTTGCCCCGGGCCCAGTCGCGGGCATTCGAGGGCCCGGGCCGCGCGATAGCGGATAGGCCCTCCATCCCCGGTTTCGAAGCGAGGTCGTAGGTGAGCGTCCACGACGTTCCCCGGACGAGGCTCGCCCGGCGAGCGGCGCTCGAGTCGAGAAGGACCAGCCCGGCTACCGCCGGCTTCCCCGGGAACCAGGCGGAATAGCTCGCCGCCGCCGAGTCCAGTTCTCGCGCGGCAAGGAGGCGCTCCCTCGAATCGCGGCCGATGACGACACCATTGGGCATGGCCAGGCAGTCGGCGGCGGCGCCGCAGGAGGCCGGCTCCGGCGCCCTCTGACAAGCGCCGAGCGCCGGCAGCAGCGCAAACGCCCAGAGCCGAAGGCTATGCATGGATAGTAAAAGGGCCCGGCTGCCGGCTCGTTGTCGCTCGGAAGTCGCTAGGCCTTAATAGACATCAATGCCGGTTACGTCGTCCGCAATTTTGACGCACCTGCATCCGGTTCCGCCCGGCTGTACATTAGGCGGACAGTAACACGTGAGAGTGAGGCCCTGGGCCGAAGACTTTTCGCACGGTAGATTCGCTGCGCTTGGCCCGGAAAGCGCTCCCAGAGCGAGCAGGGACACCGCGACGGTCAGATGCTTTTTCATCTTCATTTCTCCTGTCCGCGGATATTGTCCTGACATTGAATTCCGAGGAACAAACAGAATTCGATAATCCTGATGCACTGTCAATGAAACAAACATCCGTTCTGGTTGGATGAACAGGAGAAATTATTTTCTCGTTAGTGAGCTGGACCCGGCGATAAACTAGCGACTTCTTTTCAGGTCAGCTTCCAGCACTGCGATTGAATGGTCGATCTCGGCCAGCTTATGAGCCCGCACGTGTGCGTCGATCGTGGGATCCACGTCGGTGCGCGCGCGCATCAGTCGCAGGTCGATCAGGTCGAGCGTCCTCGGGTCGGACGTGATTTGGAAAGATTGGGCGGCGGCAACGTCGAGGGCCAGGCTAAGGGCCCGAGCCGTCGCCGCCAGGTCGCCGTCGGGCTCGTTGTTGCAAATCTCGATCGTACGCGGCCCGGCCCCCGCGGGCTCGACGACGAAGCGTTGGGCTCCGCGACCTTCCAGGCCGCAGCCGAGAAGCAGGTTGGACGAGACCTCTACCTTCACGGCGGCGATGGCCGGATGTTCCGGTGCCGCCTGCAGTCCGTCGACGGTCATTCCAGGCCCGCCCGCCACGGCAGCCACAACCGCGAGGAGCCACTTGGCTGACGTCTCAAGCCGGCGTTTGATGCGTGGCATCTTCAATCTCCCTTCAGGTCCGGTGCTTCTGCCGGCAGCTTATATTACTGCCCATATTACTGCCCAAGCTCGCCGCTCGTGTTCAAAGATCGCTTGCGGGTAGCTCGTTAAGGGCTGAGGCCGCTCAATTGTCAAACGCGATATTCCGAGGCCTAAAATACTATAACTCATTTGGGGGGGACGATGAGGATGATATGGGTCCGAAATGGATCATTGCACCCTAAACCTTTACTACGAATAATGGATCAGTTAGATTATTATTGACGCCAAGCGGGCAACCATGACGGGACGATTGCCATTATGTGGCGCAACTACCTCACCGTCGGCCTGCGGGCGATGCGCAGCAATGTGCTTTACACCCTGATCAACGTCGTTGGACTGGCCCTCGGAATCGCCGCCGCGATTCTCATCTTCCTCTATGTTCGCTACGAAACCGGGTACGATCGTTGGATTCCGGACCTGGATCGGATCCATCAGCTTCAGACCCAAATCAAGGTGATGGGTCCGGAACCGATCGACAGTGCGCTGGCGCCCCACGTCGCCGCCGAAGCCCTGCGCCGCGAGTTTCCGGAGGTGGAGGCCGTCACCGCGGCTGCAAGCGGAACGTCGATCGTGAATGTCGCCGACGAGCCGCTCTCCCGTCCGATCCTGTTCGCCGACCCGGATTTCTTCGCATTCTTCGGTTTGCGGTTCATCCGCGGCGGGAGCGATACTGCGCTGAGCGACCCGGCCAGCCTCGTCGTGACCCGGAAGGAAGCGGTCAGCCTGTTCGGCGCCGCCGATCCGATGGGGCGCACGGTCGAGGCGGAGGTGAACGGCAGCAAGCGGACGCTGAGGGTAAGCGCAGTGCTCGCCGACCTGCCGCCGAACAGCCACCTCGAACTGGGTCTGGTTGCCCGCTTCGACCCGGCGAGCGGACCGCCCGGCTTCCCGCCCTGGGGAGCGACCGACAGCTACGTTTATGCCAAGCTCAAGCCCGGAGCGACGGCGGAGTCCATCGCCGAACGAATGCCGATCTTCGAGAAACGAAATCTCGGGCCACTCGATGAAGCGTTCGACTATCGCCTCGCCCCGGTCCGCGGCCTCCACCTCGCTCCGCCCGTTGCAGGGGCAATGCGGCCCGCCGGCGACCCGACGGCGGTGAAGGCTTTCGCCGTCATCGCAGCGCTCATCCTGCTGATCGCCTGCTTCAACTTCACCAACCTGGCGACGGCGCGCGCCAGCCGACGCGCCCGCGAGGTCGGGCTGCGCAAGGCGCTCGGAGCGAGCCGGATTCAGCTGATTCAGCAATTCATGGCCGAGTCGATGCTGTTCGCGGCGCTCGGCACCTTGGGCGGCTTCGTCCTGGTCGAGCTGCTGCTGCCATATTTCAATCGCTTGCTCGGCCTCGAACTAGGCCTCGTTTATTTCAGCATCGCGGGGATCGTTCCGCCTGCATTGGTCCTGACTCTCCTCGTCGGGACGATCAGCGGGCTCTATCCGGCCGTCTATCTGTCGGGGTTCCAGCCCGGCCGGGTGCTGAGGGCAACGGCGCCCGCCGGCGCCGCCGGCTCGGGTCGGCTGCGCCAGTTGCTGGTCGTCGGCCAGTTCGCGGTCTCGATCGCCCTCATGGTCTGTGCGGGAATCGTCTACGCGCAAACCCGCTTCGCGCGTCAGGCAGATCCGGGCTTCGAGTCCCGCCGGCTTCTGGCCATCGACAATCTGTGGATGCCCGGGGCGATGCCCGTCGCCCGGATCCTGCGCGACGAGATAGGAAAGCTCCCCGGGGTGACGCGGGTCGCTCTGTCGGGCGGCGCGCTGAGCGGGGGCGGGCGCCTCCTCGGCGGCGTGCGGCGGCCCGGAGCGAAAGAACCCGAGAATATGGAGATGGCCTCGATTGACTTCGGCGCGCTGGCGACGCTGGGCATTCCGCTGGTCGCCGGTCGTGATTTCTCGGCGGCAATGGCCGCCGATACCGTCCCCGAAGCGGCGAGCCTCGCCAGTCGTGCCGGCCTTCCCGGGCCTCCGGGTACGCGCTTCAATGTTCTGATCGACCGGACCGCCGCCCGGCGGCTGGGCTTCGTCGATCCGGACCAGGCTGTCGGCCAGGAGATCGTCATGGCCCAGGGGCGAGGCGACATCGTCGGAGTGGTCGGCGACGTTCGGTCCGGTTCGCTCCGCGATCCCCCCGCCGCGACCGTCTATCTCAGGGACGAAGCCAATTTCGGCTCGCTGCTGGTTCGGTTCGAGAGGACCGACCCGGCCGCTCTCGCTCATGAGGCCAAGCGGATCTGGCGAAAGGCTGCGGGCGACACCCCGTTCAAGGCCGGTTTGGTCGAAGACGCCCTCGCACGGCATTATGACTCCGACGCGGTCCGCGCAGGGGTCTTCGCGATTGCCGCCGCTCTGGCCATCTCGATCGCGTGCCTGGGCCTGTTCGGCCTCGCCGCCTTCACCGTCGAGCGCCGCAAGCTGGAGATTGCCGTCCGCAAGGTGTTCGGAGCCCGCGACCGGGATATCGTCGCCCTGATGGTCTACCAGTTCAACCGACCCGTACTGGCGGCGAACCTCGTCGCCTGGCCGGCCGCATGGTGGCTGATGCGCGACTGGCTCAACGGTTTTTCCCAGCGCATCGCGCTCCATCCGGGCTGGTTCGTCGCCGCCGCAGCGCTCGCGCTGCTGATCGCCACGCTGGCGGTAATTGGACAGGCGTTACGCGTATCGCGAGCGCGCCCGGCGCTCACCCTGCGCAACGAGTGACATCGCCTGGGAGCGAGCGGATGGATGGCCGGTCCGCGAGCCTCGCTCGGAAGAGATCAAAGCACCGACTCCAGAACCGCGGTCCTCAGCCGTTCGATCCCCATGCCTTTTTCGGCCGAAGTGACGATGACCTCGGGATGGGCGGCGGGGTGCTTGCGGCCCTCTTCGGCGGTGGCGGCCTCGACCGCCTCGAGCTCGGAGGCCTTCACCTTGTCCGCCTTGGTGAGGACGAGGTGGTAGCTGACCGCGGCGTCGTCGAGCATCTTCATGACGTCGAGATCGATCTCCTTGAGCCCGTGGCGCGAATCGACGAGGACGAGCGCCCGCTTGAGCACCTGGCGGCCCCGCAGGTAGGAATTGATCAGCTGGCGCCATTTCTTGACCACGTCCTTGGGCGCCTTGGCGAAGCCGTAGCCGGGCATGTCGACGAGGCGGAAGCGGATGGGCTCGCCGACGTCGAAGAAGTTGAGCTCCTGGGTTCGGCCAGGGGTGTTCGAGGTGCGGGCGAGGCCGTTCCTGTTGGTCAGGGCGTTGAGAAGCGAGGACTTGCCCACGTTCGAACGGCCGGCGAACGCTACTTCAGGAACCCCGGGATCGGGCAGGAATCGAAGTCCCGGCGCCGATTTGAGGAAGGCGATCGGCCCGGAAAAGAGCTTCCGCGCCGCCTCGTCCAGATCCGCTTCGGTCTCGCTCACTTCGCGGGCGCTGGCGTTTCCGGCACCGCTCTCATTCCGGGATAGCGGCTGTACAGCCACTTCTGCTGGAGGATGGTGAGGACGTTGTTCACGGTCCAGTAAAGCTGCAGGCCCGCTGCGAAGGGCGCCATCACGAACATCAGGACCCAGGGCATGATCGCGAACATCTGCTTCTGCACCGGATCGGTGGCCGGCGGATTGAGCTTGAACTGGAGCCACATCGAAATTCCGAGAAGGATCGGAAGCACGCCGAGCGCCAGGAAATGCGGCGGGGTGAAGGGAAGATAGCCGAACAGGTTGACCGGGGTCAGCGGATCCGGCGCCGAGAGGTCCTTGATCCACAGGACGAACGGCTTGTGCCGCATCTCCACCGACACCATCAGAACCTTGTAGAGCGCGTAGAAGATCGGGATCTGGATCAGGATCGGAAGGCATCCCGCCATCGGGTTCACCTTCTCCTCCTGATACAGCTTCAGCATCTCCTGCTGAAGCTTCGGCTTGTCGTCCTTGTGCCGCTCCTGAAGCGCCTTCATCTTCGGCTGCAGGACTCGCATCGCCGCCATCGACTTGAACTGCTTCTGAGCGATCGGGAACATCAGGGTCCGGACGATCAGGGTGAGGCAGATGATCGCGAACCCGAAATTGCCGAGGACGGCATAGAGCCAGTTCAGGAGCGAGAAGATCGGCTGCATGAACCAGCGGAACCAACCCCAGTCGATCGCTCGCTCGATCGGGGTCCCGAGCTGCTCGGTGTAGCGGTCGAGAAGCTTGATCTCCTTCGCTCCGGCGAAGATGTGGGACGTGTAGCGGGACTGGGCGCCGCGCGGGGTCATGATCGGCTCGGCTACCGCATCGGCCTGGAAGCTGTCGCCCGCCGGCTTGTGGCGGAAGGTCGATTCGACGGCCTTGCCCTGATCCGGGACGAGGGCAGCAAGCCAGAAATGGTCGGTAAAGCCGATCCAGCCGCCCTTGCTGTTGAAACGGCGTTCGCCGCTTTCGGCTATGTCGCTGTAATTGTTGCCGTAATCCGCAGCCCCGTTGAACACGCCCATCGGTCCGACATGGGTGGTCCAGGAGTCGGGATCCTTCGAGGCGCCGCTCCGGCTGAGCACCGAATAGGGCCGCGCGGCGAAGTCCCCGGCGCCGCGATTGATCACCCTCTGGTCGACCGAGAACAGATAGGAATCGTCCACCGCGAGCACGATCTGGAAGAGCTGACCCTTGCCGTTGTCCCAGTTTAAGGTGACCGGGCGGCCGGGGGCGAGCTGGGTGGAGGTCGAAGTCCACACCGTCTCCGGGCCCGGTACAAGCTGGGGCTGGCCGATCCAGCCCAGGCCGGCGAAATAGGAGCCGGGGCTGCCTTCGGGCGACAGCAGCCGGATCGGCGGCGAGTCGCTGGCAACGCCCTCGCGATGGGTGGTGAGGACGAGATCGTCGATCCGCGCGCCCTTGAGGTTGATCGATCCGGCGAGGTGCGGGGATTCGATCCGGATCCTCGGAGTCTCGCCGATCACCTGGGTGCGGCTGCGCACCGCGACGGGGCCGTCGGCGGCGGGGTCCGCCTGGGGCCGGGGGAGGGGCACGGTCTTGCCGTCGACCACCTTGGTGACCGGCGGCTGGGCGGTGGGAAGGAATCTTTCGCTGAGGACGCTCCAGCCGATCAGGACGATCGCCGACAGGACGATCGCCAGGATCATGTTGCGATGCTCGTTCAACTCAATTTCCCTCTCACGGTACCGGATCCGGGCCAGAGCCCCCCCAGGGGTGGCATCGCAGCAGACGTTTGGCGGCCAGCCAGGAGCCGCGAAGCGCCCCATAGCGCTGGAGCGCGGTGATTGCATAGGCCGAGCAGCTGGGCTGGAAGCGGCAGCTCGGCGGAAGCACGCGCGAAGGTCCCTTCTGCCAGCCGCGGGCAATGAGGATGAGGAGCCGCGCGATCATCCTTCAACCCTCTTCCGTTCGGGCTGAGCTTGTCGAAGCCCGCCCTTTTGCCTCACGGGAGGAAGAGAAGGACTGGCCTTCGACAGGCTCAGGCCGAACGGAGTGTTTCGTCAGCTTCGCCAGCGCTTTCTCGAGTTCCGCCCTCAGCAATCCGAAATCCCGCTCGATCCCGCCCTGGCGACCGATCAGCACATGGTCGGCGCCGGCAATCCCGCCGACCGGCAGAAGCTCCCGCGCCAGGCTTCGAAATCGCCGCTTCATCCGGTTGCGCACTACCGCGCCGCCGATCTTCTTCGTGACCGTGATTCCGAGCCGGATGCCGGGATCGCCATCCTCGCGCGGACGGACCAGCAGCACGAAGCCGGGCATCGGAACGCGCCGGCCGCGATTGGCGGCCAGGAAATCGGCCCGGCGGGTGAGGGAGCTCAGGCGGTTGCCGGCTACGCCGACAGGGTCTTGCGGCCCCGCGCCCGGCGCGCTGCCAGGACCTTGCGGCCGCCGACGGTAGCCGTCCGGGCCCGGAAGCCGTGCCGGCGCTTGCGCACGAGGTTGCTTGGCTGGAAGGTGCGCTTCATCGCTCAGTCCTTGAATGCTTGAATTAAAAGGGCCGCCCTCGCGAGAGCGGCCGCCGTTGTCGGAGCCGTTAGGCAAATCGCCCCCGGAAGTCAATTCCTGCCGAGCCTTCGCGATCTCCTGCCGGCGCTTCGCGCTCGGCCGCCTCAAGCCCCAGTCCGCCCAGTCGCCCTTCTTGGGATGGCGCCGTTTGAAGCGCACGTAGCGCCGCTTAGCCCAGGCGCTGTACCTGAGGACCAGCGACAGGCCCGCGGCGAAGACGACCACCCCGCCGGGGCCCGGGATCGGGCCGACCAGCGGGGTGATCGCGATCAGGAAGAAGCCGACGACGACGAGCATACGCCGGACCGCCGGATATTGAGTCAGGTGCCGCCAATCGATCCTTCCCATCGCCTCCATGTGGGAAAGCTGTGTTAGCCGTGCAAGACAGGTTCAGCTATGCTTCGCCAATTCGCTGTGGGTGACCTCACCGGCCGCGTTCGTGGTCGTGCAGAGCCACGCCTGGCCGGGCGTGAGATTATATTGCTGGATCGTCTCGTCCGGGATCGGAGCGAGGGACTGGGCGTTGCTCGTGCCCATGAGCTTGTTCACCGCCGCGCACGCCGCATCGCAATCGTCGACGTTCACCATGTAGAAATTCCTGTGGGCGCCGTTGTCGGTCGTCACCATGAATCCGCTCATCCATCCCTCCCGTTGCTGCCGCGGATCTCGATAGATCCGCTTCGCTACCGATCGGCCACTTTGCGGACGCCGTCAAACTTGGCGCCGCGAAGGTTTCGGAAAGCGTTGACTAGTGGACGGATATCCTCCGAAAAGGCGCGAAAGGAGGGCCGAATGGTCGCGCATGTCGCTACGGTCGCGTTTCTGGGGCTCGAGGCGCGGGCCGTGGAGGTGCAGGTGCAGATTTCCGCCGGCCTGCCCAAGTTCCTGGTGGTGGGGCTGCCGGACAAGGCGGTGGCCGAGAGCCGCGAGCGCGTCCATGCGGCCCTCGCCGCGATCGGGCTGTCGCTTCCGCCCAAGCGGATCACCGTCAACCTCTCGCCCGCCGATCTTCCGAAGGAAGGCTCGCATTACGACCTTCCGATCGCGCTCGGGATGCTCGCCGCCATGGGCGCGATCGATACCGAGATGCTGGCCGGCTACGTCGCGGTCGGCGAGCTCGGCCTCGACGGCCGGATCGCCGCTTCGCCGGGCGTTCTCCTGGCGGCGATGAACGCCTCCGCCCGAAGCCTCGGCCTCGTCTGCCCGGCGGCCCAGGGATCGGAAGCGGCCTGGGCGGGTGACGTCGAGATCGTTGCCGCGCCCGATCTCATCTCCCTGCTCAACCACTTCCGGGGCAGCGCCGTCCTTTCACCGCCCTTGCCGGGGGAGGCCGAGCCCGGGGGCTTCGGTCCCGATCTCGCCCAGGTCAAGGGCCAGGAGACCGCCAAGCGCGCCCTCGAAATCTCGGCGGCGGGCGGGCACAACCTCCTGATGGTCGGCCCGCCCGGCGCCGGAAAGTCGCTTCTCGCCGCCTGCCTGCCCGGAATCCTCCCCGAACTGACTCCCTCGGAAGCGCTCGAAGTGTCGATGATCGCGAGCGTCGCCGGGACCCTCGCCGGCGGCCGCCTGATCCGGACCCGGCCCTACCGCGCGCCGCACCACAGCGCGTCCATGGTCTCGCTGGTCGGCGGCGGCCTCCGAGTGCGTCCGGGAGAGGTCAGCCTTGCCCATCTCGGGATATTGTTCCTCGACGAGCTTCCCGAGTTCCAGCGCTCGGCGCTCGATTCGCTTCGCCAGCCGCTCGAGACCGGAACGGTCAGCGTCGCCCGGGCCAACGCCCACGTCACCTTCCCGGCCCGGGTCCAGCTCGTCGCGGCGATGAACCCGTGCCGCTGCGGACATCTCGGCGATCCGGCGCTGGCCTGCTCGAGGGCGCCGCGCTGCGCCGCCGATTACCAGGCGCGCGTGTCCGGCCCGCTGCTCGACCGGATCGACCTCCATGTCGACGTCCAGGCGGTCGCGGCCGCCGACCTCGTCCTCCCGCCGCCTTCGGAAGGCTCGGCGGAGGTCTCGCGCCGCGTCGCTGCCGCCCGCGCCGTCCAGACCGAGCGCTACGAAGGGGAGGGCATCCGGACCAACGCCGAAGTCGACGGGAGGCGGCTGGAGTCGGTCGCGCGCCCCGACGAGCCCGGCCGCCGCCTGCTCGCCCAGGCCGCCGAGGCGATGCGGCTCTCCGCCCGCGGCTTCCACCGGGTCATGCGGGTCGCACGAACCGTCGCGGATCTGGCGGGCAGCGAGGAGGTGCGCCGGATCCATGTTGCCGAGGCGCTGAGCTATCGACGGCAGGCGCCGAGGAGCTGAGGCCCTGGATTTCCGGTTGAATCCCTCCTCCTAAATCCTGAAGATGTTCGACGACCGCAATGATGCGGCAAAAGGGGGATTGCGATGCATTGGATGCTGTTGCCGCTGAGACGCTATGCGGAATTTTCGGGACGCTCGAGACGCATGGAATATTGGATGTTCTTCCTTTTCCAGATGCTGATCGGGGTCGCTTTCTGGGTGCTGATGGCGATCGCCGGCGGAAGCGCGCTGATGATGGGTGGAGGCGATCCGAGCGCCCTGGCCGCGGCAGGCGGGTTCGTGATGATTCTCTTCGCGCTGTACGGCCTGATCTCGCTGGCGCTGTTCATCCCGGCTCTCGCCGTCACCGTTCGCAGGCTTCACGACACCAACCGGACCGGCTGGTGGGTGCTCGCCCCGATCGTCGGATATGTGATCCTGATCGCCGGCACCGTGATGGCGGCCTCTTCGCCGGACAATCCAGGCACCGGCGGGATCCTCGCACTCGTCGGCGGGCTGACGGTGTTCATCCTCGCCCTGGTACTGCTGGTCTTCATGTTCCTCGAAGGCACGAGGGGACCGAACAATTACGGGCCGGACCCGAAGGGCGAGGCGCTCGACAAGGTCTTCGCCTGATCGGCCTGCGCGGGCGGGCGGTTGCGGCCCGCCCCGCGCTTGGCTAGGGCGAGACCCGAGTGCCCCCGTGGCGGAATTGGTAGACGCGCTCGACTCAAAATCGAGTTCCGCAAGGAGTGCCGGTTCGACTCCGGCCGGGGGCACCAGCCTTATTTCACGAGATAGCCGAAGTTGAGCGTGAAGCTCGAGCCCGCCGCCATCGCGCCCTTCGGCCTGATCCGCATGTGGGTGACAGCGGGGTCGACTCCCGAGCCGTCGGCGGTCGGGACGTAGGTCCAGGTCGACCCTCCGTTGTTCGAGAATTCCAGGTCGTCGGTAGTGCTCGCCAGCCCGGCGAAGGTGTAGGTCGCTCCGCTCGTCCCGGCAGCGAACGTAAGCGGTCCCGTCGCGTTCGGAAGGTTCGCCACGTAGAGGCTGAGAGCGGCTGGTGTCGGATCCGTGATGAGGATCGTTCCGCTGGTCACGGCGACGCTGCCCGGATTGGCCACCGTCACCGTATAATAGACGTAGCTGCCGGGAATCAGCTTGGGATCGGTCGTGTTGTTGAACGGGTCCGAGTAGACGACGCTGGACTTCGCAATGGTCAGCGGAACCGAAACCTGGATCGTCGCCGATGCGGGATCGAGCGACGCGACGGCCACGTTGCCGTAGCTGCCGGTCAGGGCGCCGGCGGCAATCGTGTTCACCTTGTCGCCGGTCGAGGTCACGGTGGTCGTCACCGTATAGGTGCAGGTGCCCGCCGCCGGGACGGTGGCCGCGGAGACCGCGAAGCTGCCGCCGTTGGCCGCCGCCGCGAGAGTGGCCGTCGTGCAGCTTTTGGTCGGGCTCGGCGCGGCCGCGTTGACCAGTCCGGCCGGATAAGTGTCGGTGAACGCCATTGCGGTCAACGGAAGGTCCGGATTGTTGTTCGTCACGGCGACGGTCATGACGCTTGGAGAGCCGGCGCTGACCGGCGAGGTCCCGAAGCTCTTCGTGACCGTCGGCGTGCATTCGCACCCGGCGGAAACTCCGACGACCGAGGCGGCCGCGAGGCTCGCGGTCGTTCCGGCCGATCCCGGCAAGGCGCCGTAATTGATTCCGCCGGAAAAGCCGCCGCTCGCCGTCGTTCCGGCCGACCCGCCCGAGACGGAGGCGGAGAGCGGCGCGACGCCGTTCGAGGCCACATAGCCGCCGCCGCCGCCGCCGCCGGGGCCGTGAGGGGCCCCGCCGCCGGTATTCGAGCCGCCGTCGCCGCCGTCCGCCTGGACCGAAAGGCTTCCGCCGCCGCTGTTTCGCAGAACCGTTACCAGGACGGTTCCGCCCGCGCCGCCGCCGCCGGTTCCGTCATTGCCGACCGTCGAGCTGGCCGAGGCTCCGTTGGCCGAGATCGAGCCGCTGCCGACGATCTCCCCGGCGCGAAGGATGACGATTCCGCCGCCGGCGGCGCCGCTCGAGGCGAAGCCGGCGGGGCTTCCCGTATTGTTGTTGTTGGTCCCGGCGCCTCCGCCTCCGCCCAGCAGCAGCCGGGTCGAGCCGTTGGGGGCGGTGGCCCCGGGATGGCCGCCGGTCTGCGGGCAGGAGCTTGCGTAGGTCGAGCACCAGGCATGGCCGCCCCGGCCACCCTGGCCGCCGTTGCCGCCGCCGCCGCCGCCGGTATTCTGGTCGTTCGCCGCCGGATTGCCGTCATTGCCGCCGCCGCCCGCATTGCCGGGGGCGCCTCGGCCGTTCGAGCCGCTGGGATAGCCCTCGACTCCGGTGTCGGCCAGAACGCCCGAATTGTTCACGTAGGTCGGGGTTCCGGCAATGCCTTCTCCCTTGGCTGCGTGGGCCGTTCTTGTCGCAAGGCTTCGATAGTCGGTGTTGGAGGGCGTGTTCGATCCCGCCTGGACGAGCGCCCCGCCGCCGCGGAAGCCTCGGCCGGACGCGTTGAGGGTGCCGCCGGCGAAGGTCAGGCGGTCGGCGACGTCGATCGCTAGCACTCCACCGGTCGCGCCGTTCCAGGCGAGCGCGTTGACCGTCCCGGAGATCGAGGCGTTGGAATATTGGGGTACCCGGATCACCTGGAAGGTCCGCTGCCCGGCCGAGCTGGTCGCCGCCGAGTCGACATAGGAATTGATCAGGCCGCTGCCGGAGCCGCCGACGAGCGTCAAAGTGCCGCCGCCGACCGGGACAGCGCTCGCGGCGCGGACGAACTCGTAGAGGCCGGTCTGCCCGATCGCGGTGTAGCCGTTGGAATAGGTCCCCGAGGTGCCGGCGCCATAGGAGGCGCTGTTGGTCGAATTGATCGAAGCGCCCTGCATCTGGATCACGAGCAGCATGTCGCCGACCGCGATCGGGGTCGAGGCGCCGCTTGCCGCGCCGAGCGAGATCACGTTCGCACCGGCATTCGCGCTCGCCGTAGCCGGGAAGTAGGTGTTGACCACTCCGGCCGGCGTGCCCGTGCCGTTCGCCCCCGGCTTCGCGCATTGCTCGGCGATGGCCGCAGTCGCGAACATCGACAGCAGCAGCGTGAGCAGGAGGAGTAGGCGATTGGTCACCGGACGGCTTCGCCGAAGGTTCGCCGGGACACAGCCTCGCGCGCCCCGGCGCCGAAGGCCCCGAAGACGATCGCTCCAAAGAGCCCCGCGAAGTGCGCGCGCGCCCGTCTCAAAAACTATCCCCTAATCCCGGGCCGCGCCGAAGCCCGGCCCCCCGCCGCCACCTAGGGCGAAAAGGGTTGAAGCGAAGTTAACCAACCCCGCGCCGCAGCGCTATTTCACCTTGATCCGGTAGCTGATCGTGAAGCTCGGCGAGCCGGAGGCCGAGGCCCCGGCGAAAAGCCCGGTCGGATTGATCCGTATGTGGGTGACGGCAGGGTCGAAGCCGGCCGAGTCCGGCACTGGCACATAGCTGAAGCTGGCGCCGCCATTATTCGAAAAGTCGAGATCGTCGGAGGTGCTTGCGAGGCCCGAATAGGAATAAGCGAGTCCGCTCGAGGGCGAGCCCTGGACGAAGCCCACCGGGCCGGAGCCGACGGCGCCGAGATCCCCGACGTAGAGGCTGGCCTGCGCCGGCACCGACTGGACCACGGACACGGAATCCGAATCCGGATAGCCCGAGCTCGAGTTGCTCACGTTCAGCGAATAGACCAGCACCGCGCCCGGAATCGCCTTCGGATTGACCGTCCCGTTGGAGGGGTCGGACACCAGCGGGTGGGAGAGGCTGGTCGTCAGGCTCGGCGCGGGATCGGTGACCACGACGAGCTGGGGCCGCTGCGCGGCAGTCGCCCATTCGCGGCTGGTGAAGCCAGCGAGCGTGTTGTTGGTCGCGAGCCGGGTGATCAGGCCGTTGTTCGCCGCGGCGCCCGAGCGCCATTGTGCGACGAGTGCGGTGACGTCGATGTCGTAATAGCGCCCGCTCGACGCCGGAACGAAGCTTGCGACGACGGTCGGACTGAACGAGACTCCCGCGCTGTTCGCCCACGTCAGGCTGCCTTCGGACCAGGATTGAGTGACTCGGTACAGGCTCACCGTGGCGTTTTCGGGGTCGGTGACCCACAGGCGAAGGGTCGCGCTGACCAGCCGCTGGTTCGACGGGATCGCCGCCAGGCTGAACTGATAGAGGCTTCGATACTCGCCGGTCGAATGGCGGCGTGTCCCGAGAGTCGTGCAGGCGCCGCAATTGGACACCCCGCCGCCGTTTTCCCGGACGTCGGTATCCTGGGTCGGTGTCAGGCTGTAGGTCGCAGCCGCAGCGGGAGCTGAGAGCAGCAGCGCCCCGGCCAGAGCGAGGAGGCGAAGCAGCCCGGTCACCGGCCGCCGATTCCCAGGGACTGCAAGGTCAGCTGATCGAACTTGAAGCGCATCGTCACATAGGGGCCGCTGCGCGTGTAGCGGGCTTCCTCGAAATCGCGGTCGTGGAAGCCGGTCAGGTTCCACCCGACCGAAACCCAGCCGTTCTCGAAGGGGGTGAAGCCGAAGCTCGGCCCGGCCGACCAGGCGAAGCTGTCGCCGTCGAGGCCGCCGCGCACCGTGCCGACGATTCCGAAATCGATCGTTTCGCCGAGGTCGAAGCGGAAATCGGCGCCGACGACGTTGCTGAAGCCGCCGACATCCTGCTCGCCGAACTTCTCCGAGACGTAACGCGAGCCCCAGAAAACCGAGACTTCCGAGCGGCCCGAGCTGCGATTGACGGAAAGCGAGTTGACGAGCCGGAGCGAGCTCGCGTCGCCGCTGATCGCGAGCGGGATCCCGATCGGCCCGGGGCGCCCGGCGACGGCGCCGGTCACCCGGTCTTCGCGAAGCTCGAATTTCTCGAGCCAGGACCAGCGGCCGCCGGCCGGACGGTGCGCCCAGCTGACCTGAAGATTGGCGGTGCGGGTCTCGGCGCCGTCCGAGCCTGTTGCGACGAACCAGTCGACCGACCCGCCGATCGCTTCGCCTTCGCCCATCTGACGGAGCGCGGCGGCGGTGAAGCCGTAACGGTCCCCCTGGTCGCCGGCGCGATATTCGGCCCGGCCGGTGACGCCCCATGGGCCGGAGCGATAGGTGGCGCCGGCCGTGAGGGCGGTGAAATCCTCGGTGATCGTGCCGGCCTGGCCGCCCACGAAGCCGCCGCTGGCGACGGGATGGAGCGGGTTGAGGACCCGCGCCCGGTCGATCCCGCCAAGGGTCTTGTTGGAATCGATCGAGGCGTCGACCGACCAATGCGAGTCGAGCACCAGCGACTGGGAAAGGCCGAAGGCGGCGAAGCTGCGCGGCCCATATTCGGCGATGTCCTGGATATTGCCGCTGAGCGCGATCCGGGCGCCCGCCCAGGGCTGGATGTCGAAGCCGAGCCGGGCGGTCCGCGAGTCCAGCTTCTCGCCGTCGGCGATCTCATAGGCGCCGACGAGCTGGACGTCGCTCGTGACGGCGTAGCGAGCGCCGATCCGGTGGCGGGCTGGGAAGTCGATGCTCTCGCTGCCGCCGATCGGGATCTCGGTCTGTCCGTCCAGCTCCAGCTTGTTGTCGAGCAGGCGCTTGGTCGCGCCCAGGGTGAGAAGGGTCGAGCGGGCGCTTCGGCCGTCGGCGAGTCGGTCGTCGGCGAAAGTGAGGCCCGCGCGTCCGACAAGGTCCGGCCGGCGATATTCGACGAGCGTCCGGGCGGCGATCCGGCGCGCGTCGCTGCCGAGATAATCTTCGTGCCAGGCGCTTCCGACCAGCGACCAGGTGTCGCCCAGGCGGGCCCGGGCATCGATCCCGAACTTGCGGGTGCCGTTCTCGGCGCCGCTGGTCTGGCCTAGTCCGAAGCCGGCCTCGCGCTCTCGGGCGTAAGCGAGAAGGTCGATCCGCGAGCCGTGATGCTCGGCCTCCACCTGCCAGGCCGTGGCGGGTCCGGCCGGCTCCACCGCGGAGCCGCCTTTGGCCTCGCCGTCGCTGACCGCGATTTCCGCCCGAATCTCGGTGGAGAGGTTGGGACGGTAGCGGACGTCGGCTCCGGCGAGATTCGTGCGGCCCTGGCCGTCCGATTCGCTGACCGCGGTTGCGGCGACCTGGACCTTCTGGTCCTTGCTGCGCCAGCTGGCACGGCCGCCGGCGTTCAGGGTCCGGCTGGCGATCCCGTCCACCTCATAGTCGGCGACGATGAATTGCGGGTCGAGAGCGGAGCTCCGGCTGAGTATCGGCTCGCGGAAGCGGAGCGTTCCGGCGACATAGTCGATGTCATAGTCGATATGGCGGGTAAGCAGCTTCCGATCGGCGATCCTGTCGGAGCGGAGCCGGTCGCGCACCTCGATCGAGATCCGCTCGGAATTGGCGAGGATGTTGCGGGCGCCGAGGGCATAGGGGCCGCTCAGGCCGTTGCCCTGGATTTCGTCGTGCCGGTGGCGGTTGGGGCTGTCGGCGGCGAACGCCGTCGCGGACAGCCGGTCCGACCGGTATTCGGCTTTGACTCCGTTGAACGCGCGGACGTAGCGGGCGAGCTCGGGCTCGTCGATCCCGGTCTCGTAGTCGCCGAACAGAGCGTAGAATTGCGGCCGCTCGAGCTTCAGATAGAGCTTGCGCACCGAAGCGGAGTCGTAGCGGCGCTCGGTGCGGTCGGCGTAGACCGTGTAGTAGGAATCGGGGTCGATCACTCCGCCGAAGCGGGATTCGTCTTCCTTCTTGTCGCTGTCGTAAGCGAGAGTCATCAGCCATTTGCCGAGGATTCTTCCCTTCGCGTATAAAGCGATCCGGCCATCGCTCAGTCGCTTGCCCTCCTCTTCGCCGAGCGCCTCGACCTTGCCCTGGAGCTTGTTGTAGCCGAGCGTTCCCTCGGCGAGGCCGACGATGGTCCAGGGCCGCCGGCCCGGGTCGAGCCAGGCCTCGAGCCGTTGCTCGCGCTGGGCCTCGCCGTCGCGGAAATCGAAGCGCAGGCTGAGGGTTCCGGAAGCGGTGGTGGGCTCGAGCTCGATATAGGCGATTCCCGATTCGCCCTGGACCCGCCAGAATGGACGGGCGCGCTCGAGACCGGCGAGCTGGCGCGCCTGCTGGGCATCGGCCTCGACCGCCGGGTAATAAGGCGCCGGCACTTCGAAGTCCCCGGTGAGGCCGTGGCGGACCGGCCGGCCGTCGCGGTCGGTCAGCCGGACTGCGAGAACCGGACGGGTGACTCCGTCGGCCACCAGGACGGATTGCTCGCGCAGCAGCTCGGCGCGCATCGGGCTCGCGCCGTAGCGGACGGTCCTCCGCAGGGTCTCGGCCAGGCTTCCGTCCGCATTGCGGACCTCGGCGCTGAGTTCCGTCTGGCGCCCCTCGACGGGGATTCCCCGCCACAGGCTGACGGCGACGGTGCCGGCTCCGTTCTTGCGGCTGCCTTCGAAGGCAACGGGGTCGACCTCGCGGCCACCGGCCAGGAGCTTCACGCTCTGGCCGGGAAGGTGCTTGATCGCCACCCGAACGATCGGGGCACGGGGATTGTGCTCGGGCTCCGGGAACAGCCAGGCGATTCCGGGCTCCTGGCCGCCGAGCCAGTCGCGCTCCGCCCCCGCCGCGACCGGATCGGCCGCGGCGACCGGCCTCGGCTTGGCGACCGCGGCCGCGCCCGCCCTCGGGGAGACCGCGACAAGCTTGAAATCCACCCGCTTCAGGGCTCCGCCGCGGCCGTCGACGAAGCGGGAAAAGGCCCGGCCCGCGGAGCGGCTGTTGCGGGCGCAGTCGGCGGCCGCGCGGTCGGCAGGCAAGGTCATGTCGTCGAGCTGGACGACATGGGTGCCGGGCGTCACGCCTTCGAAATGGTAACGTCCGTCGCGGTCGGTGACGGAATAGCTTCCATCCTCCAGCATCACCCGGACTCCGGCGACTCCCGCCGCTTTCGAAGGATCGGCGCCGCAGCCGCCGTCGGTGATCCGGCCCAGGATCGTCATCCGCCCGGCGATCGAATCCCTCCGGATCCGGACGACCGCGTCGGAGACGTTGCTGGTGAGGCCGCCGGCGCCGGCCGCCTCGACCCGGTTGACCGCGTCGCCCTCCGCGGCGTCGGCCTTCACCTCGGCGGAATAGCTGATCCGGCGGGCGGCGCCGGCGGCGAGCGAGGGCAGCGTGACGGTGAAGCTCGAGCCGTCCGAGGCGATCTCCGGAATCGCGATCTGATCGTCTACCCGGAGGGTCTTCGGCCGAAGCCTCAGCGCGGGCGGCAGCTTGTCGGTAACCCGGACGTCGCCGGTCGCGACAGTGGAGTCGCCGTTGCGCACCTCCACCGTAAAGGCCACGGCCTCTCCGGCCGCAGCGGTGGCGCGCGACGCCTGCTTGGTCAGCTGGAGGGGCGCCACGGGGCCGGCGGCGGGGAGGGCCGGGGCCAGGACGGTCAGGGTCGCGACCGCGGCGGGGGTGCGGGGATCGGGGCCGGGGCTCTCGATGGTGACGAGATCGCCCGCCTGAACGTTGAGCCGGCAATCGTCGCTGGCGGCGCCCGGTTGCCCGTCAGTGGTCTGGATGAAGCCCGCGAACCTGCCCGAATCCCCGGCGGTCTCGAAGATCGTCAGCATTTGGCTGTCGCCGCTGGCGGAGCGCACCGCGACGTCGACCGTCTCGACCCGGGCGTTGTCCAGGTTCCGCGCCGGATCCTCGACCACGAACAGCAAGGGCTCGCCGGAGACGATCTCGGTCGCGGTCAGAAGCGAAGCGGGGTCGAGGCTCCGGCTCTGCCAGGCCGGCGCAAGCAGCGCGCGCGAGTCCGCGGCGCCGCATCGCGGCGCCGCGATCGGCATCGAGAGGGTTGGCGAACCGGGCGCGAATCGGAAGGCGCCGAGCGAGGCTGGCGGCGAAGCCGGTCCGATGTCGATGTCGATCCGGTTCGATTGCTGGCTGACCTTGCCCCCGGCCGAGTCCCACTCGATCGTCGCGATATTCGAGAGCGTACGGGGCGCCGGGGCGCCCGCGGCGAGCGCGGGCGCTGCGACGGCGAGCCAGAGCGCCGTCAGCAGGGCGAGCAGGATCGCCCCCGGAAGTGGAGTTTTGTTTCCCATTGCGAGGGAGGGGAGGGGACTCCGCGTCGACGACACGTTGCCGCTCCTCCCCCGGCTCCGCCTAGTTCACGCTCACCCGGAAGACGAGCGTGCGGGTCACCCCGGCGGCGATGGGCGACAGAGTGCCGCTTACGGTGCCGGACGCGTAGGCGCCGCCCGCCGTGCCGTCGGCGTTGCAGGTGGTGCCGGTCACGGTTCCGTTGAGCTTGATCCCGAAGGCCGCATCGTAGGTGGTCGTCACCGGAAGCGAATCGGATATGTTGATCGCGCTCGCCGTCGCGCTTCCCGCGGCATTGGCCACGGCGATGCAATATTCGACGACCGCTCCCGGGATCAGCTTGGGATTGGTGGTTCCGTTGAACGGATCGCTGATCACCCGGCTGGTCTTGGTCGCGGTGAGCGCCGCGGCCAGGACCGTATAATCGTCCTCCGCGAAGTGGATTCCGTCGCGCGCGACGTTGCCGCTCGTGTTGGTGTCGGCGAACACGGTGTCGACTCCGGACGTGTTGGCGCCGGCGGTCTGGGTGACGACCGCTCCGAGCGAGGCGGCCGCGGTCGCTTCGGCGGCCGTGGCGGTGAGCCGGACTCCGGCGACGTCGGTGGTGACCCGGCCGAGCGGCACGTCGGCGACGACGAACACGGTCCGGCTGGTGTCGGCGAGGACCTGGTCGAGATAGGTCGTCTCCTGGTCGGTGCCGGGGTCGTAGGTGCCGTTGCTGTTGGTGTCCGCATAGACCTTGAGGTTGGCCACGTCGAACTTGTCGGTGCCGCCGTGGGCGGCGGTGCCTCCGCTGAGCTGCGTTGCGGCGATCGCGAAGTCGAGCGGAGCGTTGGATGCGTTGGTGACGGTGAACGTCGTGATCGCGCCGGTCTGGCCCGGAGTGACGGTCGTGGTGGTCGTTCCGACCTCCGCCACCGAAAGGTTGACCTTGCGGTCGACCGTGAAGCTGTCGCTGGCCGTCACCTGGTTCTGATCGACCCCGCCGACCTTGTAGTCGAGGGTGACGCTGTTGGTGACGGTGGTGCCGGCGGCCGTCCCGGCCGCGAAGGCTGGGGAGGCCGCAACGGCCGCCGCCGCCAGCACGCTGGCGGAGGCGAGCAATCGCATGTTTCTGGTCATCTTACGGTCCAATCCTGTCTTCGGTGAGCGCCGAAACCCCCCCGCCGGCGCTCAAATGCGGGTTAGCGAATTATTCGACGACGCCGCGGAAGCTGAGCTCCCCTCCGCCGCCGGCGGCGATCGGCTGGCTGAAAGACCAGCGGACGTGGGTAACGTCGGCCGCCACCGCGGGCCGGCTGGTGCCGTCCGAAGCCGCGACCTTGAGGGCGCCCAAAGCCCCCCAGGACTTGCCGCCGTCCACCGAGACGGACGCGGTCGAGTCGTCGGTGCCGGTGAAAGCGACCGACGCCGGAATCGGGTTGGTTAGCGTGAAGCCGGTCGCCGGCGCCGCGCCGCGATTGCGATAGCCGAGGACGACGACGAGCTTGTCCCCGGGCGTGACCACTCCGGGCTCCTCGCGGACCGTGACCGGCTTGCCGTTGGCGCCGGGTTTGACCCGCTCGACATAGACCTTGCTGGTCAGCGAGACGTCGTCCGCCGCCATGGCCGCGACGGGGGCGAGGAGCGCGAGCAGCGCAAGCCAGATCTTCATGGACTTCATCCTTCTCAGTCGATCTTCACTTGGAACGTGATGGTTCGGGTGGCGCCGGCGGCGACCGTGCCGAGCCCGACGTTGATTGCGGTGCCGCTGAAGCTTCCGGCATCGGCGTCGGCCGCGTCGGTGAGCGGAGCGCCCTCGAGGGTGAGGGAGCCGGGCTTGTAGGTGGTGCCGGCCGGTACCGGATCGCTGACCCGAAGGTTGGCGAGGCTGCCGGACCCGCTCACCGTCGCGGCGAGCGTGTAGGTGATCGTCGAGCCCGGAGCGGCGGCGGTTCCTCCGAAGGCGTCGGCGACGCTCGCGCTCTTGACGAAGGCGACGCTGGCTTTCGCGACCCGATAATAGCCGTCGTCCTCGGAGTCCGCGCCGGTCGCTCCGACGACGGCGTCGCCGCCGCCCTGGCCCTGGCCTGCGAAGCTGGTTCCGGGGGCGCCCGATCCTGTCTTGGCGACCGCGGTGAGATCGACCCGGCCGCGCTGTCCGTCGCCGGCGCCGGCGGGAACGGTGGAGAGGACGAAGACGGTGATCGACTGGTCCGGGTTAAGCTGCGGGTCGTTGCTTCCGCTCGAGTAAACGGTGTCGACCCCGGCGTCGTAGGCGCCGTTGGAATTGCTATCGAGGACGATCGAGGTGACGGACGGGTCGAAATCGTCGCCGCCGCCGTTGGCGACGGTTGCGAGCGTGAAGGCCTCCGTGCCGTTGCCGCCGTTTGTGACTGAGAACTTCAGCAGCTGGCCGGTGCCTCCCGCCGACGCGGGGACGTCGGACGGATCGCTCCAGGCGACGCTGACGTCGAGAAGCTCGTCGACCTTCAGGGTGACGATGTTCGAATCGACGCTGGCCTCGCCTCCGTTGGGAAGCTCGTAGGTGGCGGTGGCGACGTTGATGATGTCGGTGCCGGCCGGGGTGCCGGCAGACTGCGCGGGGCTCGCGAAAACGCAGGCGGAGGCCGCCGTCAGGGCGGCCAGGGCTGCATTTTTGCGGAACGCCGATGATTTGGCGCTCGTAGCCTGATAACGCATTGGTGCTCCCCGAGCATTGATCCGATCTGGAGCTAATGCGTGGTAAGGGGCTAAAAATGCGTTAACGGCCGATTAGGCGTTGGGCTTAAGTCGGTGTCGAAGGGCTGCGGTAAGCAAAATGAACAAGCAGCAGGGGAAGGAAGTCATTGAAGGCGCGACGCAAGTCGACCCGGTGGATCCCAATTGGGAGCCGGAGGCGATCGCCTACGGGCGCGATCGGCTGCTCGCCGCGTTAACCCTGATCGCGGGCGCCGGCCTGGCCCTCGCATTTCCTTTCGCGCTTCGCGCCGGGGCGGAATTCTTCCTTCCGGTCACGGCGGCCCTGGTCATCGCGATCGCGCTGGTGCCGATGCTCGAATGGCTGGAGCGGCGGCGTGTGCCGTCGCCGCTCGCCGCCTTCACCTGCATCCTGGTCCTTATCACGATGGCCAATATCGCCGTCGCCTCGATCGTCCTTCCGGCCGCCGAGTGGGTCCGGCTGCTTCCCGAACGCATCGGCCGGGTACGCGACACGCTCGCCCCGGTGATGGAGGTTTATTCGGACCTTGAGCGCTTCATCGACGATATCGTCGAGCAGTTCGGGACCCATGCCGCGACGCCTCGAACCGTCCAGCTCGAGACCCCCAACTCGCTGCTCGACATCATCGCCACCTCGGCCCCCTTCGCCGCCATCCAGATGTTCTTCGCGCTGCTGGTGATCTTCTTCTTCCTTGCCGGCTGGACCAGCATGCGCCGGCGCACGATCACCGCCCGCTCGAGCTTCGACGGGGCGATGACCACCGCCCGGGCGATCCAGGAAGTGGTCGACGCGACCTCGACCTACCTGGGAACGATCACCATCGTGAACATCGCGATGGGCCTGTCCGTCTCACTGATCCTCTATCTGCTCGACATGCCGACTCCGCTGATGTGGGGCGGGATCGTGGCGGTCCTCAACTACATCCCCTATCTCGGCCCGATCGCCTCGGTCCTTCTACTGGCGCTCGGCGGGCTGATGGCCTTCGCCGACCCCTGGTACGCCTTCCTTCCGGCGCTCTGCTTCATCGGGGTCCATCTCGTCGAGGCGAACCTCATCACGCCCTTCTTCGTCGGCCGGCGCCTTACCATCAATCCGCTTCTGATCCTCGTCGCGCTGAGCTTCTGGGCGTGGGTCTGGGGGACGACCGGGGCGCTCCTGGCGGTGCCCTTGCTCATCATCATGAAGACGGTCCTCGACGCCGCCGGAAAGCCCGACATCGCTGGCTTCCTGTTCGAGGAGGGGACGCTCACGGGTCACCATCACGAGGATCACGGCGAAGCGGAGAGGGCCGCCGGAACGAGGCCGTAGGAAGCCCGCGCCATCCGAGCCTCACCGCCGACCGCAGGTCCAGTCGAGTTTCAACGCAAAGACGCAAAGAGCGCTCCGCCGGTTGACAGGGGAGGGGCCAGCGCATAGTTCGCCGGCTCCCAAGCGGGTGTAGCTCAGTTGGTTAGAGCGCCGGCCTGTCACGCCGGAGGTCGCGGGTTCGAGCCCCGTCACTCGCGCCATTCCCCATCTTCATCCCGGACGGGTCTCGCGCATCCTCAGGAAGACCGGCGCGACGCTGAGCGCGACGACCGCGATCATGATTCCGGGAATCTCGTTGCGGCCGGTCGCTTCGATCAGCACCTGCGCGAGCCAGGGCGTGAGGCCGCCGAAGATCGCGGTCGCAACGGTCGCTCCGAGGGCCAGGCCGCTGATCCGGGCTTCGCCGGTGAATTGTTCGGCCGTCGCGACCGCTCCCACCGCGCTCACTCCACCCGCGACCAGGGCGAGGACGACGGCGCCGAGCAGCGCCTGGCCGGTCGAACCGCCGGCCATGAGCGAAAACATCGCGATCGGGACGAGGGCGCTGAGCGCCGCGAGCGCGATCAGGACCGGCTTCCTCCCGAAACGGTCGGAGAACAGGCCGACGGCCGGAGTGACGAGGATGACCGCGACGGCGGCCAGGGTGGAAAGCCAGAGCGACTCCGCCTCGCTCGCCGATCCGGCCGAGGTGAGGAAGGCGGGCACATAGGTGATCCCGACATAATAAGTGATCGATCCCAAGGCCGATATCGCGAAGCCGCGGAGCACTCCGCCCCGCTGCCTCGAAAGCGCCTGGAGGAGCGGATAGCGCGGAACCGTCCCCTCGGCCTTCTGCCGCTCGAAGTCCGGCGACTCGTTCATGGTCGAGCGCGCCAGAAGCACGGCTCCGGCGAGCGCTGCTCCCACGAGGAAGGGGATCCGCCATCCCCAGGATTCGAGGTCGGAGCCGGACATCGAGCTGACGGTTAGCGCCGACACGGCGACCGCGAGCAGGGCCCCGATCTCGCTCGATGCGGCGGCCAGGGAGGCGACGAGTCCGCGGCGGTGGCTGGGCGCGCTCTCGAGCAGATAGGCGACCACCCCGGTATACTCGCCGCCCACGGAGAAGCCCATCACGCAGCGCAAAAGCACCAGGAGCCAGGCGGCCAGCGGCCCGATGCTGGCCTCGGTCGGAAGCAAAGCGGTAAGGAGCATGGCGGCCGACATCACCGCCATCGAGAGAAGCAGCATGGGCCGCCGGCCCTTGCGGTCCCCGATATGGCCGAAGACGACCGCCCCGACCGGCCTCATAAGATAGGCGACCGCGAAGCCGCCGAGGGCGGCGGCCAGCGATGCGGGGCCGGGCCCGAAGAAGACCCGGGCAAGGACGGTCGAAAAATAGAGATACAAGGTGAAGTCGTACCACTCGACCGCCGTCGACAGCGCGGCCACGGCGATGGAGCGGCGATGAAGCCTGGGGCCGGGCGCCGTCACCTTCCGCTCATCGCTTCTACCCCGTCATTTCGATTCCGCGCCCGCCGCTCCGCCGGGCGGCGTAAGGCTGGAAGAACATGTACAGCCCGGTTAGGGTCATCAAGGCCAAAGGCGCCAGCGGCAGGAAATAGACCCAGGGCGCCGGTTCGCGCCCAAGGCCCAAAGCGAGGAAGATCGCGGCAGAGATCGCCGTGAACAGAATCGACAGCCAGCGGTGGCTCTGCCGCATCCACTTGCTCATATTCATCATGACCTCCTTTCAAAGCGTGCAATCGTCGATTTCATCCGGCCGCTTCGAGCACCTGCTCGAGCTTGCCGAGGAACTTCTGCCAGCCGATCCGGGCCCCTCCCGAAGCCTGCTTCTGCTCCGGCCGGAACCCCGATTGCTCCATCCGGAGCCGAGTGCCGCCCGCGGTGGCGGCGAGGCTGAAGGTCACCACGCTCTGCAGGTCGAAGGTCGGGTCGGGATGGGCGAAGTTCCACGTATAGGAGAGGGTCTCGTTGGGCTCGACCTCGAGGACCTCGCAGTCGAGCACTCCGCCCCAGTCGCCGTTAAGGTTGAATCGATGGCCGACGACCGGTGCGAAATCGTTCTTCATCAGCCATTCCGCGATCAGGTGAGGCTGGGTCAGGGCCCGCCACAATTTCTCCGGTGGGTGGGGGAACTCGCGCTCTATGACGACGGTGCGGGCATCGGCCGCTTGGGTGCTCATTGGTCCATCCTCTTCAGCAGGTCCTCGACGTCGTCGAAGCGCGCTTCCCAGAAGCCCGCCATCCGCCCGGTCCAGTCGATCAGCGGGGCGAGGGCTCGGCACTGGGCGCTGTAATGGGTCTGGCGGCCCTGGTGGCGGTCGCGGACCAGCCCGGCGGCTTTCAGTGCGCGCAGATGCTTGGAGACCGCCGGCTGAGACACCCCGGCGCCGGCGGTCAGCGCCCCCACGGTCTGCTCACCCTCGCGGCAAAGCCGCTCGAACAGTCCCCGCCGGGTGGGATCGGCGAGAGTCGCGAAGAGCAAGTCGGAGGGGCCGGTCATCGAACGCATAACTCTCCAGTTATCGATTTGATCCATAACCGGCGAGCTATGCATGAGTCAACGGGGCCGCGATTCGCCCGTTTCGCGGCCGGGCGCGCCGAGCCATAAGGGGCCGGTGACGAGCCACTACGACCGGATCGGAGTGAATTATTCGGACCTGAGAAGGCCCGATCGGCGAATCGCGGCCCTGATCGAGGCGGCGCTGGGCGAGTCTGGATCGATCCTCAACGTGGGCGCCGGGGCGGGCTCCTATGAGCCGGGCGGCCGCGAGGTGACGGCGCTCGAGCCTTCGATCGCGATGATCCGGCAGCGCCGTGTCGAAGCTGCCGCGCTCGTCCAGGGCCGCGCGGAATCGCTCCCCTTCGCCGACAAGAGCTTCGACGCCGCGATGGCCGTCCTCACCGTCCATCATTGGTCCGACCGAAGGAAAGGGCTCGAGGAGATGCGGCGAGTCGCCCGCGGTCCCGTCGTCATACTCACCTACGATCCGTCCTTCCGCCATTTCTGGCTGTACGATTACATTCCCGAGCTCGTAGCCCTCGACGAAGCGCAAATGCCCAGCCTGACCGAATACGAGCCTCGCCTGGGCCCGGTCTCGATCAGGCCGGTGCCGATCCCGAGCGATTGCAGCGACGGCTTCCTCGCCGCCTATTGGAGCCGTCCGGCCGCCTATCTCGATCCGCGGGCAAGGGCCGCAATGTCCTCCTTCTGGGCGCTCGGCGACGTTTCGAACGCCCTGGCGCGCCTGAAATCGGACCTTGGGAGCGGTGCCTGGGCCGAACGCTACGGTGATCTTCTCGGCCGCGATTCGCTCGACTGCGGCTACCGCCTGGTCGTCTCGAGCTGAACCGGCAGCGGCGAATGCCCCAGCGGCGGGACGAGTCGAGGAACGGCGTGGGCTCAGTCCTGTTGAGCGGTGGGGGCCGAGACCCCCGACCTTGTACCCACAGGAGTGTTTTCATGAACCAGAATCTCGTATCCGCCGTTTTCGACAGCCATTCGGAAGCCGAGCGTGCCGTCACCGAGCTTCGCAGCGCCGGAGTGAGCGACAGCGCCTTGTCGATCGTCCACCAGCAGGACGGCCGGAACACGACTTCCGACGGCAGCGGAAGCACCACCGACGACGGCGGGAATAAGAGCGGACTGGTGAAGGGCCTTCTGGGCGGCGGAGCGCTCGGAGCGGCGCTCGGAGTCGCCGCGCTGGCAATCCCGGGAGTCGGACCGCTCGCCGCCGCTGGCGCGATCGCCGCCTCGGCGGTTCCCGAGGGTGCGGCGATCGGCGCGGCGCTCGGAGCGGCCACCGGAGGCCTCAGCGGCTATCTCTCCAAGCATGGAGTCAGCGACGAGGACGCCCGCTACTACGAGGAGCGGATCAATTCGGGCGGAGTGTTCGTCTCGGTCGACACCGGCAGTTCCGGGATCGATTCGGAAACCGCGCGCGAGATCCTCTATCGGAGCGGCGGACACAGCGCCTCGCGCTCGCGCGCGACCGCGTAACACCGTTTTTTGACGGTCAAAGCGAGGCGCTCCGGATATCCTGGGGCGCCTCGTTTCACATCCGCGCGCGGCTGAGCGCCGCTTTCGAGCGGCCCGGGACTATTCGGAGTCGCGGACCGAGCGAAGGAAGGTCCGGCATTGCGGGGTCGACCGGCCGCTCCGCTCGCAGAATTGCCGCATCACCTTCGAATTCTTCCGCGAATATTTTTTCACCGGCTCGGCCGTCAAGGCCGGCGGCTTCGGGCGGACGGCCGGCTTGGGAGCCGGTCGCGAAGCCGGCTTCTCGGGCAAAGCCTCCGACTTCGCGGCGGCCGGGGACTCGGACGAGGGCGGCGGGGGCGGGGCCGGCTGAGCCGGCTGAGCCGGCGGAGGGGCGGCGAGGGCGTCCGGCGGTCCCGTATCGATCGTCCTGTCGGTCCGCCGGGCCGGGGCGGCCGGAGGCACGGCGCCCGTGTCCCGAAGCTCCTGGCGAGGCGGCGGCTGCGGAGCGCTTTCGCCGATCCAGATCGAAGCCCCGACCGCCCCGGCGAGCAGCAAAGCGGCTCCGCCGCCGATCATCAGCCCACGCCCCTTCGGCCGGCCGGCGGCGGCTGAAGCGGCCGTAGCCGCCGCCCTCGCGGGAGGATTCCTGGCCGGGACCGGCGGCGGCGCGGCCTCGGGCACGGCCTTCCGGGCCCCGCACAGGCGCTTCAGCTCGAGGGCGATCCGCTGCCATCCGGGGTGGAAAGGCTGTCCCCGCCATCCCGAGATCGAAACGACCCGGCTCTCGTCGCCCCCGGAAGGCGGAGTGATCCCGTCCGCGGAAACCTCGATCAGGCCTGCGATCTTGCGAATCCGCGCGAGATCTCCGGAATGAAGCGCATGGGAAACCAGCGATCGCGACCAGATCAGGATCTTCGCCTCGGCCCCGCACCGGCCGACGGCATCGGCGAGGCCCGACGGGTCCTCGACCTCGACGGATTCGACGGCGAAGCCAGCGGCTGAGACGGACTCGGCGAGCCGGGCGGCCGCCTTGTCCTTGTCGGCGGAGTGGAGGATCGCGACGTCGGCCACGTCAGTCTTTCGAGGCCCGAATGTGACTGGTCATCTCCTGCCGGACCTTGCCGGAGCGAAACACTGAGGCGAGCGGCGGCCGAAGGCAAGCGGCGATGGCAACGGCGCGCCGATCGAACATTTCACGGCCGGCCGTTTGCTCCCGCCGATGGCGCCGCCGAGCTCATCCGAACGGGCTATTCGATGTACACGGCCTTGGGCTCCGGCTTGGCGGCCGGCCCGGATTCGACCAGCCTGAGGCGGGCCGCCTCGACGGTCTCCTCCTCGCTTTCGCGATAGCTCATCTTGCCGTCGATGATCCCGCCGCTTGCGATCCGGATCCGCGAATAGGTGATGTCGCCGTGGAGCCGAGCCGTCGCCTCGACGGCGAGGTCCTTGGTCTCGATCGAGCCCTCGACGGTTCCCGCCGCCCGGACCCGCTCGGCGAAGACGCTTCCGCGAATGACGCTGTTTTCGCCGAGGATGAGAGTGACGCAGCGCACGTCGCCGTCGACCTTGCCCAGGAGATGAAGATCGTCGGTCGCCTCGATATTGCCGGTGACCCGGATGCCGGAGCCGATGATCGACATCTCCTCCGCGGTTTCGCGCTCGACCTTGTTAGCCTGTTCCATGCCTCACTCCTCGCAATCTGGCGGGGGCGCCGCCGGCGTTCGGCGCACCCGAACGCGGCTGGCCTGGCCACTCCCCCCGGTCGGGCCTAGCGACCCAACCTGTGGATAATACGTAGTTCACCGAGAAAATCACTAACAAGTTTCAGTCTTTAGGGTTCCCGGCCCAATTCGGGACGGGAGGCCCGGGCGTAACCTTTCGGCACGGATTGTCCCGATTCGGGCGTGTGATTCGCTCGGTCGATTGGGGCGTTGGAGGATCGGCTCGCTCTGGCTATGCGTCCGCGGGATGCCGAAGCCGACAACGCGCCGTGCGGCGGGGAACGAGGCTCGGCCCTGGAGACTGGGATGGATCGAAGCGCAAACTCTACCGCCGGGAGGGAAGGTCCCTCGATCATCGGCAGCGGAATTTCGGTCGAAGGAGACATCGAGGCCGAGGTCGACCTCAAGATCCGCGGCAGGATCTCCGGCAATGTCCGCTGCGCCGCACTCGTGCTCGGCGAGCAGGGCGAGATCCGCGGCGACGTGGTCGCGGACCGGGTGCGGCTCTCCGGGCTGGTCGAGGGCGCGATCGAGACCGGCGACCTCGCTCTGGAGGAGGGCGCGAGGGTTAAAGGGGACGTCACCTACAGCCGGGTGAGGATGGTCAAGGGGGCCGTGGTCCAGGGCCGCATGAGCCATGTGGCGCGCGAGCATTCCGTCGAGGCCGAGCCGGTCCCGGCGGTCGGGGCGCCGGCCGTGCAAAAGCCGCAGCCGCCCGCCTCGAGGGTCCAAAAGGCCGTCTATATAGAGTAGCGCGTTCATTCGGGGCCGGACCGGACCGGACCGGACCGGACGCGGCGGTCGCGAGCGGCAGCGGCGTTGCGAGGCTAGGAGCGGAAGAATGAACTTCACGGGACGACCGTCGAGCCAGCATGCCTCCCCGTGCGGGGGGGCGTTCGCGGCTGAGGCCGGCGCTTGCCGTGACGGCGGCGGCGGGCGAACGTGAGCCTCCTGTGCAGCCTGGGGCGTCACCGGCCCCGCGGGATCCCGCGCTGGAATGACGGCCTTTACTTCGCCACCTGTGAAAGGTGCGGCCGCGACCTGGTCCGGACCGCCTTCGAAGGCTGGCGCGTTCCGAGCGGCTATCGGGTGGTGTGGAGCAACCACCCCCCGGCAAGCCGGCCCGAAGTGGCTTTGATCCCCGAGGGGAGTGGAACCGAGCCTCTGACGCGCGGTACGGCGGCGCCGTCGGCGGAGCTCGAGCAGGCCTCCGACCGGGGGGACGCACCAGCCTTCGAGGCGCCGGAAAGCGCTTCGGGCGCGATCGACGTCCCACCGGCGCCGACTCGTTCGGCCGACCCTCCGGCGGCGCCCCCGCAAGCGCCCGCCGAACCCGTCGACATCGACGAACCGGCTCCGGCCCCGGGTCCCTCGCCGGCAGACCGATCCGGCAACGGCAGGCTTCCGATCCAGGACGTTCTTGCGCACCTGCGGGCGGAGGAGTCCGCGGACCGTGCCGGGAAGACTTTCCCAGCCGAGCCGGAGGCCCCCGCGCCGCGGCCCGGACCGCTCCCGGCCGAAGCTCCGCTTCGGCAGCGGCGCTCCACCTGGGACTTCATGGACGACGATCCGTTCGAAGACGAGGCTGCGCCCGCCCCGCAGCGCGGCCGCTCGCTCGCGGGCGCTCCGGCGGCCGGGGATGCCGCTCCGGCCGATCGGGCCGTGGAGCCGGTCTCGCGCAAGGCCGGCGGCCTTCCCGAGCAGTGGCGCCGGGTCCGAGCGGCGGTCCGCAATTTCTGGTCGGGGCCCGCGGAGCCGAGACCGCTGCTCGTGACCGGGCTGGCTCTCGCCGTCGCCGTCGCAGTCGCGCTCGCCCTCTATTCGGCGGGTTACCCCGCACCGGGCTCCCTGTCGGACCCGCCCGGAACGCCGGCGCGGGATCCAGGATCGAAGGCGCCGCAAGCCGAAGCGCGGGCGGACCCGTTCGCGGCCTCGGCACCCTATGATCGGCCCGTGCAGGGGGAGACGGCGCGTCGGCCGGAAGGCACCGGCGCCGCCGCCGCTTCGGGCGAAGTCGCCTATGTCGCCGCAAGCCTGCTCATCTGCCGAGCGGCGCCGGTCGCCGACGCGCCCCGGGTCCGAAACCTGCTCAGGGGGAAGGAAGTTCGGGTCCTGGGCTATGACGGCGCCTGGGCGAGCATCGCCTATAGCGGGGGCCAGTGCTGGGCGCAGGCTCAGTTCCTCTCGCCGGTGCCGACGCTTTAGGGGCTCGAAGGGGCGGGACGAGCCGGTTGCCTCCCGGACGAAGCTTGCGCATGAATGGCGGAACTCCGGCCCCCCGCAGAGGGAGACACGCCATGTCCATCCGGCTCGCCGCCGCCCTGCTGCTCGCCGCCTCGCCCGCCGCCGCGCCGGCCTCGGAGCGTGACTTCGAACGGGCGTTGAGCGATTTCCGGCAGCTCCACCGCTCCGAGATGCGCCGGTCGGGGATCGCCGGAAGCAGCTTCTACCTGGTTCGCGACGGAAAGGTCGCAGCCGCCGACCATCTCGGCGAGCAGGATTCGAAGGCCCATGTCCCGGTCGACGGCCGGACCATCTATCACTGGGCGTCGATCACCAAGACGATGACCGGGATCGCGATCCTGCAGCTTCGCGACCGCGGGCTCCTGACGCTCGACGATCCGATCGTCCGCTACGTGCCCGAGCTGGCCTCGGTCCACAATCCGTTCGGCGACACGGGCTCGATCACGCTTCGCCACCTGATGAGCCACAGCGCCGGCTTTCGAGGCGGGACCTGGCCTTGGCGCGAGCATGAATGGCAGCCGTTCGAGCCCACGAGCTGGACCCAGCTGGCGGCGATGCTTCCCTACACCGAGGTCCAATTCAAGGCCGGGACCCGCTTCAGCTACTCGAACCCCGGAATCGTCTATCTGGGGCAGGTGATCGAGCGCCTCTCCGGCGAGGATTTCGAAGTCTATGTCGACAAGAACATCCTCAAGCCGCTCGCAATGCACGACAGCTATTTCGACCGGACCCCGCCGCATCTCCTCCGCCACCGGTCGCACAGCTATTACATCCGCGAGGGAAAGAGGGTGGAGGCGCCGTTCGACGTCGATACCGGAGTGACCGTGTCGAACGGCGGGCTCAACGCGCCCTTGCCCGACATGGCCAGATATGCGGCCTTCCTGATCGGCGATCCGAAGCGCCGTGCCGAGTTCGACCTCGTGCTGAAGCGTTCCTCGTTCGAGGAGATGTGGCGGCCGCAGATCGCGGCGGGCGAAGACTTCACCCAGGGGCGAATGGCTCCGACCACGAAGAGCGGCCTGTCCTTCTTCGTCGACGAGGGCAGGGGAGTCCGCTTCATCGGACATAATGGCGACCAGAACGGCTTCCGTGCCTATCTCAGCTTCTGCCCGGAGCAGCGGATGGGCACGCTGCTCGCCTTCAACACCGAGACTCGAGCGGTTCGAAACGACCCCTCGAACCGCGAGACCGCCGAATCCCGGATCGCCCTCGCCACCGACAGCCTGTGCGAAGCGCTGGCCCGGCAGGGAGCGCGTTAGACCCCGGCCGAGGCGGCGCCGTCAGTGCTGGGCGAGCGCCGCAACCCCGGGGAGCGCCTTGCCCTCCATCCATTCCAGGAAGGCGCCGCCCGCGGTCGAGACGAAGGTGAAATCGCCGGCGACTCCGGCGTGGTTCAGGGCCGCCACCGTATCGCCGCCGCCGGCGACCGAGACGAGCTGGCCGGCCTGGGTGAGGGCCGCGGCGGTCCTGGCCAGCTGGACCGTGGCGCGATCGAAGGGCGGGGTCTCGAAGGCGCCTAGAGGTCCGTTCCAGACCAGGGTCCGACAGGTCTTGAGGACGTCGGCAAGCGCCTCCACCGCCGCCGGGCCGACGTCCAGGATCATCTCGTCGGCGCCGACCTCGTGCACGTTGCAAGTCCTGAGGCTCGAAGGATTGGCGGCGAACTGCGTCGCAACCACGACGTCGTAGGGCAGATGGACGGTGCAGCCCGCTTGGTCGGCCGCCTCGATAATCTCGAGCGCGGTCGAAGCGAGCTCGTGCTCGCACAGCGACTTGCCCACGTCGATGCCGCGGGCGGCGAGGAAGGTGTTGGCCATCCCCCCGCCGATGATGAGATGGTCGACCTTGGTCACCAGATGGCGAAGCACCTCGAGCTTCGATGAGACTTTGGCGCCGCCGACGACGGCCGCCACCGGCCGGTCGGGCTCCCCGAGCGCCTTCTGCAGGGCCTTCAGCTCCGCCTCCATGGCTCGGCCGGCATAAGCGGGAAGGACGTGGGCCAGGCCCTCGGTCGAAGCGTGGGCGCGGTGGGCGGCCGAGAAGGCGTCGTTGACGTAGAGGTCGCCGAGGGCCGCCATCGTCCGGGCGAGCCCCGGGTCGTTCTTCTCCTCGCCGGGATGGAAGCGGGTATTTTCGAGGATCGCGACGTCGCCGGACTGCATGTCGGCAACGTTGGCGGCCGCGGTCTCGCCCTGGCAGTCGCCGACGAAGCGGACCGGCCGCCCGAGCACGTCGCCATAGGCCCGAGTGACGAGCGACAGCGACATGTCCGGCCGCTGCTCCCCCTTGGGCCTTCCGAAATGGGCGAGAAGGAGGACGATCGCGCCCTTGTCGGCGAGCTCGGTCACGGTCGGAAGCGTGGCCCGAAGCCGGGTGTCGTCGGTCACCTCGAGATCGGCCATCGGCACGTTGAGGTCGACCCGGACGAGCGCCCTTTTGCCGCGGACGTCGCCGAGATCGTCGAGGGTTTTGAATGAGGTCATGGTTTCATGTCGCCGTCGCCCCAGCGCAGGCTGGGGC
>DASVQD010000047.1:0-13300 GCA_036389345.1 Allosphingosinicella sp. | reverse complement strand
AACCCTGCCCGTTGAACGGGCGGGGTTTGCCTTAGCCATTCTCTTGCGCTCTGCAACCGCGCGCCACAATTCAGAAAGCCTCATGACCGACACCCTCCCAGCCCCGCCGCGCGCCGAACCGCGCCCGTACAGCTACGAACGTCACGGCCATGTGATCGAGGATCCCTGGCACTGGCTGAGGGATCCCGGCTATCCGGCCGTCGAGGACGAGGACGTGCTCGCCTATCTCAAGGCCGAGAACAGCTATTTCGAGGCGGCGATGGCTCCCCACTCGGCTCTCGTCGACACCTTGTTCGAGGAGATGAAGGGTCGGACCAAGGAGGACGAATCCTCGGTCCCGCAGCGCGACGGCGACTGGGAATATTGGTGGGCCTTCAAGCCCGGCGCCCAATACCGTACCTGGTACCGGCGCCCGGTGGCGGGAGGCTCCGAGCAGATCGTGTTCGACGAGGCGGCCGAAGCGGAGGGGAAGGAATATTTCCGCCGCGGTTCGCTTCGGGTCAGCCCGGACGGGCGCTATGCCGCCACCCATGTCGACGACGACGGCTCCGAGCGCTTCAAGCTCCGCATCCGCGATCTGGAGTCCGGCGAGGATATCGAGACCGTCACCGAAGTCGCCATCGGCGATCCGGTCTGGACCAGCGACAGCAGGGGAATCGTCTTCACCGAGGTGAACGAGAATTGGCGCAGCTACCGGGCGCGCTACCATCGCCTCGGCGGACCGGTGTCCGAGGACGTCACGCTCTACGAGGAGACCGAGGCGCTCGGCTTCAGCGTGGCCGCCTCCCGGTCGCAGGACCGGAGCCTGATCTTCATCTCCACCGGCGACAATAGCACCACCGAGGTCCGCTTCGTTCCAGCCGACGACCCGACGGCGCCGCCGACCCTGATCTCGGCCCGCCGGGAGAAGATCCAATATGCCGCCGATGCCGCTCACGGCCGGCTCTGGATCCTGACCAACGACGACCACGTCAACTTCCGTCTCGCCGAGGCCGACCCCGCCAGGCCCGGCGAATGGGAGACCGTGATTCCCGGCTCCGACCGGGTCTATCTCCGCGGCTTCTCCGCCTATCGCGACCATCTCGCGATCTCGGAGCGGGTGGACGGCCTCGATCAGCTCCGGCTGCGCGCCTATGACGGCGGCGAGGACCGGGTTCCGTTCGAAGAGGCGGCCTATTCGGCCGGCTACATGGACAGCCCGGAATTCGCGCCCGACGCCTATCGGCTTCATTATTCCTCGATGGTCACTCCGATGACCATCTTCGACTATCATCCGGCGAAGCGCCGACTGGAGGTGCTCAAGGTCCAGGAGATTCCTTCCGGCTACGACCGGTCGCAATACGAGACGGAGCGGCTGATGATTCCGGCCCGGGACGGAAAGATGGTCCCGGTCTCGATCGTGTACCGAAAAGGGTTCCGCAAGGACGGCGAGGGCAAGCTCTACCTCTATGCCTACGGCGCCTACGGCTACGCCATACCGCCCAGCTTCTCGACGAGCGCGATCAGCCTGATCGACCGCGGCTACGCCTACGCCATCGCGCACGTCCGGGGCGGCGACGACCTCGGCTACGACTGGTTCCTGCAGGGCAAGCTCGACAACCGGGTCAACACCTTCAACGACTTCGTCGACGTCGCCAGGGGCCTGGTCGCCGAAGGTTTCAGCCGTCCCGGAAGGATCGCCATATCCGGCGGCTCGGCGGGCGGCGAGCTGATGGGGGTCGTGGTCAACACGGACCCGGACCTGTGGGGTGCGGTGGTCGCCGACGTCCCCTTCGTCGACGTCCTCAACACCATGCTCGACGAGACCCTCCCGCTGACTCCAGGCGAGTGGACCGAATGGGGCAATCCGATCCTGGACGAAGGGGCGTTCGAGCTGATCCGAAGCTACAGCCCCTACGACCAGGTGAAGCCCCAGGCCTATCCTCCGATGCTCATCACCGGCGGCCTGAACGACCCTCGGGTGACCTATTGGGAACCGGCCAAGTGGGCGGCAAAGCTCCGCGCTTCGAGGATCGACGACAATCTGCAGCTTCTCAAGATCAACATGGGGGCCGGCCATGGCGGCAAGTCGGGGCGGTGGGAACATCTGCGGGAGACCGCCGAAGCCCATGCCTTCGTCCTGACCCAAATCGGCTAGAGCGGCCAAGGATCGGCCGTCCCCTTGGCGAGCAAGAAGGAACCCTTCGACAAGGCTCAGGGCGAACGGAGGGGTAGTTCGGTCCGATCCATCAAAGCTTCAGGCGCGGCCCGGGGCTCAGCCGAACAGCTCCGCGCCGGCGAGGGGAGGGGCGGCCGAATCCCGGGGCGACAGGAGCGGAGGCAATTGCGTCGGCCACTCGATTGCGATGTCGGGATCGTTCCAGGCGAGCGAACGCTCGGATTCGGGATGGTAGTAAGCCGAGGCCTTGTACAGGACCTCCGCCTGCTCGCTCAGCGCCAGGAAGCCATGGGCGAAGCCTTCCGGGATCCAGAGCTGCTTCCCGTTCTCCGCCGAGAGGCGAACGCCCACCCATTGGCGGAAGGTCGGTGAGCGGCGGCGGATGTCGACCGCAACGTCGAATATCTCGCCGACCACTGCCCGGACGAGCTTTGCCTGGGCCCGTGGAGGAAGCTGGTAGTGGAGCCCTCGGAGGACGCCCTTCGCCGAGAGGCTGTGATTGTCCTGGACGAACTCGACGTCCGAGCCGACGGCGTCGGCGAAGGCCCGCTTGCTGTAGCTCTCGGTGAAGAAGCCGCGCTCGTCGCGATGGTAACTCGGCGTCAGGACGAGCACTTCGGCCAGAGCCGTCGGCTCGATCAGCACCTGGAGCGGCGAAGGATCACACGGCTTCCATATGCCGAAGCGGGGCGGACGATTCGTCCTCCGCGGGTTCGGCCGAGCTTCGCCGCGGGACCGGCGGCACCATCAAGGCGCAGCCGAGGGCGAAGACCGCGACGATCGCCGCGGTCCGGATCGGATAGTCGACGATCGAATGCGCGAGGACGGTTCCGACCATCACCGAGCCGGCCCGGGCCAGCGCCGCGCCCTCGAAGTCCCGGCTCCAGGCCGAATAGGCCCGCCGCCCCCACCAGTACAGGAAGGCGAGGATCAGGAGCAGGCCCGGCGCTCCGAGCTCGAGCACGGCCTCGACATAGTCGTTATGGGCGTGGTTGGCGAACGTCCCGGTAACCTTGGCCGGGTTCTCATAGCGCCGATAGACGGTGGAGAAGGTGCCAAGCCCCGTCCCGATCGGAAAGCTGTCCTTGATGATTTCGACCGTGGTCGATGTCAGGACCCGCCGGCTTGTCGGGTGGGAAGCGTTGAGCTCGCCTTCGAAATTCTCCTGGCCCAGCGGGCCCTGGAGCCCGGCAAAGGCGAATGCCAGTCCCAGCGCCGCGAGCGCTCCCCACCAGCCCATTCCGATCTTGCCGGCGACGGTGCGCCGATAGATGAGGAAGCTGGCGACCGCCACCGGAACGGCGAGCGCATAGCCGGCGCTCGATCCGCCGATGGCAATCCCGGCCGCGAAGAAGATCGCGATGGCTGCGCTGATGATCGCGCCGCCGCTGCGCTTGGACCGCGAGCGGCGGGTCGCCATCCGTCCGGCGATGACCGCCGTCAAGGGAAGCGCGCAAAGCAGCAAAGTCACCTGGTGATTGGCGTTCGCGAAGAAGCCGACCGGCGATTCGGGGTTGGTGATCGCGTAGGGGCGAAGCGGAGAGCCGCTCCCGCCCATGAGCTGGAAAGCGCCGAGGATCACCGAGACTCCGGCGACCGCAAGCAGCACCGTCGGAAGGCGCCTGCGCTCTTCGTTGGGCAGCCGAAGCACGAGCAGGAAGGTCGCCGCGGCGGGGATCAGGTGCAGAAGCGAGTTCAGGGTCGAAGGCGGCGCCAGCGAGCCCGGGAGCGACGGAGGCGCCATTCCGATCAGCCGATAGGCGCCTTCGATCTGGGCGCGAAGCGGAAGGCCGGAGCCAAGGCCCAGCGGAACCAGGCTGACGAGACCGACGAGCAGCAGGGCCACGGCGATCCACAGCGGCCCCCTGGCTCCGTCAGGGAGCGTGAAATCGCGCTGCCACAGCAGCGCCACGATGAGGCCGAGGCCGAGCAGCTGAAGAAAGGCGTTGGCCGCCACGCCCGCCGCGCTCGCGCCGCCGAGAATCAGGCAGGCGCCGAGATAGACGGCTGCCGCCAAGGGCCAGAAGCCTCCCCTCACTGGGCGATCTCCATTCGAGCGATCTCCAGATTGACGACCGTTGCGACGTCTCCCGGCTCCGCGATCAGGCGCAGCAACTGGCCGGGACAGCCGGACGGGACCGTGAAGGCGGCGTTGAAACGCTGGTTGTTGGCGCCGGCGCGGCCCATGTCGATCAGGCCGATCTGGCTCTCCGACGGAAGACAGGTCAGCCGCCAGAACAGCCGGCCCGAGGTGATCCCGTTCGGGCTTCGAGCAACGACCTGCAGATTGTGGGTTCCAGGGCGAAGCGCCAGGGTCTGCTCGGCGAGGACCACGGACTGGCCGCCGAAATAGGCGACGTCGAGATAAGTGCGCTGTCCATCCTTCGCAGGCTCGGCCCGGCCGGCGTCGCTGTCCTTGAAGGTCCAGCCGAACGGCCCCGGAGCGCGCACGCCCCGGAAGCTGCCGTCGAACAGGTAGCGGCTGGGTCCGCGTTCCTGCTGGGGCAGGGCGGCGAGCCAGGTCTGCCGGGCTCCGGAATAATCGCCGGAGGAGGCCTGGGTCTGCAGGATAAGCTGACGCTCGAGCAGCAGGTCGCCCTTCGGCTTCAATTTCCGGATCTGCTCATAGAGGTCGCGGGCGTCGCTCGTCGCGATCTTGCGCCGTCCGGCGGCGGCGAAGAAATCCGGCCTCCAGACCGGTTCCTTGGCGAGAATCTTCGCGAGCGCCGCCCGGCCGCGCGGATCGGAGACCAGCTTGGTCAGCTCGGGAAGAAGGGCGATCCGCAGCTCCTCGCTTCGGCGCAGGAGGAAGTCTATTTCCGAAAGGCCTTCGGTAAAACGCTCGGCCTTGATGTAATAGATCATCAGCTGCATTCGCGCCGACGGATGGGAGTGGCGACGGCGGCGAACTTCCTCCATCAGTGCTATGGCCCGGCGAAGATCGCCTTTCTGCTCGGCGGCGCGGGCCTCGACGAAGAAGGGCTCGAAGGAAAGCGGAAGGTCGGCGAGCCCGTCCCGGGCCGCCCGCTGCATCTCCGAGGTCACCTTGATCGTCGGTTGCTGGGCCGCGGTCGCGAGGACCTTGAGGGTCGGCGCCGGATTCTCCGGCGGAAGCGGCGCCATCGCCACGGCCGCCGACACCGACAAGCCGGAAGCGGCGGCCTTCACGATCACCCAGGCGACGAACGGCGACGCCACGGTGACCGCCAAAGCGGCGATACGCCGCCCGGAGCTCCGGCCCTCCCCCTTTTCCCCAGCCACCACGATCAGCTCTTCAGGAGCTCGATCTGCTTCTTCGGCGTGTCGCCCTCGCGATAGGCATAGGCGTCTTCACCGTAGCCATAGCCGTAGCCGTAGCCGTAGCCGACCTTCTGGGCGTTGAACTTGGTGAGGATGGCGCCCATCAGCCGGGCGTCGGACGCCCTGAGGCGATTGACCGAGTTGAGTGCGGCGGCGCGGCGGATGGCGCCCGCCTCGATCACCATCAAGGTCCCCTCGACGCTCGACGCGAGCATCGGGGCGTCGGCAAGCCCGAGCACCGGCGCGCTGTCAATGATGATGTGGTCGAAGCGGGTGAGGGCTTCGTCGAGGATCTCCTTGAAGCGGCCGGAAGCCAGTAGCTCCGCCGGGTTCGGCGGAATCGGGCCGCTCGGAAGCAGGAAGAGCCGTTCCATCTGCGTCGGGTGGATGCAGTCGAAGACCTTTTCCGATCCGGCGAGAAGGCTGGAAAGCCCGTGGCTGGTCGAGCTCGGCCCGCGGAAGGTCGGCTTGCGCAGATCGGCGTCGATCAGGAGGACCGAGGCGCCGAGGCTTGCAAGGGTCTGCGCGAGCGCGAGCGCCGTGCTCGACTTGCCCTCCGAGGCCCGGGTGCTGGTCACCAGCAGGCTGCGCGGCACTCCGTGGTCTGTCGAGAACTGGAGCGCGGTCCGCACCGACTGATAGGCTTCCGAGACCTGCGAGCGCGGATCCTCGAGCTGCTCGCGCACCGCGAGCCCCTTGCCCACCCCGGGGATGACCCCGAGCGAGGCGAGGCCGAGCTTGGTCGCCACGTCGTCGGGCGTCTTGACCGTGTCGTCGATCCACTCGATCGTGAAGGCGGTACCCAGGCCGAGCAGGATTCCGACGAAGAGGCCGATCATGATGTTGAGCGGGAGGTTCGGCTTGAACGGAGCGCCTGGAACCTGAGCGCGGTCGACGACCGACACGACGTTCGCCCCGACTCCGCCGGCCACTCCGACTTCCTTGAAGCGCTGGAGAAGGGCGTCGTACAGGCTTCGGTTGGTGTCCACCTCGCGCTGAAGGATGGTGTACTGGATGCTGCGCTCGCGAAGCGCCATCAGGCCGGCCTTGCCCTGGCTCACCTTGGCTTCGAGCTCGGCCTCGCGAGCGCGGGCCGCCTGGTAGTCCGCCTGGAGGGTGCTTGAGGCGGAACCCGACACGCTGCTCCTCTGCCGGCTGATCTGCTTGTCCAGCGAATCGATCTGGCTGCGAAGCTGAACCATCTCGGGGAAATCCGGTTTGAAGAGCGCCAGCTTCTGCTGATATTGCGCCTCGAGCGCGGCGCGCTGCTGACCGAGTATCTGGACCGTCGGATCGCTGATCGCGGCGGCGCGCGACTGGGCGCCGGCGCCCTGGCGGAAGCGCTGCTCGGCGGCGATCCGGTCGCTCTTCGCCTGGGCGAGGGCGTTGTTGGTCTGGATGAGGGTGGCCGCGTCGATCGACTGCTCCTGCCGGACGCTTCCGGTGCCGCCGGTATCGACCGCGAGCGTGAGGATCCCCTGGGCCTTCGCATAGGCGACGAGCTGGCGTTCCGACTGCTCGAGCCGGGTCTTCACCGCCGCGATCCGCTGCTGGAGGAAGTTGCGCGCGTAGGACGTCGCCTCGTAGCGCCGCTCCATGTTCGACTGGATGAAATTGTCGGCATAGGCGTTGGCGAGCTTGGCGGTGAGCTCCCGGTTGGGACCCTCGACCGCGATCGAGATCAGAGTGCTGTCCCGCGGAGGCTCGATGGTGACGCTGCCCTCGACCAGCGCCGCGGCGGCGGTCTCGCGCTGCTGGCGCGGCAGCTCCTGGTCGAACATGGTCGAATCGTTGGCGATGTTGGTGCTTCGGGCGACCCGCTCGGCAAGCGAACGGCTCTTGAGAAGGCCGACCTGGGTGTTGATGAAGGCCCGGTCGTTCATCTGGTTCGGCTGGACGTCGCCGATCTTCTCGCCGACGACCTGAACGCCCTCGGGATTGACCTCGATCGTCGACTCGGCCCGATACTGGGGCGTGATCATCAGCGAGATGACGATCGCGGCGAGCAGGCAGGCGATCGCGATCCCGGCGATCAGCCACCACCATTTGGTGACGATCCGCCAGATCTCGTTGACGTCGAACCGGGACTCGGACTTGGTGGGCCGCCCGAAGGCGACGTCGGTCAGTCCGGTATGCGCCGGAAGCCGTCCGCTGGGCTCGAAAGGCATTACGGCGCCCTGGTTCGGGAGATAGCCCCCATGATTATTCATGATCTTCGAATCCTGTCTTCTAGATTCCGGGCCGCCGTTAGAAGGGGCGCAATAAGCCGAGGAGCGGGAGCGACCCCATCAGGTCCTTGTAGACCTGGCGGGCGCGGCTGCCGTCCACGATGACGATGTCGTTGCCGTAGATGACCGGATCCTCGGCCTTGGCGCGGCGGATGTCCTGGAGGTCGAAGGCTCCGGCCAGCCGCTCTCCGCGGATGGTGCGGAAGACGACGACCCGCGAGGGGTTGGCGTCCTCGGTGGTGCCCTTCGCCATCGCGACGGCCTGAAGCAGGGTGGTCGGGCCCTTGACGATGAACTGGCCGGGCGTGCGCACCGAGCCGTCGACCGTGATGGTCTGCTCGGCCCGCTCCTTGATAGCGACCTGGACGTTGGGCGACTGCAGATATTTCTTCGACAGCCCGGCGGCGATGTCCTGGCGCAGCTCCTGGGTCGTCCGGCCGAGCGCCTGCACCGATCCGAGCAGCGGATAGTCGATCTTCCCCTGGGCATCGACCTTATATTCCCCGGTCAGCGATTCGACCTGGAAGACCGAGACGGTGAGCGTGTCGAGAGCACCGATCGGATGCGAGGCATTGGCGACAATCTGGCCCTGCGTGTCGGGGGGCGCCATTTCCGTGTTGTAGGGGACCGAGCCGCCGCGGCCGCCGGTGCAGCCCGCCGCGGCGAGGGCCGCCACAACGAGCAGGGCCCGGGACATCAGACCGCTGAAGGAAAAGTTACGCTCTTCATGCCGAAACGCTCGCATGTTCATCTCTCTCCGGTCGGGGGCGACAAGCCCTCTACACAATCCATGGCTTCCGTGGAACAGCCCATACGCCGATTCGGCGCACACCCCTCCCTGCGGACCGGTGCTCGCGCCGCCCCCAAAGGCGATCCGCCTGTATCTCGTTGCGCCGCTTAGCTTATTTCTCAAGTCCCGTCCAGAGTCCCGCATTTTCCGGGGCTAAAAGCTTGCAACTGCGGCGAAACACCAAATATCGGCGGCGCAACCTCGCCGGAGTTGACGTCAGTGTTGAGTCGCCTGTTCTCGAAGAGCCGGTCGCAGCGGGGCCGTAGCGGCCCGCCGGGCGGCCGCGCCTATGCGATCGGCGACATCCACGGACGTCTCGACCTGCTGCTCGACCTGGTCGCCCGGATCGAGGAGGACAATGCGCGGCGCGGGCCGGCCAAGACCTGGCTGGTCTTCCTCGGCGACCTGGTCGACCGAGGCCCGGACAGCCGCGGAGTCGTCGAGCAGCTCGTCGACCGCCCGCCGGCCTTTGCCCGCAACGTCTTCCTGAAGGGCAATCACGAGGAATTTTTCCTCGGGGTCCTCGGCGGCGACGATTCGGGAGTGCAGCACTGGCTCGCTTACGGCGGCACCGAATGCGCGCAGAGCTACGGCCTGACCAGCGGCTGGATGCTGAACGCCACTCCGACGGCGATCATGGAGCGTCTGATCGACCAGGTTCCGGAGAGCCACGTTCGATTCCTTGAGGAGATGCACGACAGCTTCCGCTTCGGCGACTATCTGTTCGTCCATGCCGGGATCCGCCCCGGGGTGGCGCTCGACAAGCAGGTCAGCCGCGACCTGCGCTGGATCCGCGAGGGCTTCCTCGACGACCGGAGCGATCACGGGGTCGTCGTCGTCCACGGCCATACCATCGTCGAGCGGCCAGAGGAGCACCCCAACCGGATCGCAGTCGACACCGGCGCCTATCGCTCCGGTACGCTGACCGCGATCGGGCTCGAGGGCGAGGAGCGCTGGTTCATCGAGGCCCGCGAGCCGGGGGCGGCGGCGGCGGCCTGATTATTTCCCCTCTCCCGCGGAAAGCGGAAAGGTAACGGTTGCGTTTCGGTGCGGCTTGGCATCCCGGGGTCGTGCCTCTAAGCGCCCGTGACCACTTTGCCAGGAACATCCATGAAGATCCTCGTGACCGGCGCCGCCGGCTTCATCGGCCATCACGTCGCCGACCGACTGCTTCGCCGCGGCGACGAGGTCGTCGGGATCGACAATTTCAACGCTTATTACAGCGTCCCGCTGAAGCGCGACCGCGAAGCCAAGCTGCTTCGCGACCATGGCGACGCCTTTACCTCGATCGAGACCGACTTCGCCGACAACCGGTCGCTCGAGCGGACGCTGGACGGAGTCGGCTTCGACCGGATCGTCCACCTGGGCGCCCAGGCCGGGGTCCGCTATTCGATCGAGAATCCGCGCGCCTACGTCCAGTCGAACCTCGTCGGCCACGTCAACATGCTCGAGATCGGCCGGGGCCGCGGACTCTCGCACCTCGTCTACGCCTCCTCGTCGTCGGTCTACGGCGGCAACGACACGCTTCCGTTCCGGGTCGAGGACCGGGTCGACCATCCGCTCTCGCTCTACGCCGCGACCAAGAAGGCCGACGAGCTGATGAGCGAGACCTACGCCCATCTCTACCGCCTGCCCCAGACCGGTCTTCGATTCTTCACCGTCTACGGCCCCTGGGGCCGCCCCGACATGGCGATGTGGCTGTTCACCAAGGCGATCTTCGCCGGGGAGCCGATCCACGTCTTCGGCGAGGGCAATATGCGGCGCGATTTCACCTATATCGACGACATCGTCGCTGGGGTCGTCGCGGCGCTCGACAACCCTCCGCCCGACGATGGCGAGCCCAAGGCGGGCGGGAGCCGCGGGCCCCACCGGGTCTACAATATCGGCAACAACCGCTCCGAGGAGCTGACCCGGATGATCGAGCTCATCGAGAAGGCGTGCGGCCGGAAGGCCCAAAGGACCCTGATGCCGATGCAGCCCGGTGACGTCCGCGACACCTATGCCGACATCAGCGCGATCCAGCGCGACCTCGGGTTCGAGCCTTCGACCACCATCGACGAGGGCGTTCCGAGGTTCGTCCAGTGGTACAAATCCTATCACGGACTCGGCTGAGCTGAACTTGCCAAGGCCAAGGTGCCAACCTAAGTGGCCCGGGTGCCCGATCCGATCAGTTCCAGCTCTCCCCGAGGGGCAGAAATAGGCGCTCGGATCAGAGCCATTGCCACCCATCTGCCTGAAACCGTCCTCGGAAACGAGGAGCTTGCCCGGCTGTTTCCAAGCTGGGGCGACGGCAGGATCCTGGACAAGACCGGGATCGAGGCGAGGCGGGTGGCCGGGCCGGACGAAACCGCTTCGGACCTGGCGTTCGAAGCCGCGCGCAAGCTGCTTTCGACGGGCGCCTGCGCCGCCGACGAGATCGATTTCCTGATCTTCTGCAGCCAGGCTCCGGATTACATCCTGCCGACCACGGCCTGCGTCCTTCAGGATCGTCTCGGCCTCAGGCGCGACATCGGCGCCATGGACTTCAATCTCGGCTGCTCCGGATTCGTCTACGGTCTGTCGATCGCGGCCGGCCTGATCGCCGCGGGGGCAGCAAGGAACGTCCTGCTCCTCACCGCCGACACCTATTCGAAATATATCAATCCCCTCGACAAGAGCGTGCGTACCTTGTTCGGCGACGGCGCCGCGGCGACTCTGATCGCCGCTTCCGACGAGGGCGGCTCGGTGGGCCCGTTCGTCTTCGGCACCGATGGCCGCGGGGCGAAGGACCTGATCGTGGAGGCGGGCGGCTTCCGGACTCCGCGCTCCGCCGAGACCGCGGTCGAAAAGGACGACGGCCTCGGCAACGTCCGCTCGCGCGACAATCTCTACATGAACGGCGCCAACGTGATGGCCTTCACCCTGCGCGAGGTGCCCCGCACCTACAGGCGGCTGCTCGATCTCGCCGGGCTGGACGAGTCCGGGGTCGACCACGTCGTCCTCCACCAGGCGAACAAGTTCATGCTCGACGCGCTCCAGAAGAAGATCGGAGTCGCGGACGGGAAGCTTCCCAGATTCTACGAGTCGGTCGGGAACACGGTGTCGTCCACGATCCCGTTCGTCCTCGAGGACCTGCTCGCGGGCGGAAGGCTCCAGTCGGGGATGAAGGTCGTCCTGATCGGCTTCGGAGTCGGCCTGTCCTGGGCGGGCGCGGTCGTCACCTGGTGATTTGGAGTCCTGGCAATGAACAAGCTTTATGAGGGTCTCGCGGAAATCCTCGAGGTGGAGCCCGAGCAGGTGACTCGCGACCTCCGGCTCGAGGAGGTGTCATGGGATTCGATGGCCATCGTCTCGACGATCGCGCTGTTCGACGAGGTTTACGACCAGTCGGTCGATGCCGACGCGCTGGGAGGCTGCGAGACCGTGGGCGACATCGAGGACCTCGCCGGGCGGGGCGCCTCGGGCGGGGCCTGAGGCGATGGCCGCCGGTCAGATCGCGCGTTCGACGGGCTCCCGGATCGCGGGCCTAGTCTCGTGCATCCCGTCGAGGCGGATCGACAACGACTATTTCCTCGGCCGGTTCGGCGAAAAGGCGGCCGAGGTCACCAAGATGACGGGGGTTCAGACCCGCTACTGGGTGGCGGACGGGGAGACGACGTCCGATCTTTGCGAGAAGGCGGCGGTCCGGCTGCTCGAGGGGCTCGGCTGGCAGCCCGGGAGCGTCGACGGAATCGTCTTCATCTCCCAGACGCCCGATTATCGGCTGCCCGCCACCGCCTGCAGCCTCCAGGCCCGGCTGGGCCTGCGCCCGGGCGTTCTCGCCTTCGACGTCAATCTCGGCTGCTCGGGCTATCCCTACGGCCTCTGGATGGCGATGAACGCGATCAGCTCCGGCGCGGCACGGCGGATACTGCTCGCGGTCGGCGATATCAGCTCGGTCCTGGTCGATCCCGGCGACCGGGCGACGGCGCTTCTGTTCGGCGACGCGGGTACGGTGACGGCGATCGAAGCGAGCGAGGAAGGCGGCGAGCCCGCCATCTTCATCCTGGGAAGCGACGGCCGCGGCGCCTGCAACCTGATCGTGCCGGAGGGCGCGTTCCGATCGGCGGTCGCCGAAGGCAAGCTCGAGGGCCGGTCGCTCGACAGGCTCTACATGGACGGCGGCGAGATCTTCAACTTCACCTTGAAGGCGGTTCCGGCCCTCATCGCGCAGACCGCGGAGGCGGGCGGCCGCTCGATCGACGAATTCGATTCGTTCCTTCTCCACCAGGCGAACGCGTTCATGATCCGACACCTCGCCAAGAAGGCGAAGCTTCCGCCCGAGAAGGTGCCGATCAACATCGACCGATACGGCAATACGAGCAGCGCCACGATCCCGCTGCTGATGACGACCGATCTCGCCGATCCGCTCAAGACGAGCCCGAGGCGGCTCGGGATGTTCGGTTTCGGCGTTGGCTACAGCTGGGCGTCGGCCGCGATCGAGGTCGGCCCGCTCGACTGCTGCGAAACGGTCACGCTGTAAGCTCCACCGCGGGGGTGTCCGCGGACGCTGTCGCCTGGAGCATCCCCAAGTCAGGTCGCTTCATCTCCGTTCGGGCTGAGCTTGTCGAAGCCCTCTCCTTTCTCTTCAGGAAACAAGAAGTAAGGCCCTTCGACAGGCTGAGGGCGAACGGGTTCAAGCGGATTCGATATAACCTCCCGACGCTCTAGAGTCTGTTCTGCTCATATTGAAGCGTATCCCGAGTTTCGCAGGTAGTTGGCGCATTCGTGGGGTGGGAAGGCGTCGAGGAGCGTGCCGATGCGTTTCCATGTTGCGTCGACGGAGCGTTCGGCGGCTTTGCGCAG
>DASVQD010000046.1:0-32077 GCA_036389345.1 Allosphingosinicella sp. | reverse complement strand
GGGGACCATGCGAAGCATGGTGGAGGGGCCGTTTCGACTCCGAGAACCCCTCCACCGCGCTTCGCGCGGTCCCCCTCCCCGAGAAATCTCGGGGAGGATTTTTCAGAAGAACAATTTCCTCACGCTGAGCCGGACCGAGCGCCCCAGCGGGTCGAGATAGTCCGGCTGATAGCTCAGGGGCACCGTTCCGAGCCGGTCGCGGACCTGCTGGCGGGCGTCGAACAGATTGTCGATCGACAATGTGACCCGCATGCCGCGAAGGAACGGCCTCTCGCGGGCGAACTTCTGCAAGCCCAGATCGGCGAACAGGCGCAGGTTCACGGTCGCGAAATCGTCGAAGAACAGGTCGTCGCCGGTGCCTCCGCCGAGCGCGGGGCCGCCTCGGACGAAGGTCGCGTTCTGCCAGTTGGCGGTGAGCCGGGCGCCGAGTCCCTTCCTGAAGATCCCGCTCTGGAATTCGAGCTCGTGGCGCGGGCTTCCGCCCCGGCTGCCCCCGGCGGAGCCGTCGAGGAAGTCGAGCCTGGGGACTCCGGGCCGGATCAGCACCGAATCGGTGAAGTGCCAAGTGTGGTAGAGGCCGAGCGTGATCCGCCCGCCGCCCGGGCCGGGGCCGCCGAAGCCGCCGCGCCCACCGAAGCCGCCGCGGCCCCCGCCGAAGCCGCCGCGCGCGCCCGCTTCGCCGCCGCCGCGAGGCCCGCGCGCGCCTGCCGGAGGGCCTTCGGCCCGCCGGACCTGACCGGCCCCCGCGGGGGGTGCGCCCGGAGCGCCGGCCGCTCCGGCTGCTCCCGGCGCTCCGCCCGCGCCTCGGCCGAAGCGTCCTCGACCCTGGCCGGGCACCGGTTGCTTGCCGATCGGAAGGCTGAGGTTCAGGCCCCAGCGAAGCTCGGAACGGTCCTGCCGGGCGAAATTGACCGGCCGGGTGTCGACGAGGAGCAGCCGGCCTTGTGAATCGCGCTGGAAGCGATCCGGGAACGCCGCCTCGATCTCCGCGGTGGCGGCCGGGAAGCCGGAAATGGCGTCGACGATCCGGCTCGACGTGTAATTGGCGCTGAGCGACAGGTCCGTCTTCTCGAAGGGCCTGACGTTCGCCCCGATCTTCCAGACCCGCCGGTTGTCCGCGACCAGAGCGGGATTGCCGCCGTCGATCCGGGTCACCTCGACCGTCTCGCCCCGGACGAAGTCGAAGACCCTCACGCCCGGAGTCTGCTGGACCGGGTCGCCGAGCTGCTGGATCGACGGCGCGCCTTCCTCGTCGGTGACGGACGCGATCAGGTTGACCTCGTCGATCGGCGACCAGTTGAGCCCGGCGCCGAGCGTTCGAAGAGTGCCGAAATCGGAGAGATGCTCGATCTCAGCGTTGAGGTTGGCGGAAAGGTTGCCGAGCGCGGTCAGCGCCGCCCGGCGGCGGCTGGCGATGGGTACGTCGACATTGGCCTGGGCATGCTCGCGGGTCCGCGAGAGGTCGCGGACGGTGAAGAGCCCGGCCCGGTCCGAATGGCTGTTGAGACCGCGGGCGTCGAAGCCGGCACGGGCGGCGGCCGTGACTTCGCCTCCGGGGAGGCTGAACAAGGGTCCGTTGAGGAGCAGCTCGGCGCTTCCGACCTGGCTGACCGAGCGGGACCGGTCGAGACCGAAATTGGTCTGGGTCTCGGTCTCGTTCGAGTTTCGGTCGAGGCTGGCGGTCAGCGACCATTGCCAGGGCTGGATCGCGCCGTTGAGCGAAAGGCCGAGATGCGCGGCGCGGCTGTCGCTTTCGCGGCGAAGGCCCGGGGGCGCGAGGCTGGGCCTGGGCAGGCCGAGGAAGGCCGTGCTCGAATTGACGTCGAACGTCCCGTTCAGGGTCGCCTGGACGTCTTCCGAGACCGAGCGGTGGATCGTCCCGCTGAGCTCGAGCTGATCGGTCCTCGGAAGCAGGGTCCGGTAGCGGCCGAGCTCGATCCCGGCCACCGGATCGGCCTGGACGATGTCCCGCTCGCTCTCGAAGAGAGGCTCGGACCGCCGGAACTCGGCGCCGAGATTGACCCGGCCGGCCGTGTTGATCTGAAGGTAGTTGAGCTCCGCCCCGAAGGATTCGCGGCCGCCGCCGGTGGCGATCCCGCCCTGGAGCTCGGTCGTATAGGCGTCGAACCGGCGCCTGAGGACGAAGTTCACGACCTTCTGGTCGGCCCTGTAGCCATATTTGAGAGCGACCTCCTCGGGCATGACGTCGACCCGGACGATCGCCTCGGGCGGGATGTCGCGGATCTCCGCGAAGCCGGAGATCCGCCGGCCGTTGAGGAGGATGACGGGGCGCCCGCCGTCGCGGCCGCGGCCGCTCTGGGTCTGCGGAGCGATCGCCTCGAGCAATTCGGTAAGGCTTCCGGCGCCGAGCGCCCGGATATCGCGGCGGTCGAACACGACCTCGGGCGGGATGTCGCCGATCACCGCGCCGCGCTGGCGCTGGCCGGTGACGACGATCGTCTCGCCTTCTTCGTCCTCCTCCAGCGCGGAGTCCGGATCGCCCGCCTGGACTGCGGGCTCGGCCTCGGCGGGCTGCGGCGCGGGCGGCTGGGGCGTCGGGGCCGGAGCGGTGGGAGCGGGCGGCGGCGCTTCCTGGGCGAGGAGTGGGGAGGCCGCCGTTCCGGCCAGGAGGAGGAAGACGAACGCTTTGCGGGAGACCACGCGATATACCTTTTTTGTTTTACGAAGACCCGTCAGGGCTCGGCCGGAAGTGAGCCAGACCGGCTGAACCGATTCTGTATCCCGTCGCATCCTGAGGTTAAGGTCGCCAGATGGTTACTGCTCCGCCTTCGGACTTAGTTTCGCGCTTCCGGCTCGATTTCGAAGCAATTGCGGGAGCCCCGCCGGAGCGGGTCGCCGTCGCGGTCTCGGGCGGCCCGGACAGCCTCGCGCTTCTGCTCCTCGCCGACGCCGCCTTTCCGGGGCGCACCGTCGCGGCGACCGTCGACCACGGCCTTCGCGCCGAGAGCGAGGCGGAGGGCCGGGCGGTAGCGGGCCTGTGCGCGGAGATCGGGGTTCCCCACGATATCCTCGCCGCCCGGGTCGAGGCTTCGGGGCAGGGCGTTCAGGCCGCCGCCCGGGCGGCGCGCTATTGGGCGCTGGCCCGGTGGATGGCGTCGCGGGGCCTGGGCCTGCTCCTCACCGCGCACCATCGCGACGACCAGGCGGAGACGCTTCTGATGCGGCTTGCCCGCGGGTCCGGAGTCGCCGGGCTCGCGGGGGTAAGGGCGCACGGCCCGGTGCCGGGAAGCGGCGGGCGGCTTCGACTGTGCCGGCCGCTGCTCGGCTGGCCGAGAAGCGAGCTCGAGGCCGTGGTCGCGGCGGCCGGGATCGAGGCGGCGCTCGACCCGAGCAACTCGGACGAGCGCTTCGACCGCGCCCGGCTTCGCCGCCGGCTCGGCGAGGCGCCCTGGCTCGATCCGGCCGCCCTCGCCCGAAGCGCCGCCTTGCTGGCCGAGGCGGAGGCCGCCTTGGAGTGGGCGGCCGGGCCGCTGTTCGAGGCGCGGGCCGAGATGGGGGAGGGCGCGGTGACGCTGAGTCCCGACGGCCTTCCGCCGGAGCTGCTTCGCCGGCTGGTGCTGCGCTGCCTGAGGCAGATCGTGCCGGGGGCCGCGCCGCGCGGAGAGGCGCTCGCCGGGTTCCTCGGCAAGCTCGAGGCGGGCCGAACCGCAACATTGTGCGAGGTCAAGGGAAGCGGGGGCGACAGCTGGCGCTTCGAACCGGCGCCGCGACGACGCGACACGTCATTCCGGGAGGGACCCCAAAAGTGATACTTTTTTGGGAACCCGAAAGCCGGGACCCCAGGACGATCAGGCTCGGCGGGTCTGCCCGAGGTCCCGGCTTCCGCCGGGATGACGGTCACTTCTTCTCTTCGGCCCGGTAGAGGCTGTGGCAGCCGCCGCAGCCGCCGGCGACAACCTTCGCCTGCGCGGCGAAGCCGGCGGAGTCGCCCGCCTTGGCGAGCTCGGACAGCCGCGCCGAGGCGTCGCCGAAAGCTTTCGACCTTGCGTCGAAATCGGCCTTGTTCGCCCAGATCGCGGGCAAGGCGCGGCTGCCGGGGCCGGTGCTGCCCTTCGGGAAGAGTCCGGCGATCGAATGGCCGAAGCGGTCGAGCCCGTCGGCGGCGTGGGCCGCCGCCTTGACGTCGCCGCCGCTCTTCGCGAGCGGCATCACCTCCTGGAAGAGGAGGGTCGCCGCCATGTGCATCATCGCCTTTCGCGCCTCGATCAATTCCGTCGCGCTCGGGGCCGTGGAGCGCGCGGCCGGCGCCGGCGCGCCGTCCGAAGCCGTGGCGCAGATCGCCGCGGCGGGCAGTAGCAAAAGGGACAAACGGCGCATCGCGATCTCCGAAGATATTTCGAGCTCGTCTCTATCATCGCCGGGGCCGGGGATCGAGTCGTGCCGGTCCCGGGTTGAGCCGATCATGAAGCTTTTCCACTTGCTCCTCGCCAGCCTCCTCCTCGCCGCTTGCGGAGATCAGGAGGAGGAGCGGGACGGGCCGCCCGCGAACAACGTCGAGGAGCTGGAGAACAAGCTCGAAAAGCTCGCCGTGGGGGCCGGCGAGGAGACCGAACCTGCGCCGCGGATGAGCAACCTCAAAGAGTCGGACCTCGGCCCTGAGCATCGCTCCAACCCGGCCTGCCGGCTCCATCGCGGCGGCCGGCTGCTCCTCGTCGTCAACGCCGCCGGCGGAGTCGCCCGGATCGACGGCCGGCGCGTTGGGCTCGCTCTGTCCGGACCGGTCGGCCCGACCGGCGGCTTCCTCACCGCACCGGGGATCACGATCAGCGTCGGCCGCACCGAGCCGGGCGGCGAGGAGGCGGCGCAATACGGCATGGGCTGGCCGGCCCGGGCGACGGTGGGCGGAGACAAGAATCGGCCGCTGGAGAAGCTCGAAGCGACCTGGATCTGCGTCCGGTAGGGAACGTCATCCCGGCGACAGCCGGGACCCCGGGACGAGAAGTCTCGGCGGGTCTCCCCGAGGTCCCGGCTTTCGCCGCGATGACGGCTTAATCCGCGGCCTCTTCCCTCACCCGGGTGAACTTGTCGGTCGTCACCGTCGGGGCGCCGCATATGTCGGAGGGCCTTGGCGGAAGCTCGCCATGGGCGAGCATGTGGCCGAGGCACATTTCGAGGACGAACTTGGCGCGATAGATCGCATCTTCCTCGTCGCGGCCCTCCGCCACCGCCTGGGGCACATCGGGGAAGACGGCGCGGACCTCGCCTCCCTTGGTCGGGACGAGTCGAACGGGATAGGTCAGCATGGACTCAGCTCCGAACCGGGTTGAGCGGAAGCGCGAGCAGCGGGCGCATCTGCTCGTCGTCGACCTCGATCACCGCGTCGGGCGGCGGATTGCCCGAGATCGAAGCGGATTCGATCAGCTCCGCGGCGAGCCGTTCCGCCTCGGCGCGGGCGGCCAAGTCGTCGCTCAGCATCTTGCCGGCGAGGTCGGGAAGCTCGAAATCCGGGCCTCGCAGGTTGAAATAATAGGTCGGCATCATGGGGCCCAAAGCGCATAACATGGATCAAGGTTGCGCGGACTCGTCGCGGAATCCCGGATTTGCGGCAAGCCGTTGCGCTCGTGGAGCGGCCGGAGCGAAGGCGGAACCCTGCCGCCGTGGCGTTCGTTTCGCATGCGCAACCCACCCCGACAGGAGCGTACCTATGTCCAACATTCCCAGCAGCGCCATGCCCCATGCCAAAGCCAGCGAAGGTTCCGAGACCGAATCGCAGCAGGAGCAGGGCGGCGGCGGTCCCACCATCTCCGAGCGGGCCGGCAAGCTGCGCGAGCAGGCGGGCGATTATGCGCGCGAGAATCCGAAGACGGCGATCGCCGCGGGCGCCGCTCTTGCCGCCGGAGTCATCGCCGCGGCCGTTGTTCCGCTGGTCCGCGGCCGCAAGGATTCCGGTTCGGGTTCTGGCACGGGCGGTGCCAAGAAGACCGGCGGCGGCGCAAGGAAGTCGACGACCGCCAAGAAGAGCTGAAGGCCTCGGCTGAAGCATGAGCGACACGGGCCGCGATGAGAGGCTGCGGGAAGCCGCGGCCAATCGCGGCCTGAAGCTCGTCAAATCCCGGCTTCGAACCCCGGGAAAGGGCGATTACGGCCGCTACGGATTGACCGACCCGAGCGGTGCAAGGCTGCTCGGTTTCGGCGAATCGGGCCTCACTGCCACTGCGGAGGAGATCGAGGACTATCTCCACAAGGGCGCCCTGTCCGACTGGAAGTCCTCGCTCCGAACGGCGGGCGCCAAACCTCCGACCTCCGCGAGGAAGCGTCGGACCGAGGATTCCGAACCGAAGGCTGCTCGGCTGCCGGTTCCCGAGCCAGAGCCTGAGCCTGAGCCTGAACCCGAGCCCCCGCCGCCGCTTTCGGTCCGCGAAGCGCGTCCCGCGGACGTCGAGGCGATCGCGGACCTCGTCACCCGCCTCGGCTTCGAGTCGTCGTCCGAGGAGATTGCCGGGCGGCTGGCCGCCCTCCGGAAAGCGCGGGAGGCTCCGCTCGTGGCCGAGCAGGGCGCGGTGATCGGACTGCTCGCCTGGCACGTCACTCCGGTCCTCCACAGGCCCGAACCGGTCGGGCGGATCACGATGATGGTCGTCGCCGAGGGAGAACGCCGCCGCGGAATTGGCCGGGCCCTGGTCGAGGCCGCCTGCGCTCAGATGCAGGGGAAAGGCTGCGGACTTATCGAGGCGACCAGCAACGTCGACCTGTCGGGCGCCCACGGTTTCTATCGAAAGCTCGGCTTCGAGCGGACCAGCTACCGGTTCGCGAAACAACTCTAGCCGTCATCCCGGCGAAGGCCCTGGAGCTCTCACCGTCATTCCGGCGAAGGCCGGAATCCATGAACACGGACCCGGCGATAGTTTACCCTGACCTGTGTTCATGGATCCCGGCCTTCGCCGGGATGACGGGGGAGCGTTCATGCGTCCCGGCTTTCGCCGGGATGACGGCCTAGATACGCCCGTAAGCGAGCCTCCGCCGCCGCGTCGGCGGCGGGGAGTCGCAGGCCTTGAAGTAGAGGTGGCAGACGAGGAGGAAGAGCGAGACGCTGTAGAAAGCGTTGGAAAGCTCGTCGATCCGGGCGAGGCTGATCGGGAGGGAGATCAGGAGGACCACCCGGAACAGCCATTCGCGCATCCGCGCCGTCTGCACCCCGATCGAGGACCCGGCCTGGCGGCAGGCGATTCGGCGGGCCCCCTCCATCAGCAGAAGCCAGGCGAGCGCCACCAGAAGGTCGGCGAAGAGGCCGTCGTTCACGCCCTTGCCGCCGATCGAGAGCGCGAGCCCGCCGAGATAGAAAGCGAGATGGCCGTTCAGGCATTCGAGCGCGATCCGCCACTGGCCGAAGCCGAGGCGATGTTCGGCCCAGCCCGCCAGCGGCGAGAAGGCCTTGGTCAGTGCGAGTTCGTCGAGCCTGGTCACGGACCCAGCTTATCGCGTGGACAAGTTGAGAAACGGCAAAAAAGTCACGATGGTTAAAATTCCCGCCGCCCTGTTGCAGCGCCGCAACCCTTCGCGGCCGCTCACGTTGTCCCCGGCCCACCCCAATCAAGGAAGCCAAGCCGATGAAGAGGGTCCCTTTGGCGTTTGCCGTCCCGCTGCTGCTCGCGGGCTGCGGCCAGAACGGCGCCGCCGACAACAATGCCGCTGCGCTCGAGCGCGCGGCCGAGCAGAGCACGCCCGAAGCCGCGGACATTTTGCGCAACGCCGCCGACGGAGGCGGCAACGTGCAGGAGGCGCTCCAAGACGCCGGCAACGCCCAGGTCGCGACGCAGGCGCCGCCGCAGAAGGGCGCCAAGCCCCACGCCCCCGGCGATCCCGTGCCGCCGCCGCAGGTGCCCGCGGGTAATTCGCAATAGCCCGTCATTCCGGCGGAGGCCGGAATCCATGAACACGGCCGTGCCCGGTTCGGCGCGGTCCGTGTTCATGGATCCCGGATCAAGTCCGGGATGACGGTCTAGGCGAGAAGCGCCTTCAGATAGCCGCGGATCTGCTTCGGCCAGCCGGCGACGAGCGAGTCGAACTTCGCCTCGTCGCCGCGGTAGAGCGCGCGCAGCGCCTCCTCATAGCCGGGGCGGTCTCCGCACATGTCCGAAATGAAGCGGTAGGCGCAATCGCGCTTGTCCCTGGGCCCCGGCGCCTTTCGGCTCGCTTCCTCGACGAGCCTGCGGATCGCGGCCGACGCCCCGCCGGGCTGGCCCGAAAGCCAGTCCCAGTGGCGCGGGAGCAGGGTCACCTCGCGCGCCGCGACTCCAAGGCTCGGCCGGCCGCGGCGGCGCGGCGGAGGAGGCGCGGAAGCGGCGGCGTCCCAATAATCGAGGTCGACGACCCGGCCGGTGCCGTCGTCGAAGACCCTGAGGCGTCCGAGATCGCCCGGGTAGAGCCGCTCCAGCTCGCGAGTCACGGCGCCCCGCTCGCCGCGAGCGACGATCGTATCGCCCAGGAAGGCGGTTACCGGGTTCATTGGCGGGCTCCTTTCAAACGCTATTTATATCCGGGTACAATATCTGTCAATTCTACCCGGGCGAATTGCCCCGTCATGCCGGCTTTCGCCGGGATTACGGCGTGTCCCGCGACCGCGGCACCCCGTCCCTTGCCGACGGCGGCGGGGCGGGGTACGAAGGAGCCAAGTCACCGGCGGCTCCGCTGCCGGAACGAGAAAAAAAGAGTTTTCCGCTATGGCGCAGCAGGTTGCTACGGCTCCGCTCCCGCCGGCACCCGGCCCGGCTGAACTCGCGACTCATGCGCTCGCCCAGCGGCCCGTCCGGTCGCCGCGGCACACCTACGGAGCGCTCGATCTTGGAACCAACAATTGCCGCCTGCTGATCGCCCGCCCGGCCGAGAACGGGTTCGTCGTCATCGACGCCTTCTCGAGGGTGGTGCGGCTCGGTGAAGGTCTCGCCGGTAGCGGCCGGATCGCCGACGCCGCGATGGACCGCGCCGTCGCGGCGCTTTCGGTCTGCGCCGAGAAGCTCAAGAGACGTCACGTCTCGCTCGCCCGGTCGGTCGCGACCGAGGCCTGCCGCCGGGCCGTCAACGGCCGCCACTTCGTCGAGCGGGTCCGCCGCGAGACCGGGATCTGCCTCGAGATCATCGCTCCCGAAGAGGAAGCTCGCCTTGCGATGCTGGGGTGCCACCGGCTGCTCGAGCCCGGCGACGCCCCGGCCTTGATCTTCGACATCGGCGGAGGCTCGACCGAGCTCATCCTGATCGACACCGACGGTGAAGGCACTCCCAAGATCAAATGCTGGTGGAGCGCCCCCTGGGGCGTCGTCTCGCTCACCGAGAGCGAAGGCCGAGATTTCGCCGACGCCGACGAGCGGCTTGCTGCCTACGGCCGGATGAAGGAGCGTGTGCGCCACGCCTTCCGCCGCTTCGCCGAACTGCTCCCGCCGCGCGAGGGCAATATCCGGCTGCTCGGGACCAGCGGGACGGTGACGACTCTCGCCAGCGTCCACCTCGCCTTGCCGAGCTACGACCGGCGGGCGGTTGACGGACTGATGATGCCGGTCGACAAGATGCGGGCGGTCAACCAGATGCTTTCGCGGATGAGCTTCGCCGAACGGGCCGAGCTGCCCTGCATCGGCGCCGAGCGCGCCGACCTGGTCGTCGCCGGCTGCGCGATCCTCGAGGCGATCATGGACATCTGGCCGGCGCAGACCCTGGGAGTCGCGGACCGCGGGATCCGCGAGGGGATCCTTCGCTCGCTGATGGCCAAGGACGGGCACAGGCTGTGATGATGATTGATCCTCCCCGCGCGAAGCGGGGGGAGGGGGACCACCGGAAGGGTGGTGGAGGGGTAATTGGCACAAGCCTGCGCCTTCTACCCCTCCACCAGGCTTCGCCTGGTCCCCCTCCCCATCTCCGATGGGGAGGATTGTTCCCATGGTAACCCGCGTTAAAACGGCGAAGGGGCGCAAGGTCGGGTCGACCAAATGGCTCGAGCGCCAGCTCAACGACCCTTATGTGAAGCGCGCCAAGGCCGAGGGCTATCGCTCGCGCGCCGCCTACAAGCTGATCGAGCTCGACGACCGGTTCGGATTCCTGAAGGGCGCCGAGCGGGTCGTCGACCTCGGGGTCGCCCCGGGCGGCTGGACCCAGGTCGTTCGCAAGCGCCTGCCCAGGGCGGCCGTGGTCGGGATCGACCTGCTTCCCACCGACCCGATCGACGGCGCCGTCCTGCTCCAGCTCGATTTCCTCGCCGACGAGGCCCCGGAGCGGCTTCGCGAGGCGCTTGGCGGCCCCGCCGACCTCGTCCTTTCGGACATGGCGGCTAACACCGTCGGCCATCCGCAGACCGATCACCTGCGCACGATGGGGCTGGTCGAGGCCGGCCTGGAATTCGCCGCCGAGGTGCTGAGGCCCGGCGGCGCCTTCGTCGCCAAGGTGTTGGCCGGCGGGGCGGACAACCACCTCGTCGCGGAGCTCAAGCGGCGCTTCACCGCGGTCAAGCACGCCAAGCCGCCCGCGAGCCGAAAGGGGTCGTCGGAATGGTACGTCGTGGCTCAGGGCTTCAAGGGCTGAAGTTCCCCGGCGAAAGGCCGGGGCCCAGGCGGCACGGTCGCAAGAACTGGGCCCCGGCCTTCGCCGGGGAACTCTACCCCGTCGCCGCCGGGCAGACCGGAATATCCTTGGGCTCGGGCCGGGCGCCGGACGGTTCGAACTGGGCGAAATAGGACTCCGAATCCTGCAGCCGCTCGAAGCGGGTGAGCTGGTAGCCGACCGCTGCGAACTCGCAGATCAGGAGGCGCGGAGGGGTTCCGTGGCGGTCGGTCGGCCGGTCGGCGTCGACCACGACGACCCGGCCGTTCTTCTTGAGATCGGGCCTCAAATTCCAGAGGAACTCGCTGGGGCGCTCGATCTCGTGATACATGTGGATCATGAAGACCCGGTCGAAGCTGGAGTCCGGAAGCAGCGGATCGTTGGGCTTGCCGAGCTTGACCGCGACGTTGTGGAGGTCCTCGCGGGTCACCCGGTTGGCGAGCGTGTCGCGGGTCTCGGGAACGATGTCCTGGGCGAGGACCCGGCCCTTGCGGCCGACGAGCGGCGCCAGGCGCACCGTATAATAGCCTTCGCCCGCGCCGATGTCGGCGACGTACATCCCGGCCTCGATGTCGGCGAGGTCCATCACCGTCTCGGCCTCACGGACGCTGTCGCGCGCATCCTCGTTCGAGTAGCTCGCCGAGACGATCGGGGAGACCGGCCGCTTGGGCTTGGGGAAGGGCGATTCCTCCGCTTTCTGCTGGCAGGCGGCGAGGAGGAGGAGGGGGGTGAGCAGGAAGGCGCCATGAATCCTCCCCCGATTTTTCGGGGGAGGGGGACCACCCGAAGGGTGGTGGAGGGGTTCTTTCCCGCTCCGAAAAACCCCTCCACCATGCTTCGCATGGTCCCCCTCCCCGCGAAAACGCGGGGAGGATTTAGGCTGACTATTCCACATCTTCGACTTCGACCTTCTCACCCGTCACACGCTGCGACAGGGCCGCGGCCATGAACCGGTCGAGGTCGCCGTCGAGGACATCGGAAGGGGCGGTGGAGGTCACTCCGGTGCGCAGGTCCTTGACCAGCTGATAGGGCTGGAGGACGTAAGAGCGGATCTGGTGGCCCCAGCCGATGTCGGTCTTGGCGGCATGCTCGGCGCTGGCCTGGGCCTCCCGGCGCTGGAGCTCGGCCTCGTAGAGCCGGGCCTTCAGCATCTTCATCGCCTCGGCGCGGTTCTTGTGCTGCGAGCGCTGGTTCTGGCAGGCGACGATGATCCCCGAAGGGAGATGCGTGATCCTGACCGCGCTGTCGGTGGTGTTGACGTGCTGGCCGCCGGCGCCCGAGGCCCGGTAGGTGTCGATCTTGAGGTCGCCCTCGTTGACCTCGATGTCGATATCGTCGTCGACCACCGGATAGACCCACACGCTCGAGAAGCTGGTGTGGCGCCGGGCATTGGAATCGTAGGGGCTGATCCGGACCAGGCGATGGACTCCGCTTTCGGTCTTGGCGTAGCCGTAGGCGTTCTCGCCCTTGACCATCAGGGTCGCCGACTTGATCCCGGCCTGCTCCCCGGAATGATAGTCGACCACTTCGACCTTGTAGCCGCGCCGCTCGGCCCAGCGCCGGTACATCCGGTGGAGCATTTCGGCCCAGTCCTGGCTCTCCGTCCCCCCCGCTCCGCTGTTTACCTCGATATAGGTATCGTTGGAATCGGCCTCGCCGGCGAGAAGGGCCGTGACCTTGTCGCGCTCGGCCCGCTCGGCAAGCTCGCCGAGCGCCGTGACGGCGTCGGCTTCCATCGATTCGTCGCCCTCGGCCTCGGCCATTTCGAGGAGCTCGACAGTGTCGTCCAGCTCCTGCTGGATGGCGCGGGTGGCGCCGATCGCCTCGTCGAGCCGGCGACGCTCGCGCATCACCTCCTGGGCGGCCCTGGGATCGTTCCACAAGGACTGGTCCTCGACCCGGGCGTTCAATTCCTCGAGACGCCTCAATGCCCGGTCCCAGTCGAGGAACCTGCGGAGGAGGTCGAGCGCCGACCGGATCTGGTCGACATGGGCTTGCGCCTCGGCGCGCATTGGGTGGTCCTTTCGAAAGGGGACAGTCACTTTCCCGCACGGCGGAGATAAGCCGGCACCGCCGTGCGGGAAAGTGACTGTCCCCGTCTGGCGCGGGCCTAGTAAATCCCGCCCTGATTTTGCAAGAAGTCGCTGTCGCCGCGCGGCTGGGCCTGCGCCCGCTGCACCCGCGCCTTGCGCACCACCTTCTCGGGCGGCCGGTTGGCCATTTCGTCGCGGCGGATCGAGCGCCTCGGCTCGCTCTCCGGCTTGAAGGCCTCCCAGATCACCGCCGCCTTGGGATCGTCGGTCGGCCAGGCGCCGAACACCTTCTTGCCCGACCGCCGGTCGATCCTCACCATCCGGATTCCGGCGGGCGCCCGGAAGGGAAGGACGGGCATGTCCTTGAAGGCGATCTGCGCGAACTGCTTGAAGATCGGCGCCGCCAGGGTTCCGCCCTGGGCGTAGCCTCCCATCGGCCGGGGGTGGTCGAAGCCCATATAGACCCCGGCCACGATGTCGGCGCTTCCGCCGATGAACCAGACGTTGGTCGGGCCGGACGTGGTTCCGGTCTTTCCGAACAAAGGCCGCTTGAGGTCGCGAAGCACCTGGGCGGTGCCGCGCTGGACGACGCCCTCGAGGATATGGACCATCTGGTAGGCGGTGAGCGGGTCGAGCAGCTGCTTGGTGCGCAGCGGCGGCCTCGGCATCGGCTTGCCGTCCCAGTCGCGCGCATTGCAGCCATTGCAGGGCCTCGTGTCGGCCCGATAGATCACCTTGCCGTTGCGGTCCTGGACATAGTCGATGAGGGTCGGCGTCAGTGCGCGTCCCTGATTGGCGAGGATCGCGAAGGCATTGGTCATCTTGAGAACGGTGGTGTCGCCGGCGCCGAGCGCGATGGCGAGGTAATTGGGATATTCGCCGACCCCCATGATCTTGGCGAGCCGGGTGACCTTGTCCATCCCGGTCTGGTTGGCGGCCCGCACCGTCATCAGGTTGCGCGACTGCTCGATGCCCCAGCGCATGGTCTGGGGCCCGGCATTGCCGCCCGAGAAGTTGCGGAAGCATTTGTTGCCCAGGCCGGCGCCCTGCCAGACGCAGAAGGCGCCGTCGACGATGATCGAGGCCGGGGTCATCCCGTTGTCGAGTGCGGCCGAATAGACGATCGGCTTGAAGGTCGAGCCGGGCTGGCGCTGGGCCTGGACGGCGCGGTTGAAATCGTCGCCGCGGGCGTCGAACCCGCCCTGCATCGCGAGCACCCGGCCGGTCGCCACTTCCTCGACGACCATTCCGCCCTTGATCTCGGGGATCGAGCGAAGCGACCACACTCCGCCCTCGCGCTTGACCGCGATGACCATCCCCGGCCTCAGGAAGTTGAAGGCGGCGCCGCCGACCCCGCGCTTGGGCATCGAGGCGGCATAAGCCGGAAGCTCCCCGGTGGAGCCGTCGGTCAGTCCGATCGTCGCGCTCTGCCCCTCGCGCGACAGGACCACGGCCGGCCGCCAATCCTCGTAGCCGACTCCGAACGGAGCCCTTGCAAGCTGGCCGCGCCAGTCGCCCGAAACGTCGATCTTGAGGCCCGGATCGCGCCAGCCCTTGCCCCGGTCGTAGCGCATCAGGCCGTCGCGAAGCGCCGTTTCGGCGGCCTTCTGCTTCGGGACGTCGAGCGAGGTGCGCACCCAAAGGCCGCCCGTATAGACTCCGTTCTGCCCCTTCTCGGTCTGCTCGCCCCAGCGCGACATCAGCTGGCGGCGGACCTCCTCCATGAAATAGCCGCCGACGTTCCGGACGCTGCTGTTGGTGAACCGGACGGCGCCGATCGGCTCGGCCTGGGCGGCGGCGCGCTGGGCGGCGCTGATCTTGCCGTTGCGCTCCATCTCGGCGAGCACCCAGTTCCTCCGGTCGAGCGCGCGCTGGGTCCGGCGATCGGGGTCGTAGTTGCTCGGCGCCTTTGGGAGGATGGCGAGATAGGCCGCTTCGTGAAGCTGGAGCTGCTCCACGTCCTTGTCGAAATAGGCCCGCGCCGCCGCCTGCACCCCATAGGCGTTCCGCCCGAGGAATATCTGGTTGAGGTACAAGGCGAGGATCTGCTGCTTGGTCAGCACGCTCTCGATCCGGCGGGCGAGGAACGCCTCCTTGATCTTCCGGGTGACCGAATATTCGTCGCCGAGAAGGAGGTTCTTGGCCACCTGCTGGGTGATGGTCGAGCCGCCGCGCGCCCGGGCTCCGCTTCCGACCTTCGAGATATAGTCGCCGACCGCGCCCACCAGGCCGGGGAAGTCGATTCCGCCATGGGTGAAGAAGGTCTTGTCCTCGGCGGAGGTGAAGGCGTCGACGAGGGTCTGGGGGAATTCGTCGTAGGAGAGCTCCACCCGCCGCTCGCGGGCGAAGGTCTGGACCGGCTCTCCGTCGATCCCGCGGACGTTGGTCGGAAGCGGCGGCTGGTAGGTGAGAAGGGTTTCCGCCGAGGGCAGGTTCCGGGCGAAGAGCAGCCAGAGCAGGATATAGAGGATGATTGGGAGGGCGGCGAGGTAAGCGAGGATCCGGACCCAGCGCCGGCCCCACGCCCGCTTCACCGTGCCGCCGAAGCGGCCTCCGGCGTCGCGATAGAGTTTGAGGCGGGTGGGGGCGGCTTCGGCGGACATTCGGATGAAGCTCTAGCCGATGATGGCGACGGGGTGAAGCGGCTCCAGCCTTGACTTTTAAGACTTATCGTATATACAATAATTATGTGAAAATCGAATTCGACCCGGCGAAGCGCGAAATTGTCCTGCGAGAAAGGTGCCTCGACCTGGCCGATGCCGGCACATTGCCGGGTGGGAACCGCCTGGACGAGTTGGACGATAGGTTCGACTATGGTGAGGACAGGTGGCGGTCCCTTGGCCTTCTCAGGGGCGAGGTCGTGGCATGTGTCTGGGTTGCGTTGGCAGATCGAGTTAGAATAATAACGATGTGGAAGGCACGCCGTCATGAGCAAGAGAAATTCTTCCGATTCTGGGAAAGTGTCTGACGACGTGTCTCCCTTCGAGCCGAATCTTGACGACGAGATAATTGAGTTCGACGACGCCTTCTTTGAACGTGCGGCAGTCACCATCGGCGGCGAGGTCGTTCGCGAGGGGACCGGAACGCTGACGAACCGCGGCCGACCGCCTCTGCCGGAGGGTACCCGCAAGGAGCTGGTCTCGCTTCGGCTTTCGCCCGACATATTGTGGTGGCTGCGGTCCACCGGGCCGGGCTGGCAGTCCCGGCTCGAGGACATGCTACGCGAGCGGATGGACGCCGCGCTCGCGGCGAGGGAAGCAAAGGACTAGCGCCCCGCCACCCTGACCAGGCGCCGCGCGAAGTGGGTCTCGATCGCGCTCTTCATGCCCTGTGCGATCTGCCGCCGCCCCTCCGGCGAAGCGATGTAGGCGGTGTCGGTCGGGTTGGTGAGATAGCCGGTCTCGAACAGGATCGACGGGACGTCGGGCGCCTTGAGCACGATCAGCGACGCGAAGCGGTGATATTCGGGCCGGAAGGGGAAATAAGGCGACGCCTCGCGCTTCAGCAGGGCCGCGAATTCCGCCGAGACGGTCATGCTCTCGCGCTGGGCGAGATCGATCAGGATCCGGTCGACCCCGGTCTCGCCGCTGAGCGAGGCCCCGGCGATCCGGTCGGACTCGTTCTGCTGTTCGGCGAGCAGGGCCGCCTCTTTGTCGGACGCGACTTCCGACAATGTGTAGATGGTGGCTCCCCGGGCTCCGTCGTTCGACGGCGCGGCGTCGGCGTGGATCGAGACGAACAAAGAGGCGCGCATCTTCCGGGCGAGCTCGTAGCGGTCCTTGAGCACCAGATAGCGGTCGTCCTCGCGGGTCATCGCGACCCGGACCCTGCCCGAGGCGGCGAGCGAGTCGCGGATCGCGGTGGCGATCGCGAGCGTGACGTCCTTCTCCCGGCGCGCCCCGAACGGGGAGAGGGCGCCGGGATCGTGACCGCCATGGCCGGCGTCGAGCACCACCAGCGGCCGGGACGGATCGCCGAGGATCCGCGGAAGGCCGGGCGCGGGATCGCTTCGGTCCGCGGGCGCGATCCGAACGCCCTCGTCGCTCCGGACGTCCCGAGCCGGGGGAATTGCCGCGGTGACGAGCGCGATCAGAAGGGCGAGGAGGATTTCCATCGCGCGCCACTATCCGGACGCCCGCTCCGCTTGGCAAGCGGTCCCGCCGCGCGCTGTCTTCCGCCCGGCCGCCGTCGGACATCGACCGCAAGCCGCGGAGTGCGGAGGGACAGGCGGCCTGCTAATCAAAGCCATGAATTTGAGCGATCTCGACCGGCCGGCGATGGGCGCGGCGCTCGACGCGCAGGGCTGGGCGGTCATCCCCGGGCTGCTCGGCGCACGGGCCTGCAGTGACGCCGCCGCGCTTTGGCGGGACGAAAGCCGCTTCCGAAGCCGGGTCGTCATGGCTCGGCACGGCTTCGGCCGGGGCGAATATCGCTACTTCGACTATGCGCTTCCGCGGCCGGTCGAGCAGCTTCGATCGAAGCTCTATCCCGCGCTCGCGGGGGTCGCCAACCGCTGGAGGGCGGCGCTTGGGCTGGCGGACCGCTTCCCTTGCGCCCATTCGGACTATCTCGAACGCTGCCGGGCCGCGGGGCAGGTCCGGCCGACCCCGCTGCTGCTCCGCTACGGCCCGGGCGACTATAATTGCCTCCACCAGGACCTTTACGGAGCGGAGGCCTTTCCGCTCCAGGCGGCGATCCTGCTTTCCAGCCCGGCGCAAGACTTCACCGGCGGCGAGTTCCTGCTTTCCGAGCAGCGGCCGCGGCGCCAGTCGAGGGCGACGGTGGTGCCTCTGGAGCAGGGCGACGCGGTGGTGTTCGCGGTAAGCGAGCGGCCCGTGCGGGGGACCCGGGGCTACTATCGGACCCGGATGAAGCACGGCGTGAGCACGATCCGGTCCGGCGAGCGCTTCACGCTGGGAATCATCTTCCACGACGCACTCTAATCCACGCCGCCGTGGACGGCGGGGAGGGGGACCGCCAGTGGACGACCCGCCTGCGGGTCGTCGATGGACGGGTAACTGGAACAGGCCCGAGCGAGCTACCCCTCCACCAGGCTTCGCCAGGTCCCCTCCCCGTCTCCGATGGGGAGGATTTCAGACCGTCAGTGCCAGGAACGGCACCGGGGCGCTCGGCCTGAGGACGATCGGCCGGCCGCGATCGGCCTGGAAGAGCTCCCCGTCGAGCAGGACGTTGCTATGGTCGCCCTCGATCCGGATCTCGTCGCCGCGCTCGAGATGGACTCCGGTCATCCGCTTGCGGCCGAGCCGTCCGCGAACCGCGGCGAAGAAGGCGCCGAGCAGGGCGCCGAGGTTGCGGTCGATGACCAGCATCTGCATCGCCCCGGTGCGGGCGCCGGCGCCGGGCATGGAGCCTTTGAACAGAAGGCGCTGGAGCGTCGTCACCATCAGGAAGGCGAACTTGCCGTTCAGCTCTCCGCCCTTCATCCCCGAGACCCGGAGAGTCGCGGGCGGAGGCGGAAGGAAGCTCGCCCGGCGGCCGAGCACCACTCCGAGAAGCCCGAGGATCAGAGCAAGCCCGTGGGCCAGCCAGTTGGGAAGGCCCAGCGGATAGAGCTTGTTTCGGCAGTAGAGCATCGTGTCGGCGAGATAGGCGCCGCCCAGGAACATCCCGAGCACTGGCTTGCCGTGGCCGGAGCCGCCCGAAAGCGTGATCAGCTCGCGCCGGACGATGTGCGGAGCAAGGTCCGTCCGGGCGATCGCCAGCACCCGCTCGAGGGTTTCGAGAGCGTCGGCTCCGGCGCCGAGATCGTAGGCGATCAGGTTGGTCTTGCCGTTGGGAAGGACCGCCACCGGGGGCGGATTGTCGCCGAAATGACGGCCGTTGTAGATTTCGGTGAGCGCCGCCTGCACTGTGCCGTCGCCGCCGTTGATCACCAGCACCCGAGGCTCGACCAGGGCGATGGTCCTCAGTGCGGTGGCGATCTGGTCGACCTGCTCCACCTCGTAGTGGAAGATGTCCTTGTGGTCGGCGCAGAAGCTCCGGACGGCCGGAAGCAGCGCCCTGTTTCCGGTCGAGCGCGGATTGGAGAGAAGCGCGACCCTGGCCATTCCTCAGCGACCGACCGGACCGATGGAGAGCCCGCTGCGATAGTTGAGCACGACCGGAACCGTCTTAACGCCCCGCCCGACCGCGACCGAAGTCGCCCGGTGCGACGGCTTGAGCTTGAGCAGCGAAAGCTTCGGATTGTTGGAGAAGCCGCCGCCGTCGTTCCAGTTGGTCTTGCCGTTGGCGTCGGCGTCGTGGCGGACGGCGATCGCATAGGTGCCTGCGGCCGGAACGGCGACGCAGACGTTCATCGCTCCGGCGCGGGTGACTGGAAGATCGATCCGCTTCAGCTTGGCGCCGCGCTCGAGGAACTTGCGCGGATCGCCGCCGTAAAGCTGGATCCGGACCTTTCCGACGCGGTTCTTGAAGCCGTTGACGCTGACCAGCAGAGCGGGCCGGTTGGCGCCGGGGCTGCAGGCCGCGGCGTCCGGCCCGAGCGCCGCCTGCGCCGGAGCGGCGCTGGCGGTCAGAGCGGCCGCGCAGACGGCGGTTGAAAGAAAGAGTCTCGACATCGCCGCTAGAACTCCCGGGCGCTTGCGCTCCGCCAAAGCGGCGTGGCGCGTGAATGTTGGGCCCCCATGACGTCTCCAATCGCTCAGGCTTGCGGCCAAATTATGGTCATGGCGGGTCGAAATGCGTTCGCTAGCCTGTTGAATCGTCTCGATTGTGGCGAATGCCCGTCATTCCCGCGAAAGCGCGGACCTCGGGGACGAGAGGCCTCGGCGGGCCTCCCCGGGGTCCCGGCTTCCGCCGGGATGACGGGTCTGTACAGTCAGGATTTATCCATGTTAGCCTCGCCTTGGGCTCCGAAGTCACGCCGGGGTCCACGGCGCTTCGGCCGCCTTCGCGGCCGGAGCGTCTCTTTTGTAGTCCTGAAGGGGGAAGCTGAATGAGAATGATCGTCAAGGGCGCCATGGTCGCCGGCCTGATGGCGCTGGGCGCCTGCAACAGCTCGGAGTCCGAGAAGGCGGCCGACAATGTCGAGGCCGTCGCCGACAACCAGGCCGACGCGCTCGAGGCCCAGGCCGACAATGCGGCCACCGAGAACCAGGCCGACGCGCTCGAGAACAAGGCCGACGCCGTCGAGTCGAAAGCCGAGAACAAGGCCGACGCCATCGAGGCGAACGGCCAGTAAGCCGTCCAGGGGCCGGCGCCGCCGGCCCCTGAATCGCGTACCTTCGCTCCCACGGCCCTCCGGGCGCCGCCGCCGGCGGCAGTCGGCGCTTTTCCGGTTGAGATATATAAGCACTGTGATATTTCGGCTCCGGGGATGACAGGCATCCCGGCGCGCGCGTGCCGGGCGACAAGGAGCGACCGGAATGGGAACGGGTGAATTCATTCTTGCGGCTTTATTGGCGGCGGCGCCGGGGGCTTCGGCCCAGGCCCGTCCCGCCCCCGCGGTCGCCGCCGCGCCGGATTTCGACCGGGCCCAGGTGGTCGCGCAGGTGCGCAAGCTCATCGCCGGGCGCTACGTCCTTCCGGAGCGGCGGCCGGCGCTGGACAGGGCGCTCGCCGAAGGCCTGAAGTCCGGGCGCTACGACGTTCGCGAGCCGGCCTTGCTCGCCCAGCGGATCAACGCGGACCTCGCGCGGGTCGGCCAGGACCATCATCTCAACTTCAGATACGACCCCCGGAAGGTCGCCGCGATGATGGCCCGGACCGCCGACGACCGGCCCGATCCCTCGGCCTTCGAAGCCCAGGCGAGGGCCAACAATCACGGAGTCCGCGAGCTGAAGCTTCTCGCCGGCAACGTACGCTATCTGGATCTCGCCGGCTTCGACTGGATCGGCGACGAGAGCGCGGCGGCGTTGAACTCGGCGATGGCCTTCCTGAAGGGCGGCGACGCCGTCATCATCGACCTGAGGCGGAACGGCGGCGGCGCCGGCCAGGCCGTCCAGCACCTGATCAGCCACTTCCTGGAGGCCGGCCGGCCGCTCATCACCTTCTACAGGGGCAGCGAAGCTTCGCCCACGCTCAAGTCGCTGCCCGGCCTCAGCACGATGGTCGGAAAGCCGCTCTACGTCCTCACCAGTGGGGCAAGCGCTTCGGCGGCGGAGGAGTTCGTCGGGCATGTCGCCGGCTACAGGCTCGGAGAAGTGTTCGGCTCGACCACGGCCGGGGCCGCCTATATGAACGGACTCTACGCGGTCGGGGGCGGGTTCGAGCTCAGTCTCTCGGAAGCGCGGCCCGTGCTCGCTTCCACCGGCAAGGACTGGGAGCGGGTCGGGATCGCCCCGACCGTCGAGACCCCGGTCGAAGCGGCGCTCGAGACCGCCCACGTCCACGCCTTGCGGAAGCTCGCCGCCGCTGCGGATTCGCTCCGCGCGGCGCGGCTGAGGGCGCTCGCGGCGGGGCTGGAGGCCGTGAGCCGTCCCGGCACACCGGCCGAGGCGCTCGCCGCTTATTCGGGCGCCTATGGCGACCGCCGGATCTTCGTCGAGGACGGGAAGCTGTGGTACCGCCAGGACGTGAGGCCGCGCCGGCTCATGGTCCCGCTCGGCGGCAACCTCTTCACGCTCGCGGACGAGCCGCTGGTGCGGCTGACCTTCCAGGCCGTGGGCGGCAGGATTCAAGCCTTCGACCTCGGGCTCGCCGAAGCCCCGCCGCAGGGCCGCTTCGAGCGGACGGGCTGATCGTCCGGCGGCTGGCCGAAGTCCTCCGCCACCCGTCATCCCGGGCTTGACCCGGGATCCATGAACACGGCGATGTGAGATTGCGCTCGACAGTGTCCATGGATTCCGGCTTTCGCCGGAATGACGAGTGACGGAGGGTGGAGGTGAAGCAGGTTCCAGACAGCCCCGGCCTCGGCACATTGCTTCGCCACCTCGTCGACCTGCTCGACGGCGACGTCGAGCAAGTCTACCGGGCCCGGGGGCTGGACTGCCGGTCGCGCTTCACTCCGGTCATCCGGCATCTCGAGGAAGCGGGTCCGAGCTCGATCCGGCAGATCGCCGTCGCGAGCGGGCTTACCCATTCGGCGATCAGCCAGACCGTCACCGAGATGCTCAAGAAGAACCTGGTGGCGAGCAGCCCGGGCAGGGACGCTCGGGAAAGGATCATCTCCTTCACTCCGGCCGGCGAGGCGCTCCTGCCCGCCCTCCACGCTTTGTGGAGCGCCGTCTGGGCCGCCGCGGACGAGCTGTCCGACGATATCGGGCAGCCTCTCGGACAGGTCCTGGGGCAGGCCATCGCCGCGGTCGAGGAGCGGCCGTTCCGGGAGCGGATCCTGGACAAGTTGGCGGTCCGGGATCGGACCCCGCGCTGACCCCTTGACTCCGTACCGCGGTACGGACCCTATATGAGGTCCGGCAAGTTCAAGGGAGAACTGAAATGTCGGACATGACCAACCCACCCAAGGCCGCGAGGACGGCGGTGATCCACCGCATGGTGATGCCGTCCCACACCTGTCCCTACGGCCTCAAGGCGCTGCACCTGCTGAAGCGGGCCGGCTTCGAGGTCGAGGACCGTCACCTCACCACCCGCGAGGAGACGGACGCCTTCAAGGCGGAGCACGGAGTCGCAACCACCCCGCAGATCTTCATCGGCGGCGAGCGGATCGGCGGCCACGACGATCTTCGCCGGTTCCTCGGCAAGTCCGTCGCGGACCCCGGGGCGGTGAGCTATCGGCCGGTGATCGCGCTGTTCGCGATGACGGCCCTGATGGCGATGGCGGCGAGCTGGTCGGTGAGCGGTGCTATCGTCACCCTTCGCTCCGCCGAATGGTTCATCGGATTCTCGATGATCGTGCTTGCGCTCCTCAAGCTCCAGAACGTCGAGACCTTCGCGACGATGTTCCTCAATTACGACCTGCTCGCCAAGAGGTGGCTGCCCTACGGCTACGTCTACCCGTTCGCGGAGGGCCTGGCGGGCGTCCTGATGGTGGCAGGGGCTTTGCCCCTGCTCTCGATTCCGGTCGCGCTCTTCATCGGCACGGTCGGCGCCGTCTCGGTGTTCAAGGCCGTCTATATCGACCGGCGCGAGCTCAAATGCGCCTGCGTCGGAGGCTCGAGCAACGTCCCGCTCGGCTTCGTCTCGCTGACCGAGAACCTGATGATGATCGCGATGGCCGTGTGGATGGCGGCGGCGCATTGAGGTTGGTCATTTGAAATCCTCCCCTGCCTTTGCAGGGGAGGGGGACCACCCGAAGGGTGGTGGAGGGGCTTTTTCCCGGCTCCGACAGGCCCCTCCACCATGCTTCGCATGGTCCCCCTCCCCCGGAAAACCGGGGGAGGACTGAAAAGCACCCCACCGATGTGGACCTTTGGCCGGGTTGTGCAGGGCGCCGGGCGGGGTCTAAGCGATTTCAGCAGGTTATACGCGCAGGAGCAGTGGGGGATGGGGGAGCTTTCGAGCGGCGCGTCTGAGGGGGCGGCCGGCGACCGGCTGAGCGAATTGCGGGATCGGCTCGCCTTCTCGCAGCTCGTGATGGAGCATGCGGCGGACTCGATCTTCCTCCTGAACGACGAAGGCCGGACGGTCTACGCCAATCCGGCCGCGGAGCGGATGTTCGGCTATTCGAGGAGCGAGTTCGAAGGCCGCAAGCTTCACGACGTCATCCACGACCGGCACCCCGACGGAAGCCCCTATCCGATGGAGGATTGCCCGCTCGGCCGGGTCTTCTTCAACGGCCTCAGTCTCTATTCCCACGAGGACACCTTCTTCCACAAGGACGGGAGCCCGGTCCCGGTCGCCTGCTCGAACGCCCCCGTGCTTCGCGACGGCGCGGTGGAAGGCGGAGTCCTCATCGTCCGCGACATTTCCGACGCAAGGCGGGCTCGGCTGGCCCTGACCGAGAGCGAGGCCCGGTTCCGGAACATGGCGGACAGCGCCCCGGTGATGATGTGGGTGACCGATCCCGCCGGCCATTGCACCTATCTGAACCGGCGCTGGTACGAGTTCACCGGGCAGGAGCCTGGGCAGGGCGAGGGCCTGGGCTGGCTCGACGCCGTCCACCCCGACGACCGGGGACTCGCCGAGCAGGCCTTCATCGAGGCCAACGCGCAGAGGCGCGACTACCGGGTCGACTTCCGGCTCCGCCGTGCGGACGGCCTCTACCGCTGGACGATCGACGCCGCCGCCGCGCGGTTCGACGAAGGGGGGGCGTATCTGGGCTATGTCGGCTCGGTCATCGACATCGAGGAACGGCGCGAGGCCGAGGACCGGCTGGCGCTGAGCGAGGAGCAGCTGAGGCTTGCCACCGAATCCGCCGAGATCGGGCTTTGGGACGTGGACGCCCGCACCGACGCCATGTTCTGGCCGCCGCGGGTGAAGGCGATGTTCGGAATCTCGCCGGACGTGCCGGTGACCCTCGCCGATTTCCCGGCGGGCGTTCATCCCGACGACCGGCCGGCGGTCGCCGAGGCGTTCGAGGCCGCGCGCGACCCCGCCCGGCGGGCGCTCTACGACGTCGAATATCGGACCATCGGCCGGGAGGACGGGCTGATCCGCTGGGTGGCCGCGAAGGGCCGGGGGCTGTTCACAGCGGAGGGCGTGTGCACCCGGGTGATCGGGACCGCGATCGACATCACCGCCCGCAAGGCGGACGAGGTCAGGCTTCGGGACCTCAACGAGCAGCTCGAGCAGAGGGTCGCCGAGCAGACCGCCGAGCGCAACCGGATCTGGGAGATGAGCCACGACCTGTTCGCGATCATGGGCTTCGACGGCTATCTGAAGGCGATCAACCCCGCCTGGGAGGCGACGCTGGGCTTCGACGAGGCGACCCTCCTTGCGATGGACTTTCCAAAGCAGGTCCATCCCGACGACCATGAGGCTGTCGGGGCCGTGATCGAGAGGCTTGCGAGCGGCGAGACCGTGCGCGGATTCGAGGACAGGCTTCGGCATTCCGACGGATCCTGGCGCTGGATCTCCTGGACCCTGGTCCCGCAGGGCGACGTCTTCTACGCCGTCGGCCGCGACGTCACCGCCGAGCGCGAGGCGGCGGCCGAGCTCGAGCGCGCCCAGGAGGCGCTCCGCCAGAGCCAGAAGATGGAAGCGATGGGCCAGCTCACCGGCGGAGTGGCGCACGATTTCAACAATCTTCTCACCCCAATCGTCGGGAGCCTCGACATGCTTCAGCGCAAGGGCCTCGGCGGCCCGCGCGAGCAGAGGCTGATCGACGGCGCGATGCAGTCGGCCGACCGGGCCAAGACCCTCGTCCAGCGCCTGCTCGCCTTCGCCCGGCGGCAGCCCCTGCAGCCGAGCGCGGTCGACGTCGGAAGGCTCGTGGCGGGGATGGCGGACCTGATCGCGAGCACGTCGGGGCCCCAGATCCATGTCGTGGTGGATTGCGCCGACGGGCTTCCGGCGGCCAAGGCCGACCCCAACCAGCTCGAAATGGCGCTCCTCAACCTCGGCGTGAACGCCCGCGACGCAATGCCGGAAGGCGGGACCTTGCGGATTACCGCCGGCCTCGACCCGGTCGGCGCGGATCACCGCTCGGGGCTTCGCCCGGGCCCCTACGTCCGGCTCTCGGTCGCCGATACGGGCGTGGGCATGGACGAGGCGACCCTGAAGCGGGCGGTCGAGCCTTTCTTCTCCACCAAGGGGATCGGCAAGGGCACCGGCCTCGGCCTGTCGATGGTGCACGGCCTTGCCTCCCAGCTCGGCGGAGCGCTCAGAGTCGAGAGTCGGCCCGGGGTCGGGACGAACGTCGAATTGTGGCTCCCGGCCAGCGAAGTCCCGGTGGACGAATCGGCGGCTGCCGTCCCTGCCTCGGCCGCGCGAGCGAAGTCGGGGACGGCCTTGCTGGTCGACGACGAGGAGCTGGTCCGGGAGAGCACCGCCGACATGCTCGAGGAGCTGGGCTACGAGGTGGTGAAGGCCGCTTCGGCGGAGGACGCGCTTCGGCTGATCGGCGGGGGTCTCAGGCCCGACATCCTGATGACCGATCACCTGATGCCCGGAATGAACGGAACCGACCTCGCCAACGTCGTCCGAGCCCAGCTTCCGGGCACTCCGGTGCTGATCGTCTCCGGTTATGCCGAAGCCGAAGGGATCGCCGCCCATTACCCGCGGCTGGTGAAGCCCTTCCGCAATTCGGATCTGGCGGCGAGCCTGGCGGATCTGGGCTCGGCCGGAGTGGAGGGCGAATAGGTCGTATCGGGCGTCGGGGAACAGGGCTGTCCACAATCCTCCCCTGCATTTGCAGAGGAGGGGGACCATGCGAAGCTTGGTGGAGGGGCCCTTCCGGACTGAAGAAGAACCCCTCCACCACGCTTCACCGAGGTGCAGTTTATCCTGAGCGCCGCCGCAGGCGGCGTCGAAGGGCGCGGTCCCCCTCCCCCGGTAATCCGGGGGAGGAATAGGGGATTATGTCGGCGACGCCCCCACCCTGGCGGCCATGGCTGAAACGCTGTTAAGTTTACCGTGCTAAAACTTCGCCCAGCGAACGAATGTGCACGGGGCGAAGAGGTGCAAAAAGCACAGACAGACAAGGCGGCCAAAGCAGGCTGGTGGGCTCTCGCGCTGCTCGGTCGCCTTGGTCACGCATTGGGATTCCGCTGGATCTTCTGGTGGACGCTGCCAATCCCATATCATCCCCTGGTGCCTGTCTTGCTGCTGCTCACGCCGGCAGCTCTGGTAGTCCGGACCGTGCAGCGCCTCTTCGAAGGCACACCGGCACCGGTCAGTTGGCCGGCCTTCCTGATCACGGGCCTGGTCCTGGCGATTCCACTGTCGTTCCCGATCTTCAACATGATGTTCTTTGCCTTGAGGGTGCAGCTCGCCCAGGGCGCATGCTTCCTTGCAGCCATGGTGCTGCTCGCGGCCGAAGTGATCGTCGGGCGGACGGCGTCTCCGCTCGCAATTCTCCCCATCCTCTATTTCGGTGCCCACGCCTGGCAGTTCGCGCAGAGCCGGCGGGCGACCGCCCGGATCCGGCGACAAGCCAAGGACTACCGGCCTTTGGCGCTGGGCGGCCGAGCCGTGGAGCTCCAGGGCGAGCAAATATGGTCGGAGGCCACGGAGCTCCTGAAATCGGGCGTCACCAACATCGTCTGCTGCAACGACAGCGAGCGGACCGGCTCGGTCTCCCTTGCGGGCAACAGCGCGGTCGTGATCTCAGCCGAGGACGGGCGGAAATTCCAGGAGATGATGCCCAAGAGCATGCGCCCTGACGGGTGGAACATGGTCGGCCCGACCGTCATCCAGACCCCGGGCTACGAAACGGAGCCGGAAGTAAAGATCGCCTGGGATTCGCTTCCGACGAGCCAGCGAAAGCCGACCGGCAAAAGAGTGACCATCTGCGATGGCGACGACTGCCAGGAGGTCATCAGCGCCGAATATTCCACCGTCATGCCGGTGCCCTTGTTCATGCTGTTCTACATGCTTGCATGGAGCGGCAACGGCCGGAGCTTCTGGATTTGCGGTTTCTGGCGCGGACGGACCCAGCCGATCGGACTGCCGCGCCCTTCGCGCTACAGCAGCTTCACTCCGAACCTGTTCGCCCCGGAGCCGCCCGTCCAGCCGGTCGACGCCGGCCCCCTCTTCCAACGGCTGGAAGTCGCCCAAAGGCGGATGCTGGAAGAGGCGCTTACCCAGCTCATCGATTATCTTGCAGGCAGGATACGCTATCCGGTCCAGGTCCACCGCCTGATGGCCCGTCCCCACACCCTTGCCGGCCTTGGAGCGGACCTGTGCGATTCTGTTCTTCGCGCCAAGGAGCGGGGGGATGAAGCCGGAGCGAGGCTTGGGGCGGAGCTTCTCGCCCTCATCCATCCTGAAGAGTTCCGATCCTTGAAAGAGCGGCTCATCCCGATCCTCGGCAGTCGAATCCTGGCGCTGCGCTGGGAACTCACGCCGGATCTCGACCCGGCACCACTGCCCATCGGCTGCCCGCGCTTCGGCAAGTACGGCGGTTACGGCCTGATGGAGAAGGTGCCCCAGCTCTGGGAGCGGCTCGATGAGTTGGGAACTCCGGGAGCCAGGATCACCGCGGCGCTCATCCGGGAAGTCGGAGAGCTGGCACCTCTGGCAAAAGCGAAATCCAACTTCGCCGGCCATGAGTAAGGGTTTCGCGCAGCCGGAAGAGTAGGGGTGTTCAATCCGGCACACTAAGGGCCTGACGATGGTAATCGGCACATTCGGAACGATCGCCTGGCGAGACAGCTCAAACGCATCGTGCCATGCTTGGCGGCCAGCCAGTGTCCGCAACGGGTGGTTAGCGGACATTGGCTTCCATGTTCCCGGCGGCAGAAACTGGCCGCTAACTCCCGGTCTGCTTTCGGCTGGCGGCAATGCGACAGCTGCCGGCCCCGGAGGCTTACCCGAATGGCGGCTTACGCCCCACAATCGTCATACAACGCAGCGGCTCGAGCGAGTGAAAGCCCGCAACACCGATGCGCACGCAAAGGGCGTCGAATCACATCGTGTGGAGCCTGCGTGGTGTCGGAGGTCACCAAGGCGGCGCAGTTAAGGCGACACCTTGTCGGGTCCGATGAGGCCGATGAACTTGCCGGCCGGGTCGAGCTCGATCGCGACGAGCAAGGTCTGGTCGGGGTAGACGAGCGTGAACTCGTCGAAGCCGAACCCATCGGCGCGTCGAAAGCGGATGGCCTGCGGATCGCCGAGCGCCTGCAGGCGGCGGTGCGCGGCCGCAAACGCCGCCCGGCCTGGCTCCTCGGTATCCGCTGCCAATAAAGTGTAATCGGGCTCAGGCGCGGCACGCCCGGCGAGGAGGCGGCGCAGCATCGCCTCCGAGCCCCTGAGCGGCACGGTCCGCTGCGTGAAGACCGAGACGAGAGATGCCGCTTCGATCGTAGCGGCGGGCGTTTGGCCGAGACGACGCAGCGCCGCGGCGAGCGCATCCGCGGCGGGCACCTTGAGATCGGGATCCACCCCGCGTCCCTCCCAATTGGATCCGGTAACGGGGCTCTCCGCGCGACCTGTAGGGATAAACGCCATGACACCGTGTCCGATTTCAACTCGCTGCCCCGGGTTGGCGCCGCCACCGGTCGTCTCGCCGACGAGGGTGCCGAGCTTCAGCGTATGAATGTCGTAGGCGAGTTCCTCGCCGCCCGAAAAGGTGTGGCCGCTGGTGAGGACATAAACGGGCACGCCGGCGAACCTGACCGGGGTCGGTTCGCTGAAGAAGGGCTTGCGCGTGAGGTCGGTGGTCCCCGCCTTGCGCCAGACGATCCTGTTGATTTCGATCCGCTTGCCCGCAGGCACGAAATGGCTGACCAGGTAGCTCACCGCCGCCGGATCGCCGCCGCCGTTGCCGCGCATGTCGAGTATGAAGGCGCGACTGCCCTTCAGTCGCGCCATGACGCGGTCGAGTGCGGGCTTGAACGCCCAGGGATTGGCGAAGCCGTCGATTTGGAGATAGGCGATCCCGCCCGCAAGCCTGTCTGCGCGAACGATTCCGGCCTCGCCTCCCGGAAACGACGCGACGCTCAGCGTCGGCCGGTTCGTCCCGGCGAACACCGTGAGATGCTTGTCGTGCAGGACGCCGCGCAGGTCGTCGGTGAGCCGACGGGCGAAGGACGGCAGGTCGGTGAACCGATCGTAGACGCCCGAGGCGGCGGCGGCGGTGATCGCGGCGGCACCCTTCTCGCCGACATCCGGGTATATGTATCGGCTGCGCAACTCGGTCGACAGTTGCGCCACGATCGCTTTGCGGACGGCTGGATCGAGCGGAGCCGACGTGGCCGACGACGCGCTCGGCACCGAGGTTTGCGCAAGCGTCGGCGCGACAGCAGCGGCGAAGAGCAATGCTGGCAACGCGGCGGGTAGAAAACGCATTGAGTCATCCTCAGCAAGGGGCGGCGGACTTGTGTATCTACCTGTCCTGTACCGGTGTCACTCCCGAGGCACGACGAGGGTTTCGTAACGGGCTCCCGGGCGCCATTGGTGCGCAGGCCGCAGGCTGCGCGAAGCACCGCTCCGGACGCTTGACGACAAATCTACATAGGTAGATATAGGGCCCATGACTCGTCGCCGCGCTCTGTCCGGACATGCCCGTGCCCTGCTCGCCGCGCTCCTCGCCGCAGGCCGGGAGTGGAGCTACGGCTACGAGCTTGCATCGCTGACCGGATTCCGGTCGGGCACGCTCTATCCGCTGCTCATCCGGCTCGAAGCGCAAGGCTTTCTCGAAGCGGAGTGGCAGCCTCCGGCGGCCTCCGGCCGCCCGCCGCGCCACGCCTATCGGCTCACCGCCGCCGGCCTGGCCCTGGCGCGCTCGGAAGCTGTCGCCCGGGATCCAGACGTGCCGGTGGCCGGGCGGCGGGCAGGGGAGGCCGCGTCGTGAGTATCGCCCGCTTCCTCGCGACTCGTACGCTGTCGGCCGCATCGCGGCTGCTTCCGCCGCATCTCTCCACCTGGTCGCGCGCCATGGGCCGAGAGCTGATGGAAATCGGGGACGACCGTTCGGCCCTGCTCTTCGCTGCCGGATGCCTTCGCGCCTTCGTGTCGCTGGCGGTCGCGGCAGGGGCCCGATCGGCCCTCGCCGCGATCCGGACCGCCGTGTTTCCCGCTGCACCCTTCTCCTGGAGCCTCCCGACCATGAACGGCATTTCCGCCCGACCCCGAATGCTTGGCCTCGTCTGCGGAGCGACCGCTGTGGGGATCGGGATGGCCTATATGCAGGCGGCCGGAGCGCCGTCGCGTTACCTGCTCGTCAATCTCGCCGCGCTGGTGCTGGGCGGGACGGCCTGGCTCGCGCTCGGTTCGGCCGGACGATCGCGACCCGCCGGCGCGGGATTTGCGATTTTGGCAATGTCGATTCCGCTGCTTCTGACCGCCTGGTTCGGAATCGCCGTCGAAGGCGCGGCGCGCTGGGTGAGGCTCGGACCTTTGACCCTCCAGGTCAGCCTTATCCTCCTTCCGGTCATGATCCTTCTCTACGCCCGGCGGCGGGACGTGGCCGGGACCGCCGGAATGATCGTTGCGGCCCTGGCCCTGGCGATCCAGCCGGACCGAGCGATGGCCGGGGTGCTCGCGGCGTCTCTCCTCGTCCTGGCCTTCGATGCCCGGGGGCGCCTTCCCATCCTCGCCGCGGCCGCCGCCGCTGCGGCGTTCGGCTGGACCCTGCTCACGCTCGACGCTCTCCCCGCCACGCTTTTCGTCGACCGGGTCCTCCACTCCGCGTTCGACGTCCACCCGCTCGCCGGAGCGGCGGTGGCGACGGGCGCGGCGGCTCTCGTCGTCCCGGCCCTGGTCGGCCTGTGGAGGGACGAAGGCGAGCGAGCCGCGCTGCTGGCCTTCGGCGCCTGCTGGTCGGCGGTGGTCGCGGCCGCCGCGCTCGGCAATTATCCGACGCCTTTGGTCGGCTACGGCGGAAGCGCGGTGCTCGGCTACCTGCTCAGCGCCTCGCTGCTTCCGAGCGGCGCCCGCAAGGCCGACTCCGCGGCTCCCGCCTCGCGCCCGTCCGCCGCTGCGGACGGGGACTCCTCGGTCGCGGAGCTCCGCGCCGCCCGCCCGGCCTAGGCAGTACGGGCGTCATCCCGGCGAAGGCCGGGATCCATGAACACCGATGCCCGCAAGAGAGGCGACTCTTCCGCGCCTTAGTCTCGACCGTCCGTGCTCATGGATCCCGGCGTCCGCCGGGATGACGTCCTCGACGGCTCGTACTTGCCCGCGCTTGCCACCCGGCCCCTCCGGGCTCCAAAGCGGGGGCCGATGGCTTCCAACCCGCCTCCCGACTCTCAAGAGAACGTCACCCGAGGCGAAGTCGCGCGCGGGGCGGGGCTGGCGGGCCTTTCCAGGGCCACCGCGCTGATCGATGCCGTCGCCCAGCCGCTCTACATCGGCCTCTACGGACTTCCCGCCTACGGACTCTACGTGGCGCTTTGGGCGTCGATCAACTTCGTCGAGAATCTGGTCGACCTGTCGCTGACCAGCGCCCTCCAGCGCATCGTCCCCACCGAGGATGACGAGACCGCCCACGGCGCCGTCAAGGCCGCCTTCCTCCTCACCGTCCTTCCGGCGGTTCTGATCGCGCTCGCGGTCACTCTCAACGCCGGCTGGGTCGCCGGCTTCTTCTCCGCCGCGGCCGAGGACAAGGCAGGCCTCCCCGCCGCCGTCGCTTTGTTCGCCTGGGGACTGCCCTTGTGGACGTTCATCGAGATCGCGACCTCCGCCGCCCGCGCCCGCCGGGCCTTCGGGCCGGAGATCCGCCTCCGGCTGTTCTGGGAGCAGATCGCCCGGATCCTCTTCGCTCTGGGCTTCTTCGCGCTCGGCTCGGGAAGCGCCGGCCTCATCCTCGCCCATCTCTCCTCGCTCACCCTCACCGCCTTGCTCTGCGTGCCGCTGCTCGGCCGCTATTACGACCTTCGACTCCTCGCCCGCGCGCCCATTCCCAAGGCCGACGTCCGGCTCCTCCTCGCCACCGGCTTCGCCTTGCTCCCCGCCAACGCCGCCCGCCGCTTCCTGATCGACGCCCCGGCCGTCATCCTCAACGTCCTCCTGCCCGGAAGCCGAGGCGCCGAGGCCTCGGG
>DASVQD010000045.1:0-94645 GCA_036389345.1 Allosphingosinicella sp. | reverse complement strand
TCCACCGTGCTTCGCGCGGTCCCCCTCCCCCGGAAATCCGGGGGAGGATTTCAGCAACAAGGAGCAACAATGGATTATCAGGCTCTGGTCGACGAGGTCCTCGCCGACGTTTCCGCCTACAAGGGACAGGGCAATGTCGCGTCCTACATTCCGGCCCTCGCCCAGGCCGATCCCAACAAGCTCGGCCTCGCGCTCGTGCTCGAGGACGGATCGAGCTTCGTCGCCGGCGACGCCGACGAGCCCTTCTCGATCCAGAGCATCTCCTATGTCTTCGCCCTGTGCCTCGCTTTGCACCACGTAAAGGCGTCGCTCTGGAACCATGTCGGGCGCGAGCCGGCGGGATCGCCGATCAATTCGATCGTCCAGCTCGAGATGGAAAAGGGCAGGCCGCGCAATCCGATGACGAGCGCCGGAGCGCTGGTCGTGTGCGACCAGCTGGTCGGGGCGGCGGGCGGCGCCGACGGGGCGGTGGGCGAGCTGGTCGGCTTCCTTCGCGAGCGTTGCGGAAGCGAGACGGTGGCGATCGACGAGAGCCTGGCCATGTCGGAATCGCGGGCGGGCGCATTCAACCGGAGCCTCGCTTATTTCATCGCCGCCTTCGGCAACCTCAAGGCACCGGTCGACCAGGTGCTGTCCGCTTATTACCGGCAATGCTCGGTGGCGATGACCTGCCGCCAGCTGGCGCAGGCGGCTTTGTTCCTCGCCTTCGACGGGGTCGACCCGCGAAACGGCGACGCGGTCACCGTCGCCTCGCGCTCGCGGCGGATCAATGCGTTGATGCTGACCTCCGGCCATTACGACAATAGCGGCGACTTCGCCTTCCGCGTGGGCTTGCCCGGCAAGAGCGCGATGAGTGGCGGGATCCTCGCCATCGTGCCCGGCACCGGCGCGATCTGCACCTGGTCGCCGGGGCTGAACTCGGCCGGGACTTCGCTGGCCGGGGCCATGGCCCTGGAGAGGCTTGCGGAAAGGACGGGGTGGAGCATTTTCGTGTGACAAAATCCTCCCGCGCATTTGCGGGGGAGGGGGACCACCCGAAGGGTGGTGGAGGGGCCTTTGGGCGAGTCGGAAGGACCCCTCCACCGCGCTTCGCGCGGTCCCCCTCCCCGAGAAATCTCGGGGAGGATTTTCCAGGGCTGCATGCTAACCTGCCGATATGATCACCGCGCTCCTCCTCGCCGCCGCAATGCCTCAGGCGCCCGCCTGTCGGATCGAAAGGGCGGTCTACCGGCTCAAGGGCGACTCGAAGTTCACCGCCGGCTTCGCTCGCCAGGACCGGCGCGATTCCGGGGTCTCCGACCTCGTCCTGTGGCTGAAGACCCCCAAGCGGACCTACTGGTTCGGCTTCGCCGCTCCCAACGGCTACGGCGGAACCTACCTCGAGCCCGAGATCGACCCTCGGGTCTCGGTGCGGCTGTCCGACGACGAGGAGCGCGACAAAGCGGAGAAGATGGATCCGGCCGAGCCGCTCAATATCGAGTTCGACGCCTTCGCCTCCGATCTGTCCGTCTTCGAGGCCCCGCCGCGCGCCTCGGACAAGCCGCCGTCATTGCTGTTCGCGCGCGGTCTCGGACCGGCGCTCTGGTACGGCCCTTCGGCCCTGGCCGGCAATGACGAGAAGGCCGAGCGGGAGGGGATGCCGATCGGGTTCTTCGTTCCGGCGGGTTGCGGCGGGCCGCCGAAATAGCCGTCGTGCCAGCCCTCATCCCAGCGAAGGCTTTGATCCCAGGGGGTGAAGGGCGCTGTTCCCTTTCACCCCCTGGGACCCCAGCCTTCGCTGGGGCGACGCGGAGTTGCACGCCGCGCACCTGACGCCTCGAAATTCGCAGCGCCGAGGCCCCCGCTTTCTGCTATGCGCGCGGCATGGCCGACGGCGAGACCGCACTGCTTCTTGCCCGCGCGCAATTCGCCTTCACGATCTCGTTCCACTTCATCTTCCCGGCTTTCTCGATCGGGCTTGCGAGCTATCTCGCCGTGCTCGAGGGCCTGTGGCTGTGGACCGGGAAGGCGCGCTACCTGACCCTGTTCCGCTATTGGCTGAAGATCTTTGCGATCGCCTTCGCCATGGGTGTGGTCTCCGGTATCGTCATGTCCTACCAGTTCGGAACCAACTGGTCGGTCTTCTCCGACCGGGCCGGCCCGATCGTCGGGCCGCTCATGGCCTATGAGGTACTGACCGCCTTTTTCCTCGAGGCGGGCTTCCTGGGAGTGATGCTGTTCGGGCTGGAGCGGGTCGGGAAGAAGCTGCACTTCGTGGCGACCCTGATGGTGGCGGCCGGGACCGCTATGTCCGCCTTCTGGATCCTGAGCGTGAACAGCTGGATGCAGACTCCGACGGGCTGGACGACGAACGCGCAGGGCCAGTTCGTTCCGGCCGGGAGCTGGCTCGACATCATCTTCAACCCGAGCTTCCCCTACCGGCTCGTGCACACCGTCCTCGCCGCCTACCTGACGACCGCGCTGGTGGTCGGAGCGGTAGGCGCATGGCACCTTCTCAAGGGGCGCGACAATCCGGCGGTCCGCACCAGCTTCTCGATGGCGATGTGGATGGCAGCCCTGGTCGCTCCGGTGCAGATCGTCGCCGGCGACCTTCACGGGCTCAACACGCTCGAGCACCAGCCCGCCAAGATCATGGCGATGGAAGGCCATTTCGAAAGCTACGAGAAGGGGGCGCCCCTCATCCTGGTCGGCCATCCCGACCGCGAGGCGGAGAAGACCCGGGTGCTGATCGAGGTGCCCAAGCTTTCCTCGCTCATCCTCAAGCACGATCTGGACGCGCCGCTGAGCGGCCTCAAGACCATCCCGAAGTCGGACCGGCCGCCGGCGGAGATCGTCTTCTGGTCGTTCAGGACCATGGTCGGGCTCGGTCTGCTGATGTTCGCGCTCGGCCTGTGGAGCCTTTTCGCCCGGGTCCGCAAACGGCTCTTCGACTGGAGCTGGCTTCACCGTTTCGCGGTCGCGATGGGGCCGGCCGGGTTCGTCGCGGTCATCGCCGGCTGGGTGACGACCGAGGTCGGGCGCCAGCCCTGGGTGATCTACGGGCTTCTGCGAACGAGGGACGCGGTGTCGCCGATCGCCGCTCCGGGAGTCACGGGATCGCTGATCGCCTTCGTCATCGTCTATTTCGCGGTGTTCGGGGCAGGGACGATGTATATCCTGAGGCTGATGGCGAAGGCTCCGGAGGAAGGCGAGGCCGAGGAGCCGAGGTCTCCGATCCGGACGGCGGGGGTGACCCCGGCCGCGGGCGTTGGGAGGGGCGGATGAGCTTTCCCGTCATCCCAGCGGAGGCTGGGATCCCAGGGGGTGAAAAGCGCCCGCGCCCTTCACCCGCCGGGGCCCCAGCCTTCGCTGGGGCGACGGGACGATGATGGACCTCACAATCGTCTGGGCGCTGATCATCGCCTTCGCGGTCGCCGCTTATGTGGTGATGGACGGTTTCGACCTCGGGATCGGCATCCTCTTCCCGTTCTTCCCCGTCGGAAGGGAACGCGACCGGGCGATGAATGCGATCGCCCCGGTGTGGGACGGCAACGAGACCTGGCTGGTGCTCGGCGGCGGCGGACTGCTCGCGGCCTTTCCGCTGGCTTATTCGATCATCCTTCCCGCGCTTTACGCGCCGCTGATCGCGATGCTCCTCGGACTCGTCTTCCGCGGGGTCGCGTTCGAGTTCCGGTGGCGCGATCCCGGGCACCGCCGGTTGTGGGATTCGGGCTTCTTCCTCGGCTCGCTCGCAGCCACCTTCGCCCAGGGCGTAACCCTTGGAGCGCTCGTCCAGGGCATAACGCTCGAAGGCCGGGCCTATGCCGGCGGCTGGTGGGAGTGGCTGACCGCGTTCAGCCTGCTGACCGGCGCGAGCCTCGTCGCGGGCTACGCCCTGCTCGGCGCCGCCTGGCTGATCTGGAAGACGGAGGGGCCCTTGCAGGACCAGGCGAGGCGGAAGGCGCGGCTGCTCCTTCCGGTCCTGCTCGCGGCGATCGCAGCGGTCAGCCTCTACACGCCTTTCGTCGAGCCCAAATATTTCCAGCGCTGGTTCGAAGCGCCCGGGCTGTTCGTCGCGGTTCCGATGCCGCTCCTGGTCGGCGGCGGCGCCTTCCTCGCCTGGCGAAGCTTCGGTCGGGGCCGCGACTGGGCGCCTTTCGTCTGGTCGCTTGCGCTGTTCGGGCTGACCCTGGCCGGCCTCGCAATCTCGATCTGGCCCGACGTCATTCCCGGCCGGCTGTCGATCTGGCAGGCCGCCGCGCCCCGTTCGAGCCAGCTCTTCATGCTGGTCGGAGCGTTGGTGCTGATCCCGCTGATCCTCGCTTACACGGCCTGGAGCTACTGGGTGTTCAGGGGCAAGGTCGGGGAGGAGGGCTATCATTAGGGCCCGCCAGCTCGCCTGGTTCGTCGGGCTGTGGGCCGCGGGCGTGGCCTGCGTCGGAGCGGTGTCGTGGCTGTTGCGCTTGTGGATCGCGCCCTGATCGGGCCGCGGATCGCCGCCGCGGGCGCCGCGATGGCCGGCGCCGGAATCGTCCTCGGTGCCTTCGGGGCGCACGCGCTCGAGGCCAGGCTGTCGGCGGAAGCGCTCGGCTGGTGGCAGACCGGGGTCCAGTACCAGATGTGGCATGCGATCGCCCTGGTGGCGCTCGGTCTGGGGAGGCTCCCCCGGCCGGCCGTCCCCGCCGCCTTGCTTGGGGGCGGCGCCTTGATGTTTTCGGGGACGCTTTACGCGATGGCGCTGGGGGCGCCGCGGTGGCTTGGCGCCGTGACCCCCTTCGGGGGAGCTTTGATGATCGCGGGCTGGGCTTTGCTCGTCTTTCGGCTGATCCGGTGGGAGGACCGCTGAGGCGAGGGCGACCAGTCCTCCCCGTTCGCGAAGCGGATTGGGAGGTGGACCGCGTGAAGCGCGGTGGAGGGCTTTCGGGCGCCTCCAAAGGCCCCTCCACCATTCTTCGCATGGTCCCCCTCCCCACGAGCTTCGCTCACGGGAGAAGACTAAGGCACGAGGAATCCTCAGGCCTGCCCTTGCCGCGCCGCATTGTGGTGCTTATGGCCCCGGGCGACCTTTCCTCACCTTAAGAGTTATATTGTAATGAGCCTCCGCAATGTGGCCATCATAGCGCACGTCGATCACGGCAAGACCACGCTCGTCGACCAGCTGTTCCGCCAGTCCGGCACCTTCCGCGACAACCAGCGCGTGGAAGAAAGAGCCATGGATTCCAACGACTTGGAGAAGGAGCGGGGGATCACCATCCTCGCAAAGTGCACCTCGGTCGAGTGGCAGGGCACCCACATCAACATCGTCGACACGCCCGGCCACGCCGATTTCGGAGCCGAGGTCGAGCGGATCCTTTCGATGGTCGACGGAGTCATCCTGCTCGTCGACGCGGCCGAGGGGCCGATGCCGCAGACCAAGTTCGTCACCGGCAAGGCGCTGGCGCTGGGCCTGAGGCCGATCGTCGTCGTCAACAAGATCGACCGGCCCGACGCCCGGGCGGCCGAAGTGCTCGACGAGGTGTTCGAGCTCTTCCTCACCCTCGAGGCGAGCGACGAGCAGCTCGACTTCCCGACCCTCTACGCCTCGGGCCGCTCGGGCTATGCCGGCACCAGCGACGACGTCCGCGAGGGCGACCTCACGCCCCTGTTCGAGGCGATCGTCGGACACATCCCGGCCCCCGACGCCAATCCCGAAGGCCCGTTCCGGATGATCGGGGTGCTCCTCGACCGCGACCCGTTCCTGGGCCGGATCCTCACCGGCCGGATCGAGAGCGGGCGGCTCAACGTCAACATGCCGATCAAGGCGCTCGACGTCGACAACCAGGAGGTCGAGACCGGCCGGGCCACCAAGGTCTTCGCCTATCGCGGCCTCGAGCGGGTGCCGGTCGAGACCGCCCAGGCGGGCGACATCGTCGCCATCGCGGGCCTGACCAGGGCCACCGTCTCCAACACCATCGCCGAGATGGCCGTCACCCGGGCCATCGCCGCCCGGCCGATCGACCCGCCGACGCTGGCGATGAGCTTCGCGGTCAACGACAGCCCCTATGCGGGCCGCGAGGGCGACAAGGTGCAGAGCCGGGTGATCCGCGACCGGCTGGAGCGCGAAGCCGAGACCAACGTCGCGATCCGGCTGACCGAAAGCGCCGAGAAGGACGCCTTCGAGGTCGCCGGCCGGGGCGAGCTCCAGCTCGGAGTTCTGATCGAGACGATGCGGCGCGAAGGCTTCGAGCTTTCGATCAGCCGCCCCCGAGTGCTGTTCCAGGACGGCCCGGGCGGGCGCGAGGAGCCCTATGAGACGGTCGTCATCGACGTCGACGAGGAGCATGCCGGAACCGTCGTCGAGAAGATGGCGCAGCGCAAAGGCGAGATGACCGACATGCGCCCGTCGGGCGGAGGCAAGACCCGCCTGACCTTCTCGGCCCCGTCGCGCGGCCTGATCGGCTATCACGGCGAGTTCCTTTCCGACACGCGCGGCACCGGGATCATGAACCGCCTGTTCGAGAAATACGGCCCCTACAAGGGCCCGATCACCGGCCGGCAGAACGGGGTGCTCATCTCGATGGAGCAGGGCGAGGCCGTCGCCTACGCCCTGAACGCGCTCGAGGAGCGGGGAATCCTGTTCATCTCGCCGGGCGAGAAGCTCTACGAGGGCATGATCATCGGCGAGAACGCCAAGCCGCAGGACCTCGAGGTCAATCCGCTGAAGTCGAAGCAGCTCACCAACTTCCGAGCCTCGGGGCCGAAGGACGAATCGATCCGGCTCACCCCGCCGAAGCGGATGACGCTCGAGCAGGCCATCGCCTACATCCAGGAGGACGAGCTGGTCGAGGTCACCCCCAAGGCCATCCGGCTGAGGAAGCGGCATCTGGATCCGCACGAGCGGAAGAGGCAAAGCCGGAAAGCCGAGGCCGCGTAGCGGCTTCGGCGGGCCGCCGAGCCGAAGACCGCCGGCGCGGAACGCGCCGCCGAGGCTTCGGCGAGAGACGGCGAAGGCCGGCCAGCCTGCGCGGAGCGACAGGACTGACGTCACGAATTCAGTTCGTGACGTCCGCACGGTGCAAGCGGGTCAGCGCCGGGCTGCGGAGCCGCCTAAGAATTGGGTTCACACAAAGTCACAAAGGCACGAAGGCTCAGCAGAGGGCATGAACGCCCTCGAAAACGCCAAGTCTGCAGGTGACTGTCGCCTTGGTGTCGGGTAGCGGTCGCTTCGCCGCGCTTGGCCGAACAGATAAGGACTGAAAGAACATGCCGCCCTTCAAGGACAGTTTCCAGGACAGGGTCGGCCAGGCCGCCGAAGCCAAGCGCAAGGCGCTCGAGAAGCTGAAGTCCAGGCCCCCGGTCGACCCGGCCGTCGCCGAGGCGCGCGCCGAGGCGGCTCGCCAGCGCGAGGCGAAGGCCGAGGAAAAGCGCGCGGCGAAGGCGGAAGCGGCGCGGGCGGCCGAGGAGGCCAGGGCCGCGGAAGCGGCGAAGGCGGCGGAGGCCGCCGCTTCTGCGCCGAAAGCGCTGACCGAGGCGGAGAAGAAGGCCGCCCGGGATGCGAAGTACGCGGCGAGGAAGAGCCGAAAGTAGGACGCGGGGGCTTTCCCGAGGCGTCGTGTCGCTTGAACTTGACTAACAATCTGGCTAAGTTGGGCCAATGACCAGCGTCAGCGTCCACGAAGCGAAGACGAACCTGTCGCGGCTGCTCGTCGAGGTCGAAGCGGGCGGCGAGGTCGTCATCACGCGCAACAACAAGCCGGTGGCCCGGCTGGTGCGGGAAGGGCCGAAGAAGAAGCCGCTGCTCGGCGCCTTCAAGGGGAAGGTCAAGTTCGACCTCGACGATGGTTTCTTCGACCCGCTGCCGGACGATGAGCTCGCGCGCTGGAACGGCGAGGGGGATTGAAGCTCCTGCTCGACACGCACGCTCTGCTGTGGGCGCTGCTTGATTCGGAGCGCCTCTCTGCTGCGGCAAGGGAGTCGATTGCGGCGGAGTCCAACGAGCTTCTGATCAGCGCCGTTTCAGCGATGGAGCTGACGACCAAGTTCCGCCTCGGCAAGCTCGGCCAGGCGGCACCCTTCATGAGGGACGGCTGGATCGGCCTCAGGGACCTCGACTGGACGCCGCTTCCGATCAGCTTCGAGCACGCCTCGGTTGGCGGCTCCCTACAGATTGCGCACAAGGACCCGTTCGACCGCCTGCTGATCGCGCAGGCGCTGACCGAGCGGGTGCCGATCGTCTCGAACGAGAGCGTGTTCGACGAATTCGGGGTGGAGCGGATCTGGTAGGCGGCGGCAGCGGGGCGCGATACTGCGCCCGGTGAAGCTGAATCGCCCGCCGGCGAAGCTTGGGCAGAAAATGGGGACAGTATATATTTTGCGCTAAGTCGGGCCTTCGATCGCACGGGAAAAATGTATACTGTCCCGGATTTCCCCTGTCCCGGATTCCCCACGGGAAAATGTATACTGTCCCGGATTTCCGGTCGCGGATTTCCGCTTTCTCACCGTCCGGAGCCGAGTCCAAAAATAATTTCCACGCGCCGGTTCTGGGGCTCGCGGTCTCCGTCGGCAGTTTCGACCCGCGGGCGGCTCTCGCCGAGGGCTACGGTGGTCATCACACGGTCCGGAATGCCGCGACCTGCCAGGTAGGCGCGGACCTTCGCGGCGCGACGCTGCGAGAGGCTCGTGTTGTAACGGTCGGAACCCGAACGGTCCGAGTGGCCGGTGATCATCAACTGGGCTCGGGGGCAGATCTGATACGTCGACGCCGCGTTGTCTAGCACGGCTTGGGCTTGCGCGCTGATGTCGTCGCTAGCCCAGTCGAATAAGACCAGGTAGGGGCCGCACGACGGAAGCAGCAGAAGTGCTGTGAGGCTAATCACGCCCTGAGTCTGCCACTCATAGGGGATTGAGGCAACGTCGGCTCTTCACCCACGCCGGCAGAAAAAGGGGACAGTATATATTTTGCGCTAAGTCGGGCCTCCGATCGCACGGGAAAAATGTATACTGTCCCGGATTTCCCGATCGCACGGGAAAAATGTATACTGTCCCGGATTTCCAACGTCGGCTCTTCACCCATGCCGGCAGAAAAAGGGGACAGTATATATTTTGCGCTAAGTCGGGCCTTCGATCGCACGGGAAAAATGTATACTGTCCCGGATTTCCAGGCTTGCCGCAGCTCCGATCAGACGCTCGGACGCGGAGGGAATTTTGAAGCTTTATCTCTCGTCCCTGATGCTTGGTGACCACGGCAACCGCCTGCTCGAGATGACGGGGGTCGGTGCCAGAATGGCGGTGATCACGAACGCTCTCGACTATATTCCCCTGGAGGCGCAGCTCGAATACACCCGCACGGAACTCGACATCGTCAGCTATTTTACGGAGGCCGGATTCGATCCCTCCTTAATCGATCTGCGCTACTATTTCGGCCGCTCAGCTCAGCTGCGAACGTTGATGCTGCGCTACCAGGTAATTTGGGCAGTGGGGGGGAACGCCTTCCTACTCCGGCGAGCCATGCGTGAGAGCGGGTTCGACCAAATCATAGACGACATCCTCGCGGCCGATGTCGTTTATGCCGGGTGGAGCGCTGGTGCATGTGTGGCCGGCGATAGCCTGCAAGCGATCGCCTTTATGGACGATCCGAACGTCACCGCGCCCGGCTACTCGCCGGGCGAGCCGATATGCGAGGGACTGGGGCTCGTCCCTTACACGATAATTCCTCACTTTAGATCCGCGCACCCGGAGGCCGCCGCGGCAGAGAAGGCTTCGGAATGGGTCACGGCGCGGAGGGTCCAACACCGCACCTTACAGGACGGCGATGTTTTGCTCGCGAACGGTGGGGAGGCAATCCTACTCAAGCGCCGGGCCGACGAGTAGAAAGGCACGAATCGCGCCGACGCTCGCTCAGCTGCCGCGCCGGGCGCTGCTAGGCGCTGTCTGCGCGGTGCCGGCGGTTGCCGTCATCCCGGCGGAAGCCGGAATCCCGGGGGGGAGGGCTCGGAGCGGGTCTCCCCGAGGCCCCGGCTTGCGCCGGGATGACGGGAGTTGGGAGAGGGCGGCGGCGGGCCTGGCGGCGGCCGAGGCGGCGCCGCGGAGCGTCCCGCTCAATCGCCCTCATCGCCGCCTCGTCCCCGAAAAACTCCCCGGCCCGCTCGTCCGCCGCGAGCTCGAGCTCCCGGGCCAGTGTCGCAGCGTCCGGCGCGGGCGTCCGAAGCAGCCGCTGCAACGCCACCTCGTACCGGACCCGGATCGGATCGCAGACCTCGTCCGCCGCCCCCCGCCGCCGCCGCCGGCTGGCCGCCGCCGCGGCCTGACCCCAGGCGTATGTCACTCAGGCAGGAAGATCGAATATCCCTCTCCCCCGCGGGGAGAGGGCAGGGTGAGGGGTTCAGCTTCGGAGGGAAGCTTCGGATTGAGAGCCCCTCACCCCGACCCTCTCCCCGCAGGGGAGAGGGGGCCGAGAGGCGGCTGGAACAACGATTGTAGGAAATAACGTTCTTGCTTTGTGCTATATTCTTCGCCCCCTCGATTCGCGAAGGAGCCTCGTCATGACCAGCCGGCAGCCCGTTGCCGTTCCCGTTTCCGCTCCGGACTCGGACCTGCCGCCCGGCCTGCTCGACTTCGAGCCCGTGCCTCGCCGCTACCGGCACAATGGCTGGACTCCCGAGCGGCAGAAGGCGTTCATCGGGTGGCTGGCGGTGACCGGGTGCGTCGACCGGGCGGCCCGGATGGTGAATATCGCCCAGACCAATTGCTACGAGCTTCGGCGGGCGCCGGGGGCGGAGGGGTTTCGGCGGGCCTGGGACGCGGCGCTGGATTTCGCGGTGCCGAAGCTGAAGGACATCGCCTTCCAGCGGGCGATCGAGGGGGAGCTGGTGCCGGTCTTCTCGGGCGGGAAGCTGATGGGCTTCCGGCGCAAGTATAACGACAGATTGCTGATGTTCTGCCTTCGCCATTACGGGCAGGACGCTTCGGGCAAGCGGACGACGATCAACTATTTTTCGACCCGGGCGAGCGCCGGGGCGGCGGCCGGTCCGGGCGCGGGGGAAGGGGCTTCGACGGGGGCGCAGGCCGAAGCTTCGGCGACGACGGTCCGAACCGTGATCACCGGCCCGGCCGACCGCGAGGACGAACGCGGGGCGCGCGGCGATTCGGCCGCGGCGGTGCTCGGCGCCTTCGAGGGCGTGCCGCTCGACCCCGAGGCGGAGGCGGCGATCGCGGCGGCGCTGGAGGCCTGCGCGGAGCGGGCCCGGGCCGCCGACCTGGCCATCCAGAAGGGCGGCGATTCGGCCGCGCTGGCGACGGCCGACGATCCCGGGACGCCTTTCGTCCGGGCCGGCCTCTTCCAGGGGATCGCCATCGGAGCGATCGAGCCGGCGGTGCCGACCGAGGAGTTCGTGCCTTTCGCCCCGGGCGAGGCGCCCTGGGAGCTCGCCGGGGCCGAGACGCCGGCATGGCCGACCGCGATCGAGGCGAAGCCGGGCTCGCCCGGGGAGCCGGGCGGACGGTGCCAGCGCCGGGGGCACGAGGCGGGGAAGCGGCGGGACCGGGCCTCGGGGGCGGCGAAGGCGGCTTCGGGTTGACCCTGGGCGCGGGGCCCTGCACCGTTTCTCCTTTTCGGGAACATCCGGGCTTCACCCGGGCGTGCCATGAGGCAGGCTGGGAAACGCGATGGAAGGCGAGATCATGACGGGGCAGGTCCAGGCGGACAATAGAGGCGGCGGCCAGGCGTCGCGGATTGCGGTTTGGGGCGGAGCGGCGGCGCTGATGCTTGCGCCGGCGGTCGCGAGCCGGGTGACGGACGAGGTGGCGTGGGACTCGGCCGATTTCATCCTGTTCGCGGCGATGCTCGCGACGGCCTGCATCGCCTGGGAGCTGGCCATGCGAAGGAGCAAAAGCCTGGCTTATTCCGCCGGGGCGATCGCGGCGACCGGGACGGCGCTTCTGCTCTTCCTCGTCAACGGCGCGGTCGGCTTCATCGGCGACGAGGGCGATCCGGTGAACCTGATATTCTTCGGGGTGCTCACGCTCGCCGCGGGCGGAGCGATCATCGTTCGCTTCCGGGCCGAGGGCCTGGCGCGGACCATGGCCGTCACCGCCGGAGCGCAGGTCGCGGCCGGGGCGCTCGGAGCAGCGATGGTTCCCGACGTTCGGGGCTTCCTGCTCGGCACGGCCTTGTTCGTCCCGCTCTGGCTGCTGTCGTCCCGGCTGTTCGCCCGCGCGGCCCGGGAGGAGGCGGCATGAGCCGAAACCCCCTCTCGCCGGCGGGGAGAGGGTAGGGTGAGGGGCTCGGCTTTCCGAGTGAAAATCGGCGGACTCGGAGCCACCTCACCCCAACCCTCTTCCCGCAGGGTAGAGGGGGCCGACCGAGCCTATTCTTTCGCCGCGCCCTCGCGAAGCTGCTTCAGCTCGGCTTCGATCCGGGCGAGGCCTTGCAGGATGTGGACCTGTTCCTCGTGGGTGAAAGCGTCGCGGTTCTCGTTCAGCCGGTCGACGAGTCGGACGATGATCAAAGGGGCGACACCGAAGATCGAGATGTGCATCAGGACGAAGGCGAGGACCTGGCCTCCGAACGTCTTGGGCGCGATGTCGCCATAGCCGGTCGAGGTCGCGGTGGCGCCCGCCCAATAGAGGCTGGTCAGGAAATCCTGCCGCTCGAGAAGCATGAAGAGCAAGGTGCAGCCGAGCAGAAGGACGGCGTAGAGGAAGCCGAGCTCCTTCAAGGTGTCCGTCGCCGCTCGCAACCTCTGCATGATCAGCCCCTTATGACGTGCGGGAGGAACCGCGCCCGGTTGCCGGTGATCAGGCCGTCCTCGCGGATTCCGATGCCGGCGGCTTCGCCATCGACGACCCAGCTTCCAAGGACGGGGTTGCCGTTGCCGAAGTCGCGTAAGGGGTAGAGCGCCTGGTACATGGTCAGGCCCTCCACATATTCGCCCTGGGTCCGGGCGAGGGTTTGGCCGGCCTCGACGATCTCGATGTTCGAGCCTTCGCGGGCGAGGAAGGGCTTGGCGACGTAGCTGCTGCCGATCTTCTCCGAGCGGACCGACGCTGCGAGCAGGTTGGGGTGGCCCGGGAACATGTTCCAGAGGATCTGGAGGACCGCCTTGTTGCTCCAGATCATCTTCCAGATCGGCTCGATCCAGACCGTGTCGGGGAGTCGGCGGACGATGTCGGGCCCGTAGGCCTCGGCGACGATCCACTCCCAGGGATAGAGCTTGAAGATTGCGGTAATCAGATTGTCATCGCGGTCGAGGATCCGGCCTTCCGGATCGAGCCCGATATCGTCGATCATCACCCCGTGGGTCTCGAGGCCCGCCTGGGTGGCGAGATCGCGAAGGTAGGTGGTGGTGATCGTGTCCTCGTGCGACGGATCCGCGGTGTGGGTGAACCAGATGCGCCGGCCGTGCAGGCGCGGCCGAAGCTCCGCCCAGCGTCCGATCAGCTTTTCATGGAGGCTGTTGAACTGGTCGAGGTCCGGGAACAAATCCTCCTTCCACTCCCACTGGATCACCGCGGCCTCGAGCAGCGAGGTAGGCGTGTCGCAGTTGAACTCGAACAGTTTCGGCTCGCCCTCGCCGTTGTAGCCGAGGTCGAAGCGGCCGTAGTTGAGCGAAGGCGGCTCCCGCTTCCAGGCGGACTTGATGGCCGGATGGCAGTAAGCGGGGATCCCGAACAGCTCGAGCAGTGTGGAGTCGTTGGCGATCTCCTCGCCGGCTTCGAGGAAGAGCCCGTAGAGAGTCTCCGTCGCGGTCTCGACGGTTTCGACCTCGGCGGCCGTGAAGGAATAATAAGCGCTCTCGTCCCAATAGGACTGGTCGGCCTCGCTGTGCCAGATCAGCCCCTGCGCCTCGACGATGGACTGCCATCCCTCGCGCGGGACCGCGCCGTGCCGCTCCATCCGGGGCTCAGGACCTGCCGCCGCCGAAGCGCCGGGAGCTCGAGCCGAGGCCGCCGCGCGAGACGGCCCTGGAGCGGGTCATCCTGGTAGAGGCGGGCGCCCTTGCATAGTCGACCCCGGGCCGGGGAGCGAAGGAGCCGGGGCCGTAGCGCGCGTAGCGCCTGTCGTAGATGGAATCGCCATAATAGGGCACCGCGGCGTTCCGGCCGATATAATACCAGAGGAAGGCGCTCGGCACTCCGCCGCCGTGGCGGCCGGTGACGCACCGATCGTCGTCGACCCGGCGGCCCTCCCGGTCGACGCAGACGGCGGTGTCGCGGTCGGCGACCACGTCCTCGTTCCACCCGTCGTTCGACGAGCAGGCGGGAAGCGCCACGAGGGCCGCCGCCATCGCCGTCGTCATGGACAATTGCTTCCTCATCCTTTTCGATCCTCGTTCGGGCTCAGGGAACCATGCAGGCGGCCTGAAGGATTCCGATCCCCAGCCCGACGCCGCCGACGAAGATGCCCGAGGCCGCGCAGCCTTCGGCGATCCGGGTCGAGATCGTCCTGAACAGGAGCCTCGAGACGAGGAAGAAGACGGCGAGCTGGACGATCGCCGCGACCGCCCCCCAAAGCAGCATGTCGGGGATGTCGACGCTATGGCCGATGACCATTGCGACGGGCGCGCAGAAGCCGAGGAAGGTCCCGGTGAGCTGGACGGCGGCCGCGACGTTGCCCTTGCCGATGAGGTCGAACTCACGGTGCGGAGTGATCATCACGTAGAAGACGAGGAAGGCGGCGGCGAGCAGGAGGGCGGCCCCGAAATAGGCCAGGAAATGCGGCAGAGCATCCGTGAAATAGGCGAACATCCGGCCCCCTTTGCCATCGCGTTGGACAGCGTACGTAACAGCCTGAAGACCTTTGCGATAGGGCGGCGGAGGGAGCCGACCGGGCGCGGCTCGGCGAGGCCGAGTCAGTGAAGGCTCGAATTTTGTAGGACAAATGCAGAACGGATGGTGCTATGATCGCATCGTCGTCGGGCACTCGGGGGTGGGCCGGGCCGGCGAGGCAACAAAGAGTCCGTCGCTTTACGCAATGTAAAGCCGGGCTTTCCTAATGTGGTGGGATTCAGGGGGGAAAACCATGCCGTCTTTCGTTCGTTCGGGGGCGCCGGTCGGCGTCAACAGCCAGACCGCTTTCAGCCAGACCAAGTCCTCGATCACGGCGCTCGCAGACGGCGGCTTCGTGGTCACCTGGCAGACGATCGACGGCAGCGCCGACGGATCTTCGGGGGCGATCAGGCTGCAGCGCTACAACGCCCAGGGTGTGGCGGCGGGCACCGAGACGCTCGTCAACAATCTGGGCGCGGGCGACCAGGCCGCCGCGCAGACCGCGGCGCTGGCCAATGGGGGCTATGTCGTGACCTGGCAAACCGGCGACACGACCCAGGACGGCTCCGGGACCGCCGTCAAGGCGCGGCTGTTCGACTCGTCGGGGGCAGCGGTGGGCGGCGAGTTCCGCGTCAACAGCCAGACGCTGCTGGACCAGAAAGACCCGACCGTCGCCGGCCTCACCGACGGAGGCTTCATCGTCGCCTGGTACACGACGGACACCGCGCAGGACGGGTCGGGCTGGGCGATCAAGGCTCAGCGCTACGACTCCTCCGGGATCGCCGTCGGCACGGAGTTCCGGGTCAACACCACCGCTTCCGGAAGCCAGTGGAAGGCCGACATCGCCGGCCTGACCAACGGCGGCTTCGTCGTCACCTGGCAGACGGGCAACGATGCGAATTCCCAGGTCTACGGCCAGCTGTACGGCGCCGACGGAGTCAAGGTCGGAGGGCAGTTCGTCGCCAACGGCTCGATCGCCAACGACACGCTCGGCAAGGTCGCAGCGCTTCCCGGGGGCGGGTTCGTGGTGACCTGGATGACCTACGATTCGGACAGTCTCGGCATCCGGGCGCAGATCTTCAACGCCTCGGGTGCGAAGGTGGGCAGCGATTTCGCGGTCAACAGCATTTCCGAAGGGGTGCAGATGGACCCCGATGTCGCGACCCTGGCGGACGGCACCATCCTGATCACCTGGTATGACAAGATAAATGGGATCAAGGGCCAGGCCTTCACCGCGTCCGGCCAGCGCATCGGCGGCGAGTTCCTCGTCGCCAGCGGCGGCTCCGCCTCGGGGACGGGCGTGGCCGTCGCCGGCCTTGCCGGCGGCAAATTCGCGGTCAGCTTCACGAACGATGCCGGCACCTCGAGCGGCGAAGACATCCAGCTGCAGCTGCTGCAGTATAATTCGACGCCCAACGTCGCGCCCCAGCTCGGCGCGGATACTCTGAGCTTGTCGAAGCAGGAAAACCAAACTTCGGTCACCCAGCTGTTCGCAACGGATTCGGACGGACCCTATGCGATCACTTATTCGATCGTCGGCGGCACCGATGCCGCGCGGTTCACGATCAACGCCGTCACCGGAACGCTGACCTTCGTGTCGGCACCCAATTACGAAGCGCCGACCGATTCCGACCAGAACAATGTCTACCAGGTCATCGTCCGGGCCAGCGACGGCGAGAGCCACGACCAGCAGGCGATTTCGGTTACCGTCACCGACACGAACGAAGCCCTCGCAATCACGTCCAACGGCGCCGGAGCGACGGCGGCGATCTCCCTCGCCGAGAACAGGCTGGCCGTGACGAAGGTGACTGCAGTGGATCCGGAAGGCGCGCCGATCCTCTACTCGATCTCCGGCGGCGCCGACGCTTCGCGATTCGCGATCGATTCCTCGACCGGGGCGCTGAACTTTCTCGCCAATCCCGATTTCGAGCAGCCCGCCGACTCCGACCGGAACAACGTCTATCTGGTCACCGTCCGGGCGTCGGACGGGACCTGGACGGACACGCAGGCGCTAACGATCACGGTCACCAACGCCAACGATGCCCCCGTCATCACCTCGAACGGAGGCGGAAGCGACGCGTCCGTTTCGGTCGTAGAGGGCGCGCTTGCAGTGACGACGGTGGCAGCGTCCGACCTCGAGGGTGCGACTTTGTCCTACGCCATTTCCGGCGGCGCCGATGCCTCGCGCTTCGTGATCGACTCGGCCACCGGCGCTCTCAGGTTCGCGGCAGCCCCTGACTTCGAGCAGCCGGCGGACTCGGACTCGAACAACGTCTATCAGGTCACCGTCAGTGCAAGCGACGGCTCGGTCTCCGACGAGCAGGCCCTGTCGATCACCGTCGGAAACGTCAACGAGCGGCCGGTCATCGTCTCGAACGGCGGCGCCGCCGCCGCGACGGTCGAGCTGGACGAGGGCTCGACGGCGGTGACCAGGGTCGCGGCGACGGATCCGGATTCCGGCACCGTCTTCACCTACGCGATCGCGGGCGGAGCCGACGCGGCCCGGTTCGCGATCGATCCGGCGACCGGGGCGCTCAGCTTCGTCACCGCCCCGGATCGCGAGCAGCCGGCGGACTCGAACGGCGACAACGTCTATGAGGTAACGGTCAGCGCGAGCGACGGAGCGGTCTCGGCAACCCAGGCCCTTTCGATCACCGTCGCCAACGTCAACGAGGGCGCCGCGATCACGTCCGCCGCGGCGCAGTCCATCGTCGAAAACTCGACGGCCGTGACGACGGTGACGGCACAGGATGCCGACGGCGACCCGCTGAGCTTCGCCATTTCGGGCGGCCCGGATTCGGCGCTGTTCAAGCTCGATCCGACGACCGGGGCGCTGAGCTTCATCGTCGCCCCGAACTTCGAGGCTCCGGCGGATTTCGACGGCGACAATGTCTACGAGGTCCAGGTGGCGGCGAGCGACGGGCGGCTCTCCGGCGCCGCGACCATCTTCGTCACCGTGACCAACCAGGAGGAGGGGATCGCCTTCGTCTCGGGCGGCGGCGGCGACCAGGCGGCGGTCACGGTGAACGAAAACCAGGCTGACGTGCTCACGCTGGCCGCAGTCGACCCCGACGGCTCCGCGGTGCAATATCGGATCATGGGAGGCGCCGACGCGGCCCTCTTCTACCTGGACCCGCTTACCCACGGCCTGCGCTTCCATTCGATGCCGGCGCTTCCGGACTTCGAAGCTCCGAACGATTCCGACGGCGACAATGTCTACGAGGTGATCGTCGCGGCCAGCGACGGCCAGAGCTTCGATCTTCAGACCGTCTCGGTGACCGTCGCCAACGTCTATGAAGGCTTGAGCTTCGCCGGGCCGGCGGCCTCTTTCGCGGTTCAGGAGGGGACCGAAGGGATCGGCGCGGTGTCGGTCCGCCGCGAGGCGGGGGCTTCCGTCGTCTATTCGCTCACCGGCCTCGACTCGGCCTTGTTCTCGATAGATCCCGCCACGGGCACGATCGACTGGATCGAAACGCCCGATTTCGAGACGCCGCGCGATTCGGACGGCAACAACATCTATCACCTCGAAGTCGTCGCACAGGACGGCATCTCGACCGCCAGCCAGGCCGTGACGATCACGGTCGGCAATGCCGACGAGGCGATCGCTCTGCTGTCCTACGGCGGCCAAGAGTCGGTCTCGCTCTCGATTGCCGAAAACGAAGCCGCGGCCGGGTGGATGGACGCTCGCGACCCGGACGGCGGCGAGGTCGTCTATTCGATCGTCGGCGGCGCGGATTCGGGCCGGTTCGCGATCGATTCCCAGAGCGGCGAGCTCAGCTTCCTCTCGGATCCGGATTTCGAGGGCCCGGCCGACGCCGGACGCGACAACATCTATGACGTGACCGTGGCGGCGAGCGACGGCGGGTCGAGCGTCGTCCAGAGCTTCGCAATTTCGGTGACCGACGCCGACGAGGCAGTCTTCATCACCTCGAACGGAGGCGGCGCGGCCGCATCCCTGACGACGAACGAAGGCAGCCGCGAGGTCACCCGCTTCGCCGCCCACGATCCCGACGGAAAGGCTCCGGTCTATTCGATCGCGGGAGGCGCGGACGCCGCGGCTTTCGTCATCGACTCGCTGACCGGCCTTCTGAGCTTCGTCGCCGCTCCGGACCACGAGGCGCCGGCGGATTCCGACGGCGACAACGTCTACCAGGTCGTCGTGTCAGCCACGGACGGGACTTTCGCCGACAGCCAAGCTCTCTCGGTAACCGTCGGCAATGTCGACGAGCCGGTCGAATTGCTCTCCTTCGGCGGCGCTTCGTCGGTCGCGCTGACCGTCCTCGAGAACAGCTACGCGGTCGCCGACGTCGACGCGAGGGACGCGGAGGACTGGCCGATCACCTTCGCGATCACAAGCGGGGCGGATTCGGCGCTCTTCCGGGTCGATCGCTATACCGGGGCGCTGTCCTTCGCCTACGGCCTGTATCCCGACTTCGAGGCTCCGGCCGATTCCGGCCGCGACAATGTCTACGACGTCGTGGTCACAGCGAGCTCTTCGACGTCGAGCGCCGACCAGGCCTTCGCGATCACCGTGGCGGACCGCAACGAGGGGCTGTGGATCACCTCCGACGGAGGCGGGGACGCGATTTTGCCGGTCGCCGAAGGCAGCCGCGGCGTCACCATCGTCACCGCCTTCGACCAGGACGGCGACGTCCCGGCCTATTCGATCGTCGGGGGCGCGGATGGCGCTTTGTTCGCGATCGATTCGGCGACCGGCGCACTGACCTTCATCGCAGCCCCGGACTATGAAGCTCCGGGCAGCGCTTCGGGAACCAACGTCTATTTCGTCGAGGTGGGCGCAAGCGACGGCGAGTTCACCGGCACGCAGCGGATCCGGGTTCAGGTCGGCAACGTCAACGAGGGCGTTTCGATCACCTCGGGCGGAGGCTCGCAGAGCGCGGCCTATACGGTCGCCGAGAACGGACTCGGGGTGACGACCGTCACCGCCAGCGACGTCGACGGCGATGAGCTTCGCTATTCGATCGCGGGCGGCGCGGATTCGTCCCGCTTCACCATCGATGCGCGGACCGGAGCCCTCCGCTTCGTGCAGGCGCCCAACTTCGAGTCGCCGACGGATTCGGGCGGGAACAATGTCTACGACGTCGTCGTGTCGGTCACCGACGGCGTCTTCACGGACAGCCAGGCGGTCGCGGTGACCGTCTCCAATGTGAACGAGGCGCTCGCCATCACCTCCGGCGGCGGCGGCGCCACCGCCTCCGTCGCGGTAGCCGAGAACGGCACCGCGGTGACGCTCGTGACGGCCTCCGATCCGGACGGCGGAGCGGTGACCTACGCCATCGCCGGCGGCGCCGATTCCGCGCGCTTCAGGATCGACCCGGCCACCGGAGCGCTCTCCTTTCTCTCCGCGCCGAATTTCGAGGCTCCGGCCGATTCCGGCGCGGACAACGTCTACGACGTGATCGTATCGGCAAGCGACGGCAGCTTCACCGACACCCAGGCGATCGCCGTGACCGTCGGCAACGTCAACGAGGGCGTCTCGATCACTTCCAACGGCGGAGGCGCGAGCGCCTCGGTGGCGGTCGCCGAGAACGGCAGCGCGGTGACGAAGGTCGTGGCCGTCGACTCCGACGGCACGGCGGTGACCTATGCGATCGCCGGAGGCGCGGATTCGGCGCGCTTCACCATCGATGCCGCGACGGGGGTGCTGGCCTTCGTCACGGCGCCCAATTTCGAGGCGCCGGCGGATTCGGGCGGCAACAACGTCTACGACGTCATCGTCTCGGCGAGCGACGGAAGCTTCATCGACACGCAGGCGATCGCCGTCGCGGTCGGCAACGTCAACGAGTCCCCGGTCGTCACCTCGAGCGGCGGAGGCGCGGCCGGCACCGTGTCGATCGCCGAGAACAGCGTCGCGGTCGCAATCGTCGCGGCGGCGGATCCCGACGGAACCGCGCCGACCTACTCTATCGTCGGAGGCGCGGACGCGGCCCGGTTCACTATCAATCCGCAGACCGGCGCCCTGCAGTTCATCGTCGCGCCCGACTGGGAGCTTCCGGGCGACTCCAACCAGGACAATGTCTATGCGGTAATCGTTCGCGCAAGCGACGGCCAGCTGCTCGACGACCAGGCGCTGAGCGTCACGGTCACCAACATCCGCGACGGTGACACGGTGATGGGCACGTCCGGAAGCGACACCATCTCGGCCACCAGCGCCACGCTCGCGCTTCGCACCTCGAACGAGGAGGATCTCGTCTTCGGCCGGGGCGGGAACGACACGATCATGGGGATGGGCGGCGACGACGAAATCTACGGCGAGGACGGCAACGACACGCTGGTCGGCGGGGCCGGCGCCGACAAGCTCAGCGGCGGGCTCGGGAAGGACCAGTTCACCTATAACGACGTGTCCGAGTCGACCGCCGCGTCGCGCGACCTGATCACCGACTTCAGCCGATCGCAGGGGGACAAGATCTCATTGAGCGGGATCGACGCCAACAGCCTGCTCAGCGCGAACCAGGCCTTCACCTTCATCGGGACGTTGGCTTTCTCCAACGTGGCGGGTCAGCTTCGCTACGAGACGTCGGGGGGGGTCACGACCATCTTCGGCGACGTCAACGGCGACGGAATCGCCGATCTGCAGATCCAGCTCTCGGGCTCGGTGCCGCTGATCGCGTCGGACTTCGTGCTCTAACCGTCATCCCGGCGGAGGCCGGGATCCCAGCGCGTGAAAGGCGCGGCGCCCTTCACCCGCCGGGGCCCCAGCCTTCGCTGGGGCGACGGGACGGCCTCAGCGCCGCCGCCGGTTGAAACGCCGGAGGCTGTCGAGAAGGCTCGGTTCGTCGGCGGCGGCGACGTCGGCGATCCGCCAGCCGGCGGGCGTGCGGACGAGGGTGAGGCGCAGAGCGCGGCGGTCGGAGCCGAAATCGATTGCCACCGGGACGCTTGCCCGGCCCGGCCCGGCGAGCCGGGCGGTTCCGACGCTCGGCTTCATTCCGGCCGGGTCCTGGCACTGGCAGAGCGGATCGGCGTCCATGTAGCCGACCTCGCCGCGCGACAGCCGCGCGTCCTCCCGGATCGCGGCGACCAGCGGCCCGGCGAAGACCCGCTCCGGACGGTCGAGCGGGCTGTAATCGGGATCGCGATAGCCGGCGTAGAGGCGCTCGACGAAGGCTGCCGGAGCCTCCGCGGGCGCCGCGGCGGCCAGCGCCAGTGCGAGGAGCGCGATCATCGAGCGCCCGCCAGTTCGAGGACGACCGCCCATTCCTCGTCCCGCACCGGAGCGACCGAAAGGCGGGACTGGCGGATCAGCTCCATGGCGGCGAGGCGGGGATCGGCCTTGATCGTCTTGAGGGCGACGGGGCCCACCGGCCGGACCGGCTCCACCGCGACCGAGACCCAATCGCCGTCCTTCGGGTCCGGCCGAGCCTCGCGGGCGATCCGCATGATCCCGACGATCGAGCGCTCGTCCATGCTGTGGTAGAAGAAGGCCTCGTCTCCGACCTTCATCGCCTTGAGATGGAGCCTCGCGGCGTTGTTGCGGACCCCGTCCCACTCGGTGCCTCCGTCGCGGACCAGCCTGTCCCAGCTGTAACTGCCGGGCTCCGATTTCATCAGCCAGTGGGCCATTCGACTCTTCCTCCCCGCCCAGCGTAGATTTTTACCGCGCACCGCGCCACAAGGACGCGCATGCGTGTCCCCACCCTCCTGCTCTGCCTGGTCCTTTCCGCCTGCGGAGACCCGGCGACGGTGGCCGATCGCGGCCCCCGGGACAACGGGTCCGTCCCCGAAGCCTCGGCGGCGCCGCCCCAATTGCGGGCGGTCCGGATCGGCGAGCTCGGCGCCAACTTCAGGGCCTGCAGCGCCGCGGGGACCACCCGAAACCTGAAGGCCGGCGAAGCTCTGCCGGTCCGCTCCTCGCCGTTCGACAATGCCGCCGACGCGGGAAGCGTCGCGAGCGGGGGACGATTCTTCATCTGCAGTCGAAGCCTCGACCAGAAATGGTTCGGCATCGTCTTCGACGAAGGAGGAGCGCTCGCCGAGCGATGCGGGGTCTCCGAGCCCGTGACCCGCCGCCGGGACTATGACGGGCCGTGCCGCTCGGGCTGGGTGCAGAGCGCGTTCGTCAAGGTGATCGCCGGGGAGGAGCCGGAGTCGGCGAGCCCCGCTTCAGAAGAGAACGTTTCGGAGCCGGCTGATTCTGCCCTTCCAGGTGCTTGAAAAATGCGGTTTTTTCGTAAAGTTCCCGGATAAGGCGAATTTTTTCTCGGAGTGTCCCTAGAGTCACACGACTCATCGCTTCGCCGCGTCCGACGGGTTGCGCCACCCCCCGAGTTCGGCCATCCGCCCCTCAGCTTAGTAGCGAGAGCGGGTCCGCCGCAGCCGATTAGCGGCTGGCGGGAGCTCGAGACGGGGGGCGGTCAGGGGGTGCAATTCTCGCACCCGGGGGACCAGCCGGCCGCATAAAAAAAGAGACCAGATGATTCGGACCGTTCGCGCCGCGGGCTTCGCCGCGGCTGCCTTTGCGCTCGTCGCAGGGGCCAGCTACTCCGACCCGGCCGCCGCCGGCGAGACCCTGGCTCCGGCGGTCGTCAGGACCCTGGCGCCCCGGGCCCCCGAGGCCCCCGAGGCGTCGACCATGACCGATCCCAGCCTGTTCTCGAAGATGTGGGCCAACGTCACCGCCCTCGTCAGCCCCAAGGCCGAACCGGCCCCGACCGATGTCTCCCCCGCGAAGCCGCTGGCCGACCTCGTCGCCGCTTATGCCGGAACCCAGGCCGGCGACCGGGAGATGGAGTGCCTCGCCAACGCCGTCTATTTCGAGGCCCGAAGCGAGCCGATCGAAGGGCAGCTCGCCGTCGCCGAAGTCGTCCTGAACCGCGCCTCGTCCGGCCGCTACCCGACCGACCTTTGCGCCGTCATCACTCAGAAGGCGCAATTCTCCTTCATCCGGCGGGGCCGCTTCCCGAGCGCCGACCGAAGCTCGGAGGCCTGGAAGAAGGCGGTCGCGATCGCAAGCATCGCCCGCCAGAAGCTTGCCGGCAACCTGCCCTCGAGCGTGCTTTGGTATCACGCCACCTACGTCTCGCCGAAATGGGGCAAGCGCCTTACCCGGCAGACCCAGATCGGGCTTCATATCTTCTACAGCTGAAATCCTCGCCATCGAAGATGGGGAGGGGGACCACACGAAGTGTGGTGGAGGGGTGCCGCCGAGGCTTCTGCCAGCTACCCCTCCACCATGCTTCGCATGGTCCGCCTCCCCACGAGCTTCGCTCGCGGGGAGGATCAGGTTGCCAAGGTCCTCAGCGTCACCGAGTAGCGCAGGCTGTCCAGCTGCGGAATGCTGTGCTCCCATTCGTGCCTCGACTCCCCGCGAAGCAGGTAAGCGGAGCGCGGCTCGGCGGTGAGGGTGAAGCGCTCCCATTTCGAGCCTTGCCTGCGCCGGAAGCGCAATGGCGCCGGGGCGAGGAGCGAGATCCCGACCACGTCTCCGAACACCGGCCGGTCGCGGTGCCAGCCGATCCCGGCGCCCGGCGCATATTCGATCACCAGCGCGTGGACGAAGGCCTTCGCTTCCAAGCCCGCGAGGGCGGCGGCCCTCGCCCGAAGCGGCCCCAGCCAGTCGGGGATCGGCTCCGCCTCGCGAAGGCCGCTTCCGTCGAACGCATAATGCATTCCGAACGAGACGGTCCGGCGGTTGCCTGTGAAGCCGTGAAACTCGAAGGGCTTGAACGGGAGTGCGGCGATACGTTCCGAGAGCGCGGCTTCCTCCACGGAGTCGACGAAGCCGGGAGCGTAGGCCAGGCCGGCCGGCGCCGCGGGCGGCGGATCTTCGAACAGGTTCAGCTGCGGCCTGGGCATAAACGAACGTCCTCAACGGGTTCGGCTAGCGATTCGGTAATCATTTCTGTGCGATTGGACCCCTGACACGCCGATCCTGGGGGCCGAAATGCACGAACTCCGCTCAACGATCCTTTCCGGGGAGCCCAAGCCGGCCCTTGTTGCGCGCAAGGGCAAGACCAAATCCGAAGGCGCGAGCGCCGGCGGCCTCGCCAAGGTCGCGATCAAGCGACAGGAGGCGCGGGTCACCGACCAGCGGCTGGAGGACCGCCTTCGCGGGATCGTCGAGAGCACCACGATGATCTTCCGCCGCCGCCGCCAGGAGGTCGCGGTGGTCAACGTCTCCTCCCGGGGTGCGATGATCCGCGGCGAGCTGGACCCGCGCATCGGCGAGAAGATCGACCTTCTGTTCGACGGGAAGAACCGGACCAAGTGCATCGTGCGCTGGGTCCGCGAAGGCCGGGTCGGCCTGGAATTCGTCGACGAGACCATCTTGTGGACTTCGGACCGTTCCGGCGGGCCGGTGTTCAAGCCGGAAAAAGCCGAGGCTCCGGCGATCCACGCCGTCGCCGAGCGGGAGCCGCGCCAAAGGCTGCTTCGCGCGGGAACGCTGTACTGGAGCGGGATCTCGATTCCGGTGCGGCTTCGCAACATCTCCGGCCACGGCGCCCAGGTCGAGAGCGGGCGCGAGCTTTGCCCCGGCTCGGAGGTTGAGCTGGACCTGGGCGAGGCCGGTTTCCAGATCGCGGAGGTGCGCTGGTCGAAGGACGGGCAGGTCGGACTGAGGTTCGCCCAGGCATTCGACATCGAATCGCTCGCTCCGTCGCAGCAGGCCGATCGCCCCCCCGAAGTGCTCAAGCCGGCCTATCTGGAGACCGAGCTGCAGCCGGATTCGCCCTGGGCAGCGCGTTTCGAGAGGCTGTCGCTGACCGATTTGAAGCCGCTCGATCCGAAATAAGCTCGTCCTGCCCATCGCGAAGCGATGGGGAGGGGGACCATGCGAAGCATGGTGGAGGGGTAACCGGCACGATCGCCGGCGGTTCGAGCGCAATCCTCCGATTTCGGGGCAATTACCCCTCCACCACGTTTCACGTGGTCCCCCTCCCCATGCTTCGCATGGGGAGGACAATCAAAGGCTCGACAGCCAGAACAGGCCGAAGCCGACGAACAGGAATCCGAACAGAGCCATGATCAGGTAGAGCGGCCCAGGCTTGCTCGTCTCGAGCACGCATTCGGCCGGGTCGGCGGGATTGTAGCGCACCCCCGGAGCCGCTCCGACCGGATAGGGGGCGAGCGCGGCCTCCGCTTTCTTCCGGCTCGCGCTCCGGTAATTGCCGAAGCGCAGGCGCCGGCCGGTCAGCTCCCGGCCGCCGGCCGAATAGGCATAAGTGACCACCGGATTGTACCAGGTGCTGGTGCCGCCCTCGCGGTCCGTCGATTCCTCTTCGACGACCTCGCTCGAAACCACCCGTCCGGTGGCGGTCGGCCAGGCCTCGGCCGCCTTGGCCTTGCCGACCGCCCGGAAATGCGCGTAGCCGAATCCGGCGGCCCATAAGATGCCGATGGCGAGCAAGCCCAGACCTACATATTCCATTCAAGAACCTCCCTAGAATCGACGTCATTGAGCATCGGCGCGGCGCGGGAGTAAAGCCCTCGAAGCAAGGGAGACGGCGATGCTGAAGCTTGTTCTGGGACTGCTCGCGCTGGGCGCGGCCGGCGCCGCGGCCGCCCAGCCGGATTATGCCGGAAAGCTGAAGGAGGGCGACGTCGTCCTCAAGGACTTCCGCTTCGGGACGGGCGAGAGAATGGCCGGCCTGCGGATCCATTATGCAACCCTGGGAACGCCAAGGCGCGATTCCAAGGGCGGGGTGACCAACGCGGTCATGGTGCTACACGGCACCGGCGGTACCGGCCGCCAGTTCCTCCAGCCGCAATTCGCCGGCGAGCTGTTCGGGCCCGGCCAGCCGCTCGACATAAGCCGCTACTTCGTCATCCTCCCCGACGGGATCGGCCACGGCAAGTCTTCGAAGCCCAGCGACGGCGAGCGGATGCGATTCCCCCGATACGATTATGCCGACATGGTCGAAGCCCAGCGCCGGATGCTCGTCGAGGGGCTGGGAGTCACCCGGCTTCGGCTGACCATGGGCACTTCGATGGGGTGCATGCACATCTTCGTGTGGTCCCAGGCCCATCCCGATTTCGCCCGGGCGCTGATGCCGATGGCCTGCCTTCCGACCGAGATCGCCGGCCACAACCGGATGTGGCGCAAGCTTGCCGTCGAGGGGATCAGGAACGACCCCGCCTGGGCCGGCGGCGATTATGCCGCTCCGCCGATCCAGGGGCTTCGGACGGCCGTCACCGTCCTCCAGATCGCCGGCTTCGCGCCCCTCTACCTCCAGAAGGCCTATCCGACCCGCGAGGTGGCGGACTCCTACATCGTCGACCGGGTCGCGAAGGACCTTCCGACCCGGGACGCCAACGACCTCATCTACCAGCTCGAAGCGTCGCGCACCTACGATCCCTGGCCGAAGCTGGAGCGGATCCGGGCGCCAATGACCTGGGTGAACAGCGCCGACGATTTCATCAACCCGGCCGACTACGGAATCGCCGAGGATGCCGCGCGGCGGCTCAAGACGGGGCGCTACATCCTGATCCGGGCCACTTCGGACACACGCGGCCACGGCACGCATACATGGGCCAGGTTCTGGAGGCAGGAGCTGATCGATTTGCTGGCGAGGACTGAGGGGCAGGGCCTCCAAATTGAACCGCGCACAGCCCCATGATCCGGGCCCGGGCCGAAGGCCCATTTGGGTTCACGAAAAGGCACAAAGCCACAAAGGGGCTCGCGGAGCGCCGAACCTACGGCCTTTTCGACTAGGCTGGGAGAAGCCGCTTCGCGGGATTCTTTGTGGCTTCGTGGCTTTGTGTGAACCCCTTCCGGCGGCCTTAGCTTCGCCGCGTTCGGAGGTTATAGCGGCGGAATGCAGGAGACGCTTCGAAGCCTCGTCGCGGCCGAGCTGGCCGAGCCGGTCGATCCGCGCGTGAGAGCGATGGCGGCGGCGGTGGCGGGCGCTTATCCGGGCTCGGCGCGGGCGGTGCTGTTCTACGGGTCTTGCCTGAGGCAGCGCGAGCTGGACGGGCTGATGCTCGATTTCTACCTGATCGTGTCGGATTACCGCGCCGCCTACGGCCGGAGCTGGAGGGCGCCCGCCAACCGGCTGATCCCTCCCAACGTCTTTCCGTTCGAGCATGGCGGGCTGGTCGCCAAATATGCGGTTCTGAGCGAGTCGGACTTCGAGCGGCTGAACGGTCCGGAGACGTTGTCGGTGTCGGTCTGGGCCCGGTTCGCCCAGCCTTCGCGGCTGGTGTGGAGCTCGGACGACTCGGCGGCGACTCGGGCGGTCCAGGCAGTCGCTCGCGCTGCGCCGACCCTGCTCGGCGAGGCTCGACCGCTTTGGGACGGGGGCGGGGATCCGCTCGACCTGTGGCGGTGCGCCTTCACGCTCACTTATTCGGCCGAGCTGAGGGCCGAGCGAAGCGGGCGGCCCGCCTCCGTCGTCGAGGCCGATCCCGAGCGCTACCGCCGTTTCACCGGGCCCGCGGTCGCGGCTGCGGGTGTCGATCTCGCCGCCCCGGTGGCTCTGGCCGAGCGCAGACGCGCCCTGAAGCGCTGGGCGGCCCGGCGGCGGGCCGGCAAGGCGCTGACCGTGCTTCGACTGGTGAAGGCGAGCGGCACCTATGCGGGCGGGATCGACTATCTCGCCTGGAAGATAAACCGCCACGCCGGGACCAGGATCGAGATCAAGCCCTGGCAGCGACGCTGGCCGCTCGTCGCCGCTATCGGGCTGCTGCCGCGGCTGCTGAAGCGGGGGGCCATTCGCTAGGGCGCCGGGCGAGCGCTCCGGCGACGGCGACGGCGAGTGCGGACACGGTGAACGGCTTCCTCAATATGTCATGGCCGCTCAGCTCCTCGCTGCCCGCCTCGCCGACATAGCCGGTGACGTAGAGGATGGCGGTCGAGGGCCAGCGCGCGGTGACTTCGCGGACCAGCTCCGGGCCGGTCATTTCGGGCATCATGATATCGGTGATGACGAGCTCGATGCGGCCGCCCTCGCGCTCCAGTATCTCGAGCGCCTCGCGCCCCCCGGCGCAGGCGACCGGCCGGTAGCCGAGCTCCTCGAGCGCTCCGACGGTCGAGCGGCTGACCCGAGGATCGTCCTCGACGACGAGGATCGCCGTGCCGGACGCGCCTTGGGCGGCTTCCTCGAGGTCCGGGACCGTGCCCGCGGACGATTCGACCCGCTGGGTCGAGCGCGGCAGATAGAGCGAGACGGTGGAACCCGCCCCGACGATGGACTCGATGACCACGTCGCCGCCCGATTCGCGGGCGAAGCCGAAGATCTGGCTGAGGCCGAGGCCGGTGCCTTTGCCGACCGGCTTGGTCGTGAAGAAGGGCTCGAACACCCGCTCCATCACTTCCGGGGACATTCCCGAGCCCGTGTCGGAAACGCTGATCCTCACATAGTCGCCCGCCCCGAGCTCGCCGACCTCGCCGGCGCGGACCGCGACGTTGTCGACGCTGATCGCGAGCTGGCCTTCGCCGTCCATGGCGTCGCGGGCGTTGACGGCGAGGTTGAGGATCGCGTTCTCGAGCTGGTTGGTGTCGACGCTGACGTTCCAGGTCTCTTGAGGGAAGGAGGTCCGGACGGTGATCCGCTCGCCGATCGAGCGGTCCACCAGGTCGAGCATGCCTTCGACGAGCCCGGCCGGAGCGACGGCGACGGGGAGCAGGGGCTCCGCCCGGGCGAAGGCGAGAAGCCGGCGGGTGAGCGCCGCGGCCCGGGTCGCGCCTTCCATCGCATTGTCGAGGTGGAACTCCACCTCGCGGCGCCGGCCGCTGAGCTTGCGTCGGGCAAGGTCGAGCCCGCCGACGACGACCGCCAGCATATTGTTGAAATCGTGGGCGATCCCGCCGGTCAGCTGGCCGACCGCCTCCATCTTCTGGACCTGGCGGAGCTGGGCCTCGGCCGCCTCGCGTTCCGCCGACTCCGCCTTGAGCTGCTCATAGGCCTGGCTCAGCTCGCGGGTCCGCTCGCGCACCGCCTGCTCGAGCTGGCTTGCCCGGCTGGCCTCGGTGTCCGCTTCGCGAAGCGCCTCGAGCCGCTCGCTGATCGCCCGGAAGGCGAGCCAGCCGAGAACGATCGCGCCTACGCCGATGGCCACGGCGAGCCAGCCCAGCCATTCGGTGAGCTGGTCCGAGCGGGTGCCTGAGACCCTGGTGGCGGCCATTCGGGTTCGAAGGTCCTCGCGCTCGGCGGCGGCGATCTGGCCGAGGGTCTCGCGGAGCTTTGGGCCGGTCGGAGTGAGCGCCGCGCCGTAGAATAGCGAGAGCCCGCCGCTTCCACGCCTGGCCTGGGCGGCGAGCGCGGCCGGGGCGAGCTCGCGCCCGCGGGTCGCGAACAGGGCCTCGAGCGCTTCGACCCGGGCGAGCTGCTCCCGGTTGCCGCGGACCTGCCGCCTGAGCTCGGCGATGAGCTGCTGCGCCTGGCGCCACTCCGCGCCGTAGACGCTTCCGCTCGTGGCGACGTCCTCGTCGAGCACGTAGCGCCCCAGCGCCGCCTCGGCCCGGGCGATGGTGCCGTCGACGGTCCGGGTGAGGAGCATGACGTCGTAGCTGTGGCGCTCCGAGGCCAGGGCCCGGTCGCGGGTCTCGTTGGACGAGGTGACCATGAGCATCAGGGCGATGAGCAGCAAGGCGGCAAGCACGGCCCCCGCGCTCGCCAGCACCCCGCGCCACGCTCCGGAGGTCCTCTCCTCCGACCCGGCGTACATGTCCTCGCCCGCCATGGCGGGAGCCTAGATCATGCGGGGCGGGGATGGGAAGAAGGTTCCATCGGGCCGGACTCGGTTCGCCGCGCCCAGGGGGAGGGTGGTCGTGCGGAATCCGGAAAACCGGAGCGCTGCGATCCGCCGCGGCAACGGCTTCGCATCTATGTAAGGTGCAGGCTTACCCGCACTTGAGGAGGCGTCGTCAGGGCGAGCAGGTGGACCCGTTCAGGGCTGGCCGGTAGCAGGGCCTCCGCTTCGGACTGGTAACGGCACCAGCGGACATTTACTCCGGCGCTACCGGTGCGCCGCACGACAGGCCGTCAGCCGACGAGGCGCTCGAGTTCCTCCAGCAACTCGCCGCCGGCACGCTTTTCGCGAGCGAGTTCCACGAAGTCCTGCGCCTCCCGCCGCATCCCGCAATTCCAGCCACCCATCGAACGGAGCAGCCGGTCGCCGAGGGAACCCCGGGGGTGAAGAGATTCTTCGGTCCACCGTTCGGTGCTGCGACGCAACGCGGCCAAGTCTCTGTGGCATTGGCTGGGATTAAAGGGAGTTCGGGCGAAATCCACTGCCGCAGACATTGCGGCACGTATAGGTGGCACAATGCGCACGAGCTCGAGGTCGACCTCCTGCAGCCATCCGTCGACGACTAACAACTCCTCGTCGGTGGGCTCCGGATTGTCGAAGTAGAGAGCTGCGAGATACTCTTGCAGATAGGGGCGAACCGAGAACTTGCGGATGGTCGCCAAGCAGGCTTGTATATCAAAGCCGAAACGATCCCGCTGGGTCTCTTCGGCCTGGCGGCCAAGAACTGACGCAAGCCGGCGGCACAGCTCCACATAATGGATCGCCACCGACATAAACTCGCATTCCAGCGCGAAGTATCCGGGGTGGAAATCGCGGCTCGCCTGCTGCTCGACTGCTCTGACGGCCGTTGGAAGAAGGGTGAGCACAGCGAAGATGTCGCTGGAGGCTTCCTCCCTCAGATGCCGGGGATCGCACAGGCCAAGGCTGCCGGAGCCGAACATAAGGCCTGGAAGCTCTGACCCGTACTTTTCCGGGAGCTTCCTTTGCTGGGCACACCAGTTCAACGCATCGACCAGGTCCTGGTCTGGAAAGCGCTCCCTCATGGCCTCGTCTCGGCCCGGGCCGGACGCAAATACGTGCCCTGCCTCATGCGCGAGTCCGTAGAAGCGCGAGACCACATGGGCGGTATCGACCACCGCGCTACTGACTGGCCGAAAGATTTCCGCTAGATCTTGTGCTGGGTCGGGCATCGGAGGCGTGATTGCCATGGCTCTCAAAAAAGACGCAGTGGCTGCGTTGCCATTCCCTTCGCGCAAAGCCAGCTGCCCTACGGCCTTGAGAAAAGTGCGGGTTGCGATTGCTCCGCGGTCCGAGTCCTTCCAGGCCGGCGACAGGAGGCGCCGGAACTCTGTAAGCTGTGTCTGATACCTTGAATTGAAGACAATCAGCGCAGGGTTGGAGTTCTTGAAGCACGACATCCCGGGAGCACCACCCGCGACAGTGCAGATTGCGAGCGGCTCCGGCAACATCTGAGCCACTTCCTCGCGCAGGATCCGAAATGGCCAGTCATCATCACTCTCGCCGCGATACAGGACCGGGTCGGCGCCCTCCCCGAGATCGAATCGAGCAAGCTGTATCGCCTCTTCAATGTCCGAATCGCTGAGCATCGCTGGCGACCGAACCTTAGTTCCTCTCCCACTTCTCGCGGAATATCTCGAGGTCCCGCGGCTGCGGATTCTCAATGATCACGTCGCCAAACTGAATCTTGGTTACCTTCCCCTCGTCCGCGTATTTGCACAGCGCCGCGTAAAGCGTGGGAAGCGCGTTCACCGCGACCGTCGCAGCGAGGATCCAGGCGGGCACGCTCCCGTCCAGGCTACGGCGCTCGATAGCTCGCGACGGCGCCGCAGCGACAGCATCGACCTCCTCCGTGAGCGCTTCGACGATATCGGCCGCGCACTGAATCATCACTCTCCGCTCGGCTGCTTCCATTCTCGCCTCCCGCCTGGCCTGTTCAAGAAGAAAGCCCGGCCCTCAGCCCCTTTCGAGCGCCGCGACCGTCACCCTCGCGACTGTAGCCTCTCACAAAGAGCCGAACGGGCGCAACAGGCCATGAACAGCAGTTCAGGGGCGGAGACGTGGGCAAGCCGCCGCTGCCGATCGTCCTGAATAGCTTCGATCGATCAAGGCTTCAGCCGCGGCGATCGCGTTCGGCGCGAAAGAGGCTTTGCAACCCTTGATCGCCAAACAAGTTCTGGGTGACCGCGGTGGTTTACAGGATTCCAGTCGCCTTTCCGGCGCTTTCGAACATTCCCAGGATCGCGGTGACCTGCTCCTCGCTGTGGTCGGCGCAGAGCGAGCAGCGCAGCAGGTACATTCCGGCGGGGGTGGCGGGGGGGCGGGCCATGTTGACGTAGACTCCGGCCTCGAGGAGGGCCTGCCACATTCGGACGGTGCGGTCCTGGTCGGGCAGGAGGATGGCGATGATCGCCGACTGGGCCTCGGGCGTGGCGAGGTCGAAGCCGAGGTCGCGGAGGCCCTTGTGGAGGCGACGGCTGTTTTCCCAGAGGTGCTGGCGCTTGTTGCCTGCGAACTTAAGCTTGCGGATCGAGGTCGCGGCGGTCGCGACGACGCTGGGCGGGAGCGAGGCCGTGAAGACGTAGGGACGGCAGACCAGCCGAAGCACGTCGAACTTGGGGTGGTTGGAGACGACAAAGCCGCCGACCGTTCCGACCGACTTGGAGAAAGTGCCGACGACGAAATCGACCTGGTCGCTGACTCCGGCTTCCTCGAAGACCCCCCGGCCGTTGGGGCCGAAGAAGCCCATTCCGTGGGCTTCGTCGACCACCACCATCGCTCCGTGGCGCCTGGAGACCTCGACCATCTCCCTTAGCGGTGCGATGTCGCCGAGCATCGAATAGACGCCTTCGAGGACGACAAGCCTTCCTCCCTGGGCGGGGAGGCGGCCGAGGCGCTTGTCGAGATCCTCGACATTGTTGTGGCGGAACCGGACGATCTGGGCGTCGCCGAGCTTGCAGCCGTCGTAGATCGACGCGTGGCTGTCGGCGTCGAGGATGATGTAATCCTCCTTGCCGGCGAGCGTGGACATCAGTCCGAGATTGGCCTGGTAGCCGGTCGAGAAGACCATTGCGTGGGCCGTGCCGTAAAAGTCCTTCAGCGCCTCCTCGACCTCCATATGTCCCTGGTAGGTGCCGTTCAGAACCCGGCTCCCGGTGGTGCCCGAGCCGAAGCTATCGAGGGCCTGCTTGCCGGCCTCGACGACGTCGGGATCGAAGGTCATCCCCATGTAATTGTAGGTTCCGAGAAGGATCGTCTCCCTGCCCTTGACGATCGCCCGGGTGGGGGAGAGCACCTTCTCCATGACGAGCCCGAACGGGTCGCGCACGCCCGTGTCGAGGAGCGCCTCGCGCTCGGCGATCAGCGCGTCGAACTTCGAGAAGAGGTCGCGGCCGGTCGTGTGGACGGGCGGAGCCTCGGCCGGGTCGTTGGAGGTGGTGTCGGCTTCGGTCATAGATGATCCTCCCCATCGGAGATGGGGAGGGGGACCAGCCGAAGGCTGGTGGAGGGGTAATAGCCGAGGCCTGCTCCAGCTACCCCTCCACCACCCTTCGGGTGGTCCCCCTCCCCACGAGCTTCGCTCGCGGGGAGGATTGCGGACGCCCAATCCCTCATCCGCCGTTCCGGAGTTCTTCGACCGAGTCGACGAGCTGGCCGACGGTCTCGATCTCGGCCTGCATGTTCATCGTGATCAGGATGTCGAACTCGTCCTCGACCGAGGCGACGAAGTCCATGACGATCAGGCTGTCCCATTCGAGGTCGCCGGCGAAGCTGGTCGAGTCGGCAAGCTCGACGCCCTTCTTGTTGAACGGCTCGATGAGCTGCGCGACCTTGGCGAACGTCTCTTCCCTGTCTGTCATCCCAGCCCCTTATGTCCGGCTCGACGCTCTGCCAAGCGATTAGGGCGCCAATGGGGCGCCGCTTGGCAGGGTAAGAGAGCCATGCCATGGGGCGCGCCTCGAACGAAAGGGTGCGGTGATGGCGCAGGAGCTAAAAAGCGGGCCGCCGGCCTATCCGCCGAGCGCGGTCCACATGGCGCGCTCCGCGGTGTCGAACCAGATGCACCTCTCGGCGATGGCCGATCAGAAGGCCAGCATCCTGATGGGCGCGACCTTCGTCGTCTTCACCATCGCCGTCGGCCAGCCGGACTCGAGGCAGGCGCCGCTTCCGCTGCTCATCCTCGGAGCGGCGGCCTTCGTTTCGGCGGTGTTCGCGGTGTTCGCGATCCTTCCCGCCGTGCGCTACCGCAAGCGGACCCCGCTCAACCTCATGTTCTTCGGTTCCTTCGAGGATCTTGGCGAGGACGAGTATATCGAGCGGCTGCTCGCCGAGATGCGAAGCGACGACAGCATCTACCGGACGATGGCCCGCGACATCTACCAGAACGGGATCGTGCTCGCCCGGAAGAAGTACCGGATGCTGGGCTGGGCCTATCGGATATTCCTTGCGGGGCTGACCGCGAGCCTGGCGGCGTTCGTGGTCGAGGCGTTCTTCTAGGTGATCGTCATCCCGGCGGAAGCCGGGATCCCAGGTCGAGAAGCCTCGGCGGGTCTCCCCGAGGTCCCGGCTTTCGCCGGGATGACGGTCAGGGCAACGACTCCAGCACCTCGGCGGCGAACTGGCTGAGGGTGTCGTCGCGGGCGCCCATGACGAGGATCCGGTCGCCCGGACGGGCAAGGGCCGCGAGGCGGCGGCCGGCCTCGGAGCGGTCGGGGATGTGCTCCGCGAGCCGCCCGGCGGTCCGAACGTCGGCGACGATGTCGGCGCTCGTCACTGTCCGCTCGACGGTGCCGCCATAATAGACCGGGTCGCAAAGGACGAGGACGTCCTCTCCGGACATGCCTTCGGCGAAGGCGGCGACGAGCTCGCGCCGCATGGCTCGAAGCGGCCCGTAGCCGTGCGGCTGGAAGAAGAGCAGGAGCCTTCCGCGAAGATAAGACCGCGCGGCACGGAGCGTCGCCGCGATCTTGTCCGGATTGTGCCCGAAATCGTCGATGACCAAAATGCCGTTGCGCTCGCCCACCTCCTCGAAACGCCGGCGAAGCCCCATGAAATGCCCCAGCGACTCCGCCGCGGCTTCGAGCGGAACGCCCGCGGCCACTGTTGCCGCGAGGGCGGCGAGGGCGTTGCGGGCATTGTGGGATCCCCAAAGCGGCAGGCTGACCATATGGTGATCGTCGCCCGGCCGATCCCGGACGGCGAAGCGGACCATTCCGCCCATATTGTCGATCCCGACGCTGTACAGGTCGGCCGAGGGGTCGCTGAACGAGAAGGTAAGACGGCGATCGGGAGGGATCGACCCGGCCAGAGCGGCCGTTTCCGGATCGTCGAGATTGATCACGGCCGTCTCGGCCCGGCCTAGAAAGTCGCCGAACAAAGCGCGAAGCTCCTCCATCGACTTGTGGTCCAGGCTGACGTTGTTGAGGACCGCCACCTTCGGCCGGTAGAGCGCGATCGAGCCGTCGCTCTCGTCCACCTCGCTCACGAAGACCCGGCCGGCGCCGACCAGCGCGCTCGCGAAAGGGGCGTCGGACGTGACGAAATTCTTCATCACCGCGCCGTTCATCGCCGTCGGCTCGAGTCCGGCCCGCTGGAGGATCCAGGCGATCATGCCGGTCACGGTCGACTTGCCGCTGGTGCCTCCCACGGCGATCCCGGTCTCGGCGGCGTTGAACAGGCGCGACAGCAAATCGGCGCGGGTGATCCGCTCCAGCCCAAGGCGGCGCGCGGCCTGGACGTCGGGCACGCTTTCCTCGACGGCGGCGGAGGCAACGAGGATCTGGCCCGCCCGAAGGCCGCTTCCGTCCTGCGGGTAGAGGTCGATCCCCTGGCCGCTCAGATAATCGAACTTGGCGGCGGTGCGCCCCTGGTCGAGCGCCCGGTCGGAGCCGGACACGCGGTCGCCCCGGCCGCGGACGATGGCGGCGAGGGGAAGCATTCCGCTGCCTCCGATTCCGCAGAAGAAATAGGATTTGGTCCCTGACATGGCGCCGCCCTATTGCGGTCCGCGAGGCAATTCAAACGCTGAGGAAGCGTCAATGCGCATTGGAATAGTCGCACCGAGCACTCCGATCCTCCCAGGGACGGCGGAGCGGGTGTCGGCGATCGCGGCGGAAGCCATCCCCGAAGCCGAGCTGGTCTTCCATCCCCAATGCTTTCTCAGCCACCGCCATTTCGCCGGCGAGGACGAGGCGCGCGCCGATGCCTTCGTGGAGGTTGCCAACGATCCCGGCTTCGACGCCCTCTGGGTCGCCCGGGGCGGCTACGGGTCGTGCCGGATCGCCGAGGACGCGATCGCCCGGCTTGGACCGGAGGCCCGCGGAAAGGCCTTTCTGGGCTATAGCGACGCCGGCTATGTCCTCGCCGGGCTCTACCGCGCGGGATTCGAGCGGGTCGCCCACGGTCCGATGCCGGGAGACGTTCGCCGCGACGGCGGCGAGGAGGCCGTGGTCCGGGCGCTCTCCTGGCTGGCCCGGGCCGATCCCGCGGCCCTCGAGCCCAACCTGGGCGGCGAGCCGGCCGCGGCGTTCAACATCACGGTCTTCTCGCAGCTCCTGGGAACCCCGCTCGAGCCCGATCTGGCGGGGCATGTGCTGATGCTCGAGGACGTGTCGGAGCATATGTACCGGACCGACCGCTCGCTCTTCCACATCACCGGCAATGCCGGAGTCCGCCGGGTGGCCGGGATCAGGCTGGGCCGCTGCACCGAGGTCCCCGACAACGACCCCGATTTCGGCGCCGGCGAGGAGGAGGTGTTCCGCTACTGGTGCGACCGCTCGGGGATCCCCTTTCTCGGCCGGGCCGACATCGGCCATGACGCTGCCAACAAGGTGGTCCCCTTCGGGCGTCCGTCATCCCGGACTTGATCCGGGATCCATGGACACGGAACGCGGAGTAAAATCTCGGGCGGCGGTATTCGTGGATTCCGGCCTTCGCAGGAATGACGGATTTCGCGAATCGGCCGGACCGGAGGCGTCCGGCGGGGCTGCGCCCCCTCCGGAAGCGGATTTCGGTCATGATCCACATTAAAAACGCGCCGGAACGGCCCTCAGAGGCGATCCGACGAATTCCCCTCTTGGAATCTCTTGCGCTCGCCGCGCGTTTGGGGCTTATCAGCGCAGCATTCACAGGAGGGATTACTATGGCAAAGGGCACTACGGGCGGATCGGGCGGCGGAGCCAAAGGCGGGCTTTCGCGTCCGGTGACTCCGTCGGCGGATCTGGCGGCGATCACGGGCAAGGACCCGCTGCCGCGCAGCCAGGTGGTCAGCAAGATGTGGGACTATATCCGCGAAAACAAGCTGCAGAATCCGGAGAACAAGCGCGAGATCCTCGCCGACGACAAGCTCAAAAAGGTCTTCGGAACCGACAAATGCTCGATGTTCGAGATGAACAAGCATCTCTCGCGCCATCTGAGCTGAGCCTTTCCGCCTCGGCGGAGACAGTGACGGCCTCGCCCGGAAACGGGCGGGGCCGTTCTGCTTCAACTTGCCTCCCCATGGCAAAGCCATGTGGAGGGGGACCGACCGAAGGGTGGTGGAGGGGTAGAAGGCGCAGGCCTTCGCCGTCGCGCCCCGAACCTCCAGATCCGAGCCAATTACCCCTCCACCATGCTTCGCATGGTCCCCCTCCCCATCTCCGATGGGGAGGCAAAATCATCGGCATCCCCGCCACCCGGTCGCGCCCCGCCTCGCCTGGTCGAGGTGGAGATGGTCGCGGTGGGCGGCGTTGTAGTCGGGCGACAGGGTCGTCGCGAACAGCCGGCAGGCGCCGTCGCGGACGTCGCGGAGGAACAGGGCGCCGGCGCCGCCACCCTTCCAGTCGCCCAGCACGCTGATCCGGCGTCCGTCGGCGAGGCGGAAGGCGGCGACGTCGACGGCATTGGCCGAGGAATGCTCGCTCCACGCGCCTTCCGACCGGCCGTAGATCCGGCGGCAGCTGTAGCTCCCATAATGTTCGATCGAGGCGACCGTGGTCCCGAAGCGGCGAAGCGCGGCGGGCTGGACGACGTGCCACTCCCAAAGCGCAAGCCCGGCGGCGACCGGGCAGCTCGTCCCGAGGTTCGAGGGCCGGTATGCGATCGTGAGGGCGCCCCCCGGGGAGAAGCGCACCGCGTCGCCGTAGCGGCATTGCCCGCTGCCGCGCGGGGGCAGGGCGACGAAGCGGATGCCGGCGCGGCGCATGAGAGCACGACATTTCTGCCCCTCGCCGCCGAGCGCCGCGAGCTTGCGGCCGGTGAAGGCGCCGACCGGCCGGGCGAGGTCGAGCTCGGTCCAGGGCAGGTCCTCGGGATGCCGCTTCGAGACGGCCGCGAGCCAAAGACTGCCGGCGGCGAGAGCGGCCAGGACGAGCAGGAGGGTGACGGCCTTGCGAATCCCAGCGCTCCCGGTTCATCGCGAGCCCTAGGACGGTTGACCGGAGCTCCGCAACAAACGGGCGCCCGGGAGGCTTGGCTAGGCCCTCGCTCGCGGCCCACCTCGCTTTCTCCAAAGCAGCGAAGCGGCGAGCAGGATCTGCCATGCAAACCATAAGATCAGCCAGAGGATTATGAACAACGGGCCGTCGTCGGACCTCCAGATGGCAGCAATATATTTGCTCTCACTCGAGGCGCTCATGAGCAGAAAAAGGTCGAGCACTCCCCCGGCGGCCAGTATCACCGCGTCGGCGCTTGACGGTGCCGCAGTGGAGCCGAATGCGCGCGCGAAAGCGATAGGATACAGGATGGCCAGAAACATCGAGTAGAAGAACGGTCCGCCCCAACCGTGACCGCCGGCAGCCAATCCAAGGCCCATGATCTGCGCCGGGAACCAGAAAACCAATCCCATCATTATCGCGAACAGCATGCGCATTCAGATCCTCCACACAGATCCTGGGCGATTGTAGACAATTATCGGTCCGGGCAAAGGGCGGTGCGCCGTTCTTTCTGCCCGGCGCCGGGGCGAGGGCCGGCGGAAGCCCGCCCGCGGGGCGCCCACTAGGAAGATGTTTACCCTGACCCTCTATCGAAGGCCTGGAGGTTTCCCGGCGTCAGGCCTGGGAATCATTGCGAAGGACGATAAGGTGACGGCGAGCCGTCTGGCGTCAAGGCAGGTCGAGAAATTGTGGGGGCGCTCCGAGCTTCCGCGAAGCTTCGGCGCGGCCGCGGCCGGGGGCGAGCCGATCGGCGAGATCTGGTTTCAGGACGGGCGCGGGCCGGAATCCGAGCTGCTCGTCAAATATCTGCTGACCTGCGAGAAACTCTCCATCCAGGTGCATCCGGGCGGCGAGGCGGCTCGGGCGGCGGGCCACCGGCGCGGAAAGGACGAGGCGTGGCTGATCCTCGAGGCGGAGCCGGGCGCCCGGATCGGCCTCGGGCTGAAGAAGGAAATCTCGCCGGCCGAGCTTCGAAGCGCCATCGAGGCCGGGACCCTCGAGGCCTTCGTCGACTGGCGCGAGGCGAAAGCGGGCGATTTCTATTATTCTCCGGCCGGCACCATCCATGCGCTCGGGCCGGGCCTGACCCTGGTCGAGATCCAGGAGAATGTCGATCTCACCTACCGCCTGTTCGATTACGGCCGGGAACGCGAGCTTCAGGTCGAGGCGGGCGTGAAGGCCGCCAGGCCGGAGCCCTACCGCTCGGCGGCGCCGAGGCGCGAGATCGAGCCCGGACGCGAGATACTCGCGGAAGGCGGGGCGTTCGTGGTCGAGCGCTGGACCCGCGCCGCCGGCGGCCGGCTTGCCGGAGAAGTGAAGCGGCCGGTCTGGCTGGTGCCGATCCGGGGCAGCGGGCTCATCGACGGCCAGGCGCTCCAGCCGCCGTCGGTCTGGCTGGTCGAGGACCAGAGCCGGGTCAGGCTCGATCCGGGATCCGAGATGCTGTTCGCCTATCCGGGGCCGGGCGTGATCGAGGCGCTGTTCGTCGATACCCGGCGGTCCGAGCCGGTCGGGGCGATCGAGGAGCGGCGCCGCTACCGGCCGCCGGTCCGGCTCGAACCGAGCTTTCGCTGAGCTCGTCGCCCCAGCGAAGGCTGGGGCCCCGGAGGGTGAAATGCGCGGCGGTCTTCACCCCCTGGGGCCCCAGCCTTCGCTGGGGCGACGAAATCATCCGGCGCCGGAACCTGAAGAGTCTCGGAGCTTTATTGGCTTATGATGTACGCGTTCCCAATCCTTATCGCCCTCATGCTCACCTACATGTTCTGGCTGGCCGCCTTCCGGCTCCGGCGGGACCGGGTCGCCGTCGCCCGGCTCGCCCGGCGACCGAGCCGGGCTCAGCGCCGCCGAGCGCTTTCGTAGGGCTCAGAGGTCACCGGATAGCCGATCCCTTCGGGGATGCAGACCAGGCGCCGGCCCTCCCGTTCCTCGACCCAGGGCGTGATCCGCCGAACAGGGTGAAGCTTCGCGTCCGCCCGGGCCTCGTCGAGCGAGCCGAAGCGGGCGAGGCGCTCGAGGTTGCGGCGGGTGGGGAAGATCGCCTTGGCGCGGCCCGCCTCGATCTCGCCGAGCACCGTGCTCGCGCTCGCCCAGAAGGTGTGGACGCTCTCCGTCTCGTCGGCGCTGTGAAGCGTCCTTCCGCCGCCCGGGGCCTCGGCCAGATAGAAGAGCGTGTCGAAGCGCCGGGCCTCGCGGAAGTTGGGGCACCAGCGGGCGAAGGGGGTGAGTGCGGCGAGGTCGAGGGCCAGGCCCATCTCGTCCAGAAGGGCTTCGAACGGACGGCCTGACGCCATCGCCTTGCGGAGGGCCGCGGCGTCGGGAGCGGGGTCGAGCGCTGGGGCCACCCCGGTTTCCTCGATCGTCTCCCGGATGGCGGCGATCCGCGCCGCGGCGTCCTCGATTTCGGGAAAGCGTTCCGCCAGCACATGGTCTTGAGGATCGATCCGGCCGCCCGGGAAGACGAGGGCGCCGGCGGCGAAGGCCATGGTTTCGGAGCGCTCGAGCATCAGGATCTCGGGGAGCGCGCCCGAGGCCGAGGGCCGCATCAGGATGAGGGTCGAGGCCGGGATGGCTTCCGGCAGGTCGTCTTCCATGGCCGCGGGCTTAGGCTCGGAAGTGGAGGCAGTCACTAGCATCCTTTCCTCCCCGAACTTGCTCGGGGAGGGGGACCGCGCAAAGCGCGTTGGAGGAGTGAACTCGAGGAAGCTTTCCCTCACCGCGACGCTTCGCGCCGCGGTCCCCCTCCCCGAGGCAAGCTCGGGGAGGAATATAGGGGGGATTTACTCAGGCGAAGTCGGGGGATTTTACGACGTGGAGCAGGGCGCCGGGGGCGTAGGGCTTGGTGAAGAAGATTGCGCGCTCGGGGTAGCTTCCCCGCGGGGGGCGCAGCCCGCCGGAGACCATGACGATCCGCAGATGCGGCCAGCGCTCCGCCGCGACCCTGGCGAGGGTCATTCCGTCGCCGGGGCAGGCGACGTTGAGGTCGGTGACGAGAACCGCGGTGTCGGGCTCGGCCTCGAGCTTGGCCAGAGCCTCCTCGCAGCCGGTGCATTCGGCGACGTCGTAGCCGTCCTCGATGAGCAGGTCCGCGGTGTTTCGAAGGACGAGCGGCTCGTCCTCGACCAGCAATATCTTGGTCCCGGCCACGCTTCATCCCCTGCTTGCGGGGCGGGCGAGGGCCGCCCCCAATCGGCTAACACAGATCAGGGCCGCGCGTTCCCAGGGAGTGTCGCCGAAATGAAATAAAGCCGGGGATCGTTTTGAAAGGGGACAGTCATCGCCGCGTCGCCCCAGCGAAGGCTGGGGCCCCGGCGGGTGAAGGGCGCCGGTGTCTTCACCCCCTGGGGGCCCCAGCCTTCGCTGGGGCGACGGTTACTCCGCGATCTTCAATCGCTCCGCCACGGCCTTGGAATAGTTCGGCCCGACCTGGACGATGGCTCCGTCGCGCAGGACCAAAGCGTTGATCGTCCGGCCGAGGCGTTGGACCTCGACGACGTTGGCGGGGCGGGCGAAGGCGGAGCGGTGGACCCGAATGAGCTGGGCCGGATCGAGCTTGTCCTCGAGCGCGCGCATCGAGATCCGCAGGATGTGGCTTCGGGTGGCGGTGTGGAGCATGACGTAGTCGCGCTGGGCCTCGATCCAGTCGATCGATTCCACCGGAATGAAGACGGCGCCGGACCGGGTCGGCACCCAGAGGCCGTCCTCGCGCGCGTCGTCGCGAGGGGCCGCGGCGGCCGCTTCGGCGCGGCCGGCCAGGGTGCGCTGGTGCTTTCGGCGCTTGGCGCGCTCGACCGCCTGCCACAGCCGGTCGAAGCGGACGGGCTTCAGCAGATAGTCGGCCGCCTCGACCTCGAAGGCGTCGGGCGCATATTGCTCGAAGGCGGTGACGAAGATGATCTCGGGACGGTCCTCCGGTGGGAGGGTGGCGGCGACCCGAAGGCCGTTCTGCTCGGGCATCTGGATGTCGAGCAGCGCGAGGTCGGGCTTCAGGCGCTCGATCGCCTCGGCGGCCTCGAGGCCGTCCCGGGCGGTTCCGATCACCTCGGTGCCGGCGATGTCCCGGAAGAAGACCTGGAGCCTCTCGAGAGCGAGAGGCTCGTCGTCGACGAGGAGGGTTCGAAGGGTCATGCGACGAGCTCCAGGGCGGGCGCCTGGCGGGCGGGAATCCGGACGATCACTGTGAAGCCCCCGTCATGGGCAAGGGTCTCGACCCGGCCGCGGGCGCCGTAGATGACCTCGAGGCGGCGGCGCGTATTGTCGAGCCCGACCCCGCATCCCGAAGGCCGGGGGCCGGCGACGGCCCCTCCGTTGTCGCTGACCGATAGGATGAGGTCGTCGCCGTCGCGGCGGGCTCCGACCCGGACGACGACCGGGCGGCTGGTCGGAGCGACCCCGTGCTTCACGGCATTCTCGACAAGGGGCTGGAGGATGAAATTGGGGACCGGAAGCTCGAGCAGCGCCTCGGGCGCTGCGAACTCGACGGTGAGGCGGTCGCCGAAGCGGATCGACTCGATCTCGAGATAGGTCTGGAGGGTCTCCAGCTCCTCGCCGAGGGTCGCCTCGCTTCGGCCGTCGCCGACGAGTGCGGTCCGGAGGAAGGCGCACAGCTTGGCGAGCATCGCTTCGCCGTCCCGGTTCCGCCCGGTGACGATCAGCGAGGAGATGGCGTTCAATGTGTTGAACAGGAAATGCGGATTGAGCTGGAGCCGAAGGGCGGTGAGCTGGGCGGTCTGGGCGAGGGTCCGCGCCTCGGCGAGCTGCAGGTCCCGCTCGCGCATCGCTGCGTTGGTCTGGAGGATGACGTAGGTCGTTCCGAGCCAGCCGTAGAGCCAGGAGAAGCTGATGAAGTTCGAGACGGTGCGGTTGACGACGTCGGGCGGGATCCCGTGCTTGCCCATGAACATCTGGATGATGTTGCCGCCGAACCAGGCATCGCTCATCGAGAAGGCGAAGGCGGTCACGCAGACGGCTCCGAACACGCCTGCGACCTTGAGCGGCGTCGGAGCGTCCTGGAGCCGCGCGCAGGCCCAGTAGAGCGGGATCGTGAGGATCATCCCGATGGCGATGACGAGGGCGGTCATTCCGACCGCGAAGCTTGGAAGCCGCCCCATCGAGACCGTCACCGGCATCAGGAAGAGGACGAAGGTGAAGGCCCAGACCCCGAGGGTCAGCTTCGCCGCCTGAAGCGCGACGTCGGGACGGGCGGGGCTCTTTTTCATCGAAGCTCGTTTCGAGACCGTTCCGGCCATCTGTATCGTGAAAGCGGCAAGGATGCCGCCCTTTTCGTCGCAGGGACGGCCGGTTTTGCAGACTATCCCGCGAGGGAAGCGGCACAGGCGGCGGTAATAGGTGCACTGTCACCGTTTTTGGAAATAATACGGTGACAGTGCACTTATTGAAATAATACGGTGACAGTGCACTTATTGCCATCCGGCCGGGGCGGGGCCGGACGCGGAGGCGGCGGTAATAAGTGCACTGTCACCGTTATTGAAAACAATATGGTGACAGTGCACTTATTTCCCTAGCCGGCGGCGGGGGGCGGCGGGGGGTCGGCGATCATGTTGTCGACGATCAGGACCCAGCCCTCGCTGCGGCGCTGCCAGATCCGGACGTAATGGCCTTCGACCTGGCTTTGGCCCCTTAGCCACCGCGCCGTTCCGTAGGTGAAGGCGAGGTCGCCTGCGGCCGAGGCGGAGCCGCCGAGCGGAGCGGTCTCGATCCGGTCCGGCCCGGCGGCGAGGAGCGGAGCCCAGGCCGCCGCTCCGACGGCCGGCTGGGGTCCGACCCGCATGATCCGGCCGTCGGCGGCGAGGAAGCGGGGAAGAGCCGACCGCGCGTCGACGGCGAGCCCGGCGGCGAGCCGGGCTTCGGCGGACTTCACTTCGTCCAGGGCCTTGTGGGGAGGGCCGCGGCGGCCCGCCAGGAGCGAATCCACCGTGTCGCCGGTACCCTCGGGCGCGGCCTCGCGGGTCCGGGGGCCATGATCGAGGATCCAGAGCCAGCTTCCGTCGGCCTGGCGCCTCCAGATCGTGAAATACCAGCCATGGCCCTGGCGGTCGCCGCTTCCGGCGACGTAGGGGCCGGTGGTGAAGCCGAGATCGCCCGAGGCGGCGATCCCGGCATAAGCGGGCCACCATTTGAGCGGGACCGGTGGAATCGGGTCGGCCTCGAGCGCCGCCTTGGCGTTCACCGGCCCGGGCTGGAAGAGCAGGGCGTCGGGCGCCGAATATCGAAGGAAAGCGGCATTGACCCCGTCGGCCTGCGCGGCGGCGGCGAAGGCGCGCTCGGCGGCGACGACCTCGTCGACGTCGGCGCGCGGCGCGGCGGCGGCGAGCGAGGCTGCGAGGAGTGCGGCGAGGACGATTGGAAGGCGCTTCATTTTTCGAATCCGGTCTTTCGTCAGGGGCCGCCGCGGGAGGGCGAGGGGGCTTGCCGGGTCCCGCGGCGGTAGCTTCCGGATAGCAGGCGGGGCGCGGCGGGCGCGGCGGGTGCGACGGCGGCGGCCGGCGCTGCGGCGAAGGCGGCGGGAGGCGACGAAGGCCCGGTTGGGCGCGACGAAGCCGCGCTTCTTGCCTCTCCCGGCTTTCGCCGGAGAGGAGGGGGCCGCCCGCGCAGCGGCTGGGAGGTGAGGGTCTTTTCCGCGGATTCGGCAAGACCCTCACCCCCCAAGCCTTCGGCTTGGGTCCCCCCCCTCTCCCGCGAAAAGCGGGAGAGCAGATTTCGTGCTGCCTGCAACATCCGAATCGGATCGAGCTGTAGGAGAAAGGCCAGCCCGGTGTTCCTATATTGTTCGAGTGCCGAGTCGCGAATCGGCAGGGCTCTTTGAAATCGTGAAACGGAATGAAGGTCCTCGCCCGCGCGGCGGGCAGGGGGACCTCGCCCGAAGCGTGGGGAGGGGTACCGAGGCTGGGCCGGGCCCCTCCCGACGCTCGAAGGCGGTTCGACGCAATTCGACTTGTCTTGTCTTGCGCCGGTCACGATCCGCTGACATGGTCGGGCCTCGGCTCCGGGGGATTCGCCAGCTCGCTCAATAGTTTGTCGGTTTCCACCGAGTGCCTTCGACGGCAAGGTCGGATGCTGAGCGGAATGGCCTAGCTCACGATCTGAAAGCGCCCGGCGACCGCGCCGAGGCGCCTCAGGCCATGCGGGGCGCTGCGACATTTCGAAAGGATGATCTGATGGCGGTTCTCGGTGATATCGCGCTCGTGGGCTACAGCGCCGACACGGGCGGCAAGGGCTTTGCCTTCGTACTGCTCGCCGATCTCACCGGGCAGGTGCTCAACTTCACCGACAATGGCTGGACCGCCGCGGGCGCGTTTAGAACCGGCGAGGGCACCTTCTCGATCACCATTCCCGCCGGCCTCCCCGTTGGGACTGTCATCCGGGTTTCCGGCCTCGACGGGACGCCGGTCGTAACCACGTCCACCGGAGTGACCCTACCTGCGTCGGCCTATGCGGAAGCGAACGACGTCAACCCGGCTACGGGAGGCGACCAATTCCTCGTCTATCAGGGCACGGCGGCGAGCCCCACTTTCCTCTTCGCGGTCGATTTTGCGGACAATAACACCACCTATGCCGGCGACTCTACCAACACGAACACGTCCGCGGTCCCGACCGGGCTGACTTTCGGCACCAACGCGCTCGCATTCGGGCCGGACAACGGCGCTTATTCGGGCGCTCTGACTGGAACTCGCGAACAAATCCTGGCGAACATCGCTACGGCCACCAACTGGACCACCAACGACACCGCCGCAGTGGCCTATCCCGGCTCGTTTACCGTCAGCGGCGGCGCCGTCGAGACGCAGTCCGTCGTCTTCAGTCCGGTCTCAGTCACCCAGGCCGAGGGCAATTCGGGCGGCACGCTCTACACCTTCACCGTGACCCGCAACGGCGGAAACACCGGGATCCTCGACTTCTCCGGAACGGTCGCGGCCGGAACCACCGACGGCGCCGACTTCACCGGGGGCACGGCGCCGACCACCTTCAGCGGTTCGATCGCGGCCGGCCAGGCGAGCGCGACAGTCACGGTCAGCGTCGCCGGCGACACCGTCATCGAGGGCAACGAATCCTTCTCGCTGACCCTGACGAGCGTCTCCAACCAGTCCGGAGTGGCCGCCAGCATCGGCGCCAACGCAACCGCAACCGGAACGATCACCAACGACGATACGCCGGTTCTCACCATCGCCGACGTAACGGCGAGCGAAGGCAATGGCGGAACCGTCACCTACATCTTCACGGTGAGCCTCGACCGGCCCGCGCCGACCGGCGGAGTCACGTTCGACATCGCCACCGCCGACGACAGCGCGACGACCGCGAACGGCGACTATGTCGCCCGCACCCTGACCGGGCAGACCATCGCCGCCGGCCTGACCAGCTACACGTTCGACGTCACTGTCAACGGCGACACCGCCTTCGAGCCCAACGAGCTCTTTCTCGTCAATATCACCAACGTCAACGGCTCCACCGTCGGGGACGGGCAGGCGCTCGGCACCATCACCAACGACGACGCGGCGCCGGTCGGGACGCTCAGCGTGGGCGACGTCACCCATGACGAGGGCAATTCGGGAACGACCAATTACAGCTTCACGGTCAGCCGCACCGGCGGCAGCGCCGGAGCGGTTACGGTCGATTACGAGATCCTCGCGCCCGGCGGCTCGGGCGTCGCCGGAAGCAGCGATTTCGCCGCCGGCGCAGTCTTCACCGGCACGGTGAGCTTCGCCGATGGGGAGACCAGCAAGACGATCTCGATCGACGTCCAGGGCGACACCGCCGTCGAGCCGACCGAGACCTTCTCGGTGAACCTGTCCAACGCCACCGGCGGCGCCTCGATCGGCGACGGCACAGGCGTCGGAACGATCACCAACGACGACGCCCTTCCCCCCGCGGGGACGGTTTCAATCGCCGACGCCCAGATCGTCGAGGGCAATTCGGGAACCTCGACCGTGGTTCTGACCTTGACCCGGAGCGGCGGAGCGGCCGCCTTCTCGGTCGATTACGCCACCGGCGACGGAGGCCGACCCGAGGACGCTTCCGCTACTGCGGGCAGCGACTATGCGGCGCAATCGGGCACGATCAGCTTCGCCGAGGGCGAGACGGTCAAGACCGTGTCGATCACGATCAACGGCGACACCGCCTTCGAGCTCAGCGAAGAATTCCACGTCCTGCTCAGCAATCCGACCGCCGGCGCGATCCTCGGCGCCTCGGCCTCGCTCGTCACCATCACGAACGACGATTCGGCGCCCACCACGATCAGGCTCCTCGAGGAAGATTTCACGGGCTTCACCGCCGCCGGATTCGCTCCGAACCCCACCGCCGCCCAGATCGATTCCGACATCTGGCGGGTCGTCGGACTGAGCGACGTCCCCAACCCCGCCTACGGCTTCACCGCGACCACCGGCGACTTCGCCCGGGGAACGATCGGAACCAACGATCCGGTCACCGCCGGAGTCTATTCGCCGACCTCCAACCCGGCCCTGATCCTTCAGCCGACCGGAGCCGAGGTCGAGAATAACGGTTTCATCGAAGCGCGCGTCCAGAACGGCAGCGGAAGCACCGCCACCGGGTTCAACATCGCCTTCGACTGGGCCTATCGCAACAGCGGCGACCGCTCGAGCAACCTGCAATTCTCCTATTCGACCGACGGAATCAACTTCACCCTCGTGCCCGATGCGGCCGCCGCCACTCCGTCGACGGCCGGAGCCGCGACCGGAGTGTTCACGCTCCAGAACGAAACGGTCGTACTGAGCGGCCTCTCGGTGCCCGACCAGGGCTTCGTCTATCTGCGCTGGACCCATGTCAGCTCCGCCGGCTCGGGCAACCGGGACGAGTTCGGGATCGACAACGTCACGGTCGACGCGACCACTTCGGGTCCGCCCCCGCTGTCGGTTTCCGTCTCCGACGTTTCCGTCAACGAAGCGGCCGGGACGATGACCTTCACGGTAACCCGCGCCAACCTGGTCTCCGGAGCCTTCACCGTCGCTTACGCGACCGCCGACGGCACCGCCGTGGCCGGCCAGGATTACACCGCGACCAGCGGCACTCTGAGCTTCACGGACAATCAGGTCCAGGCCATCGTGACCGTGCCGATCACCAACGACGCGAAGGCCGAGTTCGACGATACCGTCCTACTGAACCTGTCCAACCCGACCGGCGGCGCGGTCATCGCCGACGGCCAGGGCGTCGGAACCATCGTCAACGACGATGGCGCTCCGATCACCGTCTCGATCGGGGACGTCACGATTACCGAAGGCCAGTCCGGAACCACCGTTGCGACCTTCACCGTCACCCGCACCGGCGGCACGGGCGCGTTCACCATCGACTATTCCACCGTCGACCAGACGGCCGTGGCGCCGGGCGACTATGTCGCGGCGAGCGGCACCCTGAACTTCGCCGAGAACGACATGAGCGAGACCTTCACGGTCACGATCAACGGCGACACCCTGACCGAGGATTCGGAGACGTTCCGGGTCCAGCTCTCCAATCCGACCAACGACGCGCTCATCGCCGATGGGGTGGGTGTCGGGACGATCGCGACGGACGACCCGGTCTATATCCACCAGATCCAGGGCACGTCCTATTACAGCCCGATCCTCGCCGCCGAAGGCAAGAACGGCTTCAACGTCGCTTCGACGACGACCGTCATCATCCAGGCGGTGGTCACCGCAGTGGACGCCGACGGTCCCCGCCAGGGCTTCTACCTCACCGAGGAGTTCGCCGACTGGGATTCCAATCCGCTGACCTCGGAGGGCATCTTCGTGATGACCCGCAACGATGCGGGAGCCGGAACCGACCTCGTCACCGCGGCCCCTGGCATCAAGGTCGGCGACATCGTCACCTTCAGCGCCCAGGTCATGGAATATCAGTCGTTCCAGACCATGCCCCGGACCGTCCTGGTCAACATGACCGGCTTCTCGATCAACAGCTCGGGCAACGCACTCCCGGTCCTCGTGCTCGACGCCTCGCGTCCGATCCCGAACTCGATCCTGACCGCGGTGACGCCCGATTATACCGACTCGGCCGACGGGCCCGGCGACTCGTTCGACGCCGACCGCTATGCCCTGTCCTTCTTCGAGACGGTCGAGGGGATGCTGGTCACGGTCCCGGACATGGTGGTCGCCGACGGCTTCGTCTCGACTTCCGGCGGAGACCCCATCTTCCAGGCCTATTCGCGGGTCCATGCGGATGCCGACCAGATCAACTCGCGCGGCGGCTATACGGTCGCGGGCGATCCGCCGCTCTCGCCGCCGGACACGCTCGACCAGGACGACGGAACGATCAACGGCGGCCGGCACGTCCATGACGGCGACACCAATCCGGACATCATCGAGCTCGATTTCTCCGGCTTCGCGAGCCCCTATCCGGCGGGCCTCCTCGACAAGATGTCGATGGGCGACCGCCTGGGCGACGTCACCGGAATCATCGATTTCGACTTCACCGACCGCAAGCTGTTCGTCACGAACTACGACGGAAGCGCCTATCAGGACACCGTCCCGGCGCAGGAGACGACGACTCTCGGCAACGACGACCGCGCCCTCACCGTCGCGACCTTCAACGTCGAGAATCTCGATCCGGGCGACGGAGCGGCGCGCTTCGCGGCGCTTGCCGGGATCATCGCCAACAACATGAACTCGCCCGACATCGTCATCATCGAGGAGATGCAGGACAATAACGGCGCGGCCCAGGGCACGACCGACGCCTCGATCGGCTGGCAGATGCTGATCGACGCTCTCAACGCGGCGGTTCCGGGCGCCAAATATCAGTGGGTGGACCAGGAGCCGGTCAACAATTCCGAGGGCGGCGAGCCGGGCGGCAACATCCGGGTCGGATTCCTCTACGATACGAACCGGGTCCAACTCGGCGACCTCGCGGCCGACGCGACCATCGCGGAGCGCCGCCAGTTCACCGACCGGATCGGCGACGGGGTCCGCGACGCCGGCGACCGGATCCTCTTCTCCGACAACATGATCGCGGGCGAGATCAACACCGCCGACTGGGCCGGGACCCGCAAGTCGCTGCTCGGTCAGTTCACCTTCCACGGCCAGACGGTGTTCGTCTCGGCGAACCATCTTCCGGCCAAGTCCGGATCCGGAAGCTACTGGCAGCTCAATCAGAACCTGGAGGCCGGCCAGCCCGCCAACAGCGACGTCGCGCAGCGCAGCAACGTCGCGAACGACATCTACACGATGCTCAACCTGATTCAGTCGAACGCTCCGGGCGCGGGAATCGTCAGCGGCGGCGACTATAACGACTTCTACTTCTACCGCCCGCTCGAGGTCGTCACCGGCTACGTCCTTCCGGACGGGACCGCCCGGAGCGGAGGCTCGCGCTTCGACAACCTCACGGTCACCGGACTGACCGAGGCGGAGCGCTACAGCTACACCTTCGACGGCCGGAGCCAGACCCTCGACCATGTCGTCGTCAACGCCATGCTCAGCGGGGTCGCCGGCTACGACGTGGTCCACGTCAACACCGGCTACAGCAGCTTCGGAACCGGCGCGAACGCCAGCCCGGCACTGTCCGACCACGATCCGGCGGTCGCCTCGTTCGACTTCCGGAGCCTGAACGAGGTGCTGGTCGGAACCGAGAATCCGGACACGTTGAATCTCAGCCAGGGCGGCGACGACGACGTCAGCGGCCTCGGCGGCAACGACGTGTTCCTGTTCGGAGCGGCGATGACTTCGGCGGACAAGGTGAACGGCGGCGAAGGCACCGACCAGATCGTCCTTCAGGGCAATTACTCGGCCGGGCTGACGTTCGGCGCGGGCGTCGTCTCGATCGAGAACATCGCGATCCTGGCGGGCGACGACACCCGCTTCGGCGCCCCGGGAACGGCCTTCTACGCCTACAACCTCACATTGCTCGACGTGAACGTCGCGTCGGGCGTGCAGATGGTGGTCGACGCCAACCGGCTCCGGAGCGGCGAGGACTTCACGTTCAACGGCTCGGCGGAGACCGACGGAAGCTTCTTCATCTACGGCGGGGGAGGGACCGACAACCTCACCGGCGGAGCGAAAAACGACGTCTTCCTGTTCGGAGCCCAGGGCCAGTGGGGCCCGGGCGACGTCGTCACCGGCGGCGGCGGGATCGACCAGCTCGCGCTTCGCGGCGACTATGCGATCACGTTCGGAGCGGGCCAGCTGGTCGGGATCGAGCAGATCGCGGTGGTCTCAGCCTTCGACACCCGGTTCGGCGCTCTCGGCGACGATTACGACTACGATCTGACGATGAACGACGCCAATGTCGACGGGATCCAGATGACCGTCGACGCCGCCTTGCTCCGGTCGAACGAGACCCTGAACTTCAACGGCTCGGCCGAGGACGACGGAAGCTTCCGGGTGTTCGGAGGGGCCGGCACGGACCTTATCCAGGGCAGCCAGAACGGCGACATCATCGTCGGCCGCGAGAGTGGCGACACGCTGTACGGAAACGGCGGCAACGACGTCTTCCGCTACAATTCGATCGCTGACTCGAACAAGGCGGAACGCGATGGGATCCAGGACTTCAACGCGGGCGACGTCATCGACCTGTCGAGGATCGACGCCAACGTCCTCCTCGACGGCGACCAGGCGTTCAACTTCATCGGCAACGCCCAGTTCAGCGGGACCGCCGGCGAGCTTCGCTTCATGAACGACTCCAACGGGGGACCGATCTGGCTGGTCCAGGGCGACGTCGACGGAAACGGCGCATCCGACTTCGAAGTGCTGCTGATCATCAGCCCGGCCGACCCGATCACGGCGAGCGACTTCATCCTGTAGGCGAGGGGAGGGGCGGCGGCTGACGCTGCCCCCCCCCCGTCATCCCGGCGGAAGCCGGCGGGATGACGGGGCTAGGCCTGCTCGCCCTCGAAGGCCCGCCTGAGCTCGGCGAGGTCGAGCTTGACCATACCCATCATCGCCTGGAACGCCCGGCGCGCGGCGGCGCGGTCTTCGGACGCGAGCATGGTCAGCATCTCCTCGGGGCAGATCTGCCAGCGAAGGCCGAACCGGTCCTTGAGCCAGCCCCACTGCACCGGCTCGCCGCCGTCCGCGGTGAGGGCGTCCCACAGCCGGTCGACCTCGGCCTGATCCTTGCAATGGATCATGAAGGAGACCGCTTCGGTGAACGGGAATTGCGGGCCGCCGTTGAGCGCCTGATACTGGCGGCCGGCAAGCGTGAAGTCGACGGTGATGACGTCGCCTTCGGAGCCGCTGGGATAGTCGGCCGGCGAGCGGGTGACCCGGTCCACCCGGCTGTCCGGGAGGAGGGAGACGTAGAAATTGGCCGCCTCCTCCCCGTTCTTGTCGAACCAGAGAACGGGCGTGATCTTGTCGGGCATGGGATGCTCCTGGTCGGTTAGGGCGTTGGCGGGTCGATTGCCGCGCATCGGTTCGTGCTGAGGTGTCGAAGCTTTTTTCCTTCAGCCAAGAGAAGGATGCCCTTCCACAGGCTGAGGGCGAACGGAGGGAGGGTTCGCAGGTTCAGGCGGGCTCGCGCTCGGCGGCGTCGACCCCGATTCCGGCTTTCGAGTCTACCAGCAGCTCGAAGCCGCCCCAGAACATGCGCTTGCCGTCGAACGGCATGGAATCGCCCTCCGGCTTCATTCGCTCGTCGGCCATGACCTTGCCCCAGGCTTCGACCCGGGTCGCCTTGTCCGGCCACTCGATCCAGGAATAGACGACATGCTCGCCCTCCTCCTGCTTCACGGCTCGGCGATAGTCGGTGACCTTGCCTTCCGGCACGTCGTCGCCGAGCGCCTCGACCACCCGGAGCGCTCCATATTCGAGGAAGATGGCGGAGGCCTTCTGGGCCATGGCCCGATAGGCCTCGCGATTGGCTTCGGAAACCGGAAGGATGAAGCCGTCAACATAGGCGCCGGCGCCGGTCCCTTCGTCGACGAACGGAGCGAATCCGGCATAGATCATGCGCTGGCCGTCGAACGGCATGGCGGAGCCGATTTCCTCCATCCGCGGATCGGCCATCATCTTCGCGGTTGCCGAATCGCGGGTCGCCTTGTCGGGATATTCGAACCAGGAGAAGACGACCTTTTCGTCCTCCCTGGCCTGGACGGCGCGGCGGAAGTCGGTGACCTTGCCGTCGGCGACGTCGTCCTCCCAGGCTTCGACGAGCCGGGTCGCTCCGAACTCCTCGAACAGCGGCACGGCGGCTGCGGCGTGCCGGCGATAGGCGTCCCGGTTCCCGGCGGGGACCGCCACGATGAAGCCTTCGACATAGGTCATGACGTTTCTCCTTCGGATCTCGGGTTCAGGCGGCGACCGAGGCGTGCGCTTCGGCTTCGGCGATCTCGGCGAGCTGGCCGGCGACCATCGACCAGCCCTGCTCGAAGCCCATCGCCTCGTGGGCCTTCACTGCGGCCTTGGTCCAATGCCGGACGCGCGCGGTGTAGCGGGTGCCCGAACCCTCGCGCTCGAAGCTGACGATGGTGACGCTCGGGAAGTCGCAGTCGCTGTCCATCGTCGTTCGCGGCTCCCAGCCGGCGGCGAAGGCGTTGGTGGCGACGATCCGCTCGCCCGGCACGGCCTCGAGGATCACGCCCTCGCCGGGATGGCTCTCGCCCTCCGGCCCCTGCATCTCGAAGTCGAACCGGCCGCCGGGCCGCATCTCCATGGCGACGATCCGGGTCTTCCAGGGCTTGGGCGCCCACCATTCCTCTGTCCGCTCGGTATAGACCCGGTAGACCGTCTCCGGCGGGGCATCGATGAAGCGCGTGATCGACAGTTCAAGCTCGGAATTGCTCATCTTCTCTCTCCTCGTTCGAAAGCTCAGTTGCGGGGGCCGACGGCGATGAAAGCCGCGCCCTGGGGATCGGTCGCCATCACCACCCAGTCGCCTCCGGGCACCTCGATCGGGCCGTGCTGCACCGTACCGCCGGCGGCCCGGATCCTGGCGGCGGCCTCCTCGGCGCTCGGTACCCGGAAGGCGAAGTTCCAGCCGGCCGGGCGCCCGGGCGGGCTGGTCATGATCGCTCCGATCATTACGCCGTCATGCTCGATGAACTGGTAGCCGCCCATCTCGCCCATCGGCATCACCTCGCCTTTCTCCCAGCCGAAGCGGCCGGTGTAGAAAGCGAGCGCGCCGTCCTGGTCCGGGGTGGAAAGCTCGTTCCAGCTGCAATGCCCGGGCTTCGCCGGGTCGAAGGAGTCGCTCGCTCCCTCGCTCGAGCCGCGCATGACGTAGAAGGGGACACCCTGAGGATCGGCGACCAGAGCCATCCGCCCGACGCCTTCCATGTCCATCGCCGGCATATGCACCCTGCCGCCGGAGCTTTCGATGTCCGCGACCGCCGAGTCGACGTCCTCCACCCCGATATAGCCGAGCCAGCCCGGCCGCATTCCGGCCTCTTCGGCGCCGTCCGGCAGCTTCATGTGGCCGGCCACCGGAGCGCCGTCGGCCGAGAAGATCCGGTAATCCAGGCCCGGCTGCCCGGCGCCCGCGGCGGTCCAGCCGACCACCTCGCCGTAGAAGGCGGCGGCGGCCTCGGGGTCCGGCGTGAGAAGCTCGTACCAGATGAAGCTGCCGTGGGAATTGCGACCGTCAGTCATGATGTGCTCCCTGCTCCGGGCATCGCGCGACGGCGGCCCATATAACCCAAGCCAATCGCGGCGGCGATTCGCCGCCGCAAGCGGGCGCCGGTCAGGCGTGGGCGGTTTCGGCCGGCTGGGCCATGGCCTCGGCCGCGGCTTCAACGTCCATCCAGACCGGGCCCCAGCCGTGTCCGTCGGGGTCGGCGAAGGCGCGGCTGTACATCCAGCCATAATCTTCCTTGTCGTGGACCTCGCTTCCGCCGGCGTGGAGCGCCTGCCGGGTGACTTCGTCGACTTCGTCGCGGCTGTCGCAGGAGAAGGAAAGGAGCACCTGGACCGATTCGTTCGGGTCGGCGATCCGCTTGTCCGTGAACTGCCGGAACTTGTCGTGGGTGAGCAGCATCACGTGGATGGATTCCGAGAAGCTCATCATCGTCGCGGTCTCGTCGGTGAACTGCAAATTCTGCTCGCCGCCGATCGCTTCATAGAAGGCGATCGACCGGCCGAGGTCGGCGACTGGGAGGTTCACGAAGATCATCCGGGGCATGTTTTCTCTCCTGGTGCGAATCAGCGTTTGACCCTGATGCGCGCATGAGTTATAAAAAGCAACTATGAAGTCACAAAAAATAACTAAGTCGGGATCGGCAGCGGGAAAGAGGCGCTACGACGACGCGTGCGGGACCGCTCACGCGCTCGACCTGATCGGCGAGCGCTGGGCGCTGCTGGTGATGCGCGAGCTGATGCTCGGCCCGAAGCGGTTCGGCGATCTTCGCAACGACCTGCCGGGGATCAGCGCCAACGTGCTGACCCAGCGGCTGGAGGGGCTGGAGGCGTCGGGCCTGCTGGTTCGCCGCCGGCTTCCCCCGCCGGCCTCGACCCAGGTCTACGAGCTGACGCCCTGGGGCTACGAGGCGGAGCCGATCGTCCAGTCGCTGGGCAAATGGGCGGCGCGCTCGCCGGCGCACGACCCCACCCTGCCCATCAGCGCGACCTCGATCATGCTTTCGTTCCGGACGATGTTCGATGCGGGGCGGGCGGGGGATTTCAGGGCGCGGATCGGCTTCCGGCTCGGGAACGAGCATTTTCTCGCGACGGTCGAGGAGGGGCGCTTCGCGAACGGGCGGGCCGAGATCGTCGGAGCGGACGCGACTTTCACCGGGACTCCGCCGGGCCTGGCGGCTTTCGTTTATGGCGGCCAGCCGATCGCGGTTCTGGAAGGGGGGGGAATGCTGAAGCTGGAGGGAGATCGGGAGGTCGGGGAAAGGTTCGCGACGCTTTTTCCGCTGCCTTCGAAGGTGGGCTCATAAACTCCTCTCCCGCCTTTCGCGGGAGAGGGGGGACCCAAGCCGAAGGCTTGGGGGGTGAGGGTCTTGCCGACTCCGCGGTACAGACCCTCACCTCCCGCCGCTGTCGCGGCGGGCCCCTCCTCTCCCGTAAGGACGGGAGAGGGGAAAGAGAGGCCGACTCGACCTTAGGCTGGCTTGCCAGCCGAAGCCCGAAGGGCGAAGGCTGGTGGAGCTGAGGGGAATCGAACCCCTGACCTCTGCAGTGCGATTGCAGCGCTCTCCCATCTGAGCTACAGCCCCGCGCCTTTTCGGCGGCCAGGTTCCCCGCTCGAAGCGGGGCTGGGAAGGCGTCCAGATAGCGGGGCCGGGGCACTTTCGCAATGCGGCAATTGACCTCGCCCGGTCGAGCCCGTTCCGTTCGGCGGGACGGCCCAACGGATCGGCTCTTAACATGGAACAGCTTCGCCGGGCCTGCCGTTGTCCTTGCATCCCGCGGCGCGCGGACGGTCCGCGCCGGTATGTCCGCGGGCCCCGAACCTGAGGAGTCTATCATGGGACACGGAAGCGACGATCGCGATGACAATCGATGGCGCGACGAGCGCAACCGCGGCGAGCGCGGCGGCGGCTGGCGCGATGAAAGCCGCGGCGGATCCGGCCGCGACGACGATCGCGGCTTCTTCGACCGGGCGGGCGACCAGGTCCGTTCGTGGCTCGGCGACGACGAAGCCCAGCGCCGCCGCGAGATGGACGAGCGCCGCTGGGAGCAGGAGCGGAGGATGAGGGGCCGGCACGGCCACGAGCCGCGCTCGGGCGGGTCCGGCTGGAACGGCGGCGGCTGGGGCAACCAGCCCGGCGAAAGCTGGAACCGCGACCGTCCGGGCGCGCCGGGCGGCTGGGACCGCGACGGCGAGCGCTCCGGCGAGCGCGAAGGCTGGTTCTCGAGCTCGGTCGGCGGCGAGCGCGGCGAGCGCTGGGGCGGATCGTCCGGGGGCGGCGGAACGGGCCACGGCAACGACTGGGTGGCCCGCGAAGGCGCCGGTTTCGGAGGCGGCTATTCCGATCAAGGCCGCTTCCACCGGGACGATCCGGGCAGAATCGGCTCCTCGGCGGCGATGGGCCAGCGCTTCGCAAGCTTCGGCGGCGGCGAGCACCTTGCCCGCGGCGGCCCGGGCGGCGACATCCATGATCCGCATTATTCCGAGTGGCGCCGGCGGCAGATCGAGGATCTCGACCGCGATTATGACGAATATCGGCGAGAGCATCAGTCGAAGTTCGAACAGGAGTTCGGCGGCTGGCGGCAGAAGCGCGCGGGCCAGCGCCAGATGCTCGGCAAGGTGGGCGAGCATATGGAAGTGGTCGGCTCCGATGGAACCCATGTCGGCAAGGTCGACAAGGTTCGCGGGGACCGGATCATCCTCGCCAAGTCCGATCCCAATGCCGGCGGAATGCATCACTCGGTGCCGTGCGGCTGGGTCGAGAGCGTCGAAGACAAGGTGATTCTCAACCGCACCGCGTCCTCGGCGATGGAGGCCTGGCGCAACGAGGATACCGGCCGCGCCCTGTTCGAGCGCCCGGACCAGGGAAGCGAGGGCCCCCACGCCCTCGACCGGAGCTTCTCCGGAACCTATGGCGGCAAGAACGACGACTGACGTTCGCCAGTCGATCAAGAGGCCCGGCCCCTTTCGCGGGGGCCGGGCTTTTTTGACTCTTGTCGTCATCCCAGCGAAGGCTGGGATCCCAGCGAGTGAAAAGCGCCGGCGTCCTTCACCCGCCGGGGCCCCAGCCTTCGCTGGGGCGACGAGGAGAAACCAATGAACACCACCCGCGCCTGGCATTTGAAGTCGCGCCCCCAGGGCATGCCAGTGATGGACAATTTCGAGCTGAAGGAGGCGCCGCTCGGCGAGCTCCAGGACGGCTGGATCCGGGTCGAGAACGAATGGCTCTCGGTCGATCCCTACATGCGCGGCCGGATGAACGACGTGAAGAGCTACGTCCCGCCCTTCCAGGTCGGCGAGCCGATGCAGGGCGGAGCGGTCGGGAAGGTCGTCGAGAGCCGGTCGCCGCACTTCGCCGAGGGCGAGACCGTCTTCCACATGGCCGGCTGGCGCGAGGCCGCGGCCGGGCCGGCGGAGCAGTTCAACAAGGTGCCGCCGATCCCGGTCGAGGATTTCCACTGGCTCGGCAATCTCGGGCTGACCGGGGCGACCGCCTATTTCGGCCTGCTTCGGGCGGCTGAGGCGAAGGCTGGTGATACCGTGTTCGTCTCGGCGGCGGCGGGCGCGGTCGGATCGGCGGTGGTCCAGATCGCCAAGGCGATGGGGATGAACGTGATCGGCTCGGCGGGCGGCGCCGAGAAAGCGGCCTGGGTGCGCGAATTGGGAGCCGACGAGGCGATCGACTATAAGGCCGAGCCCATCGTCCCGGCTCTGATGAAGGCGGCTCCCAAGGGCATCGACGTCTATTTCGACAATGTCGGCGGCGAGCATCTCGACGCCGCCTTCGCCGCCGCCCGCCAGAACGCCCGCTTCGCGATCTGCGGCATGATCGAAGGCTATAACGGCGCTCCGCCGCACGGCTTCAAATATATCATGCGGGTGATCGCGGCCCGGATCATGCTGAAGGGCTTCATCTACACCGACTATCTGCCCGAGATGGGCGACTTCTACCGCGACATGGGCGGCTGGGTGTCGGCCGGGAAGGTGACCAGCCGGGAGACGATCCGCGACGGGATCGAGTCGATGCCCGACGCCTTCCTCGACCTGTTCCGGGGGGCGAACATGGGCAAGATGCTGGTTCGTCTCTGATCCTGACCATGCTCTGCATGGGGAGGACTTAAACTGTCGCCGCTCAGTCGGCCCCGGGCACCGCGGGCGGGGAGCCGGTGACCGGCCCGACCCAGAAGAACCCGTCATAAGCGGGATCCGGATCCGCGCCCGGCATGGTCCCCAAAGCCATGAACGGAGGCTTGTTCAGGTCGGAGGTGCCTCGTGTCGGATGGTTCGCGCAGTCCAGTGAATTCGGCGGGAGCGGCTTGCCCGGATCGAGCACCACTCCCGGCTTCAATCGGCAGCTGTAAGTACTGCCGGGACCATGGGTCATGAGAAGCGATGTGACCGCATTCGGGGGCGCAAGGCGCATCGCCATCGGCTCGAAGCTGACGGCGCCGCGTATCACGGGTTGCTTGCGCGCATGCAGGTTGCCGACGAGGACCAGGACATGATCGTAGGCCTTGGCCTCGGCGGCCAGGCGGATATTCTCGGCCTGGGCGGCTTCATGGGGTCCCTGGCCCGGCAGCGCCTTGAAGCGCTCGCGCTGGGTCTCGTCGCGGGCGCCGTTGAACCCCACCACGTCGATCCGAGCGCCGCCGGACTTGAGCGCATGCAGGCGAGTCAGGAGCTCGAACATCGCCTCGCTGGCCACGCCGTCGTTGCGGCCCTTCCAGCCGGTCAGCCGAAGGGCGGACGCAAATCGCGATCCGGGAAGCTTCCACGCTGCCTGGAGAGCGTCGTTCTCGGGAGCCTGATGCTCGATCGCGACGAGCAGCCGCTCGCCCTTCCGGGCCAGGCCGCAGGCCGTCGCCCCGACGAACGCCGGAGCTTCCTTCGATCCGTGGGATTCGCCGAAGATTATGTAGCGGGTCCGTCGCCGTGCCACGGCGGACCAGCCGGTCGGAACCGCACAGGCCGAGACGCGCTCGCGATCGGCCGGCGCAGCGGCGCCGGGCTGGGCGATCGGGAACAAAAGGCTCGCCCCGAGGGCCGATCGAACCAAAATGGTCGGGAGAAGCGATCGGGGCATCGACCTTGCTCATAGAGGCCGGCCGGGGTCCGCTCAAGCCAGTGCGGCCGCACGCTTCCCGACCACCCGAAGATCCTCGACGAAGCGCGCATATTCCGCTTCCTTGTCGTCCTGCACGCGCAGCAGGAAGCTCGGGTGCACCGTCACCCAGGCCTCGCCCCCTTCGGGAAGCTGGTGGGCGCGACCGCGCATCGCGGTGATCGTCACCGCCTTGCCGAAGATCGAGCGGGCCGCGGTGGCGCCCAAGGCCACGGTGACCGGCGGGCGGATGAGCAGGCGCTCCTGCTCGATCCACCAGCGGCAGGCCTCGATTTCGCCGGAGTCCGGCTTCGAGTGGATCCGGCGCTTGCCGCGCTGCTCGAACTTGAAATGCTTCACGGCGTTGGTGACATAGGCCGCCTTCCGGTCGACCTCGGCGTCGCCGAGCGCCCGGTCGAAGAGCTGGCCGGCGGGGCCGACGAAGGGGCGGCCGGCCAGATCCTCCTGGTCGCCGGGCTGCTCGCCAACGAACAGGATTCGGGCGTCGAGCGGTCCTTCCCCGAACACCGTCTGGGTCGCGCATTTGTAGAGGTGGCAGCGGGTGCAGCCCATCGCCTCGTCGCGGACCGCCTCCCAGGCGGTGCGAAGGTTGCCGCCGATTTGTCCTCGTCCCGCCTCGACCATCCTCGCCTCGCGTGCCTGGGCTCCCGCCATCAACTCCCCCACCAACGCGGTCTCGGGCATGTTTTTCCAGTATTTCTTCGGCATCTCCTTGAGCATCGCCCCTTTCTTGAGGCGCGCCGGGTTGAAGATGGAGGCGTAATAGGTCTTCCACACCGACTCGATCGGATCGCCTTCCGGAGCGTCGGCCCGAGAGGCGCCGGGGCCCTCGCTCAGCGTCTCCCCGTCCCAGTGGAGGGACAGAGCCGGGGTCAGGATCGACCAGGCCATATTGGCGAAGCGGCGGACGAAGAATCCGGCATTGTGGCGGACGATATGATGCTCGGGCTCGAACCAGGCGACGAAGCGGGGGCCTTCGGCGGTCTCGACCTCGCGGAAGCGAAGGAAGGCGCGCATCTTGTGGACGTCCCGGCGCACCGCCTTCGCCATCCGCTCGAGCCGCTGGACGAGCGGATCCGCGGAATCGGCCAGCACGCCCGGCCGCTCGCGCAGGCGGAGCAGGAGGGCGTAGAGCAAGGTGAAACGCTCGGGGTCGGAATGGCAGATCGCCGATTCCGCCAAGGCGAGGAAGGCGCGGGGGACGGAGAAGGGCGCATCGGCGGGCGGCAGCGGGCGTTCGGCGCCGAAGAGGTCGCCCGGTCCGTCGCCGACGCGCCAGCTCACCTGCGCGGCGTCGACGCCGGCCATTGCGAGCGGCCGCGCCGAGTTTCGCCAGCCCTCGAAATCGTCGGGCGCGCTCAGCTGGACGGAGTACAAGGCCGTTCGTCCCCCTACAGGGCCGGGTCCGGGCGGATTCCCGGGGAGCCGCATTTGTCCGAATCCTCGCCGTGCAGATCCTCGCACGATTTCGCGCCAAGCGCGGCCAGGACCCTGGCAGCCGCGCTTTCCCTTTTGTTCCAGGCGAGGGCTTCGAAGGGTGTTCGGCCGATGTCGTCGAGATCGTTGACCCCGATGCCGGGGACGGTGGCGGCGAAGGCGACGAATTCCGGGGAGTCGCAGTCGGCGGCGCGGGCATAGAGGTTTGCGCCGTTCAGGTCCCTCCATTCGGAGAGATCCACGCCCCGCTCCCCAAGGAACCTGAAAGGCCCGATCCCGCACTGCCCCGCCGGCTCGAAGGCGAGGTCGAGCGCGTATCTGAGCTCGTCGCGCCCTTTCGGGATGAAGCTCGACAGCATGGCCGCGGTCGCCGCCTCGTCCTTGCGTTCCAACACGTCGCCGAGGGTCGAGGCCAGCTCCCTCCTGTCGCCCTTCGCGGCGAGGGCGGAAAGCCGGGCGAGAAGCGCGAGGCGTCCGGGAAAATCGGGCGGCCGGGCGGCGAGGTAGGGGAGGATATCGAGCGCCGCCTCCGGCAGCGAGCCGGCGAGAAGGAGGTCGATCCGGGCAAGGTCGCCGGACGCGACGGCGGTCCCGAGGGCATGCCGATTGAAGCCGGGTCCCGGCCTCGGCCGCGCATCGCGCGAATCCTGCTCGGCGCAGAGGGCGATGAAAGAGGCGCGCTGGGCGGGACTGTGCTTGTTGTTGCCGAAATCGTCGCTCACGCTCGAGCAGCCGAGATCGACCTCGCTATTCTCATAGGTGTCGGGGCGGCCGCCGTGCGCGAGCACCCAGCGCAAGGTGGCGAGGTCTCGACCGGCCGCGCGGCTGAGGGCCGTCTCGCCCCGGCGCTCGGCGAAGTCGACCCCGTCCCGGGCGAGGGCGTCCAGCGCGGCGAGGTCGCCGGCCAGGACGAGGTCCCAGGTCTTCTCCCGGGCTTCGGCGGCCTTGACGAGAAAAGGGCGCAGCCGCTCGGCGGTAAGGCCCGGGAGAGCCTCTTCGAGGCGGCGCCGATCGGCGGCGGGCAGATAATTGAGTTCGGCGCCGAACCAGATCAGCATCGCCAGCGGCTCCGGGCGGTCCAGCCTCGCCGCAGCCAGCCACAGGCGCTCCTCGGCGGGGGTGCGGGCCGCATTGCCGCCGCCGAGGGCGAGGAGGGTGCGAAGCATCCGGCGATCGAGCCGGTAGGCCGCCATCCTCAGGACCGAAGGCTGGAGGAAGCGCCCGCGCGCCTCACCGGCGCCGGCGACGAAGGCGGCGACGGCGTCGGGCCGGCCCAGCTCCACCGCCTTGTACAGCTCGGCGATCATCTCGTCGCGATCTTCATAGGGGGCGCGGGCCAGGACGGCCCGCACCAGCGGGGCCACCGGCCCGGTAAAGCCTCGCTCGATCGCCTGCCTCAGCGGGCAGGACAGGCGAGAGCCGCCATTGGTGCTGCCCCACGAAGTGCGAACGTCGATCTTGCCGCAGCGCAGCGGCGAGGCGCCGGCGGCGAGCAGCCGCTCCACCGCCGCCCCGTGGCCTGAATCGGAGGCCAGCAGGACCGGCGACGCCGGCTCGCGGGCGTCGGTCCTGGCGCCGGCCGCGAGGAGCAGGTCGATGGTCGCCAGATCGCCGCGCCGCGCCGCCCAGTGGAGCGGCCGGCGGTACCAGCGGTCCCAGGAATCGAAGGGGCGGCCGGCAGCGATCTGGCTTCGCGCCAGATCCGGGCGCGAGGCCCGAGCCGCCCGGTTCACGCTGCTGCCGGGACGGAGGGGCCTGCCCTTCCGCTTTTCGAATTCGGGCCAAGGGGGCTCCTTGAGATCCGTGTCCAGCGGGACGCAGACGTCGCGGTCAGGATAGCCGGGGTGGGAGAGGAGGGCGGCGTTATAGGCCTCGGCGAAGCGGGTCGCCCGCTTGCCCCAGCGGATGCCGCGCGCCGCCGCCTCGCTGAGGACCCCGTCGCAGGCGAGGCCGGGCGTGCCCTGGCCGAAGCTGATATGGCCGTTGTCGTCGGTATCGTCGTAGACAAGCCGCGCGATCCGGAAATCGCCGCGCCGGAGCGCGGTTCGCGCCTGGGCCTCGGGACTTCGCTTCAGGTCCAGCCGGACCTCCCCCATCTCCTCCTCGTCGTCCTGAGCCGCGGCGGGCGCAGCGCAGACGCACGAGACGCCGGCCGCCGCAAGGCCGATCCACAGCGCAACTCGAGCCACAAGCCATCCTCCTGCCGGCCGGCCAGCCTAGCATCAGGCGGCGAACAGCTCCAACTGATCCGCCTTCGGTCGAAGCCAGGCGGAGAGGCCGGCCTTGTCGGTGAGCAAAGCGGGGCTCCAGCCCTCCGCGCAAATGAAGGGGCGAACCTTGGCGATGGAGACGGTGAGGCGGGCGACGTCCTCGAGCCGGAGGCGGCGCCAGCGGCGGCTCAGCAGGAGCTTGTCGACGGCCTTGACCCCGAGGCCGGGGATCCGGAGCAGAGCCTCGCGCGGGGCTCGATTGACGTCGACCGGGAAGCTCTCGCGGAACTTGAGCGCCCAGGCGAGCTTGGGGTCGATGTCGAGCGGAAGCATTCCCGCCGCATCGGCGGCCGACGCAACCTCCGCGGGCGAGAATCCGTAGAACCGCATCAGCCAGTCGGACTGGTAGAGCCGGTGCTCGCGCATCAGCGGCGGCCGGCGGAGCGGAAGCACCGCCGAAGCGTCGGGGATGGGCGAGAAAGCGGAATAATAGACCCGGCGGAGCCGGAAGCGGTCGTAGAGGGTGCTGGCCCGCCCGACGATGTCGGCGTCGGAAGCGGAGTCCGCTCCGACGATCATCTGGGTCGACTGGCCCGCGGGCGCGAAGCTCGGAGCCGATTTATAGCGCTTCCTGGCGTCGGCGCCGTCGTCGATCGAAGTGCGCATGTTCTTCATCGCGCCTTCGATCCGGTCGCCGTCCTTCTCGGGCGCGAGACGGGCGAGGCCGGCGGCGGTGGGAAGCTCGACGTTGATCGACACCCGGTCGGCATGGACCCCGGCGAGCCGGACCAGCTCGGGATCGGCGTCGGGGATGGTCTTCAGGTGGATATAGCCCCGGAAATCGTGATCCTCCCGAAGGCTTCGGGCGACCTCGACGATCTGCTCCATCGTGTAGTCGGGAGACCGGATGATCCCGGAGGAGAGGAACAGGCCCTCGATATAGTTGCGGCGGTAGAAAGCGAGAGTGAGCCTGACGACCTCCTCGGCCGTGAAGCGGGCGCGCCGGACGTTCGAGCTCTTGCGGTTGATGCAATAATGGCAGTCGAAGATGCAGCTGTTCGTCAGAAGGATCTTGAGCAGCGAGATGCAGCGGCCGTCGGGGGCGTAAGCGTGGCAGATACCCATGCCCTCGGTCGAGCCGATGCCCTTGCCGCCGCGGCTGTCGCGCTTCGAGGTGCCGGACGATGCGCAGGACGCGTCGTATTTCGCCGCATCGGCAAGGATGGCGAGCTTCTGCTGGAGATCGAGCTGCGACATCAGGCCGCGTTCCGACGGGGGAGGCGGTCAAGCGATTCGTCCATCGCGATTCTATCGCTCAAATCAGCGTCTTAGAAAAGTGTTTTCTTTCTGTTCCAAGCCGGAGCGTCGGCGGCGAACGGCGGCGAGCGGAGCATCGGCTGCGACCCGTTCTCGACTATGTTCTTACTCTGTTCTTGAAATATGAAATGGAGTTTGCGATATCCGGTTCAACGATTCGCTGATCCCGGCGGATCGGAGCCTATGGTGGAGGGGCCTCCTGCGCGGGAGATCCCCTCCACCAACCTTTTCGACCGCGAGCGCGATCAGTCGCCGCCACAGCCGCCGCCGCAGGAGGCGCAGCAGCCGCTTGCGCCGCCTCCTCCATCTCCGGCTCCGCCGCATGTCCCTCCGCAGCCGGCACTGCCGCTTCCGCCTCTCGCTCCCAGGCGGCGTGCGAAGAGGGCTTCGAAGGGGAAGGCGACGAGGACGAGGAAGGCTCCGGCGAAGAGCAGTGCGGCGCCGAGCGTCGATGCTCCATTCGCAAGCGCCGCCCCTCCGGCGACGAGACCGCCGAGACCGGTCGTCAGGCCGACGGTGCGGCGAAGGCCCGGGCCGCGGTCAGGGCCGGGCTCCGGGCCCAGGCCGGGGCGCGGCCAGACGTCGCCGGGTGCCGGTCCGCCGAACACGCGTTCGTACAAAGCGAGCGTTTCCCCATATTGGCCCGCGCAACGCTCCTCGTCCTCCGGAGTGCCTGTGCCGGGCAGGTGATCGAGCGGGCGGCCCAGGATCCGGTTGCACAAGCCGTCGCCATAATGGGGAAGAGTGAGGTGGAGATGCCAGGCTTCGTCGACGCTTCGCGACGGGGTGACCTCGAAGCCGGCGGTCGCGGCGAGGAAGAGGAAGCGGCGATATTCGGCTGCCACGCGCTCGGCGAAGGCGAGCGGCCAGCCCTGTTTCCGGGCAAGCTCGGCCTCGAAGCGGCGCCCGCCTTCGGGCACTTCGATCTGCATGTGGGAAAGCGCGGCCCAGAGGGCGGTTCGGTCCAGGACTGGCGGGTCGCCTGTCATCGAGTCGCTTTTTACAAGTCGGATATGACGGTTTTGTGACGATCTTTGCCTGCCCATGCGCAGCATGGGGAGCGGACCGCCCGAAGGGGGGTGGAGGGGTAGCTGACGAGGCTTCGCCAAATACCCCTCCACCACGCTTCGCCTGGTCCCCCTCCCCATCTGTGATGGGGAGGATAATCAGAAGCCGATCTTCGCCACATGCTCCGGCTTCGCCTTCGCCTCGGCCTCCAGCAAGGCGAGGATCTCGCTTGCTTTGGCTTCGGGTCGGTAGCGGAGCTGGCGCCGGACGACCGCGAAATCGCCCGGGGCGAGGCCGCCCACCTCGGCGAGCCCCGCGGGGACGGGTCCGCCGAAGAAGCGCTCCCACGCGCGCGCCGCGGCCGTCGCCGACAGCGCCCGAAGCTCGATCTTGAAGACGAAGCGCCGGAGCGCCGCCGGATCGAGCCTCCGGGCGAAGTTGGTCGCTGCGACGAAGGGCAGGGGGTGGCAGTCCATCCAGGTGAGCATCTCGTTCACCTGGGTGATCTCCCACGAGCGCTGGGCGTCGCCGCGGTCGAGGAGGAGCGAATCCGCCTCGTCGAACAGCAGCACTGCGCCCTCGTCCCGAGCCTGGGCGAAGGCCTCGGCGATGTTCGCCTCGGTATCGCCGACCCACTTGGACAGGAGGTCGGACGCCCGCTTCACCTTGAGCGGCCGGTCGAGCCGTTCCGCCACATGGGCCGCGAGCGCCGTCTTCCCGGTTCCCGGCGGGCCGGTCAGCAGGAGCGAGAAGTCGCTCGCCGCGCCCGGCCCCGTCAGCCTCTCCATCAAGGGCGCGATCTCGACGTCGGCCTCGTAGAGCCCGAGGTAGAGCGCCCGCTCGTCCGGACCGGGGGCAAGCGAACGGCGCCCGCGCAGCCCGAGGATGAGCGAGCGCTCCGCCGCGGCGGCGGCCTCGGCCCCTCCGCCCGAAAGGGCGGCGGTTCGGAGCGCCGAGCGCGCGACGCTTGCGCTCTCCGGCTCGCGCAGGAGGAACGGGACCAGTCCGGCTTCGGCGCCGGCCACGCCTTCGGCCTCGGCCGCCCGCGCTGCGATCCGCACCCGGGCCCTGGGCGAGGGATAGTCCATCCGAAGCACGAAGCTCATCCGGCGAAGGTGCGCCGGATCGACGGAGCCGATGTCGTTGGTGGTCCAGATCACCGGCACCGGCCCCTCTTCGAGAAGCCGGTTGACGTAGATCTTGGACCCCGAGCGGTGGCCGCCGCCGGCCGACCAGGCCGCCTCGGCGAACAGATCCTCCATCTCGTCGAAGAGGAGGATGCTTCCGCCGCGCCGGGCGAGCAGGCGCTGCGAGCGCTTGAGCGCCTGCAGCCGCTCGAGCCGGCTCGGCTCCTCGCCTTCGAGGCCGGCCTCTCCGACCGCGAAGAGCGAGGCGCCCGCCGCCTCGGCGACGGCGCGCGCGAGCTCGGTCTTGCCGGTCCCGGGCGGCCCGTGGAACAGCAAGGCGACGCCCTTGGCCCGAGCCTCGAGCGCTCCGGCGAGCAGCCGGACGAGCAGGCCGAACGTCTCCTCGATCTCGACGAAGTCGGAGCGGCCGAGGCTCGCCGACTGCGGGATCCCGGCCAGGGCGGCCACCAGGCGAGCCTCGTCGGCCGGCCCCTCGTCGAGCAGCCGGGCGAAGCGCCACTGGAGCTGGAGCTCGCTTCCGCACAGGCCGGCGTCCGCCCCGTACCAGAGCAGGCCGAGCGCCAGGGCCTCGGAACGGCGAACGCGCGCCGTCGCCTCGGCGGCGGGCGCGCCCGCCAGCCTTCCGATCAGCGCCGCAACGTCGCCGCCCGAGGAACCGAGGCGGAGCCGAAGCGCCGAGAGGCGGGGAAGCCGCTCGAACGCGGCCACGGTCTCGATCAGCGCCGAATCGAACGGGTCGAGCTCGAGCAGGGCCGCCGCCGCTCGAAGGCCGGCGAACAGCTCAGGTTCGGGTTGGCCGGTGTCGATCCGGTCGAGGAGGCGCGGAAGGGTCTCCCAGTCGAGGGTCTCGACCCCGAAGGCGCGGGCGATCAGCCCGGGCGGGGAATCCGCCCAGGGCTGGCCCGGCCACAGCCAGTCGCGCTGGTCCGACGCCCAGCCGAGCGCCGCCGCCCCTTCCTGGCTCAAAGGCCCGACAGTGTCGCGCAGCAGCCGGAGGGCACGCTGCGCCAAAAGCTTCTCGCCCATGACAAATCCATCCGGTCCGGACGCGCACGAAGGCGCGGCCGGAGCCGTTCTTCAAAAGGTTCATGGGATTTCGTGCTCGCCGGCCCGGAGCCGGCGGCGCTCAGCTAGCGCCTGGGCATCCGGACGAAGGCGGGACGAAATCGCCGATGCAGATCGCGATTTCTCAAGTCATTGCTCCGTCTGTCCCGGGTCGATGAGACTCGGGGAGCGGGCGATTAGGCGGAGGCGAAACGAATGTCAATCACTCGTCGCCCCAGCGAAGGCTGGGGCCCCGTCGGGTGAGGGACGCCGCGCTTTTCACCCCCTGGGGTCCCAGCCTGCGCTGGGACGACGTTCACGCGGCCGCCGACTCCTCGTGCTGGGCCATCCGCTTCGACATGAAGACCTTGAACAAAACGAAGGCGACCAGCCCGACCGCCGCGCTGGCGACGTGGAGCAGCCAGAAGGTCGGAGTGTCGAGCGTGGAATAGAGCTGGCCGATCTCGCCGACGATCTTGTTCGCCGAGAAGAAGGCCAGGTAATAGAGGCCGATGACGGTGGCGTTGATCTGCCGCGGTGCGATCTTCGAGAAGAGGGCGAGGCTGACCGGCAGGATGCAGGCGAAGCCGATGCTGTTGAACAGGTGGAACATGAGCGGCCAGAACAGGCCGATCTTGCCGTCGCCCTGGGTCAGGGCCGCGATGTACAGGCACAGGCCTCCGGCGATGCTGAAGAAGCTGCCGATGATCATCTTGCCGAGCTCGTCGGGCTCGGAGCGCTTCGTGCCGTACCATTTGAAGAACAAGGCCACGGCGACCAGCATCGAAAAGCTCAGCGTCGCGTCGATGGAAACCATCCAGCCGGTCGGAATCGTGTAGCCGAAGAAGGTCAGCTGGAAATGCTGGTCGGCCCAGATCAGATAGGCGTTGAATATCTCCTGGTTGGTGAGCAGCGCGACGGCCATGGCGGGGATCAGGAGGACCAGCGCCAGGACGCGGGTCTTTTCCTCGCCGGTGAGGCCTCGGGTCAGCCAGAAATAGAGGGGGATCAGCCCGACCAGGGCGATGAGGATCCCCGCGAGGAACACCACCCCGATCACGAGCGCGGTGACGAGTCCCGCCGTGGCGATTGCGAGGACGGTCTTCGATGCGCCGATCGATTCGCTTTCGCCCTCCTCGACCGGCAGATGCGGCCGTCCGGCCAGGAAGATCATTACCCCCAGAACCATGACGATCCCCGCCGTTCCGAAGCCGTAATGCCAGCCGACCTTCTCGCCCAGGGTGCTGCTGATCAGCGGCCCGACGATGACGCTGACGTTGATTGCGATGTAGAATATCTGGAAGGCCATCGCGCGCCGCAGGTCGTTGGCCTTGTACAAGGCCCCGACCTGGCTTGCGATATTGCCCTTGAACAGTCCCACCCCGATGATCAGCGCCAGCAGCGCGAACAGGAAGGCGCCCTCGATCGCCATCAGGAAATGGCCGATCGACATCGTCACTCCGCCGGCGAACAGGGCGACCCGGCGGCCCGAGAAGCGATCGGCGATGATCCCGCCCAGGATCGGGGTGAGGTAGACGAGCGAGGTGTAGTCGCCAAAGATCGCGGAGGCGAGCGGCTGTCCGCTCAGCCCTTCATAATGCCAGGTTCGAAGCCAGTTGAGGCCCAGAACGCCGTCCATCCGGGCAGGCACGAGCAGATAATTGACCATGTAGAGGGTCAGCAGCGTCTGCATCGAGTAATAAGAGAAGCGTTCGCAGGCCTCGATCGCGCTCAGATAGCCGAGGCCCTTGGGGTGGCCGATGAAGGCGCGGTCGTTGGGGTCGGTCTTTTCGAAGTCGGGCGTGGCGTCGGCGACGGTCATTCGGCTTCCCCTGACGAAAACGCGCGGAAGCTACCGGATCGTTTGAGCAGCGCCAGCCATTTTCGACGAAGGCCGTCATCCCGGCGAAAGCCGGGACCTCGGGGAGACCCGCGGAGGCTTTCCGACCCGGGGTCCCGCCTTTTGCCGGCATGACGGTCTAATCCCTCAGCGTGAAGCCGATCTTCAGCGTCACCTGATAGTGGGCAACCTTGCCCCCCTCGACATGGCCGCGGGTCTCCTTGACTTCGAACCAGCCGATGTCGTGGACCGTCGAGGCGGCCCGGGCGATCGCGCCCTCGATCGCATCCTCGATACTGGTCGCCGAGCTTCCGACGATCTCGATCACCTTGTAGACGTTGTCGCTCATATTGGGCTCCTCAGCAGGATCGTCATTCCGGACTCGATCCGGAATCCATGAACACCGAGCGCCGCGATTTTCCGCAGCGCCCGGTGTTCATGGGTCCCGGCTTCCGCCGGGATGACGGGCTAACCCGCGGCGGACGCTATCGTTGCGCCGCCGCGGTCGGCCCCCGTCAGAGGTTCGAGGCCGGATACCGGCCTTCCGCGGTCCCTTCCGAAGCCCCGTCGACCCCCGCCGTCTCGGCGAGCCGCTGATAGGGCACGCCTTCGGTCACGCAATCGGGCGTGATCCGGATCGGCGTCCCGTTGCGCTTGATCAGCTGGAAGCCCCGAAAATTCCGGAACTCCTCGGCATAGGTACGGATGTAGTTCTGCAGATATTCGATCGCGATCTGCTCGCCGAGCAGGATCCCATGCTCGCCGTCGCTTCGATAATGGACCCCGCCCCAGCCGCGGCCTTCACCCGTTGACGGATGGCTTCTCAAAGAAGGTCGTGAACCACGCCTACGCCGTCCCGCTTCATATGATGTATTACAACTTCCGCATCCCTAAGAGCTTGCGGGTTACTCCTGCTATGGCAGCGGGCGGCGTGGCGGATCGCTTGGGAAAAGTCGCGATATCGTGAGAGTGGGCGAGGATCTCGAGAGGGCTATGAATCCCGCGAAGCGCGGTCCGTACGGGAAGCGGGCCGCCTAATTCGCCCCGAGCTGCTGATAATAAGCAATCTGCATTTGGAGCACCCGGACAGCGTATGCAGACAGGTGTCCCAGCGTGGGGGCCTGCTGGCCGGGGAGCGGCTCAAAATACTCCTCAGCCCATGGGAGCTCTAGGCATCGCCTAAGATCGAATCGTGTCGCACGGTCGAGGTTGCAAGCGATCAATTCGCTCACTTTGGCAACTGTGTAGTACTGGTTGCCGCTCTTGAAGGGGTCTTGCGACGTACCATAAACGACCGTGACCCAAGGGTTGCCGTCGTTGTCCGCAAACGCTTGACGAACCAGTCCCGGATGAGGCTCGGGGCCGGGGATGCCGGGGTCCTCCACATATGGAAACCGGCACCAAACGATGTCGTAGGGTGCCGGTACGGTTGAGAATGGGTAGAATGTGAGCGACAATTACCAGCCAGGCCCGCTAACGGGGGTCAGCTTAAAACCCTCTGGCTTGAGGCGATCGACCTGGCGCTGAAGCGCATTCAGATACTCATCGCTGATCTCACTATGGTAGCGAGGCTGGGTACACGGCGGGATGGTCCCGGCGCGCACGGGGGTGGCGGTAGCCGCCTTAGGTTTGCGTGCATGCATCTCTGCTTTGCCTTCGCGTTCGAGGGTATCTGTGTTCATCGTTCAATCAGTGTCTTAGGACTGTGATACACCATAGCTGGTGAATATGGAATTAAAATTCCATACCCTTCCGCAGAAAAATAACGGTTGGATGGCTGCAAAAGATGCGTCCCCCTTGCGATTCTCGCGCCATTCATCGTGTCCTGCGGCTTTTTGACCGCATCGTCAAGCGTGGCATGGTTACGAATGTGTCTGACTGTAACCTCGTTGCAATCAGGATCCATGGCCAGTTATCCACAATCTGTGAGGTAGGTCCGTGATTGCAGTCACGCAAATCTCACGCGTTTAAAAGCGCAGATTCTGGACCGAAACGGATGTAAGTTCGGACTAGTGAAGATTTCAAATGCACCCACTGCCCGGCGGGCCGTCAGCCGCGGATCGCCCGGGCAGGGCCGCGGCGCGGACGGGTTGCGGTTGAGAAGGGTCAGCCGGTCGAGCAGGCAGTCGTCGAAAGGCTCGCCCGTCGGTCCACCCTGAAGCGCCTTGCGGAAATTCTCGTAATTGGCGACCCCGCTGTCGGTGAGCAGGCCGGTAAGATCGGGAGCGCCGGTCGATCCGGCGGGAAAATGCTCGAACAGCTTGTGAAACGAGGCCGCGAAGCTCGGAAAAATCTGCTCGTCGGGAGTTCCGGTAGGGCAGGGCCGGAAGCGCGCGGCAGGTACCTCGCCGCCATCGATCGTGCCGGAAATTTCTGAGGCCTGCGCCTCGTCTTGAATGCGCTCGTCTCCCATGACTGTCTCCTGGTCGAAGGGTTTCGGCTCGGTGCCATCTCGCGAATCGGCGCCGCGACATGTCCTATATATGTTCTCCTAGGAAAATAACAATATCCAATAGGAAGAAAACGATCCAAAATGGACCAAAGCCCTTGAGCCATCGGAGCGGTGGACGGGGCCTGTGCCCCGCCATTAGGGTGGCCGGCGAGAGAGAAGTGAGCGAGGAGGGCCTTCATGCGGATTTGGCTAATGGCCGGAGCGGCCTCGCTTGCGGCGGCGCCCGCCTCGGCGGCGCCGCCGGACGATTTCAAGCGCTTGCTCGACGACCATTATGCCTGGCTGCTTCGCGAAAGCCCCACCTATGCGACCGCGCTCGGAGTGCGCGACCACGACGACCGGATCGAGGACCTCAGCCTCGCCGCGCGGGACCGCCGGGCGCGGGAAGCCGGAGCTTTCCTCGAGCGGCTGAACCGGATTCCGGCGGAGGCGCTTTCGCCGGCCGACCGGGTCAACCGGTCGATCCTGAAGCGCGGACTCGAGGAAGGGATCGAGGCGGAGCGCTATCGCCAGCGGGTGATGCTCTTCACCACCTATGCCGGCTGGCACCAGGCCTTCGCCGGCCTCGCCGACAATCTGCCGTTCCGGACGAAGGCGGATTACGAAAGCTACCTGACCCGGCTCGCTCTCTACCCGAAGCAGAACGACGCCGCGCTAGCGATCACCGCCCAGGCGGTGAAGGGCGGCTTCACTCTGCCCTGCTCGGTGCTCGGCAATTACGAGAAAGGCATTTCGGGGGTCATCGCCCGGGATCCGACCAAGTCGCGCTTCTACGAGCCCTTCACAAGGTCGAAGCCGGGCGACGTGACTGAGGCGGAGTGGACCGCGATGCGGGCCCGGGCCCGGCGGCTGGTCGCCGACGCGCTCAATCCGGCTTATGCCAAGCATCTCGCCTTCTACCGAGACACCTACCTGCCAGCATGCGCCAAGGCAGACAGCATCTCGGCGCAGCCGGGGGGCCGCGACTATTACGCCTTCCGGGTTCGGCAGGAGACGACCACCACGCTCACCCCCGACCGGATTCACGAAATCGGGCTCAGGGAATCGGCCCGGATCCGCTCGGAGATGGACAAGGTGGCCAGGTCCGCCGGCTTCGCCGGGCGAGAGGCGTTCATCCGGGAGCTTCGGACCAACCCCAAATATTATGCGACGAGCGCGGCCCAGCTCATGCAGGCGGCCGCGACGACGGCCAAGACGATCGACGGCAAGATGCCCGGCTTGTTCGCCACATTACCGAGGCTTTCCTATGGCGTTCGAGAGATCCCGGCCGAGATCGCCGAGGGAACGACCACCGCTTATTACGGCCAGGGCTCGCCGGCGAGCGGCCTTGCCGGGACCTATTACGTCAACACCTCCAAGCTCGACCAGAGGCCGCTCTGGGAGCTTCCCGCGCTGACGCTGCACGAGGCGGTGCCCGGTCATCACCACCAGATCTCGCTTCAGCAGGAAGTCGAGCTTCCGCCGTTCCGACGCAACTTCACCTACTTCACCGCCTTCACCGAGGGCTGGGGCCTCTATGCCGAGAGCCTGGGCGAGGAGATGGGGCTCTACGACACGCCGGAGAAGAAGATGGGCCAGCTCTCCTACCAGGCCTGGCGGGCGGCGCGGCTGGTCGTCGACACCGGGATCCATTCGAAGGGCTGGGACAAGGCGAAAGCGGTGGCCTTCATGCGCGAGAATACCGCGCTCACCGACGCCAATATCGACGCGGAGGTGAACCGCTACATCAGCTGGCCCGGCCAGGCGCTCGGCTACAAGATCGGCGAGCTCAGGATCCGGGCGCTGAGGGCCAAGGCCGAGAAGGCCTTGGGCGGCAGGTTCGACCTCAGGCGGTTCCACGATGCGGTGCTGCTTCAGGGGTCGGTGCCGCTCGACGTGCTCGAGGCTCAGGTGGACGAGTGGATAAAGGGGGAGCGGGCGCACTGACCGTCATCCCGGCGAAAGCCGGGACCTCAGGTCGAGAAGTCTCGGTGGGTCTCCCCGAGGTCCCGGCTTGCGCCGGGATGACGGGAGCTACCGCCCCGTCTCTCCCTCGCCCGTCCTACGGTCCCGGCGCCAGGCGCGGACCATCTCGTCCCAGCAGCCGCTGACTCCGCCGGGGCCGACGGTCGAGCAGCTCTGGATTCCGGTGCGGCCGACATATTCGAGCGCCTCCGCCCGAGCGGCCCAGCTGGTGCTGTCCGGGGCATCCCCGGTCGCCGAATCGCGAAGCTCCTTCGGGATTCGGTAACGCTCGGTCTCCGGGCGGCGGGCGCAAACGACGATCTCGTCGGCGCTCTTCGCCCGGGGACAGGCGTCGCGGCCGTAGACGACGAGTCGGCGGACCTTTTCCTGCCGGGCGTCCTGGGCGTGTGCGGGAGCGGGGGCGAGGGTGACGGCGGCGGCGAGCGCGGCGAGGGACCAGGCGGCTTTCATCGGCGGCCTCCTTTCGGGTTCACCGGAAAGAAGGCGCGGAGAGGGGAGAGGTTCCGCGGGAACCCGTCATCCCGGCGCAAGCCGGGATCTCGGAACCAGAAGTCTCGACGGGTCTCCCCGAGGTCCCGGCTTGCGCCGGGATGACGGGGGGTTATTTCGGCGCCGTGGCCTCGTCCGCCTTGGCGTCGGCTTCCTCGGCCTCCGCCTGGGCGTCGATCTTGCCGAGGCGCTCGCGGCGGGCCTCTTCGACGAGGGCGTTCCAGTTGATCCCGGGGTCGGCGCCGCGCTCGGCTCGGGCCTGGCGGACGATCTGGTTGAAGCAGCCGCTGGCGCCGCCCGGGCCTACGGTCGAGCAGCTGCCGATGCCGGAGCGGCCGGCATATTCGAGGGCGGTCGCCCGGCTCGCCCAGGCCTGGCTCTTCGGATCGTTGGGATCGCCGCGCAGGGCCTCGGGGATGCGGTAGCGCTCCTTGTCCGGCTTGCGGGCGCAGACGACGATCGTGTCGTCGGTGCTCGGCGGGCACGGGTCGTCGCCATAGACGATCATCGTGCTGATCTTGGGCTCCGCAGCCGGCCTGGCGGCCGCAGGCGCCTGGGCCCCGGCGGGAGCGGCCGCGAGGAGCGCGCCGGCGGCGAGGAAGAGGGCTTTCATCACTTCAGATCCTTTTCGACAGCGCGATTGCGATACGACAGCCCGCGCGGATGAGGGAAGACAATATGGGATAGCCGAACGTGTCCTCGGCGCCGGCGGCGATCGCGGTGTCGCGATGCTCGAGCTCCTCGTCGCGGAAGCGCCGGATGGTGTCGGCGAGGTCCGGTTCCTCATGGCCGAGCGCCCGGAGCTGGTCGGAATAATGGCGGTCGATCTCGGTCTCGACGGCGGCGGTGCAGGCCATTGCCGCGCTCGGGCTCATCAGAGCGGTCGCGGCTCCGAGCGCATGGCCGGCGACGGTCCAGACCGGATGGAGCAGTGTGGGCCGGATGCCGCGCTCGACCATCATCTCGTCGAAGGTCCTGAGGTGCTCCCGCTCCTGCGACATCATCCGCGCGATCGGACGGCTGGCGGCGTGCGAGCCGAGCACTGCGAGCTGGCCGCAATAGATGCGGGTCGCTCCATATTCGCCGGCCTGGTCGACCCGGACCATCGAATCGACGTCGGGCCGCTCGTCGCCGGGGCGCCAGCGGGGGAGGGAAGGGGCCTGGGCGGCCGTCACGCGGTCGCTCTCGGTCGTCTGAGGCTCAGCCATAGGATGGACAACGCGGCAAGGATGGAAAGGATCGCATTCCATCCCGCCATCGAGATTCCGAGGAAGGAGAATTGGATGTCGTCGCAGCGCACGATCGGGGCGGCCATGACCTCCTTCAGGAGCTCCTCGCTGCTCAGGCCCGCGCTCGTCGTGGACGTGCATTGGGTGAAGCCTTCGAAGATGTCGGCCTCGACCCCCGCGTGATAGGCGCCGATGCCGCCGCTCGCGAGGATCGCGAGGGCTCCCAGCCAGACGAAGCTCCGGCCCCGGTCCGGCGCCCTGCGAAGGACGAGCGACAGCAAAGCGAAGCCGAGCCCGGCGAAATGGGCGTAACGCTGCCACCAGCACATCTCGCACGGGTAGAGGCCGCCGAATATCTCCGAGCCGAAGGCGCCGGCCAGAAGCGCGGCGGGGACGGCGACGGCGAGGGCGCGGGCCTTGTCGAGGGAAGTCATGGCCTATCCGTCACCCCAGCGAAGGCTGGGGTCCATGCTGAGTCGGCATGGATGCCAGCCTTCGCTGGCATGACAAACTCCATCAGCGCTTTCCGGTCGGCCGGGCGCCGCCGCCGGCGGCCGGAGCGACCGCGGCGTTCCGGCCGAGGCGGGAAATGGTCTGGAGCGCGTAGTTGAGCTGGAAGTCCTCGATGCCTTTGGCCTTCAGCTGCTCGGGGGTGGCTGCGAAGCGCGGGTCCGGCTTGCCGTCGTCCTCGATGACGTCGTTGTCGACCGTGACTTCGTTGATCAGGTGGCGCCTCAGGTCCGCCTCGCGAAGCTTCGGCCTCGACTTGTAGTCGGGATCGGAGAGCTGCGGCACTTCGATGTCCGGCTTGATCCCGCCTTCCTGAACCGAGCGGCCCGACGGCGTGTAGTAGCGCGCCGTGGTGAGCCGGAGACCGGTTTTCTGGCTGAGCGGGACGAGTGTCTGAACGGAGCCCTTGCCGAAGCTTCGCTCGCCCATGACGAGGGCGCGGTGATGGTCCTGGAGCGCTGCGGCGACGATCTCCGCCGCCGAGGCGCTGCCCGCATCGACGAGGACGACGATCGGAAGTCCGCGCGCCATGTCGCCCGGCTTGGCGAAGTAGCGCTCGATGTCCGATTTCCTCCGGCCGCGCTGCGAGACGATCTCGCCGCGCTCGAGGAAGACGTCGGAAAGGCCGACGGCCTGGTCGAGGAGCCCGCCCGGGTTGGAGCGAAGGTCGACGATGTAGCCGAGCGGCGGGCGGCCGAGCTGCTTCTCGATCGCGGCGATGGCGGCGAGGGTCTCGTCGGTGGTGGTCCGGCTGAAGGTGTTGACGTTGATCACGCCGACATTGTCCTTCACCGACCATTTGACGGCCTTGAGCTCGATCGCGGCGCGGGTCAGGGTGACGTCGAACGGCTTCTCGCGGCCGAGGCGGAGGATGGTGACCTTGATCGCGCTTCCCGGAGGGCCGCGCATCGAATCGACGGCCTCGTCGAGAGTGCCGCCGTAGATCAGCTTGCCGTTGAGGTGGGTGATATAGTCGCCGGCCTTGATCCCGGCCTTGAAGCCCGGGCTGTCCTCGATCGGGGCGACGACCTTGACGACTCCGTCCTCCATGGTGACGTTCAGTCCGAGGCCGCCGTAATTGCCGTCGGTGGTGGTCATCAGCGCCTGATAGCCGCGCTCGTCCATGTAGGAGCTGTGCGGGTCGAGGCTGGCAAGCATTCCGTCGATCGCTCCGCGGATCAGGGTCTTGTCGTCGACCTGCTCGACATATTCGGAGCGGACCCGCTCGAAGACGCTCATGAACTGGTCGAGCTCGCGATAGGTTTCGACATCGACCGCGGCGAGCGAGGCGCTCGCGGCCGGGACGATCGCTACGGCGCTGACCAAAGCGAGCGAGCGGAGGAGATTGTTGGGCATTGAAAAGGATTCCTGTTCGGGCCGTTCGAGACGCGTGTACCGCCTTTTTAGGCGGTCGAAAAGCAACGCCGCGTGAACGAGCAATATCTAAGTCCTCCCCTGCTTGTGCAGGGGAGGGGGGACCATGCGAAGCATGGTGGAGGGGCCTACTGACTCCGAAGAACCCCTCCGCCACCCTTCGGGTGGTCCCCCTCCCCGCGAAATCGCGGGGAGGATTTAAAGCAGCAAAGTGATCGGGAACGGCCTTCCGTCCTTGCGCAGCTCGACCGTGACCTGGCCTGCCCCGGCCCGGCCGAGCGGCTGGCGGGCGCTCACCCGGTCGCCGCGCTTGACCGAGAGCCCGGAGAGGTTGGTCATGGTCGTGGTCCAGCCGCCGCCATGGTCGATGATCACGACCTCGCCGTAGCCGCGATAGGGCGCCGCATAGGCGATTCGCCCGGCGCGCGGAGCGATCGCCTCGGTGCCCGCCGGGGCCGCGAAGGTGAGGCCCCGGGCATGGACTCCCGCGTCCGAGATCTCGCCCGTGCCGGTGAGCAGCCTGCCCTCGACCGGAAGGACGTAATAGGGCCGGCGGGCCGGGCTCGGGGCGGCGCCGGGGCGCGGCGCCGGCCCGGGCAGCTCCGCAAGCCGGCGCTCGACACGGGCCTGGTAGGCCCGAGTGCCTGCGAGAGCGGCGATCTCCCGCGCCTCCTCGCCGAACGCCAGGGCGCGATCGGATTCGCGAAGCGCCGACTGCATCAGGCTGGCCGAGCGTTGCCGCTGCTCGCGCTCGAACCGGGCGAGCGCGACCCGGCGCTGCTGGAGGTCCGAGCGGCCGGACCCGAGCTGCACCACCGCTTCGTGCGCCTGGCGGCGGAGCGCCCCGCCGCGCGCGATCTCCGCACGCACTCCGGCGGTCCGTTCACGGATGGCCGGGAGCGACGAGGCGAGCAGCGCCCTGACATGGACCACCTCGTCCAGGGAGCCGGGCTGGATAAGGGCCAAAGCCGGCGGCCTGCGCGCCATGGTCTGGAGGGCGGCGGTCAGCCGGATGAGCGAGCCCTGGCTCGCTGCAAGGCGGGCCCGCTGGGCGGCGCTCAACCGCTCGATGAGGGCGATCCGGGCCTGCGCGGCGGTGATGTCGGCCTCGGCCGCCTCGATCCGGGCAGCGAGTGCGGCGGCGGCGGCGTTGGCGCGCGCGGCCTCGCCGGTGGCGCGCCTCGCCTGGCCCTCCAGCACGTCGGAGCGGCGCTTGGCGGCCGCCGCCTCCCGCTGCGCCTGGGCGAGTGTGGGCGGCGCCTGGGCGACGGCGAGGTCGCCGGCGAGGAGAGAGAGCCCGACCGCAAGCCCGATGGAAATCGGTGCCAGGCACCAATTTCCCCACCGTCGGTAATTGGTGCCTCGCACCGATTTCGCAGCCGCAGATTTTGCGTGGACGAGGCCCATTACCTATCCTTCCCTGTGATAGGGATGGTTGGCAAGGATGGATGTGGTCCGCCAGAGCTGCTCGGCGAGCATCGCCCGGGCGAGGAGATGGGGCCAGGTCGCCCGGCCGAAGGAGAGGAGCAGGTCGGCGGACGCTCTGTCCGCGTCGGAAAAGCCGTCCGCCCCGCCGATCAGGAAGCGCGCCTCGCGCCGGCCGTCGTCCCGCCAGCGCTCGAGACGCCTGGCCAGGTCGAGCGACGCGAGGACCTCGCCTTTCTCGTCGAGGAGGATGGTGACGCCGTTCTCGGCCGGCGGCGGGACCCGGCCGCCGCTCTCGGGAAGCTCGGTGACCTGCGTGGGCCAGGTGACGCGCTTCAGATAGCGTTCCACCAGCTCCGCCTCCGGGCTTCGGCCGATCTTGCCTCGGGCGACGATGTGGAGGCGCATCTAGCAGGCCCGCAGGGAGTGAGGTGAGATCATGACTTCACCTGCACCGTTCGGCTGAGCCTGTCGAAGCCCTCCCTTTGCCTTCGACAAGCTCAGGCCGAATGGGGTGGGGACCAACCCGCGCGTCGATGCGCGCCTGTCCCTAGCCAGCGGCAGTCGCGGGCGCGGGCGGTGCTCCGGCATCGCCTTCGAACGCCCACATCCGCTCCAGATTGTAGAAGCTTCGGACCTCCGGGCGGAAGATGTGGACGATGACGTCGTCGGCGTCGATCAGGACCCAGTCCGCCACTGGAAGCCCCTCGACCCGGATGCTTCGGCCGAGCTCCTGCTTGATCCGCTCGCCGAGCTTCTGGGCCATGGACGCGACCTGGCGGGTCGACCGGCCCGAGCAGATCACCATGTGATCGGCGATCGCGGATTTGCCGGCCAGCGGGATCGAAACGACGTCCTGGGCCTGGTCGTCGTCAAGCGATCGAAGCACGAGGCTGTGCAGGGCTTCGGTCTTCTCATGTTCTCCGCCCGTGGGCGGAGCCGGTGCGTTAGCGGGCAAACGGCCTCCTCAAGTCACGAGCCGCCGCGTTACGCCGTCGCGCAGGGCCCGGGGGTTGAACGAATAAGCTTCCGATTGGTGCCAGTTGGGATCGGCGGCACGAATGCCTGTGGCGGAGGTCGGATCGAGCGGCAATCTCAGGAACACGAGCGCCGGCGTTCTCCACTCCGTCCAGTGCCGAGCCTGGTCCGCGGGTTGGACGAAGCGCCGCAGCCAGCCCATCGCGCGAGCCGCGTGGGCGGCGCCATCATATCCCGGACGCGAAACGACCGCAATCGGAACCGTGCGGGCGATCTTTCGCCAGTGCCTCCAAAGGTGGAACTGGGCGAGATTGTCCTCGCCCATCAGCCAGATGAACCGCCGGCCGGGGTAGAGCGGGATCAAAGCGGCGAGCGTATCGGCGGTGTAGCGGGTGCCGAGCTCGGCCTCGATCGCGGTGGCCCGGATCGGTAGGCCCCGGGCGAGCTTTCGGGCCGAGGCGAGCCGGGCGGGCAGCGGGGCCATGCCGTCGGCCGGCTTGAGCGGGTTGCCGGGGGAGACCATCCACCACAGCTCCTCAAGGCCGAGCGCCCGGATCGCCGCGGCGCTCACCCGGCGGTGGCCGCGATGGGCGGGGTTGAACGAGCCGCCGAGAAGGCCGGTAGGGGTCACCCGGCCAGCGATAGCATGGCGCGGCCGCTTGCCAAGCGCTTGCGCGTCGTGCTGTGCTCCGCCCGGTGTCCATCGACGACAAAACGAAGCTTCCGCCCGAGCAGGACGTCCGCGGCTTCATCCGCGAGACCTTCGGCTGCAGCGACGAGATCGCCGGCCATATCTTCGTCCGCGGCGCGGTGAGGGCCTATCCCCCGAGCGCGACCATCGTCCGGGAAGGGGAGAAAGCGGCGGCGGCCTATCTTCTGACCCAGGGCCGGGCGCACGCTCTGCTGTACAGCGTCGAGGGGCAGGTCGTCCTGCTCTGCGAATATCGGCCGGGCGACCTGTTCGGAGCGCTCGGCGAGATCGATCCGGCGCCGGAGGCGGCGGAGATCGTCGCCGTCGAGGCGGCGCGGAGCTTCATCCTCAAGAGCCGCGACCTGGTCGCGCTTGCCGAAAGCTACGGAGCGATCGGGCTCGCTTTGGCGCGGCTTCTGCTCCGGCAGCTTCGGCGGGCGACGTCGAGGATGTACGAGCGGGCCGCGGTGTCGGCGGTAGGACGGGTCTATGCCGAGATCCTTCGAATGGCGCGGGCCTCGCCCGGCCTTCGGATATGCCCCGCTCCGGTGCTCTCGGAGCTTGCCGTGCGGGTCTCCACCACCCGCGAGACGGCCTCCCGCGCGGTCAGCGCTCTGGAGCGGCGCGGCCTCATCCGCCGCGACTCCGGCTCACTGACCGTCGTCGCCCCCCAGCGGCTGGAAGAGCTGATCATATGATTTGAGCGCGTAGAGCCCGACCGGCGGACCGGAATCGGGCGGATCGAGCTCCCCGATATATTCGCTGGCCGGCCGGCGCGGCCCGGCGGCGGCGAGCGCGGCGGCGAAATCGTCGGTGACGATTGCCGTGCCGGGCGGTGCGGAGGCGAGCGCCGCGGCGGCGGCCGCGGTCGCGGACGGTGCGAGGCGCAGGGTGTTTGAGAAAGGGTCGCGGAGCGTGGCGGCGGGGCCGTATTGGCCGCCGATGCGGAGCGCAGAGGCGCTCGCGGAAACGCCGAGCAGGCGGACTGCTGCCTCGGCGGCCTCGCCCGGGCCCCGATAAGCGAGGATCAGCCGATCCTCGGTGAGGTAGGGCGCGATGGCCGGCGTCGGGAGCCCCAAAACGTGGGCATGAAGCTTGGCCAGGCCATTCGGCGGCAAAGCGTCGAGGCCGAGGCCGACGGCGAGCACGGCCAAGGGCTCCGCGGCTTCAGCCATCGGCCCCGGGGCGTCGTGCCGGGTCTCGCGCGGCGCCCGCAGGACCCGCTGGCGCCATCCCCCCTCCGCCCAGATTTCCCGCGACCGGCCGGAGGCCCCGTTCGCGGTCTCCGAAGACGAATCCAGCACCAGCAGTTGGACCGCCGAGCTTTCGAGCCGCCGGCCGTTCATCAGCGCCGCGCCCATGGCGACCTCGTCGGCGAGCCCGATCAGGCCGGCGCCGGGCGGGATCCCGAGCGGACGGACGGGGCGGACGGTTTCCGCCTTGCCGAGAACCGCGTCGAAACGCCGCCGCCAGCCCTCGCCGAACGGATCGACCGAGACGGTCGCGAAGGCTTCTGCGCCGCCTGGAAGCACCGCATGAAGCTCGGCGCCGCGCTCGACCAGGGCTTCGGCGATGATGATGTCCGCCCCGGCGGCGAGGGCGCCGAAGCCGAAGCCGACATTCTCCTCCTCCAGCATCGCCGCGATCTTTTCGTCGAGATGCTCCCGCCGGACGACCTCCGGATCGAACGACATGTGGCCCCCGAAATGGAGCGAGCGAGGGGGGCGATGGGCGTCGAGCCAAGAGGCGTCTTTGCCCTGGGCGGCGAGGATCAGGGCGAACTGGCGAAGCGTGGAGGCGTGGTCCTCCCAGGCGCGCGGGGCAAGCGCGACGGCCTTGGCGAAGGCGGCGCGGGCTTCGTCATGGCCTTCCACCAGAAGCAGCGCCTCCGCCCGGGTCGCTTCGCGCCAATAAGGGGTCTCGGGCTCGTCGGGATCCGCGTCGATCCGGCTCAGGGCCCGGGCCGCCTGGTCGACGGAGGCGGCGGGATTTCCGCTGAGCAGAGAAAGCGCGGCGGCGTTGATCAGGGGATAAGTCTCGCCGGTCGATTCCGCGGCCGAAGCATAAGCCGCGGCGGCGGCCGCATGGAGGCGGCGGCGCTCTTCCGCAGTCGCCGCCGATGCGGCCCGGTCCTTCAGCAACCGGCCTTTCAGCGTCTGGTAGACGGGGTCGCTCGAGGCTTCGTATCCCGCCGAGACGAACTCCGTCCAGGCCCTGGCCGGGGCGCCCGCGCGGGCCAAGGCCAGGATCATGGCCGCGGGCGCCGGTCTCACCAATGCTTGTCCCGCGGCCGGAGCCGCCGGGCCGGGGCCTCGCCGATCTCAGGGCCCGACATTGGTGCCGCTATTCTCGTGCGAGCGGTCCGATCGCGACCCGTTCCTGTGGCTGTGGCGGGAGTGCCAGCGATATTTCTCGCTTTCATTTGGGCCCAGGGGCTGGCCGTGCTGGTTCTTGCGGTCATTCAGATAATATACGCCGGTATAGTCGGAGAAGTCGGCAAGGGTCGTTTCGTCGATGAAGGTGTGGTTGCCGCCCGTTCCGTTGAGCTTGAAATCGACGCTGTCGAGCCTCTCTTCGGAGCTTTTCAGAACGAAGACCATGTAGCTGCGGTGGATCCACTTGATGTTGCGAGGGCTGCCGGCGACGGGGCGCTCTCCGCGCTCGATCATCGGCATCGCCTCTTCAACCGCCCTCTGGACGTCCCGTCCCGCCAGCTTGAACAGATAGGCCTCGCTGTCGTGCTCCTGGCCCTCGATGAGATGATTGATGTAGACATGGGTCGCCGCTCGATCGTCCTTTCCGGCATGGGCCGTGGCCGTCGGCTGTTCATCGGTAAGTTCTTGGCGATCGCCCTCGCTGCTCATGATATCCTCCTTCAGCTTCCTGGCCCAGGCGGCGGGTCTCTGCAACGGGCCTAGGGGCCGGTGTTGGTCGTGCTGCTCTCGTGGACCGGGAAGGGCTCGTTGTGATGATGGACCTTCCACTCGAAGGTTTCGCTGTCGCCCGAGCGCAGGCGCCGCCGCGGAGTGTGGAGTAAACGATTGTTGACATAGCAGTAGGCCGAGCATCCGTTATATTCCGGAATTTCGCCTACCTTGTCGAAGCTGTGGTTTCCGCCCTTGTAGTCCAGCTCGACCCCCAGGATCTTTTCATCGCTGTTCAGGACGAAGGCCGTGTAGCTATGCACCCGCCAGTGCTGCTGGCCAGCGTCATCTTCCGGCACCTCCTTCACCGAATCCTCCAAAATGGCGTCGATTGCCTGCTTCAGATGGTCTTCCCAGCTCCTCTTCCCCTCCAACTGGAACAAATAGAGCGGGTACAGCTGGGTGCCCCGTTCCCCCGCCTCCCGCCGTTCTTCGCCGCCATGCTCGTCGCCATGGCCGGTCAGGTAGTGAACATACATGAAGACAGGCGAAAGACTGTCTAAAGGGTCCGTCCCCGTTCCAATATCGTCTTCGCCGGTTTCGTCGTGATCGGTGCGTTCAGAGATCATGGTCTATCCTCCAGTCGGCTTGTCGGTCGGATCGTCAAAATCGGCGGAAGCTCACTTCGTGCAGCCTTCGGGTTTTTCCCGGTCGGAAGGATCTTTCGCCTTCGCCTCGGCCAGGCCCGGCGGAAAGGCGATCTCGCCTCGACGCAGGTCGTCGGCCAGCTTGTCCTTCAGCAAGCGCCATCCGGCGTTGCGCGGGTCGCTCCGGGCTAGCGGGGCCGCTTTCTCATAGGCTTCGACGAAGTAGCGGGCCGCGCCTCGCCGATCGCCCGTCTTCCACAACGAGCAGGCCAGGCCTCGGTCGGCTGCGGCGTAGCGGAAATCGGCTTCGGCGCTTCTCGATTCCCGCCGCCGAAGGGCGGTCATGACGGCGTGCTGGCGGCGGCGCTCCCGAAGGGAATCGGTCCACAGGCCGCGCCTGTAGAAAGTGTCGGCGAGCCAGGCCTGCGCGTTGGCCAGCGTGAGCTGCAGGTGGGTGTCGCCCCGTTTCAGCTCGGCTGCGGTCTCCAGCAGATTCACCGCTTTGCGATAATGGCCCTCGGCCGCTTCGAAGTCTTGCCGGCCCGAGGCGACGTTGCCCAGGTTGATGGCTGCGGAAGCGGCCTCGCCCAGGGCCGTTCCGGCGAGTCCGTCCGCGGCCTCCCCGTAAGCGCGGTAGTGGCGATCGGCGGCGCCCCAATCCTTGCGCAGCTCATAGACCCGGCCGATTCCGTTCTCGCTCTTCGCATGGCTCAGCAGGATCTGGGAATCGGCCGGGAAGAGCGCGAGCTGCCGTGCGGTCAGACCGCGTGCGTTGCGAAAGGCTGCGAGCGCCCTGTCGAGGTCGTCCTTGGCGAGGCTGTCCGTCCCGATGGCGTGGTAGAGGCGGGCCCGCCGGGCCGGCGATTCGGCGGAGACCCGGGGAAGTTCTTTCCGCCGGCCGTAATAATGGAGGGCCCGGTCGTTCACCGAGTCCATGATGTCGAGCCGGCCGACCGCCTGCAGCCTGTCCCGGAGGTCGGTCAGCATGAACTCGATCAGCCCTTCCGCCTCGGCGGTTTGCCTCTGCGCCTCGGCGCGGGCGTTGAGAGCGACGACCGTCATCGCCGCCATGACTAGCATCGCCGCCAACGCTCCGGCCGTGATCGCGGTCACGCGGCGGACCCGACGCTGGGCGTCGCGCTGGACGAGGGCGTCGAGCCGCACCCCGGCAAGGCCGGCGACGAGCTTCAGCAGGCCGAGGCGGCGGCCGTCGGCCTGTTTGCGCAGATCGGCGGCGAGCGGCTCCGTCCCGCCCTCCAGCAAGGCAGGCGAGAAGCATTGCCCAGGCTCCCCCTCGACGATCGCGGTGAAGACCGGCCGGGCCGGGTGAAGCTCGCGGAACGTGGCGATCTCCTTGGCCACCCAGGGCGAGGCGGCGCTGCTCGGCGAGCAGAGGACGATCAGGTTCCTCGACACGGCCAGAGCGGCCCGCACCCTTTCGCTGAGGTCGCTCGCCGCCGGAAGCTCGTCGCGGTCGCGGAAGATGGGGGTCAGGCGGGCGGGGACCTCGCCGTCCTCGCCCTGGGTGCCGGCGAGGCGTTTCGGTAGCCTGTAGCCCTCCAGCTTGCGGTGGAGCCAGCGGCCCGCCGCGGCGTCCTTGTGGCTGTAGCTGATGAACGCGACATAGCCCCCGGTCGCTCCGGATCCCGCTTCGGCCATGTTATCCCCCCATGGGCGCGGGCAGCCTGGGCCGCGCCCGCCGGCAAGGTGCCAGAGCGGTCTCGACTCCACAACATATCAAAAACTTAGATTCGGACTCCGCAAATCCAAAAGTCGGATTTGGGGCGTATCGAGTCGGCTCAGCCCAGCTTCTGGGCCAGGAAGCTCGGAACCGGGCCGTTCCAGCCGTCGTCGTCCGGGAGCGGCACCGGGTCGGGCCGAGGCTCAGACCGGCCGCGGGCGGGGCGGGGCTCGCGGCGCGGCTCGTCGCGACGGGGGCGGGGGCGGGGCTCCGACTCGGGCTCGCTTCGGCGGGCTTCGGCCCGGCGCGGCTCAGGCTTCGAATCGCCCGAAGGCTCGGCCGAGGGCTCCTCGCGCCGCGGACGGCGCTCGCGCTTGGGCTCCTCGGAGCGGGCTCGGCCGCGGGGCGCCCGGCCGCCTCGGCCGGAGCGGGAGGTCTCCGCTTCCTCGCCCTCCGGCGGCGCCGACTCCGCGCTTCGGCTCTCGTCGGTTCCGTCCACAGCCTGGATCTTCGTCCCGGTCAGCTTCTCGATCGCCTCGATCGCCTCGGCGTCGGCGGCGGTGGCGAGGGTGATGGCGACTCCGGTCTTGCCGGCCCGGCCGGTTCGGCCGATGCGGTGGATGTAATCGTCCGGGTGCCACGGAACGTCGTAGTTGAAGACGTGGCTGACGTCCTTGATGTCGAGGCCGCGGGCCGCCACGTCCGAGGCGACGAGGATGTTGATCTCGCCCGACTTGAACCGGTCGAGCTCGCGGATTCGCTCCGGCTGCTCCATGTCGCCATGGATCTCGCCGGCGTTGAGGCCCGAGCGCTTGAGGCTCTGCATGAGCTCGCGGACCGTCGTCTTGCGGTTGCAGAAGATGATCGCGGTTCGGACGTCGTTGCCCTTCAGCCGGTCGGTGAGGACCTGCTTCTTGCGGCGGGAATCGACCTTGAGGACGCGCTGATCGATGGAAATGTTGGCCGTCGCGGGCCGGGCGACCTCGATCGTCCTGGGACCGGTCAGGAACTTGTCGGCCAGCTTCTTGATCGGGCCCGGCATGGTCGCCGAGAAGAGCAGGGTCTGCCGAACCGACGGGAGCTTCGAGCAGATCTCCTCGATGTCGGGGATGAAGCCCATGTCGAGCATCCGGTCCGCCTCGTCGATGACGAGCAGCCCGCAGCCGTTGAGCATGATCTTGCCGCGCCCGAACAGGTCCATCAGCCGCCCCGGAGTGGCGATCAGGACGTCGACGCCTTTCTCGAGCTTCTTGATCTGCTCGGTCATGTTGGTGCCGCCGATCAGCAGCGCCATGTTGAGCTTGTGATACTTGCCGTATTTCTCGAAATTCTCCGAAACCTGCATCGCCAGCTCGCGCGTCGGCTCGAGGATCAGGGAGCGAGGCATGCGGGCGCGGCTTCTGCCCTCGCCGAGGATGTCGATCATCGGGAGGACGAAGGCGGCGGTCTTGCCGGTGCCGGTCTGGGCGATGCCGATGAGGTCGCGGCCCATCAGGACGGAGGGAACCGCCTGCTTCTGGATCGGGGTGGGATCGGTATAGCCGGATTCCTCCACGGCGCGGAGCAATTCGTCGGATAGGCCGAGATCGGCAAAACTCATAAGGGTTCCGGGTGATGGAGGGGCTTCGTGGCGAGCCGCTTCAGGCCAATCGCTTGGGCGAAGCGGGTGCTTAAGTCAAGAAACGTCAACGGCGAACGACCGGTTCCAGGCCGCGGAACCGGTCGATCTCGCACGCGCCGCCCATTCGGGAGCGGACGGAGTCGCGGTCCTCGCAGACCATCCCGTCGGGATTGGGGGTGATGTAGAAGCCGTAATAATAATCGAGGGCCGGGCAGCTGCTCTCGAGCCGCGCCCGGACTCGCTGGCGGTTGCGGAGGATGAGGTCGACGCTGCTCTTTCCGACGAGGGTGGCGGCGGCGATGGCGCGCGCCGGGACGCATTTGGGGCCCTTGCCCTCCTTCCACTCCACCTTGGTCGGAGGCGTGTGGCGGAAGCGGATGATGACCTGCTCGCGAACCACCGTCCGGCCATATTGGGCCGGGCGCGCGGGCGGGGCGGCGGCCGGAGCGCCCGCGGCCGCAAGCAGCAGGGCGGCGACTCCCGCGCGGATCGGTGAGGAGGGGTTCATCGCCTCCCCCTTCCCCGCAAGCGCTTGAACATGCGATTAATCCCTCCGTCGATCCCCTCCGGCGCTTCCGCGCTTGCGAAAGCCGGGATTGCGCCATAGTAGCCGGCCACATTCAGGCGGCCCGGCAGTCGGCCGCGTCCAACAGCTAGCGGAGACACGAACATGGCGACCGAGCCGCAGTCAACCGGCCTGCCGATTTTCTATGGGGCGCTCGAGCCCCTGTCGAGCAGCGTTCACGCAGGCTATCGCAGTCGCTCCGCCGATAGCGCGCCCTTCCTGACCAACCACCATGCGGTGCCGATTACCATCGACGAGTTCGTCTCCGTCCAGCGCCATTTCCCGATCGTCTTCTCGAGCGGCGAGAATCCGGTGCCGCTCGCACTGATGGGCCTGAACGAAGGGGTCAACGTCTTCATGGATTCGGACGGCAAGCCGACCGGCGAGATCTACCTCCCGGCCTACGTCCGGCGCTATCCGTTCATGCTCGCCCGGCTTCAGCCGGACGCCCAGGAGCTCTCGCTTTGCTTCGATCCGAGCAGCGGCCTGGTGGGAGCGTTCGAGGACGGAGAGCCGCTGTTCGACGACGGCAAGCCGAGCGAGACGACCAACAATATCCTGAAATTCTGCGAGGAGTTCGAGCTTTCGGCCCAGCGCACCGTCGCCTTCATGACCGAATTGAAGGATGCCGGCCTGCTGATGGACGGCGAAGTCTCGATCCAGGCGGTCGGGGCCGAGCAGCCCTTCGTCTATCGCGGCTTCCAGATGGTGAACGAAGAGAAGATGCGCGCCCTCGAGGGCGACGAGCTGAAGCGGATCAACGGCAACGGCATACTTCCGCTGATCCTCGCCCATCTCTTCTCGGTCGCGCTGGTCCGCGAGCTGTTCACCAAGCAGGTGCAGCAGGGCAAGGGACCGTCGGTCCCGGGAATGGCTGCGCCGGCCGGCAACGCCTAGGTTGATCGTCATCCCGGGAGGGACCCAATCGAGATAGTACTTTGCTGGGGTCCCGAAAGCCGGGACATCGGCCCGTAAGTCTCGGCGTGTCTCCCGGTCTCGGCTTTCGCCGGCATGACCGGGGGGCCGGACGCCTCAACCCTCCTCGACCAGCTCCGCCACGACGGCGGCGGCGTCGACGCCCAATACCCTGGCGATGACGATGAATTCCGACACTTCGAGCCTCCGCTCGCCGCGCTCGTAATTCGAAACGAAGGATTGCGGGCGGCCCAGCCGGTCGGCGAGGTCGGCCTGTCTGAGACCGCGCGCTCGGCGCGCTTCGAGCAGGCGCCGCCGAAGCCGGTCGGCCGGGCGCTCGCCGCCCTTCGCCACCGGCGCCGGATCCGACTGCGCCTCGCCGCCAAGACGTACCAGCTCGTCCGCAAGCCGCTCGAGCTCGGCGCCGAGCCGAGCCAAGCTTGTCTGTTCCCTGGTTCCCACGCTCGCACTTCCCCACGTTAAGCGAAATCCACGCGGGTGGACTAATTGCTTTACGTGGGGTTGTCGAGGGGCGTGGTGGAACGAAATCGGGACGTTGCGACGACCGCCGCCGGGATGTAGCGATACGGGATGGCTACACTCGCTTCCCCCGATCTCGCGCGCTACTCCCGGGCCGCCGTCTGGCTGCACTGGATCCTCGCGGCCCTCATCGTCGTGAACCTCCTTCTCGGCTTCTTTCACGAGGAATTTGCCAGGCCGGTTCGCTCGACGATGATGGGATGGCACAAGTCGCTCGGCCTCACGGTCATCGCCCTGACCCTGGTCCGGATCCTTTGGCGCCTGACCCACCGGCCGCCTCCGTTCGACCCGGCGATGAAGGGATGGGAGGTCGCAGTCGCGCGCCTGGTGCACGGCCTCTTCTACCTGCTGCTGCTGGCGATACCGCTGAGCGGCTGGCTGCTCGTGTCGAGTGGGCAAAAGGTGAATCCGACCAACTTCTACTGGCTGTTCAAGATCGGTCCGTTGCCGGTGACTCCGGGGGAGGGCCTCCATGAGTTCGCCGAGGAAGCCCACGAGCTGCTCGGCTATGCAATGCTCGTCCTCCTCCTTCTCCACGTCGGCGGAGCGATCAAGCACCACCTGGACGGCCACCGCCACCTGATCGGGCGGATGGTCCCCTGGGCCTGGCGAGACGACCGCCGCCCTTGAAACCTTCCAAGGCTTTCATACATTTAACCTGGCGCGCCGCCGTATTCCCCCCTTTGCGGAAGCGCGCTGCGCCCTTCGGGGCGCTCCTCCCTGAACCTGGCCACCCCGCGACCATCGCGGGGTGGTCTTTTACCATCGGAGGGTATCGGCGGTCGATTTCGATCGGCCTCGGTCCCGGCCTCCCTGACCCGCAGGCCCTGCGCTTCGGCAGCGCCATCCAGTGCGGAAGGTTCCGCGGTTCGATCCGGCAAGCCGGCCCAACGCCCCCTCGGGCGAGGCCGATCGCTAGCCGGCAAGCCTCGCGCGGCGCACGGACCATGCGGCCCACAGGCTCGAAGCGGGGATCGCGAACAACAGGCCCATTCCGGGGAAGGCCTGGCCGATCGCGAAGGCCGTCAGTGCGATCGCCGCCGCGACCGCCAGATGGAATTTGATCGGGGACATGCGAATTCTCCGCCGCCGCATCGGTGCAGGCCGGTTCTAGCGCGACGGCTTTGGTGCGGCAATCGATCCCGCTTCGCCCGCAACCCTACTCGGCCGCGATCGCCTCCGGCGGAGCGAGCGCGGCGGCGGCGAGCGCTTCCGCGACGGCGGCAATAAGCCTGGCGACCCGGTCGAAGCCGGGTCCGGTCGAGCGCAGATCCGGGGCGAGGTAGAGCGAGCGGTCGAGCTCGAGCTGGAGCGCATGGATTGCGAGGTCGGGGCGGCCGTGGCGCTCGGTGATGTGGCCGCCCGCATAAGGCGCGTTGCGGGCGACCCGGAAACCGGCCGCGCGGACGGCGCCTTCCGCCGCCGCGACCAGTGCGGGGGCCATGCTCGCCCCGTGCCGGTCGCCAAGCACGACCGGAGCCTCGTCCTGGCCGCCCCGCGGGGGCATCGAGTGGCAGTCGAGCAGGACTGCAATCCCGAAACGCGCCTTCACCGCATTCAATTCCGCCTCGAGCGCGCAATGATAGGGGCGATGGATCGATTGCACCCGGCGGTCCACTTCCGAGGCCGCGATTCGCTGCCGCCAGATCGCTCCGGACCCGGCGATCCGGGCCGGGATCAGGCCGAGGCCGCCGCGCGTGCGGGGCGAATCGACCGTCGAGTCCGCCGCGGGCCTTGGCTGGACCATGGCCGGATCGAGCTCCCGCTCGTCGCGGTTGAGGTCGATCTCGGCGCGCGGCGCATCCGCGACGAGCGCCGCCGCGCCGCCCTCCACCGCGCGCCAGACGAGCCGGTCGACGAGCCGGTCCTCCAGGCTTTCGAGCCGGGCGCGGGGAAGCCGGGCGGAGGCGAGCAGCCCGTCCGAATAGGCCCGGCCGGCGTGGGGAACGGACACGATGACCGGCGAGCTCGGAATTTCAGGGCCGAGGCGGCGGAAAGGGGGCGGGGAGTCGCGCATTTGCAGTTGCAAGGTAAGTAGTGCGGATTTGGCACGCAATCGTCTTCTGACGCCCGAAGGCGTCCGGGGCGCGCCGCCGCGCTGGAAAAGCGCGCCGCCTTCAGGCATAGAAAGGCTCGCGGGCACGCATCGGGCGTGGCCGATTCCTAAGGGCATTCATGTTCAGGATCCTGCTGGCGGAGGACGATTCCACGATGCGGGCCTATCTCGGCCGCGCCCTGGAACGGTCCGGCTACGAAGTGGTCGCGGTCGACCGCGGCACCGCCGCGCTGCCCCTGCTCGAGGCGGAGAGCTTCGATCTGCTTTTGACCGATATCGTCATGCCCGAGATGGACGGCATCGAGCTTGCCCAGAAGGCCGCGGTGATCGCTCCGGAGATGCGGGTGATGTTCATCACCGGCTTCGCGGCCGTCGCCCTCAAGGCCGGCAAGTCGGCTCCGAGCGCGAAGGTCCTGTCCAAGCCTTTTCATCTTCGCGACCTCGTCTCGGAGGTCGACCGGCTGTTCCAGAGCGAGGACCAGCACGGGCGCCTCTAGGCCCGTATCCGGGTTGCGCGGGGCCGAAGCCTCTACTAGATAGCCCGCCGAGTGGGCGTGTAGCTCAGTGGTAGAGCACTGTGTTGACATCGCAGGGGTCGCAAGTTCAATCCTTGCCACGCCCACCATTAGAAAGCCCCGGAAATCTGCGGATTTCCGGGGCTTTTTAGCATCTGGGCGTTGAGCCGTGCCGGCCCAGATCCGTGCGCCGTGCGTGGTCGAAGCTCTCCTCGTTGTTCAACCGTGCGCCGCCGAGCCGACGTCGTTGGAAGTCCGCTCTTTCGTCGGCGATTCTCTGCGAGGCCTCGGGGAAGCTTTTGCGACGAGAGGAAAATTTAACCGATTGCTTATGAAAGTTCGACGCTACAGATTGCTTCGTGGACAGGCGTGGGGCGCCTGTGTGGGGCGACGTGGTCAAGTTCATCAACAGACCGATCAATTATTGCCTCTCACAGAACATTCCTTTCGGCGCTGTTCGGCGGGCCAACTATTCGACCCAGTCGTCGACGTGTTGAAAGGAACAGGCGATGAGCAGCGGACCGACGATCACGGGCACTGAAGATGCGGACGTCTTGCAGGGCACTGCCCTTTCAGAAGAGATATATGGCCTGGCGGGAGACGATCTGCTGGATGGTGGCGAGGGGGACGACCTCCTCGACGGAGGGGAGGGCGCCGATACCCTGACCGGCGGAGCAGGGGACGACGTCTACATCGCCGACGAGCTCGACACGATCGTCGAGGCCGACTCCGGGGGCGACGACGAGGTTCGCACGGCCGCTTCTTATTACGTGCTAGCCGATTTCGTGGAGCGGCTCACCGGCCTGTCCGAGGACGGGCAGGAGCTGATCGGCAATTCGCTCGACAACATCATCGTCGGCGGGGCCGGCGGCGACGTGCTGAGAGGCGGGCTCGGCAACGACCGTCTGACCGGCGGCGCCGGATCGGATATGTATATCTTCTCCCGCGGCCACGGCGACGACCGTATCACGGTCGCTGCGGGCACCGGGCGCGACGCCCTGGTGTTCGACTTCGACATATTCGAATCAAGCGTGACGGTCACCCAGTCCGGGTACGACCTCATCCTCACCGTCGACGACGGCGGCGGCAGCGTGACTCTGGCCGGATCGGCATCGTCGTTCACCGACATTTCCGAGATCATCTTCGGCGACGGCGTCGTGTGGAGCAACGCGGACCTGCTGTCGCACTCGACCAGCATGACGACGGAGGGGCCGGACACCCTGACCGGCGACGACAACGACAACGTCATCGTCGGCCTCGGCGGCGACGACGTCCTCGACGGCGCGGGCGGCAACGACACGCTCGACGGCGGCGACGGCGACGATATCCTGACGGGCGGCACGGGCGAAGACGTTCTGGACGGCGGCGAGGGCTCCGACGTCCTCGCCGGCGGGCAAGGCGGCGACGAGCTGCGCGGCGGCGAGGGCTCCGACGTCATGACCGGCGGCGAAGGCGATGACATTTATATCGCCGACGATTTCGACACCGTGGTCGAAGCCGCCGGCGAGGGCGACGACGAGGTGCGCACGACCGTCGCGGCCTATGCGCTGGCCGACCATGTCGAGAGGCTGACCGGTCTGTCCGAGGACGGCCAGGCGCTTACCGGCAACGGCCTCGACA
>DASVQD010000044.1:0-5206 GCA_036389345.1 Allosphingosinicella sp. | reverse complement strand
TTCGTTCTCCGTGGGCGCAAAATCTGGTGAGTGGACATACCGCTGCATGCTGCAATCCTGTCTTCAATCAATCGCTCCAGCCGATCCGTTTTCCCCGAGCTTTGCCCGCTCAAGGCGAAATACGGTGACAGTGCACTTAATCCCGGGCACCAGACTCATACGCCCTTCGCGTGTTCAACTACCTTAATTAGTGCACTGTCACCGAATTCCTGCACGGAAATACGGTGACAGTGCACTTAATTCCGGGCACCAGACTCTTACGCCCTTCGCGTGTTCAACTACCTTAATTAGTGCACTGTCACCGAATTCCCGATCCAGAGAACCGCCCAGCCATCGGCGCCGGTGAGGAACCAGCGGCCGAAACCCGCGGCGAGCAGTCCTGTGCCCAGGTTCGCCATCACTCCGGACGCGACCTTCAGCTTCTCGTTGGAACGCAGCTCGTCCCCCGCCATCCGGTTCGCCTCGGCTCCCGATCGAGGCGATTCTAACCCGGCGGAAGCGGCATCCCAAATTTCGATCCGTTCCGCGCGGGATCGGCGGCCCTTGCACCCCCGGCGCCACCCGCTACCATCCGCCCGGGGGGAGGGAACCTACATGGAGCACAAGCGCGCGATCCTCGGCGCAGCGGCCGCGGCGGTCGCCCTCGGCGGAGGCTTCCTCCTCCTCCGCCCCGCCCCACCTTCGGGCCAAGAAAACGGCCGCTTCGAGGCGGATTGCTGCGGGACTCTCGAGCTTCGCGACGGAGAGATGGTCCTGAACGACCGGCAGACCCTGCGCTACGACCTCGGCCGCGACGACCAGGGGCCCTATCTCCTCCCCCGCACTTATTATGTCGGCGGGCTCGACGCGCGCGGCTTCGAGGTGGACGGGACCCGCCCGGCGGAGAAGCTCCGCCTCGACCGGCTTCCGGCGCCTCGGACGCTCGTCCTTCCCGCCGACGGCGGCGACTTCGTGATGAAAGCCAAGCCGGCCCGGCATAAGGCGGGTATCGCGCAGCGATAGCGGCGTTATGCCGGGACTCGGCGCCGGCCGGCCGGGCGGGCGTCCGGCCCCTCGCCGGACGAACCGCCTGGACGTCACGGCCGCCCGTGACGTCTCCGGCACCGGCTTCAGCCACCCTTGCAACCCCCCGCTCAAAGCCTAGAACCGCACCAGTCTGCCCGGCGAGAGCATTCGCCCGAACCCGTGAAGGAGCCCGAACGATGGCCTTCCAGACCGAAGTCGAGTTCACCCTCCCCAAGGGCTATCTCGACGGCGACGGAGTGCTCCACCGCGAGGGCGTGATGCGGCTGGCCACGGCGGCCGACGAGATATTGCCGATGAAGGACCCGCGGGTTCAGCAGAATCCGGCCTATCTGACGATCGTCGTCCTGGCGCGGGTCGTCACCCGCCTCGGCTCCCTCGCGGACGTCAACACGAAGGTCGTCGAAGGCCTGTTCGCCTCCGATCTCTCCTACCTCGAGGCGCTCTACGAGAGCCTCAACGGCGAGGGCGGCGAGGCGGCGCCGGCCGCTCCCTTCGAGCGCACCGCGAGGGAGTTCGGGGTCATGGGCGAAGCCTGATCGGCTTTAGCCAATTCCGCCGATTCGTGCCGTCCGCCACGAGCGCCGCGGAGCCTCGCGGACGCTCCCGCCTGCCTTTGTCATCGACACGCCGCCCAGGCCCCGCAGACGCCTCTTCGCGGTCACTCCCGGTGACCGGCCAAGTTCGGCCTGCCTCGATTCCTTCGCGCCTTTGCGGCTTCGCGTGAACCCACCCGCCGGCCCCGCCGCCCGCACCGGCTTCAGCCACCCTTGCAACCCGGTGCCCAAAGCCTAAAAGCGCGGCCAAGCCCTCGAGCTCTGCGAGTCCCGATGCCCAGCTCCGGCCCGCCCCGCGCCCTCGCCCTGACCCTCTCGCTCGTCCTCGCGGCGCTCCTCTTCTACGCGTTCCTCTGGCCGCGCGCCGCCTGGGTCTTCGTCTCGGACCAGGACCGGGCCGTGGTCGAGCGCGCCCTCGCGTCGGCGGCGGCGAGCTTCAGCGGCGACACCGCCGAGGACTTTCGCTGGAAGTCGCGGCCGGTCGTCGTCCGCTCCGCCGGCCGGGTCTGCGTCACCCTTGCCGTCACTCGTCCGTATCACGGCTACAGCGCCTGCTACGACGCCCGTACCGGCGAGACGATCGAAGAGCGCGCGTGGGTGGTCTAGGGATCCGGTCTCTTCGCGCCCTTCGCGCCCTGGCCACGGGCCAGGTTTACCCTGAGCGCCCGCAAGGCAGTCGAAGGGCGCGAACCCATCCCCCTGCCGCGCCGTCCGGCGCCGCGCTCACCGGAATCTTATCTGCGCAGCGGCGCCCCCGGCGGCGCCGGTCGGGGCCCACTCTCACGAAGGCACCTTCAGCACGTGTTTGTTCGTTTTCAATGGCTTGGCAGGTCACGAGCCTGCGCTGGAAGCGCGCATCCTCGGTTCGACTCGGCAAAACTGCGACTATTCGTCTTAGACGGAAACGCTGGGAAGGCCGAGGCGACGCGACGAGCTGTGCAAAGGTCATTTTTGCCTGCAAACGATTAGGGCCTCTCCACGGCCTTTAAAATCGCCCTTCGGTTAAGTCGCTGATCTAATGAGATTCTTAGCAGGTAAATTGTCCTAAAAAGGGTTTGCCCCACGCTTGTCCTGCGTCCACGGTTGCTGTGCTCATTGAACGCCTCGGAGGCATGGCCGTGGAACTGAATGCTGCCGCTCAGATCATTCTGGCCCTGCTCTCGGGATCCGGGCTCCTGTTGAAAGGCGTTGCCGCCGTGGTGACGGCCCTGAGACACCCGCCTCCGCCGCGCGCCTGAGGCAAGCGCGACCGGCCCGCCCATGTGGATCCATTTCGTCTGAGCCGGCTCTACGTGCGCTGTCCTCGGTCAGCCGGCCACGGAGGTCGCCGCATCTTCACCTCAACCAGTCGCGTCCTCTTGATCGCTTCCAGCGTTACGCCCGACCACCGCTCCGCTAACTTCGCGCCCTTCGTGCCTTCATGGTCTTTGTGCGAACCCATTCCCTCCCGGTCCCCGCCGCCCGCACCTTCTTTAGTCACCCTTGCAACCCTGTGCGTGAAGCCTAAAAGCGCCGCCAACCCCTCCAGCCCGCGAGCGAGCAACCCCCGATGGCCTCCACCCCCACCGCCTATAAGATCATCGACCATAGCTACGACGTCGTCGTCGTCGGGGCCGGCGGGTCGGGGCTTCGGGCGACGATGGGGTCGGCGGGCAAGGGGCTTCGGACGGCCTGCATCACCAAGGTGTTCCCGACGCGGTCGCACACGGTGGCGGCGCAGGGCGGGATCGCCGCCTCGCTCGGCAACATGGGGCCGGACCACTGGACCTGGCACATGTACGATACGGTGAAGGGCTCGGACTGGCTCGGCGATCAGGACGCGATCGAATATCTGTGCCGCGAGGCGCCGGCGGCGGTCTACGAGCTCGAGCATGCCGGGGTGCCCTTCTCGCGGACCGCCGAGGGCAAGATCTACCAGCGCGCCTTCGGCGGGATGATGCAGAATATGGGGGCGGGGCCTCCGGCGCAGAGGACGGCGGCGGCGGCCGACCGTACCGGGCATGCGATGCTGCACGCGCTCTACCAGCAGAGCCTGAAGTACGACGCGGACTTCTTCATCGAATATTTCGCGATCGACCTGATCATGGAGGGCGGCGAGTGCCGGGGGGTGATCGCGCTCTGCCTGGAGGACGGGTCGATCCACCGCTTCTCCAGCCAGGCGGTGGTTCTCGCGACGGGCGGCTACGGCCGGGTCTATTTCACCGCCACCTCCGCTCACACCTGCACCGGCGACGGCAATGCGATGGTGCTCCGCGCCGGCCTGCCGCTCCAGGACATGGAGTTCGTCCAGTTCCACCCGACCGGCATCTACGGCGCCGGGGTGCTGATCACCGAAGGGGCGCGCGGCGAGGGCGGCTACCTGACCAATTCCGAAGGGGAGCGCTTCATGGAGCGCTACGCCCCTTCCGCGAAGGACCTGGCGAGCCGGGACGTCGTCTCACGCTCGATGGCGATGGAGATCCGCGAGGGGCGCGGGGTCGGAAAAGATAAAGATCACATATATTTACATCTCGACCACATCGATTCCAAGATCCTGGCCGAACGCCTTCCCGGGATCACCGAGACGGGCAAGGTGTTCGCCGGGGTCGACCTGACCCGGCAGCCGCTTCCGGTGGTTCCCACCGTGCATTACAACATGGGCGGGATCCCGACCAACTTCCACGGCGAGGTCGTGACCTTGCGGGACGGCAATCCGGACAGCGTCGTGCCCGGCCTGTTCGCGGTGGGGGAGGCGGCCTGCGTGTCGGTGCACGGGGCGAACCGGCTCGGCTCGAACAGCCTCATCGACCTCGTCGTCTTCGGCCGGGCCGTGGGCCACCGGGTCGGAGATACGCTCAAGCCGAACGGCGCCCAGCGCCCGCTGCCCAAAGGCTCGGAAGAGATGGCGCTGGGGCGGCTCGACCGGTTCCGCTTCGCCTCCGGGGGAAGCCCGACCGCGCGGATCCGCAACAAGATGCAGCGGGTGATGCAGGCCGACTGCGCGGTGTTCCGCGCCGAGGCGACGCTCGAGGAAGGCAAGGGCCGGATCGACGAGGTCTACCGTCAGATGGCGGACGTCAAGGTCACCGACCGGAGCCTGATCTGGAACACCGACCTCGTCGAGACGCTCGAGCTCGACAATCTGATCGCCCAGGCGGTGGTGACGATGCACTCGGCCGCCAACCGCAAGGAAAGCCGCGGCGGCCACATGCATGAAGATTATCCCAACCGCGACGACGCCAACTGGATGAAGCATACGATCGCCTGGTTCGACCGCGGCCACGTCCGCATCGATTACCGTCCGGTGCACGATTACACGCTCACCGACGAGGTCGCCTACATCAAGCCCAAGGCGCGGGTGTATTGAGCGAAGGGGTCCGGCGAAGATTGAGGAGTTCTTCGCAGCTCCCCCGCCCGAATGTGGCTCGCTCACAAATGAGCGGTCGCTGCAATTGGAGCTTGCTTATTTCCTCCGCCACCAAGGCTGGCACGTTAGGTTCGAAGTTCCTTTCCGTACCGGTCGTCTGCAAGGGTCGACGCTGAAGCCGAAAGCAAATCTGGATTTACTCGTAGAGGCTGGCGAAACGCTTGTGGGCATCGAGCTGAAAGTCCCAATCAACGGTCAGCATCCAGAGACGATTTACGCC
>DASVQD010000043.1:0-75495 GCA_036389345.1 Allosphingosinicella sp. | reverse complement strand
GGCGGCCGGCGCGAAGTCATCCGGGAACGTTTGAGCTCGCGTCTACCGAAGAGCCGTGCAGCGATGTCCTTCCCGAAGGCGTCGAGGCGGGGTCGAAAGTGAAAGTCCGTCGCCCGTTGCATTGTGGGGCGTAAGGGAGGGAGGAGGCTTTGCCGAAGACCTTCCCGAGCCGGGGTGCCAGCGATCCCGGAGCGGAAGATTAGCTTAAAGCCCAGCTTCCTCGCCCGACGGCGGAGCCGCTCCCGAAGGAGCGGAGCCGGAGCCACTCAGCCTCGAGAGCGAGGCCGGAGCAGGGCCCGGCGGCTCTTCATGAAAAAGCCTGGACGCTTTCGAGTTAACGACACGAAAGCAGCAAAAAGTCGTCCAGCCCCGGGTGCCCGTGGCAAGGACGCGCCGGCCGCAACTTCCCCCCATCCGGCAACGGAGGCACAGCCGCGCCCGCCGTCATCCCGGCGAAGGCCGGGACCTCGGGGAGACCCGCCGAGACTTCCCGACACGAGCTCCCGGCTTTCGCCGGGATGACGATCCGGCTCCGAACCCGCCGCGAAGCGGCAATCCCTTCCTTTTTTACGTCGCGCCTTTGCGCCTTTGCGCCTTCTCTCGAAAACCGGGCGACGAAACGCCCGAGGAAAAGGCAAAAGCGTCCGCCCGAGTGCAAGGCCGAGACCGCTCCCTTGCCCTTGATAAGCATGCTTATTATATCCGTGCCATGGACAGCAATTTCGCGTTCGAGGTCGCCAAGACCGCGCATGCCCTGAGGCGGGCGTTCGACCGGCGCGCGGCGGCGGTCGGGGTCACCCGGGCGCAGTGGCGGGTGCTCGCCTGGCTGGGCCGCGAGGACGGGATGCGGCAGGTCGAGCTGGCCGACGGGCTGGACGTCGAGCCGATAAGCCTGTGCCGGATGATCGACCGGCTCGCCGAGGCGGGCCTCGTGGAGCGCCGGCCCGACGAGGTCGACCGCCGCGCGTGGCGGATCCACCTAACCCCGGCGGCCGGGCCGGTCATCGATCATCTGCGCGATCTCGCGGCCGATTTCCTGGACGATGCGTTGGAAGGAGTCGCCGAATCCGATCAGGCGCTGGTGCAGGCCGTGCTTGCCCGGGTCCGGTCCAACCTCGCCGGCGGCGTCAACGACAGGCGGAGAGCATGAACAAGGAAGTTTCGATCGCGGCCGCCGAAGCCGAAGAGGCCCCGCCCGCCGCCCCGGCCCCCGCGAAGAAGAAGCGGCTCGGGCTCGTCCTCATGCTGTCGGTTCCGCTGCTTATCGCCGCCGTCGGCCTGTACATGTGGCTGAATTCGGGCCGCTTCGTCGCCACCGACAATGCCTATGTGCAGCAGGACAAGGTCTCGGTCAGCGCCGAGGTGGCCGGGCCGGTGATCGAGGTCGCGGTGCGCGAGAACCAGCAGGTCAAGCGCGGCGACCTGCTCTTCCGGATCGACCCCCGGCCCTATCGTATCGCGCTCGAGCAGGCCGAGGCGCAGCTCGCGGCGGCGCGGGTCTCGGTCCACAAGCTCGAGGCGGAATCCGCCGGGACCGGCGCGGACATCCAGGGCGCAAGCTCCAACGTCACCTTCGCCCAGCGTGCCTTCGAGCGGCAGGCCGAGCTCATGCGGCGCGGCTTCACCACCCGGGCGCGCTTCGACGAAGCGCTCCACTCCGTGCAGGAGGCCAAGGAGCGGCTGGCCAACGCCCAGGCCGATGCCCGGATCAAGCAGGCCGCGCTCGCCGACGCGCCCGCCGCCGCCCAGCCCGCCGTGGCGGCCGCTCTGGCCGCCCGCGACAAGGCCCTGCTCGACCTCAAGCGCACCGAGGTGCGCTCGCCCATCGCCGGCTATGTCAGCCAGACCGAGCGGCTGATGATCGGCGCCGCCGTCGTCCCCGGCCTTGCCATGGTGACGATCGTCCGAAGCGAGCAGGCCTGGGTCGAGGCCAATTACAAGGAGACCGACCTCGACAAGATGGCGCCCGGCCAGCCGGCCGAGATCCGCCTCGACGCCTATCCGAGCACCCGGATCCGCGGCCATGTCGCGAGCATCGGCCGGGGCACCGGCTCGGAATTCTCGATCCTTCCGGCGCAGAACGCGTCGGGCAACTGGGTCAAGGTGACCCAGCGGGTGCCGGTCCGGATCGCAATCGACGACAATCCCGGCCGGCCGATGATCGCCGGACTCTCGGCCGAAGTGAAGGTGGACATAAGGGAGACCCCGCTTCCGGCGCCTCAGGCGCACGCGGCGAAGCGATGACCGTTCGAGTTCAGTCCTCTCCGCGATTTCGCGGGGAGGGGGACCGCGCGAAGCGCGGTGGAGGGGCCCTTCCGGCTCGGCAAGGCCCCTCCACCAGGCTTCGCCTGGTCCCCCTCCCCCGCAAATGCGGGGGAGGATTCGAGGCCTGAGCCCATGGCGACCGCCGCACTTCCAGCCCCGCCGGCCACCCTTACCCTCGACCGGTTCGAGCATGTCGTCCTGACGGTCGCGATCATGATGGCGGTGCTCCTGCAGGTGCTCGACACCACGATCGCGAACGTCGCATTGCCGCACATGATGGCGTCGATGTCGGCCACCCAGGAGACGATCAACTGGGTCCTGACCAGCTATATCGTGGCTTCCGCGATCGCCATTCCGATCACCGGCTGGCTCGCCGACCGGGTGGGGAGGAAGCGTCTGTTCGTCTGGTCGGTCGTCGCCTTCACGATCGCCTCGGTGCTGTGCGCCATGGCCCAAGGCCTGACCGAGATGGTGATCTTCCGGGCCTTCCAGGGAGTCGCCGGCGCCTTCCTCGTCCCGATCGCCCAGGCCGTGCTGTTCGACATCAATCCGCCGGAAAAGCACGCCCGGGCGATGGCGATGTTCGGAATGGGCGTGATGATCGGGCCGATCCTCGGTCCGGTGCTGGGCGGCTGGCTGACCGAGAATTATTCGTGGCGCTGGGTGTTCCTGGTCAACCTGCCCGTCGGCGTGCTCTGCACCATCCTCCTCGTGCGGACGATGCCGAAGGGCGAGATCACCCGGCGCGGGTTCGACCTTTTCGGGTTCGCGCTGCTCGCGATCGCGCTCGGCGCCTTCCAGCTGATGCTCGACCGCGGCCACCAGCTCGACTGGTTCGAAAGCTGGGAGATATGGGTGGAGGCGGGTCTCGCCGCGTCCTGCGCCTGGATGTTCGTCATCCATCTGACGACCGCGAAGCAGCCTTTGTTCGACCCGAGGATGTTCGTCGACCGCAATTTCAGCTTCGCCCTGCTGTTCATGGTGGTGACCGGAGTCCTGCTCCTCGCCGGGCTCGCCCTGCTTCCGCCTCTTCTCCAGCAGCTGTTCGGCTATTCGGTGCTCGATTCCGGATTCCTGACGGCACCGCGCGGGATCGGGACCCTGGTCTCGATGATGATCGCGGGCCGGCTCACCGGAAAGGTCGACGCCCGGCTCCTCATCTTCTTCGGGATCTCCTGCCTGGCGCTGTCGCTCTACCAGATGTCGGGCTTCACCCTGGTGATGGGGTCGCGCCAGATCATCGTCAGCGGAGTCGTGCAGGGCTTCGGCCTCGGATTCATCTTCGTTCCGCTCCAGGCCCTCGCCTTCGCCTCGCTCGCCCCGAGCTACCGCACCACCGGCGCGAGCCTGCTCAACCTTTCGCGCAACATCGGCGGCTCGGTCGGAATCTCGGTGGTGACGAGCCTGCTCGCCCGCAACCTCCAGGTCAGTCATTCCGACCTCGCGTCGCAGGTCACCTCTTCGACGCTGCCGCTGCTCGATCCCGGGATCGTCGAGCGCTTCGGCCGGCTCGGCGACAGCGCCGCGGCGATGCTCAACCTCGAGATCAACCGCCAGGCCCTGATGATCGCCTATCTCGACGATTTTCACGCGATGATGCTCCTCACCCTCGCGGCGCTGCCCCTCGTCTGGCTGCTGAGGAAGCCGAAGGCCGCCCCCGGCGGCCCGCCGATCATCGCCGACTGAAGAAGCCTCGTCCCGGCGGCGCACGCTCCCCCCGCGAAGCGGCATCCCTCCCTTCTTTCTACGTCGTGGCTTCGCGCCTTCGTGCCTTCCCTAAAAAAAGAGTTCGCACCGTGCCGGACGATCGGCGCCGGATGCGCGGGCCTCTGGCAGGGCCCTGCACTCGGTCCGAGGATTGCGCCTTTGCTTCGGCGGCTCCGTGACCCGATTTTGAGAGAAGGCACGAAGGCGCAAAGGCACAACGTAGAAAAGGGCGGTCGGCCGCTTCGCGGCGGGTTCTGGCCCCAGGCCGTCAACGCCGTTGCGACGCAAGGGTTTTTGGCGTTGCCCCGGTATCGGCAGCGGCGTAGGGGCGGCCTTTCGGCTGCTTGCCGCTCCTTGCGCAGGTCCCTGGATGGCTGACGGTAACCGCTTCGATCCCCACGTGACTGCAGAGCGCTTTCAGCTGCTCATCAACGCGGTCACCGACTACGCCATCTACATGCTCGACGCCGACGGCTACGTCGCCACCTGGAACCCGGGCGCCCGCCGGTTCAAGGGCTATGAGGCGGAGGAGATAATCGGCCGCCATTTCTCGACCTTCTTCACCCCGGAGGACCGGGAGGCCGGAGTCCCGGCCCACGCCCTTCGGACCGCGGCGGCGGAGGGGCGCTTCGAGGCGGAAGGCTGGCGGCTCCGGAAGGACGGTTCCCGCTTCTGGGTCAACGCCGTGCTCGACCCGATCCGCGACGAGGAAGGCCGGCTGATCGGCTTCGCCAAGATCACCCGTGACGACACCGAGAAGCGCCAGGCGCAGCTCGCCCTTCTCGAGAGCGAGCGCCGCTTCCGGACCCTCGTCCAGGGGGTCAAGGATTACGCCTTGTACATGCTCGATCCCGACGGGGTCGTGTCCAACTGGAACACCGGCGCCGAGGCGATCAAGGGCTACAAGGCGGCCGAGATCGTCGGCCAGCATTTCTCGCGCTTCTACACCGAGGAGGATCGAGCGGCGGGCGAGCCCCAGCGCGCGCTCGCCACCGCGCTGGCCGAAGGCAAGTACGAGAAGGAGGCCTGGCGGCTCCGCAAGGACGGGACCCGTTTCTACGCGAGCGTCGTCATCGACCCCATCCACGACGAGGACGGGACGCTCCTCGGCTTCGCCAAGATCACCCGCGACATCACCGAGCGGCGCAGGGCCAGCGAAGAGCTGGAGGAAGCGCGGGCGGCCCTTTTCCAGTCCCAGAAGCTCCAGGCGCTCGGCGAGCTGACCGGAGGGGTCGCACATGATTTCAACAATCTGATGACCGTCATCCGCGGCTCCGCCGAGCTCCTGACGCGGCCCGGACTGACCGAGGAGAGGCGGGCCCGCTACCTTCAGGCGATCCTCGACACGGCCGACCGCGCCTCGACACTGACCAGCCACCTTCTCGCCTTCGGCCGGCGCCAGTCGCTCAAGCCCGAAGTCGCCGATCTCAACCTTCGGCTGGACGCCTTCGCCGAGGTCGTCGGGCGGACTCTGGGCGGGCAGTTCGAGGTCAGGCTCGATCTCGCGCCTTCGCTTCCGCCGGTCGAGGTCGACCTCGCCCAACTCGAGACGGCGCTCCTCAACGCGGCCTTCAACGCCCGCGACGCGATGCCGGAGGGCGGCAAGCTGTGCCTGGCCACACGCCACCTGCCCGGAGCGGCCGGCGGCGAAGTCATGGTCGAGATCGCCGACACCGGGAGCGGGATGAGCGCGGAGGTGCTCGACCGTGCCTTCGAACCCTTCTTCACGACAAAGCCGGTGGGCGAGGGGACCGGCCTGGGCCTTTCGCAGATCCACGGCTTCGCCGCCCAGGCCGGCGGCCGGGCCGAGATCCGCTCCACACCCGGCCAGGGGACTGCGGTACGGATCATCCTTCCCGCGACCGACAAGCCGTTCGGCCGCCGGGCGGACTCGGCGCAGGTCGAGAAGCCGCCGAGAGGCCTAAGCGTCCTCCTCGTCGAGGATAACGACCATGTCCGCGACTTCGCCTGCCACCTGCTCGACGAGCTCGGCTACAGGGTCGTCACCGCCTCGTCGGGAGAGGAGGCGCTCGAGCGGCTGAAGGGCGAGCCGGTCGACATCCTGTTCAGCGACGTGGTCATGCCCGGCCTGAGCGGGATCGAGCTGGGCCGGCTGGCGCGGGAGCGGGATCCGGGCCTGCCCGTGCTTCTCGCCAGCGGCTACAGCGAGGAGATCGTCGGAGCGGCCGGCGTCGATTTCGAGATCGTCCGAAAGCCCTACGACCTGAACGGGATCGAGGCCGCTTTGGCCAGGGCTCTGGAGCATGTCGGGGCCTGAGCGGGGATCGGCCTCGATCAAGCAGGGCCGCTCAAACTGTTCCACCGTTCGGGCGAGCCCGTCGAAGCCCTTATTTTTCCTCTGAGAGGAAAAGGAAGTCTTTCGACAGGCTCAGGACGAGCGGAAGTCGCGTGTCCCCTGCTTCGACACCAACCTATTGGTAGGGGCGTCGGGGCGCGCTCCTCTCCCCGCTCGGCCGGCGCAGCCTCGGCTGGGGCAAAGGCGGAAGCTCCGCCCGGGTCAGCCGCCCGTCGCGGTCCTTGTCGAGCAGCGCGAATCGCTCGTCGGCGGCCTTCGCGAACTCCGCCCTGGAAACGCCCCGGTTCAAGTCCTCGTCGGCGGCCATCACCGGATGGGGGATGGGCAGGAAGGAATAGCGGGCGGCCCCGTCGAGCCCTCTTTCGTAGACCGGAACCCGCCGCCGCCGGCCGCCATGCCAGTCGCCGAAGCCCGTTGCACGCATCTGGAGCCCGACCTGCACCTCCGGAGCGATCTCGTTCTCGTAGCGGGCGATCTCCGCCATCTCGAGCTCGCCGTCGCGGTCGGAGTCGAGAATCGCGAAGAAACGCTGCGAATCCTCGCGAAGCTCAGCGGCGGTGAGTGCCCGGTCGCGGTCGCGGTCCGCCGCTGCGAACCAGGTCTCGACATTGTCCGGCTGAGGCCGGGCGGAGCGGAACGGCTCTCCCATCGGGCTCAGGAAGGGGCCGGCCTGCGCGGGCGGCGGCGGCGCGGGCTTCGCGGCGAAGGCGGGCGAGGCGGAGGCGAGAAGCAAAGCGACGAATGTGCGCATCGCCCGGTGATGGTCCAGTTAGGCTCCGCCGACAAGCTCAGCGCGCCCGGCCGACCCGCCAGATCGTGTTGCCCACGTCGTCGGCGACGAGCAGCGCTCCCGCATTGTCGATCGCGACCCCCGCGGGACGGCCGAGCGCCTTGCCGCCTTTGCCGAGGAAGCCGGTGAGGACGTCGACCGGCGGGCCGGACGGACGCCCCCCGGCGAAGGGCACGAAGATCACCTTGTAGCCGCTCGCCGGCCGCCGGTTCCAGGAGCCGTGCTGGCCGATGAAGGCGCCGCCCGCGAAGCGCACGCCGAGTGCGCCGCCCGGGTTGAAGGCCAGGCCGAGCGAGGCGGTATGCGGCCCGAGCGCGTAGTCGGGGACGATCGCCCGGGCGACCAGATCGGGCCGCCCGGGCTTGACCCGGGCGTCGACGTGGCGGCCGTAATAGGAATAGGGCCAGCCGTAGAAGCCGCCCCGGCGAACCGAGGTCATGTAATCGGGGACGAGATCGCTCCCCAACTCGTCGCGCTCGTTCACCGCCGCCCAAAGGGCGCCGCTTCGGGGCTCGACCGCAAGTCCGACGGCGTTGCGAAGCCCGGTCGCGAACAGGCGCTTGGCCCCGGTGGAGCGGTCGATCTCCCAGATCGCCGCCCGCCCTTCCTCCTCGGCCATTCCGTGCTCGGCGACGTTGCTGTTGGAGCCGACGCTCGCATAGAGGCGGCTGCCGTCCGCGCCGGCGACGATCGTCTTGGTCCAATGGTGGTTGCGCGGGCCCGCAGGAAGGTCGGCGAGCTTCGCCGCACGGGCGGCGATCCGGGTGTCGCCGGTGCGATAGGGGAAGCGGAGGACCGCATCGGTGTCGGCGACGTAGAGATCGCCGCCGACCAGGGCCATTCCGAAGGGGGAATTGAGACCGGAGAGGAAGGTCGAGCGGGCCTCGGCCACCCCGTCGCCGTCCGAATCGCGAAGCAGGGTGATCCGGTTCGCGCTCGCCCCCGCCGCTCCGGCCCGCTTCATGACCCAGGCCTCGATCTTCGACTTGATCCCCGTCTTCGCCGGTCTCGGCGGAGCATTGGTCTCGGCGACGAGGACGTCGCCGTTGGGAAGGACGTGGAGCCAGCGCGGGTGGTCGAGGCCTTGGGCGAAGGCGGTGACCGAAAGGCCGGGCGCGGGGGTCGGCCGGCCGCCCTTCCAGCCGGTCGCCTCGGCGATGTTGATCGTCGGAAGCAACGCCCTGGAAGGCTTGGGCAGAGCCGGCGAAGGCCCGATCCCGGCGCTCACCGGGAGAGCCGCCCGCTCGCACCCGGCCACGAACAGGATCATGCCTGCGAGGACGAGGAACGCGGCGGCGATCAAAGCGAGCTTGCGTGCGGTCATCTGGGGACTCCGGAACGCCGGTTGAGGCGTGGCGGCTCGAAGCCTAAGGCGGCGTCGGCACCGCAGCAAGGAGACCGGTCATGATCCAACGAAGGCAGCTCGGACAAGGCGGTCCCGAAGTCTCGGCGATGGGGCTGGGCTGCATGGGCATGTCCGAATTCTACGGCGCCGGCGACGAGGCCGAATCGATCGCGACGATCCACGAGTCGATCGAGCGCGGGGTCGACTTCCTCGACACCGCCGACATGTACGGGGTGGGGCGCAACGAAGAGCTGGTCGGGAAGGCGATCGCCGACCGCCGCGACCGGGTCTTCCTCGCCACCAAGTTCGGCAACGTCCGGGGCGAGGACGGAAGCTTCAAGGGCGTGTGCGGCCGGCCCGATTACGTCCGCTCCGCCTGCGAGGCGAGCCTGAAGCGGCTCGGGGTCGAGACGATCGACCTCTATTACCAGCATCGGGTCGATCCCGACGTCCCGATCGAGGAGACGGTCGGAGCGATGGCCGGGCTGGTCGAGGCGGGCAAGGTGCGCTTCCTCGGTCTCAGCGAGGCCGCTCCGGCGACCGTGAGGCGGGCGCATGCCACCCATCCGATCGCGGCGCTTCAGACCGAATATTCGCTGTGGAGCCGGGATGCCGAGGCCGAAGTGCTTCCCACCGTCCGCGAACTGGGCATCGCCTATGTCGCCTACAGCCCGCTCGGCCGCGGCTTCCTCACCGGCCAGTTCCAAAGCCCCGCCGACTTTCCCGACGACGATTACCGCCGCTTCCACCCGCGCTTCACGGGCGAGAATTTCGAGAAGAACATCGCCCTCGTCCGCGAGATCGAGGCGATGGCGGCCGAGAAAGGCTGCACCGCCGCCCAGCTCGCGATCGCCTGGGTGATGGCGCGGGGCGAGGACATCGTACCCATCCCCGGCACCAAGCGGCGCAAATATCTGGAGCAGAATATCGGAGCGCTCGAAGTGAGCCTGTCGGCCGAGGAGCTGCAGCGGATCGACTCGATCCTCCCGCCCGGAGCCGCCTCCGGCCCGCGCTACCACGAAGCCGGGATGGCGACGATCAACGGGTAGGCAATTCGACGGAATGCGGCTCCCGGGAAGGGGCCGCCCTCGCTTGCTCTTCGTCGTCCCAGCGAAGGCTGGGACCCCAGGGGGTGAAAGGCTCGGCGGTCTTCACCCGCCGGAGCCCAGCCTTCGCTGAGCGACGGAATGCGGCTTCCGGGAAGGGCCGCCCTCGCTTGCTCTTCGTCGTCCCAGCGAAGGCTGGGACCCCAGGGGGTGAAAGGCTCCGCGGTCTTCACCCGCCGGGGCCCCAGCCTTCGCTGGGGCGACGGGCAAAAAAAGGGCCGCCCCGAAGGACGGCCCTTTCGATTCGAACAGCCTGAAAGCCTAGCGCTTAGAGAACTGGAAGCTGCGGCGGGCCTTGGCCTGGCCGTACTTCTTGCGCTCGACCACCCGGGGATCGCGGGTGAGGAAGCCCTCGCGCTTCACCGTCGTCCGGAGCTCCGGCTCGTAGCGGGTGAGCGCGGTCGAGATTCCGTGGCGGACGGCGCCGGCCTGGCCGGAGAGGCCTCCGCCCTTGACCGTGGCGATCACGTCATACTGGCCGCGGCGCTCGGTGACGTCGAACACCTGGTTGATGATCAGCCGGAGCGTCGGTCGGGCGAAATAGACTTCCTGGTCGCGGCCGTTGACGACGATCTTGCCGGAGCCGGGCTTAAGCCAGACCCGGGCGACCGCGTCCTTGCGGCGGCCGGTGGCATAGGCTCGCCCCTGCTTGTCGAGCTGCTGCTCGCGAAGCACGGCCTGGATCTGCGGGCCCTGGGTGGAGACTCCCTGGTCGTCCCTCGGCTCGCGCTCGGCGCGCTCGGCCGCGGTCGCCGGAGCGTCGCTCGCGGGCGTCTCGGCGGCGGGAGCTTCGGGAGCGGCGGGCGGAGCGGCCGCAGCCGCACCGGTCAGCTGGCCGAGGTCGGCGAGCGATTGGCGATTGTCGGTCATCAGGCACCCACCTTGTTCTTGCGGTTCATTCCCGCCACGTCGAGAGGTTCAGGATTCTGGCCGCCGTGCGGATGCTCGGTGCCGTTGTAGAGGTGAAGTGCGCGCATCTGGTCGCGGCCAAGCGGCCCGCGCGGGATCATCCGCTCGACGGCCTTCTCAAGAACGCGCTCCGGGAAGCGGCCCTCGAGCACCTTGCCCGCGGTCACGCTCTTGATCCCGCCGGCATAGCCGGTGTGGCGGTAATAGATCTTGTCCTGGAGCTTCTTGCCGGTGAACCGCACCTTGTCCGCATTGATGATGACGACGTGGTCGCCGCAATCGACATGCGGGGTGTAGCTCGGCTTGTGCTTGCCGCGCAGGATGTTGGCGACGATCGAGGCGAGCCGGCCGACGACCAGCCCGTCGGCATCGATCAGATGCCATTTCTTCTCCACCTCGGCCGGCTTGGCCGACTTGGTGGTCTTCATCAGCGCCTTCATGGCCTGAATCTCCTCTGGAGGCTGGAGCCTCTCCTGAAATGAACCGCGCCGCTTCCCGTAGGGAGCGGCGCTTGAGCGGGCAAATGCCAGCGGAGGCTCTGGAAGTCAAGGAAAAGCGGGGGTTTGGCGAAAGGTATTGGGTTACCATGGCGTGTTCGGGCGAAGCCGTGGGACGCGCGGCCGGGACGGAGCAAGGCCCGGCGGGGGATCGGTTCGGAGTTGAGCGGAGGGGGACTTTCATTTAGCTTTCGAATGCAGGCTTCGTCTACAATTAAGGACCTATTGGCCATGGCTGACGGATTCGACTTGAGGATCAGCTTTCCCGACTTGAGCCCCGGCGAGGCGGGCGCCGACGCCGCCCTGCTCGAGGAGATCATCAACGATACGCTGCGGAGCCAGGACCAGCCGGCTACGGCCAGGCAGCAGCGCACGGATCCGAACGCGGCCGATCTCGGCACCATCGTGGGCATCGTTCTGGGCGCCCCGGCGACGATCATCCTGGCCCGGGGGATCGCCCGCGCCCTCGTCGCTTATTTCTCCAGGACGAACCGGTCCGAGGTCGCCGTCACGAAGCCTGATGGGACCGTCATCACGATAACCCATCTCGAAAGCCGAGACGTCGAAAAGGTGGCCGAGAAGCTTCAACGGCCATGACCGCAGCCGGCGCCGCTCCGGACCCGTCCCGCACGCTGGCGGTCCTCTTCGGAGCGAGCCGCTGGCCCGAGTTCGACGGGCTGGACCATCCTTCGGCCGCCCTTACCTACGCTGCGGCCGCGGACGAGATCCGTGCCTATCTATTGAGTGAGGAAGGTTTCAGCCTTCCGAGGGACAATCTGCTCGACTTGTTCGATTCGTCCGCCGCCGTGGCGGAGCAGGACAAGCGGATACGCGAATTCATACTGAAAAAATGTAAGGAGACTGCGACGATCCAGGATGTGGTGATCGTGTACATCGGGCACGGTTCCACGATGCAGGGCAATAAATTCATCTTCATCCTCAAATCGACGAGCCGAGATCAGCGGGATATAACTTCCTACAAATCGGAGACCCTGGGACAGACCCTGAAAAAATCGGCCCCCAGGCTCCGCAAATGGATCATTCTCGATTGTTGTGCCGCCCAGGCCGCTTATGGCGACTTCCAGCCTGCCAGCGAGCCGGCCAAGGTGCTGGAAGACGAAGCCCTGGACGCCTTTCCTCCCGAAGGCGCCGCTTTCTACGCCGCCTGCAGCTCGGACAATTTCGCCTATAACGATGTCCATACCGGTAGCCGGATGTTCACCGCGGCGCTGATCAAGGCGCTCAGGACGGGCGATCCGAAACTGGGGGAGCATCTCACGCTTTCGGAAGTGGCGATGCTCACGCGCGCCGAGATCAACCGGCAATATGGGCCTGAGGGCGTCCGCCCCTACATCGGCGATCCGGACCAGAGGAAGGGGGAGCTGACCATGATTCCCTTCTTTCCGAATCCCGCTCGAAGGGAGATTGGGGTGAAGGCGCAGCTTTCCGCGCTGCAGGACAGCATCTCGGCCCTGCAGCGTCGCTTCGACGAACGGCTGGACGAGGCGCACAGGGCGCTCGAGGAGCAGAAAGCGCGGAACGACGCGCTGGCCCTGCAGGTCGCCGACCAGGCCCGCCAGGGCCCCGGTCCGGACCAACCGGAAGCGCGCTCCGGCACATACTCCTTGTACGATATCGACCCTCGGCTGGCGACCCTTCCCGTCGACGAGCAACGCTGGTGGGACAAGGCGCGAGGCGGCCATATTCTCTCGAGTTACATTCTGTTCTGGTCCGCTTCCCTTCTGGCCGCCGCCATCGGCCTCGCCGCGATCCTGCTCCTCGGGTTCCTCCGGCCGAACCAGAGCGGAGCCTATGCTGGCGGCGCAAGCCTCCTCGGAGTGGCAAGCTTCCTGACCCTGATCCTGGCCTCCCTGGGGGCACGGAACTCGACCGAGGATCGAGCCATTCCCGCACCAAGTCCCGAGCTGGAGGCGCTGCTCCGGACCAATTCGGTTTTCCGCAACGTCTATTGCGCCGACTATCAGCCCTCGCCTTTGGGCCTGCTGCTCAGGCGAGCGATGATCTTCGCCTCTATTTTCTCAGCCCTGGCAGCCATCCTCGCGACCTTTCTGATTTTCACCGTCGTGGGCGGCGGCCTGGCCGGCTTGTAACGGCAAGGGGACGGGCCGCAGCCTGCCGGGGCCGCCATTCAGTCCGTGTCGCGGACCCAAGCGGCGTAGGCCGGAAGCGCCCGTTCGATCGGCCAGACGACGGCAGCGGGCACTTCGTAGCTGTGCAGCTCGGCGAGCCGGGCGATCAGGCCCTCCGCCAGGTCCGAGCCGGTCTTGAACAAGGTTGCGACTTCTCCCGCTTGCTCGACGGCGCCCCGCCAGCGATAGATGGAATGGCAGGCGCCGAGGATGTTGGCGCAGGCGGCGTGACGCTCTTCCACCAGGACCCGGGCGATCCGCAGCGCCTCCTCCCGCGAAGGGAAAGTGGCGTAGACGGTAACGATCCCGCTCAAGCGGAAGGCGCTCCCCGCCGCAGGCCGGGGCTCACAGGCGCCGGCGGTTGGACCGGGTTCCGGCCTTCGCCGGGAAACGATTCCGCTTCCGTGCGGCCGGATCGCCTTCTGCCCAGCCGATGCGCTGCGACCAGCGCCGCCGCGAGCAGGAGAACCGCCATCCCCTGGTGCGACGCCGCGATCCAAAGCTCCACGCCCGACAGCAAGGTGAAGATTCCGAGCAGGATCTGCACCGTCACCGCTCCGGCGAGGGCGCCGCCGGACTGCCGGTGGCCGGCCTTCCACGCCTTCGAGGCGAGGACGAGCGCCGCCGCCGCCACCGCGAAGGCGAGCCAGCGGTGGACGAACTGAACCATGATCGGATTGTCGGCGAAGTTCCTCAGGAACGGCTCCATCAGCGGAGCGTCGGCGGGGAACCACTGGTCGCCCATCTTCGGCCAGCTCGAATAAGCGTAGCCGGCGTCGAGCCCCGCGACATAGGCTCCGAACAGGAACTGGAGGAAGAGCAGGGAGAGCATCCAGATTCCCGCGGTCGGCATTCGCGCCGGCCGGGCGCCCGGCTCGCCCTCGAGCCGGAGCAGGTCCAGCGCCAGCCACAGGGTCGTCGCGAAGATGGTCAGAGCCATGAGCAGGTGGACTGCGAGCCGGATGTGGCTGACGTCGGGCCGGTCGACGAGGCCCGACGCGACCATCCACCAGCCGATCGCGCCCTGGAGGCCGCCCAGCGCCAGGAGGCCGCCGAGCTTCCATCCATAGCCCCTCGGGATCGCCCGTTTCCAGGCGAACCAGGCGAGCGGCAGGGCGAAGGCGAGGCCGATGATCCGGCCGAGCAACCGGTGAACATATTCCCAGAAGTAGATGCTCTTGAAGTCCTCGAGGCTCATGCCCGTATTGACGAGCTGATATTGCGGGCTCTGCCTGTAGGCGGCGAACTCGGCGGCCCAGGCCTCGTCGCCGATCGGCGGCAAGGTCCCGGCGATCGGTTCCCAGCGGACGATCGAAAGGCCCGATTCGGTCAGCCGGGTGATCCCGCCGACGAGGACCATGAGGAAGACGAGCGCCGCGACGGCGAGCAGCCACAGGGCGACGGCTCGGGGCCTGGCGGAACGGGCGGCGGCGGTACTGGCCATGGCGTGCGATATGGTCGCCGGACCGCCATAAGCCAATGCAACTTTTTTCTGAATGTTATGTTGTATCTTTACGGCGACGATATTATAAAGGCGTCGTCAGGGAGAATAAGCGAAGTGTTTGCGAGGGTGGGACAAGGCGGTTCGATGGACCGGATGGCGATCGCGCTGTCCGGACTGTGCCTGGTCCATTGCCTCGCGACCTCGGTCATCCTGGCGATGCTGGCCTCCGCGGGCGGGCTGATCGTCGCCCCGATCATCCATGAGATCGGCCTGTCCCTCGCCATCCTGCTCGGTGTCATAGCGCTCGGCCGCGGCATTGCCGAGCACGGCTTCATGATGCCCTCCGCCGTCGGCGGCCTCGGGCTCGGAGTGATGGGCGGAGCGCTCACCATGCCGCATAGCGGGCTCGAGACGGTCTATACGATCGTTGGAGTGGCGATCCTCGCGTTAGGCCACGATCTGAACCGCCGCGCGGTGATCTAGGGCTCGTCGCCCCAGCGAAGGCTGGGGCCCCGGCGGGTGAAAGGCGCCGGCGCTCTTCGCCCCCTGGGATCCCAGCCTTCGCTGGGATGACGCGGTTGCGGAACCCTTGTTACACCCCCGCAAAAGCCTTACCTTGCGCCCATGGCGCACGACCACCATCATCACGAGGCGCATGAGGGCGCTTCCCTCATGCAGGCCGCTCAAAGCTCGATGGAGAAATCGGGCGAGCAGTGGACCCAGATGCGGTCCGCCGTCTTCGAGGCGCTCGCCGGCTTCGACCGCCCGGCGTCAGCCTACGACATCGCCGACAAGGTCAGCCAGTCGCAGGGCCGGAGGGTGGCGGCGAACAGCGTCTACCGGATTCTCGACCTGTTCGTCGGAGCCAATCTCGCCCGCCGGGTGGAGAGCGCCAACGCCTATATCGCCAACGACCATCCCGACTGCCTTCACGACTGCATCTTCCTGATCTGCGACTCGTGCGGCAACACCACCCATCTCGACGACGACAAGCTATCGGGAGGCGTGCGCGCCGCGGCGCGCGACGCCGGCTTCACGCCCGAGCGGCCGGTGATCGAGGTGAGGGGAACCTGCCCGGACTGCAAGGTCGCCTGAGGCGGCCCGGGCGCATTGAAGACTGGCTTCGAACCACTCCCACCCGTTCGCCCTGAGCTTGTCGAAGGGCCTTGTTTGCCTCACCGGCAAAGGAGAGGGCTTCGACGGGGTCAGCCCGAACGGAGCAAGGGTCGCCGACCCTTCGACGTCCTACGCGCCCGACTTCGCCTGTCGGCGCTGGCCGCCCGGTTTGGAAACGCCGCCCTTGCCCTCGCCCCGGAGCGCCGCGAGCCGCTCGGCGATCGCCGCTTCCTTCTGAAGCGCTTCGAGCTCGGCGACCTTGGCGGCCGCTTCCGGGCTCGCCCGGCCGCCGGCGAGGCCGCCGGCCGAGTCCATGGCCCGTTCGAACGCCTCCTGGGCGCGCTCGGCTCGGCGCTGGAGGCCCGAGCCGAGCCATCCGGCCCCGTCCTCGGCGCTCGAGCCCGCCCGCTGCGACTCTTCGAAGCTGCGCAGCTCGTCGTACATCTGGCCCCGGCGAAGCTTGAGCTCGGCCGCGCTCTCCTCCAGCTTCCGCTCCGCCCGGCTCGCCTCGGTCTCGGCCTTGGCGACCGCCGCGATCCGGGTCTCGACGTCGAGCTGGCGGGCGATCGCGACTTCCGCCAGGTCGAGCCGGTCCTTGCCGAGGGCGAAACGCGCCTGCTCCTTGAGGGTCGAAAGCTGCTTTCGGCATTCCTGTAGCCTGTGCGCCGCCTGAAGCCGCCTGGCCCGGGCCGCCTCGCTCTCCGCGAGCGCCTTCTCGATGGCCGAGTCCATCTCGCGGATCGCCTGCCGCATCACGCTGTTCCCGCCGAGGCGCTCCGCGGCGTCGAGCGCGCTTCCAACGCCGCCCGACACGACCCGTTGGACCCGGACGAAAATCGAATCGGACATTGCCTGACCCCCTCCAAATGCCGGGGACGGCCGTCCCACATGGCCGAATTAAGGGTTGCGGCTTAACTCTGCGTAAAGCGCTCCCGGCTTTTGCCGCGCCACGTTCGCCGGGAGACAGGATTCAGTCATGTAAGCCATTGTAATCGCGGCGCCCTCGTCGGAGAAGGATCCGTCGCCATTGGGATGGCCGATGATGTTGCGCGTTGAGGAGGAGAACAGGGACCGGCTGAAGTCGGCGGCCGTCGTCGGGCTGATCCACGCCCTCATCGGCTACGTCCTTCTGACCGGCCTCGGCTACGGCCCGTCGGCCGTGGTTCCCGAGGCGCTGAAGCTGTTCGAGGTCCACGAGGAGCCCCCGCCTCCGCCCGCCAAGCCCGCGCGGCCCGACATCGAGAAGAAGACCCGCAAGGCGAAGCCGAAGAACGCCGAGGGCGCCGCCTCGCCCGCGAACCTTCGCAACACCCCGACCGAGATCGTCGCCCCGCCGCCGGAGATCCGGATTCCGGTGCCGCCGCCGATCCCTGCGGCTCCAGCGGCCGGCCAGGGGACCGCCATGGCCGCGGGCGCCGCGGCGGTCCCCGGGCCGGGCACCGGCAGCGGCGGAATCGGCAACGGCCTGGGCAGCGGGCGCTTCGGCAACGGCACGGGCGGCGGCGGAGGCGGCGGCGGCCGCGTCACCCCGGCCCGCTGGCTGAGCGGCGGGATCGACGCCTCCGATTACCCCGACGGCGCCTATCGCTCGAGACGCGGCGGAATCGTCCACCTTCGCTTCACCGTGGCTCCGACCGGCCGGGTCAGCGACTGCGCGGTGACCCGCTCGAGCGGAAGCCGCGAGCTCGACCAGGTCACTTGCCGACTCATCGTCCGCCGCTTCCGCTACCGCCCGGCTCGGAACGCCGAAGGACAGCCGATCGCCTCGTCCGTAATCGGCGAGCATGTCTGGGAAGTCGCTCCGCAGCCGCCGGACCGGTGGATCGAGGCGGACGTCGAGGAGCCGGTGGACTAAAGGCCGTCTTGCGCCCGTGCACGGGCCGTGCACAACTTCCACATTCGACACCCCGCTTGCTTTGGGCTAGCGGGTCCCGGCGACAGGACCATATCGACGCCATGACCGAACGCCCGAACACCCCCTTGCTCGACACCGCCGGAACGCCCGCGGAGCTTCGCCGCCTGAAGCCCGGCCAGCTTCGCCAGCTCGCCGACGAGCTTCGCGCCGAAACCATTTCGGCGGTCTCGGTCACCGGAGGCCATCTCGGCGCGGGCCTCGGAGTAGTGGAGCTCACCACCGCGCTCCACTACGTGTTCGACACCCCGAACGACCGGCTGATCTGGGACGTCGGCCACCAGGCCTACCCCCACAAGATCCTGACCGGCCGGCGCGACCGAATCCGCACTCTTCGCCAGGGCGGCGGCCTCTCCGGTTTCACCAAGCGCTCGGAAAGCGAGTATGACCCGTTCGGAGCGGCGCACAGCTCGACCTCCATCTCCGCCGCTTTGGGCTTCGCGGTCGCCAACAAGCTCGCCGACCGGCCCGGGCGGGCGATCGCGGTGATCGGCGACGGGGCGATGTCGGCGGGAATGGCCTATGAGGCGATGAACAACGCCCAGGCGGCGGGCAACCGGCTCGTCGTCATCCTCAACGACAACGACATGTCGATCGCGCCCCCGGTCGGCGGGCTCTCCCACTATCTCGCCCGGCTGGTTTCCTCGCCCAAATATCTGACGCTCCGCCACCTCGCCCAGAAGGTCGCACGAAAGCTTCCCAAGCGGCTCCACGTCATGGCCCGGCGCTGGGAGGAATATTCGCGCGGCTTCTGGACCGGCGGAACGCTCTTCGAGGAGCTCGGCTTCTATTATGTCGGCCCGGTCGACGGCCACAATGTCGAGCAGCTGGTCCAGATCCTCGAGAATGTCCGCGACGCGGACGAAGGGCCGATGCTCGTCCACGTCGTCACCACGAAGGGCAAGGGCTATGGCCCCGCGGAGGCCGCGGCGGACAAGTATCACGGAGTCCAGAAGTTCGACGTCGTCTCGGGCGAGCAGGCCAAGGCCGAGCCCGGGCCGCCGAGCTACACCGGAGTGTTCGCCAACGCACTCGCCGCGGAGGCGACCCGCGACGACAAGGTGGTGGCGATCACAGCGGCGATGCCGTCGGGCACCGGGCTCGACAAGTTTGGAAGCCTCTTCCCCGACCGGATGTTCGACGTCGGGATAGCCGAGCAGCATGCCGTCACCTTCGCCGCCGGACTCGCGGCCCAGGGCTACCGGCCGTTCTGCGCGATCTATTCGACCTTCCTCCAGCGCGCCTACGACCAGGTCGTCCACGACGTCGCGATCCAGAACCTCCCCGTCCGCTTCGCCATGGACCGGGCCGGCCTGGTCGGGGCCGACGGAGCCACCCATGCGGGAAGCTTCGACCTCGCTTATCTGTGCACGCTTCCCAATTTCGTGGTGATGGCGGCGGCGGACGAGGTCGAGCTCGTCCACATGGTCCACACCATGGCGCTCTACGACGACGGACCGAGCGCGGTCCGCTACCCGCGCGGCAACGGAGTCGGGATCCCGCTTCCCAAGGTCCCCGAGCGGCTCGAGATCGGCAAGGGCCGGATCGTGCGCGAAGGCAAGAAGGTGGCGATCCTCTCGCTCGGCACCCGGCTCCAGGAGGCCCTGAAGGCCGCCGACGCGCTCGAGGTGCGGGGCCTTTCGACCACCGTCGCCGACCTGCGCTTCGCCAAGCCGCTCGACGAGGCGCTGATCCGCCGGCTCCTGACCAGCCACGAGGTGGCGGTGACGGTCGAGGAAGCGGCGATCGGCGGCTTCGGCGCCCACGTGCTCACCATGGCCAGCGACGCCGGGCTGATCGACGGCGGCCTCAAGCTTCGAACCCTTCGCCTGCCCGACCGCTTCCAGGACCAGGACAAGCCCGAGAAGCAGATCGCCGAAGCCGGACTCGACGCCGAGGGAATCGTCGACGCGGTCCTGAAGGCGCTCAGGCACAACAGCCCGGCGGTGGCCGAGAGCGCGACGGCTTAGCCTTTCCTTCCGCCACACCGTCCACGGTCGGCGCCCATGGTGTCGCCGTCCGCTTCCAGCCATGTTGTTCTCGCTCGGGCATCGAACCGTCCTGCTCGACCAGCCGGAGTTGGCTTTGCTCATCGCCGGGTTCGGGATATGATTTGTCGCGACTCGGTCGGCCGAGAAGGCGCCGGGCGGGTCACGTCAATTGGGGGGATTGAAGATGGCAGAGTTCACCGGGAGAGACGCCAAATACAATTTTCTGCTGGACCTGGATCCGTTGCCGAAGATGATCCAGGAAGCTTTGAAGCTTTACGGCACGAGAGAACAGCCGGGACTCCAGAACGACAACCGAGTCATCATGGAGTGGGTTGATGAACTCGCCGACCCCGGCGTTCGGTCAGTCTACACGCACGATTCGGTCCCCTGGTGCGGGTTGTTCATGGCGATCGTCGCGAAGCGCGCTGGTAAGACTCCTGTCCAAAATCCGCTCTGGGCCCTCAATTGGGGCCATTTCGGCAGTTCGGCCGGCCAGCCCATGCTCGGCGATGTATTGACCTTCATGAGACCGAACGGCGGCCACGTCGCACTGTACATCGGCGAAAGCCAGTCGAGCTATCACCTGCTCGGCGGAAACCAGAGCGACATGGTGTGCTTCACCGAGATCTCGAAAGAGCGGTTCCGCAAGGCCCGGCGCCCGCTTTACCAGGTTCAGCCGGAGACGGTTAAACCCTATCTGCTCGGATCCGACGGCAGCTTCTCGACGAACGAGGATTGATGGCAGGCCGCCGCTTCGCGGACTCAGCGCAGGCGGCGGCCTGGCCCGGACATGCAAAAGCCGCCGGAATTCCGGCGGCCCGCATTGCTCCTCGATCGGCGCGTCTTAGATGAAGACGGCGGCGACGATCAGGAACTGACTGGCAAGGGCGATGATGCCCGCCACTCCGGTTTCCACGATACGCATTTCAACTTCCTTCTAAGCGAGAGCGATCCAGCTCCCGCAACCCTGATGGCCTCATGTCCGCTTAATCTCAACTGCAAAGGTAGACATAATCAGATGCATTTTCTGCAACTACTATTGCTCGGCTTTGTGTGACCAAAATTCCGCTCGGGTCGTGCCCGAGCTTCCGAGACTTCGTACCGCCTGGCTTCTGGCGCGTACCGTCGGGCGCTATGGGGAGCGATGACAAAAATCCGCGCCGATCAGATGCTCGTCGATCGCGGCCTCGCCGAGAGCCGGGCGAAGGCTCAGGCGCTGATCCTCGCCGGGCTCGTCTTCTCGGGCGAGCGCAAGATCGAGAAAGCCGGGCAGGGGCTCGCCGACGACGCTCCGCTCGAGGTTCGAGGCAAGGAGCATCCCTGGGTCTCGCGCGGCGGGATCAAGCTTGCGCATGCGCTCGAGCATTTCGGGTGGGACGTAACCGGCGCGGTGGCGCTCGACGTCGGATCGTCGACCGGCGGCTTCACCGACGTGCTTCTCCAGAAGGGCGCGGCGAAAGTGTTCGCGGTCGACGTCGGCACCAACCAGCTCGCCTGGAAGCTTCGCCAGGATCCCCGGGTCGTCGTCCACGAGAAGACCAACGCGCGCTACCTGACCGACGCGGTGGTCAGCGAGCCGGTCGACCTGATCGTGTGCGACTCGAGCTTCATCTCCCTCGCCAAGGTGCTCGACAAGGCGCTGGATTTCGCCCGGCCGGGGGGAGGTCTGATCGCGCTGGTCAAGCCGCAGTTCGAGGCCGAGCGCACGGAGATCGGCAAGGGCGGAGTCGTCCGTGACCCGGCGGTGCACGAGCGGGTCTGCCGGGCCGCGGAGGACTGGCTCGGCTCCCGCGGCTGGACGGTCGAAGGGATCGCGCGGAGCCCGATCACCGGGCCGGAGGGCAATGTCGAGTTCCTCCTCGCGGCCCGCCGGCCGGAGGGCGCGCCCGTTCAGGCGTCGGAAAGCCCGGCGGGATAAGGCCTTTTTCCCGTAGTGCTTCGCCTACAGCCGTACTTGATAGCCCGACCCCCAGCCGCTAGCGCCCTGCCTGTGCTCATGACGATCCGAAAATTCCTTGTCCTGTCGCTGCTTACTCTTGCCGCCGCGTGCGGCAGCGGCGGCGCCGAGGAGAAGGGCAAGGCCCGGCCCGCGCCGGTGGTCAAGGTCGAGCCGGCAACGACGATCCGCTTCGTCGAGACGATCGAGGCGGTGGGGACGGCCCGAGCCAACGAGCAGGTGACGTTGTCGGCGCCGGTCACCGAGCGGCTCGTCCGACTGGGCTTCGACGACGGCGCCTTCGTCCGCCGGGGGCAGGTCGTCGCCGTCCTCGCCCAGGGCCAGGAAGCCGCCCAGCTCGCCGAGGCCCAGGCGCGGCAGCGCGAGGCGCAGCAGCAGCTCGGCCGGATCCAGACCCTCAAGCAGCGCGGCTTCGCAACCCAGTCGCAGCTCGACGTCCAGAACGCCGCGGCCGCCGGCGCCCGGGCACAGGCGTCGGAGGTGCGCGCTTCGATCGCCGAGCGGGTGATCACCGCGCCCTTCTCAGGCTACGCCTCGCTTCGGACCATCTCCCCCGGGGCGGTGGTGAGCAGCGGGACTGCGATCGCGACGATCAGCGACATCTCCACGATCAAGCTCGATTTTCCGGTCCCCGAGACGGTGCTCGCCACCCTCAAGCCCGGCCTCACCATCGCGGCGGTCTCAGCCGCCTATCCCGATTTGCCTTTCCGGGGCCGGATCGCCAATATCGACCCGGTCATCGATCCCAACACTCGGTCGGTCATGGTCCGTGCCCAGCTTCCCAACACCGACAACAAGCTCAAGCCCGGAATGCTTCTCACCGTCGTGATCGAGGCCTCGCCGAGGCTAGGGCTCTCGGTGCCGGAGCTGGCGATCGTCGGGGAAGGCGACGCGCGCTACGTCTATACGATCGATCCGGGCGGGGCGGCGCGCCGGACGCCGGTGAAGACCGGCCTGCAGAGCGCCGGCCGGGTCGAGATACTCGAAGGGCTCAAGCCGGGGCAGAAGGTAGTGACCGAGGGCGTCGTCAAGCTGTCGGAGGGGATGAAGGTCCGGGTCGCCGGCGCCGGCAACGCGCAGCGCGGGCCGCGCGCCGAGCGCGGAGCGGCGCAGGGGAAAGCGCCGTGACGCCCGGAGCCGCACCCACCCCTCTCCCGTCCTTCACGGGAGAGGAGGGGCCCATCGCGAAGCGGTGGGAGCTGAGGGTCTTGCAGAGCCCGGCGTACAGACCCTCACCTCCGAAGCTCTGCTCGGGCCCCTCCTCTCCCGCGGTAAGCGGGAGAGGAAGAGTGGCGCCATGAAGATCTCCGACCTTTCCGTCCGCCGGCCCGTGTTCGCGGCGGTGCTCGCGATGCTGATCGCGGTCGTCGGCCTGGTCGGCTTCTTCGCTTTGTCGGTGCGCGAATATCCCGACGTCGATCCTCCGGTCGTCTCCGTCCAGACCCAGTATATCGGCGCCGCCGCAAGCGTCGTCGAGACCCGGGTGACCCAGGTGCTCGAGGACCAGCTTTCCGGGGTCGAGGGCCTCCAGACGATCACCTCGCGAAGCCAGGACGGGCAGTCGTCGATCACCATCGAATTCTTCCCCGGCCGCTCGATCGAGTCGGCCGCGAACGACGTCCGCGACCGGGTCGGGGCCGCCGCCGGCAACCTTCCCGACGACGTCCGCCCGCCCGAGGTCCGAAAGGTCGACGCCGACGCCTCGCCGATCCTCTTCCTCGTCGTCTCCAAGCCGGGCTGGTCGAGGCTCCAGCTCTCCGATTATGTCGACCGCAACCTGCTCGACCGGTTCTCCGCGATCGAGGGAGTCGCCCGGGTCTTCGTCGGAGGCGAGGCTCGCCCGGCCATGCGGGTGTGGATGCAGCCCGGCCGGCTCGCCGCCTACGGGCTCACCCCGGCCGATCTCGAAAATGCGCTTCGAAGCCAGAATGTCGAGCTCCCGGCCGGGCGCCTCGAATCGGCGCAGCAGAACGTCACCCTGCGGGTCGACCGTCCGTTCCAGAACGCCCGGCAATTCAGCCAGCTCGTGGTGGGCCGGGGCGCCGACGGCTATCTCGTCCGTCTCGGCGACGTCGCCCGGGTCGGGGAGGGGCCGGAAAATCCGTACAGCGCCTTTCGCCTGAACGGCCAGGAAGCGGTCGGGCTCGGGATCGTCCGCCAGTCGGGCGCCAACACCCTTGCCGTCGCCGAGGCCGCCAAGAAGGCGGCCGAGGAGCTGAAGCCGACTTTGCCCGAGGGAATGAACATCGTCGTCGGCTCCGACGAAAGCCTGTTCATCAGCCGGGCCATCGAAAAGGTCTGGCATACGCTCGCCGAGGCGGCGGTGCTCGTCGTCCTCGTCATCTACCTGTTCCTCGGCAACTGGCGGGCGACGCTGATCCCGGCCGTCACCGTTCCGCTCTGCCTGCTGGCGAGCTTCGCGGTTCTCTGGCTGCTGGGATTCTCGATCAACCTCCTGACCCTGCTCGCCATGGTGCTGTCGATCGGGATCGTCGTCGACGACGCCATCGTCGTGCTCGAGAACGTCTATCACCGGATCGAGGAGGGCGAGCCTCCGCTGGCCGCCGCATTCGAAGGGACCCGCCAGGTCGGCTTCGCCATCGTCTCGACGACGCTCGTCGTGTGCGCCGTGTTCGTGCCGATCATGTTCATCGCCGGACAGACCGGCCTGCTGTTCCGAGAGCTTGCCGCAGCGATGATCGGAGCCGTCGCCTTTTCCGGCTTCCTGGCGCTCAGCCTCGCCCCGATGCTCTGCTCGAAACTGCTCAAATATCAGGAGCGGGGCCGCTTCGCCCGCTGGGTCGACAACCGATTCCGCCGGCTCGAGGGCTTCTATTCGCGCCGGCTCGACCGTGTGATCGGCAGGCCGATGATCCCGCTCATCGTCGTCGGGATCTTCCTCGCCGGGGCGGGAGCTTTGTTCGCGACTCTGCGCTCCGAGCTGGTTCCGGCCGAGGACGTCGGAATCCTGTCCGCCAACGTCAGCGCTCCGGAGGGCACCGGCTACGCGCAGATGGACCGCTATATGATCGATGCCCAGGGCAAGCTTCTCCCGCTGGTCGACAAGGGCGCCGTCCGGGCGATCATCACCCGGACGCCGGGCGGCTTCGGCAACAGCGACGATTTCAACAGCGGCAATTTCGTCATCTTCCTCAAACCTTGGGAGGAGCGCGAAAAGACCACCCAGGACGTCGTCCAGGAGGTCAACAAAAGGCTCGGCCAGATGCCCGCGGTCCGAGGCAACGCCCAGGTGCGCTCGTCGATCGGAGGGCGCGGCCGGGGCCAGCCGGTCAGCTTCGTCATAGCGGGCTCGACCTATGCCGAGCTCGCCCGGGCCCGCGACCGGATCCTCGCCGCGTCCGCGGCCAATCCCGGCCTGATCAACATGGATTCGGACTATAAGGAGACCAAGCCGCAGCTCAGGATCGCCGTCGACACCGCCCGCGCCGGCGATCTCGGAGTCTCGGTCGAGGACGTCTCGAACGCGCTCCAGTCCCTGCTCGGCTCCCGCCGGGTCTCGACCTATGTCGATCGCGGCGAGGAATATCGAGTCGTCGTCCAGGCCGAGGCCGGCGACCGGGCAACCCAGGCCGACCTCCAGACCATCAACGTCCGAAACCGCTCCGGCGGGGTGGTGCCGCTGGCGAGCCTCGTCACGACCAGCGACACGGCAGGCGCCCGCGACCTCGGCCGCTACAACAAGATGCGGGCGATCACCCTGTCGGGCGGCCTCGCGCCCGGCTATTCGCTCGGCGAGGCTCTGGAGTTCCTCGAAACGCAGGCCGCCCAGTCGCCCGAGGTCGTCGCCGTCGGCTATCGCGGCGAGAGCCAGGCCTTCAGGGAAGCGGGCGGCTCGATCTGGCTGGTCTTCGGGCTGACCATCCTCATCATCTATTTGCTTCTCGCCGCCCAGTTCGAAAGCTTCGTCCATCCCGCCGTCATCATCAGCACGGTCCCGCTTGCCGTCGGCGGAGGGGCGATCGGCCTCGCCGTCATGGGCCAGACCCTCAATCTCTACAGCCAGGTCGGCTTGGTCATGCTGGTCGGCCTCGCGGCGAAGAACGGGATCCTGATCGTCGAGTTCGCCAACCAGCTCCGCGACCAGGGCCGCGACATCGGCCAGGCGATCCGCGAAGCCTCGGCCCGCCGGCTCCGGCCGATCCTGATGACGTCGATCGCCACCGTCGCAGGCGCCATACCGCTGATGCTCGCCGGCGGGGCCGGCGCCGCCGCCCGGACCGCCATTGGCGTGGTCATCGTCTGGGGCGTGTCGATCTCCACCCTCATCACCCTGTTCCTGATCCCGCTCCTCTATTCGCGGCTGGCCCGCTACACCGGCTCGCCCCTCGCGGTGACGCGGAAGCTCGAGGAGCAACTGAGCCATCCGGGCCATGCCCGGCCGGCGGAATGACGCCAATCCCGTCATCCCGGCGAAGGCCGGGATCCCAGCGGGTGAAAGGCGCCGGCGCCCTTCACCCCCTGGGGCCCCAGCCTTGGCTGGGGCGACGCCGCTGCGCGAAATGAAGGAGACAGGCGGATTTGCGTATGTCACGCTCGGCGAATGTCGATCCCAGCCCGCCGTGCCGTCGCTCCCGAACCTCCGTCCGCGTGCGCGGCCGACGCCGGCGGAAATGCGTGAGATCGTGAATTTCGTGAACTTCACCTCGAAAAAACGGAGGGGGCGATGACCGCGATCGCGTCCAGGTCACAGCTCAGGATGTCCTTCTTGCGCTATGCCTTGTTCACAGTGCCACTGGTGCTCCTCCTCGGCACGGTCTCGGGGAAGATCGCCGGCTCGGGCTACGGCAATGCCTGGTTCGACGCTCTCCAAAAACCGGCGATCATGCCTCCCGGCTGGGTGTTCGGCGCCGCCTGGACCCTTCTCTACATCCTTCTCGGCTTCGCCGTGGCGCTGATCCTTCATGCCAAAGGCGCCCGGGGACGGGGCGCCGCGCTCGGCCTGTTCGTCCTCCAGCTCGTCCTCAATTACGCCTGGTCGCCGATCTTCTTCGCCTATCACGAGGTCGGCGCCGCCTTCTGGACGATCCTCGCGATGATCGCGATCTCGGCGGTAACCGCCGTCCTGTTCTGGCGGATCCGGCGTTCGGCGGGGCTGCTCATGGCCCCCTATCTCGCCTGGCTCTGCTTCGCGGCGGCGCTCACCTGGCAGATATCCGCGCTCAACCCCGGGGCCGCCGAGCTTGCGCCGGGCGGCTCCACTACCGATATCGCGATCTAGGCATTTCACAGGAGGACGCGCGATGCAGTCCGAAAACCGGTTGTTCGACGATTTCGTCAAGGTCCTGAACGGGGCCGCCGGCACCATGGCCGGGATGGGCCGCGAAGCCGAGAGCGCGTTCCGCGACCGGATGCGCGACTGGGTCGGCGGCCTCGACATGGTCTCGCGCGAGGAGTTCGAGGCGATGAAGGCGATCGCCATCGCAGCGCGCGAGGAAAGCGTCGCTCTCAAGAGCCGGGTCGAGGCGCTCGAGGCCGCCGCTGCGGCGTCCAGGCCGAAGCGCAAGCCGGGCGCCGGGTCCAGCCCGGGGGCCGAATCGGGCATCCAGGCCCAATAATCCACAACATATTGTGGTCGCCTGATTTGCGTTCTTGCGCCTGCGCCTTGGCGCGGGCAGTTTCGCTGGACCAAGGCGGCCCAGAAAGCTGAGTGATGAACGTGGACGAATTCGAGCTGGAGCGCGAGCCGGGCGGCCCGATCGATATGCTCGAACATTATTTCAGCGCCCATGGCTGGGCTTGCGAGCGCGGCGAGGACGAGATCGTCGCCAATTTCCAGGGCAGCTGGGCGCAGTACGAGCTTCGCGCCGTCTGGCGCGACGAGGATCACGTCCTCCAGTTCCTGACCCTCCCCGACATCAGGGTCGCCCAGGACAAGCGCGCCGCCGTCTACGAGACGATCGGACTCATCAACGAGCAGCTCTGGATCGGCCATTTCGAGCTCTGGGCCTCGTCCGGCCTCGTCCTCTTCCGCCACGCTACGCTGCTCGAGGGAGAGGATGGAGCCACCCTCAGCCTCCAGCACGCAGAGACTCTGGTCGAGGCGGCGATCGAGGAGTGCGAGCGCTTCTACCCCGTCTTCCAGTTCGTCCTCTGGGCCGGAAAGACCCCCCAGGAAGCCATCGCTGCGGCACTGATCGAGACCCAGGGCGAGGCCTAGGCCGGCCCGTCGTCCCAGCGAAGGCTGGGACCCCGGCGAGAGTTCGCGCCAACGCTGGAGCCGCGCCCTCTAAAAGCGTAAGCGCCCTTCACCCCCCTGGGGTCCCAGCCGTCGCTGGGACGACGGAAATGACATGACCCAGTTCCAACTCCCCGGCCCGCTCCTCATGATCGGCTGCGGCAACATGGCCGGGGCGATGCTGGAAGGCTGGCTCGCCGCCGGCGCCGATCCGAGCCTGATCACCGTCGTCCGCCCGAGCGGCCGGGTCCCGGCGCCGGGCATCCGGACCCTCACCGCCTTGCCCGAGGGGGAGATGCCAGCGCTCGCGCTGCTCGGGGTCAAGCCGCAGAAGCTGGCACAGGTCGCACCGGCCGTAGCGGCCGTGCTTGGGCGGGATACGATCCTCGTCTCGATCCTCGCCGGAACCACGCTGGCCGCGCTGCGCGGCCTTTTCCCGGTTCCGCGGGCGATCGTCAAAGCCATGCCGAATCTTCCGGTCAGCCTCGGCAAGGGGGTGACGGAGCTTCACACCGACGACTCGAGCGGCTCCGACGCAAGGGCCGGGATCGAGCGTCTGATGCGGGCGATCGGCCACGTGGAATGGTTCGAGGACGAGAAGCTCATGGGAGTCGCGAGCGCGCTCACCGCCGCGGCCCCGGCCTTCCTCTACCGCTTCCTTGACGCGCTCGCCGAAGCGGCAACCGAGCTTGGCCTGCCCGCCGAGCAGGCCGCGCGCCTTGCCGGGATCATGGCGGAAGGGTCGAGCTTGCTGGCCGTCCGGTCCGGTGCCGGTCCCGCCGAGCTCGCCCGCCGGGTGGCGAGCCCGGGCGGAACGACCGAGGCCGGACTTCGAGTCCTCGATGCCGAGGACGGCCTCCGGGCTCTGATGCTCCGGACCCTGGAAGCCTCGCGCCGACGCAGCGAGGAAATGGCGCGCAGAACGCCTAAACCCCCGATGAACGCGCCGTAGTTTGGGGTTCATGCAACGCGGCATAATCTCCGCTCGTTGAGTCCGGCGCCCGCGTTTGCTGAGCGGGCGCTCCAGTCGAGGAGAGACGAGTATGCGTATGTATGTTCTGGCTGCGACGCTCGCGGCCGCGGTCGCGATGCCTGCGACCGGCGCTTCCGCGCAGCGTTACGGCGGCTACGGCCAGGGTTATTATAGCCAGGGCTACGGCCAGGGTTATGGTTATGGCCGCAATCATCGCCGTGGCGAAGTCCGCCAGGAGGTGCGCGAGTGCCGTCGCGAATTGCGGCGCGCCGACAGCCGCTGGGAATATCGCCGCGAGCTCCGCGAATGCCGCCGCGAGATCGCTGAAGCGCGCCGCGACAGCCGTTACGGCCGGCACGGCCGTTACTATCGCGACGACCACCGCTACCGTGACCGCTACTACCGCTATTGAGCGGTCGAAATCCGCTCCGGGCGGCTTCGCGCCGCCCGGCAGCCTCGCAGGGCGGAGAACCCGTCTCCTCGTCGCGGCGTTGAGCTTTCGCAAGGGAGCCGCCGATGCCGTCGACCGTGATCAGCGCAATCGCCTATCGGCCCGACACGCGTGAGCTGGACGTGACCTTCACCACCGGCCGGCGCTACCGGTTCCACGACGTTCCGCCCGAGGCGGCCGAGGCTTTCCGCCAGGCCCGGATCAAGGGCCGCCATTTCAACAGCCTGATCCGCGGCCGCTACCGCTTTTCGGAGGCCTCGCCGGACTGAGCCGAGGCAGCGGCCGGCCTGCATTCCGGAAGGCCGAGCGCCTTCGCGTCCTTGCAGGCGCTGACCTGGACGTCGCCATTGGGGGCGATGTAGAGCGAATAGTCGCCCGTGTCGGTGCAATGGGCGGTCCACATCGCCATCGACTTATATTGCTGCTGGTAGCCGCCCCGGTCGACCCGCTTGCAGCGCCGGCCATTGTCCCGGATCGCGCGATAGAGGCCGAGGAAGCGGGTCGGCTCGCTGAGCGCCTTGAGCTGGTCGCTCATCGGGTTGGCGGCGACGACCCGGGTCACGTTCTGCTCGGGCGCTCCGTCCTCGCAGCCGGCGAGGAGGAAGATGCAAGCCGCCATCGTCGTCGCCCGGGCCTTCATAGGTCGCTCCTTCGATTCAATAGGCGCGGGTGAAGCGCTCGTTGCCGACGAAGCCCACCCGATCGATCCCGGCCCGCTTCACGTTGGCCAGGACGCGGTCGAAATCCTCATAACGCGTTTGCGGGTCGGCGCGGTAGTGGAGAACGTTGTCCCGGGATTCCGCCCGGAAGGCGGCCAGGCGGGCGGGAAGCTCGGCCTCGGCGATCGGCGCTCCGTCCCAGCTGAGACGGCTTGCGGAGTCGAGGTCGAGGCGGTGGACGGTCGGCTCCTTCTGGATTTTGACAGGGCCGACGGGCAGGTCGATCTTCACCGCATGGGTGGTGAGCGGAAGGGTGATGATGAACATGATCAGGAGGACGAGCATGACGTCGATGATCGGAGTGGTGTTGATCGCGCTGAACGGCTGCTCCGAGGCGGCGGCGTAAGGGATCGGGCGGCGGCGTGGGGTCATGTCGGCCTCCTTCATGTTATGAGACATCATAACAAAGTTTGAGGTCGCGGGCAATGGGTTCTTGCTCGTCGCCCCAGCGCAGGCTGGGGCCCCGGCGGGTGAAGACCACCGCGCCTTTCACCCCCTGGGGTCCCAGCCGTCGCTGGGACGACGATTATTTTCCCTCGCCCGTATAGATCCGCCAGCCCTCGCCCCCCGCCGAAGTTGACTTGCGGACCGTGACGCTCCCGGCGCTGCTGAAGGGCTTGCCGCCCTTGAACGTGCCGCGGATCATCACCGGCACCTCGACATAGGCCCAGCCGTTCGACTCGACCGGCTCGCTGGGGGTGCCGACGTCGGCCTGGTAGGTGTCGTAGGCCCTGAAATTGTCGGCGAAGCGCCGCCTGGCCTCGTCGCCGGACTCGCCCGACCGCATCTCCCAGGCGGCGTCGTAATCGCCGGCCTGGATCCGCGAATAATAACGCTTGAGGGCGTCCGCCGCGTCGCCGCTGTCCTCCCGGTCCCGGTCGGTCTCCGGCGGCGGCTGAAGCTCGGGCGTGGGCAGCTGGGCCGCCTTTTCGCGCTGCGGGGCGTCCTGCGGGGCTTCGGAGCCGCTTCCGCAGGCGGCGAGGAGAAGGATGGGAAGGAGAGGGGTGAAGCGCATTGGGGCAGCATAGCGCCCGGTAGGAGAAATTCCTCCCCCGGATTTCCGGGGGAGGTTCTTCGTCAGGCCGTCAGCCGGCTCTGCGTTCCGTGGATGAGGTCGGTGGCGCGCTCGAAGCTCATCGGGCGGCCGAAGAGGTAGCCCTGGATCTGGTGGCAGCCGAGGTCGCGCATCCGGGTGAAATCGTCGGCGGTCTCGACGCCCTCGGCCGTCACCGTCATCCGGAAGCTCTTGGCGAGCTGGACGATCGACTGGATGATCGCCACCGTCTCGCGGTTGTTGGCGGCGTCGCGGACGAAGCTGCCGTCGATCTTGAGCTTATGGAAGACCGCCTTGTTGAGATAGCCGAGCGAGGAATAGCCGGTTCCGAAATCGTCGAGGGCGATTCCGACGCCGAGGGCGCGGAGCCGCTTGAGGACGTCGAGCGAGCCCTCGCTGTCCCCGAGGAACACCGATTCGGTGACCTCGAGCTCGAGCCGGTTGGCCTTGAGCCTGTACTTGGCGAGCGCCTCGGACACCGTGTTGGGGAGCGCCGGAAGGATGAGCTGGCGGGCCGACAGGTTGAGCGCGACGCTGATATAGTCCGGCCACACCGAGGCTGCGCGGCAGGCTTCGTCGATCACCCAGTCGCCGAGCTGCATGATGAGGCCGGTCTCTTCGGCGAGCGGGATGAACTCGACCGGCGAGACCATTCCGCGGGTCGGGTGGTGCCAGCGGATCAGGGCCTCGAAGCCGACCAGGCTCTGGTCGGCCGCGTTGACCAGCGGCTGGTAGTCGAGGCGGAACTGCTTGAGCGACAGCGCCTGGCGCAGGTCCTGCTCGAGCCGGAGGCGGTCCTCGGCCTCGTTCTGCATGTCGGCGGAGAAATAGCAGCAGGTGCCGCGGCCCTGGCCCTTGGCCTGGTAGAGGGCGAGGTCCGCCTTCTGGATGAGGTCGTCGACGCTCTGGCCGTCGATCGGTCCGAAGGCGCATCCGATCGAGACTCCGATGCGGATCTCGGCCTTGTCGATATGATAGGGCTCGGCGACGGCGCCGATGATGCGGTGGGCGAGGTCGTCCACCTTTTTCCGGCTCTGCGCGTCGCGGATGACGATGGCGAACTCGTCGCCGCCCATCCGGCCGACATGGCCCGATTCGCCGGCTTCCTTGACGAGGCGCTGCGAGACGCTCTTCAGCACCGCGTCGCCCTTGGGGTGGCCGAACGTGTCGTTGACCGGCTTGAAGCCGTCGAGGTCGAGAAACATGATCGCGCAGGGCACATTGCTCGACTGCGAGGTCGAGAGTGCCTCGCCGAGCAGCTGCCGCACCCGGCCGCGGTTGGGAAGGCCCGAAAGCACGTCCATGTTGGCGAGGTTGGTCAGCCGCTCCTGGGTGCGGCGAACCTCGGTGATGTCGGAGCCGACTCCGCGGAAGCCCTGGAACTGGCCCGCCATGTCGATGATCGGATCGCCGGCGAGGCTGATCCAGCGGGTGCCGCGGCGGGTCTTCAGCTCCATCTCGAGGCTGGCGAAGGGCGCCCTGGCGAGCAGGGTACGGCCGAGGGCGCTGTTGCCGCCCAGGGTCGCGGGAAGCGAATGGCCGATCAGCTGGCTCGCCGAGCGGCCGAGCAGGGACGTCATCCGCGAGGAGATGTAGACGACGCGGTTCTCCGCATCGACCTGCCAAAGCCAGCCCACTCCGCGATGCTCATATTCCTTGAGCAGGAGCCGGACCGACTCGGCCTGGGTGCGAACGTTGGCGATGGTCTGGAGCTGGTGGAAGGTCCAGCGGGTGAGCCGGGCGACCCCGAAGATGGCGACCGTCGCCACTCCGACGATGGAGGCCCCGAAGGTCGGGGACAGGTCCGAGCTGCCCAGATAATAAGCGCAGCACAGGAAGAAAGTCATCGTCGCGATCCACGCGAAGGCGGCGGCCGGAACCGAGGCCAGGCCGATCGCCGCCATGATCATCGCGCCCATGGCTCCGCCGATGACCACCTGGACCTCGTGCGGCTGGGTAGCGAAGGCGTAGGTGGGCAAGGCGGACCAGATGGCGGCCAGCGCCACCGCTTCGCCGATCGCCCGGAACAGCGGGCGGCCCTCCGCGGAGCGGCTCTCGGCCGCCGCGCCTTCGGTCCTGGCGAAACGATAATAAGTGTAGTTGGCGAACCCGACCAGCGCGAGCCAGGCCGCGATGAACTCGATCCGGGTGGTGCCCACCATCGCCCAGGCGACCAGAAGGGCCGCCCCGGCGCCGGTCAGCGCGAAAAAGGGTGCGAAGAGCAGGCGAGTCTGTGCCTGTCCGTTATGGAGATGGGCGTCGCGGAGCCTTTGGCTGCTCGCGTCGGCGCCGACGCTTTCATCCGCCAGTTCCGCCGGTTCCAATTCCTGCGGGTCGACTTCCAAGGGAACGGGCGCGTGATACATGGGAATCCTGCGTGCTGCCGGGTTGCCCGGAGTCACTACGCCCAGAGGTTTTGATGGAGTGTTAAGGACGGGAAGGAATGCGGCGAGCCGAGCGGTCGGCCAATCGTTAGGGTCATCCCGTCATCCCGGCGAAGGCCGGGACCTCATGGAAGAAAGGGCGCCTTATCCTCGCCGGGGTCCCGGCTTTCGCCGGGATGACGCGGATCGGTCAGGCCTCAGCACTTCTCGTATTTCCAGTTCCGCCTCTTGCCCTCCGCGATCCACTCGACCGCCTGGGCGATGCGCTTGTCGCGTGTCTCCGGCCTTTTCGCCTCGGCGACCCACTGGACATATTCGCGGCGGCAGCTCGGCGGGAAGCCGTCGAACGCTGCCCTGGCGGCGGCGTTCGCGGCAAGGGCCGCCTCGAGCTCCGGCGGCGTTTCGGGCTCGGCCTTCGGCGGCGCTTTCGGCCGCACCGGGCGCCCGCCCTCGTCGTTCAGGGCCATCGCCTTGCGGATCAGCGCGTGCAGGGCATCGTCGCCGGGCAGGTCCGCCACCGAGGTCAGCTTTCCGAACTGCCCCATCGCGTCGCGCTGCGCCTCTGTCTCGCCGACCACTTCCCTGGAGCGCCAGAAGCCGAAGGTGGCGTGGGCTTTGAACGCCGCCATTCCGGCGAGGATCCGCCCCCTGTAGAGAAAGTGCGGCATGCTCCACTTCATCGTCTCCTCGGCCTCGGGGCAGGCGGCGTGAACGGCGGAGCGAAGGTGCTCTAGGATCGGACGGGCGAAATCGGCCTGCCGGGCAATGTAGGAATCGACTCGCGGGTCGGTGGACATGTTCCTGCTCCCTCGTTCGGCCGCGACCGCTCCGCCCGATCTCAGCGGCTGACCCGGATTTTCCCGATCAGCCGCTCGCCCCGCGCCTCCCTGGGAAGCACCTCGATGTCGACCGCCTCCTCGCGTTCCTCGGGGCGGCCGAAATCGCGGATGAGATGGGCGGTGATTCGCGAGGCGCCGTTCGGGTTGATCCGATCGGCGGCGAAGACGTTGGCACGGACCGTGAAGGTCCCGTCGGGCGCCCGGCGAAGCAGATATTCCTCGGGACCGTAGCCGCGGGTCATGTCCTTCGACAGCCTTCCTCCGACGAGCGTCCGGGGATTGCTGTAGATGGCCCGCTCGCCATTGGGCTCGTCGACCCACAGGTCCAGATCGGTCGCGTCGGTATTCCATTCGATCACCACCCGAAGGTCGACGTCGAGCAGCGCGATCAGTCGCGGGTCGAGCGCCGGGTCGGTGCCTCCGAGGCTTCGATAGCGGGGGATCAGCCGGTTCGCTTCCATCAGCGCGATAAGCTCGATCCCGTCATAGGCCGGCGGCCAGCTCTTCGTCACGACCTGGGCCAGAAGCGCGATGGCCCGGGCGAGATCGGCGCGAGCCTGCTCGCCGGACCCGGCCTCGGCGCGCTTCGCCAAGGCGAGCGCGAGGTTGCGCAGCGGCTGCGGCCGGTCCGGCTCGCTCGCCGCAAGCCGCTCGTAGAGCTGGACGGCGCGGTCCAGCTCGCCCCAGCGCACCAGCCGGGCGGCGACGGTCGCGACCGTCTCGCTGTCGCGGGTCGGAAGGTCGATCGCCGAGAGCAGGAGGCGAATCGCCTCGGGACGCCGGCCCGCACGGAAATAGAAATCGGAGACGTCGAGCCAGAAGGCCGGGAGGCCGCCATGGTCCTTCTGCTGAGCGGCGAACACGCTTTCCAGCTGGCCGGCCGGCGCGTCCGCCAGGGCCTTGAGATACGGGCGATCGGCCGACCAGGGCGCCATCTCGATCGACTTGTCGGCGAGACGCGAATCGCCGGTGGTGGATCTGAGCGCGGGGAGCTCGTTCAGATCCTGCTCGGCGGCGCCCGGCGGCGGCGGCGATTCCACGGGCGGCGGCGGCGCGGGTTCCGCCATCGGCTCGGGCGCGGGAGGCGACTCGCGGCGCCCGCGCCGGCTCGAGGACCGGTCGCCGTTGCCGTCCATCCTCGACCCGGTGAGGGTGATGTCCCCGCCCGACTCCCCGCCCTCCGTGGCCTGCCTCCGTTTCGGCTTTGCATTGGGATCGAACTGCCGCTGCCACCAGCTCTTCTGCTCCTCCCAGGCCGCAAGCACGGCCTCGAACCTGGCCTTCTGCAGCGAGTCCTTCTCGGCGCGCTGCGCCGCGATCAGCCGGTCGAACTCCGCCCGCTTGTCCTGTGCGTAGTTCGCCGGGGGCGCGATGTCGTTGCGGGCATAATCCCGCGGAGTCTCGAGCACGAGGAAGGAGATTTCCGGGCCGCCGACGCTGTGGCGGCGGGCGAAGGCGACCAGGGAGTCCCGGTCGGCGTCGTCGCTCGCGGAACGCAACTCGAGCCGCTCGGACGCCCACAGCGCCCCGGCGCCGGTGAGTGAAGGCCGGTCCGCGGCCGGAACCGCATAGGTGCGATCCGCGGCTCGTCCGTCCGCGCCGGCGACTCGGACGATGACGGGGCCGCTGCCCGGGAGCGGCCCGACCAGCCGCCAGCCTTTGTCGGGCGAGTCGAGCAACGTGAACTCGATCGGAGCGCCCGCGGCGGTTCGAACTGCGAGCACTCGCGGGGAAGCGCCGGTGAGCTTGGCGAGCGCCGCCTCCTTGTCAGTCGGGTCGAGCTGCACGGCCAGGCCGCCCGATCCGGCGGCGACGGCTCCGAGCCACGCCCGGTCGGAGTCCGGCGCGCTCGAGATTGCGAGGATCGGGCAGGCCGGGCGGAAGGCGTCGCGCCGGTCCAGGGTCACGAGCCCGTCGGAAAAGAGCAGGCAGGCGTCGGCTTCGATGGGTTGCTGAGCGAGCACGGCGACGCTCGAGGCGCCCAGGTAGCGCGTCGAGGCGATGGCCCGCGCCGCGGCGTCCGCGTTCGGAACCTCGGTCCGCTCGACGAGGCTCGAATCGAACAGGATCAGCTCGATCCGGCCCGGCCGGACCCGTTCGAGATAGGCCTTGAGCAACGCCATTTCGGAGGCGAGGTCGTCGTCGGCGCGGGAGAGGGACCGGTCCCACAGGATCGTAACCCTCCGCGGACCGGGGCCGGCCGCCTGGGCTTCGCCGGTATCCGAGATCTCGAAGAACGAATCTCCGTTCGGATGGCGAGAGGCGATGAGGGGCGCAACGCGCTCCACTCCAGAGACGGCGAGGGCGCTCTGAAGGCGGGCCCCGGTTCGAGCGTAAGCGAAAGGATGGCCGCCCGAATTCCGTTCGAGCCGGGCCTGTCCGCCGTCGGGGAGGTGGACGACGGGTTCGCGGGCGAGGCCGCTGACTTCCACAATGATCCCGAGCTCGCCGACTTCGGTTCCACCCGAGAGTGGAAGGACATAGCCGAGACGAGGATCGAGCGGAGTGCTGAAGCTGACCCTGATGGTGCGCGACTTGCCGGGGAAGATCGGGCTCACCCGGTTGCGGAACTGGAAGCCCCGGAGCACTTCGGCGAGGCCGGGATCGACCCCCTGGCGCACCCGCTCCTGATAGGCCCGCCGCGCCTGCCGCTGGTCGACGAGCACGCCGTCGACCATCGTCCCGTCGACGTCGAGCGCATAGCCGGTGACCGTCGACCCGGCGGGCATCGCCAGCCCGAAATCGCCCTCCAGCTCCTCGTTGCCGGGATTGGCGAGGCGGGCCGTGAGAACCGTATCGGCGATTCCTCCGTGGATCCGGACGGCGATGTCGAGCTTCTCGATGCGGAGCGAGTCGCGCCGGCTGGACTCGTCGTTCACTCCGCGCACCAGCGCGGTCAGGTTCGGATTGGCCGGCTCCGCCGCGCTTCCCCGGCCGCCGGCCAGGGCCAGGACGAGGCCGAAGAAGAGAGCGGCCCGAGCCCCGAAGCCGATCCGAAATAAACGATCCATCTGCCCGACCCCCCTGAACTCGCACAGGGTAAGCGAGCCTCGTCCGCTCGCCAAGGGGTGCAACTTCGGCCTTTCCGACTCGTCTCGGCCCTTAATCGATTCGGTCCGGCGAAGCGGCCGGAACCTGCGATTCCGCAATTCGCTGGCACGCGATTCTCGTTCGTGGAGAGGATCATGCGCGCTGCAAGGCTGTCCTCGAGGGTCATCGCTCGAATCGCCTATGATGAAGAGGAGAGGTCGCTGAGCATCTGGTTCAGGGAAACCGGGCGCTACATCTATTCCGACGTTCCGACCGCGATCTACGAAGCCTTGCGCAAGGCGCCCTCCGCCGGCCGCTTCTACAACGAATGCATCAAGCGCCGCTTCGACTGCAGGCCCGATCCGGAACGGCGGCGGTTCAGGCCGCCGTCCGACGAGGATCGCGGGCCGGACGGGGGGCCTCCCCGCCCGTCCGGGCTCACTCGCCGAATGTGCGGCGGGTGAACCCGGCAGATTTGCCGCAAAATCGGCCACCGGCGGTTGATCCCCGGCTTCGTTCGTGCCACCGGCCCGGCTGGAGAATTGCCTTGCGTCTGAAGACCTTGACCTACACGAGCCGGGCCCGCCTCGATCTTAGCGACGAGGAAGTGGAGGCGATCGGCGAGACGGCTCGGCATCTCAATGCGCTCGACGGGATTTCCGGCCTGCTCCTCTTCGACGGCTCCCGTTTCCTCCAGATCGTCGAGGGAACGGAGGACGCGATCGACAATCTGGTCGAGCGGCTCCGGATGGACCCCCGCCATTCCGCCTTCGAAATTCGCGACGAGCGTTACGTGGAGCAGCGCTCGTTTCCGGACTGGTCGATGGAGCTGGTCCGGGTGAGCGCCGGCTTCCGAAGTGCGAAGGACGAAGTGGCGCGGATCCTCCCGGCCGCAGTCGCCGCTCCGGTGCGGGAGCTGGTCATCCGGATGTCCGGCCAGCTGGCGGAGGCTTAGCCCGCGTTCACCGTCGTCCCGGGCTTGACCCGGGATCCATGAACACGGTTCCAGGAGAAATTCGCACGGCTTAGTCCATGGATCCCGGCTTTCGCCGGAATGACGGCCTCAGCGACTCCACCCCGCCTTCGGCGCCCGGTGCAGATTCGCTTCCGGAATCAGCCGCCTGAGCTTTCTCGCGAAGCTGCGCAGGCACACTTCGCTTTCCCCGAGCGGCCCGGGCACGTAGCTCCTCGAGGCCATCCCCTGCTGGACGCCCGCGATAAGCGCCGTGTCCTCTTCGTTGACCCGGCGGTTGATCCGCCAGTTCAGGTAGCGCGCCGCCCTCATTTCCCGCCGCCGGTCGGGCAGCGCGTAGCTGATCTCGCGGATCACGGTCTGCGTCGCCGAGACGGGCAGGAACTGCATGAAGTCGATCTGGTCGGGGTAGATGTCGAAGGCCACGTTCGGCCAGAGCTTGAAATAGAGCCATCGCCGCTGGAGCTCGGCCGGCAGGTGCGGGGCGGCCGGCAGAAGCTTCTGATAGGCGCGCTCCGACGCATTTGCCGAGGGCCGTTCGACGAGGTCGCCCGCCATCCGGTCGACATGCTCGCCGGCGCTTATCGAATAGCCGCGGCCGAACAGCCGGGTGAGTCCGGGATGGGCGACCGGGATGTGGAGGCCGTCCGAATAATTGTCGGCGACATTCTTCCAATTGACCTGCCGGGGCCGGAGAGTGACCCGGCCCAGCGCCTCCATCTCCTCGAAGCGATAGGGGACGATCTCGCCCTCGTGCGGGGCCATCATCTCGGCGACCGAAGGCCCCCCGCCCTCGAGCCGGACGAACAGGAATCCACGCCAGGTCTCCAGCTCGACCGGGACGAGGCCGAGCCCGGATGCCTCCAGCCCCGGATAGTCGCTCCGGTTGGGCACCCCGATCAGCCGGCCGTCGAGGGCGTAGGTCCAGGCGTGATAGGGGCAGGTCAGCCGCCGGGCGCAGCCGGAGCCGCCGCTCACCACCCGGGAGCCGCGGTGCCGGCAGACGTTCGAGAAGGCGCGGGCGAGGCCGTCGTCGCCGCGGATGACGACGACGCTCTCGCCGAGATAGTCGAGCGTGCGCCAGTCGCCCGGCGCCGGGATCTCGTTGCCGTGGCAAACCACCTGCCAGGACGGGCGGATGACCCGCTCCATCTCGACGTCGAAGAATTCGGGGTCGCGATAGATCCAGCCCGGAAGGCTGAGTTCCGGCTCCGGGGCGGCGGCGAGGTGCGGGCTGGGCATGGGCATTTGTTGCAAAAGCGCGCCGGAAAGTCACGACTCCCGGCGAAGGCCGGATAAAAGTGCACTGTCACCGATTTAAGAAATAAGACGGTGACAGTGCACTTATTTCCGGATTCTTCGCTCCTCCCTCGTCATCCCGGCGCAGGCTGGGATCCCAGCGGTTGAAAGGCGCCGAGGACTTCACCCCCTGGGGCCCCAGCCTTCGCTGGGGGGACGGGAATGGCTTGCGCCCCTCGGAGACTTGCCGGACAATCCCCCGATGACCACGGAGCTCACCGTCCTCGCCTGGGGCTGCATCCTCGCCCTCGTCCACATCTTCGTCGCGGTCCGCTTCAAGACCCGGCAGTACGGCACGAGTTGGAATGTCGGAGCCCGCGACGAGGAACTGCCGGCCCCCCAGCCGATCGTCGGCCGCCTCGCCCGGGCCCAGGCCAATTTCCTCGAGACCTTCCCGATCTTCGCGGCCGCGGCCCTGATCGTGAGCGTCGCGGGGCTCCACGACCGCTGGACCGCGATCGGGGCCTGGCTGTGGCTCGGCGCCCGGATCGTCTACCTTCCGCTCTACGCGGCCGGCGTTCCGGTGGTCCGGACGATCGCCTTCATGGCGAGCGTGATCGGGATCGCACTGGTGCTCCGGCCTGCGCTGTTCTGAGCGTTAGCGTCATCCCAGCGAAGGCTGGGATCCCGGCGGCTGAAAGGCGCTACGGGCTTCACCCCCCGGGGGCTCAGCCTTCGCTGGGGCAACGCGACTCACCAGGTGAAGGGATTCTCGTGCCTGTCTCGCGGCGGCGCCGGAACCTCGCGAACCTCGGCGATGATCCCGTCGCCGCAGCGGATCGCCACCCCGCCATAGCGGTCGATGGCCGGAAAGACTCCGCGGACATCGTGGACCACGGGGGCTCCGCCGGCCTGGCGCGAGCCTTGCGTCCGGACCCGCACCTGCTGGATGGGGTCGTCGAGACGGGCGACCGGGCCCTGCGTCAGGCTCGCATCGTAGCCCGCCGCCGTGGTCACCTTGCCGGTCACGACCAGCTTGCGGGTCAGATAGGGAATCGGGCTCGAGGTCGAGGAGAATTCGACCTCCGCCTTCCAGTCGGACGAGCCGAGCACGTGGCAGGACGCATAGCCCCTGTCGCGCACGGGCCCGTCGATCGCGCAACCGGCGGGGAGCGCCAGGAGAAGTGCAAGAGCGGCTCGGCTCGGGATCGGGAAGGTTCGCATCGGCACGTGCCTTAGCGGGTCGTTGCGGGAGGGGCTAGGGTCCGCACTCGATACCGGCGACTGGCCGGGATCGCCCGTCTCCGGGCGACCCCCGAAGGGGGCGGGTCGGAGGCCGTTGCCGGTATCGAGTAGGGACCTTAGACCGCTGCCTCGGCTGCCGCGGCGGACGCGGCCCGGGCGGCCCGGACGCCTTCGGTGACGAAGATGGCGAGCGCCGTCCAGATCGCCCCGAAGCAGACGAGGTGGGCGGCGGTCAGCGGCTCTCCGAAGACGAGCACCGCGAGCAGGAACTGGATCGACGGCGCCACATATTGAAGGAAACCGAGCGTCGAATAAGGCAGCCGCTTCGCCGCGGCCGTGAACATGAGCAGGGGGATGGCGGTGAGAGCGCCGCCGAGAATGAGCAGGAGGTCCGTCGTCCGGGTCTGCAGGAAGGCGCTCTCGCCGCCGCCGGACAGCCACATCACCCAGCCGAAAGCCAGCGGAGTGAGGAAGATCGTCTCGATCGACAGCCCTTCCAGCGATTCGACCGGCGCCACCTTCCTCAGGAAGCCGTAGACCGCGAAGCTGCCGGCGAGCGTGAGGCTGATCCAGATCGCTCCGCCGGCGCCGAATGCGAGGATCGCCACTCCCGCCCCCGCCAGTCCGACCGCCACCTTCTGGAGAACGCTGAGCTTTTCCTTGAGGAGGAAGACTCCGAGCAGGACGTTGACGAGCGGATTGAGGTAATAGCCGAGGCTTCCCTCCAGCACATGGCCGCTGACCACGGCGTAGATATAGACCAGCCAGTTGATTCCGATGAGGATCGCGGTGAGCGCGAGGGTCAGTGCGACTCGCGGAGTCGAAAGCGCCCGGCCGATCCCCGGCCACTTCTTCCACAAGCTTGCCAAGCCGCCCAGGAAGATCAGCGACCACAGGATCCGGTGAGCGACGATCTCGGTCGCACGGACGTGGACCAGCGCCTTGAAGTAGAGCGGGAGGACTCCCCAGAGGGCGTAGGCGCCCAGCCCCATGAGGAGCCCGGATCGGGTGCGGGCGGCTTCGTTCACCGCCGGGCGGGTAGCGGAGGGCAAGCGCCGCGACAAGCATTTGGCGGGCGCTCCGGGACCGGCTAGGATCGCCCTTCAACCGGGGAGAGAGAATGAACCGCCAGAGCCTGTGCATCGCCTTCGCCGCCACGGCCCTGCTTTGCGCGTGCGGTTCGAAGGACCGGTCGAACGGATCCGACACTGCGGTGGCCGACGCCCACGTCTCGGCGGAGGGCAAGGCGGAGGAGGGCAAGATCTCGCTCAAGATGCCCGGAGTGGACATGACCCTGAGCCTTCCCAAGGGAGTCGCCGACCAGGCCCGGACGGAGCGCGACAGCAAGCTCCTCTACCCGGGCGCCACCTTGCGCGGAATGGCGATCGCCGCGGGCCCGGACAGCGACAAGAGCGGCGACAGCGAGGTGGAGATTCGATTCTCGACTCCGGACCCACTCGACAAGGTCGCCGCCTGGTACCGCGATCCGGCGCGGGCTCAGGGCTTCCAGCTTCGGAGCGCGGCCCGGGAAGGCGATTCATGGCTCGTCGCGGGCGTTCAGAAGCGCGACGACCATCGCTTCAAGCTTCGCCTCAGCCCTCGTCCGGGCGCCGGCACCGACGGCCGGCTGACGGTCCGCCACCGCGACTGAGTGCGCCGTGGCCGCGCTCGCCGATCCGGAAGAAGTCCGGCTCCACCTCGTCGCGGCGGCCAGGGCCGGTACGGCGCTCAGCTACGGGGAGCTGCTCGAGCGGCTCGGCTATTCCTTCTCGAGGCCCAGGATGCGGGCGCTGTGCAAGATACTGGGCCTGATCGACGACCAGGCGGCGCTTCGCGGCGAGCCGGAGCTCGCGGTCCTGGTCGTCCGCCAGAGCGACGGTCTTCCCGGCCAGGGCTGGTGGATCGCCGGCGGAGCCCGGTCGCGCGGTTACCAGGGACCCTGGGAAGGCCCCGAGGCGCGGCGCTTCGTCGACCGCGTCCAGCGGGAAAGCTTCGCCTTCTGGAAGTCCCGAAGCGGGACAGGAGGAACGGCCGCCGCCGGTTAACCATCTCTCGTCACCCATTTTGCGTCCGGATGGGGCATAGCGGGGGCTTCAAGGAGTCCCTTCGATGACCGATCGCGCCTTTCCGCTGCTTCGACTGACCGCTTTGGCGGCGGCGCTCGCGCTCGCCGCCTGCAACCGCAGCGGGGGCGAGAACAACCTCGCCGACCTCGGCAACGACGTCGACCCGGCGGTGACGAGCGCCCTCAACGACCAGATCCTGGTCGACGAAAATCTGGCGACCCAGTCCAACAAGAACGCGGCCCGGCCTTCGCCGACTCCGGACGGAGCGCCCTACCCGGCCCCGGACGCTTCGCCTTCCGCTCCGGGCAAGGCCGACCGGTCCGGCGCTCCGGCGGCGCTCGGCGGTGCCAAAGGCTGCTCGGATGCGGCCCGCTTCGACTACAACATGGCCTGGGCGAACAGGCTCGCGCCGAACTTCCCGGTCTATCCCGGCGGCCGGGTGACCGAGGCGGCCGCCAACAATTCCGGCGGCTGCAGCACCCGGGTCGTCACCTTCGCGACCGCCGACAATTGGCAGCGCGTGCTCGACTGGTACCACACAAGGGCGGTGCGCGCCGGCTATTCCTCGGAGCATCAGGTGCGCGAGGGCGATCATATCCTCGCCGGGAGCAACGAGGGCGACAAGGGGGCCTTCTACCTGATCGTCACGCCCAGGCCGAAAGGCTCCGAGGTCGCGCTGATCGCCAATAACGGGCGGTAATGCGTCGCCCCAGCGAAGGCTGGGGCCCCCGCGGGTGAAAAACGCAGGCGCCTTTCGCCCGCCGGGATGCCAGCCTTCGCTGGCATGACGGTGACGGAGAAGTGCTTCCTTCCCCAGTCCGGGCGGGCTACATCGCGCCATGCCCAACCTCTTCCTCGTCATGATCGGCGGCGCCGCCGGCGCAGGGCTGCGCTGGGAATTCGGGCGCCTTGCACTGGCGCGGCTTGGCCCGGGCTTCCCCTGGGGCACCTTGGGAGTCAATCTGACCGGCGGCCTGCTCATGGGCCTGGTGGCCGGCGCTATGTCGGGGGGCGGTCATGCCGACAGGCCGCTCTGGCTTTTCCTCGCCGCGGGATGGTGGACGGCGAGGGTGGCGGCATGAGCGACGTCCGCCAGTTCACGGTTGCGCCCGACGACGACGGGATCCGCCTCGACCGCTGGTTCAAGCGCCATCTGCCCGAGGCCAGCTTCAACACCGTGTCGCGCTGGGCCCGGACCGGCCAGCTTCGGGTGGACGGCAAGCGCGCTTCGCCCGGCGACCGGATCGAAGCCGGCCAGTCGATCCGGGTGCCGCCCGCCGAGCCCGCCGCCGCGGCGCCGGAGCGCTCCAGGCCCGAGCGCAAGCGCCTGAGCGACGACGAGATCGCCTTCGTCAACGAGATCGTCATCCACCGCGATCCCCACGCGATCGTGGTCAACAAGCCGCCCGGCCTCGCCACCCAGGGCGGGACCAAGACCCCGACCCACCTCGACGGCCTCCTCGACGGCCTCGCGGACGAGGCCGGCAACCGGCCCAAGCTCGTCCACCGGCTCGACAAGGATACTTCGGGAGTCCTCCTCGTCGCCCGCACCGCCCGGGCGGCGGGCTTCTTCTCCAAGGCCTTTTCCGGCCGCACCGCCCGGAAGGTCTATTGGGCGATCGTCACCGGGGTGCCCGACATCGCCGACGGCTTCATCGATCTTCCGCTCGCCAAGCAGCCCGGAACCGGCGGCGAGAAGATGCATGTCGAGGAAGGCGAAGGCGGATTGCCCGCTCGGACCCGCTACCGGATGATCGAGCGGGCGGGCAACCGCGCCGCCTGGCTCGAGCTCCAGCCGCTGACCGGCCGGACCCACCAGCTGCGGGTCCATATGGCGGCGATCGGGCACCCGATCCTGGGCGACGGCAAATATGGCGGGCCCGACGCCTTCCTGACCGGGGCGATCAGCCGCAAGCTCCATCTCCACGCCCGCCGGCTTCGGATCGATCATCCCGACGGCGAGACTCTCGACGTCACGGCGGAGCTTCCGACCCACTTCGCCGAGACCCTCGCCAATCTCGGCTTCGACCCGGAGCTCAGCGATCTTCCGCTCGACGAGGTGAAATTCTCCGAGACTGCGGAGGGCAAGCGCCGGGCCGCCTCGGCCGCCGCCAAGTCGCGCCGCAAGGAGCGCAAGGGAGAGCGGCGCGGCAGGGGGCAGAAGTGAGCCTGGTCCGTCATCCCGGCGAAAGCCGGGACCTCGGGGAGGCCCGCCGAGACCTATCGACCCGAGGCCCCGGCTTTCGCCGGGGTGACGGCAGGAAGCGCTGATGCACCCCAACCGGAAATTCCACATCTCCGATCGCGACGCCATGGCCGCCCTGGTGCGCGAGCAGGGCTTCGGAGTGCTGTTCGTTCCCACGGCCGGCGGGCTTCGGGCGGTGCACGTTCCGGTTCTGCTCGAAGGCGACCGGCTGCGTTTCCACGTGTCGAAAGGCAATGCCGTCCACGACAGCCTGCTGGAAGGTTCCGACGCACTGTTCGTCGCGACCGGTCCGCATGCCTATATCAGCCCCGAAGATTACGGGCTGGAGGATCGGGTGCCGACCTGGAATTACGTCGCGGTGGAGCTCGAGGGCCCGGTTCGGCCCGTGACGGCCGAGGCGCTCGTCAAGCTGCTCGACGACATGTCCGCCGAACGGGAAGCCCGGCTCGCTCCGAAGCCGGCCTGGACCCGCGACAAGATGAGCGAAGGCCGCTTCGAGGGGCTGCTCAAGTCGATCGGCGGCTTCGAGATGGAGATCGCGGCCTGGCGCGGAACCGCGAAGGTGGACCAGGACAAGCCGCAGGAGGTACGCGACCGGATCGCCGACGCCCTCGCCGGGCGAGGCGAGCTCGACATGGCCGCGACGATGAGGATGAAGGTCCAGGCATGACCCCGCAAGACGACGAGACGCTTTGGCGCAACCGCTTCATCGCGATCAATCTGGTCCGGATCGGCGGAACCGCGGTCGTCATGATCGGGCTCGCAATCTGGTACGGCAACCTTCTCGTCGAGGGCGGTTCGATCGCCGTCGGCCTGCCGGTCGCCCTGGCCGGCCTCGTCGCGAGCTTCTGGGGGCCCAAATGGCTGGCCTCGCGGTGGAGGACTCCGCCCGGGCCATGAAGCGTTTCTACAAGCAGGCGGCCGTCTCCCCGGAGCCGGGCGGGGTCGCGATCCTGCTCGACGGACGTCCGGTGCGGACTCCGGCGCGCGCCTTCCTTCGGGTGCCGACCGAAGAGCTGGCCGAGGCCATTGCCGGCGAATGGAATGCCCAGGGCGAAAGGATCGAGCCCCACCTCATGCCCCTCACCGGGCTCGCCAACGCCGCGATCGACCGGGTCGAGCCCGACCCCGCCGCCTTCGCCGCCGGCCTTGCCCAATATGGCGAGAGCGACCTGCTCTGCTATCGGGCGGAGGGCCCGGCCTCGCTGGTCGAGCGGCAGGTCCGGGTCTGGGACCCTCTGCTCGGATGGGCCCGCACCCGCTTCGGAATCGAGATCGAGACCACGACCGGAGTCATGCACCGCTCCCAGCCCCCGGACAGCATCGAGCGGCTCGGCCGGGCGGTGGCGGCGAGAAGCCCATTCCAGCTCGCCGGGCTTTCGCCCCTGGTCACCATCGCCGGATCGCTGGTCATCGCTCTGGCTCTGGCCGAAGGGGCGATCGGGCTCGAGGCCGCGTGGGACGCGGCCATGCTCGACGAAGCCTGGCAGGCCGAGCAATGGGGCGCCGACCCACTCGCCGCCGCCTCACTCGAGAACCGCCGCCGCGAGTTCGAGGGGGCGTATCGGTTCCTGACCTTGCTTTAGTCAGCCACGCGGGCGAGGACGCCGCCGAACCGTCATCCCGGACTTGATCCGGGATCCATGAACACGGACCTGCGCCGACTTGCCTCGATCCGTGTTCATGGATCCCGGCTTTCGCCGGGATGACGGTCAGCGGGAGTGCGCTGCCCGGCCTCAGGCGCCGCCGCCGGCTGCGCCCGCTCGCGCGCCGTGAACCACCGCGCGACGACCAGCCCGGCGACGACCAGAGCTACCGACTCGGCGATGAAGGCATAGATCCAGTGGCCCCAGCCATAATGGTTGAAGATCGGCGAGCCGAGAAATTCCCAGACCGTGAAGCCGAGCGAGAAGCACACGACCAGCCTCGCCAGTTCGGCGAAGGGCCTCCCGCCCACCGCCGCGAGGCCGAAAGCGATCAGCAGCCCGGCGATCGCCGCGACGATGAATCCGGGAAGGATTGCCGACATGTCGTCCGGCGAATAGCCGCTTGTGTTGAAATGGACGGTCGCGATCGGGCCCTTGGCGTAGAGCACCGCTCCGGCAGCGCCGTTATGGGCGGGGATGATGTAGGTTCCGGTGCCGCTCGCGCTCAAATTCTGGGCGAGCGACGCCTGGACGGCGGCGTTCTGGGCCTCGTCGGCTTTCGAATAGGCCAGCTCCGCCAGCGGGGTCGCCCAGAAGACGAAGCCGATCACGAATATGACGATGCCCGCGACGAGGCCGCCGATCACGGTCCGGATCATGGTCTTCCCCTTTTTGTGCGGTCCGATCCTACGCTCAATCGCACTGGGGGCAAAGTCAGGCGGTCAGCTGCCGGACGAAATCGTGGAGGAACACCCTTCGGGTCGCCTTCAGCCGCTCGGCCTTGAGGATGTTGTGGACCAGCTCCCGGCATTTCCCGGCGTCGTTGTTGATCAGCACATAATCATATTCGGCCCAGTGGCTGATCTCGGCCGAGGCCCGTTCCATGCGCCGGCGGATCACGTCCTCGCTGTCGGTGCCCCGGGCGCGCAGGCGGCGCTCGAGCTCCTTCATCGACGGCGGAAGGATGAAGACGCGGACGATGTCCGGATCGACCTGCTTGAGCTGCTGGGTGCCCTGCCAGTCGATGTCGAGGAGAACGTCGCGCCCGCCCTCGATCGTCTTCAGGACCTCGCTCTTCAGGGTTCCGTAGCGGTGTCCGAAGACGTGCGCCCATTCGAGGAAGTGGCCGGCGGCGACCAGCGAATCGAAGCCCTTGTCGTCGACGAAATGATAATCGCGCCCGTCGACCTCGCCCGGACGGATCGGCCGGGTCGTCGCCGAAACCGACATCGCCACCCCGTCGTCGGCCTCGAGCAGCATCCGGGCGATGGTCGACTTGCCGGCGCCCGAGGGGCTGGACAGGACGAAGAGTAGGCCCCGCCGCTGGAAGGCGCTTGCGATTTCCATGCGCGCTACTGGCTTGCCGAGCCGCCATGCGTCAAGCAGGTAGGGACATGGCCCGTCTCATCGCCCTCCTTCGAGCCGTCAACGTCGGCGGCCGCAAGCTTCCGATGGCGGAGCTTCGAGCGCTTTGCGGAGATCTCGGCTGGAAGCAGGTCGAGACCTACATCCAGAGCGGCAACCTCTTGTTCGCGGCGCCGGGCGAGGCGGGGGGGATCGAGGCGCAGCTCGAGGAGGCCCTGAAGGACAGGTTCGGATTTCATTCCGACGTCATGGTCCGTTCCGCCGACTCGTGGGCGGCGATCCTGGCGGCCAATCCGTTCGAGCAGGCGTCGGAAGCGGAGCCCAGCCGGGTTCTCGTCGGGGTCCCGAAGGGCGAGCTCAAATCGGGCGCCGCCCACGCTGTCGCGGCCAAGGCGGTTGCCGGGGAGCGGGTCGAGCAAGCCGGCGGCGCCCTGTGGTTTCATTATCCCGCCGGGGTCGGGACGTCCAAGATCACCCCGTTGCTGATCGACCGGGCGGCGGGCACCCCGGTCACCGCCCGCAACTGGCGGACGATGGTCAAGCTTCGGGAGATGGCGGAATGACACTCCACGTCATCCCGGCGAAAGCCGGGACCTCAGGTCAGGAAGTCTCGGCGGGTCTCCCCGAGGTCCCGGCTTTCGCCGGGATGACGGGTCGATGAAGGCGCCCCACATCCCCCGCTTCTACTGGTTCGCGGCACTCGGCCTGGTCGCGGTCATGGCCGCGATCCTGCTCTGGATGGGCCGTCCGCCCATCTGCACCTGCGGCACCGTCAAGCTCTGGGTCGGGACGGTCAACGGTCCCGACAACAGCCAGCATCTCGCCGACTGGTACACGCCGAGCCACATCATCCACGGCTTCCTCTTCTACTTCCTCGGCTGGCTCTTCCTTCGCCGCAACCCGCCCGGCGACCGGCTGATCGGCGCCGTCCTGATCGAAGCGGGCTGGGAGCTGCTGGAGAACAGCCGCTGGATCATCGAGCGCTACCGCGAAGCGACGATGGCGCTGGGCTATAACGGCGACGCGGTGATCAACTCGGCCGCGGACGTCGGCTGGATGGTGGTGGGGTTCGCCCTCGCCCGGCGGCTTCCGGTGTGGGCGACCCTGGCCCTCGCGGTCGCCTTCGAGCTCCTGGCCCTGGCGGTCATCCGCGACAATTTGACCTTGAACGTGCTCATGCTGGTCGCTCCGAGCGACTCGATAAGGGCCTGGCAGGCGGGGGCGTGACTGCCTGCCTCCCCATGCGGAGCATGGGGAGGGGGACCACCCGAAGGTGGTGGAGGGGTGACTTGGAACCGACCCGTGCCAGTCACCCCTCCACCACCCTTCGGGTGGTCCCCCTCCCCATCTCTCGATGGGGAGTCAAAAGGCTAGCGCAGCGTCCGTGCCCTCTCCAGATGCTGGCGAACGATCGGGACGGCCGATGCGGCGACCGCCTGAAGGCCCGGAGTGTCGCCGTTCCGGGCGTAATTCTGATGCAGCGCCAGGGCCATCTCGTGCGCCGGGATCTGCTGGCGGATGAAGAGCCGGTCGAACTCCGCGCCGCTCGCGGCCTGGAGCCGGGAGATCATCTCGGCCTGCATCGGCATCAGCATGGGGTTGGGCGCGGTCCCCGCCGCCGTGGCGGCGGCGGTCAGCTGTTGGGTGGTGGCGGTGTGATGCTCGATCAGCATCTGGGCGAAGGCTCGAACCTCCGGGCTCTGGGCCTTCGAGGTAGCGATCTGGGACGACTGGATCTCGAACAGGTCGCTGGCCGCGGCCATCTGGACATAGGCGTCGCGCCGGTTCGGGGTCATGTCGCCGGCTGCGGCGGCGGAGGGCGCCATGTCGCCGTCGGTGGCGCAGGCGGCGAGGGCCAGGGAAGCGGCGGAGGCGATGAGAAGGGGGCGGATCATGGAGGCTCCTGTCGGGCAGTGGGATGGCCGACAAGCGGATCGCAGCGCCGCCAGTTCCGGTAAAAACCCTGCTTGTAATGTGGGTTAGGTAGTTTCCGGCCGGACCCGGGACTCAGCCGCCGGAAAGGCCCTCGATCACCTTGCCCGTGCCGTCGCAGACCGGGCAGGGGATTCCGTCATGCTCGCCGGTGCCGTTGCAATGGCGGCACAGATTCTCGCCGGTTCCGGGGGTCCCGGGGGCGGCTTCGTCGCCGGGAGCGGTATCGTCGTTGCTCATGTCGGCTAAACCCGCGCCGTTCGGCCGCGGTTCCGCCGGAACTGCCGGTCGGGGACGGGGTTTCCCCGTCATGAAGCCGTTCCTCATCGGCGCAGTCGCCATCCTCGCGGCCACCGCCGCACCCGCTTCCGCCCAGGAAGCGTTCGGCGGAATCTACGCCCATGACGTCGATACCCCCTTGAACCTTCGCGGCGTCGAACCGGGAGTGGACTTCCAGGCGGGTTTGCGCGGAAGGCGGATTCGCGCATTGGCCATTATCGGCGCTCCTTCCCCTTACGCCTTTGCCGCGCTGAACAGCGATGGCGACGCCCATTATGCAGCGGCCGGGCTGAGCTGGAAGATCGGCGGCAAGCTCTACCTTCGCCCCGGTATCGGACTCGCCGTCCACACCGGGCCGGTCCGCGCCGATCCGGCGGACCCGCGCCGGGCCTTCGGCTCGCGAATCCTGTTCGAGCCCGAGCTCGGCTTCGGCTACCGCTTCAGCGACCGCCTGTCGGCCGAAGCCAGCTGGATTCATATGAGCCACGCCCGCCTGTTCAACGACCGCCAGAATCCGGGCATCGACAACATCGGGGTGCGGCTGAACTTCAAGCTTCGCTAGTTTCTTCTCAGGTCGATCCGGCCTGCCGTCATCCCGGCCCTTCGACGCCGCGAGGTTAGGTCGAACGTTCGAACCCCTTCGCCCTGAGCCGTCGAGGGGCCTTGCTTCTTGTTTCCTGAAGAGAAAGGAGAGGGCTTCGACAAGCCCGGCCCGAACGGGACGAAGCGACCCGACTCCCGGATGCCCTAGGCGACGAAGTCCACCACCCGGCGGTATCGCCTTCTAAGCTCCGCCCTCGGCGCCCCCGAGCGGGCTTCGACCGACAGCGCGATATGGGTTGCGAACAGAATCTCGGTCAGGGCCTCGAGGTCCGTTCCGGCGCCGATATCCCCTTCGGCCGCGGCTCGCTCGAGCCTGGCGTGGATCAGGCGCCGAAGGGCGGCGAATACCGCCTCCACCCGCGAGCGCACCTCCGGAGACTCGAAAGCGGCCTGGATCGCGGTTCCGACGAGGAAGCAGCCGCGTCCCTCTCCGCCGGCGCAGAAGACGTCGAGATCCGCTTCGAAGAAGGCCTCGAGCGCGGCCCGGAGCGGCGCCCGCTCGAACGCCCCTTTCACGTCGGGCGCACCGCGATCGATATAAAGGTCGAGCGCCGCCGCGTAGAGCCCCGCCTTGCCGCCGAAAGCCGCATAGAGGCTCGGCTTGTGGAGACCCGTCGCGGAGCTGAGCGAGTCGAGCGAGACTCCGGCGGCGCCCTCTTTCCAGAAGAGCCGCTGCGCCTTCTCGATCGCATCGTTCCGGTCGTAGGCGGGCGGCCTGCCCGGCCGGCGCGGGCCTTTCTGTTCCATTCCGTACAAAATCCCTTGACCGGCCAATTCTATTCTAACTAGTACAGAATATTCTCCCTTCAAGGCGACCTTATATGCGCAGGCCTGACGTTGCCATCGACCGGGGCCCGCCCGAGCGGCGCCGCCCGATCGGCGCTTTCCCGGTCGCGATGCTCGGCTTGTGCCTCGCCGCGCCGGCGAGTCCGGCGCAGCCGGCCTCGGCCGCGGCGCAGGCCCGCGACGGCGCCCATGATTTCGATTTCGAGATCGGCCGCTGGAAGACGGAGCTCCGGCGCCTCGGGAAGCCGCTGACGGGTTCTTCGGAATGGGTCCGCTACTCAGGGACGACGACGGTTACGAAGATCTGGGACGGGAAGGCCAATCTGGTCGAGCTCGACGTCGAGGGGCCGGCCGGGCGGCTCCAGGCCCTGTCGCTCAGGCTCTACAATCCCGAAACCCGCGAGTGGACCTTGAACTTCTCCAACGCCGCGGGCGGGGTCCTGGGCGTGCCCTCCGTCGGAGCCTTCCGAGGCGGCCGCGGCGAATTCTACAGCCACGAGCCGTTCGGCAACCGTACCGTGCTGGTGCGGTTCGTCATCTCCGACATCAAGGCCGATTCGGTGCGGTTCGAGCAGGCCTTTTCCGTCGACGGCGGCCGAAGCTGGGAAACCAACTGGGTGGCGGTGGACACCCGGCTTCCCTGAACTCCTCGCCGGGCAATGTGGCGAAACGTCCACTTTCGTGACGATTCGAGGCGATTCGCGGCGATCTTTATCGCTCCGCAGCCCATTTACGCCGAATCGAATTTTCACCTTTAAAACAGAGGCTTGCCTACTATTCGGAAGTCCAGAGCCACCGTTTGGCGAAGCTCGAGGGCGTCCTTACCGGCGCTATGCGATGAAAACAATGTTCACTAGATGTTCCACGTGAAACGCTGCGAACTCGCTTCAACCACATCCCTCCACATCTTCGGCTGTCCGCCTTTTCCACCGGCGAATTATCGCCCCAGCATCGACTCCGGCTTGACCACCCGGTCGAAGGTCTCCCCGTCGACCAGGCCGAGCTCGAGCCCCGCTTCCTTCAGGGTCTGCCCGTTCTTGTGGGCGTGCTTGGCGATCGCCGCTGCATTGTCGTAGCCGATCTCCGGGGCGAGCGCCGTCACCAGCATCAGCGATCGGTTCATCAGGTCGGCGATCCGGGCTTCGTCGGGCTCGAGGCCGTCGAGCGTCCGCTCGGTGAAGCTTTCCATGCCCGTCGCGAGCAGGTCGATGGAGCGAAGGACGTTGGCGGCGATGACCGGCTTGAACACGTTCAGCTCGAGATGGCCCTGGAGCCCGCCGACGGTGACCGCGACATGGTTGCCCATCACCTGGGCCGCGACCATGGTCAGCATCTCCGCCTGGGTCGGGTTGACCTTGCCGGGCATGATCGAGCTTCCCGGCTCGTTCTCGGGAAGCTTCAATTCCCCGAGGCCGCAGCGTGGGCCGGAGCCCATCAGCCTGATGTCGTTGGCGATCTTGGTCAGCGAGACGGCGAGGACGTTGAGCACGCCCGACAGCTCGACGAGCGTGTCATGCGTTCCGAGCGCCTCGAACTTGTTGGGCGCGCTCGTGAACCGCAGCTTGGTGAGGGTCGCCACCTGCTCCGCGAAAGCCTCGGCGAAGCCCTTGGGCGCGTTGAGGCCGGTTCCGACCGCGGTTCCGCCCTGGGCGAGCTGGAGCAGCCGGGGCAGGACTCCGCGGAGCCGCTCGATCCCGGCCTCGATCTGCGCGGCATAGCCCGAAAATTCCTGGCCGAGGGTGAGCGGGGTGGCGTCCTGGAGGTGGGTCCGGCCGATCTTGACGATCCGGTCCCAGGCCGCCGCCTGAGCCGCGAGGCGGCGGTGCATGGCCTGGAGCGCCGGGATCAGCCGAGCCTCGACCGCGCGCGCGGCCGCGATGTGCATCGCGGTCGGGAAGCTGTCGTTCGACGACTGGCCCTTGTTGACATGGTCGTTGGGATGGACGGGGCTCTTTCCGCCGCGATTGCCGGTGAGTATCTCGTTGGCCCGGCCGGCGATCACCTCGTTGGCGTTCATGTTGGACTGGGTGCCGGAGCCGGTCTGCCAGATGACCAGCGGAAACTGGTCGTCGTGCATCCCGCTCGCGACCTCGCCCGCCGCCTGCTGGATCGCCTCGGCGAGCTCCGCGTCGAGCCCCCCGATGCGAGCGTTCACCCGGGCCGCCGCCTGCTTCACGAAGCCGAGGGCGTGGACGATCTCGAGCGGCATCGTCTCGCGAGGCCCGAAGGGGAAATTCTGGATGGAGCGCTGGGTCTGCGCGCCCCAATAAGCGTCGCCTGGGACGTCGATCGGACCGAAGCTGTCGGTCTCGGTGCGGGCGGTGGCGGTTGAGATCATGCAAGAACTCCGTTCGCCCTGAGCTTGTCGAAGGGCTTTTCTTGCGCGCGGTTAAGGGAAGGAGAGGGCTTCGACAAGCTCAGCCCGAACGGATTTCCCTCCGCATTGAGGGCTATTTCTTCCGGCTGAAATCCACCGAGACGACGTTCGAGCCGTCCTCGACCGGCTCGATCGCGGGCGCGTCGTTTTCCGCCGCTTCGTGCGTCTGCGGCCCGCCTTCCTCGCCGGTGGCCTGGAACTGGAGCGCGAAGTTGACCGCCGGGTCGACGAAGCCGGTGATCGCCGAGAAGGGGATGACCAATCGGGCCGGCGCCTGGTTGAAGCTGAGGCCCACCTCGAATCCGTCCTCGCCGACCTTGAGGTCCCAGAACCGGTTCTGGATCACGATGGTCATCTCGTCGGGAAAGCGCTCGGAGAGGTGCCGGGGGATGTCGACTCCGGCCGCCGCGGTCTTGAAGGTGATGTAGAAATGATGCTCGCCGGGCAGCCGTCCGGTCGTCTCGACCTCGCCCAGCACCCGGCCGACGACGGCTCGAAGCGCTTCCTGGACGATCTCGTCGTAGGGAATCAGGCTGTCGGGGGTCTCGCCTTGCATGCCCCTTGTGGTAGCGAGGCGCGGGCGCGGGTCAAGCGAGAGCTTGCCTCGCGCCGCCTTCAGACGTTGAGGCGGACCAGGAGAAAGCCATGCCGATCGACGCCACCCGGCCCTATGACGACTGCAACGTCTTCGCCCGGATCCTGCGCGGGGAGATCCCTTCGAAGACCGTCTACGAGGACGAGCACGCTCTGGCCTTCCACGACATCGCCCCCGCGGCGCCCGTCCATATCCTCGTCATCCCCAAGGGCGCCTACGTTTCCTGGGACGATTTCTCCGAGCGCGGCTCGGCCGAGGAGATCGCGGGCTTCGTCCGGGCGGTCGGAAAGGTTGCGCGGGACCAGGGCCTCGTCGAGCCGGGATACCGGCTGCTCGCCAATGTCGGCATGAACTCGGGCCAGGAAGTGCCCCATCTCCACGTCCATATCTTCGCCGGACGCGCTTTGGGCCCGATGCTCGCGCGCTGACGCATTATGGCTTTGCGCTGGGGGGATTAATGGCTAGGTTCCCGGCCAAATGAAGAAGGCCGGACGAAGATCCGGCGCGAATCCAAGGGGACGGATATGATTTTCGGGCGCGTAAAGCCTCTCGACGCCATCCTTGCCACCGCCGAAAAGAAGTCGCTGCATCGATCGCTCGGCGCCATCCAGCTGACTTTGTTCGGGGTCGGCTGCATCATCGGCACCGGAATTTTCGTCCTGACGTCGGTCGGCGCACAGAAAGCCGGCCCGGGTCTTCTCATCAGCTTCATCATCGCCGGCGCCGTCTGCGTCGTCGCTGCCCTTTGCTACGCCGAGATCGCGTCGATGGTCCCGGTCGCCGGCTCCGCCTACACCTACAGCTACGCGGTCCAGGGCGAGTTCCTGGCCTGGACGGTCGGCTGGGCCCTGCTCCTCGAATATGCGGTGGGCGCCTCGGCCGTGTCGGTCGGCTGGTCCAATTATTTCATCGACACGGTGATGGAGCGAAGTTGGGGAATAGACTTCCCCGACTGGCTGAGCTCGGGGCCGCTGATCCTCGGCGGCAAGGCCGGCGGGTTCATCAACCTTCCGGCGCTGGCCATCGCCCTTCTGATGACGGTGCTGCTCGTCAGGGGCACTTCGGAAAGCGCGAAGTTCAACGCGATCCTCGTCGCGATCAAGGTCACCGCGCTCACCGCCTTCGTGATCCTGACCCTGCCGGTGGCGAAGGCCGAGAATTTCGCGCCCTTCGCTCCGGCCGGAATGTTCGGAGGCTTCGGGACGGGCGTGGGAGTCGTCGGCGCCGCGGCGACGATGTTCTTCGCCTATGTCGGCTTCGACGCCGTCTCGACCGCCGCCGAGGAGACCAAGAACCCGCAGCGCAACGTTCCGATCGGCCTCATCGGAAGCCTTCTCATCTGCACCGTCTTCTACATGCTGGTCACGGCCGGAGCGATCGGAGCGATGGGCGGCCAGCCGGTCATGGGTCCGGACGGGACCCCGCTCCCGACCGGCGAGGCGCTTTCGACCCAGTGCGCGACCGCCCAATATGTCAACGCCCTGGTCTGCTCGCGCGAGCCGCTCGCTCACGTGCTCCACACGATCGGCTACGGAACGATCGGCAACATGCTGGGCTACGCGGCCTTCATCGCTCTGCCCTCGGTCATCCTCATCCTCCTGTTCGGTCAGACCCGGATCTTCTTCGTGATGGCGCGCGACGGGCTTCTCCCGGAGGCCCTGTCGAGGGTCCACCCGAAGTGGAAGACCCCGCACGTGGTGACGATCATCACCGGCCTGGTCGTCGCCGTCGCCGCCGCCTTCTTCCCGGTGGGCGCTCTTGCCGACGTCGCCAATGCGGGAACGCTCTACGCCTTCCTGATGGTGGCGATCGCGGTCTGGCAGCTTCGCAAGATCGATCCGGAGCGGAGGCGCGCCTTCCGGGTGCCCGCCGTCGGGCTGGTCGCGACGCTGACGGTGCTCGGCTGCCTCTTCCTGTTCTTCAACCTCCCGCGCGAGGCGATGCTGGTCCTTCCGGCCTGGACCGTGATCGGGGTCGTCTTCTACGCCCTCTACGGCTACCGGAAGAGCCATCTCGGCCGAGGCCTGGTCGAGGTCCACGAGCCGGAGGTCCACGACCTCGAGCCGCCGGTCCCCCCGGGAGTGGACGAGCCGGGGCGCTGAGCGGCGGCAGCCTGTTAATACGAGAAGGGGAGGCTTCGCGGCCTCCCCTTTTTCATTCGGCTCCAGTCGTCGCGACGTAGAAGCCCGTCATCCCGGGCTTGACCCGGGATCCATGAACACCGTCGTGCGAGAACTTGCCCGGTCCGTGTTCATGGATTCCGGCCTTCGCCGGAATGACGGACCAGGCCGGGTCAGCCGCTTCAGCTCAGCTTCTCCGCGACCAGCGCCTTCAAATCCGCCTCCGGCCTCGCGCCGTAATGCGAGATGACCTCCGCCGCCGCGATCGCGCCCATCCTGAGGCTCTCGAGGTTGGAGCGGCCCTGGGCCCGGCCGGCCAGGAAGCCGGCCGCGAACAGGTCCCCCGCGCCGGTCGTGTCGACGATCCGCTCGACCGGCTCGGCCGGAACTTCGACCTGCTCGCCGCCCTCGACCGCGACCGCGCCCTTCTCGCCGCGGGTTACGACCAGCACCTTCACCCGCTCCGCCGCGGCGTTCACCGCGGAATCGAAGTCCGATTGGCCGGTCAGCGAGACGATCTCGGCCTCGTTGGCGAACAGGATGTCGAGCCGGCCGCTGTCGATCAGAGCGTTGAAGCTGTCGCGGTGGCGCTCGACGCAGAAGCTGTCCGAAAGGGTGAAGGCGACCGCGCCTCCGGCCTGCCGGGTGATCTCGATCGCCCGCTCCATCGCCGCCCGGGGCACTTCGGGATCCCACAGATAGCCTTCGAGGTAGAGGATCTTGGCGCTTTGCAGCTGAGCCTCGTCGAGGGACTCGCTGCTGAGGTTCTGGGCGGCGCCGAGGAAGGTGTTCATCGTGCGCTGGGCGTCGGGCGTGACGAGGACGAGCGAGCGCGCCGTCGGAGCCTCCGACTGCGGCCGGGCCGGGGTGGTGAACTCGACCCCGATCGAGCTGACGTCGTGGCGGTAGACCTCGCCCAGCTGATCGTCGGCGACTTGGCCGATGAAGCCTGCCCGTCCGCCGAGCATCGCGACTCCCGCGGCGGTGTTGCCCGCCGAGCCTCCGCTGATCTCCCGCCCCGGGCCCATCCGCCCGTAGAGGCGGGTCGCCTCCTCGGCGTCGATGAGGCGCATGGAGCCCTTGTCCAGCCCCTCCTGCTTCAGGAAGTCGTCGTCGGCGGCGGCGATCACGTCGACGATGGCGTTGCCGATGCAAAGGACGTCGAGGCTCTTGTCGGTCACGGGTTTCTCTTCAGGCCGGGGAAGGAGCGGCGGCCCTAGCCGGGGGCCGCGCTTCGCGTCAATTGCGCCGAGGCGAGGCGAAGGCAGGGCAAGCGGGCGGCTCTCCCTGTGGCTCTCCCGGCGGCGCTGCTCCACTCTGCCGCGTTCAAGGGCAGGGGAGGCCGCGGTGGCGAGGCAGGGAAGTTTATGGCTGGGCGCTCTGCTTCTGCTGGGCGGCTGCGCCACCGCCAAGGGCGGCGGAGCCGCGCCGGCCGTCGAGCGCGCCCCGCCGCAGCGGGTAATCCCCTATACTTCGACCGGTCTCGAGAACGTCCTCGGCCGGACCGCGCGAATGCTCGAGACCCAGTTCGGAAAGCCCACCCTCGACGTGCGCGAAGGCCCGGCCCGGAAGCTCCAGTTCGGCGGCCCGGCCTGCGTCCTCGACGCCTATCTCTACCCGCCCAAGGGCGGCGGCGAGCCGATCGTCACCCATATCGACGCCAGGCTTCGGGACGGGCGCGACCTGGATCGCGCCAGCTGCGTCGCGGCCCTGACGCGGCGGTAATTTGCCTCCCCATGCGGAGCATGGGGAGGGGGACCAGGCGAAGCCTGGTGGAGGGGTAGCGGGCGGAGAAGCCGAGGGTCAGGGAACCGATCCGCCGAGTGGGTAGACTTCTACCCCTCCACCACCCTTCGGGCGGTCCCCCTCCCCATCTGACGATGGGGAGGCAAGCAAGCGGCGAAGCCCCCACGCCGCTGCCTCCGCCACGACCGGATCCTGGTCCCGAGTCAGCCGCTCCAGCACCGGCGCAAGCTCCGCCATCCCGCTATTGCCCGCCGCGATCGCCGCGTTCCTCACCATCCGCCCGCGGCCGATCCGCTTGATCGGCGACCCCGCGAACACCTTCCGGAAGGCCGCGTCGTCGAGGTCCAGCAGATCCGCAAGCCTCGGAGCGACGAGCTCCGCCCTCGGAAGGAAGGCCTTGTTGGCCCGCGCCGAATCCGCGAAGCGGTTCCACGGGCAGACGGCCAGGCAATCGTCGCAGCCGTAGATCCGGTTGCCGATCGCGGCTCGGAATTCCTCCGGGATCGGGCCCTTATGCTCGATCGTCAGGTAGGAGATGCAGCGGCGCGCATCGAGCCGGAAAGGCGCCGGGAAGGCGTTGGTGGGGCAGGCGTCGAGGCAGGCGCTGCAGCTCCCGCAATGGACCGGGTGAGGCGCGGGAGTCTCCTCCAGCTCGAGGGTCGTGTAGACGGCGCCGAGGAACAGCCAGCTTCCGTCGCTACGGCTGACGAGGTTGGTGTGCTTGCCCTGCCAGCCGAGCCCGGCCGCCTCGGCGAGCGGCTTCTCCATCACCGGGGCGGTGTCGACGAACACCTTGAGCTCGCACCCGGCCTCCGCCACCAGCCAGCGGGCGAGCGCCTTCAGCGCCTTCTTGACCAGATCGTGATAGTCCGAGCCCTGCGCGTAGACCGAGATCCGCCCCACGTCCGGCCGGTCCGCCAAAGCCATCGGGTCGCCTTCGGGAGCGTAGCTCATGCCCAGCGAGACGACCGAGCGGACCTCCGGCCACAGCCCCGCGGGTGACGCCCGCCGCTCGGCCGTCTCCTCCATCCAGATCATGTCGCCATGCGAGCCTTCAGCCAGCCATTGCCGCAGCCGTTCAGCCGTCTTCGGAGCGGCATCGGCCCGAGCGAAGCCGATCGCGCAGAAGCCGAGCTCCCGCGCTTTCTCTTCGAGGCCGATCCGCAGGTCGGCCAGCTTCGGCTTGCCTTCGCTCATTCCCGCTCGCTACCACAGGCGCGCAAAGGGGGCACGCGTGGCGAGTGGCTTAGCGATCGAGGCGAAAGGTCTGTTCAAGGCCTTCGATGGGAAGACGGCCGTCGACGGGATCGACCTCGCCGTTCCGGAAGGCAGCATCTACGGAATCCTCGGCCCCAACGGCGCCGGCAAGACGACGACCTTGCGGATGCTGCTCGGGATCATCGACCCGGACGAGGGGGAGCGCTCGCTTCTCGGCCACGCCCGGCCGCTCGAAGTGGCGGGCCGGGTCGGCTACCTGCCCGAGGAGCGCGGCCTCTATCCGGCTATGACGGCGCGCGAGTCGGTCGCCTTCATGGGCGCCCTGCGCGGCCTCCCGCTGGCAGTAGGTCGGACCCGGGCCGAGGAGTTGCTCAAGTCGAACGGCCTCGGCGACTATGTCGACAAGCCGATCCGGAGCCTGTCCAAGGGCATGGCCCAGACCGTGCAATTGTTCGGCACGATCGTCCACCGGCCGAAGCTCATCGTCCTCGACGAGCCTTTTTCCGGCCTCGACGCGATCAACCAGGGCCGGCTCGAGCACCTCATCCGCGAGGAAGCGGCGGGCGGGGCGACGATCATCTTCTCGACCCATGTCATCGCCCATGCCGAGCGTCTGTGCGAGCGGATCGCGATCATCGCCGGGGGCAAGGTGCGGTTCGAGGGCAGCGTCGCCGAAGCCCGCGACCGGCTCCGGCCGCAGGTGCGCCTGCGGACCCGGGTCGCGGACGGCCCTTGGCGAGCCGCTCTTCCCGGAGGCGCCGGTCATGAGGACGGCCTTTGGTCGTTCGAGCTCCCGCCGGCCGGGATCGAGCCGCTGCTCAAGGCGCTGATCGACGCCGGCGCCGGAATCGAGGACCTGTCGATCGAGCGGCCCGGGCTCCACGACGCCTTCGTCGCGATCGCCGGCGAGCAGGCGGCCCGCGAGCTCGCCGACAGCGCCTCGCAGGGAGAGTCGCGATGATTGGCTTCGTCCATTCCGCCTACGTCATCGCCCGCCGCGACTTCGTCGCCACCGTCTGGTCGCGCACCTTCCTGTTCTTCCTGATGGGGCCCTTGCTGATCATCGGCCTGTCCTTCCTGTTCGGAAGCATGAGCGGCCGGATGGCGCGCCAGGACGTCCATGCGACCGTCGCCGTGGTCTCGACCCAGTCGGATTTCGCTCCGCTGGAGTCCGCCCGCGACCGGCTCAGCCCCGGCTTCGGCGAGCGCGCGCTTCCGACCCTGATCCGGGAGGAACCCGCCGGTGACCCGGCCCGCCAGGTCCAGGCGCTGCTCGGCAATCCGGACAAGCGGATCCTCGCCGTCATGACCGGAGGCCTCGAGCATCCGGTGCTGACCGGCGCCATCAGCGGCGAAGGGGGGATTGCCCGGCAGATGTCGCTGATCCTCGACCAGGCCGGACAGCAGCGCGCGCTCGCGGCCGCCGGCCGGGCGTCGGGGCCGGCGGTCATCGAGGTGGTCGAGACCGACCGGTCGGAAGGCGCCCTCGCCGCGACCCGGGCGATTACCGCCCGCGCCGGGCAGTTGCTGCTCTTCATGCTCACCGTCCTCCTCGCCGGGATGCTGCTCTCCAACCTGCTCGAGGAGAAATCGAACAAGATCATCGAGGTCCTCGCCGCCGCCCTCCCGATCGACGCGATCTTCGTAGGCAAGCTCGCAGCGATGCTCGCGGTCTCGCTGGTCGGGATCGGAGTCTGGGTGAGCGGAGCCATTGCGGGCCTCGCCTTCCTCCCGAACCAGGCCGGAAACCTGCCGGAGCCGGCCGTCGGCTGGCCGGTCTTCATCCTGCTCGTCCTGCTCTATTACAGCGCCAATTACCTGCTTCTCGGGGCGCTCTTCCTCGGAATCGGGAGCCAGGCCAATTCGGTGCGCGAAGTCCAGACCCTGTCGATGCCGGTCACGGTCGGGCAGATGCTGATCTTCCTCCTCGCCTCCTTCGCGGTCGGAGCGTTCAACAGCCCGCTGGGCCTCGCCGCCGCCATCTTCCCGTTCAGCTCGCCGCTCACCATGATTGCAAGGGCCGCCCAGACCGCCGAGCTGTGGCCTCATCTGCTGGCGCTGGCCTGGCAGGCCCTGTGGGTGTGGCTGACGGTGTCGCTTGGGGCCCGGCTGTTCAGGAGGAACGTGCTCAAGTCCGGCGGGGCGGGCAGCGGCGGAATGCTGAGGCGGCGGAAGGCGGCCTAAAATCCTCCCCTGCATTTGCAGGGGAGGGGGACCACCCGAAGGGTGGTGGAGGGGTTGTTCGGAGTCTGTAAGAACCCCTCCACCATGCTTCGCATGGTTCCCCTCCCCGGCAAATGCCGGGGAGGAATTCGTCACATCACTCCGGCGCTTCGCCCACCTGCTGGAACAGCTCGATCTTGATCCCGTCGCAATCGAGGATCCAGGCGAACCTGCCATATTCCTCGTCCTGGCGGCCGAGGATCTCGATACCCTTCGATTCGAGGTTCGCAATCACGCCGTCCAGGTCGTCGACCCGAAGGTTGATCATCAATGCGGCTTCGCTCGGAGCGAAATAGTCGCTCGCCGCCTTGAAGGGCGAAAGCAGATTGTAGCCGCCGGGATCGGAGGCGAAACGGAAGGTCGCTCCCCAGGGCCCGCCTATGCCCAGAATATCCTTGTACCAGCGCCCCGTCGCCTCCGGATCGGCGACCTTGTAGAAGACCCCGCCCAGCCCGGTCACCTTAGCCATAGATCGCCTCCGCCGCTTCCTTGAGTGCCTTCATCGCAAATTTGTAGGGGAAGGGGCCATGGCTGATCCGGGCGACTCCGGCCGCCGCCACCGCTCCGGCCTCGGGCGCGCCCGGAAAGGCCATGAAGTTGACCGGCAGAGGCGAGGCCGCGCAGATCCGCGCCAGCTGGTCGAGATCGACAAGGCCCGGAACGAAGAAGCCGCTCGCCCCGGCTTCCCAATAGGCCCGCGCCCGGGCGATCGCCTCCTCGATCGCCGCCGGCTCATGAGTGGCCGCCTTGGTCTTGAGGAAGATGTCGGTTCGGGCGTTGATGAAGAAGTCCCCCCCAACCGCCTCGCGCGCCGCCCGGATCCGGGCGGCCTGCGCCTCGGTCGGGTGGAGGCCCTGGCCGCCGATCACCTGGTCCTCGAAATTGCAGCCGATCGCGCCCGTCTCGGCGAGCCGCTTCATGTTCGCCGCCACTGCCTCCGGCTTCACGCCATAAGCGCCTTCGAAGTCGATCGTGACCGGGAGCTCGACCGCCGCCGCCACCCGCGCCGCATTGGTCAATGCGAGCTCGAGCGGGAGGGCCTCGGCATCGTGGAAGCCGTGGGCGGCGGCGACCGAGGCGCTTCCAGTCGCGATCGCCTTCGCGCCCGCCTCGGCCACCGCCTGAGCGCTCCCGGCATCCCAGGCATTGTAGAGGACGACCGGGTTTCCCGGCCGGTGCAGCGACGCGAAGAGCTCGAACTTTGTCATTGCGCGGGCGATATCATCATCCGTCGAACGCGTCACCAGAGCCCGGCGGGGCCCCGAAGGATCAGGCCGGCAACCGCGCAGCCGCCGAGCACCGGCAGCACCCCCGCCTTGAACCGGAACATGGCGATCAGCGCCGCAGCGGAAAGAAGCGCCGCCGCCGGATCGATCGATGCCGGGCGCGGGACCTCGAGGCTCAGCAGGCCGTACCCGCTTCGGACGACGTCGCTGAAGAGATAATGCAGTGCGAACCAGACGGCCAGGTTCAGGACGACTCCGACGACCGCCGCCGTGATGGCGGACAGTGCGCCCGCAAGCGCCGCATTGCCCCGAAGCCGTTCGATGAAGGGCGCGCCCAGCAATATCCAGAGGAAGCAGGGGGTGAAGGTCACCCAGGTCGTGAGAAGGCCGCCGAGCGTCGCGGCCAGCAGGGGCGGCAGGCCTTCGGGGTTTCGGTAGGCGCCGAGGAAGCCGACGAACTGGGTGACCATGATCAGCGGTCCCGGGGTCGTCTCGGCCAGCCCGAGGCCGTCGAGCATTTCGGAAGGGCTCAGCCAGCCGTAGGTCTCGACGGCCGCCTGGCCGACATAGGCGAGGACGGCGTAGGCGCCCCCGAACGTCACGACCGCCATCGTCGAGAAGAAGGTCCCGATCGTGGTGAAGCTGCTGTCGGGCCCGAGCAGCGCCGCCAGCAGGGCCACCGGAGCCAGCCAGAGGACGCCCAGAACGAAGCCGGTCTTGAGCGCGAACCGCCGGTTCGGCTGCGCATGGGCCGGGACGGCTGACCCCAGGGCGCTGTCCGAGTCCGCAACGGAGCCCTGCCGTTCCGGCCCGTGGCCTCCCGCCGAGCCGAAGGCGCGGCCGCCCAGCCGGGTGGAAACATAGCCGGCGACGCCGGCCGCGAGGACGATGGCCGGGAACGGCACCGCGACCAGGAAGATCGCGGCGAAAGCGGCGGCGGCCACCGCCAGCCGGGCCGGATTGCCCAGAGCCCGCCGGCCGATCCTGACGACCGCCTGGAATACGATTGCGAGGACCGCCGCCTTCAATCCGAAGAAGAGCGCGATCACGGCGTCGACCTCGCCCGCCAGCACGTAGAGCCAGCTCAGCGCCATGATGGCGACGAAGCCCGGGAGGACGAAGAGGATTCCCGCCGCCAGCCCCCCCTTCGTCTTGTGGAGCAGCCAGCCGATGTAGATTGCGAGCTGCTGCGCTTCGGGCCCGGGGAGAAGCATGCAGAAGTTGAGAGCGTGGAAGAACCTGTCTTCCCCGATCCACTTTTTCTCCTCGACGAGGATCCGGTGCATTACGGCGATCTGCCCGGCCGGCCCGCCGAAGCTGAGCAAGGCGATCCTCGCCCAAGTCCGGACCGCCTCGGAAAAGCTGATGCCGTGAACGGGGGCGGGGGAGTCATCGGCCACGTCGAACCTTTCCCCGGGCGATCTGGAGCGCTCGGCGATCGGCGTGAGTCGTCATCCCGGACCTGGTCCGGGATCCACCTTCTTCAAGCCGTTGCAATTGAATAAGAGAGTGGATGCCGGATCAAGTCCGGCATGACGAGGTGGTTCAACGTGATCGCCACCCTCCAAGCTCCTCCTCGCGGGGATGATGATCGAAGCCTATTGCGGCGCGCGCCTCGAGCTTACGATCCGGCCGGCGCTGTCGGTGACCACCTCGAGCAGCTGACCGGCCCGGTCGCGTACGGTCCGAACCGTCTGTCCGGCGCCGTTCACCGTCTGCGATACTGCGGTCAGCCCCGATCCGGCGAGGTTGAGCAGCTGCCCGTTCCTCAGCGCGGTGCCGGCGATTCCGCCCACCGTCCCGACCGTGTTGTTGGCGACTCCGCCCACGGTGTTGACCGTATTGTCCACCGTGGAAAGCAATTGGGTGACCAGCTGCGGGTTGTTGTCGAGGGTCTGAAGGGTGCGCTCGATGATCGCCCGGACGTTGTCGAGGCGGACGACGAGGGTCGCGGTCGCCTGGACTCCTTTGATCCCGATCTTGACCTGGTCGATGCTGGCGTCGGCCCCCGCCGTCAGCTTGAGCAGATTGGCGAGCCGGGCGTCGAGCGCAATATGGACCTGGAGGTTGTTCACCTCGAGGTTGATCTCGTCGACCGAGAGGTTGGGGATGTCGAGAAGGACGTCGGGCTGGTCCTGGCCCTGGGAGACCGCCTGCGCCAGCGCCGTCGACTGGGCTCCGGCGCGCTGCGGGGTGCCGCGGCGGTCCTGTCGGTCCTGGGCGCCGGCCGGCGAGGCGACGACGACGAGCGCGGCGGCGGCCGCGAGAAGCGGGTAAAGACGCATTTTGAACTGACTCCCTGTTGACGGGAGCGAAACGTTACTGGGGCGTGCCGGTTTCCGCCTCGGCATCTATTTTGACGCCCTCCTGCACGGACGCCTCGGCGTGCACGTCGACGGCGACGTCGCGAAGCTCGGTCCGCCCCTTGGCCTCCGGCTCGATCTTCACCTCGACCCGGTTGCCCGGACCGTCGCCGCGAACGTCGAGCCTGGCCTCGCCCTTCTGCTGAATCGAGACGGATCGGGCTCGAGCGCTGAGGTTCAGCTCGATGTCGGGCGGCGGCGCGGCGGCGGCCTGGAGGAGGATGAGGAAGAGCATGTGCGATCGCAAACGCGCCGAGCGTCCGGCGGTTTCGCCGGGTCAGCCGTAAAGCTGCAAGGCTTCCAGAGCCTCTTCCTCCGGAGCGATCTGCTTGACCTTCGCCGCCGAGACGCCGCCGCCGCCGAACGCCGCCTTGACCCGGTCCTTGGCCTTCTGGATGAGCAGGTTACCGTCCCTGGTGATCAGGTCCTGGGAGACAATCACCTCCAGCTTCAGGGCGGTCAGAGCGTCTTCGGCGTCCTTCTTGACGCCCTTGCGAATGGCCGCGAACAGCGCCTCGGTTTTCTCCTTGAGCACCGGGATCTGGCCGTAATCGACCTTCTGGTCCTGCCGCCGGATCGAGAATACGCAATAGGCCTTCTGCAGCGGCTGACCGGCGAGGAGCAGCTTGCCGTCCCGAGGGTCGAGGCTGAGCTTGGCGACGTCGATCGAATTCTTCGGGGCGTCGATGACCGCGTAGGTGCCGGTCTTGGTCAGCCCGAGATCGGTGTCCAGCCCGACCTCCAGATTGGTCTCGTCCTTCTGGCCGGCGATCAGATCTATGCCTTCGGTGATCAGCGGCAGGAACGGCTTCACGGCCCCGACGAAGCTTACTCCGGCCGTCGTCGAAACCCGGGTCACGAAGTCGAGCACGGGGGTCAGCAAATTGCCCGACTTGACGGAGAAAAGGCCGATCTCCAGTCCGAGATTGCCGCCGCGCCAGGCGGCGGCCCCCATCATCTGCTTGTGGACGCTGATCACGTTGCCGAGGGAATCCTTGTCGAGGTTGGCGAGCTTTTCCGGCTTGGAGATAGCGGCGATCTCGGCATTCCTGTCGGCTTCGCGCACCAGGCTGACGAACGAATAGACGACCCCGTGGAATGACGCTGCGAAGCGGCGCGCCTTTTCCAGCCGAAGCGACTCGACGTACAGCTCGACATAGCAATCGTCGGGAACGAGATCCTGACCGTCCTCGGGAAAGCTGTCGGGCAGCCTCGTGAAGAATTGGTCCACCGCATCCTGGCCTTTGATCTTCTTCCAAATCCTAGATAGCATGCCCATGCTTTCCTCCTCTCAAAGGGGTTCTAGACCGAGCGACCGGAGCGCATTGGCCGCCCAGATCCAGTCAGTGATCTGCGGGATCTCGTCGAACGCGCTGGTCTCGAAGGCGAAGCCGATGACCTTGCCGTCCCGGTCGATGAGTGCGGAGCCCGAATCCCCCTTGTTGGCGTCGGCCGCGGTCTGGACCTTGAGCTGGACGCTCGGGCGATCTCGAAGCAAGGCGGCGTCGTGGGACTGGATGTTGGTGACGGTCTCTCCGCTCGTCGCGCCGTCGAACCGGACCGCGTCATATTGCGCCGGGGTCCGGCCCCTGAGCACTCCGGCGATGCCGTCGCGCCGACCCGCGGCTTCCGCCTCCGGCAGCGGGATGAAGACGATGTCCTGGACGATATTGGCGAGCGCCACCTCGCTCGACCGGCCCGCGACCGTGACCTTGGTGCCGACCGGTCCGGTTCCGTGATAGCAGGCGGTCACGCCCTTGCGCCCGTCCGAATCGCGGCACAGGATGCCCGCCGTCGAGATGTCGGTCGCGGTCTCGACCCGCAGCAACGGCAACGGCACGCACAGCCGCTCCATCTTCGGGGCCCGGGAGATGACGATCTCCGGCTGAGCGATTCGAAGCAGTGTTCGGATATTCTCCGGGTCCGACAGAAAAAGCCGGCGGACTTCGCCCTCGTCGCTGCGCGGCGAAGGCTCCTCCCGGCGGCTTGCAGCCAGAGTCCCTCCGATCGGGACCTCGTCCGTTATCTGCCGCGTATCCCCGACGCGAAGCGCGGGGTCGAGAAGAAGCAAGGTCGGCGGAAGGCCGTCGAGGCCGGGTACGAACAGGGTGCGCACCTCCGGCCCGATCTGGAGATCGCGTCTCGCCGCCTCCAGGACGATGTCGACGCTCAGCGTCTGGATCACGTCGAGAGTCCGCGACTCGTTCCCGATGAGGTGCGCGGCGGTCCGGCCGAGATCGGTTTCGAAGAGCCTCGTGAACGGATCGTGGGAAAGTTGGAGGTCGAAATCCTCGCGATGCTGGAAGGGCGAGAGCCGGTCGCGGACCACCCCCTTGAAGGTGTCCCAGGCAGGCCGGACCTGGTTGAAGGCGCGACGGGGGCGGCCGCGGTCGTGCTTGATCGCGCCTCGAACCAGCTCTGCCACGCCCGGCAGCGATCGTTGCGATTCGGCCTGCACCCGGATTCCGCTCCCCCCGCGAAGCGGCGACCATAGCAGCGAAATCCGATTATCGCATCACCGCATATTGGGGGATTTGGCTCCGGCGCGGATCAATGAACGAACCGAGCCACCACGTCCCGATAGGAGCGGCTCACCTTCACCTGGCTTCCGCTCTCCAGCACGAGGAAGCATTCCCCGTTGGTGTGCGGCTTGACCTGCCTCACCTGGTCGAGGTTGACGATGCAGCTGCGATGCACCCGCTGGAAGCGGCGCGGGTCGAGGCGCTTCTCCAGGTCCTTCATGGTCTCGCGAAGGATCAGGGTGTTGTCGCCGGTATAGATGCACATATAGTCGCCGGCTGCGTCGATCTTCTCGATCGAGTCGACGTCGACCCGGAAGATCTGGCCCCGGTCCTTGATGTTGATGAGCTTCTCGTAGCGGTTGGCGGCATGGCCGTCGTCCCCGGCCGACGCCGCGGCGACCTGGTCGACCGCGTCGGGTGCGACCTCCGCGAGCACTTCCTTCAATTTCTCGGCTTCCTCGACCCCGCGCTTCTCGTTGAGGCGCTGGCGCACCCGGTCGAGCGTATCGGCAAGCCTGTCTTCCTCCACCGGCTTCATCAGATAGTCGACGGCCTGGGCCTCGAAGGCCCGGATGGCGTGGTCCGAATAAGCGGTGACGAAGACGAAGAGCGGCGGCTCCACCTCCATCAGCCCCTGGATCACCGAGAATCCGTCGAAGCCCGGCATCTGGATGTCGAGGAAGACGAGGTCGGGCTTGTTGGTCTTGATCGCCCTGATCGCCTCGCGGCCGTTCGAGCAGGTCTCGACGATCTCGACGTCGTCATGCTTCTCCAGGCGAAGCTGGAGCCCCTGGATAGCCAAGGGTTCGTCGTCCACGAGAATCGTGCGGATCGTCATTTCGGTTCCTCAGGTGGTTCAAGCTGGTACGGGATTTCGATGGTAACGCGAAAGCCCCCCTTTATGTTCGATTCAGTCTCGAAACGATGGTCGGCGCCATAGGCTTGCGCCAGACGGTCTCGAATGTTCGCCAGTCCGACCCCCGTCGATTGCTGGGCCTTCACCCAATGGTCCTCGGCGCCCGGGCCGGTGTCGCGCACCGTCAGCATGACCCGGTCGATGTTGAGGCGCGCGGAGACCTCGATGTCGGCGCCTTCCTCCTGCGGCGTCACTGCATATTTGATCGCATTCTCGACCAGGGGCTGGAGCAGGAGCGAGGGAAGCCGGGCCCGGGCCACCGACGGATCGATGTCGAACCGGGGGCGGAGGCGGTCCTCGAACCGCATCTTCTCGATCTCGAGGTAGAGCTTCAGGGTCTCCACCTCCTGGGCGACGGTCACCGAGCCGGTCAGGTCGTTGACCAGGGTGTAGCGGAGGAAGGACGACAGGCGCGAGAGCATCGCGTTCGCCCGGTCGGTCTGCTTGAGAAGCACCAGCGTCGAGATGGAGTTCAGGGTGTTGAACAGAAAATGCGGATTGAGCTGGTAGCGGAGCATCGCGAGCTGCGCCGAGCTCGCCTGATGTTCGAGCCGAAGCAGCCGGTCGCTCTGTTCCTCGAGCAGCAGGTAGTAATTGATGCTGTAATAGAGCGCCGACCAGGCGACGAGCAGGGTCAGGGTGAGGACGATCGAACCCAGGAACTGAAGCCCTTCCGGCGTGATCCCGGGCCGTACGAAGGTGGCGTGGCTCCAGGTCTCGATCGCCGAGAAGGCGGCCGAGGCGACCAGGACGATGACGATCGTGCTCACCCAGGTGATGATCGGGCGCATCTTGATCAGCCGGCGGTAGGCCGAGGCCATCAGCAAAGTGATCGAATAGCCGGTCGCGGTCAGAAGCGTGATGTGGATGACTAGGCTGAAGCCGAAATTGTTGGCGATCCCCGAAAGGGTGCGGAGGAAGAAATAGCCCGCCCACCCCGCCGACTGGAGGATCCAGAAGGCGCGGTTCTTGTCCTCGAAGAAAGGCTCCTGCTGGAGCCGGAAAGGCTTCCAGCCGCCGCCTGCCGCCCGCCTAGGGCCGCCCGTATTCGCCTGGACCGCGTTGGTGCTCATGGTCTGTTTCCCGGCGAACGCCGGGATCCAGCCGCGCCGGCCGTGAAGCGGGGCCCCGGCCTTCGGCTTCGCCGGACTTTACCCTGAGCGCCCCCGCAGGCGGCGTCGGAGGGCCGGGGAACATGATCGGGAGAGGCTCTACTTGACACCGTCGGCCGGTTTAGCGGGCAAAACCACGATCGACCAGTCGCCCTCGTCGGCGACATATTTCGCCATCGCCAGGCGCACGTCCTCGGGGGTCAGCGACTTGTAGTCGGCGAGATAGGTCCGGGCATGCTCGATCAGATAGGGATCCCTCGACCAGTCCTCGAGCGCGCCGGCCCAATAAGCGTTGGTCTTCAGCCGCCGCTCTATCCCCGTGACCACCGGATTGATCGCGCGCTGCCATTCGTCGGCGGCGGCCGGCTTGGCCGCGAGGTCGGCGACGATCTCCCGGGCGAGCCGGAAGAACAGGTCGGTCCGCTCGGGACGAATCTCGGAGCCGGCGAAGAAAAAGCCCCAGTCCTTGAACTGGAAGCTGGTCTGGACGGTCGCCGAGGGCGAATAGCTCGCCCCTTCCGAGTCGCGAAGCCGCTCCATCAGCCGAGCCTGGGCGAGATTGGCGGCGAGGCCCAGCGCCCGCCGCTCGCGCCGTCCCTCGGTTCCTCCGAAGGTGGTCCAGCCGAGCGCCGCATAGGCCTGGTTCCGGTCGCCCTGATGGGTGAAGCGGATGGGCTCGGCCGAAGCGCGGGGCGGCCGGACCGCGAGCGAGGCGGCGGGCGGCCGGACCTCGGCCCGGCGGGGCAGGGCGGCCACCGTCTTGAGCATCGCGGCGACCGCGGTCTCTATGTCGACGTCGCCGACGATCACCGCCTCGATCGGCCCCCGGGCAAGCAGGGGCTTCATGAAAGCCTCGAAATCCTCGGGCCGAAGCCTTTCGATCTCGGCCTTGTCGAAGGCCTGCCAGCGCGGATCGTTGCCTCGGGCGACCGCTCCGAACTCGCGGCCCATCCGGGCGGCGGCGGAGGAGAAAGCCAGATCGTAGCTCTCCAGCGCCGAGATCTTGGAGCGCTGGAACAGCGCCGGGTCGAAATGGGGAGCGACGATCTTGGTCGCGAGCAGTCGAAGCTGGTCGCCGAGCTCCTCGGCCCGGGTCGAGCCTCGAAGGACGAGCGCCTCGTCGTCCATGTCGAAGCTCATCGACATCCGGCGGCCGGTGAGCAGCCGCTCGAGCCCGTCCAGGTCGAAGGGCCCGACTCCGGTCGAACCGAGCAAAGGCGCCATCCACGCCGGCGACTTTCGGTCGGCCGGAAGCGCAGCGATGCCGCGGCCGAATCGAAGCGAGACGTTGACGCTGCCCTTGTCGAAGCCGGTCTGCTTGAAGACCAGGCTCGAGCCGTTGGCGAACCGGACGATGGTGGAGTCCATGTCCGCGATCCGCTCGCGCGAGACCTCGCGTCCGGGCGGGCCGAGCGGCGGCAGTTCGTCGAGGCTCACCCGCCTCTCGGCCTGCCGGGCGGCGGGTGCGGCGGCCTCGGCGGCGGCGAGCGCCTGCGGAAGGCCGGTGAGCGGCGCCGGCGAAAGCATCGCAAGCCTCGGCCCCGAGCCGGTGAACAGGTCCTTGAGCGCGGCCTCCACCGCCTTCGGAGTCATCTCCGGCGCGAGCTCCTCGAACAGAGCGAGCTGGACCTGGGCGGTCGAGATGACGCTGTTTCCGTCGATCGCCGAGATCAGCCGTCCTGCCCGGGACTGCGAGCGCAGGGTCGGGTCGCCCTGGACCGCGGCCCGGCCGGCGGTCCGGATATTCTCCAGCTCGCGGTCGATCTCGCTCCGGCTCGGAGGAGTCTCGAGGGCGTCGGCGAGGATTGCATAGGCCTCCTTCAGAGCCTCCTGCCAGCGTCCCTCCTTCGCCATCACCGACATCTGGGTGTAATCGGCGACGTTGACGCTGTTCTCCTCCTGGACCTGGGCGTTGAGGAAGGCGGAGTCGCCGCGCGCCTTGGCTTCGAGCCGCCGGTTGAGGATCCGTCGGGCCAGCACCTCGGCAAGCTCGCGCCGCTCGCGCGCCTTGGTGGGCGGCTCCGCCCGGTAGGGCCGGATCCAGCTCAGCGTGGCGAAATGGGGAGAGCCCGGATAGGCGATCGCGGCGGTCCGCTCCGGCACGTCGGCGAGCTTCCCGTAATCGGGTTCGCGCGGGGCCGGGCCCGAAGGCTTCCAGCCGCCGAAGCGCGTGGCGATCAGCTCTTCCATCAGCTTCGGATCGGCGTCTCCGACCATCACCAGGGTCGCCCGGTCGGGCCGGTACCAGCGCTCGTAAAAGGCCTTGAGGCCGGCCGAGTCGGCGGCCTTCAGGGTCGCCTCGGTCCCGATCGTGTCGCGCTCGGCATATTTGAGGCCGGCGAAGAAGAGCGGGAACATCATGTCCCTCAGCTTCACGCTGAGCTCGGTGCGCCGGCCATATTCGGACAGCACGACTCCGCGCTCGGCGTCGACGATCTTCGGGTCGAACGAAGCGGTGTCGGCCATGTCGGCGAGAATCGTGAGGCTGGTGTCGAGCGAGGCCCGGTCGGCGTGGGGAAGGTCGAGCATGTAGACGGTCTGGGTCGGCTCGGTCGAGGCGTTGGTGTCGCTTCCAAAGCTCGCGCCGAGCCGCTGCCAGGTCTCGCGAACCTCGCCGTCGCCGAAATTCTTCGTTCCGCGGAACGCCATATGCTCGATGAAATGGGCCCAGCCGCGCTCCTTCTCCTCCTCGTGGAGCGAACCGGCGTCGATCCTGAGGCGCACCGAGACCTGTCCTTCGGGCACCGCGTTGCGCCGGACCGCGTAGCGAAGTCCGTTGGGAAGCGTCCCGAACGTCCAGGCCGGATCGGGCGGGATGTCGCTGTTGCGGTAGAACCAGGTCGAATCCCCCGCCGCCCAGGCGGGGGCGGCGACGAGGATCAGGAAAGCGAGGAGACAGCGTCGAAGGAGGAGCATGGGATTCCAGTGCGGGAGAGCCGGCCTCGTCCTCCCCGCGCCGAAGGCGTGGGGAGGGGGACCATGCGAAGCATGGTGGAGGGGCTCACGGCTTCGGAAAGCCCTCCACCGCGCTTCGCGCGGTCCCCCTCCCCATGCGCTGCGCGCACGGGGAGGACAAGGATGCTCTCCCTCCCCCCAGCTTGACTCTCGCTGAACCGGGTGGGAACATTACGCGAACACAAGAGTCGAGTCGAAATGCCGTCGAGTCCCGCCCGAGTCGAACGCCTGGCCGCCTTGCGCGCGGAAGTGAGGGCGCTCGAATCCACGGGGCCTGAGCAGCGCGAATATCTTCCCTTCGAAGTGGACTCCATCGATTCCCGGCTCGCCGGCGGCGGCCTTCCGGCCGCTTCGCTGAACGAGGCGGCGGGGACACGTCCCGGCCCTTCCGACCAGGCCGCGGCGACCCTCTTCCTCGCCTCGATCGCCGCCCGCCGCCCGGGGATCGTCCTGTGGGCGCTCGGCAGCCGCGACCTGTTCGCTCCGGGCCTCGCCGGCGCCGGCCTCCCCCCCGACCGGGTGCTCTACGCCGAGTGCCGTCGGGACGAGGACGTTCTCGCGGTGATGGAGGAAGGGCTTCGCCACGGCGGCCTCGCCGCGGTGGTCGGCGAAGTCGGCCGGGCCGCGATGCCCGCCACCCGTCGGCTCCAGCTCGCCGCCGAGGAGGGCGGGACTCTCGCACTCATGCTCCGCCGCTGGCGCGGAAACGGCGAGGATCCGCTCGGGGTCCCGTCCGCCGCGGTCACGCGCTGGCGCCTCGCCTGCGCCCCGTCCTCGCCGCTTGCAGTGCCCGGGATCGGCCGCCCCCGCTGGCGCGTCACCCTCGCCCGCCAGCGCGGCGGAGCGCCGTTCGAACTCATCCTGGAGAGCCCCGATGCCGAGGGTCGCCTCGCTCTACCTTCCGTTCCTGAGCACCGACCGAGTGAAAGCGAGCGAAGGGCGGCGGCCTAGTTCGTCCTCCCTGTCGCCGCAGGCGATGGGGAGGGGGACCACCCGAAGGGTGGTGGAGGGGCGGTCTGCCTCGGAAGGCCCCTCCACCGCACTTCGTGCGGTCCCCCTCCCCACCGGCTTCGCCGGCAGGGAGGACGGGGTGCGCGAACCCTGCTCCTGCCCGAACACCGCCCACTGGCGCCCCGGGGCTCGGTGGGCCCAAGCGAACACCTCGTCCTCCCCGTCCGCGCAGCGGATGGGGAGGGGGACCACACGAAGTGTGGTGGAGGGGCAAACTGGCTCGGAAAGCCCCTCCACCGCCTTCGGCGGTCCCCCTCCCCATGAAGCTCCGCTTCACGGGGAGGACGAGAAGCCCCTCCTCCTCTCCCGCCGCGTGGGCAACCGCCTGCTCGTCGCAGCCGCCTCGCCGGAGGCGCGCACGCTCGGTCTCCACCCCGGGATGGCGGTCTCCCAGGCCCGCGCCCTAGTCCCCGGCCTCGACATACGCGACGACGACCCCGAAGCGGACTCGGACGTCCTCAACCGCCTCGCCCTCTTCGCCGCCCGCCGCTGGACTCCGCGCGCCGCCGTGTCGGCCCCCGACGGGCTGTTCCTCGATTTGACCGGAGTCGCCCACCTGTTCGGCGGCGAGGACAAGATGTGCCGCCGCATCGTCCGCTTCTGCGCCCGCGCCGGCTTCGCCGCCCGGATCGCAGTCGCCGGAACTCCGGGCGCCGCTTTCGCCCTCGCCCGCTTCGGCCCGGGAACGATCTGCCCGGCGGGCGGAGAGCCCGAGGCCCTCGCCCCGCTCCCGCTCGCCGCGCTCCGGGTGGAGGAACCGGTCCTCGCCGCCGCCCGGCGGCTCGGCCTCGAGTCGATCGGCGACCTCCTCCCGCTGCCGCGCGGACCGCTCCAGCGCCGCTTCGGCAAGACCCTGCTCGCCCGCCTCGACCAGGCGCTCGGCCGGGCTGGCGAGCCGATCGAGCCGGTGGTTCCGGAAGAAGCGCCCTGCGCGATCCTCCGCTTCGCCGAGCCGATCGCCACCGCCGAGGCCATCGCCGAGGCGCTCGGCCACCTGATGTCCAGCCTGATCGCGACCCTTCAGAAGCAGGGGCTGGCGGCCCGGACTCTGGAACTGCTCTGCGACCGGGTCGACGGCCGGGTCGAGCGGATCGCCATCGGCACCGCCCGTGCGACCCGCGACGGTGCCCACCTGCTTCGGCTGCTCGGAATGAAGATCGATCGGATCGAGCCCGGCTTCGGCCTCGATTCGATGCGCCTCGTCGCCGGCCGGGTCGAGCCGCTCTCTGCAGAGCAACCGTCATTGCGAGCGCAGCGAAGCAATCCAGCCTCGGACGCCGGCGCTGCTGGATTGCTTCGCTCCGCTCGCAATGACGGGGAGGAAATCGACCTCGCGATGCTCGTCGACCGCCTCGCCGGCCGGCTCGGCCCGAGCCGGCTCTACCGGGCCACCGCCGTGGAGAGCGACGTTCCCGAGCGGAGCGTCGCCCGGACCGGACCGCTCGACTCGGCTTTGCCCTGGCCGAAATGGCCGCGGCCCGTTCGCCTGCTCTCGCCGCCCGAGCGGGTCGAGAACGTCGTCGCCTTGCTCCCCGATCTTCCGCCCCGCCGGTTCACCTGGCGCGGCCGAGCCTATCGGGTCGCCCGGGCCGACGGCCCCGAGCGGATCCACGGCGAAT
>DASVQD010000042.1:0-13181 GCA_036389345.1 Allosphingosinicella sp. | reverse complement strand
GATCCACGTGCCCGCCGACAAGCTGGTGCGGATGCCGCCCCGGCCCGGCGGCCCCCGCCGCCCCGAAGCGCTCCGCGGCCAGTACCGGTCGAGGCCCGCCTCCGGTTTCATGGAGTTCCTGCCGATGAGCATCTTCTCCCGCACCCGCGACATCGTCGCCGCCAACTTCGCCGACCTGATCGACAAGGCGGAAGACCCCGCCAAGATGATCCGCCTGATGATCGCGGAGATGGAGGACACGCTGGTGGAGGTTCGCGCCTCTGCCGCGCGGACGATCGCCGACCAGAAGGAAATGCGCCGCCAGATCGCACGCCTCGACAAGCTCCAGGAAAGCTGGACCGAAAAGGCGGAGCTCGCGCTCAGCAAGGACCGCGAGGACCTCGCCAAGGCCGCCCTGGTCGAGAAGCAGAAGGCCGGCGACATGGCCGACAGCCTGAGGACCGAGATTGAGGTGCTCGACGACGCGCTCCGGGCCTCGGAGGCCGACATCGCCAAGCTCCAGGGCAAGCTTCGCGAGGCCCGCACCCGCCAGAACGCGATCCAGAGTCGGCTCGAAAGCGCCAACCAGCGCGCCCGGCTCCGCGAAATGTATGCCGGCCCCAAGGTCGACGAGGCCTTCTCGCGCTTCGACGTCCTCGAGCGCCGGGCCGACGACGCCGAGGGCCGGGCCGACGCCCTTGCGCTCGGCGCCCCCAAGACCCTCGACGAGGAGATCGCCGAATTGCGCAATTCCGAGAAAGTGGATGCCGAGCTCGAAGCGCTCAAGGCCCGCTTGAGCAAGAAGGAAGGCTGAGCCGATGGAAGACTTCATGGGCTATCTGGTCGGAATCGTCGCCATCGTCAGTGTCCTGATCGGCCTGCCGTGGCTGATCTTCCACTACATCACGCGGTGGAAGACGGCGGCGACGCTGACCAACGAGGACGAGAAGCTGATGGAAGAGCTTTACGACCTCGCCCGCCGGCTCGACGACCGCATGTGCTCGATCGAGCGGATCATGACGGCCGAGAACCCGAACTGGAGGGCCATCGCCTGCGACCCGGCCGCAACCGGGATCGAGGACCGGCTCGCCGCCGCCCCCGTTCGCCAGAGGATCGGACAATGAGCGCCACCCACACTAAATTCTATCTCGACAAGCAGAACCGCAAGTTCAAGGGCGTCTGCGCGGGCATCGCCGACTATACCGGGATCGACGTGCTGGTCGTTCGGATCGGCCTGGTCATCCTGACCATGGTCGGCGGCGGCCCCTGGACGATCATCGCCTATCTGGCCGCCGCCTGGCTTGCTCCGGTGAAGCCGCAGGCGATGGTCAACGAGACCGCCGAGCAGACCAAATTCTGGCAGGGCGTCCGGGCCTCGCCGGCCCGGACGGTCCGGGACGTCCGCTCCCGCTTCCGCGAGATCGACCGCCGCCTTGCCGAGGTCGAGACCTACGTGACCAGCTCCAACAGCCGTCTCGCCCGCGAGATCGACCAGCTGCGCTAAGCGGCACGATAAGAAAGGATGGATTATGAGCGGGGATATTCTTCCAATCTTCATCATCATCATGACCGCACTGGTCGCGACGGCGGTACTGGTGCTGAGCTGGATGCGGGGCCGCCACCGGCTGGCGGAGCTCAGCGCCGCCGCGGCCCAGAGGCCGGAGGCGGCCCGCGAGATCGAGCTGCTGTGCAGCGAGAACGCCGGACTGAGGAGCAAGATCGGCCGGCTCGAGGAGCGGCTTTCCGTGCTTGAGCGGATCGCGACCGATCCCGCCGAGCGGACCGCCCGCGAAATCGAGCGGCTCCGCTAAGAACCGAGCGACAGGGGTTTGAAATGGACAATCATTTTTTCGCGCAGATGGCACCGGTCTTCGTCATCCTCGGGGTGCTGGCGATCGGCGGCTGGATCCTGACCACCTGGCTGAGGATCAAGCATGGCTATCCCCTGGACGGGGCGTGGGGCCAGGCCGTCTATCCCAAGGCCGGCGACGAGGCCCTGGAGCGGATCAAGCTCATTTCGTCGGAAAACGCCCAGCTCCGGGCCGAGCTCGGCTCGGTCAAGGACCGGCTGGCGACGGTCGAGCGGATCGTCACCGACGACGGCCATCGGCTTACCCAGGAGATCGAAGCCCTGCGGCTGCCACGGAATTGAACGCTCTCGAAATCGAAGGGATGAGGAAGTGATAGCGACCTGGATCTGGGTATTGATCCCGCTGGCGGCGATCTTCGCGGGCGTGGTCAAGCGCTGGCTGGACGTCAAGGAGAAGCAGATGCAGGCGCTGAGCCGGACCGCGGTGGAGCGCGCCGAGCGCTACGCGGCTCAGACCGAGCGGCTCGAGGAGCGGGTTCGGGTCCTGGAGCGGATCGCCACCTCCAAGGGCCTCGGAGTGGCCGAGGAGATCGAACAGCTTCGCGACCAACGCACCGCCCGGCTGAGGCCCGCAGGGCTCGAGGAGGACGTCTGATGAACCAGTTCGAGATGATCGTCATGATCGTGGCGATCGTGATGATCGCAAGCGTCTTCAAGGCCCGGATGGGCGGAGGCCGGCATCGCCGCGACCGGGTCGGAGAGGCGCCGCACGCCGCCGACGAGAATGCCCGGCTCAAGGCCGAGGTCCGGGCCCTTCACGAGCGGATCGCCGTTCTCGAGCGGATCACGGTGGAGAAGGAGAACAGCCTGGACCGCGAAATCGAGAAGCTCCGCGACCGGTAGGGAGAGAGGAAGATGACCGACCCCGCAAGCCTCGCCGCACTCACCGTTTCCGGGCTGGTCGGCGTCGGACTTGCGAGCTGGACGCTGCTCAAGGGCTGGTACGGCTGGCTGGAGCTGAGGCGGACCGAGCTCGGCAAGGGCGGCGGCCGGCGCCCGCAAGCTCGGCCGGAGCTTATCGAGCTGCGCGCACGGGTGCGCCGGCTGGAGGCGATCGCGAGTGGAACGGATACTTAGCTTTCCAGTCGATGCGCTCGAACCGGTCGGGCTGAGCTTGTCGAAGCCCTTTCCTTCATCCCGTTGCAGAAGAATGTAGGGCTTCGACAGGCTCAGCCCGAACGGTAAGAGGCGGACGGCAGGCATCGACTACGGCTTTGCCGCGCGCCCCGCCTCTGATAGCGGCCCCTCATGCCCTCCCCTTCCCTCGCCGACGTCCAGGCCGATTACGAGCTGCTCGAGGCGGACGACCGCTACCGGCTCCTGATCGACCTCGGCCGGGCGCTCGAGCCGATGCCCGACGCGCTGAAGACGGACGCCACGCTGGTTCGGGGCTGCTCCGCCTCGGTGTGGGTCTATCCCGTCCCTCAAGCCGACGGGCGGCTCCACTTGCTGGCCGACAGCAACGCCGCGATCACGAAGGGCATCGTCGCCCTCGTCCTACTCGCGGTTCAGGACCGGACTCCCGAGGAGATCGTCGCGACCGACGTCGAGGCGGCGCTTGCGCCCTTCGATCTCAAGAGCCAGCTCAGCTCGAACCGGACCCAGGGCATTCCCAACATGATCGCCCTCGTCCGTGAAACCGCGGCCCGACTGTCGCGATGAGCCGGTTCGCCACCGACGGCGGCTTCGATCCGGAGCTGTTCACCGAATTCGCGCGCAAGGTCGGCCATGGCGGGGCGCTTGGAATCCTCTACGTCGGCCACGGCGCGGACTGGGTCGAGCTCGGCCTCGACTGGCAGGAAAAGCTGGTCGGAGTTCCGGAGACCGGAGTCCTCGCCTCCGGGCCGATCGTCAGCCTGATGGACATGGCGACCAGCATGGCGATCTGGGTCAAGCTCGGCCGGTTCAGGCCCCAGGCGACGCTCGACATGCGGGTCGACTATCTCCGCCCGGCCGCGCCGGGCAAGCGCATCGTCGGCCGAGGCGAATGCTACGGGACGACCCGGAGCGTCGGCTTCGTCCGCGGAATTGCGCATGACGGCGATTCGGAGGATCCGGTCGCGCACGTGACGGGGACGTTCATGTTCACGGACTGAACGTCATCCCGGCGAAAGCCGGGACCTCGGGGAGACCCGCCGAGACTTCTCGTCCTGGGATCCCGGCTTTCGCCGGGATGACGGCTCAGGCCCGAGGTCCCGGCTTTCGCCGGGATGACGCATATGGATCAGCTGACGATCTGATTGATAATATCGTGTGAAACCGGCTGTACGCCGCCCGCGTCCCCGGCGTCCGGCTTCTGCGACTTATAGGTGTAGGTGACCTTGCCATAGGCCAGCGAGACGTTCTCGGTCGGAAGATCGCCCGGCCCGCCGCCGATGCTGATGTTGCTGACGATGATGTCCTCCATCACGACCTCGAGATAGAGGACGGATTCGCCGCCGCCGTCGGAGCGGTAGCAGCTCAGGGTCGCCTTGCCGATCTTCTTGCCGTTCCAGCAATGTTTCATCAGGTCGTCGGTGGCCGTGTCGAGATATTTGGAGAAGGTGAAATCGCTGTGGTTCGCCTGCTCGACCGTGCCTCCGCCGGCGCTGCTTCGGGTCGCCCTGGTCGGCTGGTTGAAGCTGTGGCTCCACGACAGCACCTGGATTTGGTTGCGATGCCCCGCATCGGTGGATTCGCCGAGGATTGCCGGGTCCTCGAACTTCAGAAACACATTCACTGCCATTCGCCTTTTCCCCTCGATTCTGCGCTGCGCCTGAGCGCCTCCTTCTCGCAGAAAGTCCGGCGCCCGACAGCTGGATTCACGGACCCAGTGAATCCAATGACTTAGGAATTGGTGCCTGGCACCAATTACGCTCGACAAGAAGTCTCGGCGGGTCTCCCCGAGGTCCCGGCTTTCGCCGGGATGACGGCTTATTCCACCCGGAAGTCGGTGACGACCAGCCGCGCCGGGCCGGTGGCGAAGATGCCGTGGCCGAAGCCGTCGCCGCCGCCGAGGACGAAGCCGACCTGGTCGGAATCGGCGAGGGCCGCCCGGAAGGCGCCGGGGCTGGTGACGGCCTTGCTGGTCTCGATCGCGGTCCAGGGGCCGTCGAGCGGGGCGACGATGACGTGATTGCCCGGGGCCAGCGGCGACTGGGTGGCGAAGGTGGCGTACCAGCGATAGGTCTCGAATCGGCCGCGGCCGCTCCAATTGTCCCCGCGGCGCTGGAAATAGAGGGTGATCATCGACGGCGATCGGCCGTCGCTCGCGGCGAGGATCCGGGTTCCGCGGGCGGCCTCGACGCGGTAGCGCATGACGATCCGGCGCTTGCCGGCGAGCGGGCCGTGGCGGAAGGTGACGGCATGGACGCTTCCCGGCGCCGCCGGAAGGTCGAGATGCCAGCCGCCGCCGCGGCGCGCGGTGGGGTGGAGCGGCATGCCCTTGGAGTAATTTCGGCCGCGAACGAAGGGGCCGATCGTCCAGGACTCGGGGTTGGAAGCGGCGGCGGGCAGGGCGGTCGCTTCTCCTTCACTGCCGCAGGCCGCGAGGAGGGCGAAGGTGGCGAGGGTGAAGCCGCGGAAGAGCATGGCTGTTACTCCGTACACATCGTCATCCCGGCGAAAGCCGGGACCTCGGGTCGAATAGTCTCGGCGGGTCTCCCCGAGGTCCCGGCTTTCGCCGGGATGACGGCTCACGCGCTTCGCCTTTCCTCCGACTTCCTCAGCACCTCGTAGGCGGCCTGCACGGCCTGGAAGCGCTTGGCCGCTTCGGAATCGCCGGGGGCCGCATCGGGGTGATTGGCCTTGGCGAGCCGGCGCCAGGCGGCCTTGATCGATTCGAAGGGCGCGTCGGCCTCGACCTCGAGCGTTTCCAGGGCCCGCATCTCGTCGCGGCTCCGGCTTCCGTCGCCGGGACCGCCCCAGCCATAATGATTGGCCTGCCTGTAGCCCTCGGCGCCGCGCCGCTCGTCGGCCTCGCGGGCGGCGGAGTCCTCGGCGGTCAGCCCTTCGAAATAATTCCAGTTGCGATTGTACTCGGCGGCGTGCGCCTCGCAGAAATACCAGCGGTCCGGGCTGTTCGGCGACTTGGGCGCCGGACGGTCGCCCGGCTCGCTGCAACCCTCGCGGTCGCACAGTCGGACCCGCACCGCCTCGCGCTCGGCCCCATAAGCGCGCCAGCGCGGAAATCCCCAGTCGTTGGAACGCGTATGCCTTGCCATCGTCGCCTTCTAATCCACGCTCCGGGAAAAAGTGCCAGAGGATCTGTAAGCCGGGTTCTGTCCTCCACCTACGCCAAAGGCTTCGGCGGATGGGCGACCATTCATCTGGGAGACGGATCGCTCCGCCCCTCAAGCAACCAACCCGGACCGCATTGGGCGGAACGAGCCCGGCGGTCCCTATTCGGTCTTGCTCCCGGTGGGGTTTGCCGTGCCGGCCGCCGTTGCCGGGGCCGCGGTGGGCTCTTACCCCACCCTTTCACTGTCACGCCTCCGAAGATTTGGGCCGAAGCCCGGCGCGACCTGCTTTCTGTGGCACTTTCCCTGAGGTTTCCCCCGCCGGACGTTATCCGGCACCGTCGTTCCGTGGAGCCCGGACTTTCCTCCAGCCTTCGCCAAGGCTTCGGCTGGTAAACCCTTTCGAGCTTGCCCGCCTAGCTTTAGCGAAGGCGGGCGGCCGCCCGATCCTCTGACCCGGGGCTACTTAGGCGGTGCGCTCCGGCTATCCAAGAGCAAAGCGAGCAGGATCGCCCGCGTCTCGCCGTCGATCTCGCCGTCGATCAGCTCCGGGCGGAAGCGGCGCTGGAAGGCGGCGACGGCGGCCTTGGGCTTGTGGACGTCGTAGCCGTAGCGTTCGAGTGCGAGGAGGAAGCCGCCGTCGGTCCAGAGCGGATCGATCAGCTTTTCGGCCGGGCGCGGCATCGCCAGGCCGAGCCGGGCGAGCCGGCCCCAGTCGAAAAGCTCGCCCGGATCGCGCTTTCGGGCCGGTGCGATATCGGAATGGCCGACGACGTAGGGAGGCCGGATCCGGTAGCGGGAGACGATGTCGGCGACGAGCAGGATCAGAGCCTCCATCTGGGGCTCGGGAAAGGGCCGGTAGCCGAAGTCGTGGCCCGGATTGACGATCTCGATTCCGATGCTCGCCGAATTGATGTCGACCGCGCCGCGCCAGAAGGCCCGCCCGGCGTGCCAGGCGCGCTTCTCCTCGGCGACCATCCGGAGCACGCTTCCGTCCTCGTCGACCAGGTAATGGCAGGAGACCTTCGCCTCGGGATCCTTCAGGCGGGCGATGGCCGAGGCCGAATTCTCCATCCCGGTATAATGGAGGACGAGCATCGAGACGGGCAGAGCCCGCTCGTTGAAGTTCGGCGAGGGGGCGTCGATAAACCCGTCCATCGCGCCTTCCGCCGCTAAAAACGGGGCGGCGTCAAGACTCCCCCGTCATCCCGGCGGAAGCCGGGACCTCGGGTAGACCCGCCGAGACTTCTTGTCCTGAGGTCCCGGCTTTCGCCGGGATGACGGGTTACGCCCGGCGGCGCTCCGGCTTTGCCGGGACCCGGAGGTAGAGGCCCCGGCACCCGGGATCGGAGATGAAGGCGTCGGTCTGGCCGATCACCGTCTCGCCGGCGCCGAGCATCAGGACTGCGTCCTCCGCGGAGGCGCAGGCGAGGCGCTGGAAGGCGGTCCGGCGCATCTCGGCCGAGAAATAGAGGAGGACGTTGCGGCACAGGACGATGTCGAACCGCTCGGTGGGCGCGGCCGGAGCGGCCGGAGCGACCAGGCTCCCGACCTCGAACCGGACCGAGCGCCTGAGGTCCGCCGAAATCCGCCAGGCGCCGCCCGGAAGCTCCTCGAACCAGCGCATCATCTGAAGTACGGGCAATCCGCGCTGGACTTCGAACTGCGAATAGACGCCGCTTTTCGCCTGCTCGACGGCCGAGCGCGAGACGTCGGTCCCGACGATGTCGATCGTCCAGCCGCTCCAGCGCGCCTTGTTCTCGGCGAAATGCATCGCGATCGAATAGGCTTCCTGCCCGGTCGAGCAGCCGGCGCACCAGATGGAGAGCCTTCGGTCGCCGCGGCGAAGGGCCTCGAGCCGGCGGAGCCCCGGCCCGAGCAGGGTCTCGAAGCATAAGCGGTCGCGGAAGAAGGTCTCGTTGTTGAGAAGCGCCTCGACCACCGAGTCGGCGAGGCGCTCGTCGGACCGTGCGACCAGGGCGGCGACGAGTCCGTCGAGACAGGTTATGCCGCGCTCGCGCATCAGGGGCTGGAGAGCGGTCTCGATCCGCCAGCGCCGGCTCATCGTCAGCTGCTGGCCGGTGCGCGCCTCGAGCAGACCTGCGAGAATCCGGCTCGACGAGTCGCTCACCTGCACGAAGCCGCCTCGGCCCGGGCGGCGACGGCGGCCGCGAGCTCCGCCGGCGGAAGGACGACGCAGGCGAGGCCGGCTTCGGCCACGGCCTTGGGCATCCCCCAGACGGCGCAGCTCTGCCGGTCCTGGGCCATCATCGCTCCGCCGCACTCGACCAGCTCGCGGCTTCCGGCAAGTCCGTCGCGGCCCATTCCGCTCAGCACGATCCCGACCGCCGAGGGCCCGTAGGCCGCGGCGACCGAGGAGAGCATGACGTCGACCGACGGGACGCAGCCGCTGGGAGCGGCGCTCCGGTCAAGCCGCACAATCACCCTCCCCGCTTTCTGATCGAGCCGGATATGGGCGTCGCCGGGGGCGAGGACGATTTCCTCGGGCCTGAGCTCGAGCCCGTCCTCGGCGATCCGGGCGGTCCGGCCCGAGGCGGTTTCGACCTGGCGCGCGAAGAAGGGCAGGAAGGCGGAAGGAAGATGCTGGGTGATCAGGATCGGAGCGCCGATCCTCGCCGGCAGGGCGCCCAGAAGGGCGGTGACCGCGTGGAGCCCGCCGGTCGAGGCCCCCAGAGCGAGGCAGCCGAGCCTGGCGGCCCGGGGCTCGGGCGCGGCGGCCGGCGCCCCGCCTTCGCGGCGGCCCATCCGGCGCAGCCGGTCGGCCAGCACCTCCGAGAAGCGGCCGCTGAACGCTTCGGCGCCCGGCTTCGAGAGGGTTTCGGCGGCGCCCGGGGCGAGTGCCTTCACGGCCGCATCCGAATCCCCGTCGCAGAAGGACGAGACGATGAGGACCCGGGCGCCGCGGCCCTGCCTGACGATCTCGGGAAGCGCCTCGAGGCCGCTGGTCCCGGGCATCTCGACGTCGAGAAGGACGATGTCCACCCGGATCGAGGGAAGCAGCCGGAGCGCCTCGGCAGCGTCTCCCGCGGTGGCGACGATCTCGAAATCGCCGAAGGCTCCGAGCATCCTTGAAAGCACGGCTCTCGCCACCTGCGAATCGTCGACGATCATGAGTCTGAGGGCGGGCCCGGCCGGGGCCGGCGCCCCCGCCGCCCGGGCGGCGGACCGGGTCACGCGACTCCGACGATCTGCAGCTTGCTCTCGAGCGTCTCGCGATCGAACGGCTTCATCACATATTCGTCCGCTCCGGCGTCGATCGCGGCCCGGATATGGGCGGCGTCGTTCTCGGTCGTGCAGAAGACCACCTTGGGCTGGGTCTCGAACCTGGTTTGGCGAAGGGTCCTGAGGAACTCCATCCCGCCCATCACCGGCATGTTCCAGTCGAGAAGGACGACGTCGGGCATCCGGGCCTCGCAGCGCTCGAGCGCCTCGCGGCCGTCCTCCGCCTCGTCGACCGAGAAATCGAGGGTTTCCAATATGTGGCGGGCGACCTTCCGGATCACCTTCGAATCGTCGACGACTAGACAGCTCTTCATGCTTGGCTCTCGCTCTTGCCCGCGGCCCGACCCTAGCCGCAATAAGTTAACCGGCGGCTTAAGACGTACTTCCTCTCAAGCTCCTCTCCCCTCAGGACGGGAGAGGGGTATATCCAAGGCTCGCTCAGGCCGCCTCCCGGACCGGTCCGGCGATCAGCGCCTCGACGTCGGCGAGAAGCAGCAGGTCCCCCTCCGCCTCGATCGTCGCCCGTCCGATCCGGCGCCACCCGCCGGCCAGCGCCGTCGCCGGCTGGCGCTCGCCGCTCGCTTCGACGACGTCCTCGACGGCCTCGACGAGCAAGGCGTAAGGGTGGCCGTCGACCACCGCCATCACCGCCTCGCGCGCCCCGGCCGGAAGCCGAAGCGACGGATCGAGCGAGGCGAGGCAGTCGATCACCGTGAGCACCCGGCTTCGCAAGGCGGCAAGACCGGCGACATGGCCGGCGGCGCCCGGCGCCGGGGTCAGTGCCTCGATCTCGACGACGGATTCGACGTCCGCCGCCGGAAGCGCGACCCGCTCTCCGGCGAGCCTGACGATGAGAAGCAGCTCAGCCACGGCGGCGCCTCCGCCTGGGGGCGCTTTCTCCGGCCAGCGCCGCGAGAAGGCCCTCGCGGTCGTAGCGGTGAACGCTTCCCTCCGGCCCCTCGGTCGAGGCGTGGAGCCGGACCGTTCGGGCTCCCGAGGGCGCCCGAGCCCCGGCGCAGTCGCCGGCGATGACGACCGAGGCCGACTCGCTTCCGGGTTCGCCCTCGGCGAGGACCGCGTAGCCGGCGCTTTCGACGAGCGGCCGAAGGATCGAGTCCATGAAGGGATCGCCGGCCGGAATGACGCAGACCGGCCTCGCCGCGCCCGCGGGCGGACGGGCGCTTTGGCGTGCGAAAAGCCAGTGGAGGTCGAGCAATTCGGCCTGGTCGTCGCCGACCAGGGCCACTCCGCACACCTCGCCGGGCTCGGCCGCGGGGATGAGACCGGGCGGAAGCGGCAGGATGTCGACCACGTCGGCCAGTCCATAGGCGATCTCGGCATTGCCGTCGCCGAGCCGGAGCACCCGCAGCGGCCGGTCGGGGACGGTCGAGCCGCAGCCCTCCAGCGGCAGAAGGCTTCCGCCCAGGGCGACGTGAAGCCGCCCGGCGCTCAGCTGGACCGCTTCCGCCTTGACGTCCTCGATCCGCTGGACCGCGGCGACAGGCACAAGCCGCTTCCTCCCGGCGAGGGTGGTGAACAGGAGGGCCGAGGGCCCCTGTGCGGCCGCCGGTGCGGGCGGCGCCTCGGCCTCGGTCCCGCGTCGGTGAAGGGCCAGCCCGGCCCGGGCCGCGATTCCGGGCGGATCGAGGAGCAGGACCGGCCTGCCGTCGTCGCCGATGGTCGTTCCGGCATAGAGCCCGGCGGCCATCACCGCGGGCGCGGCCGGCTTCACCACCAGCTCCTCATGGTCGCGAATGTCGTCGACCGCGAGCGCGTAGAGATCGGCGCCCGCCGGCCTCAGGAGAACCAGGCTCTGCGCGTCGGGATCCTCGCAAGGCTCGCGGCCGAGCGACTCGCGAAGATGGACGAGCGGAAGCCGACGGCCCCGGACGGTGGCGAAGGCCGCCCCGCCGACCCTCTCGACCCTGACCGCGCCGCCCTTGACCCGGACGATCTCCTCGATCGCCGAGCGGGGGATGGCGTAGACCTGGCCGCCGGCGGCGACGGTAAGGGCCGGGATGATGGTGAGGGTGAGCGGCGCCTTGAGCGTGATCGTGACCCCCTGCCCCGCCCGGCTCTCGATCTCGACCACTCCGCCGATCCTCTCGACATTGGCTCGGACGACGTCCATCCCCACTCCCCGGCCGGAAAGGTCGGTGACCGCGGCGGCGGTCGAAAGGCCGGGCTCGAAGACCAGAGCGTGCTTTTCCGATTCGCCGAGCCGGTCCGCCCGCTCGGCGGTGACGACTCCGGCGGCGATGGCCCGGTCGACCAGCTTGTCGCCGTCGATCCCGGCGCCGTCGTCGGAGATTTCGAGAAGGATCTGGTTGCCGGCCTGGCGGGCGCTGACGCTCAGCCGGCCGGTCTCCCGCTTGCCCGCCCGGCGCCGGACCGCGGGCGTCTCGATCCCGTGGTCGATCGCGTTGCGGACGATGTGGGTGAGCGGGTCGCGGATCATCTCGAGCATCTCGCGGTCGATCTCGACGTCGCCGCCGTCGATTTCCAGCGCCACTTGCTTTCCGGTCCGGGTGGAAACGTCGCGGACCATTCGAGGCAGCGGCGCGAACAGGTTGTCGATGCGCTGCATCCGGGTGCGGGTGATCGAGTCGCGAAGGTCGGCCACCGTCGCCGAGACCCGGTCGAAGGCGGCCATCATGTCCGTATCGCCGGTGGCCCGGATCCGGCGGGCGAGCTCGTTGCGGGCGAGGACGAGGTCGGACACTCCGCTCATCATCCGGTCGAGAAGCTCCACCGGAAGGCGGATCGTCCGGCTCGAGGTTCGGACGGCGGGACTGGCGGGGCCGGCCTCGGCTTCGACGGCCGGAGCGGTCTTTTCGGCGGACAGGGCTTCGATCAGGGCGCTGTCGTCCTCGCTTGCGACGGCCTCGCCAGTCTCGAGCGCCTCGACCAGCTCGGCGAGCCGGTCGATGACCGCGAGGACCGCGCTGACCAGCGGCTCGTCGGCGGCACGGGCCCCGCAGCGGACGGCGGAGAGCGCGTCCTCGGCGGAATGGCTGAGCGCCCGGATCCGCGGAAGATCGAAGAAGCCGCTATTGCCCTTGACCGTGTGGACGAACCGGAAAATCTCGTCGAGACGGGCGCGATCGCCGGGCGCCGCTTCCCAGGCGACGATCTCCCCGGAGAGCGCCTCGAGCATCTCGCGCGTCTCGGCGATGAAATCCTTGATGAGATCGTCCACGTGGCCCCGCCGCTTTAAGCGCAGGTCCGGATTAGGCGCGGGTGGTTAAGAAGGCGTTGACTCGAGGCACGTCGTCCCAGCGAAGGCTGGGACCCCAGGGGGTGAAGGGCGCCGAGGTCATCACCCGCCGGGGCCCCAGCCTTCGCTGGGGCGACGGGCTAGACGATGCGCTCCCATAGGTCGTCCCAGTGCGGGTTATGCTCCTGGATCAAGCGGACCTTCCAGAGCCTGAGCCACGCCTTGATCGCCTTTTCCCGGGCAATCGCGTCCTCGATCCGGTCGTGGGCCTCGACGTAGACCAGCCGAGTGCAGTGATGTTTCCGGGTGAACGTGCCGCCTTCGCCGTTGCGATGCTGCCAGACGCGGCGGGCGAGATCGGCCGTGACCCCGGTATAAATCACTCCGTGCGGTTTATTGCAAAGCATGTAAACCCATCCGCACGTCATACGGAAAGCATAGAATTGGATGGACTACAAACGCGACCCGTCGTCCCAGCGAAGGCTGGGACCCCAGCGGGTGAAAGGCGCAGAGGTCTTCGCCCCCCGGGGCCCCAGCCTTCGCTGGGGCGACGGAGGAGGTCTTCGCCCCCCGGGGCCCCAGCCTTCGCTGGGGCGACGGAGGAGGTCTTCGCCCCCCGGGGCCCCAGCCTTCGCTGGGGCGACGGAGGAGGTCT